>CAVVBH010000048.1:0-34948 GCA_963746365.1 Ilumatobacteraceae bacterium | reverse complement strand
TCTTAATCCGCAGGTTCTGGGTTCGAAACCCAGGGGGCGCACCAAGAAGTACCAGGTCACTAGCACTTTCCAAAATTGACAGTCAGTCTATCGAATGAGATAGGCACCAACAAGGATCTAGACACTCGCCATCGAAGTCGATAGACTTTTCGGGATGCCGCTCGACCGAGCACCGTTCGAAGCCAGAGTTGATCGCTCCGGGCACCATCACATCTGGCTGGGCACGAAGTCATCGGGTGGCAGCGGTCAGGTCCGCGTCGACGGCAAGTTGCTCACCGCGGCTCGAGCCTCGTGGGAGATCGAGAACGGTTCTGTGCCCGACGGTGCCCGGGTCCGGTCATGCGCCGACGAACCCGCTTGCGTGCGAGTGGACCACCTACGACTCGATCAACGCGCCAAGTCGTCGGCATCACCACCGTCGAAGAAGCGTTCGCCGCGAGGCACCGGGACGATTACCGCGATCTCACCCGGAGTATGGAAGATCGGAGCCACCGCCGCCGTCGATCAGTCCGGACAGCGTCGCCGCACGTTCCGCACCATCTACGGCACTCGAACCGACGCGGCCAAAGCGTTGGCCGCCCTCGTCACCGAAATCGGCGACGGACACCACCCTGTACGCCAAGCGCGACAACCAGTTGACCCTCGACAGTCTGGTCGCCTGGTATCTCGAGTTCGCCCGCGAAGACCGAGGACTCGATCACTCCACACTCACCGGCTACGCCGACGCCTACTCCCACTGGCTCAAAGAACAGATCGGTCACAAGCAGGCCGGCTCGATCACGACGGCCGAACTCGACACGGCCTTCGACCGCATCCGCCGAGCCGGGCTGTCGCGCAGCAGGATGAACAACGCCCGCGCCTTGTTGAGCGGCGCGTTCAAATGGGGAAAGCGTCACCGCAAGGTGACCAGCAACCCAGTCGATGGATTCGAGTTGCCGACCAGCACACACACGCCACGCCACACCACCGCACCCGAGCTTGATGACCTGTTACGCCTGCTCGCCACCGCCGACGAACACGACGAGATGCTCGCCCCGGTCCTCAAGCTCGCAGCAACCACCGGTCTCCGACGAGGCGAGCTCTCGGGCCTGCGACGCGACCGACTACACCTCGACCAGCACGAACTCATCGTCGACACGGCAATCAACGATGCCGGCGGAATCGTCGTCGAAAAACAAACCAAGACGAGGAGCAGCCGAGCAGTCACCCTCGACGAAGCCACCATCGAGCTACTCCGAGAACATCTTGCGGAGATGGATGCGCGGGCAGCCGCCTGCGGAACCAGCGTTGCGCCGGATGGTTACGTATTCAGCCTCGACCCCACCTGCAGCACTCCCCTGCGCCCGGAACTGCTCACCCGACGCACGCGCCAGCTGCGTAAGGACCATGGCCTCACCGATGGCAGCTTCGATGCCACAATCCTCGCCCTGCGCAAATGGACGACCAGCGCACTGATCGACGCCGATTCATCCCGCTGCGGTGAGCGGCAGGCAAGGCCACACCGTGCAGGTGACCGGTCCGTGCTGGTCGCTGTACGTCACCATGGCGTGGTCGGCGGAGCGCAACACGCCACCGAAGTTATCGCACCACAACGTCCGACGTCCGCTAGCGGCGCGCGCCGATTAACGGGGCGACGGGTTGACTAGACATTGTGTCGGGCCGGTCCGCCAGCGGTTTGGCGCCCACGGATCGGCCACGCTGTACGCACCACGTTCCCGGCGGGTCGCGCGGACGGCCCCTGTCGCGGATTTCGCGCATTATGGCCAGGGCCTCGTCGAGTTCAGCGACCAGGTCGCTGTGTCGATGAGCGGTACCGACGGCGCCGACCGTGGAGGACAGGGCATGCACGGCGATGACGCGGGCACCGACGACGATCGTCTCGATGCGGTCGGTGTCGTGCATGTCGATCCACAGATCGATCTCGAGGCGCTCAACTTCGTTGACGCCATCGTCCCAATGAACCTCCATCGCGGTGAGCTAGTTGGGATAGGTTCGCTGATTCGCCCCGCCCGGCGGCAGGCCAAACCTCTGGGTCTGGGCGGGTCCGGTCTGCACCCGACCTCTCGGGCATCCGCGCCCAGCGTCGATGTGATCGCTGACGTCGCTGGCTACTTCGTTCCCGGGAATGACAAGTTCATTTCGTTGGACATCTTCAGCGACATCAACGACTCCGCAGTCTTCGTCCCTGCAGCAGGGGGCGTCCTCCGCTTCCTCGATGGAGCTCCGGCCGCTACCGCAAGCTTTCACTTCGTCCTCCCTCCCGACTACACCCCAGGCGGGGCCATTGTCGGGTCGTTCACTTGGCGCACCAGCGCTGTGGGCTGCACGGTCATGTGGAAGTCCATCTACGCAACAGTGACGCGAAGCGGCCAACTACCGCCCACCGGCGGGACCAACACCGCCGGCATGACCGATCCCGCACCGTCTGCCTAGCCCACCAACACACTTGTGCAACGCGTCGTTGCACAACCGCCAGCGAGACCGTGCGTCTCCGCCTCATCCAGTCGACGCCCCGAGCGTTCGCCCTGCTCAGCCAACGCCAAAACCAGCCTTCGGCCGCAGAAAAGCGGTCTTATGAAAAGCGGTCTTGCGCGAGGGAAAGATGGACAACTGGATGGACAATTCTCAGCAATAGCCCGGCTACTACTATCTCTGAGCTGGCACTTCTTGTGCTCCCGGGAGGATTCAAACCTTCGCACACGGTTTAGGAATGAGCGCGAATGGGTCTCAGCGAGTCACCCTGAATCGCATCTGACCTGCTCAGCGTCGGTTGTCTCCTCGTCTGGTCTCGTTGAACATCGTGCAGCAGCGCGTGGTGGATGGACAAGTCGATGGACAACTCTTGGCCGTAGATCAACCGTCGACCGTGGGTTTGGTGAGGGCGTCAGTACTGGTCGTGATCGTGTTTGATTACCGCAGGTCACCCGGGACGCGCGTGGCCGGCCAAACTGTGCTTGCGAGTCGGCCGGCAACCTTCAGGTATCCGGCATGGCCGTCACAACGACTCGCTGCAGCACATCGAGCGGCGTGTAGCCATCGTCCTTCCAGTTCGGGCCAACGATCGCGTTTGCGAGCCACAACGAGAGCCGGAGGAGAGCGGCCGGATCTGAACGGCCGGTGCTGATCGTGTGCTCGGCCATTCTGGTGAACTCGTTCGGCCCACGGCACGAAGCGCGAAGGTCTGCGCTCCGAAGGACTGGACCGCGAGGCCGGGGTATCATTGGAGGATGGACCGGTTGCAGTACGCAGGTTTGATGGTTGCCTGTCTGCTGCTGACTCTTCCGCTGGAGTTCCTGTTCGGCGGTCGGGTGTGGCGTCGCCCGCGTCGTCTGGCACTCGCCGTCGCGCCGGTGCTGGCCGTGTTCGTCGCGTGGGATCTGTGGGCCACCCACCGAGGCACGTGGTCGTTCAACCCCGACTACACGATCGGCCTGACGTCGGCGGGCGGCATGGTGGTGGAGGAGCTGTTGTTCTTCATCACCATCCCCGTGTGCTCGTTGCTCACCCTGGAGTCGGTGCGCAACATCCTGGCCGGAACCGCCCCCGTGCAGCAGTGGCTCCAGGACCGCTGATGGCGCTGTACCCGGCACTCGCGACGCTCGCCGCGGCCGTGGTGGTCGTCGCGGAACTGTGGTGGTTCCGCTCGGGAATCTTTCGGTCGAGGGCGTACTACCTGTCGATGCTCATCGTGTTCGGTTTCATGGTTGCCGTCGATGGCTGGCTTACCAAGCTCTCGGCGCCGATCGTCATCTACGACGACGCGCAGACGTCCGGGATCCGACCCATCTGGGACATCTTGCTCGAGGAGTACGCCTATGCGTTCGCGTTGCTGACGATGGTCATCCTGCTGTGGGACCGGTCCGGCGAGAAGGAGACGAGATGAGTATCGGACTCGTCGCGGTCGCGGCCATCGGCTTCGTTGCCATGGAAGGCGTCAGCTACGCAACGCATCGCTGGGTCATGCACGGCTTCGGGATGCGCTGGCATCGCAGTCATCACCTGCCCCCGCAAGGACGGTTCGAGCAGAACGACGCGTTTCCTGTGCTGTTCTCGTTCATCGGGTTCGCGGTGTTCCTCGGCGCATCGCTCACCTCGAACACGTGGCTGTACTGGCTCGGCGGTGGAATTGCCGCGTACGGCCTGCTGTACATGTTGGTGCACGACGTCTACATCCATCGACGGCTCCCCTGCCCGATCGATGATCGGCGAACGCTGGACTGGTTGCGCGAATCTCACGAGATCCACCACCTCTACGGCGGCGAGCCGTACGGCATGCTGCTCCCGCTCGTGAGTAAGGAGCTTCGCCGCAAGGCCGCCGCTCAGCCTCGCTCTGGCGACGGCCCGGCGCTCGCGGCCTCCCGTCGCGACAGGATCCGCCGTACCCGCACGCGGTTGTAGCGCTGGATGGCGATGAAGGGCGCGTTCACCAGCGCCCCGTAGACGACCATGAGCAGCGCGATCGACGGCGGATTCCACAGTGCGAAGAGCGGGGCGACCAGGAACGCCATCCAGTGCGCCATCTCCGCGCGACGAGTGAGCGACGCGAACTCTCGCAGCGCGTCGTTGCCCGTCCCGGTGAGGTGCCGCTTCGAGACTCCTCCGGCGAAGAAGGCTCCCGCCTCCGGCAGCGAGTCCTTCCATCTCGGCACGCCGAAGAACCGGCATCGACGCTCGGTGCTGTCAGGGTGTCGGATGCGGGTCAGCCGGTTGTCGCGATCGCACATCCTTGCTGGCAGCCGGTGTGCGGCGTAACCGGTTGCTGCATGCGCAATGCCCCACGCAACGATGTCGATCGGGAGCAACCACCAAGGATGTCCGGCGAGCGTCATTCCTCCGCCGCTCTCGCGGGTCGGGTCGGCACGTTCCTGCCTCGCCACCGCACGGGCCGACCGAGCAGCAGTCGGCCCAGCGAGCGGATGAAGACTGCAATGAAGAACGCGAAGGGCAGTGGGAAGAGCAGCGATGTGAGCGCGTGGAAGCGGCCGACGCGTCGCAACAGCACGTGCACCTGGACGGCGGCCAGCGCCCACGCAGCAAGGCCGACCCATGGCACGTCGCCGTCACGCAGCCACGACAGGAATCCGATGATGCCCGACGCGCCGACGGAACTGATCGCTGCGACCCATGTTGCCGCAACGATGGAACTCGGACGGTGCGCCCGTGTGGCACCCGCGGCGATGTTCTTCGTCCATCCGTCCACCAAGCTCCGCAGGCCTGCCGGATACATCCGGAAGGCGATCAGCTCGCCGCCCAGCAGCACGTCGACCTGTTGGCCGACATCGTCGTACCGGGCGGCGAGCGCGATGTCCTCGACAACCTCGTGTCGCACGGCCTCGTGGCCGCCGGCAGCGGCATAGTCGTGGGCGGTGGTCAGCAGACAGGGACCGAATGCTGTCCGTGGGGCGCGTGCTCGACGAAGCGCGAACGCGCCGCTGCCCATCGGGCCGACGATGTTGAACACTGCCGAGAGCTGTTCGTACACGCGCACGGGTCGGTGACACGGTTGTACGGACAGCAACCTGGAGTCCAGATGTGAGTAGTGGACGAGCAACTCTGAGATCGCATCGGGCGCCACCTGCACGTCGGCATCGAGGAACAAGAGGCGGGGCGACGTCGCACGCTGTGACCCCAGGTGACATGCCCACGGTTTGCCCGCCCAGCCCTCGGGGGGCGGTGGCGCGACGATCACCGTGGCACCGTGTTCGCGGCGCGATCTCAGCAGTTCCGTCAGTGGAGTTATCATCCACGACGATGACCTCGCGAGGTGTGAGGGTGCTCCGTGCGAGCGACGCGAGCAGGGTGGGAAGTGTCGCTGATTCGTCACGCGCCGGGACGATCACCGACAGGTTCGCGGCGGCGGCGCCGGAAGTGGCTGTCGCGTCGCGGCTCGGCATCGGGCCCGTCGGTGAACCTCCGAGCGTCGCGGCCCGGCCGAACGCGAACCAGGCACACGCCGCTGCCAGGAGGGCGACGACCACCGCCATCAGCTTCGCCGCAGCGCGAGCCGCCCTGCCATCGAGATCTTGCGCGGCGAGCGGCACAACCGCTCGCCGGTTGAAGACGTCGTAGCCCGAGGCGGCGATGCGGTCGAGGATCTCCGAGTACAACTGGCGGGCTGCGCCCACACACCGTGCGCTGGCCGGAGGAAGCATGGCGATGCCGAGGTCGGCGGATCGGTACAGCTCCTGGCAGCGGTCGAACTCGAACTCCATCAGGGCGATCCAGGAATCGTCGACGACGCGCCGGTACGGATCGGCTCCGAATCGGCGAAGGTCTTCTGCCGGGATGTAAACCCGCCCGCGTGCCAGATCTTCCTCGACGTCTCGTAGGAAGTTGGTGAGTTGAAAGGCGATGCCGAGGTCGCGAGCATGAGGCAGCGCGGCGGGCGAGAGTGGTTCGAGGATCGGCATCATCATCTCCCCGATGACAGCCGCCGAGCCGTCCATGTACCCGCACAGGTCATCCCACGTTTCGTACTCGGCGACGGTGAGGTCCATTGCCATCGACTTCAAGAAGCGGGCGAAGGTGTCCGGGTCGTGGCCGAACGCGCAGACGGTGTGGACGACCGCCTTCAACACCCGATCGTCGGAGTGTCCCCGCTTCCAGTCGGCGAAGAAGCGGTCGCCGAAGTCGTTCAAGGCAGCGCAGCGCTCGTCCGTGGACGCATCTCCGAGGTCATCGACGATGTCGTCGGCGTGGCGGCAGAAGCCGTAGAGCGCCCAGACGTGATGGCGTTTGTTGCGCGGCAGCGCGAACGTCGACCAGTAGTAGGTGGTGCCGTACTGCTTGTTGAGCGCCTTGCATCGCGCGTAGGACTCTTCGAGGGAGACGCTCATCTGTTCCCGAGCCCCCGCACGCGTTGCGCCGCCAACTTGCCCGAGACGAGCACCATCGGCACCCCGACACCGGGCACGGTGCCGCTCCCTGCGAACACGAGGCCTGGCGCTCGGCGCTCGACGTTCGACGGGCGGAATGGACCGGTCTGGAAGAAGCGATGCGACAGCGAGAACGGCGAGCCCCGCTCCATCCCTTGGGCTTCCCATTCGTCGGGTCCGACCATGTGGTCGACCTCGATGTCGGTGGGATACCCGTTCGAGGCAAGGGTGGCGAGCAACTGTTCCCGGGCGACCGGCCGCTCGGAGCGCCAATCGACCTTTCCATCCAGGTTGGGCACGGGTTCCAACACGTAAATCACATGTCGGCCCGGGGGCGCGAGCGCTGGCTCATCGATCGTCGGCACGCTGATCAGGATCGACGGGTCGGGCATTCGCTCACCTCGCGACAGCAGCGCCTCGAACGATTCCCGCCACTGCGCCCCGAAGTGGATGTTGTGGTGGGCGACATCGGCGGGCATCGTGCCGTTGACGCCGACATGCCAGACCAGCGCGGAGGGCGAGTACTCACCGCGACGCGCCACCCGCGGCATCTCGATGCCGGGCAACATCGTCCGATACGCCACCGGGAGATCCGCGGTGCAGACCACGCGCTTCGTGTCGATAGATGTGCCATCGGCAAGCCGCACACCGACGACGTTGCCACTCGTCCCGTTGCGCAGCACGATTCTCTCGACCCGCGTCGAGTACCGGAACTGCACTCCGGCGTCCTGAGCCGCGGTGGCCAGCGCGGACGGGCACGGCGTGCATTCCACCAGCGGCAGTGAACACCCCGTTGACGGAGTCCATGTACGTGATCACCGCATAGAGCGCCAACGCCTGACGCGGCGCCAGGCCAGCGTAGAGGGCCTGGAAGCTGAACACCCGCACCAATCGTTCGTCGTCGAAGAAGCGCTCGACCGCGGGTTCCAGCCGTCGAAACGCTCCGGAGCGCAGCAGCCGCAGCGCAGGGACGATGGGTCGCAGCAGCGACAGCGGCGACTCGTAGTTGCGATCGATGAAGTTCGGCATCTCGAGTTCGTAGAGTTCGTGCAACCAATCGCAGAATCTCCCGAACTGGTCGGCCTCGCGGGGTCCGCAGACCCGCGGATCTCCTCCGTCATGGCCCCGCGGCCCCTGGCGGAGGTGCAGCGTGGAGCCATCGGCGAAGCACGCCCGGTACATCGGTTCCACACGCGAGATCGCAACCCGATCCGACATCTCGGCACCGACGGCACGAAAGCAGTCCTCGATGAGGTCGGGCATCGTCAGCACGGTCGGGCCGGTGTCGAACGAGTAGCCGCCCTCGACGTGTCTGCCCGCTCGCCCTCCCGGCAGGGAACCAGCCTCGAGCACGAGCACCGAACGACCCATGCCGTGGAGGTGACATGCGGCCGACAGACCGGCCAGACCGGCGCCGATGACCACGACGTCGTGCCGCTCCCTGACAGTCATCTACGCCACCCGATCCGCGAGCTGATCGGCCAGCTCGGCGAGATCCGCTGCGACGTCGGCGGGCAGCCCACCGAGTACTCCCTTCGCCGTCGCCAACTGCGACGTGATGAGCGCCTCGATCGACGCCACTGCGCCGGATGCGAGCACTGCCTCGCGGCATTGCCGCTCGCTCTCTTCGTCGAGGTCCTCGACCCCGAGGCACCGATGGAGCAGGCGGGAGTCGGCCGGTGCCGCTAACTCGAGGGCGCGTACCAGCAGCAGGCTGGCCTTGCCCGACCTGAGGTCTTCTGCGTTCCCCTTACCCGTGACGAGTGGATCCCCGAAGACACCGAGCACGTCGTCTCGCAGCTGGAAGGCGACGCCCATGGCGTCGCCGTAGACGCACAGCGAATCGATCGTGGCGTCGTCGGCGCCGGCCAAGGTTGCGCCGATCTGCAACGGTCTGGTGACGGAGTAGCGGGCCGACTTGAGCAGTGCGACCGACAGCGCTTGCCGGTCGGTGGCACGGGGGCCAGCCAACCTCAGGTCGAGGTACTGGCCTGCGATCACCTCCCGCCGCAGCAGGTCGAAGACGCTACGAACCCGCCGGAATGTCGCGGTGTCGACGTCGAGACGGTCGAGCAGCTCGTCCGCCCACACGAACGCCAAGTCACCTGCGACGATCGCCGCGGCGGTTCCGAACCAATCGCTGGTCGTGGACCCGTCTCGATCGTCGGGTCGACTGGTGTCGCTGCGCTGACGGACATCGGCGAACCACACGTGCGCAGTCGGGTGGCCACGTCGCAGGACCGACTTGTCCATCACGTCGTCGTGCAACAGCGCGAACGTGTGCAGCATCTCGATGGAAGCGGCGAGATCCGCGAGGTTGTCGCGGGAATCTCCTTGTACCCCTCCGGCGGCGGCGTGACCGCAGTAGACCAGGCATGGCCGCAGCCGCTTCCCTCCGGCGTGGTACAGGCGGGCAATCGGCTCGGACAACTCGGACGTCAGCGGGTCGAGCACTCCGAGATCGAGGTGCGCATCCTGCAGGAAGCGTTCGACGACTCGATCAACCTCGCCGCCCATCCGACGGAACGGATCCGGCTGTGGGTGGTCCGGGCGAGCCACCACTGCAGCGACCGGCGAGGGCGATGATCTCACCCAAGCGATCGGATCATCCATCATCGTTGCGAGCCGGGAGATCTGAGCGACGCACCACGAGCTGAGCGAGCCGGGATCATCGTCGGCACGCTGCACCAATGCATCCCACGAGAGCCACTCCGACGCGTCGGCTTCGTCCGGGTGCAATGCGAGCGGGGTGTCGGCAACCTCGGCGACGAACACCGGGCACAACTCGTGCTCGACGACGCCGCTGGTCGCTTCCGCACGATACGTGAAGTCGGGGAGTGCGAGACGCAGCGTGAGGGCCTGCGCTCCGAGTTCGTGGGACATGTGCCGCCGCACCGCATCGTCGAGGTTTTCGCCAGGTCGGGGGTGACCACAGCAGGCATTGGTCCACACACCTTCGAACGTCTTGCCCGCGGCGCGGCGGGTGATCAGCACCCTGCCGTCGCTACGGACCGCGTAGCACGACACGGCCAGGTGGAACGGAGTGTGAGCGTGATGGATCTCTCGCTTGATCGCGCTGCCCATAGGCGCGCCCGCGGAGTCGAGCAGCACGACCGCATCGGCGGACGATGTCGGGGCATCGATCAGTTCGTAGCGGGGCCGCGTCAAGAGAGGATCGGCCATCGCCGGAACATACCCAGCGATGACGAACCACACACCTGCGTGCTCAACAATTCCTGTTCACGGCTAGTGTCGCAGCTTCATCGGTCGAGTCCCGCCGCACGCGGAGCGAGCGCGAGCCGAGCGAGGCGGCGCTGCGCCGGAGATGGTGGGTGCCGAGAGTGCGCACGCTGCGTTCCACAAGGCCGCTTACCTGTTCGGCATCACGGTCCGTAAGACCGCCGCGAAACCCGACTGGTCGCATGACGTGGAGGCGATGGCGGCTGTGGTGAATTCGAACACTGTGCTGATCGTCGGTCCGCCTCGCAGTACCTTAGGATGTGGTCGACCCGATCCCGGCGATCGCCGCATTGGCCCCATCGGGCGGCGCCAACCGCCACGTCGATGCTGCTGCGCGCATACCAACTCCTTTGTGGTCGTGACTCGGAACACCTGTCCCACGACGGGCGCACCATTCAGCGTGACGGGCACCTATCGCTTCGAGGCTGTGTGAACCCGACCCAAACCGATCGGGGCAATCCCGTCGTGTTAGTCCGCGTCGCGTAGTGAGCGGACCGTGTCGTGAGCGGTCTTCACGTCCGCTCGCTGACGTTCGACAACGGCTCGCAGCGCGGGTGAAATGTCGGACGCAAGTGCCTTGTCATACTCCTTCACAGCGTGGTCTTCGCCCTGTTCGGCAGCGTCCAGCACTCCTTTGGGGTCGGATCCGGCTAGCGCATCCTTGAGTCCCATCCATCCCCTGTGAATGGCCGCAGCTACTGATCCAGACTCGACTATGTGATCGCCATAATTCTGGGCCATCGCCCGCAGCTCCGATGAAAACCGAGCTCGTTGTTGGCTGAACTCGCGGAACTGGGCAGCGAGTTCGGGGGTGTCGGAGTCAGCGAGCTTTTCGGCGCCCTTGGCGTACCCGTCTTCACCATCCTCGAGAGTCTCGATCAGATCTTTCGTCACGTCTTCGTCGGTTGACATCATTCCTCCTGTGGGTTCGCCTGGGTATGCCCCTCGCACGGTTGCCATAAACACGACCTTCTCGTGCAACTCGCATCTCAACGGCGGCCCGATGAGTCCCGACCACGCTGGTAGCAAATTCGGGAATCCACAGCCGGACTCGGACCCTGCGTTATGGGAAACCGTGGAGCGCGCTTGACGATTCTGTCTGCCCCTCTCCACGTGAACACGCAGATGTCGAGCGCTACTAACACCGGCTCCCGGTCTCAGTTCGTTCCTCAAACCGGATCTTTCGACGCTGGCGCAATCGCATTGATCCACTTGGCCACTGTGACCGAACCACCCTTATGGCCATGGAAACGATCTCGAAGCGAGCCGCTACCGCGTGGGGGGCATTCGCTGGCCTTGGTGCTGCGATCTTGGCACTCGGAACGGCCGACCTCGTCGCTGGGCTGAAACGGAACTGGAAGTCGCCGGTCCTCGACGTCGGCGACCGGGTGATCGATCACGTTCCGGTGTTTCTGAAGGAGTTCGCGATCGAGACGTTCGGTCAGAACGACAAACCGGCGCTGCTCGCAGGGATCGGCGTGTTCCTGGCCATCTATGCGGCGGTCATCGGCGCCAGCTCATTCCGGTCGCGCATCGTCGTTGGCGTCATCGGCATCGGCGCGTTCGGGGTCATCGGTGCCTACGCGGCGCTCACCAGGCGAGTGGGCGGATCACTCGCCGATGCGATCCCCTCGACGGTCGGCGCCGTGGTCGGCGCCCTCGCCCTGTGGTCCGTGCATCGAGTCGCCCAACCCGTCCTTCCAACCGCGGCCCGCGGTGCGAATGCGGAAGTCGATGACTCGACGACTGGCGAACTGTCTGCGACCGTCGCTGTTCGGCCGACGCGCCGCCAGGTGCTGATCCGCGGCGGCGGGTTGCTCGCCACCTTGGCTGTCGCCGGTGCGGGCGCTGGGGCCGTCGGCCGAGCGATCAAGAGCCGCTTCAGCGCGGCGGAGTCACGGGCAAATGTCGTGCTCCCTACCGCATCCGAACCGCTCGCGACTATCCCGCAGGGTGTGACCGTGGGCATCGACGGCGTCGCGCCGTTCATCACGCCGAACGCCGACTTCTACCGCATCGACACCGCGCTCACCGTGCCGCAGATCCCGACCGACGACTACGAGCTACGGGTCACCGGCATGGTCGACAAGGAACTGCGGTTCAGCTTCGACGAGCTGATGACGCGAAACGTGGTCGAGTACGACATCACGCTCACGTGTGTGTCGAACACGATCGGTGGCGAGCTGGTCGGCAACGCCAGATGGCTCGGTGTGCGCCTCGACGAGCTGTTGGCCGAAGCCGGCGTGCAATCCGGCGCCGACCAGGTCGTCGGGCGGTCGATCGATGGGTACACGTGTGGATTCCCGATCGAAGCCGCAACCGACGGACGCAACGCACTCGTCGCCTTCGGGATGAACGGTGAACCACTTCCGCTCGAACATGGTTTCCCGGTTCGGCTCATCGTCCCCGGTCTGTACGGCTACGTCTCCGCAACGAAGTGGCTCACCGAGATCGAGCTGACGACGTTCGAGAAGTTCGAGAGCTATTGGGTGCCCCGCGGCTACTCCGAACGGGCGCCGATCAAGTTGATGAGCCGCATCGACTCGGTCGATGGGCTCGGAACGCTCACCCGAAGCGCCGACGGCATGGCGGCGATCGGCGGTGTTGCCTGGGCGCAGACCATTGGCATCAGCAACGTCGAGGTGCAGATCGCAGACGGCCCCTGGATGCCCACCGAGATGGGCGACGCGCTCAACAACGACACGTGGCGTCAGTGGGCATTCCGCTGGGCACCGACTGCAACCGGGCGCACGTCGATCCGGTGTCGGGCGACAGATGGAAACGGCGTGATCCAAACCGACGAACGATCCGAACCACTCCCGAACGGTGCCTCCGGGCATCACCAGATCGTGGTCTTCATCAAGTGATCCGCCCCGGCTCACTCTGAAGCCATCAAATCTCGTTGCATTGCAACGTGAACAACACCCCCCAACAAATCCGTTCAAGGAGAACCCCCATCATGATCAACCGAGTCCGAACCATCACGTTGATGGCAGCATTCGCATCACTGTCACTCATCACCGCAGCTTGCGGCAGCGATACCGAAGCCGCAAACACCAATGCGCCCGCCGCCAGCCAAGCGCCGGCCGCCACCGACGCCCCCGTCACCACCGGCACGTCAACCGATGGCCCGTTCGGCCCGGCATGTAGCGCCGTTCCGACCGAAGGTGAAGGCTCGTTCGCAGGGATGACCGACGACACCGCCGCAACCGCCGCCAGCAACAACCCGCTGCTGTCGACGCTCGTGACCGCCGTGACCGAAGCTGGTCTCGTCGACACGCTCAACAGCGACGGCCCGTTCACCATCTTCGCACCGGTCAACGACGCGTTCGCCGCAATCCCCGAGGACGACCTGGCTGCTGTGCTGGCCGACAAGGAACTTCTCACCTCGATCCTCACCTACCACGTGATCGCCGGCGAGAGCCTCGACGCGGCAGCGCTCGGCGCGGCCGGTTCGGCAGAGACCGTCAATGGCGGCACGCTCGAGTTCGGCGCCGATGGCACCACCGTCAACGGGGCGCCCGTCCTCTGCTCGAACGTCGTCACCGCCAATGCAACCGTGCACATCATCGGTGAAGTGCTGATGCCGCCTGCGGACGAAGCCCCGATGACCACCGATGCGGCGGACAGTCATGATGCCGAGCGGACCGCTGTGCTCGGCGGTTCCAGCTGACGGCGAAGGATCGTTCGCCGGGATGACCGACGACACCGCCGCGACGGCTGCATCGAACAACCCAGTGCTGTCGACGCTCGTGGCCGCCGTGACCGAAGCTGGTCTCGTCGACACGCTCAACAGCGACGGCCCGTTCACCATCTTCGCCCCGGCCAACCCGGCATTCGAAGCCCTCGGTGACGACGCGGTCAACGCCCTCCTCGCCGACAAGGACGCGCTCACGTCGGTCCTGACGCTGCACGTCGTCGCCGGCGAGAAGCTGTCGAGCGCCGACCTCGCCGACCTCGACTCGGTGACCACGGTCAACGGCGCCGACATCTCGATCAAGGTCGCCGACGACGGTTCATTGATGGTCAACGGCCAGGCCACGGTCGGATGTGCCGACATCCAGACCGCCAACGCCACGGTCCACGTGATCGACGCGGTGCTCATGCCCTGAGTCGCACGCATCGGGAACCAAGGGCGAGGAGGCTTCGGCCCCTCGCCCTTGTCGCGTGCACACATCGATCCCCGAGCAAGCTGACAACTACGGGTTCTCATTGATCCAATTGCATCGAGGATGCGAACGACGTTCATGACGGTCGCGAGCATCATCGGAGCAGGAGTCTCGGGAGCTGCGGACGAATGATGGCGACGCTGGCAGTTCCGTTCGATACGGCGCATCCGTGGCAGCATGATCGCATCGCCGCGCAGACCTCCCGATCTACCCACGCTCATCGAACGCGTCCAACGTGGAGATCAGGCCGCATTCGCCGATCTGTACGATCTGATCGCACCAATGGTCTTCGGGACCGTGAAGCGGGTACTCCGCGACCAGGCGATGTCAGAGGAAGTGACTCAGGAGGTTTTCGTCGAACTGTGGACGTCGGCAGCCAGGTTCGATGGCGCCAAGGCGAGTGTCTCGACGTGGGCGTTCACGATTGCTCGTCGCCGTGCCGTCGACCGAGTGCGCAGAGAGCAGTCTCAACGCAACCGAATCTGGCACCTAAGCCAGCGCCGACAGGACGAAGAGCCGCTCACCGACGACACCGTCGTCTCCTCGATCGAAGCCGAGCGGGTGACGCGGGCGTTGGGCGAACTCCCATCAGACCAGCGTCAGATCATCGAACTGGCATTCATCCAGGGGCTCAGCCACTCGGCGATCGCCGAGCAGCTCGGCCTCTCGCTCGGCACCGTCAAGGGACGGGTGCGTGGCGGTCTACGACGCCTGAGCGTCACACTTGGAGGCGACTCGTGAATCCCCGAACCGACGACCTGATCGCCTTGGCCGCGCTCGGCGAACTCACCGAGACCGAAACGGCCGAACTCGATGCTGCGGCGACCTCCGACCCCGACGTGGCCGCAGAGCTTGCGGCGGCGCTATCTGCCGCAGCTGCGCTCCACGGGTCGGCTCGGGAAGTGCCGCCTGCGACCTTGCGGGCATCGGTGCTCGGCGCGATCACCGGTGTCGACCAGAACGCCGCGCCCGCCGCGCCAAACGTAGTGTCAATCGATCGAGCTCGGAGCCGACGATTCGCGCCTTTGGCTGCTGCCGCGGCGGTGCTGCTTTTCGTCGCCGCTGCTGTCGTAGTGGCGTCGAACAACGACTCGGGGTCGACTGACTCGGTTGCCGCCGTAATGGAGGCCGACGACGTCTCGACTCGACCGTTTGCCGGATCACTCGGTGATTCGCTCGTTGCGGCATATTCGCCAACCGAGGCCGCCCTTGTCATCTCCGGCGCAGCGGTTGTCGCACCCGAAGCGGACAAGACCTACCAGTTGTGGCTGATCGACGACTCCGGCGGTGCCACCTCAGTCGGGGTCTTTCGACCCGACGAAAGCGGTGCAGTCTCGGTCCGTTTCGGCGACACCGACCCGTCCGACTTCTCCTTGGGTGTGACGCTGGAACCACCGGGCGGGAGCGTGCAGCCAACGATGCCGATCCTCGCCACCGCCTGACTTCGGCGGACCCGTTGCTGGATCCGAAGAGCGCCGCGGTGCGGGGATCGCGCATCCTGCCATTCCCCGGCGACGACACCGCGGCCGCCAGCCTTGTGCATAGATCCGGACAGCCGCACTCGACGCATGTTCAGGCATCGCGCGATGCCTGCCGCAACCTCGCGGTCCAGCAGGAGCTCGGTCCGAAGACCAGCACGTCGGCGCGTTCCGGCACTTCTTCGTCGCCTGTCGCCAGCAAGCGCACCCCTAGCGGGAATGTCGCCCATGGCAGTCATCACTGCGTTCGCTGGAAGAGTGAGGTCGACGGTCATCACAGACCAATTCTCCCGCCGAAAGCGAGCGAAGGCGTTCCTCCGCCTCGTCGCTGATGCGCACACCTTGCGCGTCAACATCGATCACGCCATCCGACTCGAGGAGAATCGGCTTCACCGTTGCGCGCCAGGTGAGCGCTTCGAAAGGGCACTGCGGCACATACCGCTTCTTCTGCTCGATGTCGATACCCATCACGCGCGCCAAGTTCTCGCCGAGAACCTTGCTCGTGCCGGCGCGCCCGCTTCGGGCTGCCGACCAGACGACAAGGGTGAGGACTCGGCCAACATTGCTCATTACGCCGTCACCGTCAGTGGGCGGTGGTCGCATTCGTCGCTCTTCCGCTCGTGGTTCGCTTATCGATGGGTTACGCCTGAGATATTCGGGTAGGCCTTCCTTCATGGCAACCTTCAGTGCCCGGAACATCTCGGCGTCCACGGTTCCGGTCAGCGCTGACCGCATCTGGGCACAGATCTGCGATCCCGCCTCTCTGACCGCGCTCACTCCCCTTGTTCGTTCGATCGTCGTCGAAGGGGATCTGTGGCGATGGCAGTTGATGGGCGTCGAGGCACTCGGCGTCAGCGTCGCCCCCACATTCACCGAGCGGATGGAGTTCATCGAGCCGCGCCTCATCCGCTTCACCCACGAGACGACTCGTGGCGATAGGGAACGCGCCGGTGCAGACGGCACCTACGAGTTGATCCAACGTGGTGAGGAAACCGAACTCAAGGTCGACATTGCCCTGACGGTCGAGCTTCCGCTGCCCCGGCTGTCTGCCGGAGCCGTCGAGCGTGTGATGAAGGCGTCAATGCAGCGAACCGGACGGCGATTTGCGGTCAACCTCTACCACCGACTCGGGCTGGACCCTGCAACGATCGTCATCAAGCAGTTGCATCCTTGATGAGCGAGTTCCAGGCCTTCGCCGTACGCGGGATCTCAGGTCCGGTGGTGACGTTGCAAGCGGGGGTCGACTTTGGCGGCTACTACTGGACGACCACCTCGCGGCGCGCCGCAAAGGTTGCCGCCTTGCGCCGCGATTCCATCGCATCGGTGCTGTCACGCAAGGACGAGTCGTGGAGGCTGCGCGCTGGACGCGCCGTTGTCATCGACGTCAGTCGTGCGCCAGAAGGAGTGCGCGAACTTCCTGTATTTGCCCTCGCGGGTAGCGCTCTAGCGTTGATTGCGGTTCGTTACCCCGAGCAACTTCTCGGCTATGTGGCCGATGCTGCCTCGACCCCGAAAGCGTGGCGGCTGCACCATCGGGTGCTGATCGCTGTGCGCCACGAGGAGGAACTCGCGTGGACCGACGACGGTGTCATCAGGCATTGGACGGATCGATTTCGACACGACCCCGCGGCCGAACGAGGTTGGGCTCAACCGACCAGGCGGCGATCGACAAGTCATCACGAACCTGATGGATCCCCGCTCGACATCAACGGCAACTGCTGGTTGGGGCTCGACACCGACGCCGGGCCCATCGTCCTGCCAGGTGATTGGCGAGCCAGGACCTCGGCTGTCAGCGTGCCCGCGCCGGTTCTCGCTGCCGTCGACGCACCTCTGCCCGGCCGCGCATGCGTCACGATCGACCACAGCCACTCAGCACGTCCGTCCGGAAAGTCTGGGATCATCGCGCACGGCATCGCATCGCTGTCGCGCTCCCGTGGCGCTGTCGCTTCGATAGTCGTCCAAGTAGATTCCACGACGACCTGGAACGGCTTCCGATCACAGGGCGCTGCCGCCTGAACAGGGTAATTGAACCGCTGACCCCTTCCACGCCATAATCGACCCGAACGCCATTAGGTCCAGAGAAGCGGGGTAGCAAAGACGTGGACAGTTCGGCCAGTTCGACCCACAGACGAGCCAACGGTTGCACCCCAGGCGACCGCACGTGGCGTAGTCTGGTGCAGGTGCGCGCGGCCGGTGGAACCCTTACGACGACGCGATCGCACTGTCCACTGATCACGCCCGGTCGCTGCGCGGCTCCTGTCGGATAACACTGATTGCGCCACGAGTTCTCGGCGGATTGCGACCAAACACGAATCGCTGGCACTATTCGCGACGCGGCTCCAAGGGCGTAACGCGCACGCCGAACTGACTCCGTTGGTTGCACGTGTCAAGGGCCAGCAGGATCTGCCCATGGGCGGTCAGTGGAACTGCCCGTTGGTGGCCATCAGAATTGCCCGGTGATGGCCAGTGGATCTGCCCAGCGGGTCAGTTGGTCAGTGGCCTCACCCCTTTGCCTCGGGTTGCTTGGGTGAGGCGGATTGAGTCGCCGTTGGTGATGACGACGTGGGCGTGGTGCAGCAGCCGGTCGACGGTGGCGTTGGCGATTGTCTTGGGCATCAGCTCGTCGAACCCGGCGGGGTGCAGGTTCGACGACGAGTGCGATGGAGCGTTTCTCGTAGGCGGCATCGACAACGCCGCCGAGGAGTTCGATGAGCGCACGCCGAGCATCTCCAGCATCGTCGTAGCCGCGTCGGTGTAGTGGTCGACCAACATCGGCGCAGCCCACGGAACAGCCCGAACGTTGTCGAGCCGCCGCAATGCAACCGTCGATTTCGGGTTTGCGTCGACCGCCGAGTAGAGCACCTCGTTGCTCAGGACGAAGCAGCACGGCACGACATGTGGACGCCCGTCGGGCCTCACTGTGGCGAGGCGCGCGACGCGCGCTTGCTCGACGCGTGCTCTTATCGTCGTGATGTCCATACCGGAAACGTCGATCAGCGCGCCTGCCGCGGCGCCCAGAAGCTGTCGAGTAACGCACAGGCCGGTTGCAGCGCGCTCCATGGCCCTGCGACCGACAGGACCGCGACGGCGGCGGTCGGGAACGTGTCGATCGCCGCCCCGCCGGTTGCCGAAGCGACGGCGAGAAGATCCACCAAGTCGGCAACCCCGGGGTTGTGTTCGATGAGGACCACCGTCGTGACCTGATCGTCGAGGCGTCGCAGTTCGGTGAACAACCGCTCGGCGCTCGCGCCGTACAGCGACGAGTCCGACTCGACGTGTGCTCTTTGACCGAACGCTGGGCGGATGCCGGCTAGCGTCTCGCGGGTTCCACGCGGCTCCTTCCATGGCCGGACTGAATTGGAGATGTCGCGGATCAAGTGTGAGATCGCTGTGCCTCGATGGCGACGTCGGTATCGTGCCTATGGCGATTCCGAGGTTGGGCGGGCACGACCTGGCGATGACGGTGTCGATGACCGCTTTTCCACCCTGATGATTGACTCGGTCAGTGACGGATCCGCAGCCTCGCCCGCTGGACGACGCGGGCCATTCGACGAATGTGCGAGCTGATCGGATCAGCGACAAGCGCAGGGAAGCGGCGTGATAACGCTAGTTCCCAGCCGCGGGTGTGGCGGATGATGACGAAGCGGTTCCCGGCGCGAGCTGCGTCGATCGACAGCGCCGCGACCTGATCAGCCGACATCCAATGGGCCTCAGGGATGTTCGGCGACAGCCCGACGCGCTCGAAGTATCGGGTGCGGGTGTAGCCGGGCAGGACGGTGGTGCATGTCACCCCGGTGCCGGTCAGTTCGTCCGCCAGCGCCCGGCCGAAGCTCGACACGAACGCCTTGGACGCGGAGTACACCGCCTGCGACGGCCCGGGGTTGAGCGCCGCCGTCGAGGAGACGTGGATCACACATCCGTGGCCAGCCGCGACCATCGGGCCGATCGCGGCGTGGGTCAGACGCACGAGTGCCTCGTCGTTGACCCTGATCGTTTCGATCGCGCCCGCGATCGGCAGGTCCGCGAACGCCCCGTACTGACCGACACCAGCGTTGTTGACGAGCAGATCGATCGCTGGCACAGCGGTGCGGACGAGCGAGGTGACCCGCTCGAGGTCCTCCTCCACGGAGAGATCGGCCTGCACGGCCTGGACTTCCCCACCCGCTCGGGCAATCCGCTCAGCCACCGCGCCCAACGCCGCGCTCCGTCCCACCACGACGACAGCCACCCCGCTCGAGGCGAGCCGTTCGGCAAAGGCCTCACCGATTCCCGATGACGCCCCGGTGACGAGGGCGCGACTCCACACCTCAGCGGCGGGATCGGCGACCCGAGCGTTGCGGGTCCCGCCGCCGCGGGATGGGCGCGCGAACCTCGACATTGCAGCCGAGCATAATGAAGTCACGGCCCGCTCTACGTGGCGCCGGCACGATCACTGGGGTCGACCCTGGTCCGCGAGAAGGCCGTGCTCGACGAGTACCTCGGCTATCGCGGCGACGGTGGCGAAGGGCATTGCGGCACGCTGGGCGATGTCGATGAGGGAGTGCTCGCCGTCGGACAGGTTCAGGACCCACAGCATCGCCAGCTGTCCGTCGGGAATGTTGCTGCCGCCGAGTGCTCCGTACAACCCTCTCCGGCCGAGTTGCGGTTCGCCATAGGGCGATTGATTGACGAGCACCGGTCGCCGTCGACGACCGCAACGATCTCCGCGAGGACCTCCAGGGATTCGGCCATCCTCTCGCCGGACACGAAGGTCGAGGTCGTCCGCGGAGGTGTGATATTCGGGGAACGTGCCGTGACGGCCCCGCATCAGCGACCCCACCGGCAACCGGAACCCGGGCGAGTTGTACTGCCGCTCGTCGTAGCCGTAGGGGAAGAAGTCGATGACTCGGTGTTCCGGTCCCCTGGTCGCTAACACGTGCGTCGGCTGCTCGATCGATCGCAGCGTGCCCTCCGACAGTGCGCTTGTAGGTGAAGGGGTGGGAGTCCCCGAGACACGTGAGCGTCAGGCCGTGCCGGACGAGGTGCGCCGTGTCGCGATTGCGCGACAGCCAGTGATCGCACCGATCGTTCCCGGCGCGTAGAGAAAGCGGAACGTGTGATGGGGGGTCGGGCCCGCTGCGAGCCGGCGAGCAAGCTCTACCGAGACGGCGATGCCGCTGAGGTTGTCGTCGCAGAGAGACGGATGGCAGACATGAGTGGAGATCAGCACCTCGTCCGAGGAGCGGCCGGCCACGACGAACTCCCCGTACGAGAGCGAACCGGGAGCGAGCGTCGAGTCGATCACGACGTGGTACGTTTCCGCCTCGTCGAGGGCGTCGAGCTTGGCGCTGGGTGAGACAGAACCCCCATGTCTCGTCGTAATACGACGTCCGATACGGGATCACCTCGGGCTGCGCGGGCAGCGAGTGCAGGTGGGGTCGCAACTCGGTGAGAGACATGTGTCGGTCGGTCGGGATCGAGTAGCTGACGACGTGGAGGTTGCTCGCCGTGAAGTCGACGACGCGCTCGACCGCTGCCGTCGGCGATGAAGGCGTCGCGAATGTTCCATTCGAGCGGTACGGTCCAGTCGAGCACCGGGGTTCCCGACGCGACCTCCACGACCTCCAGCGGTATCCGCCGTCCGAGCGTGTCAAGGGTCGCCCGGACGCCGTTTCCGGTGATGCTGCGGCAGATCGGGTACAACTCCTCCACCAGCTGGTACATGTTTCGGCCGACCTGAGAGGCCGGCTCGTCGGAGTGCATCCGCGCAGAATATCGAAATCGTCGGATTGACATTCACTCTCCTCCGACCAAGAAAGGTGAGTACAATGCACGAAACATGCGGTTCCCGTGCAGATCCTGTGGAACCACTCTGGTGCATCGGGTGGTCGACCTGGGCACGTCACCGCTGTGCGAGAGCTATCCCGACGCCGAGCACGTCGACGGCATTGAGCCCTTCTACCCGCTCCACGTGTGGGTCTGTCATCAGTGCTTACTGGTTCAGCTCGATCAGTATGTCGCCGCCGAGGAGATCTTCACCGAGTACGCGTACTTCTCGTCGTACTCGACCAGCTGGCTCGAGCACGCGGCGGACTACACGGAGATGATCGTCGAGCGCCTCGGACTCGATGCGGACAGCTACGTCGTGGAGCTGGCCAGCAATGACGGATACCTGCTGCAGTACTTCGTCGCCCGAGGCATCCCGTGTCTCGGGGTCGAGCCGGCGGCCAATGTGGCTCGCGTCCGCGATCGAACGCGGCGTGCCGACGGACGTGACGTTCTTCGACGAGATGAAGGCCAAGTCCATGGCAGCCGACGGCCGGCTCGCCGACCTGGTTGTCTGCAAGAACGTCCTCGCCCAGATCCCAGATCTGAACTCGTTCATCGCCGGGATCGCCGTCATCCTGAAGCCGGCAGGAACGGTGACCGTCGAGTTCCCCCATCTTGTGCGAATGTTTGAAGGGAATCAGTTCGACACGATCTACCACGAGCACTTCAGCTACTTCTCGCTCCTGAGCGTAGAAACGGTCTTTGCTCGCCACGGGATGACCATCTTCGATGTCGAGGAGCTGTGGACCCACGGTGGTTCGCTCCGGATATATGCCCGCCATGCTGAGGACGAGGCTCGCCCGGTCACCGATCGTCTCCGCGCACTGCGCGCCCTGGAAGAGGCAAAGGGTTATCGCAAGATCGCGACGTACACAGCATTCGAGGAACAGGTGCGGGAGACCAAGCGCAAGCTGCTCGAACTGCTCATTGCGTTGAAGCGGAGCGGTCACACGATCGTCGGCTATGGCGCTCCGGGCAAAGGCAACACCCTGTTGAACTACTGCGGCATCCGTACGGATTTCATCGACTTCACGGTCGATCGCAACCCGTACAAGCAGGGCCGGTTCCTGCCCGGCACGCACATCCCGATCTACGCACCGGAACGCATCGACGAGTCCAAGCCGGACTACATCTTGATCCTTCCTGGAACTTCAAAGATGAGATCCTCGCTCAACTCGCTTACGCCAGGAACTGGGGAGCGCGGTTCATCGTCCCCATCCCCGAGCCCACCGTGATCTGAACGACCTCACCTCCTGAGGTCGCTCGACGGCTGTAACAGGTGCTTCTCAACGGGGTGATCACCTTGGCGAACTCGTGCTTCGTGCATCCGACCCCAGGCTGCAGACATTTCGACCCGCTAGATCCGGCCAATTTGTTGACGCATGACAACTTCACCGCGATTGACCGTCCGTCGCTCAGCGAGGACAAGAAGCGCGGCACGTGGTACGTCGTCGTCGATCTCCCACGCGATCCGGCGACGGGGAAGAGGCGTCAGCTCCGGCGTCGCGGGTTCGCTACGAACAAGGCGTCGATGCCGAACCACACCCGACGCCGCGCTCCACCTTCAGACGAAGAACGTCGAATCACTGCGGTCATCGGTGAATTCGATCGCCATCGATACTGCGACCCAGCCCTTGTCGAGGCCCGCGGGTGTGGGAGGTCGATGCCGGTAAACCGGTCCTCCTTGGTCCCCGAATCTGCATTCGGAATCGGTGCCTCGAAGCGGCCTTGGTGCCGCACGCCCGTCGAGCAGGTGGCCGATCTCGAGTACGTCGCACCGCTCTGGTGGGTGTTGAGACTTAGGCGCTTACCAGCCAGGGATCGGTGATATCGATGTACCGATCGACCTTCATCAGTGTCTCCCACTCGGCGAACTTCGAGACCATCTCGTTGAGCATCTCCCGACTCTCGCCTCGACGGGCTTCAGTCTCGGAGGTGAAATAGGCCACCTCGGTGAACTCGTTGTCCTCGAAGTACGCCGTCACGGAGCCGATCAGTTCCGGCCGGGCCTCGGCAAGCATCGGGTCGGCCTCGTGCTCGAGCTCCACGAGTCGGTCGCGATCGGCGCAATGCCCCTCCATCACCTGCACGAAATGGGCGTTGTCGAGTTCGCCGTGGGTCATCAGTTGGACGTCGTCGATGTCGTGGAACCGGACCGGTCCGTCGAAACACTTCTCGGTCGCCGACCACCACTCGGTGTGCTCGCGACGATCACTGTTTCGCTGGGCGGCCTCACGACTCTCGAAGCGGGCAATCATGATGCAATCACCCGACGACGTGCACCCGGCAGTCGAGCCAAGTACCCGATCCGTCGCCACGGCGCCGACGTACACGTGATCGGGGACCGTGGAGGCGGCGGAGGTGGCGCGCAAGTGGGCGCCGGAATCGTCATCATCATCACCACGAGGTCCTAGACGAGTTCGACGATGTGTCGGTCTGAGCGCATTCCGCTCTCGTCGTACCATTTCAATTCGACGACGACTCGATAGCTCTTGCGGTTGATCGTCGCCGTCAACCCGCGTAGACATGCGGCACCCGGCGCGAGAGCGTCGACGGCGATCGTGAAAGACCCGTCGGCGTTCTCCACGTCCTCCGGTCCGTGGTTCACCTCGGGCCGTTCACCGTCAATCGATGCGCGCACGGTCGCGATGACGGTTCGAGCGACGGCCGGTCCACGATTCTCGATCGCGAGGAAAGCCTGGGTTCGGCCCTTTTCGAGACGTGCGACGAGGTGGGCGGTTCGCTGCAGGCGTTGCGTGAGGCGGATCGCTTTGTATGCCGCTACGGAGCTACCGACTGCGCCAAGGCCGCCAACTCCGGCGGCGATTGCCGCCACTACTGCCCAGCCGCCAGCATCCACCGCGCCGAGCGTAGACCCCGATCTACGCTCAACACATGAACGACCGAACCCCCGATGACCTGATTGCACAAGCGAGGGCCACGGCGATCGAGCTGTGCACCGCTCAGACCGGCGGAATGGAACACGTCGCCAATGACGTAGCGCGCGAGATCAAGGATCGTCTCACAGCGGACCCGGACCAAAACTATGCCGTCCTTCGATTCATGGCCATGGCCGTCAACGTCTCCGCCGCCGCGTTTCTGGCGGCGATCGCGAAACACGGTGCTGCAGCGTTCGAACTCGACGACGACGAAGCGCCCTCCTTCAACCCGGAAAGGGTGAAGGCACAGATGTTCGTGGTGAAGCAGATGTTCGACAAGATCGAACTCACAGCCTCGTTCGATCCGCCGCGTGACACCTAGCTATGACTCTCTGGTTCAATCGGACCGGGACACTCGAGCACGGTTAAGAGACTGCTGGGTAATTGGTCGAGGGTGCTCGCGATTTGTGCCCGGATATAAAAGAATGTGTTGATGCAGGGCATGTCGGATCCGAACCCGGAGTTGTTGGACGCGATGGCGTTGTGCGGGCATCTGGTGGCTCGCGATTCGGTCTATTGGTTCTTGGCTGAGCATCGTCAACGCTTGTTTCTGATGAGATGTTCGCTGAAGGACAAGCGCTCGCTGACAAGTTGCAACAGCGAGCTCGGGTAGCGGGCCATCCGCTCGGGCGCGCCGTCGCAACGCAACGATCTGATCATTGCCTCGCTCGCGATCAGGAACCACCCACCGTTGATCAGCCACAACTACCGAGATTTCATCAACATCGACGCGCTTGACCTTCGCACCTTGGCACCGATCCGCAAGCTCCCACCCCGCGTTCGACTCGAAGCCGACGACTAACACTCTTGGCGGACCAACTCGCGGAAGTCAGCCGGTCGCTCAGGAACGGCCGCTACATGTCAGCGACACGAGTCGACGGCAAGCCGGAGGCGTCCAACACACGCGACAGCTGCGCCTAATTGTTCCGTATGGGTTCGCCAGTCGATCCAACGCTGCCGACGTCAACCGCCACGCAGAGGCTTCGATCTGGGCTCGTTCACAACCGGCGCTCCGGCGTCATTCTGCGCCGCGCATTCCGTGCGCGTTCTCCGTCGAACGCCGGGGCGTAGCGATATTGTCGATTCGAAGACGGCTCGGTCGCGACCGCGCAAGGCTGCACGCACTGCACCGAAACACGGCTCGCGAATGAGCGGTTCGGGCTTCGTCGGTGTAGGGTGGGCGTTCTCAGTACGCCGTGTTTGGGAGCTGGACGATCGTGCGATTGCCGCCCCGCACGCAGGCTCGACGCCACTGCAATCGCAAGGAGCCTGACATGCCAGTGCCCGTCGATCCCTTACCGTCGGTGTCGGGGGACGCCGGGGGCGCGTGCAACGAGAGTCGCCTGCGCGGTGTCAATGTGGACGTTGCCGCGGCTTCTTTCGGGCGGGATCCGGAGACGTGCCGAGAACTTTCGGCGATTGGTGGGCGTGCCCGCCATGCAGCGCAAACCCGTTCCACTTACAGCAAGCGTCGTAGCCCAACATGGTGCAAGAGGTCGAGGTCGGAGACCGGATTCGCCTGTCGTCGATGAAGGGGCCGGACCGCGAGGGTCTCGTCACCGCGGTGACGGGATCGCTCGTGCGGGTGCGGTGGCTGTCGGGGGAGGAGACGATGGTGGCCCCTGCGCCGGGAACGCTCAGCGTGCTCGCGGCGGGCACGGCCGTCCCTCAGAAGGGCGCCAGCAAGAGTGCGGCCAAGAACACGGCCGACGCGACGAGGAAGAAGAACATCGCCAGCAAGAGCGCGCCGCCCAAGAAAAGCGGGGCGAGGAAGACCAAGGGATCGTAGCGTCCGTTGCGCTGATCGGCCGCTGGAAGTGGTCCGCTGTCGCTCGTTTCGGTGACCCTCGATCTCTGATCTGGTAGGCGCTTGCGGCGGCTGACACGGGAAGCTCCTGAGGTCCGCGCGCGGTGTCGCCCGTCGATGTCGAGAGAGGGAGGTGCGGACTATTGACGATCAGCCCGGTCCGGATGTTCAACGGTCGCTTGCAACTCTGTGGGTAGACGCTTCTCGGGCAGCTGAGGGCTGACAAGCCAGGAGCACACCATTGCGCCCGCCCGGGGCCGTAGATCGTCCTGCGGCTCTTCATTGTGGACTGGAGGCGGCGTGTGGCGACAACACGAGCGGTGTGAGCAAAAGCACCCCGCGAGCGCCCGACGCGCCGCGATACGAAGCGCCCGATGCGCTTCGTTCGGAGCGCGCCGCAAGCCGCGATTGGGCCGTCGTTCTGCGTCGCGCGTTCTGCGTCCTCTACCAACGCTTGGGGGCACGGCTGCGGACCTTCTTCGCATCGAATGGCGGACCCCCGGTGGCATCGGCGGTCGGCGCCGAGGTGCAGCCCCACGAGTGCCTCACATGATGCCCACGTGGCGTCGCTCGGTGCCGGGTCCAGTGCATCAGTTCGCGGTGGCGGTAGCAGCGGCGGGCGTGATGTGAGCGAACATGCTGCGGGCGTTCCACGTCGGGAAGACCCGTACGAGCCATGACGGCCCGTCGAGCTGGATCCGGGAGTCGCGGGTTGCCTCCGCCCAGGAGAGCTGGCCGGCGTGCCACTTCACGAACGCTTCGGCGTCGGCAGTGATGTAGAGATCTTCGTCCAGTCCGGGATACGTCTTGCAGATCTCGGCCTCGCCGTGCTCGAGCAGCAACCAGTACCGCTCGTGGGGCCGGAAGCCGGTGAAGTCCAACCGGATGACCACGCGCTGGTCCGGGAGTCGATCCCGTCGGAGCGCGTTGCACATCGACCACAGCGCCACGAATGGATCGAGGTTCTCGGGGGCGATCTGAGCCAACGAGCTCCCCACTCGCCGAGGGTCTGGCAGACCTTGAACAGATCGTGGCCAGAGCTCGTGAGCTGGTAACGGTGACCGCGCCCCTGAGCCTTGGGTGCCGACTCGACAACGCCGAGGCGTTCGAGCTGCTTGAGCCGCTGCGCGAGGAGCGTGTGGGAGAGTCCGGGCGCACCCTCGAGGATCTCGCCGAAGGTTTCACAGCCCAGATGCAGGTTGCGGATGATCAACGGCGTCCAGCGCTCAGCGAAGATCTCCGCGCCACGGGCGATCGGGCAGTACTGCCCGTAAGTCCTCATGAGCACAGTGTCCCGCGCCTCGTCGACCGCCGTGAAGTCCAGATTCCTTACTTCGAGGTCCAGATCGCTGCCTTCTCGTCGGTACCCCGCCGATGTTGCGATGAGCCCATCGACCAGAGGAGGAACGATGACCGCACCAACCACAATGCAGATCCCCGGGTTCCGGGGCGACGTGATCGCTCCCGATCACGATGGATACGACGAGGCCCGCGCCGTATGGAACGGCACGCGTCGATCGGCGCCCTCGATTGATCGCCCGCTGCAGCGGCACCGCCGACGTGGCCGCAGCGGTGCGGTTCGCCCGCGACCGCGACCTCGAGATCGCCGTACGAGGCGGAGGCCACAACGTGGCCGGCACCGCGGTGTGCGACGACGGCATCGTGATCGACCTCTCGGCGATGCGCGCCGTCTCGGTCGATCCCGTCGAGCGCACGGCCCTCGTCCAGGGCGGCGCCCTGTGGGGCGACGTCGACCACGAGACACAGGCACACGGTCTCGCCACCACGGGCGGCATCGTGGGCCACACCGGCGTCGGCGGCCTCAGCCTGGGCGGCGGCATCGGCTGGCTCATGCGCAAGCACGGGCTCACCGTCGACAACCTCATGGAGGCCGAGGTGGTCACCGCCGAGGGCGACATCGTTCGGGCATCGGCCAACGATCACCCCGACCTGTTCTGGGCGCTGCGGGGCGGCGGCGGGAACTTCGGCGTCGTCAGCTCGTTCCGGTTCACGTTGCACCCCGTCGGCCCCACCGTCATGGCCGGACCGGTGTTCTGGGCGGCCGAGGACACCACCGACGTGCTGCGCTTCTACCGTGAATTCGTGACCGACGCGCCAGACGAGCTCGGCAACGTCATTCGGCTTGGCACGATCCCGCCGCTGCCAGTTATCAGCGAGGAACTGCACTTCCGGCCGGCGATCGCCGTCGCCAGCTGCTACGCCGGACCCGTCGAGGACGGTGAGCGCGCCGTCCGCGCGCTCCGCGAGTTCGGAACGCCGCTCGTGGACCTCGTCGGACCAACCCTGTACGTCGACCACCAGAGCGGCCTCGACGACACCGTCCCCCATGGCTGGCACTACTACTGGAAAGCCACGAACCTCAACCGCCTATCCGACGAGGTCATCGACATCGTCGCCGAGCACGCCTACGGCGCGGGCCGTGTAGTAGCGAAACCCGCCGGGGCGATACAGCTTCTCCTGCAACGGCCGCCAGTGGGCCGGCTCCTGGGCGGCGAACGTCACCGGCTCCAGGCTGGGCAGCGGCAGGATGCCCCGGCGGCGTACCACTCGTGCCGGACGAACCGCGCGGAGCGGGTCTTCGCCGCGGCTGCCGACGTGGCACGAGGCGCACAGCTCGGCCCGCCGCACCGGGGCTCCGCAGATCGCGGAGGCCGAACTTCTGCTCCTTCACCTCGGCCTTCACCAGCCGCCAGCCCGCCTTCTGGTGCGGCAGCTCGTACCCGCGGCCCGGCCCGTGGCACGCCTGGCACGAGACGCCGTACTCGACCGTCGTCAGCCGGCGCGCCGCCTTCGACCCGCTCCTCGACCGGCGCGTGGCACGCCAGGCACTGGCGGACGATCGCCACGTCGGCTCCGGCCTGGCGTCCGCCCGGAAGGCTGACGCCGCGGACCAGTTCGCCGCGCCGGGCCGGCCGCGGCCACATCGACCAGCTCGTAGGTCAGCACGTCGGCGACCTTGAAGCCCAGAATCCGCTCGGTCAGCGGCAGGTGCTCGGGCTTGAGCAACAGATACAGCGACTGGCGGTGCTTGTCGCGGTCCTGCCAGGCGTGGGCCTCCTCGCGGCGGCAGACGTCCTCGCTCGTGCGGAAGGCGTCCGGCACGCCCGGCTGCGGCGGCGTGAAGTGGCACTCGAAGCACTTGGCGGTCGAAACGAGCGGGAACTGCTGCGGCGCTGGCTGCCCGGCGGCGGGAAGGGCCGCGAGGCCGGCATAACCAAAAGAGCCGCCAAGCTGCACCGCGGCGGCGGCGAGTCGACCGTCGGGGTTTTGGCCAAGGACGACCATGGTGTACTGGGGGGTTCGACTGAGGGCCGACTGCGATTTGTACTCCGCCGCCAGCTCGCTGGCCAGCGAAGCCCAGCTCGCGGGGAGATCGCCGCCAGGCTCGTAAACGAACGACCGCGCCCGGCTCGGGCACGGGGCAGGCCCTCCCAGTCGAACGCCGGCCATTCGAAACTCCCGCGAGCCGAAGCCGAGCGATCAGGCCCACCGCCGCCAGCCGCCGCTCGTAACCTGCTCGTCCCACGCGGCAATTTCGCCGGGCCGTTCCCGCCAGGCCAGGTAGGCCGCTTTGAGGGCGAGATAGCTCCTGGCAGGCCGGCGGCCCAGGTGTTGCTCGGGCGAAGCTGCTTGGCAGTCGATTCGGCGAGCAGCAATTCCGCGGCCGAGCCGTTGTTCGGTTGCAGCATGCGGCGGGCGGTTCCATTTGGCTTCGCCGCCGAATCCTGACTGCACCGACGCGCCGTGCGCTGCGGCATTTCTGATCGCATGGTCAGCTTCGAGGTAGTTCTTGGCTGAGCCGCGAGAGACAGGTTCGGCCGCGAGAGCCAGATTCCACGGCTGCCAGGCGAGCAAGCCAGCGGACCGATTTACCAAAATAGCCGGGACAAAAACCTGGTCCCGGTGCCTTGGAGCGAACGTCGCCTGACAAATCACCGGGAGCAGGTTTGCTCCCGGCTGATGAATAATGGAGAGCCGCCGGCCCGTAGCCGCTGGTGGCAGGCGAAGCAGTCGTATTCCGGCGAGCTCCGGCCAGGGGGTGAGCTTGTCGAGCCTTGACGGCGCGCCGCGCCGCGGGACTCCAAAAGGCCGCCGAGCGTGCATTCTCGATCGCGGCCGCTCTGCCCGGCGGCCCACAGCTGCACCTTCGAACTCGGGCGATGTCGGAATCCGCTCGCGCAGCGGGCCAGTGCTTGCGGCGGATCAGGTCGTGATAGGCCGACAGCTCGAACCGCAGCGGCGGATGGCCGGCGGCCAGCATGTCGTGATTGAGGTCGTGGTCGGCGTCGCCGAGCGTGGCAGGCCGCACACGCCCGGCCGCGGACAAGCAGGTCCTTTGTGTCGCCGTCATCCCGAGGGCCGCCAGGTCGCCGCGGCTCGATGCCGCGCCTCGTAGTGCTTGGCCAGCCAGCGCTCGGCCGCGCCGTGGCACGATTCGCAGCCGATCCCGCGCGTCCCCACGTCCGGCACGGCGGCGAGCAGAGCAACTGCGCATCGCCGGCCGGCAGGGCACAATCCCACCGCGGATCGTGGCAGGCCGCGCAGCGGGCATAGACCTGCGGATTCGGCCAGGCCCGTCTCGCTGGCCGCTGCTGGCGACCGCCAGGATCCGGCGGAAGGCGGGGGCACGGCGAGCGTCTCGAGCCGCGCGGGCGTGCGGATCGATGCGCCAGCCAGCGGCCGTATTCCTGCCGCGGCGCGCGGAGCGTCCTGCCCGCCGTGGCAGGTGGCGCTGGCGGTCCACGACAGCGAGCCGAGAATCTTCAGCGCCCCAGTCCAGCACCGGTGGCACGGCCGGCAACAGCTCCGGCTCGGCGGCGGCCAGCCGTGCAACCGGCGAAGCGGCGAACAGCAGCGCAAAAGTGGCCAGGCAAAAGGTAGTCGCCCGAGTTGGCATGCGGTTTCAGCCCCGATTTGTCCATCATCGGAATGCCGGCCGGCCGGGGGCCGAGCCGATACGGCCCGCGCCAGCAGGCCGCCGGCGCGGGCGGCCGCCCGAGTTTGCCGGTTGCGAAGCCTGGTCGGCCCGCGGAGCGGTTATTTTGCCCCTTCGGCTCGGCTTCGAGCTTCTCGACCGGCTTGTCGGCCTGGAGCTGGTCGGCCAGCTTCCGCAGGTCAGCCAGCCGGCCCCGCCACCGCTCCTGAGTCTGGCGGTCGGCGGCGCCCAGGGCCTGTTGGGCCTGGTCGAGGCGGGCGATCAGCACTTCGGCCCCCGGCAGGTCGCGAAGCTGCTGGACGAGCTTGATCGCCGGCTCGGCTTCGCTCCGGGCGACCGCCGTGCGAACGCGGGCCGCCAGCACTCGCGCCGGGCCGCGAGGTCCACGAGGCCATCTTCGACTTCCAGCAGGGCAATCTCAATCTCCAGCCGTCCGCCGGCATCGGCCAAGGGGAGCGAAACCTCGCTAGTGAGTCCCGGCACGATCGGCAGGCGGGCGAGGATTTCGTCGCCGCGCCGCACCAGCAGCACGCGGAGCGTCTCGCGGCCCCCCGGCCCCACGACGACGATCCCCTGACGGTCGCTCGACCCGACCAGCTCGCGGCCGGCGGGTTGACCGGCCTTGGCGGCGGGCGTTTCGGCCAGCACGTCGTACCCTTCCAGTGGAGCGGGAGGCGAACCGAGGCCGACCAGCTTGAGGGTTCGTGACATCCGCTGAAGGCGAAACGGCGAGGGCCCACCGCTGGCACTGCGGGTGAAATTCGGGAATGGGCGCGGCGGCAAGTCCCGTCTCGATGCGGCAGGTGACGAGCGGGCCAGCAGCTTTTCGGTCGGTGCAAGGAACGTCCAGGGAATCGGCTCGGCCTGGCCCGGCTGCGCCGCGCCGCGGGCGTCGCTCGTTACCAGCACGGGGCGAGAACCGCGCCGGGCGCGACCGCGCAAGCGCCCTGTCGCGGCGAGGAATGCCGCCAGCCCGCAGGCGGAGCGTGGCGCTCTTGCCATCGGCCGATTCTATCCGAGCGAGCGGAGCAAACGCCGCCAACACCGTCCGCAGCACCGCGTGCCGCAGGCTATCGGCCTGCTGGGCCTGGCCGGCGACGACGCTGTTCCAGAGACCAGTGACGACGTCCAGCTCGCGTGCTCGCACGTCGTATCCTCCGCTGCCGCCCGCGCAGAATCGCCAGCAGAATGACCTTGTCGCCAGCCAGCACCGCAGCGGGTATCGACTGGGCCGTCACCGCCGACCGTCGGCCAGCATCGCATGCCGCAGCTCGGCTGAGGGTGGCACAACTTCCACCCTCCACGCCCCGCCGACCACCGCCGCGACCCGAGCGGCAAGATCGGCCGGCAACTCGTCAGCAACCGATCCGGCCAGCCCCGTCCCCGCATCGACCGCAACGATCAGCTTGATCCGGTACGGCGACAGCTCCCACGCGGCTGGCAAGGGAGGATCGGCGGCGCGGACAGCGGCGACGGCGACGAGCACGCCGGCAAGAGCAAACAAGCACGAGTTGGCAACGCGATGGCTCATTCGGTCGGCAGGCGGAGCTGGACCCGCCACTTTTCGATGTCTTGATACAGGGTGTGCGGCCGCGGGCCGATGCCCTGGACGCTGGGATGTACGGCGAAATGCAGGACGAGCTGCCACAGCGGAATGACCTGCAACTCGGCGGCGGCGAGGCGGTGAATCGCCTGGAGTTGGGCGGCGGCCGAGCGGCCGTCGGGCGCGGCGGCCAGCGATCGCAACGCCGCCTGCATGGCCGGCGACGAACCTCCGGTGATTCCGTGCGGACCCAACAGCCGCCATACATCGACCACCGGCTCGCGCATCGCCAGCTCGACGTAGAGCAAATCGTGATCGCCCAGCTGCTCGCCGGGAGGCACTTCGCGGAGGGCGACTTCCAGGCCGAGCGTCGCCAGTTGGCGGGCGATCGACTGGCAGGCGCCCGGGCGATCGGCTCGGCCGGATGGGCCAGGCTGAGGGCCGGCGATTTGCCCGCCGCCGCGGTTTCGTCGAGCGCCAGGCGGGCCAATACCAGGGCCGTGCCCGGATCGTAGGGCCGCGGCTTGACCTGGATATTGCTCGCGTAGCCGTGCTGGTCGTAGGCCGACATGGCCTGCGGGAACGGACCGCTGATCACCGCCGAGCCAGCGACGGCGTGCCCGTCCAAGAGGCCGCGGTGCAGAATCCCCTCGCGGTCGATGGCATACAGCAGGGCCCGCCGCAGCGTGCGGTTGGCGGTCAGCGGCCGGTTGGGATTGGGAATCAAAAGATGCACCGTCGGCAACGCATACGGCTGCACGCTCAGTTCCTTGCTGCCGGCGAGCCGCTTCACTTCCCACGGGCTGAGGCGATCGACGACGCTAACCTCGCCACGGCGAAGAGCCCGCAGGGCGGCCGCCGATGGGATACGTCCGCTCGACCACCTCGGCCGGCTGGCCGGTTTCGGCGGCGAAGTAGCCGCTCTGGCCGGCAAAGATCACCTGCTGGGGCGTGCAGCTGGAGGGCGACGTACGGCCCGAGCGCAATGGCGGCGGGCTTGCCATCGGCAGCGACGGTGTCGGTCCACGATGGCAATTGCAGCCACGCTTCCGGCCGGATTTGCGGACGCTGGAATACTCGTCTGCACCTCCGCCCAGGCCGCGGACATCGACGCCGGCAAACACTTCGCTCCATTGCGGGATCGAACTGCGGCCGGGCCCCGCTCGGCCCGCGCGAGCAGGCAGCGGGCGACGTCGTGGCCGGTCAACTCGCGAGTTTCCCCCGGGCCGTGAATTCCGGGAGCGAAGTTGCAAGCGTGAAGCAGAGTGGCGTCTTCGCCGCGAGACCAGCTCGCCAAACGGCGAACGATACGCAGCCGGCGAACCGGTCGACAGCCAGTTTTCGCAGAGGTGTTCGCTGCGGCGGGACGGCCGGAGCGGAGGGCTGCCCAATCTTCGGCCGTGGGCCGGGGCAACGTCGGTCGCCAGCGGGAGAGACGACGCCGACGCTGACGACCGGATATTTCGCGTGAATCGCCTGGGGGCCAACTGCTGGCCGCCGGCCACGAGCGGCCAAAATATCGACAGGGCCTGGCTTGCCGCCCGGTGGGCCGCTCCCTGTTTGTCCGGCCGCCAGGTCGGCCTGGGCCTGGGCGACGAGAGCGGCGGCCTTGGTTTGGAGCTGCGTCTCGAAAGGAGCGACCGAGCGTGGCCCGCATCTCAGGATAGAGGGTCGACCAGAGTTCTTGAGCAGGCCGCGAGCCCCCTTGTTGTTACCCGCGGCGAGGCGGCTTTCGACGAGCTTCACGGTGACGCGGGCATACGCCCCCGCTGAGCCCCGTACCGCTTGGGGTTGCGGCGGGCGAGCTCCACCATCAGGGCCAGCGACTGATCGAACCGGCCCACCTTGTTTCTCGCTGCCGCTTTGCAGCCAGAGGTAGTTCTCGAACGACTCCTTGAGGCCGACGGTCTTCGGGTACTTCGTCTCCAAAAACTGGAAGTACTCGAAACGCCTCGTCGAAACGCCCGGCGGCGACGTGCGTTTCGAGGGCCTCGGCCAGCACCAGTTCCTCGAAGAACCTGACGTTGGTGATGTTCGAACCAGGCCCACCTTGAACCGCTCGCCGGGGCGTTCGAGCAGTTCCACCTCCAATTCCCCCGTGCGGTTCTGCGGCGGCGGCGGCGCCCGAAAGA
>CAVVBH010000047.1:0-179208 GCA_963746365.1 Ilumatobacteraceae bacterium | reverse complement strand
CACCACCGAGGACTTCACCGAGTACGGCCTGCCGCCGGCCGACAAGGTGATCGCCCACACCAACATGTACTGGACATGGCAGGGAGGTCCCGGGCGTACGGCCAGCGTGGTCGAGTCAGCGGACGTCGACTTCGACGCCACCGCAGACCAAGCCTCGGCCTAACCAGCGGGGCGAGTTACAGGACCTCGGAGAGCGTGATGGTGGCACCGCCGCTGGCGTAGTTGCCCATGTCGCCGACGGTCGCCTGTCCTTCGGGGCTTTCAAGCGCCTTCTGCATGTCCTCCATGCTGTCGAAGGTGAGGGTCGCGATCCAGAACGTGTCGGTGGGCGTGCCGTCCATGTTGCCGATTGCCTTGCCGTACTCGAACGTGCGCAGGCCTGGCATCTTCTGAGCAATTGGAGCGTGGGTCGACACGAAGTAGCGCTCGAAGTGCCCTGGATCGGTTGGTGCCCCGTAGTGAACGTTTGCCTTGACAGTCATGGTTCCTCCATATCCGTTTGTGAGCGAGCGGGAGCGGCAACCATATATCGCCCCGCTACTTGTGCAGTGCGGCTCGAAGATGCGCGGCGGTGTCGGCGACCAACTGACGGCCGCCATCGAGCACGCCGGTCATGTTGGCCGCGCCATGGATCAATCCGTCGTACCGCTTCTGGTCGACGTGAACCCCGTTGGCGCGAAGCGCTTCGCCGTACGCCTCGCCCTCGTCGCGCAACGGATCGAACTCGCAGGTCGCGATGAACGTGTCGGGCAGGCCCGCGAGGTTCTCGTGTAGAAGCGGCGACGCCAGCACGTCTGCACGTTCGGCTTCGGCGAGATAGTGGTTCATGAACCACTCCATGCCGTCGGTCTCGAGGAAGTAGCCCTTTGCGTTCTCGTCGAGCGAGCCACCTTTGCGTGTCATGTCGACCGCGGGGTAGATCAACGCGGCATACGACACCGCCGGCCCGCCGGCATCGCGCGCCAATTGTGAGACCACCGCGCTGAGGTTGCCGCCGGCGCTGTCGCCGCACACGGCAAGCCTGCTGGCGTCTGCGTCGAGCGATGCTGCGTTCGCGGCCACCCATTTGGTCGCTGCGAAGCAGTCGTGGGCCGCAGTGGGGAACTTGAACTCCGGTGCCATGCGATAGTCGACCGAGACCACCACGGCCTCGGCGTCGCGGCAGATCGCGCGGGCGACGTTGTCGTGGGTCTCGAGGCTGCAGATGACCCAGCCACCGCCGTGGAAGAACATCACGATCGGGTGGGGGCCCTCGCCTTGCGGCGTGTACACGCGTGCCCCGATCTCGGTCCCATCGACAGGGATCCTGATGTCGTCGACAGCGCCGACCTCGATCGGATCGCCCGCCAACGCAATCATTCCTTCGGACGCCGTTCGCGCGTCGGCCACGGACAGCTCGTGAATGGGTGGTTCGCCCATTGCCGCCATCTCGGCCAGCAGCCCCTCGACTTGCGGATCAATCGGCATGTTGCCTCCTCAGGGTGTTCGTTGTGGAAGATCTGTCAACGCGCCAGTCGCTCGAGCTCGAGTTCGACGACCACACGGCTGTCGGTACGGGTGAGAATTCGTACCGGGCGGCGTCCTGTCCACGCTGTCTCGACGTCGCTCACGTGCACCGCCGGCTGCGTCTTGCCGCGACACACGCTGTTGCCGATGTCGACCCGTATCGGATACTCGACCCACTCGTAGAGGTGCGGTGCCAGCAGGTAGCTGATGGTGGTGGAGTCGTGGATGCAAATGCCCTCGAGTCCGAGGCGCTTGCGGTAGAACTCCTCGTAGAACGGAATGATCCTGGCCAAGTGCTGCGCTCGCGGGTTGTCGAACGTTCCGATCCTGGCGAGGTCGGACGTCTCCATCACCGTCCGTTCCGTCACATCGAGGCCGGCCATCACGACCTCGCACTCGGCACCGAACACGATGTCGGCGGCCTCGGGATCGTTGATGATGTTGGCCTCGGCGGCGGGAGAGGCGTTGCCGCCCACGAATGCGTTTCCACCCATCAGGACGATCCCGGCGAGCTTCGATGACAGGGTCGGTTCGAGCCGAAATGCCGTCGCGATGTTGGTGAGTGGACCGAGGGGCACCAGCGTGATCTCGCCGGGTGCGTCGAGCACCGAACGGATGATGAAGTGCGGGGCGTCCAGTACGTGCACCGACGTCGTCGGTGGCGACAGGAAGACATCGCCCTGCCCATCGCTTCCGTGCACGAACGTCACCGCCCCGCGAAACGGCATGGCCAGTGGCTGATCCACACCGCGAGCAACGGGGATGTCGGTGCGCCCGGCGATCTCCAGCAGCTTGAGCGCGTTGGTGGTGGTGACGTCGATGTCGGCGTTGCCGAAGATCGACGTCAGCCCCACAACCTCGAGCTCGGGTGATTCGAGGGCGTAGAAGATGGCCATTGCATCGTCGATGCCGGGGTCGGTGTCGATCAGGATCTTGCGCGGTGTCTGGGGGCTCATAGAGACTCTCGCACCTGCTTCACGCCGGCGACGAGGTTGGTGATCTTCTGGCGGGCCAGCGTACGGTGCACGTACCGCAAGCCGCAATCGGTCGTCAGGAAGAGCTTGTCAGCCGGCACATGATCCAGGCACTTGCGAACACGCTCGGCGACATCGTCGGGTGTCTCGCAGTAGTGGGTGCGGATGTCGATGATGCCGGCGCCGAGCTCGCGATCCGGCGCCCAATCCATCCACTGCTCGATCTCCGCCATCTCCCGTGTGCCGTACTCCAACACGAACTGGTCCGCCTTTGCCTCGAGCAGATCGGGAAAGTAGCGGGCGTACGTCTTCTTCGCGTACGGCAGCTTGCGGAAGGAGCCGAAACAGATGTGCAAGCTGAAGTGCACACCCGTGACGCCTTCGATACAGGCATTGAACAGTCGGGCGATGTCGGCAGCGGTATGGGGATCGTTGGCCGCGTAGCCGGGCGTAGCCGGCTCGTCGAGCTGGATCCACTTGCAACCGGCGGCGGCAAGTTGACGGATCTCGTGGTTCAGTGCCGGAACGAACGCCTCGGCCAGATGAGTGCGGTCGGTGTAGTACTCGACGGGACGGATGAAGGTCGTCAGGGCGAACGGCCCGGGCAACGGGATCTTGATCGGTGTCGTCGTCCGTGCCGATGCGTATGCGAACTCGTCGACGGCACCCATTCCGTTCGGAACCTCGACCGGCCCGATGGTCTCTTGCACGTTGCGCATGTCGAGCGACATGGGACCCATCTTGCGCGGAGCGCCACCATCGCGCAGGCCCGTCATGCGTGATGCGAACGCCCAGACGAAACTGGCTCTGCGCATCTCGCCGTCGCTGATGACGTCGAGACCTGCCTGTTCTTGATCGAGGATTGCCCGATCGACGGCATCGTCGAAGGTCTCCTCGACGTCGACCGGGCCGAAGCGACCGGCCTCCATCAATTCCTTGGCCGCGTAGAACCACGACGGGTGGGCGTAACTGCCGACCACCGTCGTCGGCAGCAAGGGGAGACCGTGAGGCATGGCTGGAACGTAGCCGCCGCGTCGCCCGGATGGGTGATCGCAGAACGGTCTATGGTCGTGTGCATGCACCCGATTTCGCGTCGTACGTTCCTCGCCGCCGGCGCGGCGGTCGTCGTGGCGGCGTGCACCGACAACGACGACGGCGAATCTGCGCCTGACACCACCTCGGCCGCCACCGCGTCGACCAGCACCTCCGAAGCTGCCACGACGTCCGAAGCAACGACGACGACCGAGGCGACGACAACAACGTCGACGCTGCCGCCGGTGCAACTGTCGGCCGACCCGTTCACCCTCGGCGTCGCGTCGGGTGACCCCGATCAGGTCAGCGTGGTGTTGTGGACCCGACTTGCGCCCGAGCCCTTGAACGGTGGCGGCATGCCCGATGACGACCTCGACGTCACCTGGGAGATCAGCGATTCGCCTGGGTTCGACACGGTGGCCAGGAGTGGCGTTGAGACGGCAACCGCTGCACATGGTCACACCGTGCACGCGGTGGTGCCGCTCGACCAAGGGACCTGGTACTACCGCTTCCGGGTCGGTCAGTACACCAGCCCGGTGGGCGTCGACCCGCGCCGCTCCCGATGCCAGCGTCGACCTCGCCGAGGCGACGTTCGCCGTCGCGAACTGCCAGAACTACGAAGACGGCCAATACGCCGCGCACCGCGACCTGGCCGAGCACCAACCCGACTTCGTGGTGTTCCTCGGCGACTACATCTACGAGTCCGCGGGCATCGACACCAGCGAGACCCGGCGCTCGTGTACATCTCGGGCCGGAGCCGACGACGCTCGACGACTACCGCAATCGCTACGCGCTGTACAAGTCCGACGGACACCTCCAGGCCGCGCACCTGGCGTGCCCATGGTTCGTGATCTGGGACGACCACGAGGTGGAGAACAACTACGCGGGGTTCGTTCCGCAGGTCCCGACCGACGAGGCCGTGTTCGCAGATCGGCGCTTCGCGGCGTATCAGGCGTGGTGGGAGCACCAGCCTGTGCGCATCGATGCACCTGTCGCCGCGGACGTTGATTTCCGCATCTATCGCGAGGCGCGGTGGGGGGAACTGATCGACCTCGTGCTGCTCGATGGCCGCCAGTACCGCAGCGACCAGGCATGCGGAGACGTCCCGCTGAGCCTCGATCCACCATGCGCGGAGCTCGTCGACCCGGCACGCACGATGCTCGGTGACGGTCAGGAGGCGTGGCTCCTCGACACACTCGCCGCCTCGCAGGCGACATGGAACGTCATCGGCAACCCGGTGGTCTTCGCCAACGCGACCTTGAACGGTGCAGTGCTGAACTACGACCAGTGGGACGGCTATCCCGTCGAGCGCGAGCGCGTGCTGCAACACCTGGCCGACTCCAGCGTGCCCAATGTGGTGGTGCTCACCGGCGACATCCATCTTGCAGCGATCGCCCAACTCCGTGCAGGGGATCCAGCCACTGGAACGCCCGTTGGCGCGGAGTTCATCACCACATCGATCAGCTCATCCGGATCCATCCCTGATCAGTTCACCGGCGTGTTGAAGTCGTACCCGCACCTGGTCGACGCCGAACTGACCCATCGCGGATATGTGCTGCACACCGTGACGTCGCAACGTTGGACGGCCGAGTACCGAATGGTGACTGACGTGGCGAGTGCCGACAGCGAACTGACGACGCTGGGCACCTACGTCATCGAAGCCGGAACCAACATCGTCACCAAAGCTGCCGGATGAGCACGGGTGGGGTCAGTGACCTTCCAAAGAGCTGAGCCCGGCCAGTCGCTGACGACCGAGCGCCTCGGCGTCGAGCCCACGCGTTGTCAAGTCGTCGGGTAGGCGGCCGTCACGCACCAGCGAGGCGCCCGCCCGCGGCGAGAGCGGGGGAGATCTGGATGCCGTACCCTCCCTGGCCGACGAACCAGAAGAAGCCATCGACCAGATCGTCGAACCCGGCGACCGGTGACCGGTCGGCGACGAAGTTGCGCAGCCCCGCCCACGATGAACGAACGTGGCGGATGTCGAGCGTCGTCGCAGCGTTGATGACCTCGATCGCTTTGGCGATGTCGATCTCCTCGGGCCGCGCATCGCACGGCTCGGATGGGACCTCGTCGGCAGGTGAGCACAGGATCTGCGGGCCCTCCGGCTTGAGGTAGAACGTGCCGCTGACGTCGGCCACGAGCGGGATCGAACGAGCGTCGAGGCCATCGGGTGGTCCGACTGTGAACACCGTGCGTCGCAGGGGATGGATCCCGACCGGCTCGGCACCGGCGATCCCGGCGACGATGTCGCACCACGACCCCGCTGCGTTGACAACGACCGGCGCTTCGTACATGTTGCCGGCGCGATCAGTGACCTGCCAGCAGCCGTCGACGCGATTCATCGAGGCAACTCCTGCAGAGGTGTGGATGTCGCCGCCCCGAGCGCGCAGCCCGCCCGCATACCCACCGTGAAGCGCGGCGACGTCGATCTCGCTGGCGCCCGGTTCGAGCAGTCCCGCAGCGACCCAATCGGGGCGGGTCACCTTCGTGAGGTCGACGACTTCGTCCGCAGTCAGCACGCGCATGTCGGGGACGAGCTCGACGACGGCGTCGTACATCGCGTTCATGGCATCGACGTCGCGAGGCGGTGCGATCCAGATCAGCGGCAGCGGCTTCAACAACGGCCGCCCAAAGCCTTCGGGTGGATCCTGCATGAACGACCGGCTAGCTGTCGTCAACAGCCGAATGGTTCGCCCGCCATAGCTCTCCAAAAAAGTCGCGACCGAACGACCCGTGGTGTGGTAGGCGAGCGTCGCCTCCATCTCCAGCAAACCCACGGATCGGTCCGTCGCGAGCTCGTATCCGATCGATACCCCGGCGATTCCGCCACCGATCACCAACGCGTCGTACGACCTCATCTGCGCAGCTTGCCACCCGGTAGCGGCCTACGTCGGCTCGACCGGCGGTAGGCTGCAGCCCTCACGTTCTCCTCGCTTCGGCGGAACCGATTCAGGTTCGGGAATGCGAGGGGAGGTGGACAACTCGATGCCAGACGATCGCCAGCCGGATGATCAGCAAATGGTGGAATTGCTGGGTGTAGTGCTCAGTGGCGACGATTCAGGTGCGCCGGTCGACAATTCGATCATCGCCGCCCGACTTGGTTGGAACCTCGAAACGGTCGCCGCCTGCCTCAACGCGGCCAAGGAACGGTCGTTGGTGTGGGGACAGCGCAGCGGCGACAAGCCCGCACCGTGGTTCAAAGAGTTGGAGATCACTGTGCAGGGCCGCCGGTTGTTGCGTACGCACAGCGCCAAGGCCTGACGGCCTCGCTTCACCCAGGCTCGTCACACCGGCGCTTCGACCCGTCTCCACGGCGTGTGCATCGGCGGCTGGTGGTCCCACAGATCAGCCAACAGATCGCCTCGTAGCGACGACAGCGACGGGTCGTCCCACCGGTTCACCTGTTGCAGCGGGTCGTCGACGAGGTCGTACATCTCGCCCTCGCTGCCGTCGTGGCTGTACCCGGGCTGGTAGGTGCTGCACACCCATCCGTCACGGGTGATGGTGCGCAGGTGCACGTCGACTCCGAACAGTTCGCTGTCCCATTCGGTCAGCACTCTCTCGAAGCCACGCGCATCAGCGTCGACATCGTCGACGGGAAGTGCGTTTCCTTCCATCCATTCAGGGGCGGCGATGCCGGCAATCCGACAGAACGTCGGCGCGAGGTCGACGAGACCGACGGGTCGCGACACCGTTGCCGGAGCAACGTTGGCCGAGCGCGCCGGCCGCCAGATCAATGGGATCCTCATCAACCCGTCGACGTGATACGGACCCTTGAACAGCAAACCGAAATCGCCCTGCAGTTCGCCGTGATCCGTCGTGAAGATGACATCGAGGTCCTCGTCCCAACCTCGAGCCTCGATTGCCGTCAGCACCCTGCCGAGGGCTTCGTCGATCAACTCGCACTCGATGGCGTTGCGGGCGTTGACCTCGCGAACCTGATCGGCGGTCATGGTGGCGGGAACCCACGTGGCGGGTGCCTCGTAGTTCGACACCAGCCTGCCGTCGTACCACGACCTCCAGTGCCGCGGCTTGTCGTCGAGCACCTCCTCGCGTCGGGCCCGATCCTCGATGTAACCGGCAGGAAGGGGCACGTCGCGCCAATTGATCCGACCAAGCTCGGATGCCGGCGGGTCCCACGGGTGATGCGGATCGGGGAAGCTCATCCAACAGAACCAGTCGTCGTCGGCCGCGAGCGAGTCGAGCCACGAGATGGTGCGATCGGCGACCCAGTCGGTGTGGTACCACTCGCGCGGAACGGCGTTGTCGTGCACCTGCGGCGCCCCGGTGTCGCCACCGCCGGCGGCATTGACCTCCAACGCTGCGTCGAGCACGGGGTAGAACATCGAGATCGCCTCGGGATGCTCGCTGGCCATCCACCGGGCGTAGTGCAGCGGCCCGAAGGCACCATGCGTCGCAGTCTCGAAGTGTTCGAACCCTCGGTGAAGCCCGATGAGGTCCTGGCGAGCGAAGCGGTTCTCGACGAAGCGGGCGAACGGATCGAGGAACGGCTCGAAGTGTGGCTTGCCGACGAGGGCGCAGCGGTAGCCGTGCTCGTGCAGCACGGCCGCCACGGAAGGTGCATCGACGGGTAGGGCGACACCGTTCATCCACACACCGTGGGTGCTGGGGTGCTGGCCGGTGACGATGGTCGACCGTGACGGCATGCACACAACCGACTGTGGATGGGCGCGCTCGTAGCGGAAGCCCTGCGCAGCCAGCGAGTCGATGACGGGAGTTCGGGCGAGCGACCCGCCGTTGCATCCGATCGTGTCGTAGCGCTGCTGATCGCTCGTGACCAGCAGGATCTTGCGGCCCATCAGCCTTCGCCTCCGTGCTCGTGGGATTCCATCTGCCGGCGCAACTCGTCGAGTGCGCCGGCGGTGCCGGCTCCAATCGTCAAGGCCATGGCGCGTGGGTCGGCTTCGGTCGAGTACACCACCACGCACGTGTCGTCGGCGAGGTCGATGACATCGATCATCCCGCGGTGATATGTGAACGGGGGAGACGTGATCCTGTACTGGAATCGACGTTGGATGGCGTCGTTCACCAGGATCTCCTCGGGCATCGACAAACCGGAATCGAGCATGATCACCCGGATGTTCCCGTCCACCTGACACGACCCGATACCAGGGAACCACTCGTGCAGCCGAGTCGGGTCCCCGGCAAGTTGCCACACGACGTCGGCAGGGCGGTTGATGCGGATGTGGTGTCGAATCGAGCCGAGTGTCATGGTGCGAGACGACCGTAGCCGCATTGTGAATTCTCCGGGACAGCCGGTCGGCACCTCCTATCCTGAACCGATGGGCTCCCCTGCGACGCTCAACGACGACATCCGCCTGCTGGGGCGTACCCTCGGCGACGTCATCGCGGATCAGGCCGGCAGCAAGACGCTCGATCTGGTCGAGGACATTCGCCGCGCTGCCGTCGGCGACTCCGACCCCGCCCACCTGATCGATCTGCTCGACCCGTTGCCGATCTCCGATGCGCTGCACGTCATCCGGGCGTTCAGCTACTTCGCGATGTTGGCCAACATCGCCGAGGACACCGACCATGCCCGACGCCGTCGGGCGCTCGTTCACAGCGGCGCGCCGTCGCCGGCCGGCACCCTGGCACGAGCGATTCAACTCGTCAACGATTCGGGGCTCGATGCAGACGATGTCCGCCGGGCCGTCGCAGCCAGCGACGTGGTGCCCGTGCTGACGGCTCATCCCACGGAGATTCGCCGCAGGACGATCCAATCGATCCAGACCGCGGTGGCGGCGCTGATGGAGCAGCGCGATCGGTTGGAGATGAACCACGTCGAAGAGGCGGAGTGGAACGACGAACTGTGGCGCCAGATCGTCACGCTGTGGCAGACCGCGATGCTGCGCCTCAGCAAGCTCCGATTGCGCGACGAAGTGAACGACGCGATGCGGTACTTCGAGCTGTCGCTGCTGTCGCAGGGCCCGATGTTGAACACGGCCGTCAATGCCGCGTTCGGCGCGCGTCCCGACCGCGAGCGACCGATGTTGCGAATCGGATCGTGGATCGGCGGCGACCGCGACGGCAACCCGTTCGTCACCGCCGACGTACTGGCCGACACGTTTCAACAGCAGGCGTCACTGGCGATGGGTCACCACCTCAGCGAGCTGTGGCGCCTGGCGGAAGAGCTGTCGATGTCGTCGCGCCTCGTCACGGCCACCGCGGCCGTCCAGCAGTTGGCCGAGGCTGCGGCCGACACGTCGCCGTACCGTCTCGACGAACCGTACCGCCAAGCCCTGCGAGGTATGCACGCCAGGCTGGCAGCGACTGCGCAGAAGTTGATCGGCCGGGTGCCGGGCAATCCGCCGATCGGTGAGCGACCGCCGTACGACACTCCGTCCGAGCTGCTCGCGGATCTCGATGTCATCGACAGCGCCCTGCACCAGCACGGTGCGCACGCGGTGGCCAACGGCCGGTTGGTCGCGCTGCGCGGAGCGGTCGAGACGTTCGGCTTCCATCTCGCGACCGTTGATCTGCGACAGAACTCCGTCGTGCACCAGCAGGTGGTCGACGAGTTGCTGCGCATCGGGGGAGTGTGCACCGACTACAACGCGCTCGACGAGCAGCAGCGGGTCGATGTGCTCAGCGCAGAACTGGCGACATCGCGTCCCCTGTTGGGTGTCGACTCGGTCGTCAGCGAGCTGGCCGACAGCGAGCTGGCGATCCTGCGCGAGGCAGCTCGCGTCCTGCGCATGTTCGGGTCCAATGCGATCGAGAACTACATCATCTCGAAGTGCGAGTCGGTGTCCGACGTGCTCGAGGTTGCGGTGCTGTTCCGCGAAGTCGGTCTGCTGCGCTCGGGTGGGACATCGGTTGCCCCGACGGACCTGGCCATCGGAATCGTTCCGTTGTTCGAGACCATCGTCGATCTGCAAGGAGCCGCCGATGTGGTCGATTCGTTGTGGACGCACGCCGGCTACAGCGGCTGGCTCGACCGGCGCGACCGGTTGCAGGAGGTGATGCTGGGGTACTCCGACAGCAACAAGGACGGTGGATACCTTGCGTCGAACTGGGCGTTGTACCGCTGCCAGGAGAGTCTGGTCGACATGGCCCAACGGCACGACGTCAGGTTGCGGTTGTTCCACGGCCGCGGTGGCACGGTCGGTCGCGGCGGAGGGTCGAGCTATCACGCCATCATGGCGCAACCGGCCGGCAGCGTGCAGGTGGGCTTGAGGATGACGGAGCAAGGCGAGATGATCTCTGCGAAGTTCGCCGACCCTGAGCGAGCCCGTCAAAATCTCGAGGCGTTGGTTTCGGCGTCGATCGAATCGACCGTGCTGCGACGATGGAAGTCGGATCACGTCGATCCCCGGTTCGTGCACATCGCGGAGGAGTTGGCGACGGCGTCGCAGGCGGCGTACCGGAAGTTGGTCTACGAGACGCCGGGCTTCGAGGACTGGTTCCGGGCGATCACCCCGGTCGTCGAGCTCTCCACGATGAACATCGGATCGCGTCCGGCATCGCGCACCAACTCGAGCCGAATCGAGGATCTGCGGGCCATCCCGTGGGTGTTCAGTTGGAGCCAGTGCCGCCTGATGCTGCCCGGCTGGTTCGGAGTCGGTACCGCGGTCGCCGAGTGGGTCGGCGATGATCAGGCTCGGCTTGCGGAGCTGCAGGAGATGCACGAGCAGTGGCCATGGTTTCGCACTGTCGTCTCCAACATGGCCCAGGTGCTGGCGAAGTCCGACCTCACGATCGCCGCCCGCTACCAGACCCTGGCGGCCGACGTGCCGCACGCGTCGGATTTCTTCGATGTCGTGGCCGCCGAGCATGCGCGCGCTGTGTGGACGGCTCAGGTGGTGTCAGGCCACGAGGATCTGTTGTACGACAACCCGGCGCTCGCACGTGGGGTGCGCTATCGCATTCCCTACATCGCGCCGCTCAACCACATGCAGGTGTCACTGCTGCGACGGTGGCGCAGTGGTGACCAGACCGAGCTGGTGCAACGAGGCATTCACCTGGCGATCAACGGAGTCGCCACCGGCCTGCGCAACAGCGGCTGAAGCCAACCCTGCGATGAGAGATGAGCCGCCCGGCGCCGCACACTTCTCATCGCGCCGTGGCCGACTCTGACGCGATGAGAGATGTGCGGAAGGCTCCGGCTCATCTCTCATCGCGGAGGTCCATCCAGGCGATCGCGCCGTGGGCGGCGGCCACAGCGGTGCTGAACGAGGCTTGCAGCAAGTAGCCGCCTGTCGGCGCCTCCCAATCGATCATCTCACCGGCGACGAACGTTCCCGGGAGGCGATGGAGCATGAACGAGTCGTCCAACTCGTCGAGCACAACGCCTCCGGCAGTGGAGATCGCCCGCGCGATCGGCATGGTCGCCGTTGTGGTCAACGGAACCGCCTTGATCAGTTCGGCAAGGTCGGTCGAAGCCTTCGGCATTCGGTTACCGGTCGCCTCTCGAAGCAGCGACACCGCGACCGGGCTGAGCCCGATCGTGCGGCGCAGCGAAGACGAGATCGAGTCCTTTGGACGCCGCCGGTCGAACCGTTCGACCAACTGGCTGACGGTGAGATCCGGCTGCAGATCGACGCTCATCCTGCAAAGCCCGCCGGAGTCGAGGCGCTCGCGAATGTTGGGCGACACGGCGTACACAGGGCCGCCTTCCAGACCCTCACCGGTCACCATCGCGTCGCCGCGAATGGTGCCGTTGCCGACGGTGATCGCAACATTCTTCAAGGGCACCCCGGCGAACCGATCGGCGAACTCCTCGGTCCAGTCGATACGAACGCCACAGTTCGTGGGACGAAGGTCGCTGACTCCGATCCCCGCACGACGGAACGCATCGACCCAGCCGCCATCGGATCCGACTCGCGGCCAACTGGCACCACCGAGGGCGAAGACGGTGACGTCGCTCGACTCCTCGTGGATCGATCCGTCCGAGCGCGAGAACCGCAACCGCTGCGGATCGACGTCTCCATTGCGTGTCGTGGCCCAGCCCAGCCAGCGACTTCGAACCTCCAGCCTCACCCCGAGCTGCTCGAGACGGGCCAGCCACGCTCGCAGCAACGGCGTCGCCCTGAACGACGCGGGGAACACCCGACCGCTCGACCCGACGAACGTCTTCTCGCCCAGGTCCGCGCACCACGAACGGAGATCGCTCGGACCGAAGGCGCGGAGCACCGGCGCGAGTCGGACAGAGGCGTCGCCGTACTTGGCAAGCATCTCGTCGATCGGCTCGCTGTGGGTGAGGTTCAATCCGCCCCGACCGGCAAGTAGCAGCTTGCGTCCGACGGACGGCATGTGCTCGTGGACCGTGACGGCGACACCGCCGCGGGCAAGCACCTCGGCTGCCATCAACCCGGCCGGTCCGCCGCCGACGATCGTTGCCGATCCGGACGTTGCCGATCCGGACGTTGTGGGTTCGGTCATGGCCAGGGCTTGAGTCGGGCAAGTACCAGGGTGACAGCGAGGCAGACCATCCCCCAACTCAGTGCGCGGAGTGCACCTTCGAGCGGTGCCAGCAGCCGTGCCCGATCGATGTCGCTGGTGTCGCCGTCGGAACCGACGATGGTGCCCTCGACATGGATCGTCTTGCGCCGGAGCGTGCGTGCCGGTGTCGACAATCGGCGCTGCGCCCTCGACAGGAAGAACGCGAACAGTCCAGCGGTCACCGCCGTGAGGTCGAGCCGTTCGTGCTGGGCGTAGTAGCCCGTCACCACCGGGAACGAGCCCCACGCTGCAGCGAACACCGTGTCGGTGTGCAGGCGGCCGTCGAACAGCTCGAGGTTGTACCCGACCGCCAGCGTCACGCCGATCACGATGAACGCGGCGAGCGGCAGCCCGACTCGGCTGATTCCCATCACCCCAAGTCCCGCCGCGCCACCAATTCCCACAACGGCTGCGATCACCAGAGTCCGGCTGGGAATTGCGGTGCCCAGCGGTCGGCCATGGAGCTCGTCGAGGGCATGTGCGCCGATCCCGACGGCGAGGAAGAAGGCCAACACGGTGAAGCCGAGGCGGCTCGCGTCCACGGGATCCACAACGCACGATCCGACGACGACGTAGGACAGGTGCCACAGCGTGTAGGGAGGGTGCAGCACCGTCCACCAATCGCGTACAACTGGTCGCGACGCGAAACGTGGGCGTGCGTAGAACGCCGGAGCGAGCGACCGTCGTCGAGCGGTCTTGGGATCGAGCTCGCTCATGCGGCGCGACGGCCCCACATGATGAGGCCACCACCCAGGCTCATCCTCTGCGTTGAGACGTGCTCGATCCCGGCATCGCGCCAGGCGTCGACCGTCCAATCGACGGGGTACCTGCGGTAGTGGGCGTCGATGCTCGGACCGAGGAACCGCCCCACACGGAACCAGGCACGGCCGCCCGTGATCCATCCCGCAATGGGGAGCACGATACGCGTGTAGCACCACCACGCGATCCGCCACCAGGGGGCTGTGGGAACGGCGAACTCGAGACTGGAGATCGGGCCTCCTGGCTTCACGACACGGGCCAACTCGGCCACGGTTGCGGCAGGATCCGTCACATACCGCAGCAGGTACGTGAAGGTGAGCGCATCGAAGCTCGCATCGGCGAAGGGCAACTGTTCCCCTCGACCGAGCAGCAGGCCGACACGATCTTGCACACCGGCTTCGGTGACGCTGGCGACTCCTTGGCGCAGCATGTCCTCGCTGAGGTCGAGCCCGACGACGTAGGCATCCGTCGCGTCCACCAGGGCCCTGGTCACTCGAGCGGGCCCGCATGCAACATCCAAGACCATCGCGGTGCGCGAGCCCGACTGAGCCGGGCTGGTCACGCCGGGGCCGGTGATATGGTCGACCATCGCCGTCCGCCACCGGCGGTTCTGGCCCATCGAGAGGATCTCGGCGAGCCGGTCGTACCGGCCGGCCAGCGGAGCAAACAAGCGGCGGGCAAACACGTTCGGTTGTGTTCGAGATCGGGTGACGTCCATCGACTCGCTTCAATCAGCGACACAGCCCACGGAACCATGAGGTGTCATTGTCGAAAGCAGGTTACGACGTGATCGTCGTCGGGGCAGGTCCGGCCGGAAGCGTCGCGGCGCTGACGCTCGCCCTAGGCGGCGCCCGAGTCGGACTCGTCGACAAGGCAAGCCTCGGGCGCGACAAGGCGTGTGGTGATCTGATCGGCCCTCGCGGCGTGCGGCTGCTCGAGGGCCTCGGCCTTGGCGTCGATGGCGCAATGACGGCCGGAGACATGATCGTTGCCGGCCCGACCGGTCGTCGGGTACTGCTGCCGGCGAGGGCAGGCCGCGACTATCCGGGCAATGCAATCGTGGTACCCAGGGGTCGCTTCGACGCGCTGTTGCGCTGTGCTGCGCTCGATGCGGGCGCAGTCGACATCTCCACGCGTGTGGCATCGCTCGATGGTGGACGTGTCGCGCTCGATGGGGGAGAAGTGATCGCCGGCGACTTCGTGATCGGAGCGGATGGGGCGACCAGCACGGTTGCGCGCAGCGCAGGTCTTGTGGATCCCGCACGTGTGTTGTGGGGCTTCGCCGTACGCGGGTACTTGCAGTCACATGTCGCGCTGCCAGTGATCGCACTGTGGAACGATGAGGCCCGACGCGGCTTCCCCGGCTACGGATGGCTGTTCCCCGGTCCCGAGGGAGCCAACATCGGTCTGGGCCTCGGTCTCGGTCACAGCCGGCGGCACGCGCACAGGGCCCAGTCGCAACTCGCCGAGTTCCGTGCTCACCTCGAACGCATCGGAGTGCTCGAAGGTTCGCACGGCACCGTCGATCGTCAGCTCGGCGGTTGGTTGAAGATGGGCATCGTCGGCACCAGACCGGCCGAGGGCCGGACGCTGCTGGTGGGTGATGCCGCGGGTCTGGTGAACCCGCTGCAGGGTGAGGGGATCGCCCAGGCGCTGGCCAGCGGCCAGGCGGCCGCCCGAGCAGTGCTCGACCGACCCGCCGACGCCGCCTCCACGTATCGACGCTGGGTCCGTGCTTCATACGGCAACTGGACCTCGGTCACGACTCCTGTCCATGCGGCGCTCGTCGGTCGGCCTCGGCAGATTGCTCGACTCTCAGCCGCGCTGACGTCGCCGATCGTCGGCCGGATGATCGCGTCGACGTGGGCGATCTACTGGAACAACCTCGCCGATGGGGCGGCGACGGCTCCGGCAGCGATGGCGGCGAAAGCCGTTCATCATCTCGGCCGGGTCGGCCACCACCCCATCCCGCCTGAGGCGTTCGCTGCGCCACGACCTCGATGACGGTCCGCAGCACTTCGCCGAAATGACGCGCAGCCGGTAAGACTTGCGGCATGTCGATCCTCAATGAGCCCATCCACACCCTTCGCGGCGACGAGACGTCGCTCTCGGAGTTCGGCGGCAAGGCCATTCTTGCCGTCAACGTCGCTTCGAAGTGCGGTCTCACCCCGCAGTACACCGGCCTCGAGGCGTTGCAGGAGAAGTATTCCGACCGAGGGTTCACGGTCGTCGGGTTTCCGTGCAACCAGTTCGGGGCCCAAGAGCCCGGATCCGCCGAGGAGATCGAGACGTTCTGCTCGATCACGTACGGCGTCACGTTCCCGATGATGGAGAAGATCGACGTCAATGGGGACAACAGGCATCCGATCTATTCGGTCCTGACCGAGACAGCCGACGCCGAGGGCCACTCGGGGGACATCCGTTGGAACTTCGAGAAGTTCCTCATCGCTCCCGACGGAGCGGTCACGCGATTCTCTCCCGTGGTGACGCCGGAGGATCCGGCGCTCGTGGGCGCAATCGAGGCGAGCCTTCCCGGCTGACGCCGGTTGCTAGCCGATCACAGGGCTTTGTTCGAGGAGGTTGAACACGCGTTGGATCGCGTGACTCACGGCGACCAGTCGTTCGGAAACGAGATCGTCGTCGGCTGAGATGGAATCGCACCACAGTTGGTCGATCTCTGCTCGCAGCTTGGTCGTTGCCTCTGCCGCCCTTGCCAGGGTGCTGCCTTCGTAAGCCGTGCTTGGCATTCTTCCTCGCTTCTCCTCCGATGGAGGATGCGGGTCGCCGAGGGTCCAGAGCAACACCGTGTGAGTCACGACCTGTTGGTGGTCGTACGGCGACATTACAGCTGGTCGGTGGAACATTCCATAGGTCGTACGACTCATATCATCCGCCCCGATGTCGCTGCTCCGTTAGTTCGAGCGAGTCGGCAAACCGGGTGCGGTGGTTCTCCGCGCGCCGGTCGGCATCCGCTGCGCCGTTGACATTCCCGAGACCGCGGAGGGCTCGTGCACGTTGTGTCCAGCTGTAGACACTTGCTTCGCGAACCCCGAGGCGCTCGGAGGTGAGAGCGCGGGCCAACTCGTATCGTCGAGCGCGTAGCGCCGACTCCAGCAACGTGCGCTGCAGTGCGTCGCGCTGGGCGTGCGAACCGCCGAAGGTGGCGAGCACGCGGCGAATCGGTGTCAGTTCCGCGATCACGTCGTCGTAGCGCTGCTCGGCGAAGGCAAGCACGGCACGGCATGCCGGCAAGCCGATCTCCGACGTCATCCGGGCGTTGCTCCCGACCGCGGTTTCCAGCCAACGGTCGCGGTCGGCGATCACGGCACGGACCTCGGGGAGGCGCCCTGCTCCGGCGAATGCCATGACAGCGTGAAGGTCGTTGAACGCGTACCAGGGAGCGGCGGCTGCCTTCAGCGACCATGCATCGGCCAAGGTCGCGAATCGGTCGCCGGTGTCGACGCCGTCGAGCACCATCCGCCACAGCAGTGAGCTCGCATCGAGCATCTCGATGGGAACTCCGGCTGACTCGGCGTGGTGGATCTCGTCGTCGTACACCGCGAGCAGCGCGATCCGAACGACCAGCCTCGAGGCTGTACAGGGCGAGGTGCCACCAGTTGTGCACGGTGAACAGATTGCCGCTCTCCCAACGGGTGCCTTCACCCGTGAGGAACGCGATTCCGTCGTCGATCCGGCCCTGCATCTCATAGGTGTGCACCACGGCGTGGATCGCCCACACATCGTCAGGGTTGGTGCCGACAGCGGCGAGGCCGGCGTCGAGAGCCTGACCGTAGTGCCCGGCCTCCTCGAGACCGAATGCTGCCATTCCACGCACGAAGTCGATGTGTGGATCGTCGGGGTCGAGCTCGCGCAGCGTCCGGATCGGACGGTCGCGAAGGTTCTGTGCATCGCCCAGGAAGAAATCGAGCTGGTGCCCGAGCATCAACGCCAGCACGTCGGTCGGCCAGTAGCTCAGCAGCTCATCGAGGAGCGCTGCCGCGCCGTGCCAGTCGCCGCCGAGCCACGCCGCGATCGCCGCGGCATGAGCCTGCTCGCGATCGTTCGATTCGCTGCGTGAGAGCGTCTCCCACGACGTCCGCGCGGTGGCGAGATCGTCGGCGTCAGTGCTCATCAGATGGAGGTATGCGACGAGGGCCAGCGCCATCGGCGAAGGGCTCTCGTCGGCCGTCAGATCTCCGGCGAGCTCGACGACGTCGGGATGAAAGCGAAGGAAGCGGTCGATCGCCCTGTCGTACAAGTCGATCGTCGCCGAGTCGCCGGTCATCGGGTTGCTGTGGGCATCGAGTGCGCTGGTCACGGTGTGACGGTATGCGGCTGCCTGCGGCGATGCAAGGCCGCGGGATCAGCCGAATCGCCCGGTGACGTACGCCTCGGTGCGCTCGTCAGAGGGGTTGGAGAACATCTTCGACGTCCTCCCGAACTCCACGAGCACACCGGTGCGGCGGTCGCCGTTGGTCGAGACCTCGGTCGTGAAGAAGGCCACCCGATCGCTGATGCGGGCGGCCTGTTGCATGTTGTGGGTGACGATGACAATGGTGTAGCGAGACTTGATCTCGTGCATGAGATCCTCGATCCGGGCAGTGGCGATGGGATCGAGTGCCGAGCACGGCTCGTCCATCAGGATCACCTCTGGCTGCACGGCCAAGGCCCGCGCGATGCACAGTCGTTGCTGCTGCCCGCCCGACAGGCCGAGGCCCGACGACCTCAGCCGGTGCTTGACCTCGTCCCACAACGCAGCACCGCGCAACGACTCCTCGACGATGCCGTCGAGTTCGCTCTTCTTGCGAGCGCCCGCGACCCGTGGCCCGTAGGCGACGTTGTCGTAGATGCTCTTCGGAAACGGGTTGGGTTTCTGGAACACCATGCCGATGTGGCGGCGTACTTGGGTGGCCGAGACGTCGGGGCCATAGAGATCGACTCCGTGGTACGTGATGGAGCCCTCGACGCGTGCGCCGGCGATGGTGTCGTTCATGCGGTTGAAGCACCGCAGCACCGTGCTCTTCCCACACCCTGACGGACCGATGAAGGCTGCGATCTCGTGAGGCCGAATTTTCAGCGTCACCTCGCGAACTGCCTTGAAGTCGCCGTAGTAGACTGCAAGGTCGCCGACATCGAACACGGACGTGGTGGGGGGCGGTTCTTCGGCTGTCACGTCGTTGGAGGGTTCGAGCCGGTGCTGTGTCACGTTCTCGGTCATTCCCTCACCTGGTCCTCGCCAATCGCGCGGAGAGGATCCTGGCGAACACCGTGAACAAGAACGCAAGCGCGATCAGGGTGAGCGCGGCGCCCCAAGCCCGTTCCTGCGCTGCAGGGAAGCTCTCCTTGGCGTTGCCGTAGATCTGCATCGACAACGAGGTGTTGGTGCCGTTGAAGACACTCCAGTTCGTCGCCTTGGCCGCGCCGATCGTGAAGATCAGTGGTGCGGTCTCTCCTGCGGCCCTGGCGACGGCCAGGAGGCACCCGCTGATGACGCCGGGACTTGCTTTCGGCAGCACCACCCGCAGAGTCGTGCGACTGGTGCTGGCACCCAGTGCATAGCTGGCGTCGCGCAGGTTCTGCGGTACCAGCCGCAGCATCTCCTCGGACGAGCGCACCACGATCGGCAGCATCAGGCAGGCGAGCGCCAGTGCTCCACTGAAGCCGTTGAGGCCGTCGATGCCCCGGGGCACGACCCAGAACACGTAGATGAACAGTCCCATCACGATGGACGGAACACCGGCCATGACGTTGGTGAAAAATCGAAGCACACGTGCGAAGGCAGAGTTCCGTCCGTACTCGTTGAGATAGACCGCGCCGGCGATGCCGAGCGGCACGGCGATCAGGGTCGCGGTGAGAGTGATGAGACACGTGCCGACGACCGCAGCCTTCATGCCGGGGCCCGGTCGGCGTGGCGCCAATTGGATGTCTTTGGTGAACCAATCGGGGAACGCGCCCGACACGATCGACCAGCCCTTGGCGCCGACAGTGGCGAGCACCAGGATGAGCACGAAGCCGACCACGACCACGGCCAACGCCATCAGCCCGGTCATCACGAGGTTCTTGGTGCGACGTTTGCCGGAGATGGTCGCGAGGTCGGCGGCCACCACTGTGGACGGTACGGGAAGCAGCGCTTCGGTGACTGCCATTGCTATGCCCCCTGCACCCGACGCGTGGCTCGGTTCACCACAGCGGTCGCGGTCAGGTTGACGACGATCGTGAGGATGAACAACGTGAGACCCATGGCGACCAGCGCGCTGCGTTTGATGTCGGTGGTCGCCTCACCCCATTGAAAGGCGATGACCGACGGTAACGAATCTCCCGACGAGAACAGGTTGGCGGTGATGGTCGGAGACGAGCCGATCACCAATGCCACCGCGATGGTCTCACCCATCGCCCTGCCGAGTCCCAACATGACCGCACCGACGATCCCGCCCATCGAGTGCGGCAGCACGGCGCCCGTGATCATCTCCCATCGGGTTGCGCCGAGAGCCAACGCCCCGTCGCGATCCGCCTGCGGGCAGGTCTCGATCACCTCGCGGGCGATGGACGTGATGATGGGTGTGATCATCACCGACAGGATGAGGCCGGCGGTCATGAACGTACGTCCTGAGCCCGTACGCCCGAACAGGTCGCCAAGAATCGGCCAGCCTTCGAACCAGCCACTGACCATCTTGTAGAACCCGATGAGCTTGGGGGCGAGGAAGATGATGCCCCACAGGCCGAACACGACCGAGGGCACCACGGCGACCAGATCGGTGAGCGAGACCAGCCACTTCTTCAGCCACGGCGGGGCCACCTGCGTCGTGAACAGGGCGATGCCGATGCTGACCGGTACCGAGATCAGGACGGCGATGATGGCTGTCACGCCCGTGCCATAGATGAAGCTCGAGCGCGCCGTACACGTCCTTGGTGGGCGCCCACCTGCGTTCGGTGAAGAAGCTGATGCCCTCGGCGCGGAAGACCGGTAACGACTTGCCGCTGATCGTCCACGCGATCAGTACGAGGACAACGAGGATCAGTGCGCCCGCGGCGAGCGTCGACACCCTGAAGAGGCGGTCGAGGATCTGTCGTCGAGGTCGCAGATCAGACAAATCGGTCGGCGTTGTGTTCATGCATCTCCTGGACGTGGTCCACCGAGGTTGGGCCGTACCCGGCAGGGATCCGACCCAACCATAGATGGGTCGTCAGGCGCCGATCTTCGCGATGTTCGCGAGCGCCTTGGCCTGCAGATCTGCCGGCAGCGGGGCGTAGTCGATATCGGCTGCAGTCGTTTGCGCATCGGTCAACAGGTAGGTCAGGAACCCGCGAATGGCCTCGGCCTTCGCGGCGTCGTCCTGCGTCGTGTAGGCGATGATCCATGTCTGCGCTGCTATGGGGTAGGCGTCGTCGCCGTCGGCCCAGCCGAGGAAGAAGGTCAGGTCGTCCTTGATCGTGGTTCCCTCGGCGGCCGCTGTCGTCGCCTCGAGGGTGGGTTCGATGTAGTTGCCGGCCTTGTTCTGAACCAGGGCGAACGTGAGGTTGTTGGCCTTGGCGTCGCTGAGGTCGACGTAGCCGATCGAGCCTTCGTTGCCTGCAACGATCTGGGCGACGCCGCTGTTGCCGTCACCAGCCTGTGTGCCCTCCGGCCACTCCAGTTCGGAACCCGATCCCAACTTCCAGGTGCCACCGGCATCGGGACCGACAGCCGCGTTCAGGAACTTGGAGAAGTTCTCCGTAGTGCCGGACCCGTCGGCTCGGCGGGCAACGACGATGTCGGTGTCGGGCAATGTGACGTCAGGGTTGTCGGCCGCAACCAGCGGATCGTTCCACTTCGTGATCTCGAGTTGGAAGATCGCCGCAACCGTGGCAGGCGAGAGTTGCAGCTTTTCGACATCGGGCAAGTTGTACGACAGCGTGATCGGTGCGATCACGGTGGGGACGTACACGAATTCGCCACCCTTGAACTTGGACATGTCTTCGGCCTTGACCACGCCATCGGTGCCCGCGAAGTCGACGACCATTTCCTGCAGGTCGCTGCGGCCCTTTCCTGAGCCCCCGCCGCCGTACTCGACGGTCAGATCGGGCGCGATGCCGGCGATTGTTGCGATGGCATCGTCGTAGAAGCCCTTCGGGAACGTCGCGCCGCTGCCGACGAGACTGCCGGACAACGCAGCGAAGTCGACGTCGCCAGAGTCGGCAGGCGTGGTGTCCGCGGGTGCCGGAGCTTCGGTTGTGGTCGCGTCGGCGGCGGTGTCGGCGGGCGCCGGCGCCTCCGTGGTGGTTGCGCTGTCACTCGCAGCCGGTGCAGCGGTGCTGTCGGATGCGTCGTCGTCACTGCCGCATGCTGCCGCAATGAGTGAGAGCGAGAGAATTCCGGCGAGTACGAGTCGCCGCTTGACGGGGTTCACGTATGTGTCTCCATGTTTGGTGATGAACGGATGGGGATGAGCAACGCCGTCACCGTAAAGATCGAAGTTGACACTCAAGGGGTGGACGCATGAACGGGAGATGAACGAGGAATGAACGCTCTCCGACACCCGCCGGACAGGCGATAATGCAGAGGCCATGACTGCTGCCTCCCCCCGTCGCCCGCTCGGCCACATCACAGAACCCGCTCGCCAAGTCGACGTCATCCACGAAACCGAGGTGCTCGTCGTGGGCTCAGGACCAGCGGGCTTGGCGGCAGCCCTCGCCGCCGCCCGCACCGGCGTCGACGTCACGCTGGTCGAGCGGTTCGGGTGCTTCGGCGGCAACATCACGGCGGTCGGAGTCGAAGGCATGGCTTGGTATCGCCACGAGCAGACGATCGAGGCCAACGGGATCGGTCGCGAGTTCGAGACCCGCGCACACGAGATGGGCGCTGCCGTTCCGGAGAGCCAGTCGCTGTCGTTCGAGCTCGACGCGGAGGGTTTCAAGCTGGTCGCCGACACGCTGGTCGAGGAAGCAGGAATCCGCGGCATGTTGCACCGGGCGTTTGCGGCGCCGATCATGGACGGCGACACGGTGACCGGCATCATCACCGAGTCGAAGGCAGGCCGCGAGGCGATCCGTGCCGCCAGGGTGATCGATGCCACGGGCGACGCCGATGTCGCCCATCGCGCAGGCGCGCCGACCCATCACACGCCGAAGGAACAGATGATGGCTGCGTCGGTCATGTTCCACCTCGCAGGAGTCGACAAGAAGGCCTTCATCGAAGGCGTCAAGGCAGACCCGCAGACCTACAAGGACTGGGCGGGCGGCGGTGAGTGGAACATCGAGACGGGCGGCAAGGAGGACGACATGTTCTCGCCGTTCCTGAAGCGTCCGTTCGAGCAGGCGATCAAAGACGGACTGTTGCCTGCAACCCTGTCCACGCTCGCGGGCACCTGGGGCGCTATTCACGAGACCGGCGAGCTGACGTACATGAACCTCGTTCACATGGACGGCATCGACGGCACCGATCCCGATGATCTGACGCGTGGAGAGATCGAGGGTCGCCGTCAGGCGATGTATGCCATCGAGGCACTCCGGCAGTACACGCCCGGCTGCGAGGGCGCGAGGCTGCGGAACTTCGGAATGACGTTGGGCATCCACGACACGCGCAAGATCGATGCCGTCTACAACATGACCGAACATGACGTTCGCGATCAGGGACGGTTCGACGATGCGATCGGGATCTATCCGGAGTTCATCGACGGCTATGGGATCTTGATCCTTCCGACGACGGGCCGGTACTTCCAGATCCCCTTTCGCAACCTGCTTCCAAAGGATGTGCGCAATCTGTTGGTGGCCGGGCGCTCGTCGGGCGGCGATCGGGTCTCGCATGCCTCGACGCGTAACATGTCGTGCTGTGCCGTATTGGGACAGGGTGCAGGGATCGCCGCGGCCCTCTCGGTGCAACGGGGTACCGATCTCGATTCGTCCGACATCGTTGCCATCCAGAAGGAACTCGACCGACAGGGTGTGCGCTTTCAGTAGGACCTGCTCCGTGTGTTCGGTCGTCTGGTCATGAGTCGCCGTCACGATCGCAATGGGCACGATCGCAGCAGGCACGGTCACGATCACGATCACGGACTCCGCCGCGCTTCGGGCAGGTGCGCGACACGTCAAGCCGTTGGTGATCTCGTTCGCGTTGGTCGTCGCGTTCCTGGTCGTTCAGGTCGTCGTCGGGATCGTGACCGGCTCTCTCGCCCTGTTGTCGGATGCCGGTCACATGGCCACCGACGCGCTCGGGCTCGGCATGGCGCTGGCAGCGATTCAGGCTGCGTCGAACGCGCGGGTGCATCCACAGCGCACGTTCGGTCTGTATCGGCTCGAGATCCTGGCTGCCTTGCTCAACGCGATGCTGCTGTTCGCTGTCGCCGGCTACGTGCTGTTCCAGGCCGTGGGTCGCCTCGACGGCGCGCCCGATATCGCCTCCACTCCCGTGCTGATCGTCGGCGTGATCGGGCTCTGCGTCAACGTGACCGCGTTCTTCCTGCTGCGAGCAGGCGCGAAACAGAGCCTGAACATGCGCGGTGCGTATCTGGAGGTGGTCTCCGACATGCTCGGATCCGTCGGCGTGATCGTCGCCGCGGTGATCTGGGGGATCACAGGATGGACGTGGGTCGACCCCGCTATCGGCGCGGTGATCGGCGTGTTCATCCTGCCTCGAGCATGGCGTCTCGGCCACGAGGCGCTGCTCGTGCTGGTGCAAGCCGCGCCGTCGCGACTCGACATCCCCGAACTGCGACGTGAACTGGGGACGATCACCGGAGTCGTCGACGTGCACGACGTGCACGTCTGGACGCTGACGTCGGAGATGGATGTCGCCACCGCACATCTGATGGTCGCCGTCGGCACCGACTCGCACGCCGTGCTCGATCAGGCGAGGCATCTGCTCGCCGATCGGCACGGCATCACCCACGCCACGCTGCAGGTCGAACCGGATGATCATCACGGCTGCGACGAAGTGACCTGGTAACCGCACCCGCAAACCCTTGTGGAGTGTCCGGGTGCACCCAGGCGGGCGTCAAACACTCCACACCGACCTTGTGGAGTGTCCGGGTGCACCCACCTGGGCGTCGAACACTCCACGGGCGTTCGCGAGGGATATGGCTGAACCGTTCGATACTGTCGCGGGCATGCCCGAAATCGAACGAACCGACGACGACTGGCGCAAAGCACTGACGCCGGAGCAATACGAGGTGCTGCGCCGAGCCGGTACCGAACGCCCCTGGAGTGGCAAGTACGTCAACGAGCACTCCGACGGCACGTACCGCTGCGCGGCGTGCGGCGCCGAGCTGTTCGACTCGACGGCCAAGTACGAGTCGGGAAGTGGCTGGCCGAGCTTCTACCAAACCAAGGCGGCCGATGCCGTCGAGCTCATCGAAGACTCGAGTCACGGCATGGTCCGCACCGAGGTCCGCTGCCGCCGCTGCGGCTCGCACCTCGGACACCTGTTTCCCGACGGTCCGGCACCAACCGGCGATCGCTACTGCATGAACAGTCTCGCCCTGGATCTCGTACCTGAGTCGAACGAAACCTGATCACTGCACCGTTGGCGCAGCAAGACCCGGCGACGTCCTCAACGAAACGGTTGCACCGCACGCTGCGATCATCAAGACGACAGCGGCCACCGTGTAGGCCGCGGGCACATCGGCCGTTGCGGCGATCACCGCTCCCGTTGCGGCGCCGAACGGCTGGCCGCCCCATGCCGTCATTCGACCGATCACGTTCACACTCGATCGCAGGTCGTCGGGCGCGGCGAGCTGCCGATACGTGATCCCTACCATGATCGTGATCGTGATCGACCACGAGACGACGGCAATCGCCACCAGCGCCACCACCCACATCGTGTTTCCGGCCAGCAGTGCCACCACGATCCCAGACACGGCAACTGATGCTGGGGTCAGGAAGCGGACTCGCTGTGGGCGAAACATCCGACCGAACAGCAGCCCGGCAACGAGGCTGCCGACACCGATCGCGCCGTAGAACAAGCCGATCCTGCCGTCATCGGGCGGCACACCGAGCTCCTCGACGGCGTAGGGCACCAGGAGCCCCAACACTGCGCCGAACGCGAACGAGTTGCCGAAGCCGACGATCAGGAGTGTCGCCACCGTGCGCTCACGACGGATGAATCGCGCGGCGCGGGCGACGGTTTCACGGATCCCACCCGCAGCGGGTGAAGAGGTGGTCTCGCGAAACGACGATCGGATGCTGGCCAGGACGGCAGCCGCGACGAAGAAGCTCGCCGAGTCGATCCAGATCGCGTTCGTCGCACCTATCCATGCGGCGAGCACTCCGGCGATGACGGGTCCTGCGATGTCGCTGGACGACGCCACGCTCGACAACACCCCATTGGCGGCGGGCAGCAGCTGAGGGCCGACCAGCGCGGGCACCGCACCGAACACTGCCGCGTCGGAAAAGACGTATGCGGTGGCCGCCAGCAGCGCAACCACGTAGATCTGGGCGACGGTGAGCACCCCGAGGATGTCGGCGATCGGAATGGTGGCAACGAGCACACCCTCGACGATGTTGCCGCCGAGGATGAGACGGCGACGGTTGCCTCGGTCGGCGATCGGTCCAGCCACGAGCCCGAAGACGAGATACGGCACGACCCGTAGAGCGAACAAGGCTCCGGTCTGTGCGGCGGATCCGGTGATCTGGTAGACGACGAGTGGCAGCACGACACCCGTCACCGCACTGCCGACCATCGAAATTGCCTCGGCCGTCGCCCAGCGAACGAAGCCTGGCTCGGCGCGCAACGACAGGTGATGTTCGGTCGTCACCTGCACATCATTCCGCAACGATGGCTATGCGCGCTGGCTCAGTCGACTTCCCACCGGTACTCCTCAGCGAGGAGGTTCGCAATCGCGTCGGATGGCATCGGACGGGCGAGGTAGTAACCCTGCGCTCGCGGGACTCCGAGGCGCTTGAGGCCCATCAGTTGCTCGTGGTTCTCGACTCCCTCAGCCGTGACTTCCAGGTCGAGGGCTTTCGCCATCGCAACGATGGCCGCGACGAGCGCAGTGTCGTGCGGGTCCGTGCCAAGCCCATCGACGAAGACTCGGTCGACCTTGACGGCGTCGACCGGGAACGTCTTCAGGTAGCTCAGCGAGGAATAGCCCGTCCCGAAATCGTCGATCGACAGATACACCCCCATGGCCTTGAGGCCGTCGAGGGTCTTGCCGAAGTAGCCGACGTCCTCCATGAGGAGGCTCTCGGTCAGTTCGAGGCACAGAGCGCTCGGTCGTATGCCCGAGCGTGTCAGCACACCTTGGATCATGCCGGCGATGTCGGCGGCCATCATCTGGCGAACGGAGAGGTTGACCGCAATCGCCATGTTCGCGGGTCTTCCAACCGACACCTCGGTGCGTTGCCATTCGGCGAGGTCGCGACACGCCTGGTCGAGCACGCGCGCCCCGATCGGAACGATGAGCCCGGTCTCCTCGGCCAGAGAGATGAAGTCGTCAGGAGTCACGAGACCATGCTCAGGATGCCTCCATCGCACCAACGCTTCGGCACTCACCATGGTGCCCGTCACGAGATCGATCACGGGCTGGTAGTAGACCACGAATTCGTCGCGCTCGAGCGCGCCGTGCAAGGCCGACGCAGTTGCCAACCTTCGTTTGGCGTTCAGTCGCAGTGCCTCGTCGAACATCTCGATGCGGCCCCGGCCGCGCTCCTTGGCGCGATACATGGCCGCATCCGAGTCGCGCAGCAGGCTCTCGGGAGTGGCGTGTTCGTCGGCGACCGCGATCCCGAGGCTGGCGGTGATGTGCATCTGCTGGCTCCCGACGTTGCACGGGTTGCTCAATGCCTGCAGCACGCGCTCAGCGACCTCCACAGTCTCGAGCGCCGACACGTCATCGCAGACGACGACGAACTCGTCGCCGCCGAATCGTGCAACGGTGTCGCCCGGCCGGATCGCAGCCGCGATCTGTTTCGCTGTGTGCCTCAACAGGTCGTCGCCCGCCCTGTGACCCAACGAATCGTTGATCATCTTGAACTGATCGATGTCCAGGAACATCACGCCCAGTTGGGAACCTCGTCGTCGTGAGCCGGCAAGGCCGTGGAGCAAACGATCCTCGAGCAGCGCTCTGTTCGGCAGACCCGTCAATGTGTCGTGCAGAGCTTGATGGGCGAGCTCCTGCTCCATCACCTTGCGTCCCGAGATGTCCTGGAGTTGCACGAAGAAGTACTCGGGCTCGCCGGCTTCGTCGCGCACGAGCGTGACGTTGGTCAGTGCCCAGACGACGGAACCATCGGGTCTGAGATATCGCCGTTCGTCGGTGTAGGTGTCTTGGCCGGCCGAGACACGGCTCAGTACTGCTTGCCCAAGCGGCACCTCGTCCGGATGGGTGAAGTCGGTCCAGCGTGTGCCGACGAGCATGTCCTCGGAACGTTCGAAGAACAGGCACGCGGCAGAGTTGACCCGGATCGGGATGCCCTGAAGGTCCGTGATCGCAACACCGACAGCGGATTGTTCGAACCCGATCTCGAAGCGTGTCTCGGCGAACCGTCGGACTTGTCCGGCGATGACCCGCTCGGTGTCATCCAACATCGTCCCGGCCACCCTCTCGACGGTGCCATTGGGAGCGACTTCGGCGACCGCACGAGTTCGCACCCATCGCTCGGTCGAGTCGGGACGGACGACTCGGAACTCGACGTCGAAGGCAGTGCCGCCGTCGACCGCCTCGGACCAGACGAGCGTTGCCTTCTCGACGTCATCGGGGTGTACCAACGACATGAACAGCCCGCGGCTGGGTATCGGCGGACCTTTCGATACCCAGGATGTCGTAGTACTCGTCCGACCATGTCGATGTTCCGGTGGCAATCTCGAACTCGAAGCTGCCGAGGTGAGCGATGCCTTGGGCCTCCGCCAGTCTCAGCCCGCTGGCCTCGAGGGCGCGAAGAGCGACGACTCGCTGGGTCGTGTCCTGGGCGATCACGGAGAGACCCACCACGTTGCCGGACTCATCCTTCGAGGCGGAAGCCGTGATCAGAACATCGACGATGCTGCCGTCCTTGCGGCGCCGCGTCGTCTCCACGCGTTCGTGCCCTCCACCGTCGACCAGACGAGCGCGTATGTGCGCCTGCTCGTCGGGTTTGTCATCGGGCGCGATCAGTGAGATCGACTGCCCGATCATGTCGTGCGCCGTATACCCGAACAAGTCCTCCGCTGCAGGATTCCAACTGGTCACGGTCCCGTCGTTCGTCGTCCCGAGGATCGCATCGCCGGAGCCGTCGACGATGGCGGCAAGGCGCCGCGCTGCCGCCTCAGCGGTCTTGCGCTCGGTGACGTCGATCGATGAGCCGATGACGGCTACCAGGTTGCCGTCCTTGCCGAAGACCGGCGTGTTGGTGACCAACGCAGTCATGATCCTGCCGTCGCGTCTCACGACGTCGTAGTCGCCGGACCACGGCTGGCGACTCATCATGACCCCACGCATCATCTCCACTCGGTCGGGCGACTCCTCGCGGACGAATGAGCTCGGTCGACGGGCGTCCGATGGCTTCCTCTGCGGACCACCCGTACATGTCCTCCGCCGCCCTGTTCCAATAGATCACGTTCCGGTTGATGTCGACCGCCACGATGGCCTGACCGGCGGCGGCGAGCAGCTCGGTCTGGAAGGTCATTGCCTCCTCCGCGATCTTTCGCGCGGTGATGTCGATGACGACAATTCCAATCCCGATGACGTCGTCGCCCATTGACACGGGGTAGTAGCTCGTCAACAACCGCAGCACATCGGCTGGATCCGGCGTGGCGGGGCCATCGATCTCGAGGTCCAAAATCGCTTCGCCCGATTCCAGGACTTGGCGGAACAGAGGCTCGACGACAGGCCACATGTCGGGCACGAGCACCGACACCTCCTTGTTGAGGTACTCCGCGACGGTCGCATGGTTCATAGAAGCGAGGGTCGCGTTCATGTGTCGGATCCTGAAGTCGCGGTCGATGAAACCGAAGCCGACAGGAGCTTCCGACTGCAGCATCTCGAGCAGCCGCGACTTCTCCGCTGCGTGATGTTCGGCGATCCGAAGTTCGTGCTCTGTCGTCTTCGCCGTGTCGATGTCAGTGGCGGTGCCGACCCACTTCAGCACGACGCCTCGCTCGTCGCGGATGGGCAGGCACCGGACCTCGTGCCATCTGTAGTCGCCATCGGATCTGCGCAGTCGATGATTCAGGTGGTAGGCCGTGTGCAGCCGCACGGCTACGTCCCATGCGGCGCGCGCTCGCTTCACGTCGTCGGGGTGCACGAGCGACAGCCAGTCCCACCCGCCTCGCAGTGCGGGTCGAGAGCCTGCGTAGGTTGTGGCCCACGCGTTGAAGAAGTCGATCATCCCGTCGGGAGCGGCCGTCCACACGAGGTGCGGAATCGATTCGGCGATGAGTCGGAAATCGACCGTTGTCGCCGACGGCGTCGTTGTCATCACCCTCCCGAGCAGCCTTGCCATCCGCTGGGGCGCGACCCGGGTCTGGAGCAACGTGGATCTCCGACTGTCCGTTCAGCGTGAGAGAGACCCGTACGGCGGCGGTGTGCGCCGTGCCGCGACAATGCTACAGCCCAGGTGGCGCATAGCGCGGACGACTCGTCGAACATCGCCGCCGACCCGGCGGGCTCATTCTTGTCGGGGAAGATCCCCATTGACATGTAACTAAATAGTTACCTATTATTCTGTGGGTGGACATCGTGTTCAAAGCTCTCGCTGATCCGACCCGGCGGAAGCTGCTCGACGACCTGTTTCGTGAGGACGGACAGACGTTGGGCGCACTTGCGGAGCGCTTCTCGATGACGCGCATCGGCGTGATGAAGCACCTCAACCTGCTGGAGGCGGCGGGACTCGTGGTCACCAAGCGTCGTGGCCGCGAGAAGCTCCACTTCCTGAACCCGATACCGATCCGGCTCGTCCACGACAGATGGGTCAGCAAGTACACCGAGCCGTGGACCGTTGCGCTCCTCGGCCTCAAGAACAGAATGGAGAATGACATGGAAAAGGTCTTCGAGATCTACATCCGTACCACCCCTGAGCGACTGTGGCAGGCCATCACTGACCCAGACGAGCGAGGCAAGTTCCAGTTCGGCAACACGATCAAGTCGGATTGGACGCCAGGTGGCCGCTTCGAGATCAGCAACCCGGGCGCTCCCGGCATGCTGCTCGGGGAAGGCGAGAACCTGGAGGTCGACCCACCCCGCCGGCTCGTGCAGACGATGGTCGCGCTGTGGGGCGACGACGTGAAGAGCGAGGGAACCTCGCGAGTCACGTGGGAGATCGAACCGGTCGGCGACTCCTGCCGCCTCGTCGTGACACATGATCAACTCCGCGACGGCGCCAACGAGCAGTTGTACGGCGGCTGGCCGATGATCCTGTCGGGTCTCAAGACCTGGCTGGAGACTGGCGAGGTGCTGACGACGCCGGGATCATTGATGTACGGCTGAACGACCCAACGCACTACGTATCGCGCTGTTTGTCGAACAGATCATCGGGGTAACAGCCAAGGCCGTGAGATACGAAGCGGTGCACCAATGGCTGTGATGAAGTCTCTGTGGGCCTCGATCCAGGGCGATCCGGTCTTCATGCGACGGGTCAACGGGTGGCTGACGATCTTTTGGATCCTGATGATCCCGTTGTCCATCTTCTTCGGATTGCTCAGCAGCGTCTCCTACGTTTCTGCGCTGTCGTTGTGGGCATTGGTCTCCGGCCACTGGTCGGCGTGGCAGGCGTCGCGTGTCGAGGTCGAGCAGATGGCCGAGGCCAAGCAGCTCGAGGAGAACCCGATCGAGGACCGCGTCGTCGAGAAGTTGATCGCCGAAACCGAAGTAGGCCCGGCGGACGCGGAATCCGCCGATGCCGCCAACTAGAGACCGACGTTGTCGTGATCGTTTCTTGTACAACCGGCATCGGCTTGCAACACTTACGTCGTGATTCGCGAAGGTCGGGTGAGCGAGGACTTCCAGCGCTCGTACATTGCCGCAGGCTTCGCCGCGTTCGCTGTGCTGACGATCGTCGACCTGACGGCGTCGGACTCGATCGTGCTGATCCCCCTCCTCGTGCTCGCTCCGCTGGTCGCTTCCGGCGGAACACAAAAGGGCACGCTTGCAATCGCGATTCTCGCCGCAGCGGCCTCCCTGCCGCTTGGCTGGGCAGACGGCATCGGCGGCAGCCGACGTCACTGGATTGCGGTCTTGACGACCGTGGTCGGCGGCGCTCTCGCGGTCTGGGTCGCGAGAACACGCGCAGCCAGGGAGCGCCAACTCGCTGAAGCGCTGCCGATCATGCGCAGGGTGGATCGTCTCAAAGCGGCGCTGGCGACTGGTCGCATGGGGGAGTGGAGCTGGGATCGGCGGTCCGGCGTGGTGACGTGGGATTCCAATGTCGCAATGCTGTTCGGGGTCAACGACGGATCGTTCGGCGGAACCTTCGGCGGGTGGATCGAGTCCCTCGACGAGCGAGACAGGGAGATGGTCCAGCTCGCCGTCGCGACCGGGGTCGAGCGACGCGAGCCCTTCCGGTTCGACCATCGCTGCACGTGGCCGGACGGAAGTGTCCATTGGATCGAAGGCATCGGCGACGTGATCGTCTCCGACGAGAGCGACGAGGTCATCGGAGCGTTCGGGCTGGCGATCGACATCGACGAACGTCATCGAGAGATCGAGGAGCGCAGTCGGCTGTTGGAGGTCGAACGGCGCCAAGCGCGAACGGATCGAGTACCTCGCAAAGGTCAATGACGTGTTGGCGTACTCGGTGGATGCCGGCGAGATCGTTCAACGCGTGACGCAGTCGGTGATACCCGAGCTCGCCGAGTGGTGCTCGATCGTGATCGCCATCGACCGCCGACGTGACCGACCGTCGATCACCGTCGCCCACCAGGACCCCGAGATGATCAAGTGGGCCGAGCAGATACAGCGTGAGTATCCCTACGACCCCGACGCCGTTTGGGGCGCGGCCGGCGTGATTCGTAGCGGCCGACGCGAGATCTTCAACGACGTCGATCCGGCAGTGTTCCGGTTGCCAGGCGGAGACGTGCTCGAACAGATCGGCTTGCGATCGGTCATGACCGTCCCACTGGTTGGGGCGTTGGGAATCATCGGCGCGATGCAGTTGATCCGCTGTCACGACCAACCACCGTTCGAAGCCGTCGAAGTAGAACTGATCGAGGAGCTCGCGGGTCGTCTCGGTGCCGCATTGAACAGTGCGGTTCTGTTCGACAGGCAATCGCGCGGTCGGGCGGCGCTGGATACGTTGCAGCAGGTCAGTGGTCGGATCGCAGCCGCCGCCACAACCGGCAAGATCGTCCATGCCGTTCTCGCGTTCGGGTCCGCCGGCCTCGGTGCCGACGGCGGAGTCGTTTTCCTCGTCAACGACGACGGCGACCTGGTTGTCAAGGAGGCCACCACGGTTGTGGACGACGCGACGCGTGATGCGGAGCTCGACGTTGCGCAACAATCGATCGACAAGGGCTCGGTGATCGAGGTGGAGTTGCGCCGCGAGGCGTCAGCCCGAATCGCTTTGGGAGTTCCGCTGCGAATCCTCAACCGCACAGTCGGGTCTCTCGTCTTCACATTCCGAGACGAGCGCGATTTCTCGCCGGAAGAGCTCTCGATGTTGGTCACCCTCGGATCGCGCTGCGCTGGTGCGATCGAGCGCGCCACGCTCTACGAGCGCGACCGCGACATCGCCTTGACGTTCCAACATCGGCTGATGCCGGCGCTCCCTCGTATCCCGGAGTGGATCGATGTAGCAGCGGGATACCGACCTGCTTCGGGAATGGCGATCGGCGGCGACTGGTATCAGGTGCTCGATGCCGGTGGCGGCAGGATCGCGGCCGTCGTCGGCGATGCAGTCGGTCACGGTCTTGTCGCGGCGGCAGCGATGGGTCAGCTCCGCGCGTCGATCGCAACCGCGGTCGCCAACGATGCCGAACCGAACCACGCGATCGCTGCGGTCGATCTCTTCGCGGTACAGGGTGCGGACACCCTCGGAGCGTCGGTCGCCTACGTTCTCTTCGACCCCGACGGACATGCCAGGTACGCCGAGCGCGGGGCATGTACCCGTCGTGCTCGCGCCCGCCTGCCGACCGGGCGTGTTGCTCGAGGGCGGCCGCCGGCCGTTACTCGGGTTCAACGCGCCGGAGGAGCACAACGTGACCGAGGACTTCCCATTCGAGCCCGGAGACGTCGCGGTGATGTTCACCGATGGGCTCGTCGAGCGACGTGGTGAAACGATCGACGACGGGCTGAAGCGGCTGCTCGAAGCGATCGAGCAAACTCGCGACATGTCGCCCCAGGCGATGTGCGCGTCGCTGCTCGAACGATTGATCGACGGCTACGAGCCCGACGACGACATCGCCCTGCTCATCGTCAAGCGCAACTGAGGGGATCAGCGGTGGCGAACGCTGGTCTGGTCGACCGGATCAGCGGTCTGATGATGACGGCTGCGTTGCGCCAGCGCCATGAGCGCAAACGCGATGAGTCCGACGACGACGATCGAGCCGAAACGCCGACGCGCCTTGCGGCGGCGTGGCCGTGCGAGAACAGGCAGATCTTCGATGCGCGACCGGGCCTCGTCGACCAGATCCGACAGGGTGCTGGCGCCCGACTCGACGGCGCTCTTTCCGCTTTCAACCACATTTTTCAAGGCACTCGACATCTCAGCTCACTCCGTTTCTGTTGCCTGCCTTCGCTAGGGCACGGTGTACGCGACTGCGCACGGTGTACCCGACAGCTCGGGGTTCCAATCCTGGATTCACACCCACGGTGCACGAGAAAAGCTACTACTCACTGCTCGGACGCCCGTTTCGTGAGGGTTACCCCCGTGGGCGAGAACTCGTAGCGGTCGACCACGGACCGCAAGATGTTGGCCGCCAGATCGTCGGGCTTCGACGTCGACCTCACCGGACTCCAGGGTGAGCCCGGCAATCAGTTGGTGGCCGTCGAGGCGGAACGTCGTGCGCACCCGGTCGCCGACGTGTCGTTCGGCGAGAAGGGAGAACACCTCGTCGAGCGCCAATCGAAGGTCGTCGATCTCGTCGACCGTAAAACCGGCCTCGGCACCCAACGAAGCCGCGATCATCCGAACGGTCGATGCGTACCGGGTTCGAAGGGGCACGATCACTTCGAAGTGATCGTCGTCGCCAGTCGTCGGTTCGCGGTCGGATGCCATTGCGCAGAACGCTACCTGTTGTGCACTCGCTCGGGTTGGCCGAACCTCTGTGGCGCCCTGTTTGGGGTCGCGGCTGGACGGGTACCCCCAGCCCATGCCCACAACCGCGACCAAACCCATCACGGTTGCACTTGTGAACGACTACGAGATCATCGTGCGTGGGCTCGCGGCGATGCTGGCCCCGTTCTCCGACCGCGTGGCGATCGTCGAGGTCCAGATCGGGGCGCAGCCCCAGAGGTACGCCGACGTCGCGCTTTTCGATACATTCGCGGGTCGCCGGCTCGCAATCGATCGGGCGCGCGAGATGGTTCACGACGGCTACGTCGATCACGTCCTGCTGTACACATGGGACGCAGCTGCCGAGTTCCTGACGCTGGCTGACGAGGCCGGCGTGTCGGGCGTTGCGCTGAAGTCGCAGACCGGGGAAGGCTTGGTCGAGGTCATCGAGCGCGTCGCCGTGGGCGAACGGATCGGTTTCGAGAACATCCAACGCGGTCGTCAAGCCTGGGACCACGAAGCGCTGTCGATGCGCGAACAGGAAGTGCTGGCGCTCATCGCGTTTGGGATGAGCAACGCCGAGATCGGCCGCGAGTTGTTCCTATCGGTCGACACGGTGAAGACGTACGTCCGCCGGCTGTACGGCAAGTTGGGTGTCAGGAATCGAGCCCAGGCTGCGTTGCACGCAGCGAGACACAATGTCATGCCGCCGGAAACGCGGCGTGGCCGACTCGGGGAGTTGGCGCGATGATCGCGGCGGTCGCGCTGTGGAGATGGGGAGAGGTGGACGGTTCGCCATGAGCCTCTCGCGGACACAGAACGTCGTGCTCAACCGCGAGTACGACGGCACGACCCTTACCTTGCGCACGCGGCGCGCACGGACGTGGTCGGGTGTCTCAGCGAACAAGGGGTCGACCTGGATCTTCAAGAACGAGCCGAGCTGGTGCTCAGCGAGCTTGCCTCGAATGCAGTGCAAGCTGCGCCGGGTAACCCCTTCAAACTGCAGCTTGCGCTAGCAGGCGACGGAACCCTGGTCCTCGCGGTCACGAGCCAGACTCACACTGGAGGCCCGCCCCCGCGCCGTGAGTGGGGGCCCGACAACGTTTTGGCACCGAGTGGCCGCGGCCTGATGATCGTCGATCAGCTCGCCGAAAAAGTCGATATCGATCGTCCCGCCGTCGACAAAGTCGTGGTAACGGCCACTCTTCGCTGAAGCTTCGTCAGCGCCCACGAGGGTGCGGTCTCCCTACGCAATCGCGAGCCGTATAGCGTGGCGAGCAATGGCATCGAATCCAGCGTGCAGGCGCTGAGTCAATGACGGACGATCCGAGTACTGCCGACCTTGACGACCTCGACGATCTCGACCTCTTCTTCGAGTTCGCCTCGACGCGCCAACGCTCGATTCGTAATCGCCTCGTCGAGCGGCACATGGGTCTTGCCGCCCACATCGCCAAACGGTTCAGCAGGCCAGGCGGCACCGAAGAGGACCTACGGCAGGTGGCCATGCTCGGTCTTGTCAAGGCCATCGATCGGTTCGATCCGCACTATGGGGTGAGATTTGCGGCGTTTGCCGGGAGCACGATCGAGGGCGAGCTCAAACGTCACTTCCGCGACCACAGCTGGACCGTGCGGGTCCCACGCTCGGCAAAGGATCTTCACCTGCTCGTTCGCCGCGCTACCGACGAGCTCGTCCACAAGTCGGGCAGATCTCCCTCCGTTGCCGAGATCGCAGCGCATCTCGGCATCGAGAGCGACGACGTACTGCGCGGGCTCGCTGCTTCGTCGGCGTATCACGTTGGCACCATCCACTCGACGGGTACCGACGGCGACGCCGAGACACCGCTCGACCGGATAGATGCTCTGGCCTCCGAGGAATCGGGTTACGAGCAGGCGATGGACTCGCACATCGTGGAGGGACTGCTGGCTCGCCTGCCCGACCGCGAGCGGGAAATCGTGCGGTTGCGATTCTACGACCAGCTCTCGCAGGAGCAGATCGCCGCGGCAGTCGGGGTGTCGCAGATGCAGGTCTCACGGCTGCTGCGCGCATCGTTCGAGAAGATGCGGCAATGGATGGACACGGAGAGCGAGGAAATCACCGACTGACGGTGTCACCCGATCGGGGTAACCCAGGCGGGTGATCTTCGGCACCTTGGGTGTGTGGTTTTCCGGTCGAGCGACTACCGTGCGGGCCATGTCCGAACTCGGCGCGCAGCTGGAGATTTCGGCGACGGACTCGGGCTGGATCCTGACCGGCGAGATCGACGCGCACACCGCACCGCTGCTTGCGGCGGCGATGACGGATCTCCCGCCGGGCGTTGTGACGGTCGACGTTGCAGGCGTTTCGTTCATGGACTCCAGTGGCCTGCGGGTGTTGATCGACGCGGCCACCAGAGCACGAGAAGGGGGTGGCGATCTCTCGATCGCGCACCCCACTTCAGGCATCACCCGGTTGGTTGAGATCAGTGGTCTCGCCGGGCAACTGCGCTTGGACGACTGATCGGCCTGAATGGCTGACGGGGGTCAGGTACTGCGGCTGAACACCGAATATCCGCCAGGTCCAACGAGGCAGGCGGCGATGATCAGAATGATCCCGAACAGAATTTGGCCCTGTACGAGCTGAACGATCCCGACGACAACAAGTATCGCGGCGATCAGCCAGAGGAGGGTTCCCTTCATGATCGTTCTCCTTTCTTTGACGCTGAGATACCCAGTGGGTACCTGCCCCAAACGAACGACCCGAACCACGGATCGACGGCTCAACCGGTCAGTGCCTTGCGTTCCAATCGGCGGGCATGAAGGATCGGCTCGGTGTAGCCGCTCGGCTGCTCGACGCCCGACAGCACCAGATCGCATGCAGCTCGAAACGCGACGCCATCGAACCTGGGGGCCATCGGTTCGTAGACCGGGTCACCGGAGTTCTGGCGGTCGACGACCGCGGCCATCTGTTTCATGGTCGCCATCACGTCGTCGTGGGTGACGACGCCATGGAGGAGCCAGTTGGCGATGTGCTGCGACGAGATCCGACAGGTTGCACGGTCCTCCATCAGGCCGACGTCGCTGATGTCGGGAACCTTCGAGCATCCGATGCCCTGGTCGACCCACCGAACGACATACCCGAGAATTCCCTGCGCGTTGTTGTCGAGCTCTGCTTGCACCTCGTCCGCGGTCCAGTCGCGAGCGGGTGCCAATGGGATACGGAGCAGATCGTCGATGGTCGCTCGGGGTCCGTGGGTTGCGAGCTTTTCGGCCAGTTCACGTTGCCTGGAGCGGACGTCGACGCGGTGATAGTGCGTCGCGTGCAGGGTGGCGGCCGTTGGCGACGGCACCCACGCGCAGTTCGCGCCGGCGAGCGGATGATTCACCTTCTGGGCGAGCATGTCGGCCATCAGGTCGGGCGCCGCCCACATGCCCTTGCCGATCTGGGCCCGACCGGGCAGGCCGCTGGCGATGCCGACATCGACGTTCCAGTCCTCGTACGCCTGGATCCAGCGCTGAGCCCTCATCTCGCTCTTGCGGACCATCGCGCCGGCGAGCATCGAGGTGTGGATCTCGTCGCCCGTTCGATCCAGGAAGCCCGTGTTGATGAACGCGACACGCGATTTGGCGGCGCGGATGCACTCGCCGAGGTTCACGGTCGTCCGGCGCTCCTCGTCCATGATGCCGATCTTCACGGTGTTGGTGGGCAGGCCCAACACTTCCTCGACCCGGGTGAAGATCTCGTTGGTAAACGCCACCTCGGCGGGTCCGTGCATCTTCGGCTTCACGACGTACACGGAACCCGTTCGGGAATTCGATCCCTGGGCGTCGCGCTGCACACCGGGCATCGCGCACAAGACGGTGATCATCGCATCGAGCAACCCCTCGTACACAGGCGCGCCATTGCGATCCAATACTGCAGGCGTCGTCATGAGGTGGCCGACGTTGCGGACAAGCATCAGCGCTGTTCCGCGGCGAGTGAACAACGAGCCGTCCGGTGCGATGAACCCGCGGTCGCTCGCGAGTCGCCGGGTGAACGTGCTGCCGGCCTTCGTCACCTCCTCGGTCAATGAGCCCGTCATCAGTCCGAGCCAGTTGTGGTATGCGAGCGCCTTGTCGGCGCTGTCGACAGCGGCGATCGAATCCTCGAAATCCATGATCGACGTGAGCGCCGATTCCATGACCACGTCGGCAACACCCGCCGCATCCGTGGATCCGATCGCGTGCGTGCGATCGATCAGGATCTCGATACCGAGACCGTGGTGTTCGAGCAGTATGGAATCCGGCCGAACCGGTTCTCCGGTGTACCCCGCAAGGGTGGCTGGGTCGTCGAGGCCACCTTCTCGGCCATCGGCGTACGTGGCCAGCAGTGCGCCGTCGACGATGCGATAGGCGACCACATCGGTGTGCGAGCCCGGCCCTTCCTCGACGGCAGCCATCGGAACCACATCGTCGAGGAAGCCTCGCACCCAGGCGATCACACGGGCGCCACGTTCGGGATCGTACGGACCAGGTGCCGGGAGATCGCCGAGTGCATCGGTGCCGTACAGAGCGTCGTACAGGGATCCCCACCTCGCGTTGGCAGCATTGATGGCGTAACGCGCATTGGTGATGGGCACGACCAACTGAGGACCTGAGACCGTCGTGATCTCGGTGTCACATCCCGCGGTGTCGATCTCGAACGCGGGACCCGAAGGAACGATGTAGCCGATCTCTTCGAGGAAGGCCCGATACCCGTCGGCATTGTGCGCCTCAGTGGCACGCTCGCGGTGATACCGATCGATGGCCGACTGCAAGGTCGCTCGCATATCCAGCAGTTCGGCGTTGCGAGGTGTGAGGTCGTGGATCAATGCGGCGAGACCCACCCAGAATTGCTCTGCGTCGACGCCGCTTGCCGGCAACGCCTCGATCTCCAGGACCGCGGCGAGCTCGGTACCGACCGAGAGCCTGGCCCGCTCGACGTAGACCGTCATGCGGCGTCGAGCGAAGGCTTCACCTCGCTGCAGAAGGCATCCATCGTTCGCTTCGCTTCATCCAACGTCATGTCGCCGGCGGGGATCTGCAGCACGATGTAGTCGGTCAGCCCTGGCTCGAGGACGGCCGCGAAGCGATCCTTGATCTGCTCCGCTGTTCCGGCACCGAAGTGGATGGCGTCCTCCATGTGCGCAATGATCCCGCGCAGCGGGTTCAGAGCGGCGTCGCACTCCTCCTCCGACAGGACGAGGTGGTCGAACTTGTGGACGTTGTGGGTGCGGCGCATCAGGCCGTCCATGCTGCGGCGCGCGATCTCGAGAGCCTTGCTCTCCGTCGGCGCAATGGCCAACAACATGGTGCAGCCGACGCGTGGTACGGAGTTGGGACCGTCCATGCGGTGGGTGTCGCCCTTGTGGGCGTTCCAGGTCTCGACGTACACATCGTGGGCCGCCTTGTCGATCGGGCCTGGCCACATCAGGTTCATGCCATGGCGACCGGCCGTCACCGGGCTGCCGGGGTACCAGAACGGAATCGGGTCCTGCACGGGCTTCGTCGACAGGGGGATGGTCTGGAAGTCGTAGAACTTGGAGTTCTCGCTGCTGATCTGGCCAGTCGCGAACGCCTCGCAGATGATGCCGAGGATGTCGACGAACCGATCCCTGGACTCCGGCCAGTTGCTGCCGAACCAGTAGTGCTCGATCGGCGCGACCCCGCGGCCGACACCGAAGTCGAGACGACCATTGGTGAGGTTGTCGACGATGACCATGTCTTCGATGATCCGAACGGGGTGGTGCAACGGCAACAGCTTCACCATCGGTCCCAGGCGTATGTCCTTGGTGATCTGGGAAGCCGCAGCGATGAACACCTCTTGGTTGGGTGCCATGCAGAGGTCCGTGCCGTGGTGCTCAGCGAGATGGAAGCCGGCAAACCCTGATTCGTCGGCCATCTTGATGAGATCGAGTCGATCTTTCAGCAGCTGTGGTGTCGGAGTGCCGGGTATGTCTTCGATGTGATCGAAGATGCCGAAGGATGGCTTGCCCATGAGGTTTCCTTTTCTGTGTGCAATTCGTGTTCTGCGGTGCAGCGACCAAGTCGTTCCGAGATCGTGCCACGTCGCCTCGCCGCCCGTCGTATCGTCGCCACCACGTCAGACATCGGTGTACACGAGTTGTTCATCTTTTGGAAACCTCCAGACGATGACTCTGGAATAGTTTCGGGGTGTGACCGACCTCGACGAGCCTCTCAACGACCTCGTTGGCCTTCCGGTCGAACTCGTCTCGTGGCCTGCGGGCGGCGACCGACGCGATGCGCTGGCGCGGGCCGCAGTGCCAAGGCTGTTGCTCGTTGCCGCGGATGCCGCACCACCGGATGTGGTGGGCGTCGACGAGGACTGGATCCGCCTTCCGGCGGCCGAGAGCGACGTGAGGGCACGAGCGACACAACTGTTGCGATTCGACGCACGCCTCCGCAGTGATGCGCCGTACATCGACGACAACCGGGTGCTGCACCGAGCCGGGAGGACCGTCACTCTCACGATCGCAGAAGCAGCGATCATGTCGTTGTTGATCCAAAACTCCGGAACTGTTGTGACACATCGTGAGCTCGAGAGCGACGTCTGGGACGGCGTCGCTCCGAGCCACGACGCCATCGACGCGGCGATCTATCGCCTCCGCCGCCGCATTGGCGGATTGAGCCTCTGCATCCGTTCGGTCCGCGGGAGAGGGTTTGTTCTCAACGTGAACTGACGGGCTAGATCGCGTCCGCCCCTCGCTCGCCGGTTCTGATCCTGACGATCTCCTCGACGTTGGTGACCCACACCTTGCCATCGCCGATCTTGCCGGTCATGGCAGCGTTGACAATCGTCTCGACCGCCAGATCGGCACGGGCGTCCTCCACGACGATCTCGATCTTGGCTTTGGGAACGAAGTCCAGTTTGTATTCGGTGCCTCGGTACGTTTCGGTGTGCCCGCCTTGGCGGCCGAACCCACGTACTTCCGTGACGGTCATTCCGACGACGCCGGCGCTCGCCAGCGCCGCCTTGACGTCGTCGATCTGAAACGGCTTGATGATCGCTGTGATCAGTTTCATGTTGAGCTGCTTTCGGTCGGTCGATCAGTCGGTCAGTGGTACGCGGTTTCGGCGTGCTCGGCGAAGTCGAGACCCTGGGTCTCGGTCTCATCGCTGACACGCACTCCGATGGTGTTCTTCAGGACGACCATGATGGCCAAGGTGATCCCGAACGACCAGATGATGGCGGCAATGTTGGCGAGTGCCTGTTCGCCGAGCAGACCCAGGCCGCCGTCGTAGAAGAGTCCTGCCTTGAACTCTGACCCGAAGAACTCCGGGTTGGAGAAGAAGCCGATCGTCAGCGAGCCGACGAGCCCACCGACGAAGTGAACGCCGACCACGTCGAGCGCGTCGTCGTAGCCGGCCCTGTTCTTGAGCTTCACCGCGTAGCAACAGGCTGCTCCGGCCACGGCACCGATGACGAGCGGCGCAGCACCCGACACGAAACCTGCAGCCGGTGTGATGGCAACGAGACCGGCCACGATCCCCGATGCAGCGCCGAGGTTCGTCGCGTGTCCGTCGCGGAATCGTTCGATGATCACCCAGACGAGCCCGGCAGCGGCCGCAGCGAGGAACGTGTTCATGAACGCCTGAGCAGCCTGACCGTTGGCACCGAGCGCGGAGCCGGCGTTGAAGCCGAACCATCCGAACCACAAGATGCCTGTGCCGATCATGACGAGCGGCATCGAATGCGGCGGATGTCCTTCGGTCGGCCAGCCCTTGCGTTTGCCGAGCACCAGCACCGCGGCAAGTGCTGCGATGCCTGCGTTGACGTGGATGGCCGTGCCGCCGGCGAAGTCGAGCGAACCGCGGTCACCGAGCCAGCCGCCGTAGATCCACTTGAAGATCGGGCACGAACACCAGCAGCAGCCACAGCGGCACGAACAACGCCCAAGCCGAGAACTTCATGCGATCAGCGACTGCGCCAGAGATCAACGCAGGAGTGATGCACGCGAACATCCCGAGGAAGGCGATCGTCGCGATCTGCGCCACCGTTGTCCTCGAGGATGCTGATGTCCTTCAGGAACAGGTAGTCGAAGTTGCCGATGAAATCGCCCGTGCCGCCCTGTGCCAGCGAGTAGCCGACGACCATCCAGAGGATCGGGACGATCAGGATGCAATAGAAGTTCATCATCAGCATGTTCAGCACGTTGCGACTGCGGTCCATGCCTCCGTAGAAGAAGGCGAGCCCCGGTGTCATGAAGAGCACGAGGGCCGCCGATACCAGCACCCATGCCAGGCTTCCAGAATCCATTCACTGCTCCGTTCATCGAGGGTTCGAGACCCACAGAATGACGTCAGGTTGTTTCAGGAGTGTTTCGGCCGTAACGCTCATTGGTGAACTCGTTCCCGTGGTGGTGAAGTGAGCAAGTCACGAGATATCCGGCTGGTCCGGATATCTCGTACCTGCCCTCAACCACCCACGTGCGTTTGACGTTTCCGGCCCCGCATCGGGGCGCAAGACGTCAAACGCAGCCCGAACTCAGGCGATGCTGAGGCGACGGCGTTGCACGACCTCGCTGGCGCTCCATCCCGTGATGTCGATGGTCTTCGTGCCGGCCGGATACGGGATCGTGGTTGTGACCGTGCCGCTGACCTTCGTCGATGTTCCAGGGTGACCGTCGAACAAGGCGTCGATCCGGGTCAGGCCACTGGTCGTCGCGGCAACGCTCCGCGATGCAGTGTCGACATTGATCGATATCCCTGTCAGCGGACCTGCCTTCAGCAGCGAGATGCAGTGCGCGATCAGATCGCGGTTGCCGGCGAGCAGATCGTCGCGCGTCAAGCTGTACGAGGCCCCGGCTATGCCGATGTCCTCGATGGGAAGGCCTTCGCTCGGGCCCGAGCGCGTCGCCCGGCGAAATGACAGCGACAACCCGATGCCGTCGGGCAACGCCGGAGGCTGGATCGGCGATCCGGACAGCGCGGAACGAAGGTCGGCATAGTCCCACACGTTGGCGCCGCCCGCGCCTGTTGCCTCGCCGACGCACACGAACGGCCCGATGCCGTTGTCGACGAACCCTGCGGAGAACAGGTCGCCGGCCGAGTACGTGGTCGAGTCGCCGACCAACACCACCGGGCCGCCGTATTGCTGGCCGATCGTGTTGCACGCCGCGACATCGGAGATGGGAATCGGTTGGGAGTACAACTCGCCGTTGCGCACCGCCGCGTCGAGCGAGGCCTTCCATGGTCCGAGATCATCCCGCAGCGAAGGCAGTTCGGCCATGTCGCGCGTGAACGGTGTGGCGAGCAACGAGAAGCGCGTTGGCTGGATGGGCTTCGGTGTGAACAGTTGCAGCGCGAGCTCCGCCGCCCAGATGTATCCACCCGGATTGCCGCGCACGTCGAGGATCAGCCCGCGCTCCGGCAGCAACGGGATGAGGCGAATGAGCTCGTTGATGAACGGCTCGGGCAGCGTGTCGAAGCCGTAGATGCGCAGATAGCCGTACGCGCCGCCGGGCGCATCGATCGACATGGCTTTGAGGGTGCGGGTCAGCGTGGTGTCGATCACCGTTGCCGCGGGAGGTGCGATTGCGCGTCGATTCCGGCCCGCTTCGGCGCAGCCGCCTGTCCACCGGTCAGCGCTGCCGGGGCGAACAGCAACATCTTCGCCTGACGAATCGCCGCGGCGGCGGGATCGATCGCCCGGGTGCGGCGGAGGCGCACGGGCACCCGGCCGGTCGGCCCGCCCGGACAACACATCCGACGATCTGCGACGGGTCGACGACCTGCCACGGGATCTTGACCTCGCGTGCCGGGCCGGTGGGAGCGCCGGTGGTGGTCGTCGAGCGATAGCCGACGATCACCCAGTGCTCGTCGGGTGGGGGGCTGTATTGCAACGAGCGCAACGTGAGACTCTGAGTTGCCCATGCGCGCTGACTGTCGGGACGGCCGCCGACCTCGGACTCGCTGTACCGCTGCACCGCGCGGTCGATCGGCATGCCGTTCCAGTACTCCAGCACGACGCCAGGGCGGAACGTGCTCGCCAGCCCGTGGCCGACCTTTGTCACCACGTATGTCGGAGCGCTTGGTCGTTCCGATCATCTCGACCAGGAATGGCAAGGCCGCCACCTTGCTGGCCAGTTCGCATCGGACCGGCGTATCGCGTGTGGGCATCGCGCAGACGGGTGACGAGGTCGGCGAGCTCGAGATGGAACGCGTCGTCCGTGAGCTCGTCGACCTGCGAGCGCAGGATGCGCAGTCGTTGGACAGGGTCGGTGCCGTATCGAGCCCTCTTCAGTGGAAGGTGCGTGTACACGCCGTCGATCACCGCCTCGATTCCCTCGATCAAGCGAAGCCTCTCCGCTCGAGACAGGGATCCAGGCGACAGGAAGGGGCCCGACAGTACGCCCGCGGCCTTGGGTGACTTGCGCGGCTTGCGCGCGCCGGTTGCCGTTCGTGCTCGTGGTCCCACGGTGTCGCCGACAGCGTCAGCGAGGACGCGGCCTCGTTGGGCGACTGCAATCCGATCGGTGGCCATGAACTACCTCCTCAGTGCGAGCTCCCTGCAGGGAGCAACACAATGATGACACCGCGGACAACAGAGCTGATACGCCCCCGAGCCGTTTCTCCGGTCAGCAGAGGGCGAAGACGGTGACGCCGTAGATGGTCTGGGCACCCGACGGGTCGGTGCGTACCACGAAGCCGAGCGCAGCACTGTGGTAGCTCGCGTTCTTGATGTTGGCCATGTGTGGTGCCGAGGCGTACCACATCGAGATCAAGGTCGACGGCGCGGTGCCCGAGGAATAGGCGATGTTCTCGCCAGTGGGGCAACCGACCACTGCATCGCGGTCAGCGCTGCTCGAATGGGCGAACGTGCCTGGCGCACTCGCCAGCTGCAACGCATATGAACACGCGAAGTCCTGGGCCGCAGGATTCGAGGCGAGCGGGGCAACGCCGACCGAGGCGCGAGTGGAGTTGAGAGACGAGAGTCCGTCGTTGGAACAGCCGGAGAACCCGTTCGTCGGGGCGGGGGGAGTGTTGGCAGGTGGCGGCTGTGTCGCGCTCGCGGACGGCCCGGAGAACCAACCCTGCAGATCGGCGATCAGATGGGTTTGCGACTGACTGTAGAAACTGAGCCCGCGGCTCGACACCTGGGTGATGGCGAAGTTGGCGACCACGTCGCCACTGCCAACGGAGTTGACGGTGGAGGTCGACGGCCTGACGGTGCCGGACGGGAATGCAGTCACGAAGCCGGCCGCGCCGTTCACCGACGTCACGTTGTACGCCATCGTCCCGCCTTGCGAGGTTGGCAGCTCCAGGCCGCCGCCCGGGTAGAGCGGGACGCCGTTGCCGAGAGGGCTTGCGCCGCGTGTGTCGAGCAGTCGGGTGGGGTCGTACGCCGTGAACAGACCACTGGTCCCCGAGCCGGCGGACGGGCCTGTGAAGTACCCGAGGAGATCGACGACGACGTGCCCTCCACCGGAGAGGTACAGGGCCACGCCTGAGGTCGACACTGGGAAGATGCCCGCTGCAGCGCGCGGTCTGATCGGCCTGATCCATGTTGAGAATGGACGAGGTCGGCATGCTGCGGCCGGCGGGGAACTCGGTGACGAAGCCGGGCCCCGAGGATTCCGTGACCGTGACATTGAGTGCGAGCGCGATTGCATCACCGGGTACTCCGGCCGGCAGCGGCAGCGTCACACTGCTGGCCGCACGGAGCTTGGCACCCGAACGGGAGTCGTACAGGCGTGTCGGCGTTTGAGGTACGAACCTGCCTGCTGCACTCTCGTTCGCCGGCACGAACGCGCCGACGACATCAACGATCACCGGTGATGGAATCGAGGTGAAGACACGGAACGCGCCTGCGGAATCGACGCGTGTGATCGAGCTGTTCGCGCGAATCTGGTTTGCTCTGAAGTTCACGTTCGAGACCGTCGGCCGCGATTGATTTGCCGGCCAGGCCGTGAGGAATCCGGCGGCCTGCGGCCGGTCGACCGTCAACGTGAGGGCCAACGACGTTGCGTTGGCGGGAATACCGCACACCCCTCGGGTGGGGATCTGCAGAGTTTGCGCGTCGAGTTGTACGTATCCGCTGTTGAGGCGGGTGTCGGCGAGCCGGCACGGCTGCAACGAGACATACGCCGCAGAGGCGGCAGGAGCGGCGTGCACGGTTGAGGGGGCAAGGATCGAGGGAACGGTCGCCGTCGCAGCGAAGAGCGCTGCGATGACGAACGTGTTACGAAACTTACTCAGCTGGAACGCTCGCGCAGGGCGCAGAGCCTTGAAGCCTTGCCTCAAACCGGTACTCCGATTGTTCTGCGCCCGCAGATGTTCTAGCACGGTCAGAGATGTCACGACTAGTCATCGGCAAGATTTGTTACGATCTTGAGTCAAGAAGTTGTAAATGAGCCAAATTTCTTTTTGTCTCACAATGTGGGAACGACGGGACAAAAGATGCGGCCCGACTGGTGATTCGTGCCGAACGGTCACGCTCCAGAGTGTTTGGGGGGTCTTCCCTCATTCGTCGTCGAGGAGTACCTTCGAATGCCATGACAACCTTCGATCGTCGTTCGTTTTTCAAGGTTGGAGGGGCCGCCGCTGCTGCAGCCACGCTGAGCACTTCGGGCATTCAGGCCCTGACCCAACGGCTCGCCGCCGCCGCCGGAGGCAGCGGGCGCCAATCCGGGAAGAAGGGGTACGGCCCGATTGCACCAGCGGCTCCGTTGAACGGTGGCGCAAGTTGGCTGGCGTTGCCCGAGCACTTCAGTTACGCCGTCATCTCCCGCATCGGCGACCCGATGTCGGACGGCACGCTCACACCTCGGGCGTGTGATGGCATGGGTGCGTTTCCCGACGGTCGCCACGGTGTGCGTCTCGTCCGGAACCACGAGATCCGCTTCAGCGGCGTCGGGGCGGCGGCAACCCAGGGTCAGTTCGTCGTCGGCCGTCAGCAAGACGGCACGCTGCGTTCCTATCCTGGCACCTACGATCCGAACGCGCTCGGGGGTAACACGATCATCCGGTTCGACCGGCGGTCGTTCCATCTGGACGGCGGCAACGTCGAGGACTACGTCGCCAATGTCGGAACCGTCGTCAACTGCGCCGGCGGAAACCATCCCGGACTGCAGGCGTGGGTGACCTGCGAAGAAATCGTCCAGGAGCCGGGTAACCCGACTGGTTCGCCGGAGGCGCAGACCATGCCGCATGGATACGCGTACGTGGTCCCCGCCGGTGTGTCACTCGAAGACGGCCCCGTCACACCGGCGCCCGTCGTGGCGATGGGCCGGTTCGCCCACGAGGCGGTATCGGTGGACCCCGCCAGCGGAATCGTCTACGAGACCGAGGACGCCGGTTCCGGCCAAGGGAGCGGCTTGTACCGGTTCCTGCCGAACAATCCCGGGGACCTCCTCGCAGGTGGAACCCTCCAAATCCTGGGCGTGACCAACCCACCGAACGCGACACGAGATCTTCGCGACGGGTTCGCGACGGGTTCGTCTTTTGCGGTCACGTGGATCACCATCACGAACCCCAACCCTCCCGGATCGAACATCAACACCGTGTTCGAGGAGGGTTACAGCAAAGGCGCTGCGCTGTTCAACAGGCTGGAAGGAATCTTCTACGGTGATCGGAGCATCTTCTTCGTGTCCACCAGCGGTGGCAATGCGAAGAATGGCGACATCAACGCCGCGGACGAATCCGGACGTCTCTACGACGAGGGTTACGGGCAGATCTGGGAGTACCACATCGACGAAGGCCGTCTGGAGCTCTTGTACCAATCACCGGGCGGCAGCGTCTTGGATTCGCCGGACAACATGGCCGTCAGCCCCAGAGGCGGAATCATCCTCTGCGAAGACGACGCGTCCACAGGCAACCATGCTCAGCCCGGCGAGGATCCTGCGTTCGACATCAGCCCAGTCGGCGAGATCAACCGGCTGATCGGGCTCTCCGCCGACGGGGATGCGTTCACGTTCGCCCAGAACATCCTCAACGACGCCGAGTTCGCCGGTGCCTGCTGGAGCGACGATGGCGAGTTCCTCTTCTGCAACATCTTTGGAGAGGATGTTGCAGACTCGGGCGGCACCGTTGCGATCACCGGCCCCTGGCACAAGGGCGGTCTGTAAACAACATTGACCGCGTGATGCGGGGCCGCGCTCCTCGCGTCGCCGCAGAGCCGTATGGGATACTCGTATGGTGGCCCACGACGCAGCGCTCGTTGCGGCGTTGCTCACCGAGGCGAAGTCATTGGTTCTTGCAGAGATGCAGCGCGTCGTGGCGGATCGTCGCCGGGACGGCTATGCACCTCTCTACGACCAGCTCGCGGTCTACCCGTTTCGCGAAGGTAAGGGCCTGCGCCCGGCGATCGTGTTGTCGGCATGCAGGAGTGTGGGCGGGCGCACCGACCAAGCGGTGATTTCGGCGACCGCCGTGGAGTTGTTCCACAACGCTTTCCTCGTCCACGACGACATCGAGGACGGTTCCGAGTTCCGGCGCGGACGGCTCACGCTGCCGGAGGAGTTCGGTGTCCCCGCGGCGGTGAACGTCGGCGACGCGACCAACGTCTTGGCCATTGGGCTGCTGCTCGAGAACGTGGAGACTCTCGGAGTGCGCAAGGCGCTGCTCGTCATACGCGAGATCGAGCGCATGGCCCGCGAGTCGGTCGAGGGACAGGCAATCGAGTTGGAATGGATCAGGCTGCGAGAGTTCGATCTGAGCGACGACGACTACGTTCGGATGGCCTACAAGAAGACGTGTTGGTACACCGTCATCGCGCCGTTGCGGATGGGTGTCATCGCGGGCAGCCAGGCCGGTATCGGCGCACCGACCGACGACGAGCTTCGTCCGTTGGTGGGGCTCGGGTTCCTTGCCGGCATCGCGTTCCAGATCCAGGACGACCTCTTGAACCTCATCGGTGATCCTGACCTGTACGGCAAGGAGTCAGGCGGTGACGTGTGGGAGGGCAAGCGCACCGTGATGCTCAATCACTTCGTGCGCACCGCGCCGCGGCACGAGCGTGAGCGCGCGTCTGCGTCTGCTGCACCTCGACCGCCGACACAAGAACGCCGACGAGGTTGCCTGGCTCATCGGAGCGCTCCACGAACGGCACTCGATCGAGCACGGCCGCAAGCTCGCCGGCGAGTACTGCGAGCGAGCGCTCGAGGCCCATGAGGCAATTGAGTTGTTCGATGTCGACGGTGACGACCGCCGATTCCTGCGTGAGATGCTGTGGTACGTGGTCGACCGGATCAAGTGATCCGGTCACATCTCGTCGGCGCCGTACAGAAGGACCGTACAGGAGGAATAGTTCGATGCAGGTTGGCAACGACAGTTCGGCCGACGACAGCGGCTGGGGGAGCCTGCTCCGGCTCCAATCCGAGTACCAGGCGCGGCTGACCGAGGAGACCCTGAGGTACCTCCGCGGACTGCAGGCAGCGTTCAGCCCGCGGACACCCGGCACGGTGGTGCAGGCGAGTGGCCTGCGGCTGAGCGGAAGCGGACCACCTGGGGGTTCGGTGCGGCTCGACATTCAGGTGGAGAACCGCCAGCGCGTGCACACTCCGGTGTCGCCGTCGGTGACACCGCTGGTCGGTGACGACGGCTCGACGTGGTACCCCGTCGCCGAGCTCGAGCCTGATGCGATGATCATCGGCCCCGGCGAGTCGAGGGACCTGTCGATCGTCGTGCAGCTGCCGGCCGAGCTTCCCGCGGGTGTCTTCAGAGGCTCACTCGTCCTGCGTGGATTCCTCGTCGAGGGCGTTCCGGTCGACATCACGGTCGAAGGTTCGAACGAGGAGGCCCAACCGTGACTGATCCGACATTCCGTCTGCTCGACGTACCCGGCGAGCAGGGCCGCACCTGCGTCAGCCTGCTCGGATCGCTTGCCGCTCGGCTGGCGACCCTGATGGCGACATCGGGCAGCGATGCCGTCGGATCGATCGCAGCGGGCTACGCGGCTCTCGGTCGCGCCGCGGCGCACACTGCGGAGGGCGCGCGCATGCGCGAGTCGATCGAACGGAGCCGGGCGGGCGCGAACGGCGAGGCGATCTGGCGGGCGCTGAAGATCGACACGTGGGTCAGCTCACTCCCGCCCGCCGCGGTCCTCCTGCAGTTCAACAATGACGTCGCCCTGCTCGCAGCCGAAGACCTCGACCAGGCGCTCGAACTGCCCCTGGCCCCCGCCGAGCCGCACGGCGCCGCGGATGCACCACTACCCGAGCCTTCCGCGTTCGTCGACTACCTCGTTGGAATGTGGGTGTTCGGTCGGCTCGCTGTGCGCACGATCGAGGGGCTCGTCAGCGACGAGCTCGCCGACTCGCCAGTGGTCGTCGAGGGAGACGGATCGTCGTCCGCCGCGTCGGTCGGCCCACTCCTGCGGTGATCTGGTCCGACACCCTCCGCCCGCCGAGTCGACTCGATCCGACGATCGGCGCCTACAAGGACTGGTTGCATCTCAATGTGTTCGACTACGACGCCGACGTCGTCGGACTCGTCAACGCGTCGATTCACGGACCGCCGGGTGACCCCGCGACCCAAGTCGTCGCCACAGCATTGTTCGATGTCGGCGGCGCGGAGTGGGTCGGCAACGTGGTTCCCGGCTCGTGGGGGGACGCGTCGATCACGCTCACCAGCGTGCTGACAGCAGCCGCATCGGTGGCTTTCGGCGACGACAACAAGGTGCTCGCGGCCGCCACGGTGGATGGGCTTCGCCTCGACGCCGTGGCCGCGCCCGTCACGCCTCCGTACGCGATCGCGGACGGGTATCAATTCGGTTCGGGTTGGATGGGATGGCGTGTCGTTCCGCGGCTGACCGTCGCCGGCTCCGTCGATCTGAACGGACAGCGCCTCACCAGGGCGCCGGTCGCCTACCACGATCACACGTGGGGTCGCTGGCACTGGGGTGACGACATCGGTTGGGAATGGGGGAGCTTCCTCGGTCGCACGGACAGCAGCGTCGTCATCGGGCGGACCACCGACCGGGCCCACCAACACTGCGGATCCATCAGTGTCGTCGTCGACCACGATGGAGCGCGCCGAGCCTTCAGCGGTCCACGAGTCGCTTGTCACTGGGTTGGTACAGCCGACCCGCCGAGCCGCCGCCTGCCCGGAGCGTTGGCGGTGCTGCACGATGATTGGCGAAAACCTCGACTTCCATCGGGCATGCACATCGCGGCGCGGACGGGAAAGGATGCCGTCGATCTGGAGTTCACGTGCCGATCAGTCGTGCAAATGATCCTGGCCGACCCGGTCGTTCCGGGCGGCTACTCCTTCCTGCACGAGATGAGCGGACGTTTCCGGGCGAGTGGGCGCATCGCCGGACGATCCTTCGAGATCGACGGTCTCGGAATGCTGGAGCGCTTGGAATGAGGCTGGAGTGGTACATCACCGAACTGGTCGGTCGCCTGGGTGCAGGTGATCCATCCGCGCGCGAGCGCCTGGTGGCGGTTGTCGGCCGCCGCCGGGCCCGGATCGGCCTCGAACACGAGGTGGTCGAGGTCTGGTTCGACGAGGATGATGCGTTGGTGGTCGAAGACGTCGCGAGCCGACAGACCGAGGAACCGAAGCGCTCGGTCGACGGTGAAGGACACACTCGGCATGAGGTCGTACTGGCCCTCCTCGCCGGTCAACGAGAGGTCACCGATGCCATTCTCGACGGCGACATCGAAGCCCGCGGATCCGACGACGCAGTTGCCGCCATGTTCGCGGCGATCGACATCCTCATCGACTGTGCGACGCGGATCCCTGCGCTCCGCGTGTTGGCGGAGCAGTACTCGGCGGAGCACTCGGCGACACCCGTTCTGGCGGCAGCAGGGCGGCGCCGCACCAAGTTCTGGCCGCCGGCACTGGTCGACCCGCTGGAGGACGACATGCTCCACCAACTCGGCCTGAGCACCTAGATCGCTCGCGACGATTGGGATAGGATCGTGTCGCCGATCCGCCCGATCCGAGGAGGCCACCGCGATGAGCGTGGGGATTCCGCAACCTTTCGTCAGCAAGATCTCGGGACCGATCGGACCCGTGGCGGTCGATGGAATACCCGACACGTTTCACATCAACGTCGATCACCTCCCCAAGATCCTCATCGGGGTCGATCCGATAACACTCAAGCCCGTCGAGGCAACGCTGACCCTCAAACCGATCGACGTGACGATGCGGATCGACCGGCTGCCCGACATCCGCGCCCACTTGCCGGCCGATTTCACCGTCGGTATGTCGGTGCTGGGCATGGAGTTGATGGCGCTTCGGTTGTGCGGTGAGGCGCAGATGATCATGGAGCCGTATGAGGCCGGGCCGTGCGAGGTCGTGGGTCAGGCCGAGGTCGGCCCGCCGTTGAAGCCGCTGCCCGAACGGCAGGGTTGATTCAGTGGCCAAGGCGAAGACATCCGGTCAAGACACCCTGGTGTCGTTCGACGGTCCGCCGGACGCCGTCGAGGCGTACGTTTCCATCGATCCGTCGCGACGGCGCGAGGTGCGCGTCAGCATCGCGACCGACGACGGATGGACGCCCGTGCGAGCACTCACGGCGCCAGCCGGCGATCAGACGCTGATTCGACTCGTACTCCCGCCGACCACCACCGGCACCGAGCTCGATGCTCTCGTCGAGGTAGGCGACCAGCGATACGACGCCGTCGTTCGCATCTCCGCGGTGGTCTACCTCGAGGCGTCTCCCGCATCGCTCGATCTCGTTGTCGAGGACTCGACCGCGATGGCCACGATGAAGATCGTCAACCTCGGGAACGTGGCTGTTGATGTTCCCGACATCTCGGCGTTCGGCGTGATGATGGAGGATGGCGTCGAGACCGCGATCGGTGCCGGCCTGATGACCCGCGATAGCGGCATCGACCGGCTCGGACGTTTCGCTGACGCACTCGCCGAGCGACACGGCGGACTGGCCCGGGTCTCGATCGAATCCGGGGCAGGCCGGCTCGAACCTGGGGCGGCGACCACTGTCCGAGCGCGCATCCGCCTGGGCGACAGCCCGGCGCCGGGTCGCACCTACCATGGCCTGTGGCCCCTTGGCCCACTCCGGATCGATGTGCTGTTGCGCGTGCCCGACAAATCGGCGTCGCCACAAAAGCCGCGCCGAACGGCGACGAAGGGAGCTCCCAAGTGACCGACATCTTCAACTCGACGATGGTGGCCGACGCGGTGGAGTCTGCCCGTGACCTCGGCAGCCGCGTGCTGCGATCGGTGACGTCTCTTGTCGACCGCGTTGGCACCGACACGAAGTCCGTCGCCCAGGCCGCCCGGGCAACGACTTCGTGCACGTGTGCTCGGCCGCACGCCTGCTGGCTCCCCAACGAACTGCCCCCTGTCGTCTCGCTCGTCTGCCCGGGTGGGACCGCTCGAGTCGTGTTCACGATCCACAACTGCGGGTTGGCGGATCGACAGGTGTTCGTCGCGGCAACGGGTGCCGACGAAGGTATGGCCAGCGGCGCGCCGTCAACGACGACGATCGGCGCGCTCGATACCGGCCAGTTGGCGGCCGAGCTCACCCTTCCCGCGGGCACCGATCAGGCTCAGTTGATCCTGTGGGTTCGAGGCTGCAACGACACGGCGGTGCAGTGGACCGTGCGTGCGTCCGACAAGGGTTGCAACACGACCCACGAGATCGCGATCGAGGACTGCCCGGGCACCCAGCACTACTGGTACGACCATTTCGCGCAGCCGCGCCCGTGCAGGAACCACCAGCGTGGCTGAGAGCCTTGGTGAGGTGTGGCGACGTGCCCTCGACCTCAACGTGCGGTACTACGAGGCGTGGGGACGCGCCGCCAGCGACTACGTGCGCGAGCTCGGTGCAACCCTGAAGGGCTACTCGCCCGCTGTGCGCCTTCCCACGGTCACCCTTCCGACGCTCAAGACGACCAACGGCACCGTGACCAGCCAGCGGGCCACCGACTCGGCGCCGCAACCAGCTTCACGTCCCGTGGTCCTGCTCGAGGCGGCGCCCGGCTCGATCGCCGAGGGTGCGGTGCTGGTCGAGAACCACCTCACGCATCCGGTCTCTGCCGGGATCCGCGCCATAGTCGATTCCGACATCGACGTCACCATCGCTGTCGAACCAGATCATGTCGATCTCGCTCCGGGTGAGTCTGCTGTACTGCGCGTCAGCACGACCATCCCGCACGGCGACACGTCTCAGGTCATCGAGATTCGCGGCGAGCTGCTCGCACCTGAACTGGTCGGAACCGCGGTGCCGCTGCTGATCCGCAGCCGTGCGGAGGACGATCCACCAACTGCCCACGCCGGATGACCGGCGCACCGGGCGGCGAGACCGCGACATCGATCCTGGCGGCAACGATGTGGTGGTATGCCACCTCGGTCCTCGAGCCGGCACGGATGCTGAAGAGCGCGGGTGTGCCGGTCGTGCCGCCGCCGTCGGGAGACGAATTGCTGCCGATGCCGAGTCCCGGGCTCGGTCGCCGGTTCAGCCGGGAGTGGCCCGTGCCGCGAATGCTGGAGGTCGCGTCCGAGCACAGCCATCTCGTTGCCGAGTTCGACCAGATGGCGGACGTGTACGAGGCGTTCGTCCGGCCATTTTCCACGCCGATCTTCACCGAGGCGCTTGCGGTGCTCGCCGACATCGTGCCGGGCGACGCCCGCGCCCTCGACGCCGGCTGTGGCACCGGTCGCGAGCTCAAGGCGGTCGCCCGGGTGCTCGATCGCGGGGAAGTCGTCGGCATCGATCTTGCCGCCGAGATGGTGCAACGTTCGCACCAGGCTGCACGAGCGTCCGGACTGGACCACACGGCATTTGCCCAGGCCGACGTCGGCAACCTTCCGGCTGAGTTCGACGAGGCGTTCGACGTCGTCTACTGCTGCCTGGCCCACCACCACTACCCGGACCCTCCGGCCGCGGCGCGTTCGATTCATCGCGCCCTGCGGGTCGGCGGCATCTACGCAATCGTCGACCCCGGGCCGTCGTGGTTCAACGCCGTAGCCGCTCCGATGGCCAAGTGGTCAGACCCCGGCTGGATCTCGTTCCACTCTCACCAAGCCTTCCGCGACCTGCTGCTCGGTGCGGGATTCGGACGGGTTCGTTGGCACGAGCTCCTGCCTGGTTTCGCGCTCGTGATCGCCCAGCGCACCGCCTGACGCTACTTGCGTCCCCCGCGGAGCTGAGCGGGTCGTTTCGGGGTTTTGTCGGGGAAGCGCTTCACATCGATGCCGTGGATCACCTTGAGCTTCGCCTCAGTCATGAAGATCGCGGCGTCGGTGGACGTGGCGATCGCCAGATAGTCCGCAATCCAACGCTCTCGCTCCGGGTACATCGCGGTCTGCAACACTTTGAGCAGCGCCACCTGCAGGAAACCGGTGGCGGTGGACGTGGTGCTGAACTCACCTCGATCGTCCGGGCGATCGTCGTGCTGCGGCTCGCGTTCGCGTGCGGCGCGCAGGTCTGCTCTCAGCTGCAACAGCGCGTCGGCCGACAGGCGGACGGTCTCATCGTCGCACGGCAACGGGGCCGGATTCGTGGCCGGGGCTGGCAGCGTCAGCGGCGCATCGGTTCGAGGACTTGCCATCGAGATGAGATGGAGCATGTCGTTGGCTGCGGCGTCACGATCGGTCATTGGCTTCATGGTCCACAGCGACTCGACAGTGCTGAGGATCGACGTGTGGTCATAGACGGTGTGGTCGATCACACCCTTGGGAACATGCGGAGAGATCACCAGTGTCGGCACCCGCACGCCGGCCTGATCGAACGAGAAGTCGTGCTGGACATAACTCGCGGTCTCGACGTCGCCGGGCGGCACCGCGGCCGGCGGCAGCGACGTGGTCATAGAACCCACCGTGCTCGTCGAAGGTGACGATCAGCACACTTGTCTCCCAGTGCGGCGACTTGCGGATCGCCTCGTACACGTCCTTGATCAACCGCTCGCCACGGGTGACGTCGTCGAGCGGGTGCATCGAGTTCCCGCATGTGAAGTCGCCCGGCCCTGTCGCTCCGAACTCGTCCTTGCCGTACTTGGGTTCGATGAACACGAACTTTGCTGCGAACGACAGCTTCTGCACGTCGTCGGCGAACTCGTCGAAGTCTGAGAAGCGTCCCTGCAGTGCGTTCAGGTTCATGCCGCTCAACGCGAAGCTGACAGGGAACTCGTCGCCTTCATAGATGCGCCACGGGATGCAGTGCTGGTCGAGGAGGTCGAAGATGTTGCCGTTCTCGAAGCGGTAGCCCTCGATGGTGGTGGCGGTCACGATGTCGAGCTTGCTCGGGCTGCCGTCCAACCCGCCCGAGGTGCCGGCCAGCATGAAGAAACGGTTGGGCCAGGTGGGTCCCGGCATGGACGAGAACCACTGGTCACACACGACGAACTCGCGGGCCAGCGCGTTCATCACCGGGACTTGTTCGGGGGAGAAGCCTGTCATGACCCGTTCGGGCGTCGGTGAGCCGCCGGCGGCGTAGCTGTGGATGAAGCCTGAGTTGTCGATCGGTGGGTACGCCCCGGTGGCGGTCGGCCAGCTGGCATTTGGTCCGCCGAGTTGGACGATCACGTCGTCCCACTCGTGTCCGGGATCGTTGTCGACGTTCTTCAGGTGGAGGTCCGACGGCGCTGACGGCACCACCGTGCCGCCGCCGTTGGGCAGCTCGTTGGAGGCGAGGTTGAAACCGTCGTTGAACGTCGTGGGCGCGCCGCTGGGATCCACGCCCACGATTCCACTCATGCCGAACACGTGGTCGAACGAACGGTTCTCGAGGGCGAGGACGAAGACGTGCTCGATCTTCTTCTGCTTCGAGCGCTTGCCGCCGAACAGTGACTTGAACCCGTCAATGATCGAGCGCAGCAGGCAGCGAAGCCAGTCCCACGCCACACACACGAGCTGGAGCACCCAGGCGAAGACGATGCAGATGGACTTCACGACCCAGGCGAAGGCCTTGCACACCCATTTTGCGACCCAGTACCAGCCCTTGCACACCCAGTGGGCGACCCAGTACCAGCCCTTGCAGAACCACTCCACCACGCAGTTCCAGAACGTGTACCAATGGCACTCCGAGCCCCATTCCTCACACTTCTCGTAGCCCTCGTCCTTCCACTCGTTGCATTTGGACTCACCCTCGTCCGCCCAATTGACGCACTCGTAGTCGACCTTGGATGCCCAGTTCTTGCAGGTGAGGACGCGGGTGGTCACCCAGCGGGTACACGTCGACACGGCGACACCTCCATTCCGTACAGCCGGTGGATGCGTCGGCGAACGACGACGTACCGCAGGCGGGCGAGCCCGATCCCGATGCCCTTGCCGGCGATGCTGCAGGCGATGACTACAAGCGCACCGACGAGCACCTGCCGCACGACGTGGCCTGCGTCGAAGTTGCCGTCGTCGATGACGTGGGCGACCCATCCGACAAGGGCCGCGACGAGGAACGCCCCGCCCATCGCGCAACCGCATTCGGTCCGATATCGGCCGGCGCGTCGGTTGAGTTCGCTGAGACTGTCCCCACCGCGTTCTTGCGACGCAAGATGCAGCGGAGCAGTGTCCATGTCGGTCACGGCCCCTCCGATCCCACTCGTCACCGACCCTGACGGTGAGATCGGTGACGGCGTGAATCGAACCTTAATCAGCCTGGAAAGATCGCATGACGCTTCTGGATGGCCTGGCGATCGTCTGGGTCTGCCGAGGCGAAGCGGGCGATCAATTCGCCTCGGAGGCTTTCGAAAGGAACGACTGCATCGATGATCAGTTCGCTGGCGAGTCGATAGAGATCGACATCCTCCTCGTATTCGGTACGACGCGCCTCGACGAAAGCCAGCCGTTCCGTCGGATCCTCGATCGCGGCAATCTTGTTTGCGAACACGGCGTTGACGGCGGCCTCGGGTCCCATCACCGCGATCTTTGCCGTCGGAAGCGCGAGGGTGGCAATGGGGTCGAAGGCAGGTCCACACATTGCGTACAGGCCGGCTCCGTACGCCTTGCGTACCACGACGCAGATCTTGGGAACCGTGGCTTCGGTGACGGCGGTGACCATCTTGGCGCCGTGGCGGATGATGCCGGCGCGCTCGACTTGCGTACCGATCATGAAGCCGGGCACGTCGGCAAGAAACACAAGCGGAACGCTGTACGCATCGCACATCCAGACAAACCGGGCGGCTTTGTCGGCCGAGTCGCCGAACAACACTCCGCCTTTCTGCATCGGGTTGTTCGCGACGATTCCGACTGCGTGCCCGTCGAGCCGAGCGAACCCGGTGATGATCTCGGGCGCGAAGAGCGGCTTCAGCGCGAAGAAGCTGCCGGCATCGACGATGCAGTCGATCACGCGGTGCATGTCGTATCCCGCTGCTTCAGACTGCGGGAGCTCCGCACGGGTGAGGGACCGAACTGAGGGTTCGGGAGCGACGACCTCCGAAATGCCACGCCACGAACTCGGCAAGTACGGAAAACAGCAGCTTGGCCTGCTCGATCGCGTCGGCGTCGTCGGCCGCGAGATTGTCTCCGCAGCCAGAGACGGTGACATGCATCCGCGCGCCGCCCATCTCCTCGAGGGTCACGTGTTCGCCGATGACCTCTTCGGCCATTCGCGGCGACCCGAGGTACATCGACGCGTTGCCCTCGACCATGATGATCACGTCGCAGAAGGCCGGGATGTACGCACCGCCGGCAGCGGAGGGGCCGAACAGACAGCAGATCTGTGGCGCCTTCCCCGACAGCTTGACCTGGTTCGAAAAGATCCTGCCTGCACCGCGACGGCCGGGAAACAAGTCGACCTGATCCGTGATTCGCGCACCAGCCGAATCGATGAACCAGAAGATCGGCAGTTCATGCCGCAGCGCGTACTCCGTGGCTCGCACGATCTTTTCAACGGTGCGTGCGCCCCACGAGCCGGCCTTGACCGTCGGGTCGTTGGCGACGACGTACACCGACCGGCCCTCGACCGTGCCGATGCCCGTGACCACCCCGTCGGCGGGTAGGTCGGCCGCCATCGTGTTGGCGAGCAGGCCATCTTCGACGAATGAGTCGGGATCCACCAGCAGTGCGATTCGATCGCGCACGAACAGCTTGTTCTGGCGCGCAAGCTTCGGGCCCTCCTTCGCGAGGTTGCCTTGGAGCGCGCGAGTCGCGCGGCGTTGGTATGCGTCGTCTTCGTTTCTCGCGTGAGTGGTCACGGGACCCCGTTTCTGCAGCCATATCATAACCGATCGAGTGATCGGTTATGATGGTCGCAATGTCGATGCCCGAGTCAGTCCTCATTCGTGACGTCTGCGCACGAGATGGGCTGCAGGGTGAGGCGCCGCTCACCGTCGACCAACGCGTGGGGTTGATCAACACAATCCTCGCCGCAGGGGTGACGCATCTCGAGATTGCGGCGTTCGTGAGCCCGAAGGCTGTTCCTGCGATGGCCGGCGCAGCAGAGGTCGTCGCGGCCATCGGTCCGCGGCCAGGTGTCGTGCGCGCCGCCCTGGTACCCAACACGCGCGGCGCCGAGATGGCGATCGAGTCGGGCGTCGATGAGCTGACCGTCACCATTTCTGCATCAGCGGTCTACAACGAACGAAACGTGCACATGACGATCGATCAGTCGGTCGAGCAGGTCGGTGCGATCTGCTCGGTTGGCGGTGCTCCACCCGTCGATGCTGTCGTGTCCTCCGCGTTCGGTGCGCCGTACGAGGGCGACATCGAACCGGCAGCGATCCTCGCGTTGTGCACACGACTACGCGATGCGGGTGCCGCCGCCATCACCTTGGCAGACACCACAGGAATGGCAACTCCACGACGTATCCACGATGTGTTGGCCGTCACCGGCAGCGACGTGGGTCTGCATCTGCACGAGACACGCGGCACCGGTCTGGTCAATGCCTACGCCGCAATACAGGCCGGCGTCCGACGGTTCGACTGCTCGATCGGCGGGCTCGGCGGCTCGCCCTACGCAGCGGGTGCGGCCGGCAACATCGCGACCGAGGAGCTGGTCGCGTTGCTCGACGACCTCGATGTGCGCACCGGCATCGACATCGAGCTGGCAATCGAGGCGGCGCTCGTGGTGGAGTCTCTCGTCGGTCGGTCTGTGCCGAGCCGGGTCGCGCACGCCGGCCCACGCACTCGTCGCTCGAGTTGATGGTTGCGTCGTGAGGCCCGTCGGCGCAACGCGGGAAGCAACACATAGGCGTTTGATGGCGGCTGCTGTGGAGTTGTTCGCTCACCAAGGCTTCGCTGCCACAGGCATTCGTGACATCGCCACGGCTGCCCGTCTCAGCAGTTCGTCGTTGTACGAGTACATGACGACCAAAGACGATCTGCTTGTCGACATCATGAGTCGCACCATCGAACCTCTGATTCGAGCCGGGCATTCGCTTGCCGCTGCGGACGAGTCACCCGAGTGGGTCCTGGCCGCGTTGACGCAGAATCACGTCTGGGTCCACACGACGTACCCGAACGAGACCATGGTTACCGATACCGAGATTCGGGCATTGGACCCACAACGCCGCCAACAGGTCGTCGCGCTACGCGATGCCTATGAAGCTGTGTGGCGTGCTGCCGTCGCCGCAGGCGTTGCGGAGAACGTCTTCGAGGTCGACGACGTTGACATCTGCGCTCGTTCCCTCATCAGTCTGTGCACCGGCATCGGTCGGTGGTACCGACCAGGCGGCAGGCTGACGATCGAGCAGTTGTGCGGAACTCATACTGACCTCGTGCTCGCCGCGGTCCGGGCGACGCGCGGCCGGAGGTCGATTCGTCACCACCACCTGTCGCTTCCCGACCCTGCCACGGTCGTCGACGTCCTGACCGGTTCGCGAGTTTGATGATCTATGAGTGAGCCTCGTGCAACGATCGAGTGGGCCTCTCGTCAGTCCATCTGGCCGCGGATCTCGCCGCCCGGCAAGTTACCGGGCCCGGCCGGAGTCGTTGGGTCACCAGTGCTGGTGTGCACGTTGACGTAGGCGTTGCCGTTCTCGATCGCCGCCACCAGATCCGCCAGCGGACGGCCCGCGAGCGGTCCGATCAAGTTGGCGGCCGTGATCGTGCCCGCGCCGATCGGCCCCTGGACTCGTCCTCCACCAGGTGCCACCGGGCCGTACAAGAAGGCGACGACCGGTCCGTTGACCCCTTCCGGCCCGAGGTGGATGTGGGCCTGCACGACGTTGTTGATGTTGGCAACGATCAGCTTGAAGCCGAGTTCGGTGCCATCGTCACTGAGGTGGAACACGGCGTTTCCGACGGCGAGTGAGTCGTTCGCCGGCACCTCGTTCTCACTGCTCAGATGGGCGAGCAACGTCGAGTCGGCGGCCACGGCCATCGTCCCAAGGCCTAGTACGGACGCCCCCGTCAGTAGGGCTACAAGCGTTCGTCGCATCATTTCCCCCCTTGTTCGAGTTGCGCTTCGCTGCGCAACCGCACGCGATGATACTCGTCGGCGATCACCGGGATCCACGCGAGCCGGGACGTGAGGAGCGGCGAGCTCGCGGCGTCGATCAGCCCCCGACGAGCGGCGTGATGAGTCGCGGATCGACGCCGCAGCCGTCGGCGATGGCTGTCAGCTGGTCGAGCATCTCGGGCGTCGCCACTGTCGTCTCGGCCCACGTCGTCAGCGTGATGGTCTCGAGCACGCCCCGAGCGAGGCATTCCTGGTCAGCCTCGTCGACATCGCCCAGCTGGGCGAAGTTCCCGGCGATGAAGCTCGGTAGCAGCCGATCGTCGGCGACGCACTCGTCCGTGGCCCCGAGAAGCAACCGCCCTTCAGCCGCGGTGATCTGCACGCCGGCCGACCCGTAGATGGCGAGCAGCCGGTCGCCATCGATCTGGTCGCCGAGCTGTGCGCCCATGCAGCGCGCCTCCTCCGTTGTCAGCCCGATGTCGAATTGGACGAGGGTGTATGCGACGGCCAGTCGTTGCGCCGACGTGGACACGTCGACCAACCCACTCGGCGCGTTCCAGTCGACGCCGCACTGCTCCTCGAGGTAGGTCTGGAAGCGCTGCGACTCCCGGACGGCCTGGGGATCCGCGCTGACTGTGAGCAACTGCTGGCCGACGCCGGCCAGCACCCACCCGTTGTTCTCGAGGAGGCGCGCTTCGTCCTCATAGCCGTTCACGACGGCGGCGGTGGTGTCCGCGATGTCGTCGGGGGCCGACGCCTCGACGCGGCGGAGTTGGGCGAGCACGTCGGTGTACGCCCGCTCGATGGCCTCCGGCGTGACCTCTGGTGTGAAGATGACCGCGGCGGACTGGTCGCCCACGGAATCCACGCTGCGACTCCGGTCGCAGAACTGGGCGAGGCTGCCCGAGTCGTCGTCGGACCGGACAATGAGCACGACGGCGACGGCGCCGAGGGCGACGACGACGACCGCGCCGGCGGCCAGCCAGCGACGCCGGTGTCGTGATGCTTCCGGCTCCTTCGGCGGCGCTTCGCCGGGCTGGGGCGGGACCGGCGTTCCGGCGAAGCCATCGAGGACGCGCTGGGCGGCCGTGGCGACGCTCTGCATCAGGTCGGGGCGGGCCGCGAAGCGCTGCAGGAGGGTCAGGGATGCGGTCCGCTCGCTCGGCTCGGTGAGGTGCTGCTCGAGTTCGGTCAGCAGGCGCCACTGCGCCTCGGGCGGCAGGTCGCGCTGGTCGACGCGAGCCTGGAGATCGGACAGGTAGGAGATCGGGACCGCCGGCGCCTCCGGCAGGGGCTCGGGCAGAGGCGGGGCGAGCGGCACGTTGAGCAGCGCCCGGCCGAGAGCCAGTGCGCCGCGGGCGTCGCCCACACGGACGTCGACGCGCTGGGTCTCCGACACCTGGGGAGGGAGCAGGGCCTCGGGCACGGGTTCGCCGACGAGGACCGGCAGCAGCGGCTTGCCGAGGGCGGTCGCGTACGACAGTTCACGAGCGCACGCTTCCGACCGGACCGACGCATCGCTCAGCGCGAAGACGAACAGGTCGCACTCGCGCACGTTGGCCAGGATGCCGTCCCACCACCGCTGGCCGCCGGTCAGCTCGCGGTCGCACCAAGCCGCCCAGCCCAACCCCTCGAGGTCGCGCTCGAGCCGTTCGACGACCTCCGCGTCGACGTGCGAATAGCTGATGAACGCGCGACGGACGCCTCCCATCGATCGGCACTATAATTGGTTGGTCCGATCGCCATCGGGATCGAGTCGACGGTGCTGCGGGGCGCAGCGGCGACTGGCACTTCTCGCGAGAGCGGGTGACGGGAATCGAACCCGCATAGCCAGCTTGGAAGGCTGGAACTCTAGCCATTGAGCTACACCCGCGATGTCGGAGCCGAGAGCTTATCTCGACTCGTCTCGAACAGACCCGCGTGTGGTCGCACTGGCAGTGACATCGCGTTCGGCGGCCGTAGCGTGAGGTCATGAACGCACTTCAAATCCTCGGGGTGGTCGTCGCCGCAATCGTGGTCATCGGCATCCTCACCTCGATCAAGACCGTCGGCACCGGCAACGTCGCGGTCACGACGGTCTTCGGCAAGTACCACTCGCATCAGCGGCCCGGCCTCAACTTCCTGATCCCGTTCGTCGAGAAGATCTTCCGCCGGATCAGCATGCAGAACCGCGCCGTCGAGCTGCAGTTCCAGGCGATCACCCAGGACCAGGCGAACGTCTACTTCACGGCGATGATGGTCTACAGCGTCCTCAACGAGGACGAGGAGACGATCAAGAACGTCGCGTTCAAGTTCGTCAGCGAGAAGGACTTCCTCACGGCGCTGGTGCGCAGCGTCGAGGGCAGCACCCGCGGCTTCGTCGCGACGATGCGGCAGGCCGAGATCCTCGGGCTGCGCGGCGAGATCGTCGAAGAGGTGAAGGAGAACCTCGACGAGACGCTCGAGACGTGGGGCTACCACCTGATCGACCTGCAGCTCAACGACATCACCTTCGATCAGGCGATCACCACGTCGATGGCGCAGGTCGTCGCGTCGAACAACTTGAAGGCCGCGGCGACCAACGAGGGCGACGCGCTGCTGATCCGCAAGACCAAGGAAGCCGAGGCCGAGGGTACCGCGATCCGCATCGCGGCCGAGGCCGAGCGCACCGCGGCCCAGCTGCGCGGTCAGGGCGTCGCGCTGTTCCGCGAGGAGGTCGCCCGTGGCCTCGCGCAGGCGGCGCGCGAGATGGAGGCCAACAACGTCGACTCGGCGCTGATCCTGTTCTGCATGTGGACCGAGTCGATCCGCCACGTCGCCGAGAACGGCAGGGGCAACGTCCTGTTCCTCGACGGTTCGCCGCAGGCATGGAGAAGCAGATCCGTGACCTGATGGCGATGCAGCAGCTCGAGATGCAAGCCCGACCGAGGCCGCCTGCGGAGTAGGCTGCCGCCAGTCGAATTGGTGCAGACCCTTCCGGCCCGTTGGTACACCGACCCCGCCGTCTTCGAGAGGGAGCGCTGGCCGATCTTCGGATCGGCGTGGATGCACGTCGCGTACGAGCACCAGCTGCGCCGCACCGGCGACTACGTCACCGAGAACCTCGCCGGTTGGCCGATCTTCGTCCGCCGCAACGAGGACGGCGAGCTTGGTGGGTTTCTACAACCTCTGCCCGCACCGCGCCGGCCCGATCGTGTGGGAGGGCGAGGGCCGTCAGGCCAACATGATCTGCCGCTATCACGGGTGGGCGTTCCGTCCAGACGGCACGCTGCTCAACGCCCGCGACTTCGGCGCCGAAGTGCCCGAGGGCATGGACCTGCGCCCGATCCAGGTCGACTCGTGGCGGGGGATGGTTTTCGTCTGCCTCGATCCCGACGCGCCGCCGCTGCACGAGTGGCTCGGCACGTTCCCCGACGAGGTCGCCGACGTTCCGCTCGAGTCGTTCCGTTTCCACTGCCGCAGCATCCGCAACGTCGCCTGCAACTGGAAGACGTACGGCGACAACTTCATGGAGGGCTACCACCTTCCGACCGTGCATCCGGCGATGGCCGCGATGCCGATGCGCTGAACTACGAGGTGCTCATCAAGGATGACCGTCGATGGAACATCCACGAGATGCCGCCGCGTGACGACACCACGTTCAGCGTGTTCGGATGGTTCTGGCCGACGTTCGCGTTCGACGTCTTCCCCGGTGGGTTCGCAGTCGAGCGTTGGCTACCGCGCGGTCATAGCCACAGCGACCTGATCTTCGAGTACTTCTTCGACGACGACGCCGAGCACGATGTCGAGGGGATCATCAAGTTCAGCGAGGAGGTTGCCGACGAGGATGCGCGTGTGTGCGAGCACGTGCAGCGCAACCTCGACGCCGGCAACTACGACGTCGGTTTCCTCAGCCCGAAATGGGAGCAGGGCGTCAAGGTCTTCCACGAGCTCGTCCGCGAGGCGGTCGGCCCGCTCGACGACCCGGTTCCTGCCCGCTAGCCGACAGGGCTGAGGCCGAGGGCCACTCGTCCGGTGAGGCGGGTCTGTTTGGCACGCGGCAGCGGGTGGAACAGGCAGCCGTGCACGTCGCGGTACAGCCGCTCGATGTCTGAACTTCGCGTGTACCCCACGCCGCCGGTGGCCTCGATCGCGAGGCGCACCGTGTCGATCAGTGCATCAGATGCAACCGTCTTGCGGCTCAGGGTGCGACTGGCCATCTCGTCGGTGTTGTCGAACTGCAGGTTGTCGGAGTCGACGTACATCGCCGCGACAACATCGTTGGCAGTCGTATGGGCGTTGATCATCTCTCCTACTAGCTGGAATACGTGCGGTTCGGCGCGCCCCGTGACAGCCGATCGCACCAACTCGACTGCGGTATCGGCGATCCCGAGATAGGCCGACATGATGAGAGGTAGCGCCGCACCGCAGACCGTGTTCCATACGGGGTGCCATTGATCCGCCGGGCGCGCAAGCGACGGCCGCGTCGGGAACGAACACGTCGTCGAGCACCACGGTGTGCGACCCGGTGGCTCGCATGCCCAACGTGTCCCAGGTCAGGTCGATGCTGACGCCTTCGGCGTCGAGGGGTACCGAGCAGTGCAACACCTGCGGGCCGTCCGGGGCATCGTCCCAACGGAGGCTCGTCACGAGGATGTGGCCGACCTCGCATCCACTGGCGGGTCCCTTTCGGGCGCTCGCTCGGAATCCTCCGTCGACTTGTCGAACGGTGCCGTTGGACCCGACCCAGTCGGACGCCCCGGTGCTGACCAGAATGGCGCGGTCGTCGACGACCCTGCGGAACATCTTTTCCGCATCGAGTCCGTGACGATGTCGCCAGACCTGAGCGGCCAGGAGGTGGGAGTGCATCGAGAGTGTCACTGCGGTGGCCGGGTCGTGTCGTCCGAGTTCGCGCAGGACCTGGCCCATTTCCGTATGGGAGGCGCCCCCGCCGCCGGATTCGACGGGCACCAGGGCGCTGGTGATGCCTGTCGCCCTCAGCTTCTCGAAGGCCGCCACCGAGATCTCGCCGCTGTTGTCATGCGCTGCGACGCCGTCTCGTAGCTTGGTTCCGACCTCTCGGGCGACTGCGCTCCAGTCGGTTGCTGAGTGCGCGAGGGTGGGATTGCTGGTCACCGTCATGCCGCCAACAGTATTCGGTGGCGGTTATTGCGTTTGTCCCCGGGAGACCCCATAAGGGTCCGCAAGCGCCAAACGCTGCAGCCGGAACCGTGTCTGCTGAACGTCCGAGATCAGTACCCGTCGTCCTCAGTGGTGAGGTTCGCGGTCGCGCCGACAGGAGTGCCAGTCGGATCCATGACGTACCAGACATCGCTCGCGCCTTGGCCGTTGATGTCACCGGGCGCTGCGTCCTGCGCGAAGTAGTAGAGGGGCCATCCGTTGTACGTCACCTGCTGGGTGCCGTCATCTGGACGAGCAGCCGTGCCGAACAGCGACGCGTCGGCTCCCTCACCGGCGACCGCGGGTCCGAGCAGAGCCGGCCATGCATCGAGGCAGCCACCTGTGCAGGTGCTGGCGCCCTGGTTGTCGGGCATGAACATGTAGAGCGTGTTGCCGTCACCGTCGACGAGGATGGTGCCGAGGTCGGACTCTGCCGTCATCACCGTCGCCTCGCCGGCAGCGGGCGCTGCTGTCCCGGTGGGCACTGCTGTCCCCGTGGGCGCTGCTGTCGCGGTGGGCGCGTCCGTTGCGGCTGCCGTGGCCGGCGGGGTGGTGGCCTCAGACGAGTTATCGTCACTGTCACCGCAGGCCGATGTTGCCGTGCCGAGAGCGAACAACGCCACTGCGGCGAGGGCGGTGCGGAATGAAGCGATCTTCACGGGAGACCTCCGTCACGATGAGGCACGCCGAGGAGCGTGCACCGACGATCGCCGGTACCTATCGATACGAGCGAACGGCGATGAGGGATTGCACAAATTCGCGCAATCCACTTCCGGTCAGCGGACGTAGTACTTGATCGTGGGGACCTCGCATCACGCTGCACTCTCCGACGATGCCCTCGTCGCCGGACTGGCGGTCGAGGATGCCGACGCGGCGACGGCGTTCGTTCGCCGGTTCCAGGCGAAGGTGTTCGGGATGTCGTTGTCGGTGACCCGCGACGCGTCGCTGGCCGAAGAGGTCGCGCAGGAGGTGTTTCTACGGGCGTGGCGATCGGCGGCGACATACGACAGCCTGCGCGGCTCGGTGTCTACCTGGCTGTTGACGATCGCCCGCAACGCCGCAATCGACGCGGTGCGGGTTCGACGATCGGTACCGGCCGACAACGATGCGCTCGATCAGTTGTTGCAGGCAACGCTCGGTCGCGGCGAGTCGAGCGACGCGACGGGTGAATCGGCCACCACATCGGTGGAAGCCGGGCGGGCGCTGGCGCGGTTGCGGAGCCTGCCGCCCGAGCAATCGAGAGCGGTCGCAATGGCGGTGTTCGCAGGCTGCACCGCCGCGGAGATTGGCGAGCGCGAGGGTATTCCACTGGGGACCGCGAAGACGAGGATCCGAACCGGCTTACGCGGATTGCGTCGCGATCCGACCCTTCGGTTGGGGGAGCGTCCAACGACGAATTTGGAGGATCGAGATGGATGACGGGCGAGACACCGGTCTCGACGCGGACGGTGGTAACGGGGGAGAGCACGTCGATGTGATCTCCTTGGTCCTGGGCGAAGTCGACTCAAAGCGACGAACGGAGATGGCCACGCACGTGCTGCGGTGTTCGACCTGTCGTCGCGAGTACGACGAGATGGCGGCGACTGTGCGCGAGCTGCTGCCGGCAGTGCCGGCTGTCCAGCCACCCCTCGGCTTCGACCAGAACGTGCTCCGACGGCTCGGTGTCAGCGAGGCTGCCGGACGGACAAAATCTCGCCTGGGGTGGCTCGCCGCCGCGGCGGCGGCGATCATCGCAGTCATCGCCGGGTTCAGTTGGTGGACCACGACAGAGAACCAACAGGAGTCGATCGGGGCTGTGCACGCGCTCGAGCTCGCTGACGGTGGCGGCGAAGTCGGCACCGTCTCGATCGGTGCATTGGAGGGCGAGACCGTGATGGTGGTCGCGCTGGTCTCGGCACCGAAGGGTGTTTCGTACCGTTGCCGGACCACGTTCGCAGACGGCTCGATCAGCGAATCCGAACCGTGGCCGTCCGAAAGCGGCGCTTGGATCGTGCCGCTCCCGGTCTCGGCAGACAGTCAGGTCGATACGGTCGAGCTCGTCGTCGACGGCACGACCCACGTTTGGTCGACCGCATCGTTCAAGGACACCGATCTGTCAGCATGATGGTGGCCATCGGAGCGAACCGCGTCGGAACTGCGGCACGCCTGACTGCAGCAGCGGCGATCCTGGTGGGCGGCCTCGTCCACCTACAGCTCTTCTTCGATGTACACCACAACTACCCGAACCAGAACCTCGGACGCTCGTTCGTCGCAAATGGCGTCGCGTCGGCGTCATCGCAGCGGCGCTCGTCGTTCGCCGGGACTGGTTCGTCCGACTCGCAGGGATCGCCCTCGTCGTCGGCACGCTCGCCGCGTTCGCCCTCAGCCGGACAGACATTGGAATCTTCGGATTGACGGAGACGGGACTGCAACCATCGCCACAAGCCATACTTGTGCTGGTCTCCGGACTGCTCGCCATCGTGCTCCTCGCTGCCACCTTTCTCCGCACCGTTGGCGCCGGCAGCGACGTCGAGCCGCGGGTCGCGCTTCCCGCCGTGGCGATCATCGTGATGGGGACGGCGGTGCTGAGCGTGCTGTGGAACAGGTCGCCGGTTGCACCGGCGGACTCGCCGACTGAGGGAGTTGCGGTCGTGCCCAATGCCGTCGGCATCACCGACTTCTCCTTCATCGAGCCCACCGTCACCGTCACGGCCGGCGACACGGTGACGTGGATCAACCACGATCCATTCGCCCACAGTGTGGTCGGCGCGGACGACGCGTTCGAGAGCGAGAGACTTGAGCCCAACGCGAAGTTCGAGTTCACGTTCGACACCGTGGGGGCATACTCCTACATCTGCGGCATCCACCCTTCGATGGCGGGCACGGTCGTCGTCGAGTAGAGCTCGAGCCAGGCGACGAGGGTCCAGCAGACCAAGCAACACCTTCCGCCACCCACCCCCTGAGCCAACTGAGCTACGTCGGGATGGGTCGGTGATCGGCCTCGGTCAGATCGCCTTCACGCGCACGAGGTCGATCCGACGTCGCCTGGGTGCACTGAGACCGATGCGGAATCGTCGGAATGGATGTGTTGACGTCTCGGTGGGTCGGTGTGTATGTTCCAGGCACTGGGTCCGGGCGTTTGCTCAAGACGCCCAGCACAACAGGGAGGTGGCTGGATGCCCCGACACCGATACGTTCTGGCGTTGGTCATTGTGGTGGCCATGACCCCGGGGCTGGTATCCGCCCAGCACGGCGGTGACGCCGAAGTCACGGTTGGCAGCGACGACCGCTACTTCTCTCACAACAAGCAGAACGAACCGGGATTGGCCGTCAACCCGGTGCACACCAACATCCTCGTCGCGGGGGCGAACGACAACGTGGACATGGAGCAGTGCAACGCAGGCGATCCGAAGACCTGCCCGTTCACGCCAGGTGTCGGTGTATCTGGTGTGCAGTTCTCTTTCGACGGCGGCGACACGTGGATCCAGCCGACCTATACCGGCCTGTCGGCCCGCAACGCCTCGTGCCGTCCCGCGCCGGCGACCTCACCCGGTTGCGTCCCGACCGTCGACGCGATCGGCACCTTGCCGTGGTACTACGAGAGTGGCCTGGTATCGAACGGTGATCCGGAACTCGTTTTCGGGCCCGTCCCAGCCGCCGACGGTACGTTCTCGTGGGGCAACGGCCAACGGCTGTACTACGCCAACATCGCTACCAAATTCGATCCCAACGCATTTAATGGCGCCGGCGCGATCGCCGTTTCTCGCACGGACGACGTCGTTGGCGCGGCCGCCAATGACCAGGACGCATGGATGGCGCCGGTCATCGTCACCCGCCAGAACAGTGCCCTGTTCAGCGACAAGGAGCAGATCTGGGCTGATAATGCTGATACGAGCCCCCACTTCGGCAACGTCTACGTGTGCAACGTCGGCTTCCGCGGAACGGCCGGCAGCGAGCCGGTCCTGTTCGCTCGCTCGACGGACGGCGGCGACACATGGACCACCCGTCAGATCACCGCTGCCACCAACAACAACCAGACTGGTGGACGGCAGGGATGCGCCATTCGCACGGCCAGTGACGGAACCGTCTACCTGGTCTGGCAGGGCTTCGACCGACAGCGCAACACCGGAGTGTTCTACCAGGCCCGGTCATTCGACGGTGGGGTCAACTTCGAGAAAGCCCGTCCGATCGTCGACGTCGCCGGCATCGGTCAGTTCGATCCCGCCCAAGGACGGTTCACCATCGACGGTGTGGCCGGTTCCCGGACCAACACCTTCCCGAGCATCGACATCGCCAACGGAGCGCCGAGCGGAGCCGATGCCACCGACGAGATCGTGATCACCTGGTCTGACGACCGCGCCGGGACCAACCAGGAGAAGGCGTTCCTCGTCCGTTCGATCAATGGTGGCCAGACCTACTCGGCACCCACTGTTGTGTCCGCGGCGGGCGATCGAGCCAACCAGCCCGCGGTCGCGATTGCGCCCGACGGAGGCGATGTGTACGTCGTCTACAACGCATTCCTCGACCCGTGGCGCGAGACCACCGCCGAGGTGCGGCGAGTGCTCGGCGTCGTCCATTACGTAGCTCCGACCGGCGTGGTCACATCGTTGCATCGCGGCGCGATCGGCGACGCTCGTGCCTCCAGTGCCAACGGGTTGACCGCCGAGTTCCTCGGTGATTACAACTATGCGGTGGCGACGCGCGGCTACGGCGCTGCCGTGTGGAACGACATCCGCGACGGTTCCGTCTGCGCAGCGATCAACGCGTACCGCCAGGCCTTTGTCGAGGACGTAGTGAGCGGCGGCGCCGAGCCAATTGTCGCCGATCGGCCACGTGATCGCGCCGCTGCAGCGGAGGTGCCTCAGTCCCATTCGACCGCTCTTCGACCCGGCCCGAACAACGACTGTGACCAGGGAGCGGTCGTGTCGTTCGGCAACTCCAGCATTTACGGTGGGGCCTACCAAGACCCCACCCCGTAGACGCACATTAAACCTGCTGGACTACGTCGGGATGGGGAGACTCGAACTCCCGACCCCCTGCTCCCAAATCTGAAAAGAGCCTGTTCAGGGTGTATTTTTCTGTGTTGGCTGGTGATGTCCTGTGTTGCACAGTGCCTTTGACCTGGGGTGCTGCCGGATCTTGTAACACAAGGTGGACACCGCCGGTCTGACCAGGGCTCAGCGGATTGATACATTCCCGATACGCAGGGCCGGGTGGTTCCCTTTCGAGTCGGCGGGGACAATTTCATGCGACCGAATCTGTCGCGTGTTACACGGATTCGGAAGCAACCTCGATCGCCGGCCGGTCGCGGGGCCAGCCGGCGTCGCGTTCACCGTCAGCCGATCAGTTCCCATGGACCGTACCCGTCGACAGACCGCCAACGCCACCTGCGATAAGAGCAACCGCAGGTTCCCAACCATTCCCACACCGGCGGCGGGCCCGTGCTGGCGCGGTGGTAGTCGCGCACGATTGCCTCGCCACATACGTCGCAGACCTCGTACGAAGTGAACCTCCAGCCACGCCCTGGCGACCTGAACGCCACCGAGGATGATCGGCTGCCGTACGCCTGGCGCAACGAGCAGAAGTGAGGGATCGTTCGACCGGTGCAGCGTGGGCCGGGAGAACAACCAGCGCGGACCGGCAGAAATGCGCTCGCTGTGCGGCGTACGATCGCGGTGTGGAGTGCTATTGCTGTGGGGAACATCGCGACCAGTCGATGATGACATCGCTGCTGTGTCACGACGAGATCAGCTGTGACGTATTTGTGTGGGTTGGCTGAACCAACGTGTGGGACGCAACGATGTCACGCCAACGCTTCCCGTGACGGATATGAATGAGGCGGTGCGGTTCTGCGAAGCCGCAGGATTCGATGTCGAGCGATACGACGACGGATTCGCGTTCGTGCATCGGGACGATCAGAGCATGTTTGACCTAGACCTTGTTGCCGACATGGTTCCCGAGACCAATCACGCCGGTTGCTACATCATCTCGAACGACGTCGACGACTGGCATGCTCGCCTCGTAGCCGCGGGTTTGATCCCGACGACCATCGGGGACATGCCATTGGGTATGCACGAATTCAAGCTGACCGACCCTAGTGGCAACAACATTCGCGTTGGTCGCAACGTGTCCAACAACTAGACGGAGGATTCGCCATGGAGAGAACTGCTGTCGGTAGCGACTTCGTTCCGCAAGCGGGCTGTTGGTGCTGCGGCGATAAGACGGTTCAGGCGAGCCTGTTGCGGTTGGACGGACATCGCGAAGTCGGCGTCTGCTTTCCTTGCATCGACCTTCTCGCCAAGCGCAAACGTGCGATCGAGCGCATGACTCGCCAGGCGCCGCCAGGTCCGTGGTGGCGCCGGTTGCAGTTTCGCGCCGGGTTCAACCGCTGCTGAGGCCGGAGATGGAGTTCATTTGTGCCGATTGCGGCTGCCTGGTCGATCGCGGGGTGATCGTCGTGCCCTGCGATGCTTACCCCAACTGCTGTTGCGCCGAACTCTCGCTGCGCAACGCCGAAGCGGTGCCGCAGTGAATCAACCCGATCCGAATGCCCGATCCATGCTCACCGGGAAGCCAGGTTGATGCGCAGAATCTGAGCGTGAGATCGGCAGTGCAGGCTAATCCGGTGCCCGGTCTAGCGCGCCAACGCAAGCACGATCGGCAGCGCAGAACAACGGGCGCCTAGCGGCAGCTCTGGGCGGCGGGCGCCGGTCGGTCTTGTCGTGGGATTCGTGGTCAAATGGCGTTGTGCTGAATGCGTCCGGGAGTGAGCAATTATCGAACCGGGCGCGCCGGTTGGCGTGGGCGACAATTGGTTGGAACGTGATCGAAGCTGTTGTAGCCATCGTCGCAGGCGCGGTGGCTAGCTCGGTCGCTCTCGTCGGAGTCGTCGCCGGTCGGTATTGGTCTGGCGATTGCATCGCTGATCGTGATGCCTGCTCTTGCTGCGGCGAAACGTGGTACGGGTGCGAAGATGAGAAGCGCGACGGTTATCGCCGACAGCAACCAGACCAAGCTGTGCGCTTACCTGTCGGCGATCCTGCTCGCCGGGCTCATCCTTAATGCGGCCGCTGGCTGGTGGTGGGCCGATCCCGTTGCCGCGATCGGTATAGCCGTGCTCGCCGCCAGGGAGGGGCTGGAGGCATGGCGCGGTGAGCTGTGCGACGACTGCTGCTAGCCGTCCATCAGCCGCGTATCATCATCGAGCCGTTCCAGTTCCGCTTACGGTGCCAGGCGACCACGTCATTGCTTTCGCATCGTGATGCGCCACACCTTTCGCGGAAGCTCTCCCTCCTCAAACTCGGCGCGATCGACAACGTCGAAGCCGGCCGCGAGCCGATCAACGAGTGGCTCGTCGAAAAAGTGGACGATGAACCCTCCGCTTTCAAAGATCCCGTCACCATATGAGATGCCGGAGCCGTAGTGAGCGTCACCGATGTGACGGACGGTGTAAATGTGCAATCCACCGCGGCGCAGCACACGGTGGACCTCCCGACCAAGCTCGTCCAGCTCGGGTGTACTGAGAGCCATGTTGAAGAGCATGTGCGAATATGCCGCATCCGTGCTCTCGTCAGCCAAGGGCAGCGGGCGGCGAACGTCGTGAGTGATTGTCGTCAGCCACTGCGCGATCCCTTGGTGCTCCGCTGTTTCCACCATGGATCGGAGGGCGTCCTCGGCGTAGTCCAGTGCTCTCACGCGGTAACCAGCAGCGAGAAACGCGAGAGTGTCTCGGCCTTGACCCGCGCCAAGCTCAAGGATCTCGCGAACGGATGCTCGTTCGAATGAGTCGAGGGCGAAGCGGCCGGGAGCGCTTGGATCGGTCCCGTACATGTCGGTGTTCTCCGCGAACACACGCTCCCAGTGGCTCTGCTGTGCGTCTATCACAGTTCGATCGAACGACATCGCGACGATTCCTTCTGCGCCAGAATGCCTGGTGAGGCTCCTCAGCGCAAGCAGGATCTGGAGCCGTTGTCGTCGTCCCGCAGCCTTAAGAAGTCGTGAAGATTTGGCTGAATACCGTGAAGGTGTCGACAAGGTCCGAGCAACCGGGCCCATTGGGAGGTACAACCGTCGCATGACCACTTCCACGGCTCAACGAATGACCATTGTGGTTGGTCCGGTGGCTGCGCTTGTCGTCAGCGCAGCGACGTCGTCGATACGCGACGATGTGGGCGCGACCAACATCGGCGTTGGGCTCGCCATCGTCGTCGTACTGGCCGCGTTGACTGGCAGGGGAGCGGGGTTACTCACGGCCGCTGCCGCGGCGATCTCATTCAACTTCTTTCACACACAGCCGTATCACTCGCTGAGGGTCCACGAATCTCGCGATGTCGTGATCATCGCCCTCCTTGTGGTGCTGGGCCTAGTCGTCAGTGACATCACGGCCTGGCGGCGCCGACGCGACACGATCGCCTTCCGGCATTGGACCGCAGCCGAGTCGCCGCTGCGAGTGACAGAGATGCTGCGGGTGCCACATCCGGTGGGCGAGGTATGGCCGGCGGTTGCGACGATGATCATGGATCAGCTGACGCTCGCCGATGTGCTGTTCGACCCGCTCGGGCACACTGACCTACCGCTGATCTCCCGCACCGGATCAAGTCACGCCGACTCCGACGGGGGATTCGTCCTCCCGAGTCACGGCGCAGCGATGCCAATCGTGTTTGATCATCACACGCTGGGCCACCTCGTGCTGCGTCCGCAGCCGGGGATCACATCGCTGTGGGTCGAGCGGCGGGTCGTTGTTGCTCTCGCGGATCATTTGATGATCGCACTGACGTACACCGGCCACGAAACGGGCCGGAAATCATCCCCGAAGGGAAAGGTTGCCAATGGCTGACATTGGGCGTTGGCTCCGTTCGAAGGTGAAGTGCAACGTCGAAACCCGATGTGGCTATGAACGCCGTGGATACCTCCTGAGTAGTAGACCGTTGTCATGAGTGACGATTCTTCTGAGTGGGTCGGGTGGGGCACAGCAGGGGGCGCGATAGCGATTGGCCTGGGTGGGCTTCTCGTGACAGTCCGCGACCGGATCGGCAACACAAACGTCGCACTGGTGCTCGTCGTGGTGATCGTCATCGCTGCGTCATTAGGCGGGCGACGCGCTGGTCTGATGACCGCGGCCGTGGCTTGCTTGTCGTTCAACTTCTTCCATTCCCAGCCGCATTACACCCTGCGCGTCCACTCCGACAACGACATCTGGACGATCGGTCTGCTGTTCGTCATCGGCCTGGTGGTCGGGGAGGTTTCTCGTTTCGCCCGTCACCACCAGAGTCGATCGATCATCGAACACAAAGGAGTGAAGCATCTCGAGGAGGTCAGCGCGATGGTGGCCGAAATCGGCCACCGAGTGAGGTCTGGCCTGCGGTGCACGCAGCACTGGTTGACGAACTCGGACTCGTTGGCGCGACATTCGAGACGGGTGGCCCGGCATCCACATCCATTTCCCAACTCGATCGCAACGGTCGCTTCGACAACAAGGTCATGTTTTGGAGCCGCCAGGGGATGGAGCTTCCTCGTGACGGCGTCGCGCTGACCCGTGGACGCGGGCGATCGATCGTATGGGCGGATCGTGCTCACTCCGAGCCATGGTCACGGGACCACGCCGGATCAGCGCCGAGTCGCGGTTGCGTTATCGGACCTGCTGGCCATCACCTGTGAGCGCCACCAAACAGTCGACGACTGACCCCAGTCAGGGGCCACAGACTTCACTGGAGAGCTGGAAGCGGTAGCCAGAGCCGGCGTCGGTGACGAAGTATCGGGGTTCGGTGGGCTCGGGCTCGAGCTTGTGGCGAATATGTGTCATGTGTACCCGAAGCAGGTTCGAGCCAGGGTCAAAGTTCGGTCCCCAGACGGCGGTCAGGAGCTGGCGATGGGTGACGAGACGGTTCGGGTTGCGTACCAGGTGAATGACGATCGCCCATTCGAGAGGGGTCAGTCGGACCTCGTTCCGCTCTGGCCCAACGAAGGCGCGGTGCCCGGCGATGTCGAGGCGGAAATCGTTCGTTTGGATGTCGGATTCTGTCGCGGTTGCGTGTGACTCCCGCCGGAGCACGGCGTGCATTCGGGCGACGAGTTCGGCCATGCCGAACGGCTTTGTGATGTAGTCGTCGGCACCCCCGTCCAGAAGTTTCACTTTCGTCGCTTCGTCGTCGCGTACCGTCAACACAATGACTGGTACTTGCGTCCATCCGCGCAGGCCTTGCAGAACGGTCGCTCCATCGATCCCCGGCAATCCGAGGTCGAGCAGGATGATGTCCGGGTGGTCGTTGGCACTCGCCGTGAGAGCGGCCTCGCCTGTGGCGGCTTCGAAGACCTCGAAGCCGCGTGCGCCGAGGTTGAGGCTGAGCGCGCGCCTGATCTGCGGTTCGTCATCGACGATGAGCACCTTCGTCATGCTCATTGCGTAGTCGCTCGCGTGAAGGGAAGCGTGATCGTCACGGTGAGGCCGCCGCCTGGGGTGTCATCGAGCGTGAACGTTCCGTGCATTGCAGTGATGAAGCCTTGTGCGATCGACAGGCCGAGTCCGACGCCGTCGGATTGGTGGTGATCGTCGAGGCGCTGAAATGGCCGCATCACCTTTGGGCGGTCCTCCATCGCAACGCCTGGGCCGCGGTCGATCACCCGAATGTGGACGTGGTCGTTGACGATGCCGGCGTCGATTGTCACCGGGTGTCCCATGCCGTGACGGACGGCATTTCTGATGACGTTGTCAAGACTTCGCTCCAGCAACGTCGAGTCGGCGAGAACCGTCAGCTCTTCACACACGGGATTGATCACGATCATCTCCGATGGCGCGTCGACACCTTGCACGGCGGAGGAGATGATGGCGCCGAGCAGCGTGGGCTGTATGTCGATCGGGACCGCGCCGGTCTGCAATCTGCTGGCGTCGAGCAGGTTGCCCACGAGACGGTTGAGCCGATCGGTTTCCTCTTCGATCGTTGCGTATGCCTCCGCGAGCTGTTCAGTCCTCCACAACACATCGTCGTCGCGCAGGCCGGAGATCATGGCCTTGATCGACGCGAGTGGAGTGCGAAGATCGTGAGACACCGCTCGAAGCAATGCGGTTCGTACTGCGTCAACATCGGCGAGCTTGTCCGCCTCGGCTGTCTCCTCGGCGAGGCGGCGTTTGTCGACGGCTACTGCGAGTTGGTCGGCGAGAACCTCGAAGAGCTCGCCGATCGTCGGTCGAGAGTTCCCGGCCGAAGACTTCGAGTGACGGATTGCCGGAGTCGGTCGGTGAGGTGTGGAGAGACATCGTGAGCGTCGGCGTCCCCGACACATCGCCGGCGGCGATCGGGTCATCGTCGGTGCGGGTGGCGATGCGCAGCCCGAGTAGACCGAAGGTGGTGCGAATCTGGTCGAGAAGGCCGGGCAGCGGATCGGGGTCGGCAGCGAGGCTGGTGGCTGCTCGTGCCAGCGCCTGGGCTTCAAGTCGCGCTCGTTGGCTTCAACCGCCTGCTGCGACGCCGTGACGACGAGCGATCCAACGGTGACCGCCACGGCAATGAAGACACCTAAGGCGACGACGTTCTCAACCTCGGCGATCGTCAAGGTGTTGAAGGGCGGCACGAAGTACCAGTTCACCAGCAATGAGGCAACGACGGCGGCGACGGCTCCGACGATCGTGCCGCCGATGGCTGCGATGGCCAGCACCAAGGTGAGCGCGAGGAGAAGTTCGGTCGAGAGCGCGATGTGGTCTCGTAATGGAATGGTTACGGCGATGAGGGTCGGCAATCCGGCCAGCGTCATGACCCACGCTGCGATTGCGCGGCGCGGCTCCACGGTCGTGAGACCGAGTCGACGACGAGCGCGATGCTGAGTCTCGTTCGACCGTGTCCTCGTTGTGGATCACGTGGACGTCGATGTCGCCGGCGAGTCGGGTGACGCGGCCGACAAAGGATCCATAGCAGGATCTCCTGAAGGCGGCTTCGGCGACTGGCACCGAGCACCAGCTGTGTTGCCTTCTCTCGTCGAGCAAACGCGACCAGAGCTTCGGCGGCGTCGTGGCCGACGATGTCGTGGACCGTGCCGCCAAGTTCAGTGACGAGCTTGCGTTGCGAGTCCAGCTCTGCCGTGTCGTTGTCGCGGCCGAGGCCGTCGTCGACGGCGACGTGGACGCCGATGAGCTCACCGCCGACCCGTCCGGCCATGCGGCTTGCCCGTCGGATGAGTGCCTCACCTCCTGGGCGGCCGGTGATTCCGACAACGATGCGCTCGCGCGTCTCCCAAGAGCCGGCGATGCCATGAGCATCGAGGTAGCCCTGCAGGGATTCCTCGACTCGATCGGCGACCCACAGCAGTGCGAGCTCGCGCAGCGCGCCGAGATTGCCTGGGCGGAAGTAGTTGGCCATGGCGGCGTCGATGCGTTCGGCGGGGTAGATGTTGCCGTGGGCGAGTCGCCGGCGGATGGCCTCCGGCGTCATGTCGACCAGTTCGAGTTGGTCGGCGCGCCGGACGATGTCGTCTGGAACCGTCTCGCGTTGGGTGATCCCGGTGATCTGGGAGATCACGTCGTTGAGCGATTCGAGATGCTGGATGTTGAGCGTTGCGATCACGTCGATGCCGGCGTCGAGCAGTTGCTCGACGTCCTGCCACCGCTTGGTGTTTCGTGATCCTGGCGCATTGGTGTGGGCGTACTCGTCGACGAGCACGACGCGTGGCGTCCTGCGGAGGATCGCTTCGACGTCCATCTCCTTCAGGACGGCGCCGCGGTACTCGGTCTCTTGCAGCGGGACAATCTCGAGCTCGCCGATCTGTTCGGCTGTCTGGGCTCGCCCGTGCGTCTCAACGATGCCGATCACCACGTCGGTGCCGCGCTCCTTGCGACGCACGCCTTCGCCGAGCATCTTGTACGTCTTGCCGACGCCGGGCGATGCACCCAGGTAGATCCGGAGTGTGCCGCGTGCCATCGTTCAGTTACTCGTCGCCGTTCGAGTGGTCATGACGCGTCGTCGTCGAGAGCGAGGTTCAACCGCACGACGTTCACGCCAGGTTCGCCGAGGATGCCGAGGTCGCGGTCGTCAGTGTACGTCGTCGACCATGGCCAGCACGTCGGTCGAGGCTCGAGGTCGCGAGCCGCGGCGACCCGCGGTGCTTGAATGCGGGCGTTGGCGATCGAGATGTGCGGGATCGAGGCCCGAGCCGGAGGCAGTGACGGCGTCGACGGGCACGGCGACGCCGTCGGCGAGTCCGTTGCCTTGCCGGTAGGCGGCCACTCGCTCCGTCGACGGCGGCGAGCAGATCGGGGTTGGTCGGGCCGAGATTGGAGCCGGAGCTGGCCGACCCGTCGTAGCCGTCGCCTGCCGCCGACGGCCGCGGCGGGAAGTACTTCGGGTCGGTGAACGATCTGGCCGATCAGCTCGCTGCCGACGACAACGCCGTCGCGCTCGATCAGCGAGCCGTCGGCCTTGTGGCCGAACGCTGCCTGCCCGATCGCCGTGCCGAGCAGCGGGTAAGCGACACCGAAGATCACCGTGAACACGACGCATCATGCAGGACAGCTGGACGTAGTTGACGAACAAGGGCACGCATCACTTCACTCCCAGCGCAGTGACGATGAGGTCGATGAGCTTGATGCCGATGAACGGCGCGACGATGCCGCCGAGCGCCGTAGACCAGCAGGTTGCGGCGCAGCACCGCCGAGGCCGCCTCGGCCCGGAACTTGACGCCGCGCAGCGCAAGCGGCACGAGGGCGACGATGATCAGCGCGTTGAAGATGACCGCCGACAGGATCGCCGAGCGCGGGCTGGACAGGTTCATGATGTTGAGCGAGTCGAGCACCGGCAGCACGCCCGAGAACATCGCCGGGATGATCGCGAAGTACTTGGCGACGTCGTTGGCGATCGAGAAGGTCGTGAGCGAGCCGCGGGTGATCAGCAGCTGCTTGCCGACCTCGACGATCTCGATCAGCTTGGTGGGGTTGCTGTCGAGGTCGACCATGTTGCCGGCCTCCTTGGCGGCCTGCGTGCCGGTGTTCATCGCCACGCCGACGTCGGCCTGGGCGAGCGCCGGGGCGTCGTTGGTGCCGTCACCGGTCATCGCGACGAGGTTGCCGCCGCGCTGCTCGCGCTTGATCAGCGCCATCTTGTCCTCGGGCGTCGCCTCGGCGAGGAAGTCGTCGACGCCCGCCTCGGCGGCGATCGCCGCCGCCGTGAGCGGGTTGTCGCCGGTGATCATCACCGTGCGGATGCCCATCAGGCGCATGTGGTCGAACCGATCGCGCATGCCGGGCTTGACGGTGTCCTTGAGCCGGATCACGCCGAGCACGCGCCAGCCGCGTCGACCCGCCGGCCGGTCGATCACGACGAGCGGCGTCGCGCCGTCACGCGAGACGCGCTCGACGATCGGGAGCAGCTCGAGCGGGACGCTCCGCCTTCGGCCTCGACGAACCGGCGCACCGAGTCGGCGGCGCCCTTGCGAACCATCCGGCCCGACGTCAGGTCCATGCCCGACATGCGGGTCTGGGCGGTGAACGGCACCAGCACGGCACCCGGGTCGTCGAGCAGTGTCGAGCGAGAAGCGGGCGACCGCCAGGTCGACGATCGATCGGCCCTCCGGTGTCTCGTCGGCGAGCGACGACACCAGCGCGCCCTCGGCGACCGTCGCTTCGTCGACACCGGTGACCGGGATGAACTCGGATGCCTGCCGGGAACCGAACGTGATCGTGCCGGTCTTGTCGAGCAGCAGCGTGGTCACGTCGCCGGCGGCCTCGACGGCGCGGCCCGACATCGCCAGCACGTTGCGTTGCACGAGGCGATCCATGCCGGCGATGCCGATCGCCGACAGCAGACCGCCGATCGTGGTCGGGATCAGGCACACCAGCAGCGCGACCAGCACGATGATGTTCTGCTCGGCGCCCGAGTAGATCGCGAACGGCTGCAGCGTCGACGACCGCCAAGCAGGAAGACGATCGTCAGACCGGCGAGGAGGATCGACAGGGCGATCTCGTTCGGGGTCTTCTGCCGGTTGGCGCCTTCGACGAGGGCGATCATCCGGTCGAGGAACGTCTCGCCCGGGCGGGCGGTGATCTGCACGACGATCTCGTCGCTGAGCACCCGGGTGCCACCGGTGACGGCCGACCGGTCGCCGCCGGACTCGCGGATGACCGGCGCCGACTCGCCGGTGATCGCCGACTCGTCGACGGTGGCGATGCCCTCGACGATCTCGCCGTCGCCGGGGATCACCTCGCCGGCGCGTCACGACGCACAGATCGCCGAGCTCGAGCTGCGACGACGACTTCTCGCGTGATCGAGCCCGTCGGCGCCGCGAACTCGCGCGGTCGTGTCGGCGCGGGTCTTGCGCAGCGTGTCGGCCTGGGCCTTGCCGCGGCCCTCTGCCATCGCCTCGGCGAAGTTGGCGAACAGCACGGTGAACCACAGCCACGCCGGCAACGAGACCGGCGAACAGGTTCTGCTTGGAGTCGCTGTCGCCGAAGTCGCGGATGAACAGGATCGTCGTCAGCACCGAGCCGACCTCGACGATGAACATCACCGGGTTGCGCATCATCGTGCGCGGGTTGAGCTTCTTGATCGAATCGACGATCGCCGTCGTGACGATCGCCGGGATCGAAGATCGACTTGGTCGCCGACTCCTTGGTGCGCACCTTCGGCGGGCGCTGGTCGATCGGGGTGAGATGGTTGCGGTCATGGTGTCTGCTGTCCTCACAGTGGACAGGTGTTCGAGGATCGGGCCCAGCGCCAGCGCCGGGAAGAACGTCAGGCCGGCGACGATGAAGATGACGCCGGCGACGAGCACGCCGAACAGCGGCGTGTGCGTCGGCATCGTGCCGCTCGTCGCCGGCACCTTCGGCTTGGCGGCCAGCGAGCCGCCGATGGCGAGCGCCGGGATGATCGTGAAGAACCGACCCATCAGCATCGAGATGCCCTGGGTGGTCGTGTACCACTGCGTGCCGGTGCCCTGGTAGGCGAACGCCGAGCCGTTGTTGTTGCCGCTCGAGGCGAAGTTGTACAGCACCTCCGACAGGCCGTGGGCGCCCGCCTTGGTAGGTGGCCGCGCTCTTCAGCAGCACCGACGCGGCGGCGAAGGTCAGCACGGCGAACGGCATCGCCAGGATGTACAGCGTCACCAGCTTCATCTCCGGTGCCTGGATCTTCTTGCCGAGGTACTCCGGTGTTCGTCCGACCATCAGGCCGGCGATGAACACCGCCAGCAGGGCGTTGATGAGGATGCCCATCAACCCGACGCCGACGCCGCCGGGCGAGATCTCGCCGAACTTCATGTGCGTCATCGGCGCCGCGCCACCGAGTGGCGTGAACGAGTCGTGCATGCAGTTGACCGCACCGGTCGACGTGCCCGTCGTCGCGCCGGCGAACAGCCGCACGCGGCGGCGCCGAAGCGGACCTCCTTGCCCTCCATGTTGCCGCCCGACTGCGTCGTCGAGATCGACTGGTCGACGCCGAGCGTTGTCAGCAGCGGGTTGCCGTTCTGCTCGGCGAACATCGCGAACCCGGCGAACAACGCCAGGATGCCGGCCATCACGACGATCGAGAACTCGCGCTTGTCGCTTGTCCTCGAACGAGGCGTCCGAACGCCACGACCAACGACAGCGGGATCAGCAGGAGCGCGAAGATCTCGAGCATGTCGGTGAACCCGTTCGGGTTCTCGAACGGATGGGCCGAGTTGGCGTTGTACGGACCACCACCGTTCGTGCCGAGCTCCTTGATCGCCTCCTGCGAGGCGAACGGACCACCGGGGATGTGTTGCTCGGTGATCTCGGTGGTCTGATCGATCGTCGTCGCGATGGTGTCGCCGTGAAGGTTCTGCACGACGCCCTTGCGAGATCAGCACGACGGTGAACACCAGCGACGAGCGGCAGCAGGATGCGCACGATCGTGCGGGTCAGGTCGACCCAGAAGTTGCCGAGGTTGCGGGTGCCGGTCCGGGTGATGCCGCGGATCAGGCCGATCGACCACCGCCATGCCGGCCGCCGCCGAGACGAAGTTCTGGACCGTGAAGCCGAGCATCTGGGTGAGGTGGCTCATCACCTGCTCGCCCGAGAACCATTGCCAGTTGGTGTTCGTCACGAAGCTGACGGCACTGTTGAACGAGCCCATCGGCGACGACAGCGACTCGATCGGTCGGGATTGAACGGCAGCGACCCTGGAGGCGTTGCAGGCCGTAGAGCGTCAGGAACGAGTCGACGCTGAACGCGATCAGGCTGAGCGTGTAGACGTTCCAGCGCTGCTCGCGCTTCGCGTCGATCCGACAGACGCGGTAGATGAACCGCTCGATCGGACCGAAGCAAGCGGTCACCCGGCGCCGAGCCGTCCTTGCGGGCCCCGTAGACGTCGGCCATGTACCGGCCCAGCAGCGGGACGGCCACGAGCAAGGCAACCACCAGGACGAGCGACCTGCATGATCGCCTGCCAGCTCATCAGAAGCGCTCCGGAAAGATCGAGAACGAGCACGAGATAGACGACAGCGAGGGCAGCCAGCGACAGGCCGACCCAGTTGTCGTAGCCAGCGACTGCGATCATGCCGCCACCTCGTCGATCATGGGTTGGGCGTCGTCAGCCGGCTCGGCTACGACGAGCACATCTGGTCCGATGATGCGGTCGCACCACCGAACGTACAGCGCGCACAACGCGAAGAACGCGAGTGCGACGGCAATGAAGATGATGTCAGCCATGATTGATCTCCGTCTTGAGGAAGGATGCCCACCGTTGTAACCCTGGTCGTCGCAGGAGACGAGGTGCCTTAACGACATCTTCACGCGTTACGACCGAATCTTCACGACTCCTTATGAGCCAGCCTCACTCGGAAGTGTCGACTTCGACAAGGCGATATCCGACGTACGGCTCCGTGAGAATTCTGGGCACTCCCTCACCCTCACCCAGCGACTTGCGAAGCTTGCTGACCGCTGCGCGCAACGCATGCGGAGCGGAGACTTGCTCTTCGACGCCCCAAAGATGCTTGGAGAGGTGCCGGTAGGTAAGAACGCGTCCTAAGTTCCGTACAAGCATCGTCAGAAGCAGGAACTGTTGCGGCGACAGACGGAGCTGTCGCTTATCGACGCGCTGCGACATGCGCTCCAACATCGACCATCAACGCTCCCACCACCACAACGTCCGGCGCCCGACCTGAAGACTTCCGGTGCCGGATCGCGACACGTACTCGAGCCATGAGTTCCGCCATGGAGAACGGCTTGACCACGTAGTCGTCGGCGCCCTCATCGAGGGCCTGGACCATCCGCTCCTCGGTGCCGTCTCCGGTCACGACGATGATCGGACTCGCAGTCGCGTGCCTCAGCCGACGGCACAGCTCGATCCCGTCCATGTCAGGCAATCCAAAGTCAACGATCAAGACATCGACGTCGCCAGCGGCGACTAGTTCCAGAGCACGACCACCTGTCATCGCCGAGAGGACCTGATAATGCTGTGCCGCCAGACTCGCCCCGATCAGCTTCAGGGGCCCGACCTCGTCATCAGCGACGAGCACGGTCGGAGTCTCACGCTGGTTCATCAACGGCGAGAAGGAGGGTCATCGGCGCACAGTGTGTACGCAGGATTCATGAACTCGAGTTGGTCTCGTCGCTGCACGGGCATTCCTTCGATCACCAGGATGCGTCCGAGTGAGATTCCGCCGATCGAGCGACGTCCAGTCCAGACCGCGTTGATCGTACCGGTGCCGTCAGTGATGGATACGTCGAGTGTCGGCTGCCCGTCGGTCGGCCGGGCCCGAATGCGTGTAACGCATCCACGAATTCGGACTCGTGTTCGGGGGGAACGTCGGCGATCGGAACGATGGTGCTATCGACGGCCGGCGTCAGTGGTGCGGGTTTAGTCCGGTGGAAGATGCTCATGTCGGCACCGCCACATCGGAATCCGGTCTGTCCTCGACGACGTCCTCTTCGATGACGCCGTTGTGCATGTGCACGGGAACGGACACCACGGCGGTGTGCGGTCGGTACAGCAACTTCGCTTTCAATGCGAACGCGGTGGCGTTGTGCAGCCACTGCGTCGACCACGACGTGACGAACTCTGGAATGACAACCGTGATGATGTCGTCGCTGTACCGCTCGTCAAGTTCGTCGATGAACTGCATGATCGGACGCGTCAGCTCGCGATAAGGGGAGTACAACATGTGCAACTCGATTGGCATACCGAACTCCTGCCATTGACGCTCGATGAGGAGACGCTCTTCGTCGTCGCTGGCGACCGTGACAGCCAGGATGCGGTCGGGATTCAATGACTTGGCGTAGTGAACTGCGTGGAGCACGCCCTTGTTGACGCCACCGACCAGCACCACCATCGTGTGGGTTTCGCGCCTCGGGCGGTATCCGGGTTCGACGGCGACTGCAACCCGACCTCGTGCATAGTGACGGCCGATGGCTCGGAACCCGATCACCATGACCGGAATGAGGACTGCGGGGATCCACGCCCCTTCGGTGAACTTGGAAACGACGACGATGATCGCGATGAGGCCGGTGGTGAACGCGCCGATCCCGTTGATGACCATGCCCAGTTTCCAGCCCTGTTCGCGATGTTTCAAGTGGTGGCGAACCATGCCACTCTGGCTGAGCGTGAAGCCGGTGAAGACACCGAAGGCATAGAGGGGAATGAGCTTCGAGATATCGCCCTGGAAGGCCACGATGAGCGCGCCGGCTATGACTGCCAAGAACACGACGCCGTTCGAGAACACCAGACGCGCTCCCTTGTTGAAGAACTGGCGAGGCAGGAAGCCATCGCGGGCGACGATCGACGCAAGTCGCGGGAAGTCGGCGTACGCGGTGTTTGCCGCAAGGATCAGGATCAGGAAGGTCGCGATCATGGTGAGCCAGAACATGACGCCCTTGCCGCCGTACAGGTACTCGGCCATCAGCCCCAGACCGTTGCCGTCGTTCTCGCCGCGGAAAGGCCGGAGATGCGAGGCCAGCACCGAGACGCCAAAGAAGCACGACCCGAGGATGCCGCCCATCCACATCAGTGTGATTGAGGCGTTCTTGCTCTCTGGCTTCTTGAACGCAGGTACCCCGTTGGAGACCGCCTCAACGCCCGACAGGGCGACTGCGCCCGACGAGAAGGCCCGCAGCAACATGAGCAGACCGAGTGCCTTCGCACCCTCGCGAATTTCCCGTGCGTCCTCGCTGAGCAGGTTGTCGGGGATCGGACCGACGTGCTCCACGTAGATCCGATACAGCCCTACGGAGATCAGGATGATCAGCATGAGGATGTAGAAGTAGGTCGGTCCGGCGAACGCCGATCCTGACTCCTTCACACCGCGCAGGTTCATGACCGTCATGATGAGCACGCATAGAAGGCACACCGGAACCGTCCAGCGGGTGTCGAAGCCGGTGGCCGTGCGAATGGCCAGCACCCCACCGGCCACGCTGACGGCGACCGTCAGGATGTAGTCGACCAACAACGACGAGCCGGCGACGAGGGCGGGCACCGTGCCGAGGTTCTCGCGGCTGACGATGTATGCACCGCCGCCGGATGGGTAGGCCATGATCGTTTGCCGGTAGGAGACGACGACGATCGTCATCAGGACGCACACGACGATTGCAATGGGCACCAGCGGGCCGAATGCCGCTGCACCGATGCCGGCCTGCAACAGCAACACCACGAGGATCTCGTCGGTCGCGTAGGCCGTCGATGAGATCGCGTCGGACGCGAACACCGGCAGGGCGACCTTTTTGCTGAGCCGCTGATGGTGTTCTTCGGCACTGGAGATCGGTCGGCCGATGAGGATCTGTTTCAGTGCTGCCATAGGAGCCGCCGGGCGGCACCGGAATGTTGCCCACTCCACCCACGCGAGAGGCGCGTGTTAATACTTTCTTAGCGGCGAACTTTCTGTTGGTGGCTCGAGTGGTGCGCGAGGAGGATCGAATCGGTATCCCATGCCAGCCTCGGTGTGGAAGTAGCGCGGACGAGAAGGGACGGGTTCGAGTTTCCGGCGGATGTGAGCCATGTGCACGCGCAGGTAATTCATCTCGTGCCCATATTGGGGCCCCCACACCTGTTGGAGGAGCTGGGTTCCCGTGACGAGGCGACCTGCGTTGCGAACCAGCACCTCGACGAGATGCCACTCGGTCGCCGTCAGCTTGGCCTCGCCATGTTCGGTCACGACTCGGCGCGCGGCCAGGTCAATGGTGAGGCCGGGCACCTCGACGACGGGGAACTCGTCGTGCGGTACCGTTCGTCGCAGCGCGGCCCGGAGGCGTGCGAGCAGCTCACCCATACCGAACGGCTTCGACACGTAATCATCGGCACCAGCGTCCAGTGCGGCGATCTTGTCGCCTTCGCCGTCGCGTGCTGACAGCACCACGATCGGAACCTCCGTCCAGCCACGGAGGCTACGAATGACATCGATCCCGGACATGCCAGGCAGTCCCAAGTCGAGGATGACAGCGTCGGGCCGGTGTGCGGCCGCTGAGTGCAAGGCCGCCTCACCCGTGCTCGCCAGGTCGACGGCGTACTGGCGAGCACGAAGATTGGTCGCCAGAGCGCGCAACAGGTGCGGATCGTCGTCTACGCATAGGACGCGATTCACTGGTGGACTTGTTGTCGTTGTGGCGCAGGTTCATCCGGCATTGACAGCTTCGATGTTGGAAGTGTGAGGGTTGCGGTCAGTCCGCCGCCGGGAGTGTCGCGGAGATCCAGTCGACCCTCCATTGCTGACGTGAACCCATTGGCGATGGCAAGTCCCAGTCCTAAACCGTGGTGTGTCGTTGCGTCACCGAGCCTGTGGAAAGGCTGGATGACCGTCGAACGATGCTTGGGGTGGATACCCGGCCCGTGATCGACTATCTGGAGCACGACGACGTCTTCTTGCTGCGTGGCCGTCATTCGTACGTGCCGACCCTCGGGTGACCAGGCAATCGCGTTTGCCACGAGGTTCGCGACGACTCGTTCGAGCAGCACGGGGTCCGTCCAGACGTCACGAAGGTCGGGCGGCAGATCGAGCTTGACCGCATCGGCGCGCTGGCCAAGGCTGTGAAGTGCCGAAGGGAGGACCTCCTCCAGCGCTACCGAGCGGAACCCGGGCCGCAACGCGCCCGCTTGCAGCCGGCTGAGATCGAGCAGATTGGTGATGATCGACGTCAGTCGATCGGTTTCCTCCTCGATCGTCTCCAGAAAGTCGTCGCGCTCGGCAGGCGGCCAGTCGATGTCTCGCTGGCGAAGACTGGAGACGGACGCCTTGATCCCCGCGAGCGGAGTGCGCAGATCATGCGAAACAGCGCGCAACATCGACGTGCGCAGCTCGTCGGCCTGCTCGAGTGCGTCTGCCTGTGCTGCAAGCGCAGCCAGACGGTGCTGGTCCAGCGCACGGCGCAGTTGCACGATGAATGATCGCAGCACGCGGTGATCGTCGGGCGTCAACGTGCGACCGCGACCTGCTACCCACACTCCAGCGCCAATCACCTCCTGAAAGTCTGCGACATCCAGCGACGCGGGAGGAGACGGCCCTGAAGAGGCTTTGACAACCGTCGTCCGGTCCGGTTCGGTGACAAGGACCGATACACCGTCGAGCCCGAAGCTCTGCTGCAACTGATCGGTGATCGACTGCAACGGGTCGATTCCACCCGTGCCGGCGAGCGCGGCCAGCGCCTCGGCCTCCTGCCGGGCGCGACCGGCCTCCGCTGCCCACTTCGCGGAGAGGCTGACGAATCCCGAGACGATGACTGCCACCGACACGAAGACCAGCAACGAGAGGACGTGCTCAGCGTCGTCCACTCGCAACGTGTGCAATGGGGGGACAAGGAACCAGTTGGCCACGAGCGGCGCAATGACGGCGGCGGTCAGCCCAGGTCCGCGGCCGCCGACCGCGGCCACGACTACCACGACTAGCAGGTACAGCGAGAGGGAGCTTGACACCGTCACGCTTTCTCGGGCGGCGACGAGCGCAACTGTCAAGGCGAACAGCGCCGCGGTACCCAGGAACCAGGCGACCAGACGGCGTCTCGTTGAGATTGCCGGGTTGGAGCCCCACCTCCTGGCCATGCGATGACGAGAGCCGGTCGGGTAGGAGATGACGTGAACATCGATTTGACCTGCTTGGCGAATGGCCTCGTTGATGATCGATCCGCGGACCCACTCGTCGACTCGTCGTCGCCCTGACGTTCCAAGCACCAGTTGCGTGGCCCGCTCCGCCTCGGCAAAATCGACCAGAGCCGCGGCAACATCGCTGCCTTCGATCTCATGGAAGCTTCCGCCGACAGCGACCACGAGACGACGTCCCTCAGCGAGTCCTGCGGGAGTGCGGCGGTCTCGGGGCCTCTTTACCCGAACCCCGATGAGCTGCGCCCGCGAGCGGTGTGCCAGACGTGCAGCTCGGCGGACCACCGCATCGCTGCCAGGCCCGCCCGTCACCGCGACCACGACTCGCTCGCGAGCCTCTTGCGGTTCCTCGGTGCCTGCGGTCAAGCGGTCGGCGAGCCAGAACAGCATCAGGGCCCGCAACTCGGCGAACGCGTTGGTCTCGTACAGCCCGATCGTGATTGGATCAGCCTTGCCGTCGACGAAAACGTTCCCGTGCGCAATCCGTCGACGGATGGCCTCCGGCGTGACATCGACCAGCTCGATCTGATCTGCTCGGCTCAGGAACTCGTCCGGCACCTGATCGAGTGGGATCCAACCCAGGATCCGTTGCACCGAATCGGCCAACGATTCGATGCTGGCCACGTCGAGGGTGGTCACGACGTCAATTCCCGCTTCTAGCAGCACCTCGACATCCTGCCAACGGTGCTCACGAACCGAGCCGGGTGCGTTCCGGTGAGCGAGCTCGTCGACGATGACGACCTCGGGCCGCGACGACAGGAGCTCGTCGACCTGCAAACAGTCCGGGACTTCGCCCGCGGCGAAGTGGTCGAGCTGCCGTTGTGTCGCCGGGCGTCCGCGCGCATCCACCGAGCCGATCACGACGTCCGCGCCGCGCTCCCTTCGCCGGTGCGCCTCGTCGAGCATCGCGTAGGTCTTCCCGACGCCGGATGCCGCACCCAGGTAGATGCGGAGGTCGCCTCGGACTGGTGCCGGTACGTGCCGCGGTGTACCCATGCGACAAGTCTGGCAGTCGTTCGGCGACACCAGGTCAACTATGTCGGGATGGGGAGACTCGAACTCCCGACCCCCTGCTCCCAAAGCAGGTGCGCTACCAACTGCGCCACATCCCGGACGGCAGGAATGCTATCTGGGCCGATGTCGACGCAGCCTGGGTATCAGGTCGTAGCGACATCCCGACGTGCGAACAGGGCGGTCGCTGCTGCGACCACCGCGGCCAGATAGGCCAGCAGCGCCAGCAGCGCGACGATCGGCGGACGCTCGAAGTCCACATCGGTCATCTGCGCCCAGGGGACCACCGTGGCCACGTTCTCGCCGATCATGAATCGCCCGAGCTTCGGCCAGAAGCCGGCCACCATTCGTTCGATCACCAACGCCCACGCGGCGAGCGCGATCAATGCGGCGCTCGTGTTGCGTCCGATGGTGGCGATGCTGACGGCCAGCACTGCGACGAGCGAGGTGACGACGGAGATCCGCAGCATCGCCAGCAGTAGCGCGGCCCACCAGGAAGCGTCTGTTCCCGCGGTCGATCCATGGGCGACGACGGCGGGTAGGGCACACGCGAGGTAGATCACCTGGAGCACGAAGCTGATGACAAAGGCCAGGAGGGCAGCCGAAAGGGTGCGGGCGCCGTGTAGACGAACGCGAGACGGCATCCATGTGAGCATCGTCGTCATGGTTCCAGCGCGCCACTCCGCACCAGCGACGGATGCGCCGCAGATGGCAGCACCCACCACGAGGAAGAGTGCAGCGGTGGTGAGCAGGTTGTCGCCATTGCCGGACGTCCACCAGTTCACCATGCGCGCAGGATGCGCTTGATCCTTGGCGAACTTGACCGGGTCGTTACTCGACAAGAAGATGATGAGTCCAGCGATCGCGCTGAACGTGATGGCGATCACGATCATCCATCGCACCAGCCGGCGATGGAGCGCGCGCCGCATTTCGACAACCGTCAATCGGAGGAACCTCATGCCGCCACCTCCGCGTGTGTGGTGATGCTCAGGAACAACTCTTCGAGACTGACTGAATCCGGTCTGAGCTCGTTGAGATACAAACCTGCGTCCGCCAACAACTTGGTGACATGCGCGGCGTCCGACGCAGGGAGGGCAACACGTAGGTACGCGCCGTCAGTGTCGACGGCCAGCCCGGCGCTGCGCAGCGTCTCAGCTCCGGCGTCCAGGTTGTCGAGCCCGACCAGCAGCGACGGACGGGAGGCCTCGGCCAGCACATCGTCGACACGGCCGGTCAAGATCAGCCTGCCTCGGTCGATGATCGCTACCCGGTCACATGTCTGCTCGACCTCGGTGAGGAGATGACTCGAGACGAAAACCGTCCGGCCCTCGTTGCCCAACTGGCGGAGCAGTTCGCGGATCTCCCGCATGCCCGCCGGGTCGAGACCGTTCGCCGGCTCGTCCAGAACGAGCAGCGCCGGATCCTTCAGTAGTGCGGCAGCGAGACCGAGGCGTTGGCGCATGCCGAGCGAGTACGTGCGAACCTTGTTGTCGGCACGGTCACCGAGGCCCACCAGCTCGAGGGATTGCGCGACTCGTCGGCGACCGATGCCATCGATAGCGCCGAGCAGTTGAAGGTTTTCCCGTGCCGTCATCGTCGGGAACATGGCCGGGGTCTCGACGATCGCGCCCACTCGTGGCATCACCGTCGCCAGTTCGGATGGCGTCGGATGGCCGAGCACGGTTGTCGTGCCGGAGGTCGCCGCGACCAGCCCGAGCATGCACCGAATCGTGGTGGTCTTGCCCGATCCGTTGGGGCCGAGGAAGCCGAACACGCCGCCCTCCGGCACCGACAAGTCCAGACCGTCTACCGCTCGAAGCGGTTCGCCACGCCACCGTCGGTACTCCTTGTGCAGGCCCTCGATCTCGATGATTGCGGTCATGAATACACAGACGGTCGAGAAGCGGCCGCGGGTGACATCGACCGAAACTTCGCTCGCGGAATATCACCCGAACGCGGTCTTGCGACTGGATGCCCGATGTGAAAAGATCGGAATCGAGCGGGGTTGGAGCAGATGTTCCAGCCATTTTGGCGTGAGGAGGCGTACATGGGACCCATCCACGTATTCAAGAAGGGCGGTCTCGCGGTCGCGCTGGTCGCCGTCGTGTCGGTACTTCCCGTCGATACCGGTGTCAGTGCGCCAAACGCGCACCGGGCCGGCATCGATGCTGTCAAAGGCGACGCAGCGGTCTACATCGTGCAAATGGCTGCCGACCCTGTCGTTGCGTACACCGGTGGACAGCCGGGCCTCGCGGCGACCCGTCCGGCGAGGGGAAAGCACTTCAATCCCAACAGCGCGGCGGTACGCCGGTACCAGCAGTTCCTGGATCGAGGCCATTCCCAGGCGCTTGCCGCTGTGGGCGCGGCATCGGATGCGAAGTTCTACGACTACAACTACTCGTTCAACGGATTTGCGGCCGAACTGACCCCTGGTCAGGCCAGCCGCCTCGCGCTCGCAACCGGGCGTGGTTGCCGTCACGCCCGATGAGCCCCGGCAGCCGATGACCGACAACACCCCCACCGAGCTCGGACTGGCCGGTGACGGCGGGTTCTGGGCGACGGCCGGAACCGGCGAGGACGTCGTCATCGGCGTCATCGACACCGGGATCTGGCCAGAACACCCGAGCTTCTCCGACCAGGCCGACTTTGCCTACCGGCCGGGTCACAGCGGCGATCGGACCCGCGTCTACGGGCCCGCTCCGGCTGACTGGTTCGGCATCTGCCAGCCGGGCGAGCAGTGGTCGCGTCAGGCCTGCAACAACAAGCTCATCGGAGCTCGCTGGTTCGTCGAAGGGCTCACCCGGCAGGGTGTCGATCCCGCACGACTACGCCTCGGCGCGCGATCACGACGGGCACGGCACCCACACCGCATCGACCGCGGGTGGAAACCGGGGTGTCGACCCCAGCATCTTCGGCCGCGACCTCGGCGTCGGCACGATCTCGGGCATGGCGCCCCGCGCCCGCATCGCCGCCTACAAGGGCTGCTTCGGCGAAGCCGGTTGCGTCGTCAGCGACCTGGTCGAAGCGATCGACACGGCCGTGGCGGACGGCGTCGACGTGATCAACTACTCGATCGGCTCCGACACTCCGTCGGTGCTGTCGCCGGACGCTGTGGCGTTCCTCTTCGCTGCCGACGCCGGCGTGTTCGTCGCCACCTCCGCCGGCAACGCCGGGCCGGGTGCCGCCACGGTCGGATCGCCCGCCGCAGCTCCATGGGTCACCGCGGTCGGGGCGAGCACGCATGGGCGTGTCTTCTCCAACAACGGTCACGCTCGGTAACGGAGCCCAATACACGGGCGGCAGCGTCACCCATGGCGTTGGCCCGGCGCCGCCTGGTCGACGGCGGCGAGGATTGTCCGACAGGGCTCGACCCGGCGGATGTCAGCGGAGCCATCGTGTTGTGCCTGCGAGTGACGGGCATCCCCAGAGTGCTCCACGGCTCCGGCGTCGCGGCGGCGGGCGGTGTCGGGATGATCCTGTACGACCCACCGCAGAGCAACGTCACGCCGACCGACAACCACGTGATTCCCACCGCTCACGTGCCGGGTCCCGCTGGCGCAGCCATCGCTGCGTACATCGCGGGTGCCGGCGACGGAGCCACGGCCAGCTTCACCGCAGGCACAAGGGCGCGACAACCCCGGCGCGCCCGACATGGCAGTGTTCTCTTCTCGCGGTCCGAATGGTGCGGTGTCCGACATCATCAAGCCCGACGTGACAGCGCCAGGCGTGCAGATCCTTGCCGGCGCAACTCACCGACCCCGTTCATCGGGGCCCCCGGTCAGCTGTTCCAGGCCATTCAGGGCACATCGATGTCGAGCCCGCATGTCGCCGGCGTCGGCGCCCTCCTCGTCGGCGAGCACCCAGATTGGACGCCGGCGATGATCCGTTCGGCGCTGACGACGACCGGCGCATCAAGACGTCGACAAGGAGGACGGCACGACGCCTGCCGACCCGTTCGACATCGGCGGCGGCCACATCCAACCGATGCCGGCGAACGACCCCGGCCTCGTGTACGACGCCGACTTCGGCGACTACGTCGCGTTCCTGTGCGGTGCCGGACAGCTCGTGTGCCGCGACGCACGACGGCCAGTGTCGACCCGAGCGACCTCAACCAGGCGACGATCGGGATCGGCCAGCTCGCCGGAATCCAGACGGTCACCCGCACGGTCACGAACGTCGGTGCCGCCGGCACCTACACGGCATCGGTCGACGCTCCCGCGGGCGTGGATGTCGTCGTGTCGACCCGCCGACATTCACCGTCGCGGCGGGTGCAACCGCGACGTACACGGTCACGTTCACGACGACTGACGCCGTCGTCGATCAGTGGGCGTTCGGCTCACTGACATGGAGCGACGGCGGCCACTCCGTGCGCAGCCCCATCGCGGTCCGCCCCGGTCGCGCTGGCGGCGCCCGAGGAAGTGTCGGGCGAGGGCACGTCGGGAACGATCGTTACGACATCACGTTCGGGTACACGGGTCCGTTCGAGACGGCCACACACGGCCTCGTGCCGGCGACGGTCGAAAGCCGCAGCGTCGTCGACGATCCCGCCAACGACATCAACGTCGCTCTCGAGACCGGGGTGGGCATCGACGTCGTGCACGATCAACGTGCCGGCCGGCACCCGACACCTGCGGGCGTCGCTGTTCGACGAGGCAACCGATGGCGAGGACGACCTCGACCTGTACCTGTTCGATCCCGACTGCAACTTCGTCGACGGCAGTGGATCGGCAACGTCGGCCGAACAGGTCGACGCCGCCGTCGCCCGTCGAGGGCGAGTGGACGCTCGTCGTCCACGGGTGGGAGACGGATGGCCCCGACGCCCTCTACGACCTCTTCACCTGGATCGTGGGTGATGCCGACGCCGGCAACCTGACCGTCGAGTGCCCCGGCGAGCGCGGTCATCGGAGAGACGGGCACCGTCACGCTCACGTGGGCCGGTCTGACAGCCGCGACGCGGTACCTCGGGTCGGTCTCCTACAGCGATGGCACCAACGACATCGGCCAGACCCTCGTCGCCATCAAGACCTAGGGAGCGGCTCGCGAGACGATGAACTCGCCCGGTTCCTACCGGGCGAGTTCATCCACAGCTGCGAGCAGTCGGTCGACGTCGGGTTGTTCGACATAGCGCGAGATGCCCGCGCGGATGACCCCGCCGCTGTCCGCCAGTCCCAACTGGTCGACGACCTCGACCGCGTAGTTGTGGCCATCCCACACGGCAATCCGTTGAGCCGCCAGCCACTTCGACGCATCCGCCGGGTGAACGCCGTCGATGGTGAAGGCGGCGGTCGGCACTCGATCGTCGAGCGTCTGCGAACCCCACACCTTCACTCCGTTGATCGACTGCAGTCCCTCGAGCAGGTGGGAGAACACCTCGGCCTCGGCGGCGGCCAGCTGGTCCATGTCCTCCTCGATGAGGAAGCGCGCGGCAGCTTCGATGCCGGCGATGCCCTCGAAGTTGGGCATGCCGGTCTCGAGCCGGCCGGGCCCCGTGTCGGTCGCCGGTCGTACCTTGAACACCGGCAGGCTCTCGAGCAACTCGGGTCGTATCCACACGAGCCCGCTGTGCGGGCCGTACCACTTGTAGGGAGACGTGACCAGAGCATCGCAACCGAGCGCGGCGATGTCGATCTTGCGATGGGGTGCGAGGTGAACGGCATCGACGTAGACGTACGCCCCGACCGCGTGCGCGGCTTCGATGATCGGGGCGAGGTCGGGAGTGGAGCCGAGCAGATTCGAGGCGCCGGGAACCGTGACCCACTTGGTGTGCTCGTCGATGAGCTCGATCACGTTCTTCGCGGGCAACTGTCCCGTGGCCGGATCGAACGGCGCCAGCACATGCTCGCGCCCCGGCGGCATCGGCGGCGCGGCGCCACGGCGTGATGTTGGCGTCGTGGTCGAGTCTGGTGCCGACGATCCGATCACCGGGCCGAAGTGTGTCGCCGACCGCTCTCGATACTGCGAACGTCAGCGACGTCATGTTCGGTCCGAAACTGATCCCGTTGGGGTCCGCTCCCAGAAACTGCCCGACCGCGGCGCGGGTCCGATCCATCAGACGCTGGCATTCCTCTGCGGCCGCGAAGGGCCCGCCGTTGGCAGCGGTGTTGCCGCTGGCCATCCAATCGCTCATCGCCGTGATGGCGGAGTCGACCATCTGCGTGCCCGCCGGCCCGTCGAACCGCGCCCACTCGGTCCCGACCCCTGGGAACCGGTGGCGGAGCGACGTCATCGCCCCGACCGAGTGTCTCGTGACACCCCGGGGTGGCCGCAAACACTCCGATAGCGGCGGCGGGCAGCAAACACTCGAATGGACATGGCGGGGTCAGGCGCGCTTGGCTGCTTTGGCAAGTCGCTTGGCGGTGCGACCGATGGGAGCGATGTTGCGCTGGTCGAGATCGCCCACCTCGATGCCGTTGTCGAAGGCAACCCTGTAGCGCAGCCAGTTGAACCCGTTGGCCAGGATGACCTTGCCCGGGGTGCCCGCGACGACGCCGGAATCGAGGTCGACAGTGGACTCGACCTTGTCGCCGATCTTCAGATCGAGCTGGTCCGCATGGGGTTTGGCGAGCGCGTGCGGCTTCCAGGAGGTCATGGTCACAGTCTGCCCGATGAGAGGGTCGACCGATAGCATCGACGATCTGTGATTAGCACGATCGAGCCCGTAGTGGACACCCCAGAAGATGCACCCGCCAAGAAGCTCGTCAAACTCTCGGTCACGATCGACGAGTCGGAATTCGATCGCGACATCGACACCGCCTTTCGCACCATAGGCAAAGAGGTCAAGCTGCCCGGCTTTCGTCCGGGCAAGGTGCCGCGCAAGGTGCTCGAGGCCCGAATCGGGCTCGCCGCCGCCCGCGAGCAGGCGCTTCGCGATGCAGTTCCGCTGTACCTGGCCAACGCCGTGCGCGAACACGACATCGACCTCATCTCCACTCCCAACATCGAGTTCACCGGCGGGCAGGAGTCGGGGCCGGTCTCGTTCGATGCGACGTGCGAGGTGCGTCCCGAGATCACCGTGCCCGGCTACGGCGGATTGCGCGTCGAGTTGGCATCGCCCGAAGCGACAGAGGCCGATATCGACGAAGCAGTCGAAGCAGAACTTCGTCGCCAAGGATCGCTCGTCGACGTCGATCGGCCGATTCAGTCGGGCGATCAGGTCACCCTCACCCTCGCTGCGTCGCGCGACGGCGAGCCAGTTGCCGGTCTCAACACCGAGGACTGGCTCTACCAAGTCGGCAGCGGCTGGGTGGCACCCGGGTTCGACGCCGAGTTGCTCGGCGCCAACAAGGGCGATCAACTGACGTTCACGGCCACGCCCAACGGAACCAGCGACCCCGCCGACTTCGTCGTCGACATCTCCAACGTGCAAGAGAGCGAGTTGCCCGAGTTGACCGACGAGTGGGTCAGCGAGAACCTCGGCGAGTTCGAAACGATCGAGGAGTGGCGCGCCGCGCTGGCCGAGCGCATCGGCACCGGCAAGCTCAACCAGACTCGCAATCAGCTCATCGAGCGCACCACGTCGTCTCTCGCGGGACTCGTCGACATCGAGCCGCCCGAGTCGATGGTGCAAGCCGACCTGCAGGGTCGAGTGCAGAACACGGTGCAGCAGTTTCAGGCGCAGGGCATCTCGATCGACCAGTGGCTACAGGTCACCGGTCAGGATGCCGCGACCTTCATCGAGGGATTGAAGGTGCAGTCGCAGAAGGCGGTCAAGGTCGACCTCGCCCTCCGCGCCGTCGGCGTCGCCGAAGGCCTCGACGTCAGCGACGACGACCTCGACGCCGAATACGCACGCATTGCGGTGCAGGTCCGTCAGAAGCCCAACGAGGTTCGCAAGGCATACGAGAAGAACGACGCCGTCACCGACCTCATCGCCCAGATGCGCAAGACGAAAGCCCTCGACTGGCTGCTCGAACACGTCGAGATCGTCGATCCCGAGGGCAATCCGATCGATCGGACGCTCGTGATGGGTAAGACTGACGAGCACGATCACGATCATGGGGATCACGACCACGGCGATCACCAACACCACGACCACGAGCACGACCACGAGCACGACCACGAAGGGCACGACCATGATTGAGTCCAAGAACTATCTGGTTCCCAATGTCATCGAGCAGACCAGTCGTGGCGAGCGGGGCATGGATCTCTACTCCCGGTTGCTCAAGGAGAACATCATCTTCTTGCAGACACCGATCGATGACAGCATCGCCAGCTTGATCTGCGCTCAGTTCATCCATCTCGAGAGCGAGAACCCCGACAAGGACATCAACCTCTACATCAACAGTCCCGGCGGCGACATCACGGCGCTCTTCGCGATCTACGACACGATGCAGTTCATCAAGAACGACATCGCCACGATCTGCCTCGGTCAGGCAGCGTCGGCCGCGGCCGTCCTGCTGGCTGCCGGCACCAAGGGCAAGCGTCTCGCCCTTCCTCACAGCAGAATCCTGCTGCACCAGCCATATGGTCAAGTTGGCTACGGCCAGGTCACCGATCTCGAGCTGGCAGCCAAGGAAATCCTGCGTATGCGGGATCTTCTCGAGGAGATCCTGTCGACGCACACGGGCCAGACCATCGAGCGGGTCCACCAGGACACCGACCGCGATTTCGTTATGGAAGCGCAAGAGGCCCTCGCGTATGGCATCATCGATGATGTGATTTCGTCTCGAGACGCCGTCGACCGCACCGGTCCGATTCGCTGACCTTCACGAACCGACCTAGGGCGAGCAAGGAGACTGAACCGTGGCGAAATTCGGCGATACCGGCGAACTGCTCCAATGTTCGTTCTGCGGGAAGTCGCAGAAGCAGGTCAAGCGGCTGATTGCCGGTCCCGGCGTGTACATCTGCGACGAGTGCATCGACCTCTGCAACGAGATCATCGAGGAGGAGCTCACCGACTCCGGCGAGATCCGTTTCGAAGAACTTCCGACGCCACGTGAGATCCGCACCTTCCTCGACGACTACGTCGTCGGTCAGGACGAGGCCAAGAAGATTCTCTCGGTGGCGGTGTACAACCACTATCGCCGCATCCAGTATCAACAGGGTGCAAGCGTCGGTCGCCGCGACGAAGTCGAACTGGCCAAGAGCAACATCATGCTGCTGGGCCCAACCGGCTGCGGCAAGACCCACCTCGCCCAGACGTTGGCTCGATTGCTCAACGTGCCGTTCGCCGTCGCCGATGCCACCGCCTTGACCGAAGCCGGCTACGTCGGTGAGGACGTCGAGAACATCCTGCTGAAGCTCATCCAAGCCGCCGACTTCGACGTCAAGAAGGCCGAGACCGGCATCATCTACATCGACGAGATCGACAAGATCGCCCGCAAGAGCGAGAACCCGTCGATCACCCGCGACGTCAGCGGTGAGGGCGTGCAGCAGGCACTGTTGAAGATCCTCGAAGGAACGGTCGCTTCGGTACCACCCCAGGGTGGACGCAAGCACCCGCACCAAGAGTTCATCCAGATCGACACCACCAACATCCTCTTCATCTGCGGCGGGGCATTCGCCGGTCTCGAACAGATCATCGAGAGCCGCATCGGCCACAAGGGCGTCGGCTTCCACGGCACCGTGCGCAGCAAGGCCGACAAGGATCCTGGTGAACTGTTCACCAAGGTGCTGCCGGAAGACCTGTTGAAATTCGGGTTGATCCCCGAGTTCGTCGGCCGCCTCCCCATGATCGGCGCAGTCCGCAGCCTCGACCGCGACGCGTTGATAAAGATTCTCACCGAGCCGAAGAACTCGTTGGTCAAGCAGTACCGCAAGGTGTTCGACTTCGAAGACGTCGAGCTCGATTTCACACGCGAGGCACTCGAAGCGATTGCAGACCAAGCGCTGCTGCGGGGTACCGGCGCACGCGGCTTGCGCGCGATCCTCGAAGAGGTGTTGCTCAACACGATGTACGAGCTCCCCGGTCGCAGCGATGTCGGCACCGTGATGATCGAGGTCGACACCGTGCAGAAGAAGACCAACCCCACGCTCGTCCCTCGCGAGCCGAAGGCCAAGCGGCCCCGCCGCGAGGCCAGCTGACGCGACCGTGAGGCGCAGTCACGCGCTGCCCGCACCATGACGTACTCCGAAGCGCTGGCATACCTCGACGCCCACGCCAGCTACGAAAAGACCGGGCGGATCGAATCGCCCACCATCGAGCGCATGAAGACCATCGTCGCCGCGATGGGCGACCCGCAGTTCGCGTACCCGGTGATCCACGTCACCGGCACCAACGGCAAGGGTTCGACATCGCAGATGATCACCAGGTTGTTGATGGCGCACGGGCTGACAGTCGGAACGTACACCAGTCCGCATCTCGAGCGGCCGAACGAGCGGATGAGCCGGGACGCCGAGATCATCAGCGACGACGAGTTCGCCGAGCAGATCGCAGCGGTCGCCGATCTGGAGGTGCTCACCGGAGTTCGTCCGTCGTACTTCGAGGCCACCACCGCAGCAGCCTTCAGATGGTTTGCTGATCTCGCAGTGGACGTCGCCGTGGTCGAGGTCGGGGTCCTCGGACGATGGGACGCGACCAACGTCTGCGACGCGCAGGTCGCGGTGATCACCAACATCGGCATGGACCACAACGAGTTCGCCGGGCCGACCAAGGGCCACATCGCCGCCGAGAAGGCGGGCGTCATCAAACCCGGAAGCATCGTGGTCGTCGGTGAGACCGATCCGGAGTTGCTCCCGTACTTCACGGATGCGGGCGGGGAATCGGTACTGGTGCGCGGTGACCAGTTCGACGTGCTCGAGAATCAGTTGGCGCTCGGAGGGCGGATGGTCGACCTGCGCACACCGACGACGATCTACACCGATGTGTTCGTGCCGCTGCACGGTCGTCACCAAGGCGACAATGCCATCGTCGCGCTGACCTCTGTCGAGGCCTTCTTCGCCAACCCCGTCGCCGACGATGTCGTGCGCGAAGGTTTCGCCAATGTGCGCATGCCAGGTCGCTTCGAGGTGCTCGGTCACCAGCCATTGGTGATCGTCGACGGTGCTCACAACCCACCGGGTGCCGACTCGTGCGCGCAGGTTTTCTTCGAGGACTTCGATCCGGCCGGCGGCAAGATCCTCGTGACGGGAATCTTGAAGGGACGTGACGCGAAGGAGATGCTGTCGGCCCTGCGCGCCGACGAGTTCGACGCCGTCTACACGTGTACCGCACCGACTCCACGCGGCATGCCGTCGAGCGACCTTGCCGCAGCGGCTCGAGCACTCGGTTGCGATGTCGTCATCGAGTGCGACACGGTCGAACAGGCATGCGATCGAGCCATCCGTTCGGCGCAGCACGACGACGCCGTGCTCGTCACCGGCTCGCTCTACGTCGTGGGAGCCGCCAGGCCCCACCTTCGCAAGATCATCTAGCACACGCCTTTTTGGAACTCGACGCCGACCGGCGGTGTCGGTAGGGCATGAAGCGAACAACATGGTTGACGACATGTGCAGTCGTAGGACTGCTCTCCATCATCGGCCCGGCGCATGTGGCCGCCGGCGGCTGGGCGATCACATCGCTCGATCCGTTCGAGCAACCGGTTGCCGGCCAGCCGATCACGATCGGGTTCACCATTCTCCAGCACGGCGTGACACCCGTGGAGGTCGAGGGCGCGGGGATTCGGGTGTTCCAGAACGGCACCACAGGTGAGTTCTTCCCCGCGGTTCACGACGGTGAGGCGAGAGTCGGCCACTACACCGCACGCGTCGTGTTCCCGCGAGAGGGCACGTTCACGTGGCTCGTCGAGCAGGGGTACTTCGAGCCCCAGGAGCTCGGTCAGATCACCATCACGGCTTCGTCGACGACGCCCGATGCGGGTACCGCCTCTCGCTGGCCGACGCCGTTCCGGTATGGCTTGCCGCTCGTCGCAGCGCTCTGTGTCGCGGTCATCGTCGGCCGTAGCGCGGTGCCGCCGCCACTTGGCGATGCGTTGAAGGATCTGAGAATCGCCGTCGGTGTGGTCGGCCTCGCGGCCACCGTGTTGTCGATCGCCGCGTGGAAACCCGATTCTGCAGCATCGACGTCTGGTCAGGAAGGCGCCGACCTGTTCTTGCGAAAGGGCTGTGCTTCGTGCCACAACGGACCGCAGACGACCGCCCGAGTCGCAATTGCGCCGAGCCTCACCAACGTCGCCCAGTGGGCGGGGGAACGAAAGCCGGGGTTCAGCGCCGCCGAGTACGTGCACGAGTCGATCATCAACCCACCAGCGTTCATCTCGCCCGGGTTCGATCAGACGGGCCCGGGCGAGATGCCGTCGCTCAACCTGACGGACGCCGAGATCGACGCGCTGGTCACCTACCTTCTGGAGCCGCAACCGCCACTGCCGTAGCGGCTCGGGTCCGGACGAACGCCCGCCCGCGCCAGAACTGCGAGATCCAGGCCGGTGCCTGTAGCGTCATCGGCCATGTCTGATCGCACCTTGGTCCTGCTCAAGCCCGACACCGTCGAACGTGGCCTCGTCGGAGACGTGCTGAAGCGCTTCGAGGCGAAGGGGCTCAGGATCGTCGCCCTCGATCTGCGCACGCTCGACGCCGACACCCTGGCACGCCACTACCAGGAGCACGCCGGCAAGGGTTTCTACGACGACCTCGTCGCGTTCATGAGTCGCGGGCCTGTGGTGGCCATGGTGCTGGAGGGCCCAGAGGACACTTGGGAGGTCGTGCGCACGATCGTCGGGGCAACCAATCCTCGCAAGGCGGATCCCGGCACGATCCGCGGCGACCTCGGAATCCTGTTCACCGAAAATCTCGTGCACGGCAGCGACTCGTTGGAGTCGGCACAGCGCGAAATCGGCATTTTCTTCCCGAATCTGTAACAAACTGGCGCTCCGCTACACTGGTTCGATCTGCGCCGAGCAAGGCGCAGATCATGTTCGTGCACGGTCGACTCGGCGGTGCGGAGGTAAGTGAATGGCCAGGAACAACCCACTCGCGATCGGTCGTGACCTCGCCATCGATTTGGGGACGGCCAACACGTTGATCTACTCGCGCGGTCAGGGGATCGTGCTCAACGAGCCATCGGTGGTGGCCATCGACATCAGCGACGGCCGGCCCGTCGCGGTCGGCCTGGAAGCCAAGCGCATGATGGGTCGCACGCCGGGTCGCATCAAGACGATTCGTCCGTTGAAGGACGGCGTCATCGCCGACTTCGAGGTCTGCGAGAAGATGCTGCGCTTCTTCATCCAGAAGGTGCACGCCAGTCGGTGGAGCAAGCCGCGGATGGTCATCTGCGTACCGTCGGGAATCACCGGTGTCGAACAGCGCGCCGTGCAAGACGCCGCCGAGTACGCCGGAGCGCGAAAGCCCGTGCACATCATCGAAGAGCCGATGGCTGCCGCGATCGGTGCCGACATGCCGGTACACGAGCCCAGCGGCAACATGATCGTCGACATCGGCGGAGGCACCACTGAGGTCGCTGTCATCTCGCTCGGTGGCATTGTCACGGCCCAATCGGTACGTGTGGCAGGCGACGAGCTCGACGACGCGATCATGCAATACGTCAAGAAGGAGTTCTCGCTGGCCATTGGCGATCGAACCGCCGAAGAGATCAAGATCCACATGGGTTCTGCATGGCCGCTCGACGAAGAGCTCACCGCCGACATCCGCGGTCGTGATCTCATCAGCGGCCTGCCACGTACGGTGCCGCTCACCACCGAGCAGGTGCGCGAGGCTCTGGCCGAGCCGTTGTCGGCCATCGTCGATGCCGTGAAGACCACACTCGACAAGACACCTCCCGAACTCGCCGCCGACATCATGGAGCAAGGCATCATGGTGACTGGCGGCGGTGCACTGCTAGCCGGGATCAATCGACGTCTTGCACACGAGACCGGCATGCCGATCAACATCGCCCAGGACCCGCTGTACAGCGTCGTGATCGGCTCCGGGCGAGCGCTGGAGAACATCGACGCGATGCGCGGGTTGATGTCGCTCGGCGGCGACGACTAGACCCAACTGGCCGCCCGTGCTTCCATCGTTGAGCCGTCGCCGCGTCGTTGTGCTGCTCATTTTGACGTCGCTGCTGTTGATCACCCTCGACCGGCGTGGCAACAACGTCGTCATCGACAAGTCGCGCCAGGTGTTCTCGGTCATCATCCGTCCGTTCGACATCGCCGCCGAAGCCGTGTCGAAGCCGATCGCCAACGCGTGGTACGGCATCACCAACTACGACAACCTGAAAGCCGAGAACGAGGCACTGCACGACCAGGTCGAGCATCAGAAGGGCGCCGAGATCGAGGCAAAGACGGCGATCAACATTGCCAACGACCTCCTGAAGTTGAACAGGCTCACGTCGGTGCGCAACATCAAGGGAGTCGCCGCCCAGGTCATCGGTGAAGCACCGAGCAACTTCCAGAACACCATCGAGATCACGGTCGGCAGTCGCGATGGTGTCTCCGTCGGGATGCCCGTCACCGACGGTGCAGGTCTGATCGGCAAGGTCACCAAGGTGTACCCCGATAGCAGCGTGGTGATGCTCATCACCGATCCGCAGTTCGCGGTGCAGGGTCAGGTGCTCAGTCGCATCGAGGACGATGATGCTGCGTCGACCACTTCGTCCACCACTCCTAACACAGCGCCCAGCGGACGACCGCTCGACTCGACCACATCGACGAGCACGACCACGACGACGACAACCACCACGCCGTCATCGACCACGACGACGGTGGCCGGTCGTGGCGTCACGCCGGGCCAGACGACGACATCGTCGTCGACGACGACCTCAACCACGACGCCAGGTTTCAGAGTCCGGCGCGAGACGGGCGACATCACCGGGCAAGGCGCCGATCGTCCACTGCTGTTCAGCCTGATCGACGACACGGCGCTGACCAACGTCAAGATCGGTGACATCGTCGAGACTGCCGGCGGCACCAAGAGCCTGGCTCCGCAGAGCATTCCGATCGGCACCATCACCGCCGTGACGCGACGGTTGGGAAGCCGGTCGCCGGTCGTGGAGGTCGAGCCCAACGCCATCCTCAACCAACTCAACTTCGTCAGCGTGGTGTTGTTCGTTCCCAATCAGGCCGCGATCTGAGTCGTGCGATCGCTGCCGTTTGCGCTCTTCACCCGCCTCATCCCGGTTGCCTTGGTGGTCTTGGCCATCCAGCGGACGGTCTGCGCGACGTATCGGGTCGACGGGGTGGCAATACAGGTCGTGTTGGCTCTGGCTGCCGGTGCGGGTGCCGGCGCCGGTTCCGAGCGCGGAGCCTTCGCCGGCTTTGCGTTGGGCATGATGTACGACCTCGGCGTGGGGACCCCGCTGGGGTTGACCGCCCTCGCCTACGGCCTTGCCGGGCTCACGTCCGGGTACGTCCTCAGCATCACGCCCGACCCCCAGTGGTGGCTCGCGGCGATCTTCGTGGCGATCGGGTCGGCGGTGGGGGAGGCAGCGATTCCGGTTGTCAAGTTTCTCACCGGCCAAGAGGGATGGCTGACCAATCGGATGTTCGAGATCGTTCCGATTGTCACCGCGGCGTCCACCCTGCTGAGCCCGCTCTTCGTCCCGCTCGGCCGATGGTGCGCTGGTGCCAAGCGCCGCACCTGGCGGGCGATCCCCGAATGAGGTGGGTGCGCCCCCTCCAGCCCCCGCGCAGAGCACAATGGTGCCATGGCGATCGATAATCGCACGACGCGCCTGGGAATGCTGGCGTTGGTGTCGATGCTGATGATCGGCCTGCTCGGGACGCGCCTGTGGTTCCTGCAGGGCGTGGAAGCGGCCACGTTCCAAGCGAAGGTGACCGCCGCAAAGTTGCGTGAGGTGTTGATCCCACCCGAGCGTGGCCGCATCTTCGACTCCAAGATGCGGATCCTTGCCGACAACCAGCGGATCCTCACGGTGGCCATCGACTGGAGCATCATCAAGCGGCCGAAGGTCCGCACCGCCTTGTTCGAGCGCTTGTCGGGTCCCTTGAAGGTGCCCGTCATCGATCTGCAGCGCCGCTACGAACCATGCTTCGGCGAGCCCGCCATTCCGAAGTGCACGAAGGGCCAGCGCTACAGCACGTTGTTGCCGTTGCCGCTGAAGGAAGGCGTCGACGAAGACACGGTCACGTACCTCAAGGAGCGCAGCGAGGATTTCCCTGGCATCCAGATCGTCGAGCAATGGAAGCGGGTCTACCCGTATTCGCCCCTGGCAAGCCACGTTGTCGGATATCTCGGGCCGATCACGAAGGAGACCAAGAAGCACTACGAGGACGGTGGCTACAACACCAACGAGCTCGTCGGCGCGTTCGGCGTCGAGTTGTCGATGGAGAGCGCGCTGCACGGCTCGTGGGGCAAACAGGTCTTCGAGGTCGATGCGGCCGGAGGCATCGTTCGCGAGTTGGTCGACCAGCATGTCGATCCGGTTGCCGGCAAGGACATCCAGCTGACGATCGATCTCGACATCCAGCAGTACGCCGAGCAGGCGCTCGAGACCAAGTTGTTGCAGCGTCGCCATCTGCCGACCGACATTCTTGGTCAGGACATCGCTGCACACAACCCGATCGACCCGAAGAAACCCGAGGGCGTCGAGCGCGTCGTATTCGAGCTCGAAGGAGTTCGGCCATCAGGAGTGGATCCAGTACAAGGCACCTGCCGGCTCGGTCGTGGTGGAGGACAACTCCGATGGTCAGATCCTGGCGATGGCCAGCTACCCGCGGTTCGACAACCGGTGGATGGGGAACATCAGCGGCGACAAGTTCGAGCAACTGTTCGGCGAGAAGATCGATCCGGCGACCGGCAGGGCCGACCCCGACAAGTCGGTGCTCGTCAACCGCGCCGTGCAGGGCCGCTACAACCTGGGGTCCACCATCAAGCCGTTCGTCGCCTGGGCCGCGATGCACAGCGGCGTCATCGGGCCCAACGACCCGTATATCGACACCGGCGTCTACAAGCTCGAGTCGATTCCTGATGACATCTGCGCAAGCGGCGTGCGGTGCGAGTTCAAGAACGCAACCAACGTTCGCACGCCAGCGGTCCTCGTCGTACGGTCCGGTCGCGATCGCAGATGCGCTGGCGGTCAGCAGCGACGCGTTCTTCTACAGGCTCGGCGAGAAGTTCTGGGTGATGGACGAGCACAACGCTTCGATCGATCCCTCGCTGAAGGGGAAGTCCACCCTCAAGAACGACCTCCAACGGTTCGGTTTCGGTCTCGAGAGCGGAGTGCAACTGCCATTCGAATGGGCCGGCCGCATCCCCGACGACGCTGTCAAGGCGCAGCTCGTCAAGGACGACGTTCTCGGCGACAACGAGGCACCGCGCTTGTTGGTCGGCGACAACGTGCAGGTGGCCATCGGTCAGGGCCTGATGGCAGCGACGCCGCTGCAGCTGGCCAACGCCTACTCGACGATCGCCAACGGCGGCTTCCTGTACACGCCGACGATCGTGAAGACCATCTTCAATCCACTGGTACCGGATCTGAGCCCGGGGGTGGCCGACATCTCGCAGGCCGTCGTGTACAAGTCCTTCGAGAGGCCGAAGTACAAGGATCAGCTCGAGATGCCGCCGGAGATCATCCAACCGATCGTCGCTGGTCTCGCGAGGGTTACGAACGCATACAGGGTTCGCAATCCCGGAGTCACATATCCGTCGACCTTCTACCACACCACAACGGGCGAACGGCTCTTCGAGTCCTACCCGATGGACGTTCTGCCGATCGCCGGCAAGACCGGGACCGCACAGGGTGCCAGCAGCTACCCATGGAACGACTCATCGGCATTCGGCGCATTCAGCCTCGACAAGGCACACCCGTACACCGTCGTCGCGTACCTCGAGAAGAGTGGCTACGGAGCCAAGGCCGCTGCGCCGGTCGTCAAGTGCATCTTCACCGCGCTCGCCGGCAAGACGGTGATGGATCCCGTGCTGCCGAGCGATCCGCTCGATCTCAACTCACTCCTACCGGCGCCCTCGACCCAACTGGCCGACAGCACGTGCATGCCCGCCGCCGTCGACGCACGGGACTGATCCATGGCTCTCAGCATGCTGTCGCGCAAGCCGGACTCCGGTTTGGGCAACATCAAGGCCAGTCCTGGCTCGCCCAGCCGCAACATCGACTGGGTTCTGCTCTTCGCCCAGGGTCTGCTGTCGATCATCGGGCTGTTCACCATCTACTCCGCTTCGTACACCAAGTTCTCCAATCCCTATCTGTACGTCACACGTCAGGAGATCTTCCTGATCGGAGCCGTGATCTCGATGGTCGTGGTGATGTCGTTCGACTACGACTGGTGGCGCGAGCGGGCGCGATTCCTCTACGGGACCACGGTCATGTTGCTCGTGCTGGTGATCCTCGTCGGCGCGATCAGTGGAGGTGCGAGGCTGAGCTTCGACCTCGGGCCGTTGAAGGTTCAGCCGGCGGAGTTCGCCAAGTTCACGGCGTTGCTCGCTCTCGCCTCGTTCCTGGCCGAGGATCGCACCGACACGTTGAACTACCCCCGATTCATCAAGGGACTGATCCTGGTTGGCGTACCGACCATGCTGGTGATCGTCCAACCAGACTTGGGCACGGCGTCGGTGCTGATCGCCATGATGATGGGCGTCTTGTTGATCGCAGGTGCCAAAGCCAAGTACATCGTTTTGATCACGTTCCTGTCGGCAGCCACAGTTGGCGCCGCCGTCCTGAGCGGTGTGGTCAACGACTACCAAATCAAGCGAATCGGTGTTTTCTTCGACCAGGACTCGACTGACATCGCGCTTCGCGATCTCGTCTTCCAGGGTCGCAACTCGCTGCGAGCCATCGCGACCGGGGGGATCGACGGCAAGGGGTGGTTGCAGGGTCAGATCACCAACACCAAGGACATCCCCGTGCAATGGGCCGATTTTCCGTTCTCGGCGATCGGCGAGCAGTTCGGCCTGATCGGTTGTGGCATCGTCATCGGCCTGTTCGGCATCGTGCTGCTGCGCATCTGGCGGATCGCGGGCTTGTCGCGCGACATGCTCGGCACCTACCTGTGCGCCGGGGTGTTCACGATGGTGCTGTGGCAGATGTTCCAGAACATGGCCATGAGCATCGGGCTGATGCCCATCACGGGCCTGCCATTGCCGTTCATCTCGTACGGCGGATCGAGCATCGTCACGTTTTTCGCGCTGATGGGTCTCGTCCAGAGTGTGCACATGCGCCGTTACCGTTGATTTCAGCGGTTCGGAGCCTGCGTCGTCGACTCGGAGTCGGGATTGCGTCAGATAGACTCCCGCCCGACATGAGTCCTTTTTGGCCGACTCGAAACCCGGCCTCACCTGCCGCGTGCGGATGACTGCGACATCCACCCTGCCCAGCTCGTTGGAGCTGTCGTGCAGCGCGCCCACACTGACAATTGGATCGAACGCGAAGCCAGCCGACCCGGACACATATCTGTCGGCTTTCGCGGCGCTGCCGCACAAGGCAAGCGCATGAGAAGGGAATATCCGAATGACCGACGACCAACACGATCAGCTTCCGCTGGCCGCATCACCTGCGCCATCGCAGGTCGACGACACAACCCCCGACCTGCCCTCCGAGGCGGAATCGCCTGCTGACGGCACGGAATCGATCGGCGAGCCAACCGTCCGCACGGCCGCGGCAAAGCGCCGCAGAGGTTCACGCGGCGGTCGCAACCGCAAGAAGCCAGCCGGCTCGCCTGTGGGTGAGGTCGATGACAACGGCGAAGATTTCGACGATTCCGAGGATGGAGACCTGGTCGACAAGGTGGGGGCCAACGGGCAGGTCTCCGAGGAATGGTCGGGCGCGGGAGGTCTGATCATCGACTCGTCGCCACCTTTGGCGGACACCGGGCCCATCGGTGACGACACCGAACTGCCGAAGCGCATGACCGAGGGCCGGCCATCGGCTGCGGCAGCAGAGCGTTCCCTGGTTCGCAAGCCACAGATCGGCGACACCAGACCAGCACCGCCAGGCCAGGCGGCTGCGGCCGTCAAGCCAGCTCAGCAACGTGGCGAGCGAAGCCGACCCGAGCGCGCCAAGGCCGACAAGCCGAAGGCCGAGCGAGCCGCACAGCCGGCCGCCGGCGAGACGGCAGCCAAAGACATGGGAGACGGCCAGGCGGCAACCGACGCCGCCAGGAAGAAGCGTCGCCGCAGCGTCAAGGGTCCGAAGCCCTCCAACGGCGGCGGCCTCGAGGTCGATCTCGATGCCGACACCATCGAGCGTCGCCGTGGCCGCGAACGCAACGGACGGCCCATCGGCCGCTACCTGATGGCGGTGCAAGTGCGTCCCTCGTTGACGCAGGTGGCCGTGCTCGAGGGCCGCAACCTGATCGAGCACTACGTCAGCCGTCCGGCCGACGACGTCAGCCAGATCCACGGCAACATCTATCTCGGCAAGGTCCAGAACGTGCTGCCCGGCATGGAGGCGGCATTCGTCGACATCGGCACGCCGAAGAATGCGGTGCTCTACCGCGGCGACGTGCAGTACGACCCCGAGGACATCGTCGAGAAGTCGGGCCAGCCGCGCATCGAGCAGATGCTGCGCCCGAAGCAACTGGTGCTGTGCCAGGTCACCAAGAATCCCATCAGCGCCAAGGGCGCCAGGCTGACCCAAGAGGTCTCGCTTCCTGGCAGGTTCGTCGTGCTGATCCCCAACTCGAAGACCTACGGCATCTCCAAGCGACTGCCCGACGACGTCCGCAAGCGTCTGCGCAACATCCTCGACAGGGTGAAGCCGGCTCAGCACGGATTGATCGTCCGCACCGCTGCCGAGAACGCCAACGAGCACGAGCTGCGCGCCGACATGACCCGGTTGCTCGATCAATGGGATGTGATCGAGGCGAAGGCGAAGAAGGCCAACAGTCCCACGTTGCTGTACCGCGAGCCCGAGTTGGCGGTGCGTGTGATCCGCGAGGAGTTCAACGCGGAGTACCGAGGCGTCATCATCGACGATCGGCCGCTGTTCGAAGAGGTGCGCGAATACGTCGCAGCGTTCAACCCCGATCTGGCAGACCGCATCGAGTACTTCGACGCGGTAGCCGAGGGTCTGCCGCTGTACGAGCGCCAGCACATCCATGAGCAACTGCACAAGGCGCTCGATCGCAAGGTGTGGTTGCCCAGCGGTGGCTCCCTCATCATCGAGCACACCGAGGCGTTGACGGTGATCGACGTCAACACCGGCAAGAACGTCGGCACGTCGAATCTCGAGGAGACCGTGTACCGCAACAACCTGGAGGCCGCGGAAGAAGTGGCCAAGCAGCTGCGGTTGCGCGACATCGGAGGGATCGTCGTGATCGACTTCATCGACATGGAGATCAAGGAGAACCGCCGCAAGGTGGTCGACGCCTTCCGGTCCGCGCTGGCGCGCGACAAGACCCGTACGCAGGTCTTCGACATCTCCGATCTCGGTCTGGTGGAGATGACCCGGAAGCGAATCGGGGAGGGCCTGCTGGTCAACTTCGCCGATCAGTGCCCCAACTGCGCGGGCCGTGGTGTCATCATCGACCACGCCCTGCTGGAGTGACGGTCACGATGAAACTCCTCGTCGTGCAGCCCGTTGTTGTCAATGGTTCGCCCGATAGGATCGCATGGCTATGTACGCAGTGATCGCATCCGGTGGCAAGCAAGCCAGAGTCGCAGAAGGCGAGCAGATCCACGTTGAACTGCTCGACGCCGAGCAGGGCAGCGAAGTCTCGCTGACCCCTGTGCTCGTTGTCGACGGTGAGACCGTGTTGGCCACACCCTCGCAACTGTCAGGCGCCACCGTCACCGGGAAGGTCGTCGGTTGGGCCCAGGGCCCGAAGATCGACGGCTTCACCTACAAGAAGCGCACCAATCAACGCAGGCGCTATGGCCACCGCCAGAAGTACCACGTTGTCGAGATCACGTCGATCAAGAAGGGCTGAACCACGATGTCAAAGACCAAAGGTGGCGGTTCTACCCGCAACGGGCGCGACTCCAACGCACAGCGCCTCGGCGTGAAGGTCTTCGGCGGCAGCAAGATCCATGCCGGCACCATCATCGTGCGTCAGCGCGGCACCAAGTTCCACCCCGGCCGTAACGTCGGCATCGGTGGCGACGACACGCTGTTCGCCCTCACCGATGGCGCAGTGAAGTTCGGTACACGCGGCGGCCGCAAAGTCGTCGACGTCGAAGCTGTCGACACCGAAACGTGAGCCGGTACGCCTTCGGCGTGCCGTCTCACCCGCGCCGGACGTAGCCCCGGCGCTCTAGTCACTTTCGGTGACGACCTTTCCGTTCTGGATGACGGTGCGAATTCGGTTGCCGAGGCCGGCGATGTCGAGGGCGTCGCCGCGGGCGATCACGAGATCGGCTCGCTTGCCCACCTCGATCGCGCCACGATCGTCGCCGAGCCCCATGAGTTGTGCGGCCGTGAGGGTCGAGGCGGTCAACGTCTGTGCCGGCGTCATGCCGCAGTCACACATCTGCTCGAGCTCGCGCAGGTTCTGGCCATGAGGCGTGACGCCGGAGTCGGTTCCCATCGCGACCTTCACGCCGGCTGCGATTGCCTGACGGATGCTCTCGCGGTGCACCTCGAGCACCATCTTCGTCTTGTCGATCGCGTACTGCGGCACCTTGACCCCTCGCTCGGCTGCTTCGAGCACGCCCATCGGAGCGATCAGCGTCGGCACCAAATACGTCCCGCGATCCAACATCATCGAGATGGCCTCCTCGTCGAGGTAGATGCCGTGCTCGATCGAGCGGATGCCCGCACGCACCGCTGATTTGATGCCATCCGTCGCCTGGGCGTGGGCCATCACCCATTTGCCGGCCGCCGACGCCTCGGCGACGAGCACATCGAGCTCGTCGTCGCGATAGTGACCGTGACGAGGATCGTCGCGAGGCGACAGCACGCCGCCGCTCGTGCACACCTTGATCACATCGGCACCGGCGCGGATCGAGCTCGCGAACCTTCTTGCGCATCTCTTCGGGCCCGTCGACGATGTTGTGCGGCTTACCGGGGTGGTGGATGCCGATGATGCTCGGCATGTGTGCGCCGCATGGCTCCCATGAGTCGCCGTGCCCGCCCGTCTGGCTGAGGATCGTGATCGAGATCTGCATGTCGGGCCCCGGTGCGAACCCACGCTGCTGGGCGGTCTTCATTCCCAGGTCGCTGCCGCCGGCCTCGCGCACTGTCGTGATGCCCGCGGCGAGGGTGCGCGCCATTCGTTCGGCGGCGAGGTAGAAGTTCATCGAGAAGGGCGTGTGCACCGATTGCATCGGGTCGAGGTCGCCGTCGACCATGAAGTGCACGTGGCTGTCGATGAAACCGGGATACACGGCATGGCCGGTTGCGTCGATTGCTCTCGTCGCCATCGAGCGACGATCCGATCTCGACGATCCGATCGCCTTCGATGGCAACATCGGCGGCGGACGCGGTACCGCCGACGCTGTCGAAGACCTGGCCGCCTTGGATCACAGTGCGTGTCATCGGCGCATGCTACGTCGCACCTGGCACGGTCTTCCTAGAGGTGGGTGTCGATGCCTTGGGGGAGTCGGGCCGTGTCCCATCCGAGCAGGGAGACGGCTTGACGGCAGGCGAATCGATCGGTCATCCCGCCGACGTACGCCACGGCGTGGTGCAGCGCCTCACTGCTGCCCGCACCGAGGTCGGTGACGTCGGGCAGCAACCGCGGATTCGCCGCGTAGTGCTCGACGAGCGCTTGCAGCAGCGAGATCACCGATCGTGCCTGCGCCTGCGACGCAGGTCGGAGGTAGACGTTGTCGTAGTTGAACTTGCGGAACGCCGCCAGCGCCTCCGCGGCGTCAGCCATCATCCCGACGCGACCCGTCTGGCCGGCAGCCTGGATCATCGCGGTGATGAACGCCCCGAGTTGGTGGCTCCGTCGCGCGCCGCACCGGTCGCGGACGATCGGCGGGAGCTCGTCGGGACTGACGATCCTGGCATCGACGGCGTCTTCGAAGTCGTGGCACACGTAGGCGATGCGGTCGGCCCAACTGACGACCTCACCCTCGGGCGTGAGTGGCGCAGGACGCGACCACGAATGATTGCGGATTCCGTCGAGCGTCTCGATGCACAGGTTCAGCGGCGTCAGCGTGACGTCGGCACCCCAGACCGCATGGTCGTAGCCACCGGCGACATACGGCGAGAGCGCGTCCTCGCTGGCGTGTCCGCCTGGGCCGTGGCCGCAGTCGTGACCGAGCGCGATCGCGTCGGTCAGTGCCACGTTGAGCCCTAATGCACGGGCGATGGATGTAGCCACTTGGGCGACTTCCAGCGCATGGGTGAGCCGGGTGCGTTGATGATCGTCGGGGAACACGAACACCTGCGTCTTGCCGGCCAGCCGCCGGAACGCGCTGGCATGCAGAATGCGGTCACGGTCGCGTTCGAAGCACGTGCGCCACGGATCGGGCACCTCGTCGATGGCACGCTCGCCCGCATCGCTCGCCCGAGTAGCCAGGGTCGACATCGAGTCGTTCTCGATCTCCTCGCGTCGGCCGCGCTCGACGACCGACATCGACCCGGTGCCCGCCCACGAATCGGCGTGGGCGAAGGCGACTTCGCCGTCGGCATGAGCGTGCATGGTCGAGGCCCAGCGCTCCGCGCGTTCTCCCAACTCGGCCATCCGACCAGCGTACCGAGAACTCCGGGTCGCCGATTGGCATGGCCAGATAGCCTCAGGAGGTCCTATGAGCGGGTTCGTCGATGAAGCGCAACTGAATGTTCGCGGCGGAGATGGTGGGGCCGGTTGTTCGTCGTTCCGGCGGGAGGGACCGGAGGCGTTCGGCGGTCCCAACGGCGGCGATGGTGGCAAGGGTGGCGATGTCTGGCTGGTGGCCGACCGCAACGTCGCATCGCTTCTTGCGTTTCGTGACCATCCCCACCGCCGCGCCAAGGACGGCGTGCACGGCAAGGGCAAGGACCAGCACGGCAAGCGTGGAGAATCGCTCGAGGTGATGGTTCCCGAAGGCACCGTCGCGTCCGACCTGTACACGGGCGAGCTGCTGGCCGACCTGGCCAACCATGGCGATCGCTGGCTCTGCGCCGCCGGTGGGCGCGGCGGGCGCGGCAACGCCAAGTTCTGGTCGAACAAGCGGCGGGCGCCGACGTTCGCCGAGCAGGGCGAGCACGGCCAGGACCTGTGGCTGAAGCTCGAGTTGAAGTTGATGGCCGATGTCGCCCTGGTCGGCTTCCCCAACGTCGGGAAGAGCACGTTGATCAGCGTGATCAGCGCCGCTAAGCCGAAGATCGCCGACTACCCGTTCACCACGCTCGAGCCCAACCTCGGCGTCGTCAAGATCGACGAGCACACCGACTTCGTCGTCGCCGACATCCCCGGCCTGATCGAAGGCGCCAGCGAAGGCAAGGGGCTCGGACACCAGTTCCTGCGCCACATCGAGCGCGCCAGGGTGCTGTGCGTGATGGTCGATCTCGCCGCGGTCGACGAGGTCTCGCCACAGGAGCAGGAGCGAATCCTGCTGCACGAGCTCGGGCAGTATCGACCAGAGCTGTTGGAGCGGCCGCGTCTGGTGGTCGGAACGAAGGCCGACATCGCGGTGGCCGATTGGTCGGGGCCGCGGATCTCGGCAGTTGCCGGCGAAGGCGTGCGCGATCTGGTCGGGCGCATGGCTTCGCTCGTTCACGAGGCTCGCAACGAGCAGCCCGCGAAACCGGGCATCGTCATCATTCGTCCCGAGGCCGACGGCGGTCGTGTCGAACGCCTCGGCGAGCACGAGTTCCGTCTGATCGGCAGGCAGGTCGAACGCGTCGTGGCGCTGAACGACGTCACCACGCCAGAGGCGCTGTCGTACATCGACTTCCAGATGAAGCGCCTCGGCGTGCCGAGGATCCTGGCCCGCGCCGGCGCGCAAGACGGCGACATCATCTGGGTGGCCGAATTCAGCTTCGAGTACCAGCAGGAGGCGTGATGCGGCTGGTCGCCAAGATCGGCACGTCGTCGATCACCGATGCGCTGGGTGTGATCGACGAGCACGTGGTCGACACGTTGTGCGATCAGCTCGCCGCGCTGCGGGGCATGGGTCACGAGGTCATCCTCGTTTCGTCCGGCGCGGTCTCGGCCGGTGTCGCAGCGCTTGGGCATGTCGGCGAGACCTACCGACATGCCGACGCTGCAGGCGATCTCGGCCGCCGGCCAGAGCCGCCTCATGGGCACGTACAACCGGTCGCTGGCTCGACATCGATCTCGTCGCCGCGCAGGTGCTGCTCGTGCCCAACGATTTCGTCGACCGCCGGCAATATCTGCACGCCCGCCAAACGCTGCTGCGACTGATCGAACTGGGCTGCATCCCGATCATCAACGAGAACGACGCGATCGCCAGTCACGAACTGCGCTACGGCGACAACGATCGCATCGCAGCGCTGGTGGCACACAACGTGCACGCCGATCTCCTGGTGCTGCTGACCGATACTGCCGGATTGTTCACCGCGGATCCCCGGGCCGACTCGGCGGCCGAACTGATCAGCGAGGTGCTGGCCGATGACACGCTGTTGACCGTCGCCGCCGGTGCGACGCGGCTCCGGTCGGGGGAGCGGTGGCATGGCCTCGAAGCTGGCTGCGGCGAAGATGGCCTCGTGGTCCGGGACGCGAGCGGTCATCGCGTCGGCCGAGCGTGCCGACGTGCTGGTCGACGCCGCAGCCGGCGTTGATGGTCGGCACCACCTTTCAGCCCAGCGGCCGGCGGCTGGCTGCACGCAAGCTGTGGATCGGGTTCGCCAGCCAGGTCGACGGCGTCGTCAGCGTCGACGACGGCGCGCGGCGTGCCTTGGTCGAGCGCGGCACGTCGCTCTTGCCGGCAGGAGTCACCGGCGTCGTCGGAAGCTTCGATGAGGGCGACGTCGTCGAGGTGCGCGACGGAACGAATGCGGTCGTCGCCAGGGGCATGGTTCTCAGCGATGCCGCCGACGCTGCGCGAGATCATCGGCAAGCGCACCAGCGACCTGCCCTCGCACGTCGCCCACGAGGTCATCCACCGCGACGACCTGGTGCTGTTGACCTAGTGGAGTGTCTCAGGTCCCCCAGGTGGGCGCCGAACACTCCACGACGGGGTTGTTTCAGCCGGCGGCGGGCTTTGGTTGCTCTTCGGCGGGTGCCGCGGCGCCAACGGCCGGTGCGGAGGCGGGGGCATCGAGACCGAGCTCGGCGCGCAGTTCGCTGAGGCGGCTGTGCGCCTCGACGTTGGCGGTTGCCTGCTCGACTTCGAGGATCCTGGACTCGACCGATGATCTCCTGCAGCTCCGACGAGGCCTTCGCCTTGACGTAGCGCGCCTCGATCTTCTGCTGGACCTCGTTGAGCGTCGGCACGTCGTCGCCCACGGTCTCCTGCAGTTGCGCCATCGCCTTGTTCATCTCTTCCTGCATCTTGGCCTGCTCGAGTTGGGAGAGCAGCTTGTTCTTCTCGGCGAGCTTCTGTTGCAGGATGCGGCTGTTCTGCGAGACGGCGGCCTTGGCCTGATCCGAGGCCTTCGCCGACTCGAGGACCATCGTCTTCAGGCCCTCGATGTCCTTCTCGACCTGGATCAACTGGTTGGCGATGGTCTCGGCGGCGCCGTTGTACTGAGCAGCCTTGGCCGAGTCGCCGGCCTTCTCGGCGTCGGACGCCATCATCAATGCCTGGCGTGCGTTGGCGTTGAGCTTCTCCAGCTCGGCCATCTTGCTGTTCAGGCGCAGCTCGCTCTGCTTCTGGTTGGCGATGACGTTGGCAGCTTGTTCTTTCAGCCGACGGTGCTGTGCCTGGGCCTCGGCGAGGGCCTGCTCGAGCTGCACGGCAGGGTCGGCCCGATTCTCGAAGTTGCGATTGAGTTTGGCGCCGAGGTACTTCCACCATTTCTTCAAGGCTTTGAACATGAGGTCGAATCCTACTCCGCCTCGGTTGAAGTGTCGCGCGAGCCGCAGGCGGGACCGGACATCGTCGAGCTCGGGAGAACCCAGCGCCATCAGCATCGCCACGTAGACGGCCACGCCGACGATGGTCGACACGACCACCCGCACAATCGAACCCTGGCCGGAGTTGGCGCCGACCAATCGGGCGACCACCCACACGACCTCGGCCATCACCAGCGAGGCAAGCGCCATTCGCCACAAGCTGGCGATCACCACCTGCAGGGGGAATGCCGGCAGCTTGTACCGCAGTACCTGTAGCGCCCACATCGCCGCGATCAGGTACGCGAGTCCGAACGACAGGCCGAGGCCGAGCAGCCCCCAACGGCCGACGAAGCAGCAGGGCCAGAACGACGTTCAAGAGGTTCTCGCCCACGTTGATGATGAAGGGTGTTCGCGCGTCCTGATGGGCGTAGAAGACGCGCAACACGAAGAGGTACACCGAGAAGCCGACGAGGCCGAGGGCGAACCCCGCCAGCGCCCGCGAGGTGTTGAGCGAGTTGGCGGCGGTGAACTTTCCATGCTGGAACGCTGCGCCCACGATCGCTCGGCGCAGCACGAACAGCCCGACGCCGGCGGGCAGGGTGACGAGAGCGATCAGCCGAATTCCGAGCGACGATCTGTCGACCACCGTTTGACGTTCGCCACGCCTGATCGCGCTCGACAACTCCGGGAGGAACGTGGTCGCGATCGACACGGCCAGCAGCCCGTGGGGGAGCACGAACCACGTGAACGCCTTGGTGTACGCATCCTCGTCGCCACTGCCCGGGCGCAACAGGTTGCGGATCACGATGATCGCCACTTGGTTCGCTACCACGTAGCCGAGCGCCCACACCGACAGCGATCGCAGGCTCCTCACGGCCGGATGGCTGAACGTTGGAGTGAACCGGAACCGCAGCTTGGCTTGCGCCAGCGCCGGCAGCAGCGCGATCGCCATCACCGCGATGCCGATCGTCGCGCCGAGGCCCAACGTCCAGCGCAGCTTGTCGTTGCTGATGACGTCGTCGAGGACCGGGATGCGGTGATCGACGGTTCCGGGCACGAGCAGCAGCGCACCGATGATGACGAGGTTCGACAAGGCCGGCGCCCAAGCGGCCGCAAAAAATCGACGACGGGCGTTGAGCACCGCAGCACCGATTGCGTTGAGCCCGTAGAAGAAGATCTGCACCAGGAAGATCCGCGCCAACAACGTTCCGGCGGTGCGGTACTGGTCGGCGTCGACCTCGCTCGACGTCAGCAGCGAGTACATGCGAAAGATCAGTGGCGCCGCCGCGACGGCTACCGCGGTGATGGCGGCGAGCACGATGATCCCGACGGAGATCACCGCGGATGTGGCCTCGTCGTCGTCATCGTCGTGAAGTCGCGTGAGGAGCGGCACGAGGGTGGCCGAGAGCACTCCGCCGAGCAACAGCTCGTAGATCATGTTCGGCGTGCCGTTGGCTTGATCGTATGCGTCGGTGACCGGGCCCTGGCTGAGCACGATGCCGAGAACGGCGACCCGTGCCAGCCCGGTGATGCGCGAGACGGCCGTGCCCGCTGCGACGGTCACATTGGATCGCAGCAGGCTGCTCACGGCGATGGGGATGCCTGCCCTGCGTCACCCGGCCGCGGGTTGTTGATGTCTTCGACGGCGAGTCGCAACGATTCCAGCTGGGTGACGACGTCGTCGACGGCGCTGCCCAGATCCGTCGTGGTGTCGGCACCGACACTGACCTCTGCGGCATTGGCAAGGAGCTCGCCAAGGCGCGTGTTCAGCAATCGCAACCGCTGATCTGCGTCGTCGCGCGTTGCCCGAATTCGCTCTGCCGAGTCGAGCTGTGACTGGAGTGACGATCGCGTCGGTTCGTCGTCGGCGGCATCGAGCCGGGCTTGCAGCGACGGACGGTCGAGACGCTTGAGCGCGGCGTCGAGCTCGTCGCCGCGTTTGGCGATCAGCCAGCACTCCTCGACGCCGCGTTGCACCTGGCGGGTGATCGACTCCATGTTCGACCGCAACGGGCCGGCCGGGGTTGTCGCGACGATCTCGCTGTATCGGCGTTGCGAGGCTTGCGCAGCACTGACCGAGCGACGCCACGGCTCGCTGAGGACGAACGGATCGATGTTCATCGGCTTGAGCGCGGGCCTGCGACGCGCGGAGGAACGCGGCGATCACCACGACCGCGGCCACGCCGATGGCGACGAGTGCTGCCGTCATGGTCGGAAGGGTAACCGCTGGTCAGGCATCGACAGGGGCGATGTCGGCAGCGATCAGCGTGGTGAGCTGCTCGTCGCTGGGGTCACTCAGCGGTGCGACGCGCTGGGCTTGATGAGCGATCGCCGTCTCGAACAGGTTCCGCACGAATCGGGCATTGCCGAAGCCGCGGGTGCGTGGCTCGGTGTTGATGAAGTGGCGGACTCGGGCAAGGGCGTCGTCGGAGCAGACGTATTGATGCCTCTCACCGAGTGCCAGGAAGATGGCGACCAGTTCGTCGTCGGTGTAGTCGGGGAAGGAGATGGTGCGAGTGAAGCGACTCTTGAGACCCGGATTCGCATCGATGAAATCTGCCATCTCCTCGGTGTATCCGGCGGCAACGATCGCGAAGTCGTCGCGGTGGTCCTCCATGAACTTCACCAGAGTGTCGATCGCCTCGCGTCCGAAGTCGTTGTCTCCACCGCGTGCAAGCGCGTACGCCTCATCGATCAGCAGCATTCCGCCGAGCGACGACTCCAGTGTCTCGAGTGTTTTGATCGCGGTCTGGCCGACGAACCCGGCAACGAGCTTCGATCGGTCGGTCTCGACGAGATGCCCTTTGTCGACGACACCAACTGCACGGTAGATCTGACTGAGCAGACGCGCGACCGTGGTCTTGCCGGTTCCCGGATTGCCGGTGAACACCAGGTGATGGCTGGTCTCGATCACGGGCAATCCGCGCTCGGCACGAATTTGTTGCACTTGCAACATGCTGGTGAGGCGACGAACCTCTGCCTTGACGTTGCTGAGGCCGATCAGACGCGTCGAGTTCAGCCATCACGTCGTCGATGGAGCGCGCCGGCGGAAGGGTTGTCTCCGGCACGGTTGCCTCGCCGGCCGGCGCGGCGACCGACGTGGTGGCCGGGACGGGTACGGGTCGCGGTGGCGGCTGATCGGGTTGCCCGGGCCGGGCTACACCGGCTTCGTCCATCGCTTGCAGCAGCCGGGTGCGGTACGAATCGATCGCCTCGAGCTCGGCAGACGATGGGATCAGATCGGTCGCCGCTGTGACGTGGGCCAGACGCATGGCCAACTCGTAGTACCGGTTGCTCCGCCGGGTTCGGTGCTTGCGATCGGCCTTCACCAACAGGTCGAACAACACGCTCGGCTCGGCCAGCCAATCGTCGCGATTGCTGAACAGGTCGGTCTCGCGAACACGGAGGGCACTGGTGATCAACGGCGGATCGAGCAACGGACCGATGGAGTCGAGAAACGCGTCGAGCTCGGAGTCGGTCAGCCTGCCATCCGCCGCGATGATCGCTGCGACAAGGTTGCTGGCCTCGATCACCGCGTCCGCCGCGTGCATCTCTGCCGGCTTGCCACTCAGCGCGGAGAGCTCGCCAGTGATGCCGCTGATGAACTCCTCGACGTCGCGTTCCATCGGGCCCGGCATGGGACGGCAGGCTACGCCGTCGCGACGATCTACCACGGACGGTGACCCCGAGCCACCCAACGTCCTCCATTTCGAGGAACTGCGGTCCAAAGACTGGTGTCCATCGCTTTTACTCGGTCAGGGGGTGGACTACGGTGCGTCAAGTCGTACCGGCACCACGTGTCGCCGGAACGGATGCTCCAGGGGCGAGAAGAGGGAGAGACATGAAGCGAGCAGTCGGCGCTGCTATCGCAATTGTTGCTGCTGGCCTGACGACGACGTCGGCGGTGACGGCGCAAGAAGCTTCGTTGGGTGTCGAGATGACGAGGCAGGGTGCTCCGTTGGGAATCGACATCTCCCAAGCGCACGTGATTCCGATCGCCAAGAACGGCGTCTACATCGTCGTGATGGGCGAGGAACCTGCTGCCGGATATACCGGTGAGATCGCCGGTCTGCCGAGCACCAAGCCCGCAGAGGGCGAAAAGCTCAGCCGAAACGACGGCGATGTGCAGCGATATGTCGCTCACCTCGATGCGACGCACGTGGCCGCACTTGCCGGCGCCGGAATCTCCAGCGACGCGCTGCTCGCCAGCTACCACTACGTGGCCAACGGCTTCTCGGCGAAACTGACCGGCGAGCAGGCCCAGGTCTTGTCGGCTCAGGCTGGTGTGCGCATGGTCGTGCCCGACACCATCCGCAAGGTCAGCAACCAGGGCGAGGAAGGCGACGACGACCAGAACGACACGACGTCGGCTGCGTTCCTCGACCTGACCGGCGGTGACGGCGCCTACGCCAACGGCATCAATGGGGAGGGCGTTGTCGTCGGCATCATCGACACCGGCATCTGGCCAGAGCACCCCAGCTTGGATCCCGCCGGTTTCGGCCCGCCTCCTGCCTCGTTCGTCGGCACCGGTTGCGATTTCGGTAACTACGGTTTCAACACGCTCGACGCTGCTTTCTCGTGCAACAACAAGTTGCTGGCGGCAAAGAGCTATCACGCCGCGCTCACCGCCGATGACCTCATGCCGGGTTCATATCTCTCGGCTCGCGACGACGATGGTCACGGCACGCACACGGCGACCACCGCCGCCGGTAATGCAGATGTCTCGGCCTCCATCCTCGGTTCCGATTTCGGGACGGTCACGGGGATCGCACCGCGGGCTCGCATCTCGACCTACAAGGTCTGCTGGAACGGCGAGGGTGGCGGCTGCTCGCAGGCGGACACCGCCGCGGCGATCGACGATGCGGTCGCGGACGGTGTCGACGTCATCAACTTCTCCATCGGCGGCCCGACCCCGGCATTTGGCCTCGACGACTTCAGCTTCTTCTTCGCCAACCACGCCGGCGTGTTCGTTGCACGCTCGGCAGGCAACGACGGTCCCGCACCACAGACCGTTGGCACCGCCGCGGTGTCGCCATGGGTGACCGCTGTCGGCGCCTCGACAATGGATTTCACCTTCGAATCGACCCTCACGCTCGGCGATGGCCAGGCATTCACTGGCGCCAGCGTCACGGGCGGCGTCGGCCCAGCGCCGATCGTCTCTGCCGCGGCGATCGGCAACGAGCTCTGCCTGAACGGTGTCGGATTCACGCAGCCCGTCGACGGCAAGATCGTGCTGTGCAAGCGAGGCACCAATGCCCGTGTCGACAAGAGCCGTGAGGTCGTCGAAAACGGCGGCGCTGGAATGGTGCTGTACAACTCAGTCGACCCGCAAGAGGTCGTGACCGACAACCACTTCGTGCCGTCGGTGCACATCACCCTCACCGATGGTCTTGCTGTGGAGGCGTACATCACGGTCCAACGGCGCAGCGGCAACGGCCACCCTGTCGTCGGCAGTCACTGCCCCGGCACAGGGCAGCGTGATGGCGGCGTTCTCGTCCCGCGGTCCGAACGGCTTCTCGGAGGACATCGTCACCCCCGATGTCACCGCACCGGGTGTCAACATCCTCGCCGGCAACACGCCGACACCGTTCCTCAGCGCTCGCGGTCAGCTCTTCCAGTCGGTCAGCGGCACGTCGATGGCCGCACCGCATGTAGCCGGCATCTACGCACTGATGAAGCAGGCGCACCCCGAGTGGTCGCCCGCTGAGGCGAAGTCGGCGCTCATGACCACAGCCCGCCAGGACGTCGTGAAAGAGGACGGCGTCACTCCGGCTGATCCGTTCGACATGGGCGCCGGGCACATCCAGCCAGGTGGCGAGTTCGGTAGGACGGGCTCGTTGTTCAATCCCGGTGTTGTGTACGACGCGAACGCGTTCGACTATCTCGGCTACACGTGTGAGACCGAGCCGATCTTCCCGGTGATCGTTCTCGATGCAGAAGATGCCTGCGACCTGCTCGCCGGCATCGGTGTTTCCACCATGGCCGAGAATCTCAACGTTGCCTCGATCGGCATGGGCGACATCCCCGGTCTCGCGACCGTGTCTCGCACGCTCACCAACGTCAGCGATCGCGAGCTGAGCCTCGACGCACATGTGGAGGCCCCGGACGGATTCGCGGTGACGGTCACCCCGGCGACGCTGACGTTGCAGCCAGGCGAGTCGGAGTCGTTCACCGTGACGTTCACCCAGACGACCGCCGCGTACGACACGTACAGCTTCGGATCACTGACATGGGAGGGCGACGGGTACCATGCCCGCAGCCCGATCGCGGTGAGGGCCAAGCAGTTCTCGGCTCCCGACATGGTGTCGGGGACCGGCGACAGCGGATCCATCGACATCCCCGTCAAGTTCGGCTTCGAGGGCGACTACAGCGCCGTCGCCAGCGGCCTTGTGTCACCGACGACCGTCGCCGGCATCGTGCCCGACGATCCGGCCAACGACATCACCGTTGCGCTCGCCAACGGGGACTTCGACCTCCAGATCGTCACGATCCCTGAGGGCACTGCGCTGACCCGGATCGGCATCCGCAACACCGACGTCAACCCCGATGCCGACATCGATCTCTACGTGTTCGACTCCGAGCTCAACCAGGTCGGCGGCTCCGGGTCGGTCACCTCGCACGAATCGGTCGACCTCGTTCAGCCACTCGCAGGCGACTACTTCGTCGTGATCCACGGCCTCGACACGGCAGGACCCTCCTCGCCGTACGTCCTGTACGACTGGTCGGTGCCATCGACCGGAGCCGGCTCGCTCAGCGTCACTGCCGCGCCGACCAGCGCGGCGTTGGCGGCCACAGGGACCGTCACCGTCGCGTGGGCGGGTGCTGGTACTGCTCCGGAGCAGATGGGTGCCGTCATCCACTCGAACGCCGAAGGCGTCCTCACCATCACGGGTGTCGAGATCAACGTCCTCGACTGAAAGACCGCTTCCTAGGGCCCGCCGACGACGCCGGCAGCGGGAGGGCGCGGGTCCGCGCAATAGATCGGACTACCACCGGGCCGACCGTGGTACTCGTAGTCTCGGCCATTGACCGTCAGCACGATCAGGTAACCGGGCGTGATCGCTTGGGTGTAGTTGTAGCCAGGCTGCGGGCAGCCGAGGCTGCCGTCAGACCACTCCACCTCGTCGTGACGCGTCATGGTGATCGTCGATCGGTCGACGCCCAGCCGCGCTGCGAGATCCGCGATTGCTGCGGCCTCCACTTCGTCACCGGCGACGGGGATCGAGCTGGACGAGTCGGTGGTCATGGTTGCCTCCGTGGTGGGGATCATCGTCGGCGCTGTCGCCGGTGCGGCTGTAACAGCCGTCTCGTCGGTACCTGAAGCATCGGGCGACGCGCCACACGCAGTCAGCGCGGCAGCAGCCAAAAGACCCGGCACGAGTCGTTTCGGTCGCATGCCCCCAGAGTGTCACAACCGGCGCGGCAACTGTCGTCAGACCAGCATGGACAGCCGAATACGATTGATCCGCCCGATCGGTCGAGCGGTAGGGTGCCAGCCCATGGGTCACCGTTTCGAGAGCGTGCAAGAGGTTCGCGATGGACTGAAAGAAGTCCACTACCTCGCCGACGAAGGGATCGCCGGCGTCGCGTTCCTGGCCGATCGACTCGGCAAGCCCGTTCTGGTGGAAGGCCCGGCCGGCACCGGCAAGACGCAGCTCGCCAAGAGCGTCGCCGAAATGACCGGTGCCCGCTTGATCCGCCTGCAGTGCTACGAAGGACTCGACGAGTCCAAGGCCCTGTACGAGTGGAACTACAAGAAGCAACTCCTTCGCATCCAGGCCGACCGCAACAGCGAGTCGTGGAACGAGATCCACGACGACATCTTCAGTGACGAGTTCTTGTTGACCCGTCCGTTGCTCGAAGCGATCACGGCCGATGACCCCGTGGTGCTGCTGATCGACGAGGTCGATCGTGTCGAGGTCGAGACCGAGGCGTTGCTGTTGGAGATCCTCTCCGAGTATCAGGTCAGCATCCCGGAGATGGGAACGATCATCGCCAAGCAGATCCCGTTGGTGTTCCTCACGTCCAACAACACTCGCGAGCTCAGCGAGGCCCTGAAGCGCCGGTGCTTGTACCTGCATATCGACTATCCCGACATGGAGCGCGAGAAAGAGATCGTGTTGACCAAGGTCCCGGACGTCAGCGCCAACCTTGCCGACCAGATCGCGCGGATCGTTCGATCCATCCGACAGCTCGATCTCAAGAAGGCACCCTCTGTCAGCGAGACCATCGACTGGGCGCGCACACTGGTGCTGCTCGGCATCGATCACATCGAGGCGCAGCAGGCCAAAGACACGTTGCACATTCTCCTGAAGTACCAGACCGACATCGCCAAGGCTGCGAAAGAGCTCAGCGTCGACAAGTAGTCGGCCGACACCATGCGCGATCACCATGCTTGATCTCCTGGCCGGCTTCGTCACCGAACTCCGCAATGCCGGGCTTCCCGTCTCGCTGACCGAGAACCTCGACGCCATGGAAGCGGTTCAGCACATCCCCATCGAAGACCGTGAGGCGTTCAAGTACGCGCTCGGCGCCACGATGGTGAAGAACAACGCACACTGGCGCGCTTTCGAGACCGTTTTCGAGGTCTATTTCAGCCTGCGTGGCCCGGAGTACAACATCGTCGACGGCGACGACGAGTTCGACGAGATGTGGCGCGACATGCAAGAGCAGATGCGCCAGGGCGACGGCAGGGGAGCCGCCGGTGGGTCGATGGACTCGTTGACGCCCGAGGAGATGGCCCATCTCCTGATGCAGGCGCTGATGAACGGCGACCAGGCATTGATGCGCGCTCTGGCCAAGCAGGCCGTGCAGCGGTTCGCAGGCATGGAACCGGGCCGGCCGGTAGGTGGCACGTACTACCTCTACCGCACACTCCGCAATCTCGATCTCGACTCCATGCTCGAGAAGCTGATGGAGGCCAGCCGTGAGCAGGTCGGTGGAGAACTGACCGCGCTCGAGGAGCGGCTCGAACACGACGAGTACAACGAACGCATCGAGCAGTTCAAGAAAGAGATCGAGGCCGAGATCCGCCGTCGCCTCGTTGCGGATCGCGGCGCGGAGGCGATGGCCAAGACGTTGCGCAAGCCGCTGCCCGAAGACGTCGAGTTCATGCACGCTTCGCGCGACGAGATGCAGAACCTCAAGAAGGCGCTGTTCCCGCTGACGCGCAAGCTGGCCGCCCGCTTGGCCCGCAAGCGTCGACACGGTCGCAAGGGTCCACTCGACTTCCGCAGCACGGTTCGGCACTCACTCAGCTACGGCGGTGTGCCGGCAGAGCCGAAGTTCAAGTATCCACGGCCCGCAAAGCCCGAGCTGATGGTCGTCGCCGATATCTCCGGCTCGGTTGCCGCCTTCGCCAGGTTCACTCTCATGCTTGTGTACGCGATCCAGGGGCAGTTCTCGAAGGTCCGGTCGTTCGTGTTCATCGACGGAATCGACGAGGTCACCGACTACTTCAAAGGGGTCGAAGACATCCAGGATGCGATCCATCGTGTCAACACCGAGGCGGATGTCGTGTGGGTCGATGGGCACAGCGACTACGGCCATGCGTTCGAGGTGTTCTGGGACCGCTACGGCAAAGACGTCGGGCCGAAGACGACGGTGCTTCTGCTCGGTGACGCTCGCAACAACTACCACGCATCGCAGGCGTGGGTGGTGAAGGAGATGCGCCAGAAGGCGCGACACGTGTACTGGCTGAACCCCGAGCCACGCAGCTACTGGAACACCGGCGATTCGATCGTTGGCGACTACGGCACGCACACCGACGGCGTCTACGAATGCCGCAACCTGCGCCAACTCGAGGCGTTCGTCGAAAAGCTGGCCTGACCGTCCCGACCTTCTCGGTGCCCGTCCGAGGTCTGCTGACCTGAAGCGTTACGGCGTGCCGGCAGGAACGTCGACTGCCTCAGGGGGAACGGAGACGACGACCGGAAGGTTCAATGTCGTGACATCGAGGGAGTAGCTGGTGACCCATGTTGCGTCGATTCCCGTGCCCGGCTGCGGAGGATCCACGCCGATGAACAGATGGCGGACGAGGCCGGTCTCGTCGTAGCTGACCTCGACCGTGAGGTTGGTGGCGTTGGGGACGTCGAACAGCCACGGGACCCTGGCGAAGATGGCCGGCGCGATGTACGGCACCTGCGCCCTGTCGATCACGTATGTTCGAGACATCAGCTTGATGCCGTCGACCACGGTCGTCTCGCCCGACGTCGGCTCCATGGCGTCACGCAACGGCTGATCGATGATGTCGTCGATCATCGGGATGAACGTCGGTAGGTCGTATGGGCTCGGCGACTCCGGAACGCGGGGCTGACGACTCCACAGGGCCCCGAAGGCCTGGCCCGGACGGTAGATGAACTCGACAGTCCGCACTTCGGTCGTCACCGTGGAAACGGCACCGGTCTGGCTCTCGATCGTGCTCTGCCCCAGGCCGAGGGCGAAGTCCTCCTGCACCTTGGTCGTCACGTTGTTGGGCACACCGTTCTGGACGGACGACAGGGTGACCGAGTATTCGACGCTGTCCATGACGGGCCGAACGAATGGCACGTCGGGAAGCGCTGTCACGGTCGACTCGTCGCCCAGCAGCTTCTGCATGGCGGCAGAATCGCGAAAGGTGAAGCCGGCGCCGCCGATCACGCAGGACAGCACAACGAGCCCGAGCAACTTCTTACTGCGCTTCTTTTTCTTCTTCTTCGGCTGCAGCGACGGGCGTTGTTCGCTCTTGTTCGGCTGCAGGACCTCCTGGAGGCTGGGCGCCGGACTGGCGGCCTTGGGCACCTGTGGGACCGGAGCAGAAAGGCGCAACGACGGCGGCGGTGTGGCCGGTGGCGGGGGAGTTGGCGCATGGATCGCCGGAACGGCGAGGGCCGGGGTCGGAAGGGGCGGCGGTGGCAGGGCAGGCGCGTCCTGGGGAGCTGACGTCAGTTGCGGTAAGGGAGGTGCAAATTGGACGTCCGCCATAACGTTTAAATCATCGGCATCCGTTGCCGACTTCTTGAGCCTGGTGGGTCAGGCGACCTACTGGTTTGGCGATCGGCAGCGGGTCTGCCGATACGGTGGTCGGTCATGGCCATCTCGTGCGTCTACTGCGGTGGACGGCACGATACGGCGACCGAAGTACGTGAGTGCTGGTCGCAGAGCCAGTCCACGACCCGGACGCCGATGTCGACCTCAGCTCGAGCGTCAGACCCGACACCGGCACCGGTTCGCTCCTTTCCGGCACACACGGCGGGGGCGATGCCGGCGCTCGGCAGAAACATCGTCGTCCGACCTGGTCAGCGAGCTCCGGGGGGCTGGGAGGCGGCGGCGCGCCATCCCGTCGAGTTGGCGGATGTGCGTTCCCCGACGGACCTGATCATTCGGCTACGCAGAATGGCTGACGACCGCTCCGCGTGTGTCTTCGAGATGGACGACACGATCGACGCACTGCTGGCGCAGCCGCAGACCAACCACGCCGAGATTCACGAGGTCGGGCCGCGTTTCACGTTCGAGTTGTCCGCGCTGCATCATCTGCTGTGGTCGAACTCGGTCGACGGCCGTGATCCCGACCATCCCACCTGGCAGCCGGCCAATACAGCGATCGGCCTCGGCGCGAACGGCGTCGCCGCAGTCATCGCTCGGTGACGTCGTGCTGCCCGATGGCACGCTCGTATGGCTCGACGGAGGTCCCGTGCGCTTCACGGAGCCGATCGACGGAACACCGGTGGTGCATCGGATCTCGGTCGAGCATGGCTCGTTGACTCCCTTCGGATCCAACCTGTCGATCGCGGACTTGGCCGACGACCAACTCGCCGCGGTGACCCATTCCGGCGGAGCGTCGCGCGTCATCGCGCCCGCGGGATCCGGTAAGACACGGGTGCTCACCGAGCGCGCCCGTCACCTCCTGACCCGCTGGCGCCTACCGGCCGGCGCGGTCTGCCTCGTCGCCTTCAACAAGCGCGCCCAAGAGGAGATGAGCACGAGGGTCGCCGACCTGCCCGGACTGCAGGTGCGAACGCTCAACGCGATCGCATTGGCGATCGTCAATGGCTCGCCGCCCTTCGCCGCGCAGCCGACCAGCCTGACGACCATCACCGAGCTCGACGTTCGGCGCATCATCGGCAGGTTGGTGGATTTTCCGCGCAAGCGAAACTCCGACCCGGTAGCGCTGTGGATCGAGGCACTGTCGCTGGCCGACTCGGGCTTCGCGATCCGACGAGGTCGAGTCGCTGTACGACGGCGACGTCGATGGGTTCGCCGACGTGCTGCCCCGGTATCGGCACGAACTCGCTGCGTCGCGCTCGCTCGACTTCGACGAACAGATCGTGCGGGCCATCGAGATCCTGCTCACCGACACCGCCGCTCGCGCCGCTGCCCAACGCGCCTGCCGGCGTGCTACTGGTCGACGAGTTCCAAGACCTCACTCCCGCGCACCTGCTGTTGGTCCGCCTGCTGGCCGGACCCGACGGATGTGTGTTCGGCGTGGGCGACGACGACCAGACGATCTACGGCTTCAACGGCGCGGACCCGCACTGGCTCATCGAGTTTGCCGACTACTTCCCGCACGCCGGCGACCATCCGCTGCAGGTCAACTACCGCTGTCCGGCCGACGTTGTCTCGGCGGCCGCAACGTTGCTGCAGCACAACGTGCGTCGAGTCGCGAAGCAGATACGCGCCGCTGTCGTCGGCTACCGGGATGACGTTCGAGCCCTCCGGCGATCCTGTGGCCGCGACCGCTCGGATCGTCACAGCAGTGATCGTCAGACGGATTCTCGACGACTGATGTAGCGGTCTTGACTCGGGTCAACTCGTTGCTCGCTCCCATCCAGGTTGCGCTCGGCGTCGCCGGTGTCGCCACGCAACGGGGGTGTCGGAGCTGAGTTCACCGACCGCGCCGCGGTGCGGGGCTCGTTGGCTTGGTTGCGATTGGCGACCTCGAAGGCAGGACTGTCGCGGGTCGATGTCGGTGAGGCATTGCGCAACCCGTCGAGGCCCTTGCGACCGAATGTCGCCGGATGGGTGGCAGAGCAGGATTCGGTCGACGCCTTGCGCCGGTTGGCCGGTCGACTCAACACGCCGCGCGAGGCCGAACGGGTCGAAGCGTTCGCGGCCGATATCGAGCTTCTGCAACAGCTGGCGAGCAACGGTGCCACGACCTCGTCGATTCTTGCGCGATTGCACGATTCCATGGGGATGGCCTCGACCCTGTCGACCCTCGACGTCCATCGAAAGGGAATGAACCGAGCCGCGCAGAGCGACGACCTCACGGCCGTCGCGCAGCTCGCCGCGCTACAGCCGGACCCATCGGCGTTCGAGTCGTGGTTGCGTTCCGAGTTGCAGCGCACGTGGCAGCCCGATGGTGTCACGCTGGCGACGGTGCACCGCGTCAAGGGCAAGGAGTGGCCCGTCGTCATCGTGCACCACGCCGACGCGGATCAGTTCCCACATCGTCTCGCCACCGATGTCGAGGAAGAACGTCGTGTGTTCCATGTTGCCATCACCCGCGGTCGGACGAGCGTGCACGTCGTGCCGGGCCCACATCCGTCGCCGTTCATCGAGCAGTGCCTGCGACCGCCCGATCCGGTCGCGCTGGCGCGTGCCACGAACCGCGCCACGACAGCCAGTGCGGCAGCCAGTGACTGGGCAGGTCCCCCGGCCGGTGACGCCCGGCCGCGATCTGACGCCCGCCGAGTCGGCGCTGTTCGAGGAACTGCGGTCGGTGCGTCGCCACCTCGCCGCTGGCAAGCCGGCATACACGGTCTTGTCGGATCAGTCGCTGCACGAGATCGCCCGCCGCCGCCCCACCACATTGGCGCAGCTCGGCAACATCAAGGGCATGGGCCCCGTCAAACTCGAACGCTACGGCGACGCCCTACTCGCCGTCGTCGAAACTGCGTCCGCCGAGTAGCGATTGATGCCTTGCGCCCCGATACGGGGCCGGAGATGTCAATCGCAACGCGCTCCCGATCAGCCGCCGCGTTGGTAGTTGGGGGCTTCCTTGGTGATGGTCACGTCGTGGGGGTGGCTTTCCTCGCGGCCGGCCGTCGTGACCTTCATGAACCGTGCGGAGCGCAATGCCTCCAGTGTCGCGGCACCGGCGTATCCCATGCCGCTGCGCAGGCCGCCGACGAGCTGATACATCACGTCGCTGAGCGTGCCGGCGTACGCGACTCGACCCTCGATGCCTTCCGGGACGAGCTTGCGCGTTGCCGCGCCGAGCTCGGACTGCGCCGTTGCGTAACGGTCGGCTCCGAGACCTTGCATGGCGCCCATCGAGCCCATGCCGCGGTAACTCTTGTAGCGCCGTCCTTCGAACAGCTCCAGTTCGCCAGGGGCCTCGTCGGTGCCTGCCAGCAGCGAGCCGAGCATCACCGTGTCGGCGCCTGCGGCCAGCGCCTTGACCATGTCACCGGAGTACGTGATGCCACCGTCGGCGATGATCGGCACGCCACGCTTCCGGGCCTGTTGGCAGGTGAAGTAGATCGCCGACAGTTGCGGCATGCCCGCACCGCTGACGACGCGGGTCGTGCAGATCGAGCCTGCGCCGACACCGACCTTGATGGCGTCGGCACCAGCGGCGGCGAGTGCATCGACGCCATCCTCCGTCACGACATTGCCCGCGACGACCGCCAGTGACGGCCACGACGATTTGATCCGCTCGATCGCCTTGATGACACCGGCAGAGTGGCCATGAGCGGTATCGAGCGCGACCGCATCGACGGCCTGGTTGAACAGGGCTTCGACTCGCTGCTCGAGATCGGCACCCACCCCAACAGCTGCCGCACAGCGAAGGCGACCGGCCGAATCACGCGTGGCGTTGGGAAACTCCTGGCGCTTGAGGATGTCCTTCACCGTGATCAGACCGATCAGACGATTTTCCGAGTCGACCAACGGAAGCTTCTCGATGCGATGCTTCTGCAGGATTGCCTTGGCCTGTTCGAGCGTCGTGCCTTCGCTGGCGGTGACGAGCCCGCTGGACGTCATGAACTCCGTGACCGGTCGGTCGAAGTCGGCGCCAGAGCAGAACCTCGTGTCACGGTTGGTGAGGATGCCCACCAGTCGACCGTCGGCGTCGGTGATCGGCACGCCGCTGAACTTGAAGCGGTTCATCAACGCTTCCGCGTCGTGAAGAGTCGCGGTCGGCGACAGCGTGACCGGATCGGTGATCATCCCGCTCTGGCTGCGCTTGACCTTCTGCACCTCCGCGGCCTGATCCTCGATCGACAAGTTGCGATGGATCACGCCGATGCCACCCTCACGGGCAGCGGCAATCGCCATGCGGCGCTTCGGTGACCTTGTCCATCGCTGCCGAGACGATCGGCACGTTGAGGGTGATGTCGGCCGCGAACGTGGCCGTGGTGTCGACGGTGTCGGGAAGTACATCGCTGTAGCCGGGGACGATGACGACGTCGTCGAAGGTTAGGGCTTCGAACCGATCGAAGAATTCATGTGTGCTCATGCGTTTGCTCCTGTCGTGCACAAGGTAGCGAGAGTTTCGACGAGTAGGCGGTGCTCCACGCCGTGCACTCGACTGGTGAGGCTCTCGAGGGTGTCTGATGGGTGGATGGAAACTGTGGCCGTGGCCAACACAGGGCCGTCGTCGACTCCCTCGTTGGGGACGAGATGGACCATGACGCCGGTCCGATCACGACGGCCCTCTTTGGCTTCGTGCCAGGCGCGCTCGATGGCGTTGGTGCCGGGCAACTCGCCGGGCAGCGCGGGATGCAGGTTGACGACCATGCCGGGGAACCAGCCGAGGAAGCTCATCGACAGCACCCGCATCCAGCCAGCGAGCACGACCCAGTCCGGACCGAAACCACTGACGATGTCGGCCAGGCGGGCGTCGTAGTCGGCACGTGGCTCGGCGGGCTGCGGCGCGACGTGTACATAGGCAACGCCGGCGTCGGCAGCACGTTGCAGAGCACCGCTGCCTGCCTTGTTGGAGACGACCGCGGCGACCTGGGCGGGCAGGCGGCCATCGGCGCAGGCATCGAGAACCGCTTGCAGGTTCGTGCCGTGTCCAGAGGCGAGTACCACGAGGCGGGTCATCGCAGATGCACCCGCCATGAGTCGTTGGATGTGGGAACGAGCTCACCGATCACCCATGTCGGTTCGTCGATCTGGGCTTGCACTGCGGCGACGTCGGCCGGCGAACAGACGATGACCATTCCGATGCCCATGTTGAGAGTGCGATACAGCTCGTGGGAGTCGAGTTGGGTGGCGACCTCGCGAACCAGTTGGAACAGCGGTGGAACGGGCCACGAGCCGAGATCGATGCGTGCGTCGCAATCGTCTGGCAGCACCCTCGGAAGGTTTTCGGGCAGCCCTCCACCGGTGATGTGCGCCAGCGCCTTCACCTTGCCGCCGGCCAACGCGGTGGTGAGGACGTCGAGGTAGCTGCGGTGCGAGACGAGCAATGTTTCGCCGAGCGGACGGTCGAAACCGGGTGGAGTCGAATCCATCGGCAGCCACTCGAAGATCTTGCGCAGGAGGGAGTAGCCGTTGGTATGGGGCCCGTTCGAGGCGATGCCGATGAGAGCGTCACCAACGTGCAGTTCGCCCGCCGGGAGCATGTCGCGCTGTTCGACGATTCCGACCAACGTGCCGGCGATGTCGAAGGCCCCGGGCGAGTAGACGCCCGGCATCTCTGCGGTCTCGCCACCCAGCAGCGCGCATCCAGCGGCCTCGCACGCCTCGGCCATTCCGGTGACGACCTCGGCTACGTGCTCGGCATTGATCTTGCTCGAAGCGATGTAGTCGAGGAAGAACAGTGGCCTGGCACCTTGCACCAACACGTCGTCGATGCAGTGGTTGACGATGTCGGCACCGACGCCGCGGTAGCGGCCGAGACGGGCTGCGAGCTCGACCTTGGTGCCGACCCCGTCGGTCGAGGCCACCAGCACCGGTTCGTCCATCGCCTTGATGGCCTTTCCGCTGAACGCGCCGCCGAAGCTGCCCACCCCGCGAAGTACTGCGGGACCATGGGTGCGTTCGACAGCCTGCTTCATGTGGCTGACCGCTCGTGTTCCCTCGTCGATGTCGACGCCGGTCGCGGCATACGACGTCAACATCGCGCCTGCGGCACGCCAGCCGATGTCGGCGCGAACCTGCATTCCGTCGAACTGGATCTCCGACATCCGGCGGTAGGCGTTGGCGCGTGCGTCGGCGAGTCGAATCGCCGATGCCGGTTACAGCGAGCACGCGCCCGCCGGTGACGGTCGAACCGTCGGAGCCGGCGAGGAACACCATCGAGTCGTCGTCGGCACGATCGAGACCGCCGATGACCTGACCGACGACAGGCTCGATGGGATAGCCGGGTGCTGCGGCGACCACCGTGCACGTCGCGCCGTCGTGAATCGTGAGCTGATGTCTCAGCCAGCGTTCCCTGGCAGCAGGCCAATGCCAGCACAGCGAGATCGGACTCGATCAACGGCAGCACCGCCTGCGCCTCGGGGTCACCGAAGCGACAGTTGAACTCGATCAGCCGCGGACCGTCGGCGGTCAACATCAAACCCGCGTACAGCACCCCGACGTAGGGCGTACCGGCGGCAGCGAGGTGGTCGATGACCGGCTGGATGAACCTCGCGGTGAGGTCGTCCGCGTCGTAGCCCGTCGGAGCCGGCGCATACGCACCCATCCCGCCGGTGTTCGGTCCCGTGTCGCCTTCGCCGATTCGCTTGTGGTCTTGGGCGATCGGGAGCGGGCGCGCCACCTTGCCATCGCACAGCGCCATCAGGCTGCACTCCGGACCGGCGAGGCGTTCCTCGACGACGATCGGACCATGTGTGATCGACGTGGCTGATCGCCGCCAGCGTGGCCTCGTCGGTGTCGGGCACGACGACTCCCTTGCCTGCGGCCAGACCATCCTGCTTGACGACGATCGGGGCGTCGAGCGCTCGCCACCAGGCGATCGCCTCGTCGGCCGACGACGTGGCGAAATGGCGCGGTGACGGCAGCCCGAGCTCAGTCGCGAGCTCGCGCGTGTAGCTCTTCGAGGATTCGAGGCGAGCCAGCTCTGCGGTCGGCCCGAAGCAGGGAATGCGGCGGCGGAAACACTCGTCGGCGACACCTGCGGCCAGCGCCGTCTCGGGGCCGACGATGACCAGATCGGCGACGGCATCGGGAGCGAGCGCGGCGGCGATCGACACGTCGTGACCGTGGCGCGTGCAGGCCCATGCGATGGCCGACTCGCGGCCACCCGAACCGATCACGAGCACTCTCACGCCAGCACGCCCTCGAACGCCAACTTGGCTTGTGCCTCGGCGACTTCCATGGGATAGCGACCGGTGAAGCAGGCGTTGCAGTAACCAGCGGCGTCACCGGCAGTCTCGTCGCCCGGGTCGACAGTGATGGCTCGCATCATGCCGTCGAGTGACAGGAAGGCCAGCGAATCGGCGTCGATGTGCATCCGAATCTCCTCGACCGTCAAGCGAGCAGCCATCAGGTCGCCGTCGTGGCCCATGTCGACGCCGAAGTGGCACGCGTGGGTGATGGGTGGGCAGGTGATGCGCACATGCACCTCGGTCGCGCCGGCTTCCCGGAGCAACTTCACGAGCGGGCCTGCGGTGGTGCCTCGCACCAAGGAGTCGTCGATCATCACGACCCGTTTGCCGGCGAGGTTCTCGGTGAGTGCGTTGAACTTCAGGGCCACTCCACGGTCGCGCAGGTCTTGGGTCGGCTCGATGAACGTGCGACCGATGTAGCGGTTCTTGATGAGCCCATCGTTGTGAGGAATGCCACTGGCACGGCTGAAGCCGATGGCGGCGGGGATCGAGGAGTCGGGTACCGGAATCACCACGTCGGCGACCGCAGGCGCCTCGAGTGCGAGTTCCTCGCCCAGGCGCTGGCGCACGTGGTGCATGTTGCGATCGGCCCACACGCTGTCGGGCCGGCTGAAGTAGACGAACTCGAACGTGCAACGGGCCGAACGTGCTGCGGGCGTCAGTGCCTGGCGGCGGGTGATCTCGGCGCCCTGCAGGGTGACGATCTCGCCCGGCGCGACCTCGCTGACATCGAGGCATCCCAACGTGCTCAGTGCGCACGTCTCGGAGGCGACCGCATAGCCACCATGCGGGAGGCGACCGACGCTCATCGGCCGAAAGCCCCACGGGTCACGCACCGCAATGACGCGGTCCGACGCCAGGATCACCAGCGAGTACGCGCCCTTCCAGGCCGGCAGCGTGCGCTCGACCCGGTCTTCCCAGGTCTTTCCACCGGCGGCGGCGAGCATGAGGGTCATGACCTCGGTGTCGCTGGTGGCCGTGAGCCCGAACCCACGCGTCAGCAGTTCGTCGCGCAGCGCAGGTGCGTTGACCAGGTTGCCGTTGTGGGCGAGTGCCAGCGGGCCGTGCATCGTCTCGACCAGGAATGGCTGGTGGTTGCGTTGGGCGTTGGCACCCGTGGTGCTGTAGCGGGTGTGGCCGATGCCGTGATAGCCGGCGAGCGTGCTCATGGTGGCAGGCGTGAACACGTTGGCGACGAGACCGGTGTCCTTGTGCAGCCTCACCCGGCTCCCGTCACTGACAGCAATGCCGGCCGCCTCTTGTCCACGATGTTGCAACGCGAACAACCCGAAGAACACGGTCTGCGCGACACCTTCGCCATGCGGGGTCGAGACACCGAAGACCCCACACTCCTCGTGTGGTGCGTCGGAGTCGGAAATCGTGAGTGGTGACTGGTCAGGCAACATGCCCAAGGACCTCCATGATCCGGTCTTCGACCGGGTAACTGCCGGGCTGGAAATTCAGTCCGGTCAAGCGTTCGTATGCATCGATGTAACGGTGCGATGTGGCTTCCCAGACCGCAGCTTCCAAGGTCGGCGGTATGCCATGGCCGTCGTATCCGGCCTCGATCAGTGCTCGCCGGACGACCTCTTTGTCGAGGCTCTCCGGCTCTTCGTCGTTGCTCAGCCGATCCTCGTAGGTGTCGGCAACCCAGTAGCGCGACGAGTCGGGCGTGTGGACCTCGTCGATCAACAGCAGTTCGCCCGACGGCGTCGTGCCGAACTCGTACTTCGTGTCGGCGAGGATCAGTCCCGATTCGCGGGCCAGCTCTTGCCCCCGGGCGAACAGCTCCAGCGCCGCCGACTCGACCGCACGCCACACACTCGCGGCGACGAGGCCTTTGCGCGTGACATCGCTGGGGCTCAACGGCTGATCGTGGCCACCGTGTTCTGCCTTGGTGGTCGGCGTCACGATCGCGGCCGGAAGATCGGTGTTCTTACGGAGTCCGTCGGAGAAGTGGTAGCCGTAGATCGTTCGCGCGCCGTCGGCGTACTGACGCCACAGCGAGGTGCTCGTGACGCCCGTGATGTAGCCGCGGACGATCACCTCGACGGGCAGTGGCTGGGCAGAGCGGGCGATGAGCACGTTGGGGTCGGGAAGCTCGACGACATGGTTCGGAACAACGTCGGCGGTGCGTTCGAACCACCAGGCGCTGAGTTGATTCAGCACCTGACCCTTGTACGGCACGCCGGCGATGACCCGATCGAACGCAGAGAGCCGATCGGTGGTCACGAACAGGCGCTGGCCGTGCGGGTAGGCGTATGAGATGCGGACCTTGCCCTCGCGGCGATCGCCGAGGGCAAGATCGATGTCGAGGAAGGGGGTCACGTTCAGCGCTCCTTGGCGTATCGAACGCCTTGCTCGAACAGCGCGAGTCCGAGTGCGCCGTGGCTGCCGCGTGTGAAGCCCGGGTACTGGCGGGCGATGACGTGGTTCTCGGGATGCGGCATCAGTCCCAGCACGACGCCGCTGGGGTCGCAGACTCCGGCGATGTCGTCGACCGAGCCGTTTGGGTTTCCGCCCGAGTAGCGCAGTGCCACCTGTCCGGCGACCGCGAGGCCGGCTGGATCGAGATGGGTGTACCGGCCCTCGCCGTGGGCGATCGGGCAGTCGATGACCGACACCTCGGTGGTCCAGATGCACCGGCTCGTCTGTGCCTCGAGCTGGACCCACTGGCATTGGAAGTGACCGCTGGCGTTGTGGCCGAGCGCGCCGGGCAACAGCCCCGTTCGGGTCAACACCTGGAAGCCGTTGCAGATGCCGATCACCGGCTTCTCGGCGGCGACGAAGGCCCGCAGCACGTCGCCGACTCGATGCTCGAGTTGCAGCGCGAACATCCGGCCGGCGCCGAGTGCGTCGGCGTAGCTGAAGCCGCCGGCGATGACGACCATCTGTCCATCGTCGAGCAGGTTGGGTCGTTCGAGGAGTTCGGCCAGCAACGTGATGCGCGGCTCGGCTCCGGCGAGGTCGAGCGCGAAGGCGACGTCGTGATCGCGGTTGGTGCCAGCCGCTGCCAGCACGAGGGCTGTCGGTCGACTCATGGTTGTGCTCCGAATGCCGTGACGAGGTCGACGAGAGGGATCGCCGCCGAATCAGGAAGGGTGAACGTGGGCGAGTCGACGACCGAGCCGAGGATCGTCACGGGTTCGCCGAGTTGCTCGGCCAGCCACGCGACGTCGTCGACGGCAACCTCGCAGACGAACCTGCTCGATGATTCGCTGAACAGCGCCGAGACGGGATCGGGACCGGGCAGCGTGTCGATCGACAGACCCAGGCGGCCGGCGATGGCCATCTCGGCGAGGGCGACGGCAAGACCGCCCTCGCTGAGGTCGTGGCAGGCCAGCACTCGTCCCGATCGAAGGGCCTCGTGCAACTTGCGATAGCGGATGGGAGCAGCGGTGTCGGGGGCTGGCACGATCGCCGGCTCGGTGATCCCGTGCACCTTTGCGAAGTGGCTCCCGCCGAACTCGCAGTTCGTCGTGCCGACTTGCACGACGACGTTGCCGGCCATCTTGAGGTCTGGTGTGACGGCGAGATTGACATCGGGCATGTGCGCGATCGCGGTGATGACAAGAGTCGGTGGCACGGAGTGGCGGGCGCCGTCAGCACCGAGGTACTCGTTGTTGAGCGAATCCTTGCCACTGACGAACGGGGCACGGTGCACGATCGACGCATCGCAGCACCCCTGCACCGCGGCCGCGAGCTCGCCGAGGGTCGACGGCCGCCGCGGATCGCCCCATGAGAAGTTGTCGAGCAGGGCGATGTTGTCGGGGTCGGCGCCGACCGCGACGACGTTGCGAATTGCCTCGTCGACCACGGCGTGGGCCATGCGCTCGGGATCGAGCTCGCCGAACCACGGATTGACACCGATGCCGATCGCCAGTCCGTGGGTGTCGGCCGGATCCGCGATCACGACACCGTCCGCATGACCGTCGTGACACCGACCGATCAACGGTCGGACGACGCTGCTGCCGAGGATCTCGTGGTCGTAGCGACGGATCACCGACTCCTTCGATGCGATGTTGGGGTGATGGAGCAGCGCCAGCAGGGTGGCAGTGATGTCGGCGCAGACAGGCGGTTGGGCACCGTCGCGGCGCGGTGATGGCAGCAGTGCCACCATGTCGCGTTGCGGCCGTCCGTCGTGCAGAAAATGCGTGTCGAGGTTCAGCACCGTGGTGGTGCCGTGGCGGACGTGGAGGATCCCGTCGCCGGTGAACGAGCCGAGGGCCGTCGCTTCGACCCCGTGTTGTTCGCAGAGTCGCTGCAACTGCGGCCACGCGGATTCGGTCGACGGCCACGACCATGCGCTCCTGGGCCTCGCTGAGCCAGATCTCCCATGGGCGAAGGCCCGGATACTTCAACGGGGCGCCGGCCAGGTCGACCTCGGCGCCGATCCCCTCGGCCATCTCGCCGATCGCGGACGACAAACCGCCAGCTCCGCAATCGGTGATAGCCGTGAACAGCCCGGCGGCATCGCGCAACACGTCGATCAACAGCTTCTCGATGATCGGGTCACCGATCTGCACGCTGGCACCGGCAACGTCGCCAGTCGTCGCGTCCATCGTGGCGCTGGAGAACGTTGCGCCACGGAGACCATCGCGTCCCGTACGTCCACCGAGCACGACGACCAGGTCTCCCGGGTGCGGACCGGTCAGCGGAGGAGTGTCGTCAGCGATGCCGATGCATCCGCAATACACCAACGGGTTGGCGATGTATCCGTCGTCGTAGAGAACGGCCCCGGCGACGGTCGGGAGGCCGATCTTGTTGCCGTAGTCGGCGACGCCGGCGACGACACCGGCCTCGATCAGACGCGGATGCAAGACGCCGTCGGGTAGCAGATCGGCTGAGAGATCGGTGGGACCGAAACACAGGATGTCGGTCACCGCGATCGGACGGTGCGCTGCACCCATCACATCGCGGATCACACCACCGACGCCGGTGTTGGATCCACCGAAGGGCTCGATCGCCGAGGGATGGTTGTGCGTCTCCGCCTTCACGGCGATGGTGGTGCCGGGGGAGAACGACACGATGCCGGCGTTCCCGACGTATGCGCTGCGCAGGAACGGGGCGTCGATCGCCGTTGTTGCATTCCGAAGTTGCTGCAACAGCGGAGTGATCGCTTCACCTTGGTCGCCGGTGATCCGGGCCCGGAAGGTCTTGTGGGCGCAGTGTTCGCTCCACGTCTGGGCAAGTGTCTCGAGCTCGACGTCGGTGGGTGCCCGACCGGCGTTGCGGAAGTGTTCGGCAATGGCTTGCAGTTCGGCGGGGTCGAGTGACAGGCCGCGGTCGCGGTTGAGGGCCGCCAGCGCATCGTCGTCGAGTCCCTCGAGGTCCACGAGCTCGACCCCGATGTCGGCGGTCGCCTCGGAATCGACGAACGTCGGCTCGATGGGTCCGATCGACCATCGTTCGATGACCGGGTTGGCGAGCAGCCGCTTGGCGAGCACCGACATGGTGTCGTCGTCGACGTCGCCGTGCACCTCGTAGCGAGTGCCTGTGGCAACCGCGGTGACGGGCGAACCGACTGTTTCGGCGGCGAGCGTCACGGCCTGCGCCGAGGCATCGGTGACACCGGGCAGCAGCGCGGTCTCGATAGCCGGCGTGGAGGGGACCGCCCACTCGCCGGTCTGCAGCATCGGATCGACCAGGAGCGCGTGAAGCTGGTCGCGGTCGCTGCCTCCAGCGACAAACACCAGGTCAGCGACGTCTATCGACGTGATTTCGACGAGACCGAGCGCATGCGCATCGGCCAGCAAACCGGCGGCGCGGGGGTCTGCGGTGGCTGATCGTATGGTCAACCTGTCGACTCCGAGCACTCAGCTGAAGTTAGAGCAGGAACTGCGACCGCCCATCCCATGCAGACGAAAAGTAAGATCCCCGGCCTGTGACCCGACTTGTGCTGATCCGCCATGGAGAATCGAAGACCACGGTGGCGAGGGTCATCGGGGGTCACCGGACCTGCAGCGGGCTCTCGGAACTGGGCCGTCAGCAGGCCGAACGTCTACGCGACCGGCTGCTGGCCGGCAAGGAGATCGTCGCCGACGTGCTGATGTCCAGCCAATACTCTCGGGCCCGCGAGACCGCCGAGATCATCGCCCCGGCTCTCGGCACCCTCGCCGTCGTCGAGGAGCCCGGATTCGGCGAGCACGACCCGGGGCCTGATTGCGACGGGATGGGTTTCGACGACTACCTCGCCAAGTACGGCGGAGGTTCCTGGGACGGCGACCCGTTCGGCACCAGCTTTCCCGGCGGAGAGACGATTGCGGCGTTCCAGTTCCGGATCGGTCAGACGATCCGGCGCACGGTCGATGCATACAAGGATCAGACGATCGTCGTCGCATGCCACGCGGGTGTCGTCGATGCGGCCCTGAGGTTGGCGTTGAAAGCCCCATCGACCGGTTCGTTCGAGATCCAGACGCTCAACACCTCGATCACCGAGATCCAACTGGTGAAGGACAACCACTGGCGCCTCATGCGCTACAACGACATCGGCCACCTCGCCGGCCTCCCCGGCAACAACTGACTCGCCGCGGGTGTCGTGCGATGAGAGATGAGCCGGACGTTTCCGCACATCTCTCATCTCGCGGTGGCCTCGCTCCCGTGCGATGAGAGATGAGCCGGAGGTTTCCGCACATCTCTCATCGCGGCGGGTATGACGCACCTTGCTCGTGGCAGCGCTGCTCGAACACTTTCACCAGACGGTCGATGGCCAGGTTGAAATCTCGCTGCAAAGCTGGCCGCGGAACTCGGCTGATTCGCCAGCCGATCGCGTCGCAGGCGAGGTCGCGCTCTCGATCCCTGCTACCGCCGTCCTCCGTAAAATGTGATGGGTAGACGTCGACCTCGACACCCCAGCGAACACGGTCGACGGACGCATCGAGGCGTACTGGTCCCCACCCCGGCACGTCGAGCGAACGTTGGGGTTTGAGTTCGCGGATGCCGCGCTCGATCAACGCTGCGACAACACGCGATTCCCAGTGCGAAGCGGGAACACCATGTTGAGGGCGCTGTTCCAGGATTCGCAGGCAGCGTCTGGCCCACGGTCGGCCAGGTGTCGCCAGATCGAAGGCGACCTGCCACATCGTCTGAGCGGTGCCCATCCCTTCGCTCTCGACCTGATCGATCACAGACAGCAGATCGTGGTCGGGCAAGTGTCGAGCGAGGTCGACCACCGTTCGTGACGGCGCGGTGAGGCGGATGCCGTCGGACCGTTGCACGATGTGGAGCGGGTCGATCATCGCCGTGCGGTAGGGGCGAAGCCATTTCTCGACGCTTGGATTGCTGGCAGGCGGCGCGATCACCCACACGAAGCCGTCGCGCGGCATACGTCGGAACCCCGAGAGTCGGCCCGCGGTCGGTCCTTCCACGATCAGTCGGCCGGGCCGGCTGCATGCCGCGACACAACGAGCGAGCTCGTCGTTTGGCAATCCTGGGAATCGGTACGCGCCGTCGAGCACGCGCTCGAGTATCTCGTCGTCGACCAGCTGTCGGCGTTGCGACCTCGTGACCCCGAGCCGAGCGAGGTCGTCGGCTGAGATGACGGTGTGGTGGTCAGCGGTCCATTTCAGGACGGGCTTGTTGAGTGAGGCCATCGGATCCTCCAGATCGGAACGTTCGATCGGGGGAAGCCGTGTTCGGAACCTATCGCCTCAGGAGCGAAAGCCCCGCGCCTACGTCAGACGCCGCCGCGATGAGAGATGAGCCGACCCCTTCCGCACATCTCTCATCGCGCCGGAGGGATGTCGTCGCGCGATGAGAGATCTGCGGTGCCGGGCGGCTCATCTCTCATCGCGAGGGTTGGCGCGGCGTTGCCTTGCGGGCGGGGGATTTGCGGGCTGGGGATTTGCGCGGCGTTGCAGGTGGGGTTGCAGGTTGGGTTGCGGCTGCGAGCAGCTCCTGCATCGCTTCGTGCAAGAGCTCGGTCAGCAGCCAGACATCGGGGACGAGCTCACGGCAGGCGATGAAACCGAAGTCGAGGTTGCCGTTGTAGCTCTGCACGGTCATGTTCAGGCCCTGGCCGTCGGCGAGGGCGGACACCGGGTAGAAGTGCTGCAGGCGAGCACCGGCCATGTAGAGGGGTTCGCTGGGGCCCGGCACGTTGGAGATCACGAGGTTGAAGGGCGGGTTCATTCGGTCGGCGATCCGCAGGCGACTGGCCATCCGCATCGCCCGGGCGGCGACGGCCGGGGGAGCGAACTGGGTGTAGTCCATCAGCGTCTCGGCGGGAATCGCCACGTGGTTCTCTTTCGCAGCGGTCATGCTCTGCTGCACGCGTCGCAGGCGTCGAACCGGATCCTTCTCATTCGTCGCCAGATCGGCGAGCAGCGCCGACACCCGGTTCTGGTACGCGTCGGTCTCGTTACCGCTGCGCACGCTGACGGGCACCATCGCGATCAGGCTCTCCTTCGGCAGGCAGTCGTGATGCAGCAGATATCGACGTAGAGCACCGGAGCACAGAGCCATCACGACGTCGTTGAAGGTGCAGCCGAAGGCGCGCCGTACCGTCTTCGCATCGTCCAACGGGATCGTCGTGTACGCGAAGCGACGGTGCGGGGTGATGGCTTGATTCCACGGCGTGCGCGGTGCATGCGTCGGAGGCAGGGCGGGCGGCCGATCGGTGTCTTCTCCGTACTGCGATCGAAGTCGCTCACGCATCAGCTTGCCGAGTGGGCCCGGCATCGGTTGGGCGATCATGTCGACGATCGCCCGCAAGCCGCCCGAGCGCGTGGCCGTCGCCAGCTCGCGAGCCGTGCGCACCCCGAGCCGAATCATCTTCTCCGGTCGACGGAGGTACTGGCCGAGTGTGATCCGCAGCATCTCTTCGTCGCTCGGCACGATTTCGGGCTTCCACGGCGCGGGACCGATGACGGGTCGGTAGTCGGCATCGAGATCGAGGATCGCGGCCAGCATCAGCGCGCCAGATGCACCGTCGATCGCAGCATGATGGACCTTCGTGAGCTGGGCGATCTGGCGTCCCTCATCGACTCCCTCGATCACGTAGAGCTCCCACAAGGGCCGGGCCCTGTCGAGCGGGCGAGCGACGATCCTGCTGATGGCGTCGGCCAACTGTTGTGGGGTGCCCGGCGGTGCGACTGCGTGGTGGCGCACGTGGAAATCGATGTCGAAGTCGGGGTCCTCGATCCAATACGGCAGGTCGAGGCCCATCGGCACTTCGACCAATCGGCGGCGGAACGGAGCGAGCTGGTCGATGCGCTCGAGGATGGTCTGCTTGGTCGCCTCCAGCCCGGCGCCGCCCGGAGCGTCGCTGGGATCGTAGATGTTCAACGACGCGACATGTCCGAACGTGCTCGCGGTCTCCATGTTCAAGAAGCTGGCATCGATGCCGCTCAGCTGGCGCATGACTGCACTGTAAGCCGCGTGCGATCAGCCAGTCGGAGGGTGATAGGACTGACGCATGCCACAGGACTACGCACGCGGCCTCCAGGAGGTCGCCGACGGGTGCCACGCCTACCTGCAGGGCGACGGCGGATGGGGATGGAGCAACGCAGGGCTCATCGTCGGCGACGGCGCCTCGCTGCTGGTCGACACCCTGTTCGATCTGAAGCTGACCCAGAAGATGCTCGACTCGATGCGGCCGATCGCGCTCGCATCGCCTATCGGGCAAGTGGTCAACACCCACGCCAACGGCGATCACTGCTACGGAAACATCCTGCTCAACGACGCCGAGATCATCGCCAGCTCCGCAACTGCCCACGAGATGAGCGAGGTGCCTCCGTCGTTGTTGGCCGGATTGAACAAAGCGCCCGGCGAGGTGGGCGACATGTTCCGGAGCTTCTTCGGTGAGTTCGACTTCGAGGGCATCGAGTTGCGGCTGCCCGACCGCACCTTCGACGGCAGCATCGACCTCGACGTCGGCGGTCGAGCCGTCAACCTGATCGAGGTCGGCCCCGCGCACACCAACGGCGACACCCTCGCGTATGTCGCCGACGCCAGGACGATCTACACGGGCGACATCCTGTTCATCGGCGGCACGCCGATCGTGTGGGCCGGCCCGTTGAGCAACTGGGTCGCGGCGTGCGATCTGATGTTGAGCATGGACATCGATGTGGTCGTGCCCGGCCACGGTCCGATCACCGACAAGGGCGGCATTACGTCGGTTCGCGAATACCTGTCGTTCGTTGACGAGGCGGCCTGCCGCCTGCAGGCATCGGGTGTCGATGCGTGGGAGGCGACGCGGGAGATCGCGGCCGACGTGAAGGCACGACCCGATTTCGGGTCACTGGGCGAGTTCGGCCGCATCGCAGTCAACGTCGACACGGTGTACCGGCACCTCGATCCTGCATATACATCGCCGAACGTCGTCGAGCAGTTCAGGCGGATGGCACTGCTGGAGAGTGAGGGTGAAGGGTCACCTTCCTGATCATTCGTCGGCGATGGGGACGTAGGCCGACCGTTTCTTGACAGCCTTTCCGGATCGAATCGCCATCGAACGCCGTACTGCCAACGCCCAGCCGACGATGACGCAGATGCTGAAGATGAACCACTGGATCGTGTACGACAGGTGTGGTCCCTCGTCGAGGGTAGGTGGGGCGATCGGCTGGAATGTCTCGGCATCGGACGGTGTCCATTCGATTTGCTCGATGTACATCGGCACCACATTCTCTGTGAACTGCTTGGCCAGGACACCGATGTCGATGCGGCGGATCTCGGTGAGCTCATCGACGGATTCATCCGCCGGTTGTCCGGTGGCTCGGCGTTCGCTCGCCCGTAGCCGCCCCACCACATCGATCGTGCCTTCAGGCGTCGGAGGCACGGCGTCAGGGTCGGGAACGAACCCGCGGTTGACCAGCAGCAGCGAGCCGTCACGGAGCAGCAGCGGGTCGACGACGTTGCGTCCGGTCTCGCCGTTCTGCGATCGGTTGACGACGAGGAACTGATGTCCGGGGAGGTAGGTACCGGTGACACGTACCCGTCTCCACTCGGTCGCCGACGGCTGCTCGGCCGAGATCCCCACATCGTCGAACAAGGCGATCGGCTGGTTCGAGTTGGCACGAACCCGATCGTTGAACTGGCGGCGCTCGTCGAGGCGGCGCAACTGCCACAACGCGAGGTTGACCATGGCGACGACCACGACTGCGACAAGCAGGTGGAAGGCGATCCATTTCGGAGTGATCAGGAACCGAAACCTCGAACCACGTTCGATCGGCGCTTCGGCGGGATCGGTGGTCATCAGCGTTGCAGGCTACCTTCGGACTCGATGACACCTGAGGGGCTCACCGATTCGTGGTTGAGCTCGGTGCTGCGGTCCGACGTCTCCGTGCGCGGCACCAGTCGGATCGGCGACGGGCTCGTCGGCATGAACATCCGCCTGGAGCTGGACTCCGACGGATCGCTCCCCGCAACGCTGGTCGCCAAGATGCCGTCGCCGGATCCGACGAGCCGGGCCACGGGTGTCGCGCTGCGCAACTACGAGCGGGAGGTGAACTTCTACCTCGAGATCGCTCCTACGGTCGACATACGCGTTGCTCGGTGCTACCACGGTGAATGGCATGCAGACTCCGGCGACTTCGTGCTGCTGATGGAGGACCTCGCACCCGCTGTGCAGGGCAATCAGATCACGGGTTGTGACGCCGCTCAGGCGCGCACCGCGGTTCTCGAGCTGGCCAAACTGCACGGACCACGGTGGGGCGACTCGACACTCGACGACATCGAGTGGCTCGGCCGGCGGACCGCGAATACTTCGAACGAGTTGGCAATGCTGTGGGCGATGTTCGTGCCCGGATTCATGGCTACGTACGGCAAGTACCTCTCGACGGACGCGGCAGCGCTGATCCTGCGATTCAGTCTGCAGATCGCGGGTTGGTTCGAGGGCCGAGACCCGCCGAACACCGTGACGCACGGCGACTATCGACTCGACAATCTGATGTTCGCCGGGCCCGATGGTGGTGCCGCCGTCGCCGCTGTCGACTGGCAGACGCCGGGTCACGGGCCGGGGATCGCGGACGTCAGCTACTTCCTCGGCGCTGGCGTCTTGCCTGAGGAACGCCGCCGCATCGAGCGCAAGTTGGTGGACGAGTACGGCGACGCACTGGCGGCGTACGGGGTCGCGGTCGACGACGACCATCTGTGGTCGCAGTACCGGCGCGAGGCGTATTCCGGTGTCGTGATGAGTGTGATCGCCTCGCAGATCGTCGGCGGCAACCAGCGCAGCGAAGCGATGTTCGCGGCGATGGCCACACGACACGCCCAGCACGTCATCGATCTCGAGAGCGAGTCACTGTTGTGACCGAGTTGCTGCGATGACCGACCTGCCCGACTTCCACATCCCTCACGCGGAGAAGATCGAGTGGATGATCGAAGAGCACGGCTGGGCCATCGAGCCCGTCGCCGCGCAGCCCGACCTTGATCCTCCGGTCGCCGGTTACGTGTACACGATCGGGTTCCCCGCGGCATTCGACTTCCCCGAGGTCGTGTTGTTCGGGCTCACACCGTCGGCTGCCCGCGGACTCTTCGATCTGCTCGCCGATCTGTTGCGCGGTGGCACCGAGATTCCTCTCGGAGTCGAGCTGACCGGTCTCTTCGACAACGATCTGCGATGCGTCTTTGCGCCGGTGGATCTCGAACTGTGGGGCCCGCTGTTCGCGACCGGTCAGGCGTGGTACCGCGGTTCGCCGTTCGACCTCGTGCAACTGCTGTGGCCCGATCGCAACGGCTTCCTGCCCACCGAGCCAGGATTCGACCGGCGTGTCGTGTTGGCGCAACCGGTGATCGGCACGGTCACGTGAAGGAGCGGAACTCATTGAGGTCGGTGACCAACTGGTCGAGGCTCGACTGGTCGGCTGACAGCAACCGTTGTCGTTTCACCTGGTCGATCGGTGCGGCGTTCACCAGCATCGTCCAGGTGGCATTGGGCATGTCGAGTGTGATCCGCAGGGCCGTCGTCAACGCGCCGACCGGGTCCGCGTCGTAGTCGGCCAGTAGACGCTCGACGTCGCGTTTCTTCAAACGGGCGATGGTCGTTCCTTCATCGCGTTTGGGATCTCACGTTCCTGGATCGACCAGGGCGCGCCGTGCTCGGCCAGGAGTGGCAGGAACGGATCGGCAGAGAACGCTTCAGGGCCCTTGACACCTTCGCCCTTCCACTCGCCGGTGGCCAACATCTCCAGCGCCACAGCCGGATGGACAGCGGTCTGCCAGACGACTGCCTGATGGCCGAACTCGGCCATCGTCCACTCGTTGTCGACGATTTGATAGATGTACGTGGACCGCGCCATTGCCATCGGTGCCGACGCCGGTGACCAACGTTCCCGCGCAGGTCCGACCGGTCATACGATGCCCGAGCTCGGCGGGATTGGGCAGCACCGCGGCAACGAGCTCGCGGGGCGACACATCGGCGCCGCGGACTGTGACGGGCGTCGTCGAGTCGAGTCCGAGCTTGTGCAGCATCGTCAACACCTCGAGGAACTCGTCACCGAGGCCGTACTTGAACGTCACCCGGTCGACGTCGAGCCATCGCGGCATCAGCAGCACTTCTTCGTGCTCGACGTTGACGCACTTCAGCTGACCAATCCCTTCGGGGAAGTCGAACTGCTCGGGCTCCGAGAATGGCGCCGTCGTGAACCAACCACGCTCGCGTTCGTAGACGATCGGCGGATTGAGGCATTCCTCGATCGTTGTCCAAATGCTGAACGTCGGAGCGAACGCGAAGCCTTGTATCACCAGGTCGCTGCCGTCGCGCACGCCGATCTCGTGGATGGAGGAGAACAGGTGATCGGAGGCATACCGGGCGGCAACATCGGAGAAACCAGGCTCGACGCCCATCCCGACCAGAGCGAGAAGACCTCGCTCGGCCCACGCATCGCTCGCTGCGAACTGGGCTGCGCCGAGGCTCTGGCCGATCCGGTTGTAGGGGTCGGTGGGGTGAGGAACCGAGAGGTGCATGGCCATGTCGAGGTAGTGGCATCCAGCCTCGAACGCAGCCTCGAAGATCGGCGGGTTGAACCGCGGATCGCAGGCATTCACGATGACATCGGTGTTGGTGGCCAGCGCAAGTTCGACGATGTCTCGGCGCTCGGCAGCATCGACGCGGGTACTGCTGACCCGGTCGCTATCAGCCGTCGTCGTTGCTCGAGCCGCCCGTGACGAGTCGAGGTCGGCAACCAGGATGTGCTCGAACGCGTCGCGCCTCGCGCAGATCGTCGCCAGCGCTGACCCGACTCCACCCGCGCCGACGATCAGCACCCGCATGGCACGAGAGTACTGGTCGACCGTCTACAGCGCGAATGCCCGCCGTTCGGCGCCGACGTTGACGAGACCGGCGATGCGCTTTGCCAGGTATGGGCTGAACGAGCCGCGGTAACGGAGTTGCAGTTCTGGCAGCATCCAGTCATGCCCGGAGATCTTCCCGCGGCACTGTGGAGTGCCGCAGGCACACTCGAACTCGTCGTAGTCGCTGCCATCGGTCGTGGCGTAGTCGTAGCCGAGCTCTTCGCCGGCGGCGATGTCGCGCGCCGCAACGAGGATGACACTGCCGGAGAGCACGCAGTTGGGCTCGCACGAGTGGTTGATGAAGTCGGCGGGCTCGGGTTCCGGCGCGCCGGCCAGGTACAGACGCTCGTCGATCTGCAAACTCCGCACCTGCTGGCTTGCCGGCAGGAGCTCGAACTCGTCACGGGTCACGCATCGGCCACCGAACGCGGCAACAACCTCTCCGGCCGCGATCCGTTCGCTCGCGACGCTGCCGTAACCCTTGCCGGGCGTGGCGGTTGGACGCGCTTTTGGAGTGAGGAAACAGACACCCATGTGCCCAGCATGGCGGCAGACGCCGCCGGACGTCTACTCGCTGATCAGTCAGCCGTTCTGATTCGTGACTCAGTCAGTTTGCACACTCGATCAGTATCAACCAGCGCTGATGCCGATCTGGGATCGATATTCGACAGGGCAAGACGGCCGTGACGTCGCTACAGTGTCGGCGGTTCGCATCACGAGTGAGCGACGTCCTCCGGGACGTCGCTCCGGCAACCGGGGAGGAAGCCCCACGGTGCCATCCCGCCTCGGCGGGGATGTGGCCCTGTTTTGCAGGGCAACGAAGCTTCCCTCGTGCGGCGTCCACCAGCGCAGACGAGCACGAGGAGGAGGAAACGATGGCGGGCCAACCACTGCCGGCAAGCGGCGCGTGGCGTGCGGGCGATCCCGTCGGCCATCGGCAGTTCCTCGACTTCACCCGGCCCATCGCGCTCGACGGCGGCGTCACCCTCGACGAGGTCACCGTTGCCTACGAGACGTGGGGAACGCTCGACGAGGATCGCAGCAACGCGATCTTGCTGTGCCACGCGTGGACCGGCGACAGTCACGCGGTCGGACCGATGGGGCACGGTCATCCGAGCGCGGGCTGGTGGGAGGATGCCGTCGGCCCCGGCCTGGCGATCGACACCGAGCGCTGGTTCGTCGTCTGTGCCAACGTGCTGGGTGGGTGTCAGGGATCGACGGGCCCGGCATCCCCGCATCCCATCGACGGCAAACCGTACGGCAGCCGTTTCCCTGTGGTGACGATTCGAGACATGGTGCGTGCCCAGGTCCGGTTGGCAGATCATCTGTCGATCCCCGTATGGCACTCGGTGATCGGCGGATCGATGGGCGGCATGCAGGTCCTCGAGTGGGCCATCACCTTTCCGCATCGAGTGCGCTCGATCGTGCCGATCGCCACGTGCGCGCAGGCCACCGCGCAACAGATCGCCTGGGGAGCGATCGGGCGACGAGCGATCCGGATGGATCCGAACTGGCGCGGCGGCGACTACTACGACGCCGACGACAACGACGGTCCGTGGGAGGGCCTCTCGGTGGCACGCATGGTCGCCCAGGTCACGTTCCGCAGCGACAACGTGTTCACCGATCGATTCGGCCGCGAGTTGGCCGATGGTGCGACGTTGCGCGACAGCCTCGACCTGTGGCAACGATTCGAGGTCGAGCGCTATCTCGACCACCACGGCGAGAAACTGGTTCGGCGATTCGACGCGAACAGTTACCTCATCATCGGCAAGGCGATGGATCTCCACGACGTGGGCCGTGGTCGTGGGGGAGTGCAGGCGGCGATGAGCCGCATTCACGCGCCGGCTCTGACGTTCGGTATCTCCAGCGACATCTTGTACCCGTCGTATCAACAGCAACAGATCCGTGACCTGTTGTTGAACAACGGCACGCGCTGCGACTACGTCGAGATCGAATCACCGCACGGCCACGACGCGTTTCTGATCAACCTCGACCAGCTCGCCGCCCCACTCGCGGAGTTCGTGGAATCGGTCGCCAGGCTCTAGTTGTCAGGCTCTAGGTTTTTGTGTCGGCGAGAACGGCGTCCAACACGGGAACGGCACGGCTCTTCGACGGCACCTGGATGACCATTCGTTCGACACCACCGAGAATGTTGATGCTTCGCAACGCGTACACCATGCGGTTGCGCGGCGGGTTCGCCGACTTGCCTTCGATCCACCAATGAGTCACGTCGTGGCGCATGCGTCGCTTCACATCGACCCGAAGTTGGCCGCTCGCTTCGAGATTGACCCAGACCTCGCGCCTACGTCCCTCCGTTCCACCATCTGCCGTCAACCACTGCCCCGAGCAGAGGAAGCGCCGGCCGTCCTTCGACACGTGGTGCGGCTCGATTCGATAGCCGAGGTACAGCAGCCCAGCGCACACGAGGATCGCGATGATGAGATAGACGGCCTCCACATCCCCAGCTTGACGCATCCCGATGGATCTCGGCGAAGCTGCCCGTGTGTGATGGCCGTTGGCATGCGAGAATGGGCGCCGTGAACGGTACGTCTCCACGTCGCGCCTTGTTGGGCATCGTCGGCGACTTCTCCGACCCGACCAACGAACGCATCATCTATCTTTCAGCCGCTGGCCTGGCGCTCGTCGGCGTGGCGCTGCTCCTCGGAACCATCGTGTGGTGGCGGCGCGGCCGTCAAGAGCACCCCGCGCTGGCGCCGCTCGAAGTGATGGGCCGGCGAGCCTGGGCAAAAGCTCCTGCGGGAGAACGTCGTCGCCGCCTCGACCACGTACGTTCCGCCGGTGCAGGCGCCACCGCGAACGAGCTAGCGCGTGCCGACCCGCTCGACCTGGAGGCATTGGTGCGCAGCACGCCCCAGGCGTTCGACGATCTGCGTGAACCCGGCGAATCGGTCGCCGAGGTGCCCGGGCATGTCGAGGAGCCGGCCGCGGTGGCGGTCGCCCAGCCGGATTTGGAGGACGAGGCCGATGCCGACGTTCCGGTCGAGGCTGCCGAGCCGGCCAACGCCGGCGACACGCTCGCTTGGGCCCCCCCGCCCACAGGGGAACCGACGGCAGTCGCGCCGCTACCCGCTCCGGTAGCAGCCGATCCGGACGCTACGTCGGTGTCGACGGAGCGACCCGCGCAGACGGTCGACGCGCTCGCGTCGGGCCCGCAAGACCCGATGTCGTAGTCATCTGTCACATGCCTCTGTATGCGAGGGGTGGGCGTACTACCGTGTCTGTACGTGGCTGAAGGACTGGACATCGAGGCGATGCTCGCCCGATTTCGCGAACGTGCTGCTGCTGTGAGAGGTCGCCCACTTCCGCCGGTCGCCGGCGAGGAACGGCAACGGTTCATCCAACAGGCGGAATCGGACTTCATGGATTTCGCGATCATCGGCGATGCCACGGCAACGATCGAAGACGGCGTATTGGTGCTTCGGGTCGACTTGCGACCTGCCGATAAGAAGTCGTGAGGACTGCAGAGGGTCGGGCACACCTGGCCATTTCCATCGCCGCTGTCGCGGTGTTCGCGTGGGGCTTCGGGCCCCTGCTTGTTCGCGGTATCGATGCGTCGGCCGGGACCATTGTGTTCTGGCGCCTGTGGATGGCGATGCCCGTCATGTTGGGCGCTGCGTACTTCACCGGCGGACGCGTCAGCTTGCCACTGCTGAAGGCGGTGTTCATCCCGGGCGTGCTGTTCGGCATCTCCACGCTGGTCGGCTTCAGTTCGTACCAATCGACGTCGATCGCCAACGCAACGCTGATCGGTGCCCTGCAACCGGTGCTGATGCTGTTCCTCGGCCCGTTGCTGTTCGGCGACCGCACCGCAGCCCGCCAGATCCTGCTGGCGGTCATTGCTCTCGGCGGGATCAGCACGGTGGTGCTCGGCGCCAACCAATCATCGGGAGCGACGCTGCACGGCGATGTCCTGGCACTGATCAACCTCGGGTTGTTCACGACCTACTTCGTGCGCATGAAGCAGGTTCGCAACCGGGGCATCCACTCGATCGCCCTAATAGCCGGAGTGTTCTGTGTGGCGGCCTTCACCGTTACGCCGTGGGTGCTCCTGACGTCGCACGACATGGGTGCCATCCATGGCGCCGACTGGCTCGTCGATCCTCGGGATGGTCCTGCTGTCGGGGCTCGTTGGCCACGGATTGATGACGTGGGCTCAGCGGCACGTCGACATCACCGTCGCCTCACTGCTGATGCTCGGTGGTCCGGTGATCTCGGCCGTCGGAGCCTGGGTCGTGTTCAGCCAGCAGCTCAGCCCCGTCCAGATCGCCGGAGCACTGGTGGTGCTGGCTGCCCTCGGAGGGATCGTCCTGGAGGTGCGTTCCAGTGCCGTGCCGGTCGAGATCCCGGTGTCGCTTTCCGCGGGCGACTGATAACCTAAGCGACCGCTAACGCGGACGTGGCTCAGCTGGTAGAGCATCACCTTGCCAAGGTGAGGGTCGCGGGTTCGAATCCCGTCGTCCGCTCTCTGTAAAGCGCCTGCTCAGCCGCCCTTTTGAGGGACGCTTGGCGGGTTGTGGTTCTGTGGCTGTGCCCATGGTCTGCCCATGGTTTGCCCATGGTCGCCGTACCGTTCGGTGATGACTGGATCATTGCGACAACGCGGCCCTGACACGTGGGAACTGCGTATCTATCTCGGTGTTGACCGTGACAGCGGTCGTGAACGGTGGGCGACCAAGACCGTCCACGGCTCGCGACGCCACGCCACCGCCCGACTCGGCGAGTTCGTCGAAGACGCCGGATATGCCCGGCTCCGCTCCGGCACGGTGGCCGATCTGCTTGATCGATGGATGGGCCACGCCTCGCCGGCATGGTCGTCGACCACAGTGGCGCAGACCCGCAGCATCGTCGAGCACCATCTCAAACCGATTCTCGGCGACATTGGGGTCAACAAGCTGACCACGATCGACATCGACGACATGTACCGATTGTTGTCGCGCAGTGGCGGGCGCGACGGCCGTCCGCTGACGCCGGGCACGGTACACCGCGTCCACGTCGTGTTACATCGAGCGTTGACCCAGGCGGTCCGGTGGGAGTGGATCTGGCTCAATCCGGCAGCCAACTCGAGTCCGCCCCGGGTCGCACCGACAGAGATTCGTCCTCCGACACCAGACCAGATTCAACGGCTTGTCGCATCGGTCGAAGAGACCGACCTCGACTTCGCCACCTATCTGTGGTTGGCGGCATCGACCGGGGCGCGACGCAGCCAGATGCTCGGTTTGCGATGGGCAGACATCGACTTCACCCATTCAGCGATCGGGTTCAGCCGCGCCTACGTCGAGGGGCCCGCTGGGCCAGTGCTGCGCGCCACCAAAACCCACCGCACCTACCGCGTCGCGCTCGACGAGGCCAGCATGCAACGACTCGTCGATCACTACCAGCGATCAACCCAACGAGCCATCCAGCAAGAGCATCTGTTGAACGACAAGGCGTTCGTGTTCAGCGCCGAACCGGACGGCTCGCTGCCGTGGCTACCGAACCGTGTCACCAAGATGTTCATCGATCACCGTCGCCGCGCTGGAGTCGGTCAATTCCGGTTGCACGACCTGCGTCATTTCATGGCCACCGAAATGCTCGCCCACGGCGTCGCCATCGTCACCGTCTCCCAACGGCTCGGTCACGCCAGAGCGTCCACGACCCTCAACGTCTACGGACATTGCGTACCCGGCGCAGATCGCGACGCCGCCAACTACATTGCCGAACTCCTCAACAGCAGATGATCGGCCGTGGAGTTCGCGGTGGGCTGTGCTCCATCGCCGTGACCGATTAGCGAGGGTCGATCGGAGCGTTGGCCGTCAGACACTCGTTGTGACGAGATTGGCGTAGCGGTCGAGATAGAGGGCCCATCCGGCGTCATCGTCGACACCGTCGCGGACGCCTTCTCAGTTGGGCCTGCGTCGTTCGATGTTGCGGTATTCGAGTTCCAGGCGGGTGCGCTGCGAGGTCTCGGCGACGAACCGGATCTCGACTTCGCTGGTGTGGTCGGGGTCGGTTTCGAAACCGTCCGACCGCGGCAGCGAGTGACCGAGCGCGCCCATCGAGTAGTTGGCGATCTGCTGAGCGCTTGTCTGTAACAAGTGCCGCCGTTTCGAGACTGAGAGACGACAAGGAGATCGTCACCGATGTCACCCAACATGAAGGACGAGCAAATCGCGGCTTTGCTGACCGAGGCCGCCGAGACCCATCACCACGTCTATCGACTCACCGACGGGGCCGACGACGATTGGGCATCGTGGTATGCCGACTGGCTGCTCAATCTCTCGGAACTTCCCCAACTTCTCGGAGCACGACCGGTACGCAGCCACCTCGTTCACACGCTCGTGCAGCCCGACCGGGACTACACCAGTGAAAAGCCCGACGAACCCTGGCCGAACTTCTACGCACGACACCTGCGTGAGCAGTTCGCGTCCCGCTAGCCGGCAGGCACGTTTGCCCGGCGACGGCACGTACAGGCGGCGGCCTTCATAGGAGAGGGACACTCGTGCGGACGAAGTCTGTGGAGACGCGCGTGTACAACGGGGCCGACGTCGGGGATACACAGTCATAGCCACGTGAACGGGCTTGCCGCGTTGTAACACTTCGGCCAGCTGGCATACAAAGCATCATGCCGCAGCTCTCCTTTGCCAACCTGGCTATCTGTTTGTCGATCGCTTTCAGCTCTCGTTTGTTGCTGGGTCTTGTACCGCGTGTTCGCTTGCCCGGCGAAGTGGTGGAGATCGCCCTCGGGATCATCCTCGGGCCGGCGGTGCTCGGATGGGTCGCGGTCGATGAACCGGTCAAGATCCTGGCCTTGGTCGGACTGGCCTTTACCTTGTTCTTGGCCGGCCTCGAACTCGATCTGAGCCGGCTGCGGGGATCCTTGTTGCGAGTTGCCGGGACAGCGATGGCGGTCTCGGCCGGCCTAGCCGTCGTGGTGTCCGTCGTACTGTCGGCTGTTGGTTTGATCGACGATGCTCGCCTTGTCGCCGTGGCCTTGTGCGCGACGTCACTCGGCCTCGTAGTCCCCGTCACCAAACAGGGTGGCTTCGAGGATCGTCAACTCGGTCAGCTGGTGATCGCCGGAGCAACACTCGGCGACTTCGGGGCGATCATCGCCTTGTCGCTACTGTTCTCTCGTGACGCTGCGACGGCGTCCACACGCTTCACGCTGCTCGCGGTCTTCGTGTCGCTGATCGCACTTGTGGTCTGGGCGATTCGTGCCGGCGGCCGCCGGATGCGAATTGAGGACGTGATCGCCCGGCTGGCGGACACGACTGCTCAGATCAGGATTCGGGGCGTGGTGCTGCTGATCATCGCCTTCGCACTCCTCGCCGAGCGCACTGGGCTCGAGACGATCCTTGGTTGCTTCGTCGCCGGGGCCGTGATCGGCACCGTCGACCGCGACGGTGCACGCAATCACCCGTTGTTCCGGGTCAAGCTCGACGCGATCGGTTTCGGGTTTCTCGTGCCAATCTTCTTCGTCAGCGCAGGAATCCGCTTCGATCTCCGCGCACTGCTCGACGACTCTTCGACCCTGGCGCTGGTCCCGGTGTTCTTGATCGCCTTGCTCGTCGTGCGCGGCGTTCCGGCGTTGCTGTACCGCGGCCAACTCGCCTCGCGGCGCGAGGTCGTGATCGCAGGCCTTGTTGCAGGCAACGTCTCTGCCCTTCATCGTCACGGCCACGATGATCGGTGTGGAGATCGGCGCGTTGACGGCCGGGGTCGCCGCGGCGTTCGTCGGCGCCGGATTGCTGTCGGCATTGATCTTTCCGGTCGTCGCCCTGACCTTGTCCGGGCGTAACGATGTCGTGCCCGCCCACACTGCACTTGCATGAATGAACTGCTGCCTCTCGCTCGACCTCCACACGTTCGTCTCGACCCGGCGCGCACTGCACTGCGTTGCCGAGCATGTCGTCGCCAAAGCGAGGTATGTCGACGACGGTGAGATCCGTTTGGCGGCCTCTTCAAGCGGTTTCGCCACTCCGTTACTCGCTGACAAGAGTCGAGTGTGGGTCGACGCCGACGAATTGGTGGTCGACGGCCCCGGCGGGACCCGATGGCATCACCTCAGCACCATTGGAGAAGCCGCAGCATTCGTCGGTGTCGAGCCCGGGTTCCCCAGCGAGCTGTATCCGCCGGCGACCCCGCTTCAAGTCGATGAGCCGCTGCGCCTCGACCGCCACGCCGCAGAGGTGTTGACGGCGTGGAATGCGTTCGGCGCCGAGATGCTCGATTCATTCGCCACTGAGATCGCCGACGCCAACCCGTCGCCATTGATCCTGTGGCCCGAACACTTCGACCAGGCGTTCTACACCGAGGACGCCATCGAGGCCTTCCGGGCCAACTACGGCGCCTCGCCCGGAGACGATGGCCATCCCGAGCCGTACCTCTACGTCGGCCCGTGGCAGACCCCGATAGCTGATCCCTTCTGGAATGCGTCGAGCTTTGACGGCGCTGTCCTACCCCTCTCTGGCCTTACGGTTGCGGCCGACCCAGCGGAAATGGCGTTGCAGTTCTTCCGCAATGGCCGGGCAGTGCTCACCGCTCGCTGATCGCTGACGACTGTCCCGCACAGCGGACGCAATCGGGAGCCTTACAGACCGTCGGCCCTCGAGAAGGCGCAACCAAAGGCTCGGACATCGTCGGAAAGGCCGGCACGGCGTGCCACAGGCGATCCAGAGGAACCTCACCGACGATTGCGATGGTTGCTGAATGGACGAGCTCGCTGATCTCGGGTCCGACGAAGGTCGCCCCGACCACGACGTTGCGGTCGTCGTCGATGACCAGTTGGCTGCTGCCGACGGTTGATGTACCGCGAGCGGCGGCGGCGGCGACGTGTCCGGTCTCGTAGCGAACGGTTCGCACGTTGAGGCCCTTGGCGCGTGCTTTGGCTTCGGTGAGCCCGACCGAGCCGATTTGTGGGTCGGTGAACACGACGCCGGGGACTGCGACGTGGTCGGCCCAGGCCGTCATTGGCTTGCCGAGGATCACGTCGGCGCAGATGCGTGCGTGGTACTTGCCCTGGTGAGTGAGTAGTGCTCGTCCGTTGACGTCGCCGATTGCATACAGCCACGAACTGTTCGCACCAGTTGCGCGTAGCGAGTCGTCGACGTCGATGTAGCGCCCTGGTTCCAATCCGATGGTGTCGAGCCCGAGGTCGGCTGTCAGTGGTCGACGGCCGACAGCTACGAGTAGCTCGTCGCCCTCGACAACGCGATCGTCGTCCAGGCGCAGCCGAACAGGCCCGTCGGTGCCGTCGCGTTCGGCGGCTACCGCCTTCGACCCGAGGATGACGTCGATGCCGTCGTCTTGCAATGCCTTTGCGAGCTGCTCGCCTGCGAACGGCTCATGCATCGACAGCAACCGAGCCGAGGCCTCGACGATCGTCACCTCGGCCGAGCCGAGTCGCTTCCACGCTTGGGCCATCTCGACGCCGACAACGCCACCGCCGAGCACAATCAGTCGACGGGGGACCTCTTTGGCCGACGTCACCGCCCGGCTGTCCCAAACGGCGATGTCACGAACGCCTGGAATCGGCGGAATCGCAGCTCCCGAGCCGGTGGCAACGACGACGGCCGTGGATGCGCGCAGCACACGGACGGATCCGTCGGTCGTCGTGACGTTGACGACTCGCTCGCCCGAGATCCTGCCGCGACCACGGACCAATGTCGCGCCCACGCCATCGAGCCAGCGGACCTGACCCTCGTCATTCCAGTGGCTGGTCAACTCGTCGCGGCGAGCAAGTGCAGCTGCGACATCGATCGTGCCGGTCACGGCCTCGGCCGCACCGGGTACTCGCCTCGCTGCGGCGATCACCTCTCCTGGCCGCAACAGCGCTTTCGACGGCATGCACGCCCAGTAAGAGCACTCGCCACCGACGAGTTCGGCCTCGACGACCGCGACGCGGAGTCCACCGGCGGCGACTCGTCCTGCGACGTTCTCGCCAGCCGGGCCGGCACCGATCACAACGACATCGAAGATCTCATCCATGACAGGTGCAGTACCCGCAACCTCGTCGTTCGTTTCACAAACTTTTCTCCGTAACGATCCGCGAGCTGACGACACGACAGTGCCAATCGCCGAACACGTGGCGCACATCTCGGAAGGAGAGATCCATGCGTGGTCTCGAAGGAAAGAACGCAATCGTCACCGGAGGAAGCTCCGGCATTGGCCAGGCCATCGCCCTACGCCTCGGCCAGGAGGGAGTCAACGTGGCCATCAACTACGTCGGCCGGATCGATGGGGCATGCGAGACGAAGTCGGCGATCGAGCGCGGCCTCGATTCGTGCATGGCTTCAATGCAATCCAACGGCGCCAAGCCAATCGTTGTCGAAGCCGACGTCAGCAACGAGGAGCAGGTTTCACGAATGTTCGACGAGGTCATGTCGACCTACGGCGGCATCGACATCCTGATCAACAACGCCGGAATCCAGATCGCCAGTGACAGCGATCAGCTCTCGGTCGAGGACTTCGATCGGGTGATCGGTGTCAACTTGCGCGGTTCGTTCCTGTGCGCCCGCCAAGCCATTCGCCAGATGCTCGACCACGGTCGACCCGGTTCGATCGTCAACGTGTCGAGCGTGCACCAGATCATCCCCAAGCCGAGGTTCCTCGGTTACTCGGTGTCGAAAGGTGGCATGCAGAACCTCACCCGCACACTGGCTTTGGAATACGCGGCGCGGGGCATTCGAGTCAACGCCGTCGCCCCCGGCGCGACGCTCACACCGATTAACCGGGCGTGGGCCGACGACCCGGTGAAGCGAGACCTCGTCACGCAACACATCCCGATGCGCCGACCTGCGGAGTCCGAGGAGATGGCAGCGGCCACCGCGTTCTTATGCAGCGACGAAGCCGCGTACGTGACCGGGCAGACGTTGTTCGTCGACGGCGGCCTCACCCTTTATGCCGACTTCGAGAGCACCTGGTCGTCGGAATGAGCGCCCTGGTGTTGACTCCTGTCGAGCCTTCTCGCTACGGCTCTGGCGATCAGGCCGGCGCCTTCAACGAAGCGACCACCGATGGCCTAGTGCGCGCCGCCCAACTCGTGCGGAATGGTGACGTGTTCGACCTCTCCCACGTGATCGATGAGCACATCCCCGCGTTTCCAGGGCGCACCTTCAAGCAGGTCCTGACGACAACTGCCCACCAACTGAATCGTCGCCGCCCCGGCGCTGGCGAGCGCGGGTGGGGTGAGAACAACGTCAACTGGATCGTCGAACAGATCGAAGCGACCCAACAGATGGGCACGCACGTCGACGCCCTCAACCATCTGCAGATCGGCGATCAGGTGTACAACGGCTGGACGCTCGACGCGATCGTGGAGGAGTACGGCACCAATCGACTCGGCATCGACACACTGCCGCAACTGGTGACCCGCGGCCTGCTGATCGACGTCGCCAAGTTCAAGGGCGTTCACCGCCTGGCTGCCGGCGAGGTGATTCAGCCCGATTGGGTCGAGGAGATCCTCGATCACAGTCATCTTCAAGTGCGGCCAGGCGACGCGATCCTGTTCCACACCGGCTGGGGCCGGCAGTGGGCCAACGCCGACGCCTACCTGGCTGGCGAACCCGGCCCGGGGATGGCGATGGTCGACTGGCTCGCCGATCGTCGCGTCGCCCTGGTCGGCTGCGACACCTGGAGCTTCGGACCTGTCCCCGCCGAGAACTCGGCACGTCCTTTCGAAGTTCCTCAGACACTCAACGTACGCCACGGCATCGTCGTCGCCGAGAACCTCGCCCTCGCCGAACTGGCCGAGGCCGACGCCATCGAGTTCATGTTCGTGCTGTCCCACGCCCGGCTCCGTGGCGCCACCGGCGCGTGGGTCGCCCCGCTGGCAATCATCTGAAACCGCACACTCGAGAAAGAAGAACTCCAATGAACGACCACTACGACGTCATCATCATCGGTTCCGGCGCCGGCGGAGGAACGATGTTCCAAGCCCTCGGCGCCACCGGCAAGCGCGTGTTGCTGCTCGAACGCGGCGACTTCCTGACCCGCGAAAAGGAAAACTGGAGCCCTGTTGCGGTGTGGGGTCAACACCGGTACCGCAACGGCGGCCCATACCTTGACCGCGATGGCAAGCCCTTCGCGCCCAAGCAACACTTCTACGTCGGAGGCAACACCAAGGTCTACGGCGCGGTCTTGTTCCGCATGCGCGAGAAGGACTTCGGTGTCGTGCAACACCACGGCGGCGTATCGCCGGATTGGCCGTTGACGTACGACGACTTCGAACCGTGGTACACCGCCGCCGAACACCTCTATCAAGTTCACGGCCAGCATGGCGTGGACCCGCTCGATCCCTGGGTCTCCAAGGACTACCCGCACCCGCCCATCAGCAACGAGCCGCGCATCCAGCAACTGTGGAACGACCTCGCAGCTCGAGGCCTCAACCCGTTCCCGTTGCCGATGGGCGTGCTGCTCGACGAGACCTCTCCCAACACCTCCCCGTGCATCCGCTGCGACACCTGCGACGGCTACCCATGTCTGGCCAACGCCAAGGCCGACAGCCAGACCATCTGCATCGAACCCGCATTGGCGCAATACCCGAACGTCGCGTTGCGTACCAACGCACGGGTGACCCACCTCGAGACCGATCCAAGCGGACACAGGATCTCGAAGGTCATCGTCGACCGGCTCGGCCGCGTCGAGGAGTACACCGCCGACGTCATCGTCCTATCGGCCGGGGCGATCAACAGCGCCGCACTGCTGCTGCAATCCGCCAACGAGCAGCACCCGAACGGACTCGGCAACTCATCGGGCGTCGTCGGACGCAACCTCATGTTGCACCACAACTCGGCGCTAATCGCCTTCTCCAAGCTCCCCAATCCGACACTGTTCCAAAAGACGCTGGGGATCAACGACTACTACTACGGCGACCCCGATGGTGTCGATGACTGGGACTTCCCGCTGGGCGCCATGCAAATGCTCGGCAAGCAGGATGCATCGGCATTCGATGGGCCGGATGCGGTCGAGTTGGCGCGGCACGCTGTCGAGTTCTGGATAACGACAGAGGATCTGCCGAGCCCCGACAACCGCGTCACGGTGGAGCCCGACGGACGGTTGCGTGTGGCCTACTCCGACACGAACGCTGTCGCCCACGAGCGCCTGCTCGACAAATGGAAGAGCCTGCTGGAGACGATGCAGTGCCGCGACGAGTACTTCGAGGCCGGCCACTACGCGGGCGGTCGCAACACGATCGAAGGTGTGTCGCACCAGAACGGCACCGTGAGATTCGGTACCGACCCGGAGACCTCGGCGCTCGACGTCAATTGCAAGATGCATGATCTCGACAACCTCTACGTGGTCGACTCGTCGTTCTTCCGCTCATCGTCAGCGGTCAATCCCACGCTCACGATCATTGCCAACGCCCTGCGCGTGGCGGACCAGATCGACATGCGAATTTCGGTGTAGGCCCGGGGTCAATGTCCTCGAACACCTCGATCGTTCCGCCGAGCAGCACGCGTGTGTTGACCGTCGAACGGCCCGACAAACACAGTTGGCCCGGTCGGCACATCGCGCCGCGCTGAGGAGGAGCACAATGTCTCGGATGGCACCGGTACCCATCGAGGAGTGTCGCGATCCCGACCTTCGCAGCACGCTGGAGCATTTCGTGAAGACGTTGGGGTTCGTGCCGAACAGTCTGCTGACGATGCAGCGAGTGCCTGCCATCGCCAAGGCAGTGGTGCAACTCAACAAGGCGGTGTTCGATCCCGCCGGCCGCGTCGATCTCGGCCTCAAGCGACTCGTCGCCCACATGGCCAGCTACGCAGCGGGGTGCCAGTACTGCCGGGCCCACACCTCGGTCAGTGCCACCCGCCACGGCATCGCCGACGAGAAGATGGCGGCGATCTACGACTACCCGACGAGCCCGTTGTTCGATGACCGAGAGCGGGCTGCGCTCGACTTCGCGCGTGATGCCGCGTCGGTCCCCAACGGTGTCACAGATGCCTCATACAAGGAGCTCACCCGACACTGGACCGACGATGAGATCGTCGAGATCTTGGGCGTGGTGTGCATGTTCGGTGTGTTCAACCGTTGGAACGACTCGATGGCCACGCCGCTAGAGGCCGAGCCGATCGCCCGGGCCGGGGCGCTGCTCGGTGAAGCGGGATGGAACGTCGGCAAACACGCTCCGTCGCCTTGAACGTCTCGGGAGGACGGATGTCGTTGATCCTGCCGAAATCGCCGAATGGGCTGCAATACTCGCGGCAGCGCGTCTCGATCGCGTGGGATGTGAACCGATCTCGTCGTCGATCGATCTGATCATCGACGACGCGTACGCGATTCGAGCGCGCAGGCTCATCAAGCCACGGCTGTCCACTTCGTACCAATGCTCGTGCTGTCTGGCCGCGAGTACTCGCTTGTCGATCGCGTCGGCGACCTCTTCTTCAGTCAACCGGATCGGCGATCGCGACCGAGTTCTGAATCAGCATTCTGATCGTTTGGACGGAACTCTCGGGGATCTTCGCGTCGGGTAGTGAGCGCAGAAGGTGCGCGGCGTCGTGGAGCCGGACGAGTTCGTCGGTCACCGTCGCTGTCGAGTCCGTGAACTGAAGATGTTGTGGGTCGATGCGACCGACCCGAACGGCGACATCCACCCGCTTGGCGCAGCGACATGCCGCAGCCTGGCTGACGAGCCCGCAGTTGGAGGACAAGAAGTGACGGACCCTGCCGCGGGCGCGCGAGAGCCGCTTACGGTACGTCGCAGCCGAGGTCTCACAGATGTAGCCGCCCTCTTCGGAGTCGACGCCGAAGATGTCCCCGAGGATGTAGGCGACGCGATCCTCCCGATCGAGACAGGTCAGCATCGCGTGGGTGCATGCAAGTTGTACCTCACGCTCCAGCACTGCGGCATCCGGCGCCGAGCTGGGCGAGGCCGACAGCCCATCGAGCAGATCTGCGGAGAAGGCGTCGAACGTCATCTCCATCCGCTCGACCTGACTCTTCGACCGATCCAGCAGATGGTTGACGGCGATCCGATGAATCCACGTCGAGAACGCGGCATCGCCACGGAACGTCGACAGGCGGGTGATCACCTTGATCAAGATCTCCTGCGTGGCGTCCTCAGCGTCGGCAGGGCGCGCCGTCATCCGCAACGACAACCTGTAGACACGATCACGGGCTGCCACCACAAGTGCCTCGAGAGCCGCCGCATCGCCGCTCTGCGCGGCCAGCACCGTGGCGGCCGACGGTTCAGGGTCTCGTGGGTGGCTCGGGTCGCTCACGGTGCCAGCGTCGCACCGCGAGGCTGATCGATCAACACCAGCCAGCTGCCGTCACGTTGGCGCCGAAGCACATCCGCGCTGATTCCGCCCTCTCTGTGCATCGAGCCATCGGGAAGCAGCGCGGACATCGTCCACGCATTCGACACCAGCGCAATGTCGTCAACGATGACGACATCGGCTGCCCCGTTGTACTCGATACGTGGCTTCATCGCCGCGAGACCCTTGAGTGCTTCGCGCATCTCCTCGTGGCCGCGCAGCACGACGCCGATCTGTGGTTCGAACACCGCCTCCGGTTCGTAGAGGGCGAGCAGGCCGGCGGCGTCACCGCCAGCGGCTCGTTCGGCAAAGATGCGCATCAGGTGATCGGGGCTCGAAGCAGTCTCGACAATGGTCACGGTCGTCTCCTCGTGGATGAGTTGGGCTTCACAATGGATTGGACGACCGCCACCATCATTTGTGACCACTGAACTTCGTTACTCCGCCGTTACTCCGAGCTTCGCATGCGTAACGTCTGAGCTGCACGGTACCGACCAGAAGATGGCGGCGATCCACAACTACCAGGCGCCCCCGATGGTTGATGGCCGATTCGTCGTTTGCACGTCACGAATGTCAGCGGCCGCGACGGATGATCAGGTCGGCTACCAGGCCGGTCCAACCGGTTTGGTGTGATGCACCCACGCCGCGACCGGTGTCTCCGTGGAAGTACTCGTGAAAGGGGATCAGGGCATTCCAGACTGGGTCGTTCTGGAACTTCTCGTCGGTACCGAAGACGGGTCGCCGTCCGTCTTCGTCGGGCACAAAGATGTCGATCAGGCGGCTACCGAGCTCGTCGGCGACTTGGGTGAGCGTCAGTTCGGTGCCGGATCCGGTGGGGTACTCGACGAGGTAGTCGTCGCCGAAGAACCGGGCGAAGCGGCGGATGCCTTCGATGACGATGTAGTTGACCGGGAACCAGATCGGCCCGCGCCAGTTGGAGTTGCCACCGAACAAGCCGGTTGTCGACTCGCCCGGGGCGTAGTCGACGGTGTAGGTCATCCCGCCGAGATCGACCGAGAACGGGTGTTCGCGGTGGGCCGCCGACAGTGCTCGCACTCCGTAGGGTGACAGGAATTCGGACTCGTCGAGCAACCAGCACAGCACCCGGCGCAGGCGTTCGGGAGACACGATCGCCAGGAGTCGGCCTTCGCTGCCTTCGCGGTCATGCATGTGGAACAGGTCGCCGTATGCGGGTCGGTTCTCGATGAACCAATCGGTTCGGGCAGCGAAATCAGACAGCTTGTCCAGCGTCTCACGACCCAACGTCGTGGTCGCCGCCAGTGGCAGCAAGCCGACCATTGACCGGACCTTCAGCGGGATGCGCTGACCGTTGGGTGTCGCCAGCACGTCGTAGTAGAAGCCGTCCTCGTCGTTCCACAGTCCGCGACTGTGCATCGCTTCAGCGATGAGTGCGAAGTGTTCGAAGAACTTCGTCGCCAGGTCCTCGTACGCACGATCGTGACGGGCCAATGTCAGCGACATTTCCAGCAGGTCAAGGCAGTACATCGCCATCCACGAGGTGCCGTCGGACTGTTCGAGGTTGCCGTCGATTGGCAACGGCGCGGACCGGTCTATCGGCCCGATGTTGTCGAGACCGAGGAAGCCGCCCGAAAAGATGTTGTTGCCATCAGCGTCTTTGCGATTGATCCACCATGTGAAGTTGAGCAGCAGTTTGTGCATGATCCGCTCGAGGAACTCGAAATCGGTGCCACCGTCGATCTCGAAGACCTGCATCGCCGCCCAGGCATGCACCGGAGGGTTGACATCACCGAACGCCCACTCGTACGCGGGGAGTTGGCCGTTGGGGTGCATATACCACTCGCGGCACATCAAGGTCAGCTGTTCCTTGGCGAACACCGGGTCGACGTGAGCCAGGGCGACCGTGTGAAATGCCAGGTCCCACGCCGCGTACCACGGGTACTCCCACTTGTCGGGCATTGAGATCACGTCGTGGTTGTTGAGGTGCCTCCACGCTGAGTTGCGTCCATGCTTGCGCCCTTCCGGGGGTGCGGGTTGACCGGGATCGCCGTCGAGCCAGCGAGCGACGTCGTAGTGGAAGAACTGCTTCGACCACAACATCCCGCTGAGCGCCTGGCGCATCACCATCGCTTCATCCGGGCTCGCGGTCGATGGTGTCAGTGTGGTGTAGAACTCGTCTGCTTCTGCGGCTCGATCGGCAAGGATCGATGTGGACGGCACAGTCAATGGAGCGTTATCGGCGCTGAGGCGAATCGTTACTTCGGCGGTTGCGCCCGGTGCCACCTCCAGCTCGTACCACATCGCAGCTTTGCTGCCGCGGCTGTCCGGGTTGACGGTGTCCAGACCGTTGACGACGTGGTCGTTGATGCCGTCCTTCGGGAAGGCTGGCCCGTCGGTGTTCCACAGCCGTCGGGCGTTCGAGTCGTTGTCGCAGAACAAGAGCCGTGGTGATCCGTCTCCGGAGAGCGTCATGTCACCCAGCGTGTGGTGTCGAGCAACGAGGCAGCCGTCGTTCGCTTCGATGTTTGGCCGGCGGTCGTCGAGTCCCCATGACCACGTGTTGCGGAACCACAACGTCGGCAGGACGTGCAGCGACGCGGTGTCGGGTCCGGCATTGCGAACACGCACTCGCGCGACGATGTCGTCGACGGCGGCCTTGGCGTAGTCAACGGTGATGTCCCAGTAGCGTTCGTCGTCGAATATGCCCGTGTCGAGCAGTTCGAATTCGAGATCGTGTTGGCCGCGGCGTCCGTTCTCGTCGACCAGGTGCGAGTAGGGGTACTCCGTTTGCGGGTAGAAGTAGCGCCACCGCATCCATGAATGCGTCGGCGTGGAGTCCTCGTAGAACCAGTACTCCTTGGCATCCTCGCCGTGGTTGCCCTGCGGACCGGTCAGTCCGAAGATCCGCTCCTTCAAGATCGGGTCTCGTCCGTTCCAGAAGGCGAATGACAAACACAGCGTTTGTTGGTCATCGCAAATGCCCGCGAGACCGTCTTCGTTCCATCGATATGCGCGCGACCTGGCGTGATCGTGCGGGAACGAGTCCCACGCGGTCCCGTGTTCGCTGTAGTCCTCTCGTACGGTTCCCCAGGCCCGCTCGGAGACATATGGCCCCCACGTCTTCCAGCTAGGATCCGACAGTCGTGCACGTTCTGCATCGTTCATGCAGGTGCAGTCGTGCACCACTCGAAGTTGTTACAGGCTCAGTTGTCACGAATCGCCCGCTCGGCACACGACAGTGGCATGGACATTCGATTTGGATCGCAGGTGTGCGGGGACCTGGTTGCCGCCTCGGCGCGAGAGTGGTTGGTCACTGATGGTCTCGGCGGGTTCGCCATGGGCACGGTCGGCGGGTTGCGCACACGGCGATATCACGGACTCTTGGTCGTCGCTACCCAGCCCCCGATCGGGCGACAACTCGGACTCGCCGCACTCGATCCCGTCTTGGTCATCGATGGTCAACGGCATGAGCTGGCAACCCGTGAATGGTCATCGGGTCACGTCGCACCGCAGGGCCTTCGACATCTGACCTCCTTCGAACTGATCGAGGGCGTGCCGCGCTGGCGGTGGCAGATCGGCGACATGGTCCTCGAAGCGGAAGTAGCGATGCTGTACGGGCGACCGGCGACTGGTGTCGTTCATCGGCTGGTGAGCTCGCCGCGCCCGGTTCGACTCGAACTTGCTGCAGTTGCAACATGGCGAGATGCGCATGGCGAGCGGTTCGCGTCCGGCGACGCGCCGATGCAACCGGCGGACGACGGGTTCGTCTTCGACAACGCCTACCGGGTGCGCGGGCCCGGCTATCAGCCTTGCGCTGATTGGTGGCGCGGCTCGCACCAACGCGAAGAGGCAGCACGAGGCCTGCAAGCCAACGAGGACCTCTGCCATGCGGGCACCTTCGCACTCGACCTGCGCCCCGGAGAACATGTCGCGGTCGAGGCCTGGGCAGACGGTGGCACCGTGCCAGTCGCGACAGAGATTGTCGCCGCGGCACGCAAGCGCTACCGCCACGTCGCCCGAACCGCGAAAGCATCGTCGTCGGTAGATCGGCTGCTTGCCCACGCGGCCGATCAGTTCATCGTCGCCGGACCGACAGTCGTGGCCGGCTACCCGTGGTTCGGCGACTGGTCGCGTGACACGTTCACCTCATACGAAGGATTGTTCTTGTGCACCGGCCGCCACTCCCAAGGCGCGGCATTGTTGCGTCGAGCAGCCTCGTCCGTCTCCGAAGGAATGTTGGCCAACACTGCCGATGTCGGCGGCCGGCCCGAGTACAACACAGCAGACGCGACGATGTGGTTCCTGCATGCGCTCGCACGTCACATCGAGGTGACCGGCGACCTGGATCTGGCGATCGAGTTGATGCCTACCGTCGCGTCGATCATCGACAGTCACGTGACGGGAACCCGCTACGGAATTCGTGTCGATATTCGCGACGGCCTCGTCACTCAAGGAACGGAAGGGCTGGCGCTGACGTGGATGGACGCCCGCGTCGACGGCATGGCGATAACACCTCGAGTTGGAAAGACCGTGGAGATCAACGCGCTGTGGATCAGTGCGCTCACTCGTCTCGCTGTCATCGCAGTGAAGATCGGACTACCCGGCGACGCATGGCAAGCGCGCGCCGACCAGGCCCGTGGAGCGTTCCTCGAACGATTTGTCGCCGACGACGGAGCCCTGCTGGATGTCATCGACGGTCCCACCGGTGACGACCGAACGCTGCGCCCGAACCAACTCATCGCTGCAGCGCTGGATGACGGCCCGCTCGGCATCGCTGCAATCGCACCCGTTGTGGACGCTGTCACGCCGCTGCTCACCCCGGTCGGGCTGCGTTCACTCGAACCCGCCGATGAGCGGTACCGGTCCGAGCATCGAGGCGACTCCGCAGCCCGCGACGCCGCCTACCACCAAGGCACCGTCTGGCCCTGGCTGATCGGGCCATACGTCGAGGCCTGTTTGAAGACAGGCCGCTCGGCCGCTGCATTGCTCGACGTGTTGGAATCACATCTCGGTGAATTCGGACTGGGTTCGGTGTCGGAGACGACCGATGGTGGAGCACCGTGGTCGGCTACCGGTTGCCCATTCCAGGCCTGGTCCGTGGCGGAGCTGATTCGGGCTCGCCAGTTGGTGCAGGTAAGGTCACCCGACGGTGACCGAGCCAGAAATTCTCGTCGGAGCAACCGCAGATGATCAACGAATCATTGCGGGTCTTCGCGCGGGCGACGAGATGGCGTTCATCGAAATGGTCGATCGATACAACGGGTCGTTGGTGAGGGTTGCCATGCGGTATGTACCGAGCAGGGCCGTCGCCGAGGAGGTTGTGCAGGACACTTGGATCGGCGTGAGCGAGGGGATCGACCGCTTCGAAGGTCGATCGACGATCAAGACGTGGTTGTACAAGATCCTGATCTACAAAGCGCGAGCTCGCGGCGAGCGTGAACGGAGAACGGTGCCATTGTCTGCACTGGCAGGCGACGACTCAGCACCCTCAGTGCCAACCGAGCGATTTCGGGGTTCGGATGCCCTGTGGGCAGGCCACTGGGCGACGCCGCCGCGACGATGGGACGGCGACGCCGAGGCCCGCCTACTGGCGGGCGAGGCACGGTCCGTGATCGACGCGGCCATCGCCGAGCTGCCCCTCGCCCAACGCGAAGTGATCGTGATGCGTGACCTGTCTGAGTTCAGCTCCGTCCAGGTTTGTGATCTGCTCGGCCTCACAGAAGCCAACCAGCGGGTCCTGCTTCATCGAGCACGCTCGAAGATACGAGCAGCGCTAGAGAGTTACCTCGATGACTAGGCGGGAGTTCTCATGATTCACGATCCATTTGACTGCCAGATGCTGGTCGAGTTGGTGACCGACTGGCTCGAAGGCGAGCTCCCCGAACCGACCCGTGAGGAATTGGAGCTCCACGTAGCGACCTGTGCCGGCTGCATCGCGTACGTCGAGCAGATGCGAACGACACAGACTGCACTGGAACGGCTTGAGAGCATCGACGTGGTCGAGCCGATGGAGGCCGACGCCCGCGAGTCGCTCCTGGCTGTCTTCAGGGCGCGTCGAAGGTGACGACGACATCCGGTGCGCGACGGCCTACGCGTCGAGATGCAACCGGTCGGCAATCCACGCCGACTGAAGTGCCCGTTCGAGGGCGAAAGCCCCCTGGTATGAGTTGATCCACCGGTTGACGGCGGAGGCGTTGTGTCCGGCGGCGCGGGCCGCATCCCAGCAGGCGAAGATCGGGTTGGCGATGTCGAGGACACTGTCCGCGACCTGTTCGATAGCGACCCTTGCCGCAGAAGTGCTGTCGAGGTTGATTCTCGCGGTTGTCGAACCAAGATCTTCGAAGGTGTCGACTGCGGCGAGCTCAGCGGCAGCGTCGTTGGCGCCCACGGCCGTCAATACCTCCACCGCATGGGCCCGGACTCTCCACACCGCCCACTCCGCGAGCTCCGTGCCGAGTCCAGGCCACTCGTCGACGAGGCGTATCAACCGGCCGCGTTTGGCCACGAGCTTGGGACCTTTTTCGATGACCGGTCCGGCGAGTTCGATCTCCCACAGCTGGGCGCTCATCCACCACGCCAGTTGTTCAACAGAGCAGGCATGCACCCCCACGTAGCAAGGGATCACTTCGGATGACTCGACCCACGGCCCAGGATCTCTGTCGACAGGCGATTTCGGCCAGGTGAACCCGGAGAAGATCCCCATCGAGCGTTCATCGAGAAACTTCCATGCCCGGATCATGGGTTCATCTTGCCTCAAGAACCCTGCTCGTCATATTTGTCGGCGCGACGCCCGCGCGGCTCGGCCGGTCGACGTGACCGTGGGCCAGCAGAGCGGTGGTTCTCATCCGGGAGTCGACGTTCTGGTTGAGGTGGAAGTCGTTGTCGGGGTCCCACGTTCGCTTGAGTGCGACGAGCCGCTCCCAGTTCGGTCCGTACGCCGCGTGTATTCATTCGGGCTCGTTGTCGGCCAGATAGGTGGCGTACACCGCGTCGCTCGTGTGAGGCGCCATAGCATCGACGGTCGATCGGATCCAGGCAATGTTCGTGTCGTCTTCGGTTGGGTCGAGCCACTCGCCGGTGAGCACTCGATGGTGCGACACGACCACGACGTTTCACCGGCACACACTCGCCGCCAGCACGCGTTCGGTCAACGCAACAGTGCTCCAGGGCGTCCGCTGGTCGGCGGTAGCGGACACGACGCGCCGGTGTGCGGACGGTCAATCCGAGAACGTGACCACGACGCCGCGGTCGGCGTACGGCTGGTTCTTACGCTTGACGAACCCACCGACCTTCGCCAGAAAGCGCGTGACCTTGGTCATGAAACCGTACTTGGCGACCACCTTGTCGTAGATGGCGTCGCGCTCCGGACCAGTGACGACGACAGCCGTGCCGTTGAGAACGGAAGTGCCCGGCTTCGCTCGCCCGCGGCCGTCACTGGGCTGGACCACCACCTTCGGGTTGTTGTTCAGCCGCTTGGCCTTTCCTGACGTCGACGAGGTGTAGAACCCGATCTTTCCGTCGTCGAGGGCGACGACCCACGTCGGCGTCGACACCTCGGTGCCGTCCTTCTTGAACGTCGTGACCCGAATGTACTTCTCGGCCGACAGTGCCATCACTTGAGTGTACCCAGCAGTGAAATCGAACCGAAGGCGGAGTAGCGCGTCCGTTCAAACTGACCCACTCGCTGTCGTTCGAGGTGCCGCCGTAATCACCCTGCCGCACAGACTGGTCGAATCTGACCACATGTCTTCTTCAGTCACGAGGCGACAAGGATGTGCGCTTACTCTGGCCAGACACCAGAGACGGATGGGGCGACTCTGGTGGCGCTGAGTTACAGCGGCACAGCAACAAGGCACAGCCCCTACGGGAGTGATCCATGTCGACCTTTCCTCCACTTACACACGTGGCGCTGACCGTTCGCGATCTATCGGTGAGTGTTCCTTGGTACGAAGCACTGTTCGAGGCCAAGCCGGTGCTCGATGAGGACACCGACCCAGGCTTTCACCACACGGTGTACCTGCTCGGAACGACACTCATCGGCTTGCACCAGCACGAACAGCCGGCACCCGACGAACAGTTCAGCGAGCATCGGATCGGTCTCGACCACGTCGCGTTCGGTTGCGCCGATCGAGCCGAGCTCGAGACCTGGGCTCGCCGACTCGACGAGCTTGGCATCACCCACGGTGGGATCAAAGACGCAACCTATGGCTCCGGGGTGAGCTTCCGGGATCCCGACGGCATCCCTCTGGAGTTCTTCGCTCCGCCAGGCTGACCGACCGCCGAAGGCCCGGCAGGTGAACCTGGCGATTGTCCTGCCGATGCTCGCCAGCATCCTGCCGATCACGGCGTGCGGCCACGACGGTGGAACGTCCGCCGACGGGGCCGCCAGTTCTCCGAGGTGCAGGCCGACGAGTTCGTGTTCGAGGCCGACCCGACGAGGCTCGATCGCGACCATGAATGACTCTCGACGCCGCAAGCCGACACACGGGCGGCATGATCACGCGTGGCCGCAGCAACTTCGTCGCGATAGCGGTGAAGCCAGCGTGCACGCCACGAGGCGACTGGTCCAAACCGTGGCGTGGCACTGATCTGTTAAGCGGCCAGATGGCTTGCGCATGCCGGCCAAGGCCTCGTCCAGTTCAGCTGCCAGACCCCGGCGCTGGTTACGGTCTGCACCCCGTTCAGAGGCAGCCGGTGACGATGACTGCCGTCGCAGGCGAGCATTTCACTCGCGGTAACCTCGGTCCCACGAAATCACGATTGTCGTGGAGGTCGGTGGTGAACGAGGCACGAAATCGGTCCAGTCGGCCGGCTGGGCTGATGGTGCTGGCTTGCTGTGCGGCGTTGCTGACCGCTTGTGCGGCCTCGTCAGTCGGGCCCGTCAACGTCGCAGCAACACCGACCGGAAACCCATTTCGCATTGGTCGCCCTCTCGTAATTCCTCACGCCGGGGGCGATGGGTTGTTTCCCGAGAACACGCTCTATGCCTACGAGCACAGCATGGAGATGGGTGGCGATGTCATTGATGCGGATGTTTTCCTCAGCGCGGATGGCGTCCCAATCGCCTTCCACGACAGCACGCTGGAACGAACGACGAACGGTACTGGTCCAGTCCATGACAAGTCGTACGCCGAACTGGCGAGACTTGATGCGGCTTGGAATTTCGAGCGCGACGGGCAATTTCCGCTCCGCGGCACGGGCATCGGTATCCCGAGCATCGAAGCCATTCTCCGAAGGTTTCCAACCACGCTCGCGACGCTCGACTTGAAGGACCTTTCGACAGAAGCAGTTGAACCGCTGTGCGCACTGCTCAGATTGCTTGGCCGTACGACCGATGTGTACGTCGGGGTGGACACCAACGAGCAAGTCATCTTGTTTCGAGAGTTGTGCCCCGAGGTTCACACGTCGGGTACCGACGCTGAGCGTCGTGCTATGCGTGCTGCTCGCGATGCGGGCGACACGACGTTCGTCACCACGCAGCTCGTTGGCCAGCCCGCATTTCTTGCCGACGATGGGACGAAGCGCATTTCTTCCGACTACCTCGCGTACTCGCACAGCAAGGGCATCGCCGTGCTCACCTGGGTGGTCGACGACCCGACGGACATGACCGACCTGATCAAGATTGGCATCGACGGCATCTATACACGACGGCCCGACGTGATGGTCAAACTCCTTCAAGACATGGGTGAGCTGTAGCAAGCCGCCGACGCCGAAGGATGGCATACGTGAACGGCTGCACGTCATCCCATGGGGTGACGTGATCGTGGCCGAACGCTTCGATTTGGTCGAACCCCTCTGCAAAGTGCTCGCTCAACGCGGCGGCAGAATGCCGGGCGACGGGAAGACCGCTGCAGTGCTCGGGTCCGCTTTCGGCGAACGTCGCGATGATGAGGTGTCCACCCGGTCGCACAGCCGCGGTGACGCGGTTCGCATACTCAGCCTGGTCGTCCGGATCGATGAGGAAGTGAAAGGTGGCCCGGTCGTGCCACACGTCGACCTGGCTATCGAACACCAGGTCGAGCACATCTGCGCACACGAAGTGGACCTCGCCTGCGGTGTGTGCGAGCCGTTCGGCAAGCTGATCGAGCGCAGCTCTTGACAGATCGACGGCCTCAATCGAGCGATAGCCGTGCTGCAAGAGGTCGGGTACCAGCGCAGAGGCCCCTGCGCCGATGAGTGCAACCTTGCTCGATGGCGCCGACACGCGGCGCACGAGGTCGCTTCAGGGCTGCGGATCGGTCTGATACCAGCTGACCTCGTCGAATCGCTTCGACGCCCACACGGATTCCCAGTGATGCGCGTCGCTCGTCACACTCTCGACGGTACATCAGCTCGGCGGTTCGTGTCGCGCCCGTTTGCGAAACATTTGCGAAACTCGCGCGACGGCGAGCCGACTGTCCGGCGTGATGGGCGATGATGGTCCGATGGCCCGTGTGGAACTCCTCGACGTCGACCAGGCACCCCTGTCCGCTCGGCGGTACTTCGTCGGCGGCGATCCTGGCCCGATCGTGGCTGCGCTTGCCACGGTGCCTGAACTGCTCGGCCCGGCACTCGGGTTCGTCGGCCCCGCGCTGAGTGCCGGGTCGGTCGGCCTGCGGGCCACAGAGCTCGCAGTCTTGCGCACCTCGATGTTGCAGGGTTGCACGTATTGCATCCACGCCCACACCGTCGTGTCGCTCGATGCCGGGCTGACTCCGACCGAGGTGCGAGCCCTGCGCGGTGACATCCCGTTGGAGGACGGGTTTCCTGCCGAGTCTGAGCGAGCCTTGATCGGGTGGATCGATGCGCTGGCCGGGGCGACTGGGCCGATACCGGACGATGTCTGGAACACGGCTCGCGAACACTGGGCTGAGCACGTCTTGATCGAGATATCAGTGACGGTCGGCGCGACGATGTTCCTCAACCGCTTCGCCACGGGCTTCCAGCTGTCGACGGCACCGCAGGTGCTGCAACGACTCGCTGACGAAGGCATGTCATGACGGACACGCTGGCGCCCAGCCGTCCAATCGCTGAGGCGGTGCAGAATGGCACGCTTCCAGGCCGCGTCTGGCTGTACTCGAACTACCACTGCAACCTGGCCTGCTCGTACTGCCTCACCGAATCCTCACCACGCAGCGAGCGCCGCATCCTCGGTGCCGAGCAGATGGTTGCCGTTGCCGAGCAGGCCAACGAACTCGGCTTCACAGCGCTGGGTGTCACCGGCGGCGAGCCGTTCTTGTTGCCATGGCTGCCCGAAGCCGTGCTGGAGATGGCACAGCACCTGCCGCTGGTGCTACTCACCAATGGCACGCTGTTTGCCGGTGAGCGCCTCGAACGTGCCGCCAAGTTGGCCCATCCGAACGTTGCCGTGCAGATCTCCCTCGATTCCCACCTGCCCGACGTCAACGACATGGCCCGCGGGCCCGACAACTTCGCCAAGGTCGTCGAGGCAGTACCTCGGCTGGTCGCGCGCGGGCTACAAGTTCGCATCGCCACCACCACTGCGCGCGCCGTTCGACGATCCGGCCCTCGATCCGCTGAGAGAACTCGTCGCCTCACTCGGGGTCGCCGCCGACGATCACCTTGTGCGGCCAATTGTGAGACGAGGCCGAGCAGACGAGTTCGGGCTCGGCGTACGGGCTGTCGCCCGCGACATCCCGAGCGAGTTGACGATCACCGCTGACGGAGCCTTTTGGGGCAGTTTCGGTCCCACCGTGCGCAACGGCAGACTCGACACCGACCTGCTGCTGACCCGCACGATCCTGCCGCTGTCGATACCCGCAACCGCGTTGCTCGCGGCGATCGGAGAATTGCCGGAAGGCGCAGATGCCCGGCTCGGCATTCATTGAGCGAAATGAACTTCGGGGCCGGTCGGCCCCACGCAGCGAAGAACTCAACACCGAAAGACTCAGTCCCACGAGGCGAGTACCTCGGCCGCGACACAGGCCAGAACGCCGTCTCCTCCGAGTGCGGCCACGGCTCTCAGATCCTCGACGGTGTCAAGATCCCGCGCGGTTGGCAGCAGTCGAACCCGACGACCACGAGCATGCATCCGACGAAGCTGGCTCAGCCCGGTGTGCGTTGCGCTCATTGCCACGCCGTCGAACAGATCATGTGCCATTGCCACGCTCTCGGCGCACAGCCCGATCATCCAATAGCCACCATCGAGAGCCAGACCGATCGTGTCGACGCCGCAGCCGGCTGCCTCGATCGCGCCGGCAAGGGCCGACACGACATGCGGAGTTTCCATTCCCACGATCACCCCGGCGCCGAGATCGACGAAGCCGTTGGCACAGCCGCTGCCCCAGACCGTCGCCGCGCTGCGAGACCACCTCGAATGTTGTCGGGCATCCACACCTGACCGGCGCCATCCAACAACAGCACCCGTTTCGCGCCGGTGGCTGCAGCCACATTCTCGACCGCGGCGAACGTGTCGGCCAAGGCAGCAGCGGCTATCCGGGCAGCCTGCTCGGGAGTGCACGGCGGACACAGCCGGGTCTTGACCTCGCCGGCAACGGGCGAT
>CAVVBH010000046.1:0-40193 GCA_963746365.1 Ilumatobacteraceae bacterium | reverse complement strand
CAAGCAAGGCGGTGAGCCGCGTTTCGTCGAGGTGCAAGGCACCGCGGAGGGTGCCACGTTTACTCGCGGCGAGCTCGACACGTTGCTGGAGCTTGCATCCGGCGGTTTGTCGGAGATCATGGAGTTGCAGGCGGAGATGGTCTCGGTGCCGCCGCCCCGCGTCCGCTCGGGCGGTGACGATGGCTCAACTGCAGTTGGTGTGTGCCTCGGCGAATCCCGACAAGGTCGTCGAGATCGCGGCCATTCTCGGCGGTGTCGTCGACCTGCTGCCACGACCGTCCGACCTACCGGACGTCGTCGAGGATGCCGACACCTTGACCGGCAACGCCAGGTTGAAGGCGCAGGCGATTTGTGCCGCGACCGGCCTCCCAGCAGTCAGCGATGACACTGGCCTCTTCGTCGACGCGCTCCGTGGAGCGCCGGGGGTCTAGGCCGCGCGATTCGCTGGAGAGGATGCGACGTATGCAGACAACCGAGCCAAGCTCCTCCGCGAACTGGAGGGGGTCGCCGACCGGGCGGCCAGCTTCGTGTCGTTGGTGATGGTTGTGTGGCCCGATGGGCGCGAACTCGCGGTCGAGGGCGTGTGTAGGGGTGTGATCGCGTCGGAGGAGATGGGGGATCGCGGGTTCGGGTACGACCCCGTGTTCATCCCCGAAGACGGCGACGGTCGTTCGTTCTCCCAGATGAGCGACGCTGAGAAGAACCAGATCTCACACCGCGGCCGGGCGCTGCGTGGCCTGCTGGACGCGCTGCGCAGCACCGAACTGGCCGACGACCATCACGGGCACGACGAGGACTGATCGATTGCTACCAGCCGCGTAGATCGATCGGCCAGCTATCGATCACATCGTCGCCGTGCACGACCCATGCAACGTCGTGCATCGCGACGGTGGGGTCGATGTGAGCCGGGATCACCTTCACCCGTGCGCCGACCGCTGTCGGTGCACTGGGCGTGAAGGTGATGTGTTCGTCGGAAAGGAAGCGCACAGTCGCTCCCTCGATGGACGGGTTGCCGTGATCCATCCCCTGAGTCTTCAAACCGGCATCCGCAACGGCGAACTTGTCGTTGGCTGAGATCACCGTGCTGAGCACGAAACATGCCTGCCGGAACGGATGTCCTCTACCTCCGTAGTGGGTGTCCATCAGGGCGTAGCTGCCGGCTTGGACCTCGGTCACCTGGTCGTGCAGGTCGTACGTATCGGTGCCCCCGGCACTGATGATGTCACCACCCACCAACAAGCTGGCGACGATCAACTTCTCCATGGCCTTGGCCACCTTGATGCGCTGCTCGCCGCGATCCGGGATCGACATCAGATGACCCTCGTAGCCCATCACCCCGCGGACGACGAGCCCGCGGCCGCGCGCGTAGTCAGCGAGGTGGCCGGCGTCGCTCGGCGTGCAACCGCAGCGAGGAAGGCCGACGTTCACGTCGATCAGTAGGTATCGGAGGCCGGCGGTTGCGGCGGCGTCGATGGTCTCGCGCGAATCCACTGCAACGGTGATGACCGCCTCGTCCTGGAGAGCTGCGAGTGCCGCGAGCCGTGCAGGATCGAGCACCTCGTTGGCCAGCAGGAGGTCGTCACCCAAACCGGCCGACACCATGCCGATGACCTCGCGCGGTGTCGCGCAGGTGAAACAGCGATGCCCATGAGTGCGCTGGGCGTGGGCGAGCGATGTGCATTTGTGGGCCTTCACGTGCGGTCGCAACCGGCTGCCCGGAAGTGCCGTTGCCATCGTGGTCAGGTTGTGATCGAGGGCCTCGACGTCGAATATCAGCGCGGGTGTCGAGAGCTCGGAGATGTTCACTCGATCGGCCCGAGACGAGTGAGGATGAGGCGGTCGAGCCCTAGTTCTTCGGCCTGATCGTGTGCGCCGTCGACCTCGTCGAACGTCCATCCGCTGATCTCGAACGGCTTGTCGCGCGCGGCATCTCGTGCACTTTTGATGTAGTCGCCGGCGCGCTCGTTGTCCAGTCGGACATTGATGCCATCGGCAACCTCGCCGGCGATCGTCGCCAAGCGAACACTGTTGACGCCGACGATGACCGGCATCGGTTCAGGAAGCGCACGGATCAGTCGGATCTGTTCGACGACCGCAGCATGGCGATCGGCAATGTCGGGCTCGAGCGGTATGCCACGAACGTGTTGCTCTTCGCTCCATTTGCTGCTGGGCGAGGTCCCAGCACCGAGCCCGAGGATGAATCGGCCGCCGCTGATGCGCTGCACACTCGACGCCGCGGCGGCAAGCACAGCGGGATGACGATTTGCAACGTTGGCCACGAGCGTGCCGAGGCCGATCGACTTCGTCGCGGCGGCGAGGGCGCCGAGCAACGTGAAGCATTCGAGCATCGGCCGGTCGCCTTGGATCGTGGAGCCGTCGAAGTGGTCGAACACCCAGGTGGTGTCATACCCCTCGGCTTCGGCACGCACGATGGCGTCGCGAAGAACCGGCCAGTCATTGGCGCCGGGGCTGTATTGAATGTCGATCTTCACTGTTGCAGCCGAGAGGTCATCGATCGAGAGTGTCGCGCAGCCCGCGCGAACACGCGGCACGCGGCTGGTGCCGACGGAGAGACTCGAACTCTCACTTGCAGCGTCCTAAGCGCTGTGCCTCTGCCATTGGGCTACGTCGGCTTCTGCCTGCACCACGTCTCCGTCTGCGCGTGGCAATTCGACAGAGCATACGAAGATTCGGCAACGAGTTGTTTGAGCGATCATCGTCGATATGGTCCAGTTCAGGCCGAGCGGGAACGTCGAGCCATTCGGTCAATCCGCAGATCTCACGTCGAGCCTCACTGGTCGCAGAGAAATTTTGACATTGGAGTTGACAAAGATCGTTGGATCGAACTAGTGTTCGGTACATGGACTTCGAGAAGTACGCTGAGCTGGTCAAGGAGACAACAGCAGCATCCTTGGCTCTGTCGGGTCACCAGCAATGCGCCACGCTCTTGACCCAACTCAACGCTCTCCGGTCCTGGACCGAATCGCGTACGCTCGCCGTCACCCAAGCGCCTCAACGAACTCGCCGACCAGACCCCGGGAATATTTCCCGAGCAGATGGTCGCCGACGCCACCCGGGTCTCGTTGACCCAGGCGCTGCAACCGTTCAAGCGGGCCGAAGCCGTCGAGCTGATGCCCGACCTTCGGCGCCGCGTTGACCTCCGGGGCGGTCAACGTCGATCATGTCAACCTGTTGGCTCGCGGTGTCGCCGGCCTCGACAGCCAAGCCAAGCAGCGTCTCGCCGACCGCGACGGGTTCCTCACCGAGGTCGCATCGCGAACCACGTCGGCCGAGTTCGGGCGAACCTTCCGCGACGAGATCCGCCGGGCACAGACAAGACGATGGCATCGATCGCCTCCAACGGCAGCGGCGCAACACCCGGCTGCGTACCTGGACCGACCTCGAGACCGGGATGTGGTGCCTGCGCGGCGAGTTCGACCCCGAGTCCGGCGCGATCCTGCAGCAGCGGCTCAACGCCGCCGTCGAGGCGTTGTTCCACGACACCACACCCGACACCTGCCCCACCGACCCGCTCGAGAAACAACACCATTTGCGAGCGCTGGCGTTGTTGTCGTTGACCGCCGGGCAAGGGCAGCGGGCGGGGCGGGTCGATCGACATGTCCGTCCTGATCGACGCCAAAACCTTGCTGGAGGGTGTGCATGAGCATTCGGTGATCGACTGTGGGCTGGGCATCGACCTCCCCGTCGAAACACTCCGCCGGATGGCCTGCTACGCCGAGATCACCCCGATCATCGTCGGCGCCGACGGCGTCCACCTCCACCTCGGCCGCACCACACGATTGGCCAGCCGCGAGCAACGCCGCGCCCTGCGGGCGATGTACCGCGGCTGCGCCATCCCCGGCTGCTGCGTCGCTTGGGACTACGTCGTCATCCACCACCTGAAGTGGTTCCGCAACCTCGGGACGACCGATATCGACAATCTGCTGCCGTTGTGCACCAAACACCACCACCTCGCCCACGAAGGCCGCTGGCAACTCACCCTCGACACCACAACGCAACCTCACCATCACCAGACCCGACGGCACCCAAATGACCACCGGCCCACCAACAGTCCTCGCCGCATGAGCGCGATCAGCCGCCAGACACAAATCGCCGAGGGGTACGAATGCCTTGTTCAGGGATGCGACATGAACCGCAGCACCTCCGCGGCCACTGCCTTGCCGTCGAGGGCGCAGCGGTCTGCGGCAGATACTCGATGCACGAGATTGCCGATCGCGAAGACGCCTTCTCGACTTGTTCGAAACGTCTTGTCGACCAGCGGGCCCTTGATCATCGGGTTCATCGTCAGGCCACTCGTTCGAGCCAATTCGTTGTCGGGGATCCAGCACCCCGTGAACACGATCGTGTCGCACTCGATCGTCCGTCCGTCCGTCAAGACAACGTGCTCCACTCGTCGCCGTCCGACGATCTCGGCGATGTCGACGCCGGTGAGGATCGGGAACACGGTGCAGGGTCGCGGTCGCCAGCTTCAGCACGCCGTAGGTCTGGTGGCGGGGGAGCGTGGTCACCATCGCTACCGCCTTGCAGCCGACATGGCGCAGGGTGAGGATCGCCGAGAAGCTGACGTGCTCGGCGCCGACGATCACGGCACGGTTTCCGACGCGCTGACCCGCCATCGCCAGCTGCTGCAGCGAACCCGTCGTGAAGATTCCAGCGGGCCGATCGCCGGGCACGAGACGTGCCGCCTCGGGGTCGCTCCACGCCCCGTGGCCAACAGAACGGCATCTGCATCGACGTCGTCCAGCGAGAACACTGGTGTACCGCGACGTATGTCGACGCCGGCCCGCGCAGCACGTTCGGCCAACGTGCGCGCATAGCGCGGGCCCGACATCACGCGGTGCAGATCGCGGATCCCAAAGCCGAGATGATTGGTGTGGCGAGGAATCCCGCCAACCTGCTGCTCGCGCTCGTAGACGGTCACGTGGCGAACACCCGAGGCGTCGCAACTCGATCGCCGCTGACAGTCCGGCTGGGCCGCCGCCGACGATTGCGACGCGGCGATCGACCGACGTCACGGAGCCACACTCCACCCGGTCAGATTGCACAGCTCTGCCAGGCAGTAGAAGCCCTGGCAACGGCCGGCCAGGGCCCTCGTCCGGCGGCGCAGCCCGTCGAAATCGACTGCGGGAACCGTCGCGGCGCATGCGCTCGCAACTTCCCCGACCGTCACACGTTCGCAGTGACAGACGATCTGACCGCCGCGCTGATACGGCCGTTCGCTCGCTTCGCCGAGCGGTGTCATGCGGATTGGGTGGATCGTGTCCTTCGGATCGGCGGCGAGGCCGCAGTCGATCAGTCGCCCCAGCGCCTCTTCGGCCAACGCCATCGACGCGGTGAGTCCCGTCGACCGGATGCCACCGAGGCACACGTAGCGGAGGTCGCGATGGTGACTGATCTGATAGTCGGTGTGCTCGGTCGCCGCGCGGAGCCCGGCGTACACCGATGTCACTTCCTCGTCGAGCAGCGCGGGCAGGATTCGTCGTCCTTTGTCGAGCAGACCATCGATTCCCGCGCGGGTCGAGCCGGTCGCCGTCTTGTCGTCGATGTCATCGGCTGTGGGCCCCAACATCACGTTGCCGAAGACGGTCGGGGCAACGAGGACTCCCTTCGTCTTCGCGGTCGGCACGGGAAGCACTGTGCGGTTCAGCAGCGGCCTCGCCAGCTTGTCGAAAACGATCAGCTCGCCGCGACGAGGGTGGATCGTGAATCCGTCCAGGCCGATTGAACGGTGGATCTCGTCGCCTCGAAGCCCGGCGGCGTTGACGACGAATCGAGTACGGATCGATTGGCCCGAATGCGTGGTGATGATGGTGACGTCGGCACCGACCTCGCACCTCGCTGCATCGCGATTCACGAGGACGTCAGCACCGTTGGCGACGGCTTCGTACGCGAACGCCAACGACGTCGACCATGGATCGATGATGTGTTCGCCGGGCACGATCATCCCACCAGTTGCGCCAGGACCGAGATGGGGCTCGCTGTCGTAGACCGCATCCCGGTCGACGATCTCGGCGTGCTCGTATCCGTTGGCCGATGCCTTCGCGGCCAGGCCCGCCAGCGAATCAGCCTGTTCGTCGTCCCACGCGACCAGGAGGGCGCCGACGTCCTCCACCGATATCCCGACCGACGGCACGTACTCGCGAAGCAATGCATAGCCGCGAGCGACAAGCCTCGACTCGAGCGATCCGGGGGTGGCGTCGAAGCCGGTGTGCAGAATCGCGGTGTTCGCCTTGCTGGTTCCCGCACCGACGTCCGGGCCTGCCTCGAGGACGGCGACGGCCAGATCGTGATGCGACAACAGTCGAGCGACCGCGCAGCCGACGACTCCACCGCCGATCACCACGACGTCGTACACCGTGGCTCCGGCGTCGTCGGTGCTCACAGATCCATCGTCGCTGCTGCCACCCGTTGCCACGCGGCCAACCGCTCCGCGGCCTCATCCGCCCCGATCCGCGGCTCCACGATCAGATCTGGGTGCCACGCCTCGGAATCGACCTGCGCCTGTGATGTGGGCTTGGCGCCCAGATCGGCAAACGCGGCGACGCCGAGGGCAGTGGCGTGCGGAGATGGGTACACCTCGACCGGGGCTTGCAGCAGGTCGGCCTGGATCTGCAGCAGCAGCGTGCTTCGCGTCAGGCCGCCGTCGACCCGCAGCCGCGTCAGCGGCGCGCCGAGGTCTCGGCCCGCGGCCTGGGCGAGCAGCGCCACCTGCGCCACCACTCCCTCGATCGCAGCGCGCACCAGATGGCCGCGCTCGGTCGCAAGAGTGAGGCCGGTGAAGGCCGCCTTCGCCTGCGGCTTCCAGTAGGGCGCCGCCAGACCCGCGAGCGCCGGCACGAAGGTGACGCCGCCCGTGTCCTCGACCGTGGCGCCGACCCGATCGAGATCGGCCGGCTCGGAGATGACACCCATGTCGATCAGCCAGGCGATGGCGGACCCGACCGTGTAGACCTGGCCGTCGAGGCAGTACGTGAGTTCATCGCCGATCCGCCAGGCCGGGCATCCAACCAGTCCGTTGCTCGATCGGGTCGGCTTGTCGCCGGTGCACGCGAGCATGAACGCGCCGGTGCCGTAGGTGCACTTGGCCTCACCGGAATCACGGCAGAACTCGGCGAACAGAGCAGCCTGCTGATCGACGCAAGTGCCTGTGACGGGCACCGGGCGACCGAACAGCGAACAGTCGCCGAGTGGCTCGGCATTGCCGACCACCATCGGCAGGCAGGCCCGGTCGATTCCGAAGATTTCGCAGGCCTGCTCACTCCACTCGCCGGTGTCGAGCTCCAGGAGCAGCGAACGGCCCGCCGTTGCGACGTCGGTAGCGAACACGCCGCACATGCGTTGCAACATCCACGCGTCGGTCGTGGTGATCGTCGGCGCATCGCCAACCTTCTCGCGCAGCCACACAATCTTCGGAGCGACGAAGTACGGGTCGAGCTCGAGACCGGTGTGGTGGGCAAGGAAGGCGCCGTGTTCTCGCAGGCGTTCGCAGACCACCTCCGCCCGACGGTCCTGCCACACGATTGCAGGCCCGTTCGGCACGCCCGTCGTTCGGTCCCACGCCATCACCGTCTCGCCCTGATTGGCCAGCCCGATCGCATCGAGCCTGGGGTTCCCCGCGCCAGCCACAGCTTCGCTGCCCGCGGCGATCACACTTGCCCACAGTTCCTCCGGATCGAGCTCGACCGCGCCGTCGGAGGAGGCCCGGATCTGAATCGGAGCCTCGGCCAGGGAGAGCACTGTGCCATCGTCGCCGACCACGACCGCCTTGGTGGCCGAGGTGCCTTGATCGATCGCCAACACGGTCACGCAGCGACACTATTACGGCGTCGACGCGTGCCCTCTACAGTCGCGCCGATGGCATTCACGGGGTTTCCGGCTGAAGCGATCCGGTTCTACGAGGGACTGATCGCCGAGAACAATCGCACCTATTGGCTCGCCAACAAGCCCGTCTACGAGCGTGTGGTTCGGGCACCGATGTTGGCCTTGCTCGATGAGCTCGGCGAGCATGGGCCATATCACGTCTTCCGGCCCAACAAGGATGTTCGTTTCTCCAAGGACAAGGCGCCGTACAAGGACCACGTCGCCGCGTACGGCGAGTCGGAGGGTGGAGCCGGCTACTACGTGCAGTTCTCGGCGACCGGTCTCTTGGCCGGTTCGGGCTACTACCACATGGCCGCCGACCAACTCGACAGGTTCCGTGAGGCACTCGACGACGATGCGCTCGGCTCCGAGATCGTCGCGATCACCGACAGGCTGCGCACCGAGGGTCTGGAGCTCTCGGCGATCGGATCGTTGAAGACCGCGCCGCGCGGGTACCCGAGGGACCACCCACGGATCGATCTGCTGCGTTTGAAGGGCCTCGTTGGAACGCGTCGTTGGACGCCAGCGAAGTGGATGCAGACGAAGGCGGTCGTCACGCGGGTGCGCGATGTGTGGGACAAGGCCGCGCCGATGAACGTGTGGCTCGATGCCAACGTCGGGCCGTCGACGATCGCTCCCGACGAGAACGAGATCGGCCGCTTCGGCCCACCCTGACCAACCCAACCCGAGTGGAGTGTTTGGCGCCCACGTGGGTGCCCCGAAACACTCCACTCGGGTTATGGGACGGGGATCCAGACAAGGGCGATCTGGGTGACCTTCACGTCGGTCCGTTCGAGGCCGACCTTCAACTCGGTGACGTTCTTCGCAGCCGCCATCCACTTTGCGTCGATGTCGGTGACCTCCTGCGTCAATTCGGTCTCGAGGTCTTCGAGTTGGCGATGCAGGCCTTCGAGCTTGTTCTCCGCAGCTTCGAGCCGATCGCCCGCGGCCGCGGTACGGGTGCGTCGCCCAGCGGCGCTGCCCGCTTTGCCGAGGACTGAACCGAGCATCCCGCCCCTGCTGCGTCGACCACCCAGCAGACCGCCGAGCACCGAGCCGACCGTCGACAACAACTCCTCACTCCGACGACCCTTGCGTTCGGTGTCCAGCACCTCGGCGCGGTCCTCCGCCGCCTGGATCTGGGTTTGCAGGCGGGTCACCTTGTCGCCGTACTTGTCGCGCAAAGCTGCGGTCTCCTTGTCGGCCAGATCGTTCGCCGCAGTGAGACAGCGCGTCGTGAAGTCGGCGACAGTCTCGCCGGGTCGTCCGAACAGCTTGAGTTCGCGGTTGGCCGGCACATCCACTGTTCGCGACCTGACCAAGTGGTCGATCAGGTCCCGCTCGACCCGCGTCCAGAACGACTTGTCTTTCACCTTCGTTCCTGGGAGGCGGTAGACACACGGATTCGGTGCATCGGGTCGCAGATCGCGGTCGTCGTAATCGACGGCAAGAGATCGAGTGACGTCGATCGGATCTGCCAGTGGGAAGACGACGGCCTCGTACTCCTCGTCGTGGACAAGGTCGGCTTTGTCGTCGTCGTAGCGAATCGCAACTCGGGCGACAACCGACGCCTCGTAGCGCGTTCCATGTGGGTCTCCGCCGATCTCTGCGAGCCACGGTGCAGCAATGTCGGCCCATCGAACGGTCACGCCACCCGCAGCCTCGGGCAGAACCGTCGTCTCGTCGTTACTAGCAGAGGGGCTTGCCTCGGCGACGCTCGCCTCGCCGGACTGACCCATTGTTTTTGGCCCGGCTTCGGCGATCTTCGTTGCCTTCTGGTCGGCCATCAGGGAGGCGATCTGATCTCTTGTCAGGGGGCCGCGCAGGTAGCTCATCGCCCAGCGGCTGGTGAAGACCTCGGGCTGGTCCTTGCCGGCGCGGCGCAGCACGAACTCTCGCTTGGCGAGTCCCGCGATGGTGTTGCCGAGTGCGTTCACATCGACGCCGCCGCTGGCCGCGCTCATGCCATCGAGAAGACGCTGCTTGTCCTGGTCGGTCTGCAACCTGCCGATCATCCACGTCCCGGCATTCGACAGCGCCTTGTAGTCGACGTCGACCGGGTTCTGGGTGCTCAGCACGACGCCGACGCCGAACGCTCGCGCCTGCTTCATCAGGGTCATGATCGGCTTCTTGGTCGGCGGCATCGCCGTTGGCGGGAGGTACCCGGCGACCTCGTCCATGTACAGCAGGGCCCGCAGATCCGTGGTGCCGCTCTGCTTGCGCATCCACGTGACCAGCTTCGACAGGATCAGCGTGGTGACGAACTGACGCTCCTGATCGCTGAGGTGCGCGGTCGTCACGATGGCGCAACGCGGCCTTCCATCCGTCGTCCTCAACAACGAGGCGATGTCGAGTGGCGGACCGTTCATCCACGCACCGAACGACGGCGAGGCGAGCAGACCATTGAGCCGGACGGCGAACGCCAGCCGATCCTTCTGGGGGAAGAACTGGTCGAGCTCGAACACGCCGAGCTTGCGGATCGGCGGTTGCTGGATCATCCCGACGAGCGTTGGCAGGTCGAGGCTGCGACCCGCCGTCCACTCGTTGAGGATCAGGTTCGACAACAGGATGTGCTCACGGCTCGAGAGCGGATCCGCGTCGATGTCGACCAGGCTCAGCAGACCGCTGACGAACCCTTCGATCTCGTCGCCGACGACCTCTGCATCGCTGACGTCGGTCGGTGCCTGCAGCGAGCCGACGATGTTCATCGGCACGCCCGCGTTGGATCCCGGTGTGTAGATGGTGAAGGCGACCTTCTCGCGCAATGCGGCGATGCGATCGGGCGTGATCCCCCAGGCACCCAGTCCGTCGGTCCACGCCTTGGCCTGCGCCGCGGCGAAGTCGGGCACCGACTGACCGGCCTTCGACGCATCGCCTTCGTTCACCCATGGCTCGAAGTCGGTCGCGGTCAACCGCGGGAAACGTCAGGCACAGGTTGGTCAGGTCGCCCTTCGGATCGATCAGCAGTGCCGGCACACCCGCGCTCAGCGCTTCTTCCACCAGCACGATTCCGAGGCCCGTCTTGCCGGACCCGGTCATGCCGACGATCACTCCATGGGTCGTGAAATCACCGGAGGGGATCGTCGTCAGCGAGTCGGTGCGCTCGTGTTTTTCCGGGTCGATCTGCCCACCAAGGAGGAAGTCAGCCATGGGCGGCACGTTACCTTCGTGCCTGCGGTCAGGAAGTCGTCGCTTCCACCCGGTAGGCGCATCGCCGATCACCGGCAATCACATGCTGTGTGCGCGTGACCGTCACGCCGGGCCCGAGGGCGCGGCGGAACACATCGAGTTCTGCCTGGCACAGCGCGCCACACGCAGCGGCCGCGTCGCGGATCGGGCAATGATGCTCGATCAGCAGGAACGCGTCGCCGTCGGGTACCACCTCTGCGAGATACCCCTCGTCGGAGCGAAGATCGGCCAACCGTTGGAGACGCTCACTGACATCGTTCGAATCGGCGAGCGCCAGTGAATAGCCGGCTGTCTGGCGGTCGGACCGCGCCGCAATGACGCGATCCAGTGCTTTCTGTCCGAGCGTGGCACGCACCGACGTGATGAGATCGACGCTCAGTTCGCCGTGGCGATCCGGAAAGGACCCGGCCGCGCCCGGCGCCAATTGCCAATGCACGGGCGGACGACCGCGGCCTGTTGGCTCGGCCATCGACCGCGTGACCATGCCGGCGTCTTCGAGTGCGTCGAGATGCTGGCGCAGCGCTGTGTCGGTGAGGCCGAACTCGCCGGCGAGGTCGGTGGCCGTCGCCGACTCGACGCGCTTCAACCGTTCAACGATTCGTCGCTTGGTGTCGGACAGCTCTGCCACCTGGAGCATTCTACCTCGCAGGCCGCTATTTCGGAAGCTTCGTCTTGCTTAATCAATGCGGTCGGAAATGCGTGGAATGGCCGTCGGCCTTGACAAAATGTACAGATCATGAGCAGCGCCCAACAGACCGCGACGGCCCTGGAGAACCAGTTCGGTTTGGCCGACCGGGTCGTCGACGAGGCAGCGCTGGCCAACAGCATCCAGCGCTTTCGCGAGCAGAACATCTCCCTGCCGACCTTTGCGGAGCTTGCCGACCCGTCGACGATCGACCCGGCCAAGGTCGCTGGTGCGGACAAGAACGGGCCGGACGCGAAGAATCTGTGGCGAGTCCACTGGTACAACGACGTCGACGGCAATCGCGTCGACGTGCCCGATCACGTCGTGCTGCCGAAGAGCCTGACGGGCGTCGACAGCCCCATCATCGTCGTGTTCGGCGACCGCTTCCCGATGATCACGGCGCACAAGGTGTTGGCGGCCTACGCGTGTCTCGCGCCTCGGGTCGTGTCGGGGCAGTTCGATCCGACACGGCACCGTGCAATCTGGCCGTCGACGGGGAACTATGCCGCGTGGGGGTATCGCCATCAGCCGCATCATGGCCAGCCGCGGAGTGGCGATCCTGCCTGCCGGGATGAGCCAGGAGCGTTTCGACTGGCTCGACCAGTGGTGCGCCAACCCCGCGGAGGATGTGATCAGGACGGTCGGCACCGAGAGCAACGTCAAGGAGATCTACGACGCGTGCAACGAGTTGGCGAAGGATCCGGGCAACTTCGTGCTCAACCAGTTCTGCGAGTTCGGCAACCACCTCGCCCACTACGAGATCACCGGACGCGCACTCGGTCATGTCTTCGAACACGTGCGAGCGGCAAGCGGGCGCGACCTACGGCTGGCAGCGTTCACCAGCGCGACCGGTTCCGCCGGCACGATCGCTGCGGGCGACAGGCTGAAGGAGACGTACGGCTCGAAGATCGTCGCGGTCGAGGCGTTGGAGTGCCCGACCCTGCTGGAGAACGGCTTCGGCGAGCACAACATCCAAGGCATCGGCGACAAGCACGTTCCGTTGATCCACAACGTGATGAACAGCGATGTGGTGGTAGCGGTCAGCGATCGGGCGACCGATCAACTGCAGGTCATGTTCAACACCGACGACGGCCTGGGCTATCTCGCCGATCGACGACTGGTGCCGCAGTCGATCCTGAAATCACTGGTGCATTTCGGGCTCAGCAGCATCTGCAACGTGTTGGCCGCGATCACGACCGCCAAGTTGTTGAACCTCGGACCCGACGACGCGTTGATCACCGTGGCCACCGACGGCGCCGCGCTGTACCCCAGCGAGCGCGAAAAGATCAGCTGCCCGCGACTTCGGCGGCGGGTTCACCAACCTCGACGCCGCGGCGGTGTGGGGCGAGCATCTGGCAAACGTTCCGACGGCGCACGCCATCGAACTGTCCGAGCGCGATCGCTCGCGAATCTTCAACCTCGGCTACTACACATGGGTCGAACAGCAGGGCACGCCGTTCGAGTTGTTCGAGGCGCGGCGCTCGCAGGAGTTCTGGCGCGGACTGCGGCGATTCCTGCCGGTGTGGGACGAGATGATCACCGAATTCAATGCCGGCGTAGCGGCAGACTGAACCGTGGTTCATTTCGCGGCGGGCTGGTCGTGCGCGGTGTGCAACGCACACATCGACATTGCCGAGCCACTCGTCTGGCGTTGCCCCAACGCCACCGACGCTGATCCTCATCACGCCCCTCGGCTCGTGCACGGGCTCGCGCCCCTCCGTGGAACCGACGACGCCAATCCCTTCATCGCATTTCGTCCGTACCTCGCCTGGGACAGCTTTGCTGCGGCCAACGGCATGACCGAAGCAGCACGCATCGCGTTGGTCGAGCAGATGGATGCCGACATCGCCGCGGTCGCGGGCACCCGGTTTCACGTCACCCCGTTCAACCGATCCGATGCAATCAGCGATGCGTTGGGCTTCACCCTCGACGGCGGGGTGTGGGTGAAGGATGAAACCACGCAGGTGGCCGGGAGCCACAAGGCGCGTCACCTCGCCACGGTTCTGCTCCACCTCGTGACAGCGGAATCCTTGGGGCTCGCTCCGTGGACCGACGTCGTGGATCGACCGACACTGGCCATCGCCTCGTGCGGCAACGCGGCGTATGCAGCAGCGACACTCGCGGCTGCTGTGCAATGGCCGCTTCGAGTGTTCGTTCCCCCGCACGCGGATCCGGTGGTCATCGCGGGACTGGGTGAACTCGGTGCTGAGATCGTCGAGTGTCCGCGTCGCGATGGCGATCCTGCCGGCGATCCATGCATGTACCGATTTCGCGAGGCCGTGGCCGGAGGAGCCATACCGTTCACCGTGCAGGGCACCGAGAACATGTGGTGCCTCGATGGAGGTCGCACGATCGGCTGGGAGATGGCGAAAGATTTCGACGAGCATGTCGTCGGCCCGCCCCTCGACCGCTTGTTCGTGCAGGTCGGTGCAGGCACGTTCGCTGCATCGACGGTCGCGGGATTCCGGATGAGTGGTGTGATGCCGCGCCTGCACGCAGTTCAGACAGACAGTTGTGCGCCACTGCAGCGTGCCTACGTGAAGGCGAAGGAAATTGGTGGGCCGACTGTCGCGGCACGGCGCTGGACTGAGTGCATGTGGCCGTGGGAAGACGTCGGCAGGTCCGCCGCCGACGGCATCCTCGACGACGAGACCTACGACTGGATCCCGGTCGTGACGGCGATGGACGACGGCAACGGTTCGCCCGTCGTTGTCTCCGAGACGTTCGTACGCGAAGCGAACGAGCTCGGACGGGCGACCACCGGGATCGCGGCGTCGCACACGGGCACCGCGGGCCTCGCCGGCTTGCTCGCGATCCGCGACGTGATCGATCCGAACGAGCGCGTGGCGGTGATCTTCAGCGGCGTCAGCAGGTTGGGCTCGTGACCGGATCAGGCGCCGGTGGACGCAAGCCGCCGGGCGCGAGTTGGGAGTCGTGGATCGAGAAGCAGATCCGCGAGGGAATGGAGCGCGGCGAGTTCGAGAACCTTCCTGGTCGCGGCCAACCGTTGGAAGGGATCTCGTCCTCGGGAGTCGAGAGCCATCGCGACGAGGACTGGTGGTTGAAGGCCAAGCTTCGGCGAGAGCGATTGAGCTACCTGCCGCCGACGCTGGCGATTCGCAAGGAGCTGGAGGAGGCGCGCGTGGCCATCGCCGCGGCTTCCCGCGAGAGCGTCGTGCGACGGATCGTCGCCGACATCAATCAGCGGATCCGCGAGGTGAATCGTCGAGGCGCTGAGGGCCCGCCGTCGACGGTCATGCCGCTCGACGAGGAGGTTGTCGTGTCGAGGTGGCGTGCACAGCACGACGGAGATGGTGGATAGGGGACGGTAGCGTGGGCGCCATGTTCGACATCACAGGTCCCATGGCCCTCGATCCAGGTTTTGATCCTCGCAGCGACGTGTTCAACAGGCTGCTGAAGAACCGGGTGATCATGCTCGGTACCGACGTCAACGACGACATGGCCAACCAGATCTGCGCACAGCTGCTGTACCTGGAGGGCGAGGAAGCCAACGCCGACATCTGGCTGTACATCAACAGCCCCGGCGGATCCGTCACCGCGGGCATGGCCATCTACGACACGATGCAGTTCATCTCCTGCGATGTGGCAACGGTCTGCATGGGCATGGCGGCCTCGATGGGGCAGTTCCTGCTCACCGCCGGGGCAGCGGGCAAGCGCTACACGCTTCCCAACGCGCGCATCATGATGCACCAGCCTCTGGCAGGTCTTCGTGGTCAGGCGACGGACATCGCCATCCAGGCGGAGCAACTCGCGTACACCAAGCGCCGCATGGCCGAGCTCACCGCGCATCACTCGGGTCAGACCCTCGAGCAGATCCAGAAGGACAGCGAGCGCGATCGCTGGTTCACCGCTGATCAGGCAAAGGCCTACGGCCTCGTCGACGCAGTCAAGACCAAGCGCGGCGAGCTGCCCAACTAGCCGCTCACGGTGCAGCGGTGTCGGCCACGACCGGTGGCGGAAGCGTGGTTGTCGGCGCACCGATCGTGACGCCACAGAGTTTCGACGTGTAGTCGGAGATCGTCGACGCGGCGTGCTGCGATGATCGAGCCATGTCGGCGAGTTGTTGCACCGCCGCCGGATCGGATGGGTCGATCGCGGCCGCTGCCTCGACATTCGAGGTCATTGTTTGCCACTCCTTTTGCACGGCGAGAGGCGCGATCGACGTGATGGACTGATAGAGCTTCGAGGTCGCCTCGATGCCGGCACTGTCGACGATTGCCGGGGCGTTGAGTTGCTCGAGGCTCGCGCTGACCGTTGCGCAGTACTGCTCGTCGGTGGCCGGCGGCGCATCGCTGGCGCACGATGCCAAGCAACACGACGTCACGACAGCAAGCATGACGACGACGTTCCGCACCGGGTCAGTCTCCCAGGCGAGCACCAGAAATGAGTGTCATCGGGTTGCGGCGGCGGGGTCGGCGGATACAGTGCGATCACCGTCGAGGGTCCGGTTGTCGCTCCCTTCCAGCCTTGTTCACGCGTCGCTCCGACGTCGCTGTAGCTGGAGGTCCGCACATGCTCGCCGCCGTCCGTTCCGCAACCTTTCTCGGTATCGAGGGTCGCTCGGTGACCGTCGAAGTCCACGTCTCGACCGGTCTTCCCGGCTTCCAGATCGTCGGCCTGCCCGACGAGGCGTGCCGCGAATCGCGAGACCGCGTGCGCGCCGCGGTGATGTCCAGCGGGCTTCCGTGGCCGTCATGTCGTATGACCGTCAACCTTGCGCCCTCCAACCAGCGCAAGGGGGGTTCCGGGTTGGATCTGGCAATCGCGATCGGGCTGTTGATCGCCAACGGCGAGATTCCCGGCGATGCCGTCACCGACCTCGGCTTCGTCGGGGAGTTGGGCCTCGACGGATCACTGCGCGCAGTTGCCGGAGTTGCCCCGATGGTTGGTGCGCTCCACGATCTCACCGCAGTGGTACCTCGGGCCTCGTTTCGCGAAGCCATGGCCATCGCGCCCGGCCGCGTGCGGGTGGCGGCGAACCTTCGCGAGGTCATCGACGCGCTCAGTGGTGTCGAGCCATGGCCTGACGAGCCCGACGATCAGTTCGTCGATGACGACCCACCGATTCCCGACCTTGCCGACGTCCGCGGCCAGGCAACTGCCCGCAAGGCCTTGGAGGTCGCAGCTGCGGGCGGCCATCACCTGTTGCTGGTCGGCCCACCGGGATCGGGCAAGACGATGTTGGCGCAACGCATACCGGGCCTGCTGCCGCCGCTCTCGCCGGCGCTGGCCCTCGAAGCCACGATGGTGCACTCAGCCGCTGGTGTTCGATTGCCGGCAGTCGGGATGGTTCGGCGGGCACCTTTCCGAGCCCCGCATCACAGCAGTTCGATGGTGTCGCTGGTCGGCGGCGGCACGTCGAACCTGCGACCCGGCGAGATCAGCCTCGCGCACGCCGGCGTCCTCTTTCTTGGACGAACTGGGCGAATTCTCGCCGATGGTGCTCGATGGCCTGCGGCAACCGCTGGAGGAAGGCGTCATCCGCGTCGCCCGGGCGCAGCGCCAGCGCGACGCTGCCGGCCAGGTTCCTGCTCGTCGCCGCGACCAACCCGTGCCCGTGCGGCGGCGGTCCACCGGGCTCGTGCGACTGCGACGACGGTGCCCGCCTTCGATACCTGCGGCGCCTCAGCGGGCCGCTGCTCGACCGGTTCGATCTTCGTGTCGGCGTCACCCGACCCGGGGTCGACGACCTGCTGCAGAGCGGCGGTGGCGAATGTTCCTCGATCGCAGCAGCGCGAGTGGCCACTGCTCGCTGCGCGGCGGTCGAAGTCCGCGGGATGCTCAACAGCGAGATTCCGGCGTCGCATCTCGACATCCTCGCTCCGCTGCAACCCGAAGCCAGGTTGATGTTGCGCAACGAGCTCGAACGAGAACGACTGACCGGTCGCGGCTACCACCGCATCCGGCGCGTTGCCACGAACACTCGCCGACCTCGACGGCGACCTGTCGGCAGCGGTCGGCGAACAGCACGTGGCCCTCGCCCTGCAGCTTCGGGTCAGGCTGCGTGTCTCGGTTCGCGAGCAGGTTGCATGAGACAGCCGCACCCTGCCGCCGCAGGCATATGCAGCTGCGCTTGCGTCGTTCCCGCACATGTCGATTCATCGCCTCGGTGCGCTGCTGCGGCACCATCCTCCATGCGAGGCCTACGCCGTTGCAGTCGGCGAGCACCGCCCCTCGGGGCTGATCGCAGCGTGTGCTTGCCGACGTCGATGTGCACGCCGCCTGGCAGCGGGCCGGCCGATCGTCGTTGCTGACGAGGCGTGGGAGCGATGCACGCGGCTGGGTGTCCAGGTGCTTCTGCACGGTTCGGTCGACTATCCCGTCCTGCTCGCTGAACGACCCGCTGCCACCGCCCGTGGTGTTCGCCAAGGGTGATCTCGGTCTGCTCGACGGTCGCCGCGCAGCCATCGTCGGTACCCGCAACGCAACGGCTGCCGGCCGCGACACGGCGACAACGCTCGGTCGGCAGTTGGCCGATGCCGACGTGCATGTCGTCTCCGGGTCTCGCACGTGGGATCGACGGCTGCGCCCACCGTGGCGCGCTCGCAGACCACCGGCGCGGGGCCGTCCGATCGCGGTCGTCGCGTCCGGCCACGACGTCGCCTACCCGCGCGAGCACCGCGCGCTGTGGGCCTGCGGTCGCCGAACAGGGGTTGCTGCTGTCCGAGGCGCCACCCGGCACGCCACCGGAGGCGTACCGGTTCCCCATGCGCAACCGCCTCATCGCTGCGCTCTCGGAGGTCGTCATCGTGGTCGAGTCTCGCGAACAGGGCGGCTCGCTGATCACGGTCAACGAGGCGATCGAGCGCAATGTGCCGTTGATGGCGGTACCCGGAGGCGTGCACAATCGCGCCGCGACGGGCACGAACCAACTCATCCGCGACGGCGCCGGCATCGTGGTCGATGTCACGGATGTGCTCCTGGCGCTGGCGATGGATCATCGCCGCAGTTCCGGTGTGCCCGTCGATCCACGACAGCGTCCGCGCGGAGCCGACCTCGACGTGTACGAGTCGTGCTCGAGCGAGCCTCGCACGATCGACGGTCTGGCGCTGGCCTGTTCCCTGACCCTCGTCGATGCGGCGATGTCGGTGGCTCGGCTCGAGCAGAACGGCTGGATCCAGCAGTCCGACGGGTGGTTCGAGGCCGTGGGGTCACCACTGCGATGACACGCACCGAATACCATCATCCCCAATGGCTTCTTCGCTCGCGGGGACTCGACGCTCCGACCTCGTCGGCGACTGGCGACTCGACGAGTTCGGCGACGCTCTCACCAGTTCCTCGGCCAACACCATTGGCGCCTATCGCAGCGACGTCGCCCTGTTCGCCGCGTGGGTCGAGCGATCAGGCATCACCTCGCCGGTCGGCGTCGATCGCCTCATGGTGCGCCGCTATGTGGCGTCGCTCACGACGCGTCAGTTCGCCAAGCGCACGCATCGCTCGCAAGGTGGCGGCGCTTCGCCGCTACTACTCGTTCCTGCGGCAGCGTGAGTATCTCGAGATCGACCCGACGGTGGCGTTGCGCGCCCCATCGGGCCCGGCGCGGCTGCCACGAGTGCTCGAACACGCCGAGGTGTCTGCGCTGCTCGACAAGGCAGACGACGCGGAGTCCGACGACGAGCCGGCGTGGCGCCGACGGCGCGACGACGCGGTGCTCGAGGTGCTGTACGGCAGCGGCGTTCGTGTCGGCGAGCTGTGCGGGCTCGACCTCGACGCCATCGACCTCGCCGCCCGCGCCATCACCGTGTGGGGCAAGGGCGGCAAGCAGCGTCGGGTCCCGCTCAGCGCCGCCTGCTGTCGACGCGCTGCAGGCATGGCTGGCCATTCGACGCGATGTGGTCGATGCCAAGACCGGCGTCGCCCTGTTCGGCAACGAGCGCGGCGTGCGGCTGTCGCCACGTGATGTGCGCCGCATCCTGGACCGTCGCAGCCAACGCCCGACGCATCCACACGCGTTGCGCCACAGCTTCGCCACCCACCTGCTCGATGGTGGTGCAGACCTTCGTGTGGTACAAGATCTGCTTGGGTCACAGCGATGTGGCCACGACGCAGCGCTACACACACGTCAGCAAACAACGTCTCCGAGCCGTCTACACGGAAGCCCACCCCCGAGCATGAAACGCGACCACGACATCGATCACTGGTGGCAGCGCTGGCTGGAGGCCCGCGATCCGGTCGCACGCGACCGCCTCATCGTCCACTATTCGCCGCTCGTGAAGTTCGTCGCCGGCCGTGTCGGCGCCGGCCTGCCCAACAGCGTCGACCCTGGCGATCTCGTCAGTGCGGGCGTCTTCGGCCTCATCGATGCCGTCGAGCGTTTCGATTCCGGACGCGGGGTCAAGTTCGAGACGTTTGCCGTACCGCGCATCCGCGGCGCGGTCTTCGATGGCCTGCGATCACTCGACTGGGTGCCACGGTCGGTGCGCAGCAGGGCTCGCGAGGTCGAGACGGCGTTCACCGAGCTCGAGGGCCGTCACGGTCGGGCGCCCACCGACGCCGAACTGTCGTCGCACCTCAAGATCTCGGCGCCCGAGTTCCAGAAATGGCTCAACTCGATCGCTTCGACCACCGTCGGCCCGCTCGACCGTGCATTGGTCGCCGGCACCGAACCGCGCACGCTCAGCGGGGATGTGCCCGATACGCCGGCATCGATCGTCGAGGACGGCGAGGTGCGACGGTTGGTCCGCGGCGAGGTGAAACGTCTTCCCGATCGGGAGAAGATGGTGCTGTCGCTGTACTACGACGAGGGTCTCACCCTTGCCGAGATCGGCGGCGTTCTCGGGGTCACCGAGAGTCGTGTCTCGCAGATCCACACCAAGGCAGTGCTGCACCTGCGGGCCAGGCTGTCGGCGTCGGGCGTCACCTAACCGCAGAGATCCGGCCATGATCAGCGCTGTTGCGGCGCTGACGATGCTGGTGCCGACCTGTTACCAACCGCCGGTCGCCTCACCGATCGTCGACCCGTTCCGTGCGCCGGCGTGCACGTACTGCGCAGGCAATCGAGGGTTGGAGTATCGGCCTGCACCCGGCTCGCTTGTCGTTGCCGCGGCGCCTGGAGTTGTCAGGTTCAACGGGGTCGTCGCCGGCGTGCGGTATGTGGTGGTCGAACAGACCGATGGTCGCTACGGCGACGTATGGCCGACTGGCGTCGTCGAGCGTGGCCGTCGCAGCGAAGGTGGGCCAAGGCGACACCGTCGGCACCACGACCGACCGCTTCTACTTCGGGCTTCGCATCGGCGACCGATACATCGACCCAGCTCCGTTCCTGGGGGTGCTCCGCTACCGACCGCGGCTGGTCCCACTCGACGGTTCGCCACGACGTCGGGCACCGCCGCCCAGCTTGGCGTGTGCAGCGCCGCCATAGTGGGTGGGCGAGCGCGTCCGCTGGCCGATAACATGTGCAACCGGCTGTCAATACCGATGGCCCCATATCAACGTCTCCTCTATCTGCGGTCGCCTCGGCGCCAGAGTGCGACGCCGCCAACCGCAGAGGAGGAGTAACCATCATGGCCGTCGTCACCATGCGACAGATGCTCGAAGCAGGTGTGCACTTCGGGCACCAGACCCGCCGTTGGAACCCCAAGATGAAGCGATTCATCTTCGGCGAGCGCAACGGCATCTACATCATCGATCTCGAGCAGACGCTGACGCGCGTCGAGGCCGCGTACAACTTCGTGCGCGACCTGGCCGCCGGCGGTGGAACGGTGCTGTTCATCGGCACCAAGAAGCAGGCGCAGGATCCCGTGCGCAGCTACGCCGAGAAGTGCGGCATGTCGTACGTCAACGAGCGTTGGCTCGGTGGCATGCTGACCAACTTCGAGACCATCGCCAAGCGCGTCTCGAAGATGCAGGAGTACGAGCGCATGCGCATCTCCGGCGAGTTCGATTCGATGCCGAAGAAGGAAGCCCTGCTCCTCGGTCGCGAGCTCGAGAAGCTGCAGAAGAACCTCGGCGGCATCCGCAACATGAGCAAGCGTCCCGACGCCGTGTTCATCCTCGACACCAAGAAAGAGCACATCGCGGTCACCGAGGCCAACAAGCTGAAGATCCCGGTGATCGCCGTCGTCGACACCAACGTCGACCCCGACGTCATGCAGTTCCCGATCCCCGGCAACGACGACGCCATTCGCGCCAACGCCCTGATGAGCCGCGTCATCGCCGAGGCGATCGAAGAGGGCCGGTACATCGCCAGCAAGCGAAACCCGCAGGTCGCGCCGCGCCGAAGCGCACCGCCGAGGACGAAGCGGCGTTCGCCGCATCGCAAGCCGATGCCCGCCGCCAGGCAGCCGCTGCCCAGGCCGAGCGCGACGCACGCGTCGCATCGACGGATTCCGCGGTTGCTGTCGCCGATGACCCGTCGCCCGAGGCAACCGTCGACGCACCCGTCGAAGCACCTGCTGTCGACGAGGCTCCCGTCGAAGCACCCGACGACGACTCCCGAAGCCGCTGAGGCCCCGGCAGCCGATGCCGCTGCCGACGCCACTCCCGAAACCGAAACTGCAACTGAAACCGAAGGCTGATACCGAAATGGCATTCACCGCGAAAGACGTACAGGCGCTGCGCCAGGCCACTGGCGCGGGCATGATGGACGCCAAGAAGGCCCTCGAGGCCAACGATGGCGACATGGAAGCAAGCCAAGCAGTGGCTGCGCGAGAAGGGCCTGGCCGCCAGCGCCAAGCGCGACGACCGCGAGAACAACCAGGGTCTGGTGGCGCTGGTCGTCGAGGGCAACGTCGGCGCCATCGTCAAGCTCAAGAGCGAGACCGACTTCGTCGCAGGCAGCGACCTGTTCAAGGGCGAGGCCGACACGCTGGCCAAGCTCGTCATCGCCGAGGGCGAGGACGCAGTCGGCCAACGATCGGCCGCAGCTCGACGACCTGAAGATCACGCTTGAAGGAGAAGATCGAGCTCGGCGATGTCGTCCGGATCGAAGCAGCCCCCGGCAACGTGCTCGACAGCTACCTGCACATGCAGGGCGGTCGCGGCGTCAATGCGGTGCTGGTCGAGATGGCAGGCGCGACGCAGCGAACTGGCCCACGACGTCGCCGTCCACATCGCCTTCGCCCGGCCCGAAGTACCTCAGCCGCAACGATGTGCCCGAGGATGTCGTTGCCCACGAGCGCCAGACGCTCGAGGCGATCAGCCGCAACGAGGGCAAACCCGAGGCCGCGCTGCCGAAGATCATCGAGGGCCGGCTCAACGGGTTCTTCAAGGACGTTGCGCTGCTCGATCAGCCCTACGCCAAAGACGACAAGCAGTCGGTCGCCCAGGTCATCGGTTCCGCCACGATCGTCCGTTTCGCCCAGGTCGAGATCGGCTGAGCCGGAGATGACTTCGGCGGGATCGCCACGGTGGAAGCGAATCGTCTTCAAACCCTCGGGCGAGGCCCTCGCCGGTGACTCAGGCCAAGGTCTCGACGCCGCGACGCTCGAAGACACGGCGCGCGAGATCATCGCCGTCCGCGAGCATGGATGTCGACGTCTGCGTCGTCGTCGGTGGTGGCAACTTCTGGCGCGGCCGCACGGGCGCCATGTCCGGCATGGACGCCACCCAGTCGGACCACATCGGAATGCTCGGCACGGTGATGAACGGCCTCGCGCTGCAGGACGCGCTCGAGCGCGCCGGCCAGGACACCAGGCTGCAGAGCGCCATCGAGATGCCGCGGCTGTGCGAGCCGTACATCCGCCGCAAGGCGATGCGCCACCTCGAGCAGGGCAGGGTCGTGATCTTTGCCGCCGGTACCGGGCAACCCTTTCTTCACCACCGACACTGCCGCCGCACTCCGCGCCGCCGAGATCGACGCCGATGCGTTGCTGAAGGGCACCCACTCGGGTGTCGACGGCGTCTACAGCGCCGATCCCCGTACGGACCCCAACGCGACCAAGTACGACGAGATCACGTACATCGAGGTCATGACCAAGGATCTCCGGGTCATGGACGCCACGGCCATCACGTTCTGCCGCGACAACAAGATGCCGATCGTGGTCTTCGACATGTCGTCGCCAGGACGCCTGCAGGCCATCCTGCGTGGGGATCGCGTCGGCACGATGATCCAGGGCTGACGGATGCGCGTCACGCCTCCTCGCCGGTCGGATACGCTGGGCAACGTGATCGAAGAGACCCTTCTCGACGCCATCGACAAGATGGAGAAAGCGGTCGAGCACGTGCAAAGCCAGTTCACGGGGGTTCGCACCGGACGGGCGACGCCTGCGCTGGTCGAGAAGCTGATGGTCGACTACTACGGCTCGATGGTGCCGGTGCAGCAATTCGCCGGCTTCCAGGTTCCCGAGGCTCGTCAGCTCATCGTCAAACCCCACGACCCCGCGTCGCTCGGCACCATCGAGAAGGCAATCCGCGACAGCGACCTCGGTGTCAACCCCTCGAACGACGGCGTCGTCATACGCCTCAACTTCCCCCCGCTCACCGAAGAGCGCCGCAGGGAATTCGTCAAGATCGTCAAGAACATGGCAGAAGATGGCAGAGTCGCGGTTCGCAACATTCGCCGCGATGCCCGCAAGCACCTCGACGCCGCTGAGAAGAGTGCAGTGATCTCGGCCAATGAGCTCGAGCGGGCGGAGAAGGAAATCGAGCGCATCACCCACGAGCACGTGGAGATGATCGACAAGGCCTTCGGCCGCAAAGAGCAAGAACTCCTCGAGGTCTGAGCGAGCAAAAGGGGATTTCCATGACTGACGACGCACGGCGTAATCGACGCCCAGACGAAGGGGAAGCAGACGATTTCGGTCCACCGTTGTTCGCCGAGACAACCGACGACGACGACGACACCACCGACGGGTTGTCGTTCGGCGCATCCGACACCGGGCCACTCCCGCATTGGACGGAGCCGCCCACCGGCGAAATGCCCCGCACGCTGACGACGTCGGCGCCCTCCGATCCGTCCGACGATCTCGACGTCTGGTCGTCGTTCGCCGGAAAGGCGCCGGTGTGGCAAGACGACCAGCCGGTCGATCCCCACGACGAGACCGACGAGATCGAACAGGTGATCCCCATCGAGCCCCTCGGTCTCGATCCCGACGACATCACCAATCGCGACGATTCCATCCCGCTGCGCCGCGAACCGGGCCGCATCACGATCGGCACCGACCCCACCGACGATCGGTCGCGGCCGGTGCCGCGCAAGGGTCGACCCGGCGAGCCGACCCGCGGTGGCCGACCGGCGCGCTCGGGGTCGACGGCTCGCCCGCCGACCAGACCCGCGAAGGCGAACGCTCGCGACCTGCCGACGGCCATCGCCGTCGGTGCGTTGATCGCCATTGTCTTCGTCATCGCCGTGATCGATCAGTCCGAAGCTCGTGCTGGTGGTCGTGATCGCCGTTCTGGGGCTCGGCGCCATCGAGTACTTCGACAAGGTGTCGGAGAAGGGCTACCGGCCCGCAACGGTCATCGGCATCATCGCCTGTGTCGCCACGCCGATCGCCACCTATTGGGCCGGCGAGCGGGCATTGCCATTGATCCTTGCTCTCGGATTCGTGGCCATCTCCATTACGTTCATCGGCGCGAAGAGCCTCGAAGCAGCGCCGATGCCCAACATGGCCATCACCACGCTCGGTGTGGTGTGGATCGGCTTCCTCGGCTCGTTTGCGGCACTGATCCTGCGGTACTCGAAGGGCAGCGGGTTCCCCGTCGCCGAGGGGTTCCTCAGCACCAGCATCGGCACCGACACGCTCTGCCTGCTGGCCATCGGCGTCGTCGCCAACGACATCGGTGCCCTGATGTTCGGGCAGTGCTGCCGGCAAGAACCCGCTGCGCGCCTGGATCAGCCCCAACAAGAGCGTCGAGGGACTGTTCGGCGGCACGGTGGCGACGATCCTGGCGATGGTCATCGTCGGTCTCACCGACCGCTCGACGACGTGGAACAGCGCAGGCGATCTGATCGTGCTGGGCATCGTCATCTCGGTCATGGCGCCCTTGGGCGATCTCACCGAGAGCATGTTCAAGCGCAATCTCGACGTCAAGGACTTCGGTGCGCTCATCAAGGGTCACGGCGGGGTGCTCGATCGTTTCGACGGCTTCCTGTTCACGCTTCCCGCGGTGTACTACCTCCTGCAACTGCTCGAGCCCTGGGCCACCAAATAGCCGCGCGATGACCCGCCCGAACGAGGTTCGGTCGTTTGCGATGCGAGACTGACAGCCATGTCAACGGTGCGCGTCGCGATTGCGGGATCGTCGGGGTCGATCGGCATGCAGACCCTCGACGTCATTCGCGCCGAACGCGGCCAGTACGAAGTCGTTGCCCTCGGAGTCGGTTCCTCGATCGATGTGCTCATCGCCCAGGCCAACGAGTTTCGACCGAAAGTGGTTGCGGTCGCGGACCACAGCCGGCGAGCCGAGGTAGCCGAGGCGTTGCCATTCGCCGAAGTGGTCACCGATCTCGCAGATCTCGCCGACGACGCCGATGTGGTCGTCAACGGTGTCGTCGGATTCGCCGGCTTGTCGGTGACGGTGCGAACGCTGCAGAAGGGCAAGCGGTTGGCGCTGGCCAACAAGGAGAGCCTGATCGCCGGTGCGCCGGTCGTTCAGCCGCTGCGGGCAACACCGGGTGCCGAGCTGGTGCCCGTCGACAGCGAGCATTGCGCTGTCCATCAATGCCTGCGCAGCAGCGTCGATGCCGGCCGCGAGGTGGCCAGGATCGTGCTCACCGCCAGCGGCGGTCCCTTCCGCGGTCGCTCCGGTGCTGATCTTGCCGACGTCGACGTCGAACAGGCACTTGCCCACCCGACGTGGAAGATGGGCCCGAAGATCACCATCGACAGCAGCACGCTGATGAACAAGGGCCTGGAGGTGATCGAGGCCCACGAGTTGTTCGGGATTTCGTATGACCGCGTCGAAGTGGTCGTGCACCCGCAATCGGTGGTGCATTCGATGGTGGAGTTCACCGACGGGTCGACGATCGCCCAGCTCAGCATGCCCGACATGCGCTTGCCCATCGGCTACGCCCTCGCGTACCCGAGCCGCATCGCGACGGCCTTCGGGCGGATCGACTGGGCGTCGCTTCGTCGCCTCGATTTCGAGGCGCCCGACACCGCCACGTTCCGCTGCCTGCCTCTGGCGTACGAAGCCGGCCGGGTGGGCTCGACTGCGCCGGCGTGGCTCAGCGCGGCCAACGAAGTGGCCGTCGATGCCTTCCTTGCCGGGCGAATCCGCTGGACGCAGATCGCCGATGTGTGTGACGCAACGCTCCAGCGCTTCGAGCAATCTGCCGATAGAACGGTTGGCGACATCATTGCCGCCGACGCCCGTGCACGGCAGGTGGCCACGGAGGTTCTTGCAGCGTGAGTGATACGTACACCAAGTTTCGCAACGAGGTGATGGCCGGGGGAGCGGATAGCCCCGAGCTCGAGCCCACGACGGGCGGATCCACCGCGGCAATCGGTCTTGCCGTCATCGCCGGCCTGCTGGTCGCGTTGTTCATGTGGAGCCCATGGGCGTTCGTCCTCGTCATGGGCTTGGTGGTCTCCATCATCCTGCACGAGCTGGGACACTTCGTCACGGCCCGCTGGACGGGCATGAAGGCCACCCAGTTCTTCCTGTTCATGGGGCCGAAGCTGTGGAGCTTCCGCCGCGGCGAGACGGAATACGGCCTGCGCGCCTATCCGGTCGGAGCCTTCGTGCGGATCATCGGCATGAACAACCTCGACGACGTCGACCCGGCCGACGAGGCCCGCGCCTATCGCAACAAGAGCTATCCCCGGCGGATGCTCGTGATCAGTGCCGGTTCGATCATGCACATCCTCATCGCCATCACGCTGGTGTTCTCCGTCTACGCGGTCAACGGGCAGCGTGTCGAGACCGGTCGTGTCGGCATCGGCAGTGTCAGTGCTGGGTACCCGGCCGATCAGGCAGGAGTCCAGGCGGGCGACATCGTCCTGTCGATCGACGGTTCGAAGCCGAAGACGCCCGAGGAATTCGTCGCGGCCATTCGGTCGCACCAACCGGGCGACGCAGTGACGCTGGTTCTCGATCGGGACGGCTCGACGCTGACCAAGGTGGTCGGGCTGAGCGCCAATCCGAATGAAGGCGAGAACTTCGGCACTGCGTTTCTGGGAGTCGGGTCGGGTAACGAGAACGGCTGGAACAACGAGTCGGTGTCGCAAGCGGCTGTCGACAGTTTTGCCGATCTCGGTCCGATCATGTGGCAAAGCATCCGTGGTGTGGTGAAGGTGCTCAACCCGGTCAACTCCATTGGTCATCTCACTGGGTCCAACGACGACCCCAGCACGCGGCCGACCACCGTCGTCGGCATCAGCAAGGTCAGCTCTACCATCGGCGACGAATCCGGCTTCGGTGGATTGTTGTTGACGCTGGCGGCAATCAACGTGTTCCTCGGATTGGTGAACATGTTCCCGGTACTGCCCTTCGACGGCGGTCACGCAGCCATTGCCACATACGAGCGCATTCGCTCTCGTCGGGGGCACGCGCCGTATCGAGCCGACATCACCAAGATGATTCCCGTCGCGATGACGATGATGGTGGTGTTGGTGTTGCTGCTGTTCACGGGCTTGTACCTCGATTTCACCAAGCCCATTCTCTGAACTGGCACACTGCTGACATGCCATTTGCGCGCAAGGCCACCCGCCAGATCATGGTCGGCAAGGTGCCCGTCGGTGGCGGTGCGCCGATCACGGTGCAGTCGATGACGATCACCAAGACTGCCGATGTCGAAGGGACGCTGCAGCAGATCTATGCATTGGCTGCGGCCGGTTGCGACATCGTGCGCTGCACGTGCAACGAGCAGGAAGCAGCTGAGGGCTTGGCCCAGATCGTCCCCCGGTCGCCTGTTCCGATCATCGCCGACATCCACCACCAGTACCGGATGGCGCTGGCCGCGATGGAAGCCGGCGTGCACGGGCTGCGACTGAACCCTGGCAACATCCGCAAGCCCGAGCACATCAAAGCGGTCGCCGCCGAAGCCCGTGACCGGCAGATCTCGATCCGCATCGGTGTCAACGGTGGGTCGCTCGACCCGTCGCTCTACGAGAAGTACGGCGGCATCAAACCCGAGGCGATGGTCGAGAGTGCGCAACGAGAGATGGCCTACTTCCAGGAGGTCGACTTCGACCTGATGAAGATCAGCGTGAAGGCGTCGAACGTGCCCCTGATGGTCGAGGCCTACCGGCAGCTCAGCGACGTCACCGACGTGCCGTTGCATCTGGGCGTCACCGAAGCGGGCCCGCCTCCGGCCGGACTGGTCAAGGCCACCGCCGGCATCGCCACGTTGTTGATGGAGGGCATCGGCGACACGATCCGCTACTCGCTGACCGCGGACCCTGTCGAGGAAGCGCGCGCCGGTCGGCAGCTGCTCGAATCGCTTGGCCTGCGCGAGCGCAAGAACATCGACCTCATCGCGTGCCCGAGCTGCGGGCGCGCCGAGATCGACGTCATCGATGTTGCCAACCGCGCAATGAAGGCGTTCGGCGATCGCGAGATTCCGCTGCAGGTGGCGGTGATGGGTTGTGTGGTCAACGGGCCCGGCGAAGCACGCGAGGCCGACCTCGGCATCGCTGCCGGCAACAAGCGCGGCCACCTTTTCGTCAAGGGCCGCAACGTGGCTGTCGTGCCGGAGTCGGAGATGGTCGAGGCCCTGGTCGAGTGGGCCGAGTTCATCAACGAGCACGGCACCGAGGCGGCGATCGCGCGCGTCGACACGGCGCTGGCCGAACGTGAGGCCGCCAAAGACCGTGCCAAGTTGATGAGCGACCAGGGTGACGACGTGAACCATTCGCAGGAGCGCATCGTCGAGATTCGGCGAACGACCGAGCAGTCATAGGCGCGCGACACCGTCATGACGCCGCACGAGCATCCGCTTTTCGAGTTCGACCCGTCGCCGCACGCGGTGATCAATCCCGTCGATCCACCTGCCGATCGACGGGTTTCCGTCACGGGCGGTGATGTGCTGGTTCGGCAACGTGGTTCGTGACCGCACCGCCGGGTTGCAGCCGGTCCACAACGTGCCGTTCGAACATGGCGATCACGCGATCTTCGTCATCGACCACAAGGGTCACGACGTTGCGCTGATCAGCCCCGGCGTCGGCGCGCCCGCCGCGGTCACGTCGCTCGAGGTGATGATCTCGCTCGGCGCGACGCACATCATCGGCTGCGGTGGTGCAGGCATCGTGCGCCCGGGTTTTGACGTCGGCCATGTGATGGTTCCGACCGGCGCAATTCGCGACGAAGGCACCAGCTACCACTATGCGCCTGCCGACGTGTCGGTCGTGCCTCATCCGTTGGCGCTGAAGGCGATCGACGAAGTCCTGACCGAGGCCGGCGTGCCTCACGATCGTGGAATGACCTGGACGACCGACGCCTTCTTCCGCGAGACACCCGCCAAGGTTGCGCGACGGCGAGAACAGGGTTGCATCACGGTGGAGATGGAGGCTGCAGCCATGTTCGCCGCCGCCTCGTTCCGAGGTGTCGTCTACGGCCAGTTGCTGTACGCCGGTGACGATGTCAGCGCCGCCGAGTGGGACCATCGACACTGGGAGACGCAGACTTCCGCACGAGACCGCCTGCTGGACCTCGCCCTCGACGCGGTGATCCGCCTCTGACCCGGTCCGGCGGCCCACCCACCACCCCGGCCCACCCACCACCCCGGCGTTTGGAAACTCAGGACCGCATACGGGTCCTCAGACGCCAAACGCTTTGACCCCGCCACGGCGTTTGGAAACGCAGGACCGCATACGGGGCCACCAGTCGTCAAACGCGGGGTCAGACTCTCCTGGACGAGGAAGATCTCGGCGGGGCCGCGCAGGTCGATGGTCTCACCGTCGGCGAGGTAGTAGCACTCACCGTGTTGGTCACCGCTGACCCATAGCAGCAGTTCGCGCCCGGTGGCGCGGTGCCGGCGGTGCTCGCCATCGGCGAGCTGCAGCTGCGACATCACGAAAGGCGTGTTCGGTGTCTCGTAGCGCCACCAACCCGGTTCGATCGCGGTGCGTTCGACGGTCGGATTCTCCAACGGTTCGAAGTCGAGCACGCGGAGCAGCTCCTCGACATCGACATGCTTCACCGTCATGCCCCCCCGCACGACGTTGTCGCTGTTGCCCATCACCTCGACGCCGAAACCCCGGAGGTAGGCGTGCATGTTGCCGGGGCCGAGGAACACGGCTTCGCCGGGCGCCAGCATCACGCGATTGAGCAGCAATGTCACGACGACCGACGGATCGCCGGGATAGATCTCGGCGAGCTCGGTGACGAGGGATGCTTCACGACGATCATGTCGGCGGCACGCGGCAATCGTGGAGGCAATGTCGAACTCACTGCGGTACAACGCGGCGACGGTCGTCGCCAACTTCTCGTGCTGCAGGAACACGGCGAGGTCGCGTGCGTCGATCTCGTGCAGCAGCGCAACGGTGTCGTCGACCGGCCGGAACCCGCACAGGGTGTCGAAGCCGGTGACCGCGCACAACGTCTCGGGCTTGGCGAACGGGTCGCGGTAGACGCGGGTCGGCGAATCGCGCGGCACACCGAGTCGCTCCTCGTGCGCGAAACCGGCCTCTGCCTGATTGCGATCGGGGTGGGTCTGCAGTGAGAGGGGCTGTGCCGCAGCCATGAACTTCAACAGGTAGGGCAACTCGCCGGACACCGATTCGAGCGGCGTGCCGTCGTCGAGTGTCGAGGGCAGCAGCGGGTGCGTGCCCATCCACCACTCCGCCCATGGCCGACCGTCGGCGACCTGACCGACCATTTCGGGGATGGCCGAATCGTCGCCCCACGCGTAGTGCTGTGCCCCTCCGTGGACCCTGTGCATGCCTCGACACGCTAGTGGCGCAACGGGCTACCGTTCCGTCGAGTGACCCACGACCGTCGGACCGGCGTCCGACCCATGCATCGAGGTGTGCCATGCAGAACAAGATCCTGTTGACCGAAGATCAGATCCCGACGCAGTGGTACAACATCATTCCCGACCTGCCGTCGCCACCCCCGCCGCCGCTTCATCCAGGCACGATGCAGCCCGTCGGTCCCGACGATCTCGCGCCGCTGTTCCCGATGGCGCTGATCATGCAAGAGGTCACGCAAGACAGCTACGTCGACATCCCCGGTGGCGTGCTCGACGTCTACCGACTGTGGAGGCCGTCGCCTCTGTTCCGTGCCCACCGCCTCGAGAAAGTGCTCGATACTCCCGCCCGGATCTACTACAAGTACGAGGGCGTGAGCCCCGCTGGTTCGCACAAGCCAAACACCGCGGTGCCGCAGGCGTACTACAACCACCAGGAGGGCATCACCAAGCTGACGACCGAGACCGGCGCCGGGCAGTGGGGAACCGCGTTGGCGTTCGCGACCGCGCAGTACGGGATCGAATGCGAGATCTGGCAGGTCGCTGCTTCGTACGTTTCCAAGCCGTACCGCCGCGTGATGATGGAGGTCTACGGGGCGACGGTGCACTCCAGCCCCAGCGACATCACGGAGTACGGACGGTCGTTGTTGGCCGAGGATCCGGACCACCCCGGCAGTCTCGGCATCGCGATCTCCGAGGCGGTCGGCGCCGCTGTTGCAGATCCGAAGACCCGGTATGCCCTCGGCAGCGTGTTGAACCACGTGTTGTTGCATCAGACGGTGATCGGCGAAGAGGCGTTGCTGCAGTTGGCGATGGTGGGGGAGACGCCCGATCTCCTGGTGGGATGCACCGGCGGCGGCTCCAACTTCGGTGGCCTGTCGTTCCCGTTCCTGCGCGAGAAGATGGCGGGCCGGATGAACCCGACCATTCGTTGTATCGAGCCCGCGGCATGCCCGAGTTTGACCAAGGGCGAGTACCGGTACGACTTCGGTGATACGGCCGGCATGACACCGCTGATGAAGATGCACACGCTCGGCCACGACTTCATCCCACCGTCGATTCACGCGGGCGGCCTGCGGTACCACGGCATGTCCCCGCTCGTGTCGCACATCTACGAGCTCGGCCTCGCCGAGGCCGAGGCCATCCCGCAGACGGAGTGCTTCGCCGGCGCGCTGACGTTTGCCCGCAACGAGGGAATCCTGCCGGCACCGGAGCCGACTCACGCCATCGCCGCCGCCATCCGCGAGGCCAAGCGCTGCAAGGAGACCGGCGAGTCGAAGGTGATCCTCACCGCGCTTGTGCGGGCATGGCCACCTCGATCTGGCCGCCTACGAGAACTACCTCGCCGGCAAGATGGTCGACTACGACCTCACCGACAAGGAGCTCGCCGACGCCATGGCCAGCGTCCCCGTGATGGCCTGAGCAGACGGGTTCAGAAGAGTCGTAGCTCGTCGAGGTGGAGGCCGCGCAGCTCGTCGTAGTCGACCTCGACCACGGTGAAGCCTCGTGACTCGGCCAACACTCGTGCCTGTGGCTTCACGACCTGGGCGACGTAGACACCTCGCACGGTTCCGAGCGACGAGTCGAGGTGCAGGCGCTCGATGTACCGGACGAGCTGCTCGACGCCGTCGATCTCGCCGCGGCGCTTCACCTCGATGGCCACCACCTGGCCATCACGATCGCGGCACAGCAGGTCGATCGGCCCGATCGCTGTCGGGTACTCGCGTCGGACCAGCGTGAGACCTTCCTCGATGGCGTGCGGCGAGGCCGCGAGCAGTTCTTGCAGGTGGGCCTCGACACCGTCTTTCTGCAGGCCAGGATCGTCGCCGAACTCGGCCTGGGTGTCGGAGAACACCTCGTGCAAGGTGATGGTCAGCGATTCGCCCTTGGGATTCGTGACGGTCCATGCACCATCGCCGATCGTCAGCACGTTGGGAGCGTTCATCCAGTTGAGCGGTTTGTAGGCCCCGCCGTCGGCGTGGATCGCGACGCAGCCGTCGGCCTTCACCATGATCAACCGAACGGCCTCGGGCAGGTGGGCGGTGAGGCGACCGGCGTAGTCGACCGAGCAGCGGGCAATCACAAGACGCACGGCGCGAACCTACTGACCGGCGTCAGGGCGCACGCCGATCCGGGCGCGGTAGGTGAACCAGAACGGACGGCTCTCGCTGCCGAGCGCATGGCGGACCTGATCGGCAAACAGGTCGACGCCGAGTTCGTGGTCGTCGAGGCCGTGACGTTGCAGTGCCTGATAGTCGCCCTGGCTGCGGAACAACTGCACGAACCGGTCGGCATCGCCACGCTCCTCGCCGAGCGCGGCGACCTCCACGCAATGGTGGAACTGCCCGCTGGCGATCATGCGCCCGAGGTGGGCGCCCTTGTGCCAGAACTGCACACCGTCGGTGATGGTCACAGCGGCTGCCGCATCACTCGAATCCATGGGCCGCAGGTCGTCGGACTGGGGCGACGACGATGCGGGACGAGTGGCAGGAGCCTCGGCCGCGACCCAACCGGCAAGCCTGCGCTCGTGGATGGCGACACTGGCCCGTGCGGTGTGCCACGCCTGCTCGGCGTTGGCACTGCCGATCGATGGTGGCCAGTCGCAGTCGATCGCGGCGAACACGCCACCCGGTCGCAGCAAGCGGGCGACCTCGATGAACGTCGACGTCGGGTCCATCCAATGCAGGGCCTGTACGGCCAACACGACGTCGGCGCATCCGTCGGGGAGGCCCGTGGCGCTCGACCAGCCCGACTCGTATCGCACGTTGGTCATCGCGGTAGCGGCTGCGGCTCGCACACGCATGTCGTCGCTGGGTTCCACCCCGACCACCTCCGCGCTCCAACGCGACGCCCATCGCGTCGACAACCCGGTTCCGCTGCCGAGGTCGACCACGAGTGCCGGCCGACGGCCGACGTAGCCCCTGATCACGTCGGCGAGCGCGCGCGGCGGCTCGGGACGCACCCTGTCGTACAGGTCGGCGAAACCCGAGAAGCGGTCGGCGTTGGCTTCGAGGCTCACGTCGTGAAGTTAGCGACCGATCTGGTCGCGCATGCGCTTCTGAATGAGGGCGCGTCTCGCTTGCAGCTCGCGGTACGTCAGCTGCTCCGTCGAGGCGTCGACACCGAAGCCGGCCTTGACGCCGTCCATGTTGAGCTCGAGCGTGGTCTGGTCGATTCCGAGCTCGCGTCCGAGCTGCTCGCCGTGCCGCTCGGCGAACAGCATCGAGATGTTGGCGATCTCGGCGAGCAGGTCGAGGTCGGGTGCAAGGCGCGCCATCGCGCCGTCGAGGAAGACCATGTTCTTGACGTAGAGCATCAGCTCTTTGGGCATCTTCGCGCCATAGCCCAAGAGGGCCTTGACGACCCGTTGTACTTCGGCGACGAGCTCTTCGCCGGTCAACGTGGTCGGATCAATCGGCGCCTGATCGAGCCGCAGGTCGCGGATGACCATGTCGAGGTCGACGTCGGTGGGCAGCGCGCCGAGGTCGCGCATCGCCTCGAGCTGGCCCTTCACGTCGTTGGTCGTCGCGCACACCATCATCCGCAGGAAGGCCAGCCGCCGATCGCTGAGTCAGCCGGCCGACGATGCCGAAGTCGAGCAGCGCGGTGCGGCCGTCGGGCAGCACGAACAGGTTGCCGCCGTGCAGGTCGCCGTGGAAGACGCCGTACACCATCGCCCCTTCGATGAGGGCGACCATCGCCGTTCGCACGACTGCCTCGGTGTCGACGCCGGCATCCTTCATGCCGGCGACGTCGTCGAAGTTGAACCCGTCGATGCGCTCCATCACCAGCACGCGGCGGGTGACCAGCGAAGGGTGCGGGCGAGGCACGACGTAACCGGTCTGCTCCAGGTCGTGCGAGCATCGCGGCGATGTCGATCATGTTCGCTGCTTCCATCCGGAAGTCGAGCTCCTCGACGATGGTCTCGGCGAACAGCTCGACCAGCGCCGGAGGATTGGCCAACGATGCGATCGGGAATCCGGCCGACGAGGTGCGGGCGCGAGCCACGCCATCACCCTCAGGTCCTTGCGCACGAGCTCGAGCAACGCTGGGTCGCTGCACCTTGACGACGACACTGCTCTCCGGTGTGCAGCGTCGCCGCGTGAACCTGGGCGATCGACGCGGCAGCGAGCGGCGAGCGCTCGAACTCCGAGAAGACGATCCTCGAGGCGGCACGCCGAGGTCTTCCTCGACGACCTTGCGCACGGCCTCGAACGGCTCGGCGGGCACCTGATCGCGGCACTGCTTGAACTCCTTGACGAGTTCGGCGGGAACAGATCCCCTCGCCGCTGGAGATGATCTGACCGAGCTTGATGTAGGTCGGGCCGAGCCATTCGGCCGCACGGCGAAGCCGCATCGAGATGTCGGCGCGGCTCGCCTTCGGGCGTGCGATAGCGGTTGCGTCTCTTTCGAACCACCACGGAGCGATCGCACCGACGAGGCGACCTGCGACGGCGACGACCCGGAGCCCCGGCGGAACACGGCGCGGTCGGGTCATTGCCGGGACGCTCGCCTTCGCTGCCTGACGGAGAAGGCCTGCGACCGGGTACCACTGCAGGTCGTCGCGGTCGAGCACCCAGGGCCCGTAATTCCTGAAGGCACCCCACTCGGTCGTCGTCGGCGATCATCACCACAGCATGATCGCAGCATCCCGGGCGGTTTCGTGAACGGGCGCAGCGATATTCGGTCACAGGACGAGCTGACCCGGTTCGACGATCGGGGATACGATCCGCGCACCAACTGCGCACGTCTGGGGGGACGAATGAGTGACCGCTACTACGTCACCGACACTTCACTGTCGGAGCGCTTCCCGATCTACACACGAGCCAACGTCGGAGAGGTGTTCCCCGACCCGGTGACGCCGCTGACCAGCGACACCGCCCTGTTCCTGGCCGAACTCGGCTGGCGCGACGCGTGGGAGCGAATGGGAGCGTTCGACCTCGACGAGTTCCCGCCGGACGACGTTCTGCCAACTCGGTGTGTTGGGCGGCTACTGCTACCTCAATGCCTCGCTCATCCGGCTGTTCGGCGAGCGTGCTCCGGGTCTGACGTGGCAGATGATGGACGAGCAGTTCTTCGGAGCGCAGCCCGGTATCCCGCCGTACGAGGAGATGGACGGTGACGTTCGGCCGGACCTGACCGAGAAGATCGGCGCCACGTTCGGCTGGGTCTTCGGTCAGCAGCACGCTCGACGACCTGACCGAACTGACCGACGACCGAGCCGAGACCAAGGCGCTACGCGCCACTCGTCCCGACCTGTCGAGCCTCGATGATCAACAGCTGTGGGATCGGTTCCGCGAGATGCTGCCGATCCACCGCAAGATGTTCGCCCACCATCTGTTCACCACGTACATGGCGACGGTGCCGGTCGGCGTGATCACGGCCGTGGCCACAGCGGTTGGCCGACCTGATCTGATCATGCCGATCATCTCGGGCATCGGCGACGTCGACTCGGCCGAGCCGAGCCATGCGATGTGGGCGCTGTCGAGCCTCGACCCGGCATCTGCGGAGTTCGAGCAAGGCCTTCGACGAGTTCGTCGTTCGAGTTCGGCAGCCGTGGACCCGAACGAATGGGAGAGCACGGTCGCCATCGTGGGAGACGCAAGCCGGCGCTGGCGTTGGTCGCGATCGATCGCATGCGGCAAGCTCCCGACACAGCGGATCCGGCCAGGCAATTCGCGATCCGCGCCGAGCAGCGCGCAGCCGCGTCGGAAGAGCTGCTGGCGATGGTCGACGCCGACCCCGCCACTCATGGACAACTCGCCGCGGCGATCGGGTGCTCGTCTGCATGGTTGCCGGGTCGCGAGCGCACGAAGACCAACAACATCAGGGTGATCCACGAGATGCGGATGGCGATGCGCGAGCTCGGCCGCAGAATGGTCGAGCGAGGAGCATTCGACGAGATCGAGGACTTCGGCTTCGTCCGCGAGGCCGAAGATGCCGATCCTGCTCGCCGAGCCACACTCGCTGACCGATGACGATTCGGACGCGCCGTGCCGAGTACCAGCAGCTGCAGGAGCTCGAGCCGCCGTTCGTGTTCGTCGGGCACACCGACGGTCCCGACACCTGGCCGCGACGCGATGCGGTCCGGCCGACCGGCTGTCGGCAGGCGACACCCTTGCCGGACTGCCTGGCTGTCCCGGGCGTGGCCGAGGGAACGCGCGCGAGTCGTGCTCGACTCCAACGATCCGTCGGCGCTGCAGCCGGGCGACGTCCTGATCGCGCCGATCACCGACCCGTCGTGGACGCCGCTCTTCGTGCCGGCTGCCGGCGTGGTGGTCGATGTCGGCGCGGCGCTGAGCCACGCGATCATCGTCAGCCGCGAGCTCGGCATCCCGTGCGTGATCTCCGCCACCGGGGCCACCCGGCGCATCCCCGATGGTGCCCGGGTGCGCGTCGACGGCAACACCGGCCTTGTGACGGTGCTCGGCCGCCCGTAAGCGACTTGCGCCGTAAGCGATCTGGGATCGTGGCGAACCCCAAAGCTACGCTCGGAAGCGGTGACGACGGCTGCCCATGACACCTCCTCCGACGACGGTGGCGGTGTTCGGGCGGCGGGTCGAGTACAAGTACGTCGTCGCCGTCGTCTACGTCACGGCGCTGTTCCTCGACATCCTCGACATCACGATCGTCAACGTCGCCATCCCGGCGCTCGGCCAGGAGTTGCACAGCGACAACGCCGAGTGGGTCATCCTCGGCTACACGCTCAGCCTCGCCGTGTGGATCCCCGCGTCGGGATGGCTCGGCGACCGCATCGGCACGAAGAAGACGTTCATGTTCGCCTTCATCGCGTTCACGCTCGGGTCGCTGCTGTGCGGACGGCGCAGTCGATGGGCCAGCTGATCGCGTTCCGCGTCATCCAGGGCGTCGGCGGAGGCATGCTGACGCCCGTCGGCGTCGCGATGCTGTTCCGGGCGTTCCCGCCGTCGGAGCGGGCGCGGGCGAGCACGATCATCATGATCCCGACGCTGGCCGCGCCGGCGCTGGGCCCGATCCTCGGCGGCCTGCTCGTCACCCACGCCAACTGGCGTTGGATCTTCCTCGTCAACGTGCCGATCGGGATCGTCGGCGATCGTGTTCGGATGGCGTTCCTCCGCGAGCACCAGCAGCCCGACCGCGGGCAGCTTCGACATCGCCGGGTTCGTGCTGTCCGGCGCGGCCTGGCGATGATCGTGTACGCGCTCAGCGACGGGCCACGGAGCGGGTGGACGTCTCGACGCCCGTCATCACCACGGCATGCTCGGCGTGGTCTGCCGCGATCGCGATGCGTGTGTCGAGCTCCGCGTCGACCGTCCCGATGCTCGACCTGCGCCTGCTGCACGACCGCCTGTTCCGGCAGTGCAACCTGATGAGCCTCTTCTCGATCGTCGCTTCCTCGGGCTGACGTTCGTGATGCCGCTGTACCTGCAGCTGTTCCGCGGGCTGACACCGCTGGAGAGCGGTCTCACGACGTTCCCGCAGGCGATCGGCATCCTGATCTCGTCAGATCGCCGGGCGGCTGTACACGCGGATCGGCCCGCGCCGGCTGATGACCGGCGGCCTGTTCGCGGCCGCGACTGGTCATCCCGATGTTCACGCGGATCGAGCTGCGACACGAACCTGTGGCTGATCCGCCTCCTGATGCTCCTCCGTGGCTTCTGCATGGGCTTCGCGTTCGTCCCGATGCAGGCCGCGAGCTACGCGACGATCGACCCGAAGGACAACGGCCGGGCGTCGTCGATCTTCTCGGTGCAGCGACAGGTGGGCGTCTCGCTCGGCGTCGCGATCCTGGCCAGCGTGCTCGCCGCGCACATGTCGCTCAGCCGGGTCCCGGGCGCTGACGAGGTTGATCGGGGATCACCGGTGTGCGCTGGGCGTTCGTCATCGCTGTCCTGTTCACGTTGATTGCTGCGGTTCCGCGTGGTTCATCCGCGACGAGGACGCCGCGGCGACGATGGTGGCTAGAAGACACACAGCGAGTGTCGCTGACGTGCCGGCCTGGAAAACCGGCCGAGTCGTGCGGTCCTAGTCGGAAGTCAGGATCCCTGCCTCGGTGATCTCCCTGGCGACCTCTTCGCGCATCGTCTGCAGCGCATCGATCGTCAAACGTACGTTGACCACGCTGTCGCTGCGTCGCTCGACGGTGACACCGACCGTCAGCACGTTGCAGGGCCCGGCCACAGGAAGTCACCCGCTTCGTCGACACCGACCGGGCGGGAGAACACCAGCACGAATCCGCCGTGGGTGTGCGTCGCGCTCGACGGCCAGCACGCTGAGCGGTTCAGCCACGGGTGTGGGCTGGCCGTCCCACGACCACTGACCACCTTCGTTGTCGCAAATCTGATGACGGATGTCGCGCCAGTACTCGATCAACGTGCTGTGCTCGGGATTCGACAGGATCGAGTCTTCCGGCGTGCGGAAAGAACTCGGCGAACACGTAGTCGGTCCATTCGATCAGCACCTCGTCGCGGATCCGCAGCCACTCCATCACGTACGGAGCCTGATCGGGGTCGTCGGGATCGAGCCGGGTCGGCGCATTGGGATACTCAGCGGCGAATCGTCGATCGACCTCTTCGTACAGCTGCGCCTGCGTGGGGATGGTCATCACCGTCTCCTCTACTCGTCTACGCGCTTGTCCAGAGCGCT
>CAVVBH010000045.1:0-33922 GCA_963746365.1 Ilumatobacteraceae bacterium | reverse complement strand
GGCGCGCGGCTATGCGCAAGTTGCGCCGTTTACCGCGCAGACGTTGCGCGAGTTGGCCGCCGTTGCGGCCCAGAGCGACGCTGATGCGCGTCGCTTGAGCGAGCTCGGCGCCCGCAGGGTCGAGGTGTGCGGCAATCTCAAATTCGACCGCTCTCCCAAGCCGCAGGAACTCGTCCTGGGCGCGCAGTTTCGCGCATGGCTCGGTGCGCGGCCGGTATTCCTCGCTGCCAGCACGCGCGAGGACGAGGAGACCCAAGTGCTGGAAGCAGTGGCTGGCGGCAGTGCCGGATCTACTGACGGTGATCGTTCCGCGCCATCCGCAACGCTTCGACAGCGTGGCGCATCTGCTCCAACAGCGAGGGATCGCATTCCAGCGACGCAGCACATCCGGTCCAGTGCAGGCACACACCCAGGTCTGGCTGGGCGACAGTCTGGGCGAGATGTTCGCCTTCTACGCCGCGTGCGATGTCGCATTCGTCGGCGGCAGCCTGCTGCCGCTCGGCGGCCAGAACCCGCTGGAACATGCGCCGTCGGCAAACCGGTTCTACTCGGCCCGCACACCTTCAACTTCGAAGAAGCTACGCGCCTCGCGGTGGAAGCGGGCGCAGCGCTGCAGTTCGCGAACGCGGAAGCGCTCGGCACGCGATCGGCTCTCTGCTGAAACATCCGGAGCAGAGGCAGGCTATGGGGGAAGCAGGCTTGGCGCTGATGCGACAGCATCAGGGAGCCGCGCAACGGATCGTTGCTATGATCGAGAAGCTCCCGCGCACAAGCTACCGGAGTGAGAGCAACGAAACCTCGACGCGCAGACCCGCATCACGGAATCGATTCTGCTGCGGGTGGATCAGGTGACGCGTTGAAAAGAAGAATGCAGCTTCATCTATCATGAAACAAAAAGAGCCAGAGGCATCGCCCCGGGCTCCTTGATTTCTTGGTCGGGGCGAGAGGATTTGAACCTCCGACCACCTGCACCCCATGCAGGTACGCTACCAGGCTGCGCTACGCCCCGACTCGAGAACGATTATAGCAGAGCGCCCGGCAAGCCGCCGCGCGTCAGCGCAGAGAGTCGAGCACGCTCTCGATTTCCTTGCGCAAGCGCGGTCGACGTCACCTTGCCGGCTGTACCGGCACCGCTCTTGGCCGCCTGGTCGACGGCTTGATCGAGCCGGTTGACGCGCGCCGCTGATGGTGAAGCCCTGCTCGTACAGCAACTCGCGGATGCGGCGGATCAAGCAGCACTTCGTGATGCTGATAGTAGCGGCGGTTGCCGCGCCGCTTGACCGGCTTCAGCTGGGTGAATTCCTGCTCCCAGTAGCGCAGCACGTGCGGCTTCACGCCGCATAGCTCGCTGACTTCACCGATGGTGAAGTAGCGTTTTGCGGGAATAGGCGGCAGGGACTATGCTTGCTGCTGCTGGGGTTCGCTCTGTCCATAGTAGTTCTTTCCACCATCGCCTTCAGTTTCTGGCTGGCGTGGAACGTCACCACGCGGCGCGCGGTGATCGGGATTCTCCTCGCCGGTTTTGGGGTTGCGGCCCGGCCGCTGCGGCTTGTCGCGCAGCTGGAAATTTCCGAAACCGGAAAGCTTGACGCCTTCCCCGGCTTCGAGCGCCATGCGGACTTCCTCGAAGAACGACTCGACCATGTCCTTGGCTTCGCGCTTGTTGAAACCCACTTTTTCGAACAGCAGATCGGCCAGTTCGGCTTTGGTCAGCGTCATGCTCCACCCTCATTTGCGCAGCTTGCCGCCGAATTGCTGTTCCAGCCTCTGGACGATTGGGCCATCGCCGATTCGACTTCGGCATCCGTCAGAGTTTTTTGAGTATCTTGCAATAACACACGGAAAGCAAGACTTTTTTTCCCATTTTCGATACCCTTGCCCACGGTACACGTCGAATAGCGGACCTCGCGCACTTGTGGTGGCTTGTGCGCTGCAAGATCATCGAGAATCGGCTGCATCGGGCACCTCTCATCGAAGATCACCGCCAAGTCGCGGCGGACCGGCGGGAACCTTCGGCACCTCTCGTAAGCCGGCATCGGCACGCTTCGAAGCGTCGCAGCATCGACTTCGAACAGCACCGGCGGCCCGGGCAGCTCGTATTTCTGCTGCCACTTGGGGTGCAGTTCGCCGATCCAACCGATAGCCGCGTCGCCGATCCACACCCGGGCCGCACGCCCGGGATGCAATGCCGGATGCACGGCCGCTTCGAAGCGCGCCCGCTGCGGCGCGCACCAACGCTTCCAGATCGCCTTTGACGTCGAAGAAATCCGCAATGCGCGGCGCGGCGCCCCACTGCTCCTGCGCGTCCAGGCCACACGCAGCCGCCGCCACCCGCACCGGCTGGCGAATCCCCTCGACTTCCAGCGCGCCTCCGCCGCATCAGGTCGGCGCAGAAACACACGCCCGATCTCGAACACGCGCACGCGAGTCTGCGGCCGATTCACGTTGTAGCGCACGTTCGCGACCAGACCCGGAATCAACGTCGAGCGCATGACCGCCAGCTGGCTGGCGATCGGATTCAGCAGCCGGATCGGGTCGACGCTGCCGGCGAAATCCGCCTCCCATGCCGGCTCCACGAAGCTGTAGTTGACGACTTCCTGATAGTCGCGGCCGCCAGGCGATCGCGCAGACGCATGCAGCGAGCGCTGCGCCTCGGGATCCGCGCAGCATGGCGGCGCGCGCGACCGGCGGCCTCGCGGGAATGTTGTCGAAGCCATACACGCGCGCCACTTCCTCGATCAGGTCCTCTTCGATCTCGATGTCGAAGCGATACGACGGCGGCGTCACGACGAACGCTCGTTCCGTACCGCTGTCCTCGCGCTTGTGCGAAAGATTCAAGCGCGTGAAGATGCCTGCCATCTCTGCTCGGGAATCGGCACGCCGATGACCGCTGCGCGCGCGCCCACGCGCATTCGCACGGGCTTGCGCTGCGGCAACTCGCCGCGTGTCGACCACCGGACCGGGCTACCGCCGCAAATTTCCAGGATCAGCTGCGTGGCGCGCTCGATGCCCGCGACGTTGTTGTCGAAGTCCACGCCGCGCTCGAAGCGATGCGACGCGTCGCTGGTGAAGTTGTAGCGGCGCGCGCGCCCGGCGATCGCATCCGGAAAGAAGAACGCGCTTCCAGAAAGACGTCGCGCGTGTCGAGATCCGCTTTGGTGCTGTCGCCGCCCATGATGCCGGCCAGCCCGATCGGCCCGATGCATCGGTGATGGCCAGCACGTCGGGCTTCAGCTCGACGATCTGTTCGTTGAGCAGCTTGAGCTTCTCTCCCTTCCGGCCGAAGCGCACGTCGATGCCGCCGGCGAGCTTGTCGAGGTCGTAGACGTGCAGCGGACTGCCCAGCTCGAGCATCACGTAGTTGGTGACGTCGACGAGCGCACGAGATGGAGCGCTGCCCGCTCGCTCCAGGCGCTCGCGCATCCATTCGGGCGTCGGCGCTTTCGCATTCGACGCCGCGGATGACGCGCCCGGTAAATCGGCCGCAGCCGCTCGGATCCGAGATCTTGACCGGGAAAGTCGCGTCGATCGTCGGCTTGACCGCGGAGATGCCGGCAACTTCAGCGGCGCACCGGTGAGCGCCGCCACTTCGCGCGCCACGCCGAGGACCGACAGACAGTCGGCGCGATTGGGCGTCAGCTTGATCGTGAAGACGTGATCGTCGAGCTGCAGGTGCTCGACGCACATCGGCACCTACCGGCGCTTGCGCATCGAGCGCAAGCAGCCCGCTGTGATCCTCCGACAATCCGAGCTCGCGCGCCGAGCACAACATGCCCTCGCTCTGACGCCGCGCATCGTCGCCGCTTTGATCTCGAACGGCTGATCCGCTGTCTCGCCGGCAGCTTCGCGCCGACCAGTGCGACCGGCGCCTTCATGCCGGCGACGACGTTCGGCGCGCCGCAGACGATGTGCAGCGAGCGCTCGGCGCCGACATCGACCTGGCACACCGTCAGCCGGTCGGCATTCGGATGCTTGCTCGACCGCGCGCACCCGCCCCACCACCACACCGGAAAACGGCGGCGCGACGGGCTCGCAGGCCTCCACTTCCAGCCCCGACATCGTCAGCAGATGCGCGAGCTCCTGCGTGGTCAACGGGGGGTCGACCAGCGTGCGCAGCCAGCTTTCCGAGAATTGCATGCTCTAACGGCTCAGTTGAACTGCTTCAGGAAGCGCAGATCGCCGTCGAAGAACAAGCGCAGATCGTCGATGCCATAGCGCAGCATCGTAAGACGCTCCAGACCGCTGCCGAACGCGAAGCCGATCCAGCGCTCGGGATCCAAGCCGAAATTGCGCACGACTTGTGGGATGCACCTGGCCGGCGCCCGAGATCTCCAGCCAGCGGCCCTTCAACGGCCCGCTCGGAAACTGCATGTCGATCTCCGCCGAGGGCTCGGTGAACGGAAAGAACGAGGGACGGAAGCGCACCTGCAGGTCATCGGTCTCGAAGAAGCGCTGCAGGAATTTGGTGTACACGCCTTTCAAGTCGGCGAAGCTGATGTTCTCGTCGATCCACAAGCCTTCGATCTGATGGAACATCGGCGAGTGCGTCGCATCGCTGTCGACGCGATAAGTGCGCCCCGGCGCGATGACCTTGATCGGCGGCTTGTGCTGGCGTGCATAACGCACCTGCATCGGGCTGGTGTGGGTACGCAGCAGCAGTCCGCCCTCGACGTAGAAGGTGTCGTGCATCGAGCGCGCAGGATGGTTTTCCGGCTGGTTCAGCGCAGTGAAGTTGTAGCCAGTCGGTTTCGATCTCCGGACCGTCGGCCACATCGAACCCGATCGAACGAAAGATCGTCTCGATGCGCTGCCAGGTGCGCATGACCGGATGAATGCCGCCGGTCCCGCGATGCGACCGGGCAGAGTGACGTCGAGGGCTTCTTCCGCCAGCCGCGCATCGAGCTCTGCTTGCGCGAGCTCCTGGCGGCGCTGGTCAGCGCCGCTTCGATGCTCGCCTTGCCGTCGTTGATGCGGCTGCCGGCCGCCGGCCGCTCCTCCGCCGGCAGCTTGCCGAGCCCTTTGAGCTGCTCGGTGAGCGCGCCGGACTTGCCGAGATAGCGCGCCTTGGCCTGCTCGAGCTCAGCGGCGAAGACGCTGCTGCAGGGCGCCGTTGGCTTCCGCGACGATTTGCTCTAAGGTCCATCGCGTGTTTCTCATGACGCGCTGCTGTCCGTCAGTTGGCAGTCCTGCAACAAAAAGAAAGGAGGCGCTTAAGGCCTCCTTCTTTGCTGCCCGCCGTCGCTAGGCGCCGAGGCTGGCCTTGGCCTGGCTCGCGATCTTCGCAAAGGCCGCTTTATCGAATACGGCGATGTCGGCCAGCACCTTGCGGTCCAGCTCGATCGCGGCCTTCTTGAGGCCGTTCATGAATGCGGAATAGGTCATTCCGCATTCGCGCGCGGCGGCGTTGATGCGCGCAATCCACAACGCACGGAACTCGCGCTTGCGCACGCGGCGATCACGGTAGGCATACTGCCCGGCTTTCATCACCGCTTCGTTGGCGACGCGGAATACGTTCTTGCGGCGGCCGCGGAAACCCTTCGCCTGGTCCAGGACCTTCTTGTGCCGGGCGCGTGCGGTTACTCCACGTTTGACTCTTGGCATCGTCGTCTCCTCAGGCGTATGGAAGCATCGCTTCGATGGCCGCCTTGTCCGACGGGTTCACCGCGTCGTGCCGCGCAGATGGCGCTTACGCTTGGTGCTCTTCTTGGTGAGGATGTGGCGCAGGAAAGCCCTGCTGCGCTTGATGCCACCGCTGCCCTGGACGCGGAAACGCTTGGCCGCGCCGCTCTTGGTCTTCATCTTCGGCATGACTGCAACTCCTAGTCTGTTGTGACGCCGGGTGGCCGCCGGGGCGGCGCTTGCAAACCACGGCAACACTTGTTTTCACCCGGCGGCTTGGGACGCGCCGGGGCACTTCAATGAATCGGTTTCTTCTTCGGCGACAGCACCATGATCATCTGCCGGCCTTCCATCTTCGGCCACTGCTCGACCACGCCGTATGGATCGAGATCGGTCCGCACGCGCTCGAGCAGCTTGACGCCGAACTCCTGGTGCGCCATTTCACGGCCCCGGAAACGCAACGTCACCTTCGCCTTGTCGCCCTCTTCCAGGAAGCGGATCAAGTTGCGCAGCTTGATCTGGTAATCGCCTTCGTCTGTGCCAGGCCGGAACTTGATCTTCCTTGACCTGGATCTGCTTCTGCTTGAGCTTGGCTTCGTGCCGCTTCTTGGCTTCGCAGTACTTGAACTTGCCGAAGTCCATCAACCGGCACACGGGCGGTTTGGCGGTCGGCGCGATCTCCACCAGGTCCATTCCCGCTTCCTCCGCCATCTTGTTGGCGGCAGACGAGACTCACGATTCCGATCTGCTCGCCCTCGACGCCGATCAAGCGGACTTCCGGCGACGTGATCTCGCTCGTTGATCCGTGTATCTCTGTCTCTTTCCTGAGCGATAGGTTGCACCTCCAAAAAATTAAGCCTGCGCTGCCGGGCCCGACTCCGCCTTCAGACGAGCGACGAAGGCGTCCAGGGCCATCGGGCCCAGGTCTTCGCCCCCCCGGGTGCGCACGGCAACGGCCCTTGAAGCCACCTCCTTTTCGCCCGACAATCACCTGGTAGGGCAGCTTCTGCAGACTATGTTCGCGAATCTTATAAGTTATTTTCTCATTTCTCAAGTCCGCTGCGGCGCGCAAGCCGGCCCGGCGCAGGTCTCGGCGACCTCAGCGGCATATTCGGCCTGATTCTCCGAGATATTCATCACCACACTTGTACGGGAGCCAGCCATAGCGGCATCGCCCCGGCATGGTGCTCGATCAGGATCCCGATGAAACGCTCCATCGAACCCAGAATCGCGCGGTGGAGCATGACCGGCGTCTTGCGGGTGTTGTCCTCCGCCACATACTCGGCCCCCAGCCGGCCGGCAGCGAGAAGTCGATCTGCAGGGTGCCGCATTGCCAGACCCGGCCGATGCTGTCCTTCAGCGAAAACTCGATCTTCGGGCCGTAGAACGCGCCCTCGCCAGGCGACAGTTGCTCATGTCAGACCCTTGCGATCCAACGCGCTTGCGAGCGCCGCCTCGGCCCGGTCCCAGGTCTCGTCTGCACCGATGCGCTTGGCCGGGCGGGTGGAGAGCTTGATCAGGATGTCCTCGAAGCCGAAATCGTCATACACCCTCTGCAGCAGATCGATGAATGCGCCGCCTCGTCCTGGACCTGGCCCTCGGTGCAGAAAATGTGCGCGTCGTCCTGCACGAATGCCGCGCACGCGCATGATGCCGTGCAGCGCGCCGGAGGGCTCGTTGCGGTGGCAGGAGCCGAACTCGGCCAGCCGCAGCGGCAGATCGCGATAGCTGTGCAGGCCCTGGTTGAAGATCTGCATGTGGCCCGGGCAGTTCATCGGCTTCACCGCGTAGTCGCGATTTTCGGACTTGGTGGTGAACATGTTCTCGCGGTAGTTCTCCCAGTGCCCGGAGCGCTCCCAGAGCGAGCGGTCCATCACCTGCGGGGTGCGCACTTCCTGGTACCCGCTGCGTTAGCACGCGCGCGCAGGTACTGCTCGATCTGCTGCCAGATGGTCCAGCCCTTCGGATGCCAGAACACCATTCCCGGCGCTTCGTCCTGCAGATGAAACAGGTCGAGCTGCCGGCCGAGCTTGCGGTGATCGCGCTTTTCCGCCTCCTCGAGCCGATGCAGATAGGCGTCGAGGTCCTCCTTCTTTGCCCAGGCCGTGCCGTAGATCCGCTGCAGCATCTCGTTGCGCGAATCGCCGCGCCAGTAGGCGCCGGCCACTTTCATCAGCTTGAACACCTTGAGCTTGCCGGTGGACGGCACGTGCGGCCCGCGGCACAGATCGGTGAAGTTGTCCTGCCGATACAGCGAGATCGCCTCGCCGCCGGGAATCGCCTCGATGATCTGGGCCTTGTAGTGCTCGCCCTGCTCTCGGAAGAACTCGCACCGCCGCGGGACGCTCCCACACTTCGCGCTCGACCTGGATGTCGCGCTTGGCGATTTCCCCCATGCGCTTCTCGATCGCCGCCAGATCCTCGGGCGTGAACGGGCGCTTGTACGCGAAATCGTAGTAGAAGCCGTCCTCGATCACCGGGCCGATGGTGACCTGCGCGTCCGGATACAGCTCCTTCACGGCGTGCGCGAGCAGATGTGCGGTGGAGTGGCGCAGGATGTCGAGCCCTTCCGCATCCTTGTCGGTGACGATCGCGAGATCGGCGTCGCGCTCGATCGTGTAGCTCGTATCGACCAGCTTGCCGTCGACTTTGCCCGCGAGCGCGGCGCGCGCGAGCCCCGGGCCGATGGCGGCCGCCACCTCGGCCACGGTTACCGGTGCATCGAAGGGCTTCTGCGCACCGTCGGGCAGTCGGACTACGGGCATTTCGGATCTCGGCAAACGAAAAGGAGCCAGAATACAGTCGTCAACGGACGCCTGTCTTCTGACTCCTGACGCCTGGTGTGGTAGGCGCGATTGGACTCGAACCAACGACCCCCACCATGTCAAGGTGGTGCTCTAACCAGCTGAGCTACGCGCCTGTGGGGGCGGATTCTAGCGGAACTGCAGGCTCAGCTCAAATTTCGAGCCGGATTCAGCGAATGGCGAACAGGCGGCCGAAATTGGCGATGTCGAGAATCTGCTTGACCGTCCCGGCGCAGTTGCTGAGAGCAACCGCCTTGCCTGCCGTCTGCGCGCGTTCGCGCAGCATCAGCAGCATGCCGAGCGCCGAGCTGTCGAGATAGTCGACCGCGCCGAGGTCCACCTCGAACTCGCGTACTTCCGGGGCGGTGAGCCCGGGCGTATAGGCGTCGCGGAAGGTACGATGTGCGCTCACATCGAAGCGGCCCTGCAGCTTGAGCGTCAGCTTGTCAGCTTTGCGCTCTACGGTTGCACGCATACGCGGTTCCTCGAAAGTCTTGACGTGGCAGTCGTGGTGATCAGTAACCCTCGGCCTCGGCATCGAGCTCCACGCCCGAATCGTCGAGAATGTGTCCGATCGCGCGCAGCCGTGCATGAATGGCTTCGAAAGTCTGTGTGGGCACCTTGCCCGCATTCTCGTCCACCGCGCCGTCCAGCTCGGCGGCGGCGAGCGTTGCCGCCTCCTGCATGAGGTCGGCCACGGCCCGGCTGCCGGGGTTGTGCTCGCCGGCAACGACCCGCGCTCGGTCACCGGGGTCATCCGGTTGTCGAAAGCGTCGTATCGCAAGATGCGCCAGAACCTCGCCTGGGCTGCTGGGTACAACATCGTCGCGATCCGCTGGCCGCCGGAGCGCTGTCGTGGGCCGGCGTCACTTCGGCCCCAGCGATTGGCGCGGTGATGATGAGCGTGTCGACGATCGTCGTCGCGCTCACGCGCAACTCTTGCGACGCGTCGAACTCGGCCCGCAAGCCGCCTAGCGGTCTCGACTGCTTGGGCGACAACGTCAGTGGATGTGGCGATGGTGGATGTCAGGGAGGTGCTCGTGTTCGTGACTGACGGCGAGGTGGCGGTGCTGCGTGCCGGAGAGCACCTCGATCGCCTCTGGTCGATGGTGAGGATCGCTCGGATCCATCGGGTGCGCGTGCTCCATGGCCTCGTGACGGTGGAAGTGCCCGTGGTGGCTGGTGGCGACGACGAGCACGCCAACGAGTGAGACCGTGAAGGCAACCACCGTCGTCGAAGTGAGTCGGTCGCCGTTGACGGGCCATGCGAGTAGCGCTCCGATGAACGGGGCGAGGGCGAAGATGACTTGACCACGTGCTGCACCGACTAGTCGGGCCCCGGTGATCCACATCGTGATCGACAGGCCGTAGCCCACTGCTCCAATGGCGAGCGCGGCGAAGAACGAACCGTCCAACGGGTGCTCCATCGAGGACGAGACCCAAGACGAGGTTGACCGATCCAGCGACGATGCCTTTGGCGAGGGTGATCTGCGACGGGGTGTAGCTGTCAAGGCTGGCGGTGATGGCGTTGTCGATCGCCCAACAGACGCATGTTGCCGCGACGAGCACTGCGCCGACCGCGACACCTGCGTCCGAGGCGCCGGCAAGGATCACGCCGCCGACCATGACGATGACGATGCCCAGTCCTGAGCGGCGACCGATGTGTTCCTGCAAGAACACGCGGCGATGACCGCAGTCGCGACGAGCTCGAGGTTCAAGAACAACGACACCGTTCCTGCCGGAGTTCGGTCGAGCGCGAGGACCAGCAGAACTGGCGCAAGACCCCCACCAAATGCGACAGCGACCATGAGGCGTGATCGCTGACGACGGGACACGGTCGATCGATTGTTCGCGGAGCGCGAACGGGGCGACGGCTGCCGCAGCGCCGAGGTAGAGCAGGCCGGCGAGGGTGACTGCGCCGACGTGATCGACGACCAGTTTGGTTGCCGGGGTAGCCGCACCGAACAGCACGGCGGAGAGCGCACACCACGCCCATCCGTTCCGCTGGGTCACGTGTCGGCTGGTTTCCTCCACGAGGCCAATCTAGACAGCAGATCGGCTCAACGACCCGGGCTTCTCTGGCGAATCAGCGAGCGGGACGGCTACCGAGGAATAGTGATCGGCGCAAGAGACCGTCCTCGACGGCGTGCAGCTGTAAGCGCCGGTCGTCTTGTCGCGTGTCGAACTCGGAGTCGCCGTAGATGGCGGTCAATATGTCGCGGTGCTCGTCCCATCGATCGATCCACGCCTTGGCGACCACGCGAAACTCGTCCGTGCCGTCCAGTTCGGCGACATCAACAAAGCCCGCTCGTCGTAGCAACGCTGCTGGAGTGTCCGTCGATGCCACCGCCCACGGTCCTGACCGGTGCGCACGTGTCCGAGTGCGACGATCGAGCCCGGGAGCGGTGTAGATCGTGTGGAACGCGGTACGCCCGCCTGGTCGAAGTAGCCGGTGGGACGCCCTCAGCACGGAGAGCTTGGGCGCAGTCAACACAGCACATCAGTGTGAACCACAGCGTCGAATGTCTCCCTCGGGAACGGGAGGTCACGGGCACTCGCGTTGACCGCCCACGTCCGATCACCGAGACCCTCGCGTCGGCCGCGCTCGGCGAGCAGTGGCGAGTCCCTCCGTGGGCACGTCGGTCATCACCACCGAGCAACCCGTTCTCGCAGCGAGGTACAGGCCAGGCCATCCCCGCCCAGCCCCGATATCAAGAAGCAGTGAACCCGGGCCTAGCTCCAACACGGCGGCGAGCCGGTCGGCCTGGGCGATCGTCGTGTATCCGTTGGCGCCCCAATCACCTCCGATGACCGCCAGTTCGATCGCACGGACGACATCTCCGCTCTTCGCCGTAGCGCTGCGAGAACCGCTCGTTCGCCTCTCGCTCCTGGCGTGAAGCCATTAGGTCGTCTCTGTACTTGCGGGGCTTCCGTTGTCGCAGATGCAGAACTCGTTGCCTTCAGGATCAGCCATCAGGATCCAGGTACTGCCGTGTTCGCTGCAGGTGTCGTCGCTGACCCGTTGTGCGCCGAGGCCGGACAGGCGGCCGGCTTCCGCCTCGATGTCGGGAACCTCGATGTCGAGGTGCATCCGATTCTTGGTCGCCTTTGGTTCGGTCACGCGTTGCAGCAACAGCTTCGGGCCGGTGCCTTCACGGGGGTACAGCGCAACGTAGACGCCGGCAGAGCCGACGTTGGTGTATCCCAGCGCCTCGGCCCAGAATTCGGCGAGACGTTCGGGATCAGCGCAGTCGATTACAAGCCCGAAATGCGGTGCCGGATTGAGATTCGTCATGGTCTAGGCCATTCCTTCATTGAACGCTCGTCAGGAACCGATCGTGATACTGGCTCCAATTCTCGATCAGTGGTTGAATATCAAGGCTCCACCCGCGGTGAACTCGTACAGCGACGGGGCGCCTTTAACTTCGGCGCCCTGTACCCATTCGGCTGCTTCGAGACCGTGTGTCTTCACGCAGACGGGGCAAGCGAAGAACCGACTGCCTTTGTCGATGTACTCGGCATGAAGGTCTTTGATTGACGGCGCTCCCGGCACCACGATGTCGTCGGAGTAGCCCTTGGTGGCAAGTTGTATGCCGTCTTTGGTGAGCCACATCAGGGTCTGTTTCCCGGCGCGCAACGCCTCGACTCCGAGCAGGTATCCGATCAGCACTGCCTCGGCGTCGTCGGCTGCGTGGGTTTGGCCGATTACGACCTTGTCATCCGCTGCCAGTGCAATCTCCTTTCGGGTTTGGGTTCTCTCGTTAGGTCCGGTGTGCGAGGAAGGCGTAGCCGTACACCTCGTACGACCGGGCCTTGGCTTCGCCGATGCGCGCCGCCGAAGGTGTCGACGGGTGGTCCGATGCTGACGTCGTCGAAGCCGGAGTCCTCGAGCATCTTCTGCCAGCCCGCACGGGGCAGCCCTCCGGCAATTCAACCGGTCCACAGGTCGATGTCGCGCATCGCCTCGATCGGCACCGGGCGGCCGTTGGCGATGTCGGCGAACTGCAGCACACCGCCGGGGCGCAGCACGCGGCGGATCTCGGCGAACACGGCCTGCTTGTCGGCGCACAGGTTGATCACGCCGTTGGAGATGACCACGTCGGCCCATCCGTCCTCGACGGGCATCGCTTCGGCGAGGCCCTCGCGGAACTCGACGTGGGCGAAGTCGAGCTGTCCGGCGGTGGCTCGTGACTTGGTGAGCATCTCGGGGGTCATGTCGACGCCGACGACACGGCCGGTCGGGCCCGACTTGGGCGGCGGCGATGAACGAGTCGAAGCCCGGCGCCGGAGCCGACGTCGACGACGCGCTCGCCGGGCTCGAGGCGCCGCAGCGAGAACGGGTTGCCGACGCCGGCGAAGGACTCGACCGCCCGGTCGGGCAGCGCGTCGACGACGGCCTGGTCGTAGCCGAGGCGGGCGGCGAGCGGGCGGCCGGTGTGGAAGTGGTGGGTGCCGTGCGGGTCGACGGCGACGTCGCGGTACTTGTCGCGCACCTGTGTGCGCAGGGTGTCGACGTCGACGAGCAGGTTTCGTTGGACATGGTCATCCTCCTTCTCCGGCCGCGATCGGGAGGCCGGCTCGTTTCCATTCGGGGAACCCGTCTTCGAGCCGCCGGGCCTCGGTAGCCGCGGCGGCGGAGTTCGCGCACGGCGTCGTCGGCGTACACGCAGTACGGGCCGCGGCAGTAGGCGACGACCTCGGTGTCCTTGGACAGCGATGCGCAAGCCGGCGCAGCTCGCCGACCGGCACCGACCGGGCGCCGGGGATGTGGCCGGCCTCGAACTCGGCCGATGGGACGGACGTCGAGCACGACGACGTCGCCGGCCTTCAGCCGGGCTTCGAGCTCGCGTCGGGTCACCGGCTCGAGACCGGCGCGGTCGCCGAGGTAGGCGTCGGCGAGTTCGTCGATGCCGGCGACGTGCTCGGCGGCGACGTCGCGCAGCGCCGCCCACAGCTCGCCGACGCGGTCGCTGGCCAGCATGTAGAAGATCCGGGTGCCGTCGCGGCGGGTGCGCAGCACACCCGCGCGGGCCATCGCCCGCAGATGGTGCGAGGTGTTGGCCACGCTCTGGCCGATCTCGTCGGCGATCTCCTCGACCGACCGCTCGCCCTGGGCCAGGACGTCGACGATCTCGGCCCGTCGGCCACTCGCCAGCGCCTTGGCCACCTCGGCGAACGCGTCGAACAGCGCGTCCTTGGCTGCCCGGTCACCCACCTCGAGCTCTCCGTCTCATCGATATTCAAACTACTACTTGAATATTGGCTGGGGCAAGGGTTATGTTCAAGCGATCATTTGATCTGTCCGTTGTGCGGAGGAGCGAGCGATGCGGGTCTACGACTTCGTCGACGAGGGCCTCGGTCACTCGTCGTACCTGATCGACCTCGGCGACGGCACGCGCCGCTGGTCGTCGACCCGCCGCGCTTCCCGATCGCCCACGATGCTCTCGTCGAACGTCTCGGCCTCCGACTGGCGTGGACACTCGACACGCACTCGCACGCCGACTACGTCACCGGCAGCCCGGCGCTCGGCCGAGCGGACGGGTGCAACGTTCGTCGCCCCAGCGCGTCGCATCTCGAATCGCCGCATCGGCCGGTCACCGACGGCGAACACGTCGAGCTCGCTGACGGTGTCGAACTGGTCGCCGTGGCGACGCCCGGTCACACACCCGACCACCATGCCTACGTCCTCGTCGAGAACGGCAGCGCCGGTCGCGTTGTTCTCCGGTGGCTCGCTGATGGTCGGCGCCGTCGGGCGCACCGACCTGTGCGGTGCCGAGCTGGCGGATCCCGCTCGCGCACGCAGATGTTCGGCGCGTCTGCGCCGGTTCGACTCATGCTGCCCGATGACCTCCCGGTGTATCCGACGCATGGGGCGGGATCGTTCTGCTCCGCGCCCGGTGCCTCGCAACGCACCTCGACACTCGGCCACGAACGAGACACCAACCCACTGCTCTCGATCACCGACGAAGACGTGTTCGTCGAGCGGCTGGTCGCCGGGTTCGGAACGTTCCCCACCTACTTCGATCGCCTTCCGGAACTGAACCGGCGCGGGCCCGACCCGTTACGACTCGCTCCCCCACCTCGCCGCTCTCCAACCCGACGACGTCGAGCGTCATCTCGCCGCAGGCGGCGTCGTCGTCGATGCCCGACCATTCGCTGCGTTCTCTGCCGATCACATACCGGGGTCGTTGTCGAACACACTGCGACCCGTGTTCGCCAGTTGGCTCGGCTGGCTCGTCGAGCCGAACCGGCCGCTTGCTGTTCGTCCTCGACGCCGATCAAGACCGCGCCGATCTCGTCCGCCAATGCCTCGATGTCGGCCACGAACACCTCGTCGGCGAGCTCGACGGAGGCATCGACGGCGTGGACCGACTGCCGGGCGGCCGGTCGAGCACGATCCCACTCGTCGACCCCACCGGGATGACCGGCCATGTGATCGATGTCCGCCAGGCCAACGAGTTCGCCACCGGCCACGTGCCCGGCGCGCGTCAACATCGAACTCGGCGCCGTCGAAGACGCCAACGCTCACGCCGGGACCGGTGACGGTGATGTGCGGACACGGCGAACGGGCCATGACCGCCGCCAGCATCCTCACCGCCCGCGGACAGGGCGACGTGGTCGTTCTCGACGGCGGACCCGACACCTGGGCCGACTCGACCGGCAACCGACTGCGAGACATCACCATGAGCACGCCAACCACCGAAGCGCCGTTGCGGCTCGGTCTCCAGCGAGAACATCGCCCAGTTCTCCCTCCTCGTCGGCGTCAACGCGCTCGTCGGCGGCATGATCGGCCAGGAACGCACCGTGCTCCCGCTGCTCGCCAAGCGAGAGTTCGGGCTCACCGCGTTCACCGCCACGCTCACCTTCATCGTCGCCTTCGGCGCGGTGAAAGCGGCCACCAACTTCTTCGCCGGCACGCTCTCCGACCGCTACGGCCGCAAACCCGTCCTCGTCGCCGGATGGCTCATCGGCATCCCAGTCCCGCTGCTGCTGATCTGGGCACCGACCTGGGGATGGGTCGTGTTCGCCAACGTGCTGCTCGGCGTCAACCAAGGGCTCACCTGGTCGACCACGGTGATCATGAAGATCGACCTCGTCGGCCCGACCCGACGCGGCTTCGCCATGGGGATCAACGAAGCCGCCGGCTACGGCGCCGTCGCCATCACCGCACTGGCCACCGGGTACATCGCCGAACACGCCGGACTGCGACCCGAACCGTTCTTCCTCGGCCTCGCCTACGCCGGCCTCGGACTCGGCCTGTCCGTGTTCTTCGTGCGCGAGACCCGTGACCACGCCCGCCACGAAGCCGCCAACCACATCACCACCAACGACGAACCACAACGCCACACTGACCACCGCCGAGATCTTCCGCCTCACCTCGTTCCGCGACAAGGCGCTGTCGTCGTGCTGCCAGGCCGGGCTGGTCAACAACCTCAACGACGGACTCGCCTGGGGCCTGTTCCCGATCTTCTTCGCCGACGCCGGGCTGTCGATCGGCCGCATCGGCGTACTCGCCGCGCTCTACCCCGCCGTGTGGGGTCTCGGCCAGCTGTACACCGGCGGACTGTCGGATCGCAGTCGGCCGCAAACCGCTGATCGTCGGCGGCATGCTCACCCAAGCCGTCGCCATCGCCTGGATCGCCGCCACCGGCAGCTTCGCCGCATGGGCGGTCGGTGCGATCGTGCTCGGCGCCGGCACCGCGATGGTCTACCCGACCCTGCTCGCGGCGATCGGCGACGTCGCCCACCCGACCTGGCGGGCCCGGTCCGTCGGCGTCTACCGGCTGTGGCGCGACGGCGGCTTCGCCATCGGCGCACTCCTCGCCGGCATCCTCGCCGACCTGATCTCCATCCCCGCCGCGATCTACGCCGTCGCCGCACTCACCGCAGCGTCCGGCATGGTCGTTGCGCGTGCGCATGTACGAAACGCATCCGCGATGAACGACCCGGGCCGCGACACTCGCTCGATCGACGAGATCCTCGCCGCCGCCCGCGCCCGTCTCGAGCGAATCGAACCGGAAGCACTCGAAAGTGAGTGGACCGCCGGCGCGGTCATCGTCGACACCCGGCCCGTCGAGCAGCGCACGCGTGACGGGGATCTACCCGGTGCGATCGTCGTCGACCGCAACGTCCTCGAATGGCGACTCGACCCGGCCTGCGATCACCACATCGCTGAGGTGGCCGACTACGACGCTCGCATCGTGATCGTCTGCAACGAGGGCTACAGCTCCAGCCTCGCCGCCGCCCTGCTCCACGACATCGGGCTACACCGAGCGACCGATCTCGTCGGTGGCTTTCAAGCGTGGCTCAGATTCACCGCCGGCCAACCCCGCTCACGGCCTGATCTTTGACTGTGACCACCGGTTGACACGACCCATCCGTTAGTGCAGACTTACCGTTCGTGGTCGCTTACCGAGACGAAGACGCGTGGGGCGCACTCGGCGACCCGACCCGACGCTCCATCGTCTTGCAGCTGGCGGAACGGCCACAAGCCGTAGGCGAACTGGCCGCCACGTTGCCGGTCAGCCGCCCCGCCGTCTCACAGCACCTCAAAGTCCTCAAAGACGCCGGACTGGTCGCCGAACACGCCGAAGGCACACGGCGCATCTACCAACTCAACGAAGCAGGACTCACCGCACTACGCGACCAGCTCGACACTTTCTGGAACCGGGCCCTCGCCCGCTACCAAGACGTCATCGACGATTCCAACAAGGAGCACACATGAACCAGCCCGACACAGCAATCGTCCGCCGCTCGGTCATCGTCGACGCGCCGATCGAACAGGCCTTCGCCGTGTTCACCGGACGGTTCGGCGACTTCAAGCCACCCGAGCACAACATGCTCGCCGTCCCGATCGCCGAGACCGTGTTCGAACCTCACGTCGGCGGCCACATCTACGACCGCGGCACTGACGGCAGCGAGTGCCGCTGGGCTCGGGTCCTCGCCTTCGAGCCGCCGGACCGGGTTGTGGTCAGCTGGGACATCAGCCCCTACTGGCAGATCGAAACCGACCCCGACCACACCAGCGAAGTCGAGATCCGGTTCGTCGCCGAGACACCGCAACGCACCCGGCTGGATCTCGAACACCGCAACATCGAACGACACGGTCCCGGCTGGGAGGGTGTCCGCGACGGTGTCGCCGACGACGCCGGATGGACCCTGTATCTCGACCGCTACGCCAAGCTCCTCACGACGGGCGCCTGAATGCTGGACGCTCAGCAGCAGTCGTCGCAGGCCTCACCGCGCCAGGCTTCCCGACCTTCGTTGGCTGCCAGTGCGGCGATGCCCAGCGCCGCGACCGGGTCCGCCCACCACCATCCGGCGGTCGCATTGAGGATCAGACCGGCGAGGAGGATTGCAGACAGGTACGCGCACAACTTCGTCTGGTTGCTGTCCGCGACCACGGTGGCGCTGCCCATCGTGTTCCCGTTGCGGCGCTTCGCTCGAGCCAGAATCGGCATGACAATCAGCGACGCGATCGCCAAGCCGATACCCACCGACGACGACTCAGGTTCGGACCCGCGAAGCAGATCGATGATCGACTGCACGCCCACGTAGGCAGCGAGACCGAAGAAGCTCAACGCGATCAACTTGAGCGCACGGCGTTCGCGATCCTCCGCGAGGCCACGGAACTGCCAGACGATCACGACCGCTGACATCACCTCCACCGTCGAGTCGAGACCGAACCCGACCAACGCGATCGAACTCGCAGCCGTTCCCGCAGCGATCGCCACGACCGCTTCGACCACGTTCCACGCGATCGTCGCCCACGCCAACCTGACTGCCCGCTGCTGGCGGGCGGACGAGACGAGCGTGTTCACCATGACACGTCCACGCAACCATGATGGTCGTTAGGTTGGATGTGGCGGGCGCTGGCTCTGATCGCTGCGGCGCCGTGATCGTGACTGTGTTCGCCGCTCATGTTCTGCCGTCCAGGTCGGCGTGTCCGGGTTCAACCACCAAGGTGATCCCTCCCAGCAACTCCAGGGCCCGCGCCAGTTTGCGGTCGGCGAGGTCGTAGCGCATCTGTCGGCCCTCGCGTGTTGCACGCACCAGGCCGCAGCCGCGAAGGCATGCGAGATGGTTGGAGATGTTGGCGCGGCTCTCACCCATCTCGTCGGCGAGCTCGGCAGGATATGCCGACCCACCGATGAGCCGAACCAGGATCTGTCGCCGTACACCGTCGGCCATCGCAGTCCCGACACGCCCGAGCGTGTCGAGCTGCAGATCAACGCAGAGATCGGTCGTCACGACCGCAAGCATAGTTCAGTCTCCGCTGTAGTACACCAGACGCTGTATCTTTCCGCGGCGTGCCTAGCCGTCGGGACGTGAACGACAGAAGGCCTTGAAGGACATTCGCGGCGAATCGGTCGCCTGCAGGCGTGACGTGTGCGTAGAAGTCGAGAGTGGTGGAGATCCGCCGGTGATCGAGGCGTCGTGACACGATCGGTATTGGCACTCCGGCATGCAACATTTCAGTCGCCATGAATCGACGGCAACGTGTCTGTCGGTCCCGGTGGCGTGCTGCAGGCGGTCGGAGTTTCCATCGATGGGGACGTCGAAGCCGAGCGCGCCACGTCGGTCGAGATCGGCGGCTCCCTCGTCGGTGGTGATCTTCAGCTTCAAGAGGGGGGCTCAGCGACCGTCAGCGATACTGAGGTGGACGGTGACATCGAGTGGCAGGGTCAGAGCGGTCCGCTGGTGGCAGAGCGCAACGTGATCGGTGGAAACCTTCAGGCGAATTCGAACAGCGGCGGCGTGACGATCTCGGGGAACAGCATCGACGGTGACCTGGAGTGCGATCAGAACCGTTCTGCACCGGTCGGCGGAAACAACTCAGTCAACGGCCACCGCGAGGGCCAGTGCGTCGGGCTCTGAGCCACTGCAGATGTGCTATTCGTCCACCCAGCACGTCCGCTCCGCCCATTCCGTATACCGGTCTACCATCGCACCGCTCACTGAAACCCGGGATTCGCCACCGAGCGTACGGACACGATGGCGTGATGGATCGCATCACGGTCAACCCGCGACAAATGGGTGGAGTGCCGTGCATCCGCGGGTTGTGCATTCCCGTGGCCACCGTTGTCGGGATGATCGCTGACGATCTCACGGTGCCGCACAAGCGGCCGGTCGTCCCGTCGGCGTGACGCTGAGCGTCAGGCCTCGAAGGTCGGGATCTGCGTCAGCGCGGCAAGGTGTTGGCTCTGCATCGCCGCCCCGCCGCGGGCGGCGACGGGCTTGCCGAACGGTGAGACCATCGGCCGGCCGGCGTCGCGGGTCAGCCACAGACGGATGAGGTGGCGGCGGCGCTCCGGCTCGGGGAAGTCGCGGTACTCGGTGCGCGAGTGCATCGCCGTGTAGTTCAGCAGCCATTGGATGTCGCCCGGTTGGAAGTCCATCTCCAGCGCGACGCCCTGCTCTGCGGCGATGTCGTCGACGAGTTGCAGCACCGTTGCCTGGTCCTCGGTCAACCGCGGCACCTCGGGGTACTCCTGCGCGGTGAACACGATCTTGCTGCCGCCGTACATCGACAGCACACCGTCGACGTAGCAGCACACGGGAGACTGGTACGTGTTCGTCGGTGAGTTCGGGTCTTGGATCCGCCAATCCCAGTGGTACATGTCGAACAGGCGCGGCGCCAGATCGGGGCGTCGGCGCACGACCTCGTTGTAGACCGTCGTCCCGCTGGCGAGCACGCTCGCGCCGCCTTCCTTCGCGGAGTGCAGGCACATCAAGCCGACGACATCAGCGCTGTCCGAGTGGAAGCTGAGCTCACTCGTGGTTCGCGAGCTCAGCACGTTCGGCGCGCTGTAGGCGGGCTTCGATGTCGTCGCGATGATGTGGGTCAACACGTCGCCGGCACGGTTCTGCCGCATCGGGTTGCCGAGCCACAGACCGAGCAGGAAGAAGATCGCGCTCGACAGCTCGTTCGAGTACTCGCCGACCCGGAGGCCGCGCACGAGCACGAAGCCGAGACCGTGATCGAGTTGCTCGGCCCACTCGGCGATCCCCGCCGAGCAGACCGGGAGCGGGTAGTCGTCGCGGTCGAGGGTGCCCAGGTCGGGATCGGCGGCGACGAGCTGCGCGCCCTCGCGCTCGAGCTCATCCAACTCGGCGTCGCTCAACCGGTACACGAATTCGGACGCGGGCATGCCGTCGTCGCCGCGCCAGCTGGCGCGGCTGACGATCTCCTGTGGCGGCACCTGCAGTGCGGAACCAGTCATGGCGATCTCCCGGGGAACGAGGCTGGGTACGGGTCTACCGAAATTCGGTCACCACGTCAACCGGACACCGGTCAGGACTTTCAAATGGAGCGAACGACATGAGCGGACGACGGGATTCGAACCCGCGACCCTCACCTTGGGCAAGGAGACGCATCTGCTCCGCCGAGACCGCTGCACTCCGCCGAGCAGCTCTCCCCCGTCTCTTCGTCCGCCCACTCCACCGAGTCCGCTCCTCTCCAGCGATTTACGTTTAACGCGTTAAACCTCTGCGACATCGACCATCGAAAGCGGAGGCGAGCCAAGGTTGAGCATCAGGCCATACGCGCCGCTCGTTCCGCCGAGCAGCACACGTGGGTTGACCGAAGAACGGGCTGACGACACAGTTGGCCGGCCGACGCACCGCGCGGCGCGGAGGAGGAGCCCAATGTCTCGGATGGCACCAGTATCCATCGAGGAGTGTCACGATCCCGACCTCCGCAGCACGCTGGAACACTTCGTGAAGACGTTGGGCTTCGTGCCGAACAGTCTGCTGACGATGCAGCGGGTCCCGGCCATCGCCAAGGCGGTGGTGCAGCTCAACAGAGCGGTGTTCGACCCTGCTGGCCGCGTCGATCTCGGCCTCAAGCGACTCGTGGCTCACATGGCCAGCTACGCCGCAGGGTGCCAGTACTGCCGGGCGCACACCACGGTCAGTGCCACCCGCCACGGCATCGCCGACGAGAAGATGGCGGCGATCTACGACTACCCGACGAGTCCGCTGTTCGATGACCGAGAGAGGGCTGCGCTCGATTTCGCGCGTGATGCCGCGGCGATCCCCAACGGTGTCACGGATGACTCGTATGAGGAGCTCACCCGACACTGGACCGACGATGAGATCGTCGAGATCTTGGGCGTGGTGTGCATGTTCGGCGTGTTCAACCGTTGGAACGACTCGATGGCCACACCTCTAGAGGCCGAGCCGATCGCCAGAGCCGGGGGACTGCTCTCTGAAGCGGGATGGCACATCGGCAAGCACACCCCGTCGCCTTGAACTCCGCCGAATCGCAGATGTCGTTGACTCCAGCCGAGATCGCCGAATGGGCTGCCGTGCTCGCCGCGCGGCGCGCCGCGATCACGTGGGATGTGAACCGATCTCATCGTCAATCGATCTAAGCATCGACGACGCATACGCGATTCAGCGGGCCGGTGCTGCGCTCAGACTGGGGCGCGGTGAGAAGCTCATCGGCTGGAAGCTCGGCTACACCTCGCTCGCGATGCGCGCCCAGATGGGGATCGATCAACCGAACTTCGGCCCACTCACCGACGCGATGCTCGTGGCTCACGATGGCGACGCGGACCCCGAGCTCATCCAACCACGCGTCGAACCGGAGATCGGGCTGCGCTTCGACCGTTCGCTGCCTCCTGATGCCAATCTGGACACGGTGCTCGGCGCCGTCGGCGAGGCGTTCGCCTGTCTAGAGGTCGTGGACTCCGTCTACCCGGACTATCGGTTCCGTCTCGAGGACAACACCGCCGATGGGTCCTCAGCTGCGCAGCTCGTCGTCGGGCCTGCACTCAGCAGCATCGATCGCCTGGACGAGGTCACCGTCGTACTCCTACATAACGGTGTCCATGGCGGCTCGGCTACGGGTCGGGCGGCGTCAGGTCATCCTGCGGCGGGTGTTGTCTGGCTGGTCGGCGAGCTGGCCCTGCAGGGTCGGCATATCGAGGCCGGAGACATCGTCATCACTGGCGGGCTGACCCGCGCCGTACCCCTCGACTTCGGCGATCACGTCGAAGCGGTGTTCGACGATAGGACTCGAGTTGCGGTGCATCGCCCACTACTCCCCATCCGAGGTACCAGACATGACACCTAGATCCGACATGGGTCCATCCGCGCCGCCTATGACCCGCCATTCGGCAGGTCTCTCGTGAGACGAGCGTGGCGGGTGACAGGAGGAGCACACCGCCGAAATTGGCGTCGAGGTGCTCGCTGACGCGGAACGACAGAACATCCCATTGGCCCGGGTGCTCAGCCTCGAGCTGATTGCCGCGAGCATCGCTGGCACCGACCCGCAACGCGCAAGGGATCTTCTCGCGGAGGCCAGCCGAGAGCGTACTGCAATCGGTGCGACCACGTGGCCGGTCCAACCGTGCCGGGACGCCGCCGTACGCACGCTCGAAGCCGTCGCGCCCGACGGGCCAATCAGCCGACTGTCACCAATCTGACGGCCGGATACACGTAGGCGTGGCCTCGATCCGCGACAGGTGGCACCACAGTACGGCTCGCCTGCTCGAGGTCTATCCCACTAGCAGGATGAATCTTCGCAGCCAGCCGTCTCGCGGTTCCCCCTGGGCCTTTCGTTGCCGACCGGGCAGCTGTGAGTCGGATCAGACGCGTGCCTGCAAGATCGGACTCACAGCTCGGTGGTCGGTGCACCTGCTCCAATTATCTGGGCGCCAACCTTCGGTTGCCGTCCCAGAGCCCTTCGGAGAGCCGTGGCGCCCAGATCCCCAACAACGATGAGAAGCGACCGAGAGCCGGCGATCTGTGCTGCCAACATCGCAGGAGCAGCCGGCTTCCAGGTCACGGCGCGACGAGGGTGGAACTCGATCGAGTCGATGATCGGTGCGGTCTCTTCGATGAATTCGTCGAAGCGCTCCTCGGGCGCCACGACCGTGATCGCCAGGGTCTGAACCGACATGCCCTCGGGGAGGTCGACGAGGTAGAGACGTAGGCGCCACCCCGGTTCCCAGCCCGTGGATCCAGCGGCTGATGTCGATCATTCCTATCCCGCAAGCCTTGCCGCCGGGAGCAAGGGCGACGTCGATCGACAGGGCCTCGCGGCCACCGATCCGCGCTGCGACCGGCGCTGTCGTCTCGAAGTTGGGATCGGCGACGAGCTGCTGCGCAATCGCAGCTGCATCGGCCGGCGCCGAGAGCAGCGGGGACCCGCCGTTCGCTGCGCACCACTCGTCGTAGGCGACCGGGTCGACGAATTCGATGCGCTCCCCGCTGCCGAAGAACTCCTCGGAACGCCACAGGCCCCCGAACCACACGTCCAGGGCTTGCTCGTGCCCGCCCTTCCCGGCGCCCTTCCCGGGCAACCACGTCTGCCATGTGCTCGGCGCCGAAACGGAGACCTCACCGTCGGAGGAAGTGTGGGACAAGACGAGCGGCTGGCCGTTCTCGGTCGTCGCATTGGCATCCATCCACAACCCGCCACTCCCACCAGATGATCTCCTGCTCGACCACGGTTGCGTCGCCGTCGGCGAACAGCCGGACCCTGAAGGTCGTGTCGCCGTAGGGCCACTGCGGACCGTCCACGCGCTCGATCTCGTATCGCTCGTACGGGGCACCCGAGGTGGTGGCGTAGAGGAGCGGAACGTCGACGTCGGGCGTCGACCTGCACGTGCCCCTCGGCGCCTTTGCCGGCGATGCGTGCGTCGAGGAACTCCTCCAGGCGTTCCGTGGCCTCGTACCTCGACAGCCACCGGATCCACTTGCGGGAACGGCGCCGTCAGTCTCCACCGGTTCACCACCCAGATCCCGTCATCGCCTTGGCGGTCGAGCCGGGCGAGGTCGAGGCTCACCGACTCGTAGCGAAGGTCGTCGATCGTCGGCGCGCACGCTCACCCATTTCGCCGGGCTGTGCCGAGCTCAGGTTGGGGTGGGTAGAGCGGGTTCGTGCGACCCGGCGTACACCGCAAGTAACGCTGGTCGTGAGAGGCATCGACCCAACCGTCGTACCGCCGTTGCGGGTTCGTCCCCGCCTTCCAGGGTTGAACAGGTACGCCTCCCAGCCCAACACCTCACGGAGGAATCGGTCGACGAGCTCGACTTCGTCGACGTTCCCCCACGATCGTCTTCCGTCAGTTCGGCGCCGACCTGCCACGTGTAGTCGGCGTCGCCGGCGTCGGCCAGCTCCTGTGCGGCACTGCACCTCCTCGAGCGTCGACTGCGGCCACATCCCACCCGACGTCGGCGCATGATGGCGCCGGCCCGTCCAGGTCGACGTTCGAGCCCTCGCGCTGCCACACGACCCCGAAGGTGTCGACGAGCTCACCGGTCGTGGTGTAGAGGTCGAGCGTGAAATCGGCGAGCTCCGCTTGGGGCGGGGGCCCGATCGGGGGAATGGTCCCGTCGTCGCACGTCAACTCGGGCTGGGCAATCACCAGCGACGTATCGGTCGCGAGCCGCCCGGCCCCGGTCAGGGTGGACGCCCCGCCCGCGCACGCGGCAGTGGCGGCCTCGTCGCGGATCACGACTTCGTATTCGTCGGCGCCGGAGCGAGCGATCTCCATGGTCTGAGACGAACCGTCGGTGTCGGTCGACAGCCACACACCCACGAACGGGTCCGACCGGAATCGTGGTCGGCGGAGTGGTCGTCGGCGGAGTGGGGACGGTCGACGACGGCACATCGGCAGGGTCGCGTTCGTCATCGGTCCGCACGACCGCCGCGAGGGCGACGACCAACACGGCGGCCGCCGCGACCGCGAGCGCGACCTTCACCGCGACACGGCGACGGGCCGGCGGTCGGGCGGCGACCTTGGGCGAGCTCGATGAACGCCTCGCGTTCGCCGTTCTCGCCGTGGCCGGTCATCGCGTCGCCCGAGGACACGGCGGCGAGGCGCGGGACCGGGTCCCACGCTGGCTGCGCCAGAGGTCCACGTCGACCGCAACGGTTCCGCGGCTGAGGATCTCGTCGATCGAGATCGGCGGCGCCTCCCGGTCGAGCGCCTCGGCGAACCGAGGGAGTTGCTGTTCAAGGTCAGTGGGCATTCTCAACCTCCAACTCCGACCGCAGGCGAGCGAGCGCCCGCTCGGAATCTCGGTGCACCGTCGACGCCGTCACCCCGAGCACCTCGGCCGCCTCACGTAGCGTGTACCCGAAACCGACCACCAACACGACCGCACACCGCTGAGCCTCCGACAAGCGTGCGATCGCCGGCGCGAGACCGGGCTCGAACGAGTCGTCCGGCGACGCAACACCCGACGCCAGCTCGGCGACGGGCACGTCGCGTGGCTCGCCGCGTAGTGCCAACGTCCGCCCTACCCGGTACAGGTAGCCGACCGGGCTCTCGATCTCTCGCACCCGATCCCAGTTCTGCCACGCCCACGCCAGCGCGTCCGCCGCGGCCTGACGCCCGACCACCGAGCCGAACCCGCCCACAAGGGCATGGCGCACCCGCGGCTCGACCTCCGCCACGAACCGCTCGAAGTCTGACCGCACCCGACCCATCACCTACAAAGCATCTCAGCTGCCGAGTTGCGCGACGCGCAATCGAGATTCTTCAGCCGCCCACGCGTCAATGCCTCAGTCAACTGCCGACCGCGCTGCCCATTGAAGAAATTTCGAAGTCGTGTCGCGCAGATCGGCGGTTGGAACGCTTTGTCCAGTGATGGGTTGGGGCGGTCGGACTTCGACGCCGGGAGGCAGATGTGCCGTGATTGAGCGGCTGGTCGAGAACGGAGACACAAGATGAGATGTTCGAGAGCGGCAGGAGTCGCAGCGGCTCTGGTCGTGATGACGGCGTGCGCGAGCGGGGAAGCTGCAACAACGACAGAACCCACCACAACCGTCGCACCGACCACCGAGCGTGCCCAGCACGACCATCGCACCGGCCACCAGCGTCCCCACCATGTCCGATCTCGAGGTGATCGAAGCGGGCGTCGCTGCGTTCTACTCCGGGGACGCGGAACGGGCCGCGGAGTTGTTCGAGCTCGCGGACCGCACCGATGACCAGATACGCGCCGAGTCGGCCTATCAGGCGGCCGTAGGTGGGCGATTGGACCTGAGGTGCACCGAGAACAGCACCTGGGTCATTCAGCTGCACGCACGCCGTACCGCAACGCGATGACGGATGCGATCGGCGAAGGCGGCGGCCATGACGTGTGGCCGGTCGTGGTCGAGGATGGGGTGATCACGCAGTTCGGATTCACCGAGCACTCGGGATTGCTGATCGAGATGGGGACCTTCCTTGCGAGCGAGGGTCGCTTCGACGGTTACGAAGACTGCGTCTCTGGTCCGTTCCCCGAGTCGTGCGCCATCATCCAAATGGAGAATCTCGACGCCTGGGCGGCGTGGCACGAGACGTTGGAGCCGGCAGTCAGGGTGGAGACCGTGGTGGAGTCCTGGTACGGAGGTGACTGTGAGGCAGCCGTCCTGCTGTCGTGGGGCGACACCGATTGCTCGGCATCGTCCTTGCCCGCTCAGACGGTCGCGTACGAGTCGATCCTGGGTGCACAGGTCTCCGTCGAGAACTGTGAAACCACATCTGGCGGGGATCACCCGGGTCTCTCATGCGAGGTGCATTACTCGAATGCCATGAACAGCGCGGTGGAAGAGCCGCCCTCGGTGACCGCCCGAGAGTTCGTCCTCATGTACGGCGTCATTGCCGGCAGGGCCGGATGAACAGCCCTGGTACGAAGTTGACTACCCGGAAAACACCGAGCTCCGTGACAGCTTCAGGCTGTTCGCCGAAGGGGGCGAACTGGCGGACGAGTATGCGGACGCAGGTTGCGCATCAGCACGCTCACCCGAGTGCGCCAACCTCATCGTGGACAACCTCGACGCCTGGGCGACCTGGTACGAGACCAACGGCTGACCAAACCAGATGACGAGGAGCTTCACCAGTCTTCTTGCGTGATCCTGATCGCCGTCTTCGTCCCTTTCCAGTCAAGGCTTGAAGGCACCGTCTCCCAGAACCGGCTGCCACGTCGCCGTGTTCGCGCGTCATCAACCAGTAAAGAAGAACATCAGACATCCCAAGGCGAACAAGGCGCTGCCGATCACCACTAGCGAGTCACCCGACCGGGCGCCTGCCCAGCCGAAGAACGCAGCGGAAGCGAGAAACATGATCCAACCGAGTCGGTGTGAGCGTCGCACACGGTGGATCGTACGGTCGCAACGTTGCTCGACGACATCAACGAGCGCTCATCCTTCGTGCCGTCGGTGAGTTGCACAACATTGGCGCAAGATGACGCCCTCCAGCGAACAGACAACGACTGCAGCAGAACGGCACAAGTTGTACGTTGAGCGAAAACGAAGCGCTCGACCGGTTGGCGTCCCCGGACGATGGCGAATCGGAATGGGCTCCGTTGACTCAGAGCGCAAGCGGCGCCGGCCGGCGATCTGTATTGCCGGCATCGCAGGAGGCCGGCTCGCCGAGCTAGGACTCGCTACGTTCCCGGCCTGATCCGGACTTCAATTGGAGCGGACGACGGGATTCGAACCCGCGACCCTCACCTTGGCAACGTTGTGGTTCACGTCCGCCGAGTCCGTCCCAGTCCCCTGACGTGGTCTCCTGTCCGCCGGCTCGTCCGCCCAGCCCGTCCAGTCCGCCCATTCCGTATACCGGTCTACCATCGCCGCCGCAACGAAACCGGCAATGGAGCAGAGGACGGGTGACGGCCTCGGTCGTTCCGCCGAGTAGCACGAGTGTGTTGACCTTCGAACGGGCTGACGACACAGTTGACCGAGCGGACGCATCGCGCCGCGCTGAGGAGGACCCAATGTCTCGGATGGCACGAGTACTCATGAGGAGTGTCGCGATTCTGACCGGTTCGTGCCGAACAGTCTGAGCGCCTCGGGAGGGCAGATGTCGTTGAGTTCGGCCCAGATCGCGGAATGGGCTGCTGTGCTCGTGGCAGCGCGCCTCGCTCGCGCAGGGTGTGACCCGATCTCATCGTCGATCGATCTCACCATCGATGACGCGTACCGCGATTCAGCGGGCTGGTGCAGCGCTCCGGCTGGCGCGCGGCGAGAGGCTCGTCGGCTGGAAGCTCGGCTACACCTCGCTCGCGATCCGCGCCCAGATGGGCATCGATCAACCGAACTTCGCACCACTCACCGACGCAATGCTCGTGGCTCATGACGGCACCGCGAGCCCGGCGCTCATCCAACCACGCGTCGAACCGGAGATCGGGCTTCGCTTCGACCATTCGCTGCCCGGTAACGCAAATCTGGACGAGGTGCTCGGCGCCGTCGGCGAGGCGTTCGCCTGCCTCGAGATTGTGGACTCCGTCTACCCGGACTACCGGTTCCGTCTCGAGGACAACACGGCCGATGGCTCCTCTGCTGCGCAGGTCGTCGTTGGGCCCGCACTGAAGAGCATCGAGCGCCTCGACGAGGTCGCGGTCGAGCTACTGCACAATGGCACGGAACGCGATTCGGCGACGGGGCGAGCAGCGTCAGGTCATCCTGCGGCCGGCGTTGTCTGGCTGGTCGGGCAACTGGCCTTGCAGGGTCGACACATCGAGGCTGGCGACATCGTCATCACCGGCGGACTGACTCGGGCCGTATCGCTGGACTTCGGCGATCACGTAGAAGCACTGTTCGATGATGCGACTCGAGTCGCGGTACATCGCCCACCAATCGCCTCCCGAGGCACCAGACATGACCGATAAGTCCCACAGGGTCCACGGCTTTGAGTGTCGGTGCCGCGAGCGCTGACGGCTGGGTGCCAGGCCAGATCGGGTAGACGGGCGGGCGACCCACTCGAGTGCGGATGTTCGCGATCGGTTCCCCGGACTACCCGATCCCCCATTGTTTCGCTCCCCAAGCTGCGAGGAGTCCAAGTGGGAACGACACGATGACGCCGGCGATGAAGTAGAGGAACTGTTGCCGCGTCGCTCTTCGATCCCGACGGTTCCCGTCCTCATGCAACTCGTGCACCTCGTTCATCATGAGAGCCAACAGAGAAGCATTGTCGACTTGTAACTCTGCGATGTACACGTTCAGTTCGGCGACGCTCATCGTGCGCTGGTCGGCCGCCTTCTTTTGAAGAGCATCCATTTGGGCTTGGAGCTCAATGATCTGCCCCATCCGATTAGTCCCTATCAGTTCGTCTTCTACGTGTTCTCGGACCTTCGAATCGGTACTGGAAATTCCGCCCGCCACGAGTGGTGTGCCGACGAACACCAACCCGGGGAAGACGACGAGTATCCCGCTGCGGATCGAGGAGTTCTCCTGGGGCCACACGATCCACAAGATGAGCGCGGCGGCCAGTCCGGCGGTCACCTGCCAGTAGCGCCGAGCGAAGCCGACCATTTCTCGCAGCACTTCAAGCGCGACGTCGGTCACTGGTGCGAGCCACAGGTCACGTGGGTTTACACCGACGCGAGCGCACGCAACTTCTACGCGTTCGCTCGGTTCTTTGAACGTGCGCCGCGATCGGTAGCAAACAAGCATGATCGCTGCGATCCCGGGGAAGAAGGCGAGCAGACTGGTGACGTCGCTGATTCTTCGTCCGGTGGTTTCTGGCGGCCCGTTTACGACGACAGCCACCACTGTCAGGCAGGCGGTGAGTAGGACCGAGACGGCTAGGACTTTGCGGTCTCGTGTCGCGTTCGGTAGCGGCCAAATCTTGATCCGCGAGATCTCGTTGTTGTTCTCGAGCGCCTTCTTGACTAGTGGCATCATGTCGAGCAGTTGCTGCTGATCTGGTGTCCTCGTTGTCACTGCCGGTGATCGTAAATCATGCCCGGATGGCGCCGCGTCGAGGTCACCACGTGCGCATGTTCAGAACGGTGTCGGCCTCCATCAACTCATGCCTTAGGTCGCGGTCCTGGATTTCGTGCAGGTACCAGCAGCGGTTCGAGGCGATGATCAAGCTGGTACTGAGAAGCACGCACCACAGCGACGCTGCCCACGTGACGTCGATCCCGGCGAGATCCTGGAGGTAGTCGGTCGCGGCGTCTTGCCCGTCGTCGATTTTCGCCGAGCAGCTCCCATGTCGCCGCCGCGGACGGTCAGCGAAGGAGTGCCAACCAGCAGGTCGCCGACCGGGGCCGGGGTGTCGAACAGGACGCTCGTGGGGTGCGCAGTGCGTCCTCGCGATCAATTGCGATAGACAGGCGCCGGTCGAGTGTGAGTGCTGCGTTCATGGCTGTTCTCCCCGAATGAGGTCGCCTGTAGTGGCGTACATAGGCCTGCGTCTGCGGGCATCGTCCGTGTCGCGTAGGTGAGCAACCCAACCTCCGCGCACCCCGCAACTACAGTGACCGTGTGCCCGGCGACTCCGTAACCCTGCGCCTCGAAGGCGAGGTGACCATGGACAAACTCGCCGACGCGCTCACCAAATTCACGGCCGTCCTCAACCGGCTCGACCAAGACCGCGGCGCCCACATCACCTGGGTTGTCTCTGAGCTCTCCCATGGCAGCGCCCTCGCGACCGCCCACGCCGTCCCCGACGACGAAGCATCCATTCACCTCGTCCCGACTGTCTGCGACGACTTTCTGGAAGCTGCCCGCCAGGTGTCCCGCGGCGACGGGGTGAGCCGGCCGATCCTGCGCCTCGTCTCCAACCTGACGTCGGTCGCGAACGCCACAAACCGGGTCATCCTCGAAACGGCCGACGACGAACTGATCTTCAACGCGCCGCTCAACGCACTGGCCGCCAGCCCGACCGGGACCACGAAAGCGCTCGGCAGTGTCCGCGGCCGCGTCGAAACACTCTCCCATCGCAAAGAGCTCCGCTTCACCCTGTACGAGCTCGCCTCCGACCGGGCCGTGTCCTGCTACCTGAAACCAGGCAACGAGGAACTGATGCGTGACGCTGGGGCCGGGTTGCAGACGTCACCGGTGTCATCACCCGCTACACGGAAAGCGGACGGCCGATCACGGTACGGCAAGTGACCGTTGTCGACGTGATCGACGAAGGAGAAACGATGGGGTTCCTCGACGCACGCGGCGTGGTCGGCGGCAGCGAACCTGCCGAAGCGATCATCAGACGGATCCGAGATGCCGGGTAACGGCCCACGTATCTACCTAGACGCGAACGTGCTCCTTGCCTACGTCGGTGGGGAGATTGACCGCGTGGACGTTGTCCTCGCCGTGTTGGACAGCGTCACGCAAAGGTGAGATCGAAGCCTTGACGTCGGTCCTGTCGATCAGCGAGGTGGCCTACGGGGCGCTGGAACGTGACGCCGGGCTGACCGCAGCCGGCGAAGCAGAGATCGACAAGCTGTGAACGCCGGCGTCGCCGATCACACTTGTTGATGTATCCGAACCGTTGGCTCGTGCAGCACGGACCCTGATCCGGTCGGCACGCTCCAAGCAGCTGTCGCTCCGATCGGTTGATGCGCTGCATCTGGCGTCGGCCCAGTTGTACGGGTGCGAACGGATCTTCACATACGAGGACGAGGCGCACCGCAAGCGCTGGTCCGAGCTGACCGGGCTTCCCGTGGAGGCACCGGTGGTCGCCCAACAGCAACTGTTGTAGCGCCCGTCCGGTGTCAGCATCAATTGGTGATCGGTGTGCGTTGCGCGATTTGCCGACACGCGGCGAGAGTTGTCATCGTCGTGGAGTGCAGCGGCGAACAACTCCCTACGATCGAGCCGTGTCAAGATCCCGGTTCCCACCGCTCCCACCATTGGCCGATGCGGACGACTACCTCGAGCGTCACTTGGCAAACGAGCTTCATTGGCTGCTACGTGCGACGTACGAGTGGAAGGTTCAGGCGGACCGCCGTTTCGGCATCAACGGATATCACGTGCAGGTGTACACGATGGATTCGGCGTTTCTTCATGCGCGGGTGCTGTTCGAGTTCTTCACGAAGGAGCGGACTGGATCCAACTACTACGCGGCGGTCGATCAGTTCGGGCTGCCAGCCGCGCTGGTGTCTGTTTCGTACAAGCAGTGGCAACGGCCGCTGCATGCCCACCTGATGCACGCGCAACCTCGCGACCGCACACCACCGCTGACAGCGCTCGACGGAACCAAGAAGGACCTGAGCGAGATGGCACCGGACTTCGCCGCGGAGATCGAACGCCTGTGGGGCGAGTTCGCCGCTGAGTTGCGTACCGCTGGCAAGCTGGCGACGGCGGACATCGCGGACCGTGTGCTCGTCGAGGCGAGGGATCAGGCGGTACCTGTCCTGACGAACGAGATGGCTACCCGGCCGGCGCCGTGAGCGTCACCGTCTCCAGGGGCGGTAGCCGGTCTCGCGCCCTGACCACATAAACGTGATCACGGTTCCGTCGGCGCCGTGCACGGAGCACAGCCGGCCGCGCTGGTGGATCTGTCGATCGGGGCCTTGCCGGCTGTCAGCTGGATAGACGAGTTCGGGGTCGAGAGCGACGGCGGCAGTTTCTTCGTCGGTGAGCGCCATTTCTTGCTTGCGTTGTGTGGCGTGGTACGAGAGCCGTAGGTCAGTCATGCCGCCCTCAGCCCTTCCGTGAACCGCGGGTAGAGGACGTCGCGACGAGACCGCGAGCGGCGTCGTTGTATGCCGCTGCCGGATCGCGTCGTTGCGGTAGTACTCGAGGGCGTCGGGTCCGGCGGGTGTGGTGAACGCGAACGTGCCGTCTGCGAGCTCTGCTGCGGTCTGGTATCGGACGTCGAGGATGATCACGTGATCGAGGTATTCGATGACACGTGGGAAGAGCACGACGCCGACGACTTACGTCACCAGGGCGGTAGCTCTCCCGACGCGATGCGGGACCGGATCTCCACGGCTCGCATGGCGACGTGGTGGTAGTCAACATTGTCGCTGTTCTCCACGCCCTGCAGCCAGGTGATGGCGTACTCGACGAGCGGCCACACGTCACGGAGTAGCCGCGGTCTGCGATCGCCTGCATGTCGCCGGAGACCCGCTCGACGGGTCGATCCGGGCGACGATCAACATCTACGAGGACCACGCCGTACTGGAGGCTTCGAGGTTCTCGACGGACCCCGATCGACGGTCGCCGGCGACAACGACAACTCGGCAAGGCGGTCCAGGATGCGCTGAACACCAAGACCGACAAGAACGGGTTCGCGACGCCCGGGGCGTTCAAGGACGACCGGCAGATCACGACCCACGCAGTCCGCCACCCGAAGGCATCGAAGCTTCGCGTCAAGAAGAACGCCGGCGAAAAGACGGTGTGAGTGGATCGGTGACGCCGGGTTCAATCGGCGTCGGGTTTACCCATTTTTGGCTCTTATTTTTGATTGTTTCTAGGTCGTATTGAAGGGGTGCCCCCTGAAGCCGTTGGGTTCGGTGGCTTCTTCAACACGAAAGTCAACGAAAGTGGCGAACCTCGAAACACTCCTCACCCTGTTGGTGCTTACCCTCACCGCATGGATGACGATCGCCCCGATGGCGGTGCTCATCATCACCCGCAACTTGCAGTCCGCATGGGAGTGGTACGTCGCCATCATCACCGTCGCCGTGGTGGTGATCCTCAAGTTGAGATAGGTCACCGGCGAGGACCCGGCCACCTCGACCGGGTCCTCGCTGGCGGCACCGAATTGGAGGGACTGGGGACGGCCCGCAACTTTGCCGTAGGTTTCGCGTAGGGAAGCGCTCGA
>CAVVBH010000044.1:0-63004 GCA_963746365.1 Ilumatobacteraceae bacterium | reverse complement strand
ACGCCATCGTCGGCGTCGTGATTGACAGCTTGCTCGGTGTGTTGTGTGGTCGTCCAGTGCTGCTCGAACTCCGCTGGTGGGACGTTGCCGATGGGCTCGAGCAGCCGGCTCGCGTTCCACCAGTGCACCCAGCCCAGCGTGGCGAGCTCGATGTCCTCGACCGTGCGCCACGGGCCCTGTCGCTCGTTGTAGATGAGCTCGCTCTTGTAGAGCCCGATGATCGATTCGGCCATGGCGTTGTCGTAGGAGTCGCCGCGTGAACCCACCGACGCCACCGCACCTTCCTCGGCCAAGCGCTCGGTGTAGACGATGGACAGGTACTGCACGCCGCGATCGCTGTGATGCACCAAGCCCGTCGAGCTTCTCGCTGCGACGTGTCCAGATGGCCATCTCCAGCGCGTCGAGGGCGAGGTCGGCGCGCAGCGTCGTCGAGACCCTCCAGCCCACGATGCGCCGAGAGAACACGTCGGTCACGAAGGCGGCGTAGGCGAAGCCCGACCAGGTGGCCACATAGGTGATGTCCGCGATCCACAGCTGGTTCGGCCGACGTGCCCTGAACTGGCGCTCGACCAGGTCGGCGGGTCGGGCCGAGACGTCGGCGGGGATGGTGGTGCGACGCTTGCGGCCCCGCACCCTCCCCGCCAGGCCCATCTGGCGCATGAGGCGCTCGGTCGTGCAGCGTGCCACGTCGATTCCTTCACGGTTGAGCTGGTGCCATACCTTGCGAACTCCGTAGACGCTGTAGTTGTCGTCGAACACGCGGGCGATGTGGGCCCTGAGCTCCTCGTCGCGCAGACGACGCCGACACGGCGCGCGCTTCTTCGCCGCGTAGTACGTGGATGGGGCGACCTGGAGCACCTCGCAGATCGGCTCGACCCCGAACGCCTGGCGATGGCTGTCGATGTAGCGGTTCACCGCTTCGGTCGGCGGTCGAGCTCCGCCCCGAAGAAAGCCGCGGCCGACTTGAGGATCTCATTCGCCCGCCGCAGCTCGAAGTTCTCGCGCTCGAGCTCCCTCATCCGCTGGCGTTCCTCGGTCGTGAGTCCTTCGCGCTTGCCGCCGTCGATCTCGGCCTGGCGCAGCCAGTTGCGGATGCTCTCGGCGTGGACCCCGAGCTGCCGACCGACCTCCCTCAGGCCGCCGTCGCGGCGACCGCGAGCCTCCCGCCACTCATAGACCATCCGGACCGCGCTCTCTGCAGCTCCGGCGGGTACCTCCTCGGTGATCCCATGCGCTCCATCCTCTCTCCAAGAGACGGAGCCTCCACCACACTCGGGGCGCATCAAGCAACGTTCGAGTAGCGCATATCTGCCGATCAGCACCTGGTGTTTGCGCGAGCAATCGTGCTTGCGCCGACGCGCCGGACGGGCGTTGCGCGAGTGACAGCCCCCGTAGACCAAGAGCGGATCGACCTTCTTGTGAGGCGCGACGGCATCGCCACCGGGGTCGTGTTGCACGATGCATGGCGGCTCTGAGTCCTCAATATCGCTTGGGGTTACGACGAGCGCGCTGCTCACGCTCACAACACGACCGACATCAGTCCGTTCGTGGCTGAAACTGCTGCCGACTACTTCTTCACCAGCGAGGTCGTGAGTGTGGTCGATCCTCTGACGGGCGTCCTCCTTCTAGAACCCTCGTGGTGAGGCGCGACGATGGCGGCATGGGAGAGAGTGGACAGCCAGATGAAGCGCAGTTCGTGGCGATGGTCAAGGGGCGTTCGATCAGGTTCGGCCTGCCATCGACGCATTGTTGGACGAGATCGATCGGTTCCTCGACCAAGTCGAAGAACCGATAGATGTTGCGTCGGGCCGCCCGCCCTATCGTCTGATCGCGGCTGCCGGCCTGCGTCGGTGCACGAGGCTGACTCCGGCCAGCTTGCGCTGATAGACAGCGGCTTGGCCGACATCGGCGACCTCCCGACGCGTCCGGCCCTAGAAACCTTCCTCGTCGCTGCCTACGTGTTTCTAGCTGGAGACGAGGGCCTCGATCGTGTCCCAGGCGCCCATGTCGGCCAGATCAGGAGGTTCGACGATCCAACCATGAAGCAGGCCGCGTAGCACCTTGTCGAGAACTGGGACGGTCCGACGAACGGGATCACGTGGGAACAGTTCAACCGCGAGGTCCGGGACCTCTTCGTCGCCGCGACCGCCCGAAGCAGGCCCAGTGTTTGATCACTTCTACTCTGTTGTCTACCGCGGTACTTCTATGACCAGCATCCACGGCGGGGTCGCTGCAATCGAGCCGTACTTCGACCACGACTGGCGTACGGCGCTGTCGTTGCGCCGGAAGCGCGTCACACACGCTGGGCCTGAACTCAACCAGGATCACGGCCAGACTCTGCGGCATGCTGGCCCCCTTGCTCATGCGCTCGTTCGGCTGGCCGGAAGACAGGGCCGTTGCACTTACCGACCAGATCAACGCCGGGTAGCGCCAAGGGCCTACAGAGCTGAGCCTTGATGTCGCGCATAACTGCCGATCGGCTTGGCCACACGGCAGACTCAGGTGGTGAGATGGGGACCCGCAATGGGCATCGTCGTATTGAGCGCCGGCTCCGGCGTGGTCGGCTGTTCCTCTGACTCGGCATCGTCCTGTACTGACCTAGCGGCTCGCATAGAAGACCTGGAGAAGCCGCGCACATCGAGCGATCCATCGTGGGAGTCGATACGGGCGACAGCTGAACGTTCCATCCAGCGAGACTCGCTTCGTGCGCAGATGGCTGCGCAGAACTGCAAGTAGCGCCTCACTGCCGATCCGAGCTCGCCCCTGTGTGATCGTCACTGTGGCGGTTCGGCAATACCATTGACTAGGTGAACCTGTCAGAACTCGTCGCGTATGAGGATGCATTGGTCATCGGCAGGCTTGCGGCCACCGTGACCGACTCAGGCATCGTGCTCAACGGCAAAATTCGATCGGGCCAGGATCGCGAGTTTGGAACTCGTGTCGCTCAGCTATTGAGAGAACTCGCCACCGGCTTCGATGACGAGCAGGTCTCTGCCTTCGTTGCCGACGTGTTCGACGGAAGACTCTCGCAAGGATCTCTCGGCGAACTGGGACACGTCAGGTTCTTCCCCGCGATCGCCGGCGGTCCAACGCTGCGAGCTCGAGCACTTTTGATCGCTGTCGCCGATCGGATCGAGGGTTCGCGATTGCAGGCGTGATGCGCTCGACCGGCCGGACAACGCGTCACCGACCCGGCGCTATCAGCGACTCGGACGACCTCGGGTGGTCCACGATTATCGGATCGTAGGACCGGTTACACGGGCGCGGGTTGCGACGAACCGGTGTCGGCGTCGGCCTTTGCAAGGGCCCAGACAACGGGGGTGTACTCCGCCGCCAGGCTCGTGAGGGCCGCACGAATAGCGGTGTCGCTAGACAGGCCGGCTGCCTTCAGGATCGCCAGGTTCGCTTCGTCGCGCTCGTTTGACCAGAACACGATGGGTCGTTCCACAGTCCGATGATATACCCAACGTCTGGAGCCCGTCATATGTCGATCTGCCTATATATGACGAGCGATTGCATCATGGGGGTCACCCGAGCCGGACTAATCCTCGGAGCCCGCCCAGAACTGCCGAGAGGGCGCTGGACAGCCACGCACACTTGGGGCAACCTGGGCGGTGTGGCCATGGCGTGTGTGTGCAACTCTCCACCGCCTCCGACCGGTCTTCTCGAAGGCAGCTTGTAGTCATGCCGATGCCCAAGCACGCGAGTGTCGACGATTACTTTGCACACCTCGAAGCACTCCGGAAGCTGAGTTCGAAAGCCGACCCGATGGCGCGGGAGGAACTCAAGTGGAATTTGCCGGTGTACGTCCGTGGCGAAAAGACAAACCTGTGGGTGCTTCAGAACTACAAGAATCACTGCTCATTTCGGTTCTCTCCCGAACTTTTCGCGAGCGCTTGACCAAGAGGCGAGTGCCTCGTTTCTCGGCGCACATATGCCGTGATGCGATCCGTACCCCGTCGTGCGACAATTCATCGATGGAAGGGTCGACGGGCCGCGGCCGGTCTGGTGACGCCGAGTCTCGGAGGGACGCGATGATGATGAAGGGACAGCTGAACGTGAAGACCCCGGCCGAGTACATCGCCGCGGTGGACGACAAGCGCCGGGCCGACATCGCGGCACTCGATGCGCTGATTCGCAAGCACACGCCGAAGCTCGAGCCGCTCATCGTGGGCGGCATGCTCGGCTACGGGCCGTTTCACTATCGCTATGCGAGCGGCCGCGAGGGCGACGCTTGCAAACTCTCGATCTCCAGCAACGCCTCGTACATCTCGCTGTACTGCTTCGCCGCCGACGCGAACGGCTACGTCGCCGAGCGGTACGTTGACCGGCTCCCGAAGGCCGGCATCGGCAAGACCTGCGTGCGGTTCAAGAAGCTCGCGGACCTCGACGAGAGGGCGCTCGTGGCGCTCATCAAGGAGACCGCGAAGATGGGCCTCGTCGCCTGAGCCACGCGACGTCCGCGATGGCAAACTTTGCCAACGGGGTATAGGCTCACAGGCATGACGACGATGAATGTGTCGCTGCCCGAGGAGCTGAAGTCGTTCGTCGACGCGCAGGCGGCGCGCGGCGGCTACGGATCAACGAGCGAGTTCGTTCGAGACCTCATACGTCGGGAACAGGATCGCCAGCAGCTGCGAGCGCTGCTGCTCGACGGCGCGTCCTCGCCGACCGGACCGATCGCGGATCAGGGCTACTTCTCGGCGCTGCGAGTGCGAGTCAACTCGACGGACTGAGCGCCGTGACGGAGCGCGCTGCGAATTTGCGCGGCCACGCGGCCGCTGACATCGACGAGACGATCGCCTACCTCCGCGGCGAAGCCACGGACGCGGCTGCGCTTGCCTTCATCGACGCACTCGAGAACGGGATCAACCACATCACACGTTCACCGAATGCGGGTTCACTGCGATTCGCCTACGAACTCGGCATCCCCGAGCTGCGGGCGAGGGGCCTGAGGCGATTCCCATATGTGATCTTCTACGTGCTGCTGGGCGACCGCATCGAAGTCTGGCGCGTGTTGCACACCCGTCGCGATATCCCAGGCACATTCGCTGCCGACGAATGAGCGCCAAGTTCGCGACTGCGAACGGGCGCACGTTGAGGCACCCGCCTATGAGCCGAGCCCTGGGCGTCCAGGCCATCGCCGCGAGCGCAATGGCCATGCATCGCGCAGCCACTGGTCGATCTCAACGGCCAGATCCAGGTCCCGTTCAGCGCGTGACGCTCGGACCCATGACCGAACCATCGCGTCAGCGGCACCACTTCCGTCGGGGTCGATGTAGACGCATCCGATCACCTCATCGCCGTCCAGCACGCTGTACGCGAACGCCTCACCGGCGACGAACTCACGCCGATGTTGCTCCAGATCGGCGAGGTTCTGGTCCAACGTCATCGGCGTCGGCCAGTCGTCACCTCCCCAGTCCGGCTTCGCAAACCCCGCCGTGGCACGGATGTGCTCGATACTCGACATCCACGCCTCGTAGTCGCGTTCGTTGTGCACCGGCGCCAAGATCTCCAGCCGGAACCATGTTGTCGAGAGCGGTACCGGTGGGTCGATGACGCGCTCGAACACATCCTCAGTCTCCCCGAAGGCCGTCGCAGTAGTCGACTTGAGCGCTCCTCGTCGAGGGCCGTGGCCAGACTGTCATCGATCGGGACGGCGAGTGACACCATCGTTTCGTGTGCCGGACACGACGAGGATGCCGCCTGCGAGTGCCGCGGACAGTACGCCGCCGACGAGATCCCGTCCGGTCTGCGTGGCTGCTTTCAGCGCGAACAGATGAACCAGCGAGGCGCCGAACAGCGGCAGCCACGCTGTGTTGCGGGCGGGCGTACGGGCAACATGGCCCAGCAACAGCACGTTCCAGAGGATGTGTCCGGAGAACGCCCAGTCAAGGGCGAGTGCGATCGGGCTGACAACACCTGCAGCAGCGAACGTCAACCGCCAGCGAGGCGTGAGTTCGCGCCGCACCTCGACGAGGTAAGGCGCGGCGACGCCGAACAACGGGAAGGCGTACCAATACAGCGCCGTCCGCGGCGGGATGACGATCGCAAAGGCGGCGCCGAAGGCAACCGTCGAGCCGAGCACAACGAACCACCTCGGCCCGCGCGCCCCATTTCTTGATGACAGCATGGTCGGGGCACGAATGCGGCCGGACTTTGCCGAGTTCATCAATATCCGAGGCCGCACGTCCAGCGACCGTAACCGTTCGGCGCCCGAGGCCGGGCAAAGAACGGCGAGTCGGTGTCGTCGTCTGTCGACCGCGGCTGATTGGATTGTCGAGTGTCGAGATCCCATGTCGCAAGCGAACATGCGCCCGGCCGCATCGGCTTCGACGCCGAACTGCGGCGGCACAACGAGGTACTGCGCCTGGCGGTTGGCGTCCAGCTCCACGACCACGTCCTCGACATCGGCTGCGGGACCGGGCAGACGACTCGGGAGGCCGCTCGCACGGCGCAGGCAGGGAGTGCGCTCGGGGTCGACGTCTCGGCGCCGGCGATCAAGCGCGCCCGGGAACTCGCCCGCGCGGAACGACTTCGCAACGTCACCTTCGAGCAAGCCAACGCGCAGGTCCACGCCTTTCCGCACGAGAACTTCGACCTGGCGATCAGCAGGTTCGGCACGATGTTCTTCGACAACCCCGTCGACGCGTTCGCCAACATCAGGCGAGCGCTGCGCCCGGCCGGGCGCCTGACGATGTTGGTCTGGCAGGCCCACGAGCACAACGAATGGGACGTCGCCATTCACCAAGCCCTCGGACCAGACGAAGGGCCCGTGGCGCCTCCCTCCGTGGGACCGGATCCGTTCTCGCTTGCCGACCCGCCGACCGTGAAGGACATCCTGGAGGCCGCAGGATTTGCCGAGGTCGCGTTCACCGACGTCAACGAACCCGTCTACTACGGTCCCGACGTGGCCGCTGCCCTCGACTGGGTCGGCGGCTTCACATACACCGCCGAAGTACTCAAGCGGCTCGACTCCGCCGCCGCGACGCGCGCGGTCGAGCGTCTGCGCGAAGTGCTCGCCGCGCACACGACCGACGAAGGCATCTGGTTCGACTCCCGCGCCTGGATCGTCACTGCCCGTCGTCACTAAGAGGGAGCCCAACAGCGCTCTGATGTGTCCGGGACCGTTGCAGACAGCGCACAGAGCGCTCGGCACAGAACCACGGCTGACGAACCCATCGAGGAAACGGACGGATTTCGTAGACAAAGGTCCCGGTGTAATGAGGACCAAAGACTCTGATGATCCGCTCCTGCAGTGAGCACACTTGGGAAGCATTGTCCGTGAAGAGCCTGACGAACCCTTCGACTCAATTGAAAGGGTTGTCATGTTGAGGAAGCCACTCGGACTGCTCGGGATCTTCTTGATCGTTGTCGGGTTCGGTTATTTCGTGGGCGCAGGCGTCGCCTACAGCAAGGTCCAGGGCGGCTACGACTCGCTGCAGTCCTTCAGCGAGGTCCAGAACGTCGAGCTCAACTACAACGACGACGGCCAACTCGTCGACCGCGGCGAAGTCGAAGGCGCCCAGGCGATCAGGTCGCTGCTCGAGGACGACTGGAAGTTCCCGATCGTCGAGTCCGATCTCGACCCCAACGATCCGCTCGTCAACACCGCCACTGAGTTCATGTACCAGATGGCGACGATCTCGTATCACACGCTGCACGGCACCCAGACCGTGACGCTGACCGAGGCTGACCTGACCGGCGACGACGGCACGGTCGCCACCGAGTTCGACTGCAACGGCGAGATGGTTGCGGTTCCCGATCCCTTCCCGGCCGAGGGCGTCACCTGCGACTTCAACGTCGACGGCCGCTACTGGACCGGCTTCGACCGCAGCGATTCCGGTGGAGGCCGCAGGCTCGTGACATGGCGTGGAGCGGCACCGCTCACGCACTCGTCGCCGAGCTCGGTGTCGGTGCGGCAACGCACAGCACCCTGCAGCTCGCCCTCGGTGTCGCAGCACTGCTCGCCGGCCTCGGCGTGGTCTGCACGGTCATGGGTGTCGCCTTCATCTGGGACACCCGCCGGAAGGGCAAGTTCATCGTCCCGGACACCATCCCGGAGGCACTGCTCAAGGACATTCCCGGCAAAACGGCGGCGACCGTCTGACCGATCGAGTCCAATCACATCGAGCTCGAGAAGCCGAACGGGCCCTCCTCCGGGGCCCGTTCGGCGTTTTCCATTTCGAGGACGTTGGTCGGGCAGCGCCGAACCGCCGCTAGCGAGCTCGTTCAGGCAGGGCCCGCCGCAGCCACTACTGCGATGTCTGAAACGCCTTTCCGAGTTGGAATCCGTGTGTGAGCGGGTCGCGCTCATCGATGACCCATTGGCCGAACCCGCAGATGTATGCCTCGCCTTGAATCTCGGGGACGATGGCCGCGCGCCCGGCGAGCTGCGTCTCGGCCAGGATGCGACCAGTGAAGATCGAGCCGATGATGGATTCGTTCACGAGCACGTCGCCGATGGCGAGCTGCCTGCGGGCATGCAGCTGAGCGATGCGCCCAGCGGTTCCGGATCCGGTGGGCGAACGATCGAGCTCGCGATCAGCGAAGATGCACGCATTCGATTGGGTCGATCCAGGGTGCTTCGGTGTGCTGGTGATGATCGTGCCGTAGACGCCAACGATGTCGGCGATCTCGGGATGGACCACTGCGTACTTGGCGTTCGCAGCGTCGAGAACCTCCATGCCGAAGTCCTTCAGTGCCTCGATCCGGACGTCGTGAATGTCGAGACCGTGAGCGGCGTCGTCGACGTAGAAGTAGAAGGCTCCGCCATACGCGATGTCGCCGGTGACCGTGCCGAACGACGGTGTGTCCACCGAGGCATCGAGCATCCACGCGAACGATGGCACGTTGACGAACCGAACCCCGCCGACGTCGCGCCCGTCCCAGGCGACGAATGCCTCGATGAAGCCACATGGTGCGTCGATGCCGACACGGGTCTCGGGTACCGTCCGGTGTACCCAGCCGAGTTCGACGGCTGCGGTCGCCAGTGCGACGATGCCGTGACCGCAGTGTGGGCTGTAGTCGACGTTCTGCATGAAGATGACACCGAGATCTGCCGTCTCGCTCACGGGTTCGGTGAGGAAGCCGCCATACATGTCGGTATGTCCGCGCGGTTCCAACATGAGCTCGCGGCGGTAGTGGTCGGCGTTGTGCTGGAGCCAGGACCGACGTTCGAGGATGTCCGCTCCGGGGATGCGCCCGATGCCGTGGGTCACGATGCGAAAGGGCTCACCGCCGGTGTGCATCTCGACGGTGTCGATGTATCGATTGGGATTCATACCGTGTGCGTCTCCTGCCGAGCGATGTCCAAGGCGATCACCCTGGGTCGCTCACGAGAGGACCACAGTACGCGTCAGGCCCCTCGGCGATCTATCGACAGATGTCGGGTATTCGAGGCCGATAGTACGATGAATGTCGATGAGCATCGACGAGATCCAGGGTTTGCTCGAGTCGCTCTCGGCCGAGCTGGGATCGTCGCTCGTCCTCGACGATGCCGAACAACACCTCGTCGCTCACACCGGACACGACGGTTCGATCGACGATGTCCGACGCGAATCCATTCTTGGCCGCGGCGCGCAACCCGACGTACGCCGCTGGTTCGAACAATGGGGCATCCGCGACGCCGTCACACCGATCCGCACACCCGCAGATCCCACCTCCGGCGTTCGCGGCCGGTGGTGCATACCCGTGCGCCACCGAGGCGAGCTGCTCGGGTTCGTGTCAGCGTTCGACACAGGCCAAGTCAACGATGAGGCCCTCGACGGTGCAATGAAGACCGCAGAACAACTCGCTGCAGTTCTCTTCCGCCGCCGACTTGCTGAACGGACCGACGCCGAACTCGTTCGCCACGTGATCCATCGCGGAGGCCTGTCCGACGACCCCACGGATGCCTACCCCCGCCGCGGCAACATCGCTGTCGTCGTCATCGGCTTCGACGAGGCCGTCGATCCGGATGGTCCGATGCTCGCCGACCTCGCCGCCGCAACCCGACGTGCCACAGACGTGTTCCCGAGGGGAACGGCGCCGTCGGGGGAGATCGGTGGGCTGATCGCCGCCCTCGTCCCGATCCACCGAGCTTCGGACACCCAACCCGCAAAGCAACTCGCCGAGACCGCGCTCCGGACGGCATCGAGAAGCTCCACGTCCTCGCCGATCTCAGCAGGGATCAGCTCCGGATCATGCACCGCATCCACGGCCAGCACCGCCTACGCCGAAGCACGACGAGCACTCCGGCGTCGCCCGCTCCGTCCCACGGTTCAGCCCGATCGCAACATGGAACGACATCGGCGCCTACCGCACCCTGGTCACGATTCCGCGGACCAACAGCCACGACAACGTGATCGATCCACGCGTTCACGTGCTGCACCAACACGTCGAACTCGCCCGGACCGCCGAGGAATTCCTCGATCGCGCCGGCGACGCACAAGCGACAGCAGAACACCTGATCATCCACCGGTCGACCCTCTACCAGCGGCTGGGCCGAATTGAACAGCTCTGCAACCTCGACCTCCACCACTCCGGCGAAGACCGACTGATCACGCATCTCGGACTTCGCCTGCTCCGACTCGCACCCACCTGAGAGGAGTGTTGGATCGCAGAACGCGTCTCCGTTCTATGTTGGAGGCGTGGTGCGCGCGGTGAGGAAGACGACGCGGGGTCGGAAGGGTTCCATCGTGCCTTCGATCGCATGCACCGCCGCGGTACGGAGAGCGGAGCGTTCGTCGAGGCTGAACTGGGCGAGCCATTCGGCGAAGTGTGCTTGGCCGAAGCGGTAGTCGACCAGTGCTTGGGGTTCGGTGATGCCCACGTCGACGGGTTCTTCGTCGACCTTGATGTCGATGAGGCTCGCCGCGGCGGCTGCGGCGCTCATGGAACTGGACGTGCCGAGTAGCGCCGTCGCCGTCGCTTTGAGCTCCGCGTACCACATGGGTGGTTCCCAACCGTGAGTTCGAGCTATCTCGTCGACAGTGTCGCGGTTTCCGCTGTGCGAACTGTTCGCGTAGACAGTGGCGAGCACCGCGCCGCCGGGCCGCGTTACGCGTGCGAGTTCCGCCAACCCGCCTACTGGGTCGGTGAGGTGGTTGAGCACAAACGATGCCACCACAACCTCGAAGACTGCATCGGGAAACGGCAGGCGCATGACGTCGGCGACGACTGCGGGCGGGCGAGCGGCGCGGTTCCAGGCCAGCATGTCGTGCGACAGGTCCGCTGCTATGACCGTCGCCGCGCCAGCGGCGCGTAGCGGTGCTTCGCATACGCCGGTGCCTGCACCCACGTCGAGCACCCGGGCTCCCATCAACTGGATTGGTGTGCGTGCGATGAGCAGCGCCGCAATCGGCGCGTACGTGAGTGTCGCGCCCTGCGCCCAGCCCATGGCCGCACCACGGTAGTGATCCTGGTTCACACGCGTAATCGCGGGTACGCGTCGGCTAGGTGACGGGCGCCGCGGGCGGCGTGTTCCTCCCACCAGCGCAGTTCGTCGTCGCTGCCCATCGCCTTCTCCCACCCGAAACACGCGGCCATGCCAAGCAAGCACAGGTCGAGTTGCAGGTCAAACCAGCCAGTCGTCGAGACGCCCCTACGTTCGAGTGCCACACGTAGCGCCTCGATCGTGGCTTCCTTATCGTTCGGCAGACGCGCGCAGTTCAACGCGAGATACCAGGCGAGATCCCAGCAGACCGGCCCCGATCCCGGATACGCCCAATCGAGCAGGATCGTGCGGCCATCCCGATGACGACCGAGGTTGCCCATCTTCCAGTCGCCGTGCAGGAACGTCGCGGGTGTGGAACGCATCGCCTCCGCGAGCGCAGCGGGCGCGGCGTGGATGGCGCTCACCAACTCCCACAGCGCAGGCGCTCGCTCGCCGAGCCGCGGCCATCCCTGCATCGCGACCCGTATCGGCAACGGCGGGTCAGCGACGGCGGCCTCGGCCGCGATGTTGTCGAGCGCGAAGAACCGCAGCCGCTCCTCGAGCGTCGTGAGCCCAATGTCGTCGGACCAGCCCCAATGGCGGGCCGAGAGCGCGGCCAAACCATCGACAAGACCAAGATGGTCTTCGAGCGAGATCGTCGCGTCGCCCTCCGCGAACAGCTGACTTGCGACGTCGCGCATCAAGATCGTGAGCAGCGCGTCTTCACCTTCGCCGTCAGCCGCCATCCCGACCACGGTGTGGTCGATCTCCGGCGGCACGTCACTCATGATCCCGGCACGCCAGATCTTCAACGTTCGCAGATCACGATCGCCCGTGATCCGCATGATCCAGTCAGTGCGGTAACCGAGCGTCTTCGCGAAGTATTGCTCACCGTCAATCGTCACCCGCTCGAACACCGAACCCGAACGGGCGTCCCCAGGATCGACCACCACCCGCGACTGCACCCCAGCGAGCAACTCGGAACGTGACCGAGCGATCCACACATCCCTCGAAGCCACCACCACCTCCCCAACCCACCAATCGCGTGCGAACCTCGCGAACGCACCCTCGGGGTTAGCGCAACGCGTGAACGCAGCACCGAACGCTAGCGCTCCTTTAACGTCCACAGAACTCCCGGCCCCGGTTCGCAACGCGCCCCGAAACGCGAACGTGGGCCGCAGGCGTCGCCTTGGCGCAGCAGCGCCACCGACGTGCGAATGACGAACGCGACCCAGACCACGAATCCGGCGACGCCGATGAACATCGTGGGACTGCCGTCGACGATGGCCGGGATGGTCGCTGCGCCGGCGATCAGCAGGCCCGCCACCCACTATTGAATTCGAGCGGTCCGGCTGGGCGCGATTTCTGCCGGCGGTGGCGTGATATCGATCCCACTGCGACTGGTCGGGCGCGATTCCGGCCGTCGGTGGCGTGATATCGAGCCCAGTGCGGATGTTCAGCGCATCGATCTCCGTGTGGTGCGCACAACCGCAAACCACGTGGCGACGAGGAACACCACAGCGAACGCTGCGAGGACGAGCCAATAGGTGCCGGTGGACTGGGTGCCGGCATCGCCGTACGACGCGAGTAGCGGTGGCCCCAATCGTGATCCGCCGTCACTGAGGATGCGCCGCGCCCCGAGGTCGTGACCGATCACCTCGAAAGCCCAGCGCGATGGCATGAAGACGCTGAACCCCGCCCCAGCACCGGCCATGAGGTTCACCGGGAGGATGGCACCAGAGAACAACACAGCCGGAAAGCACAACATCGGCAGGGCGAGCGTCGCCTGAGACACAGTTCCGACCAGTGCGGAAGTGAGCAAGCCCAAGCCGAGGGCCGCGATCGCGCACAGCTGCAAGCCGACGCCGAGCGATGCGTACGTCGAGATGGGGCGACTGGGGAGGCGGTCCAACAGGCGAAGCACGCCCAGCATCGCCACCACGACGAGAAGCAGGAACGGCGCGAGGAGGGTCACCTTCGATGCCACGTACGCGCCGAGCCGCAGGCCGACGAGGCGCTCGCGGCGCAGGATCGTCCGTTCGGTGCAGATCTGCAGCAAGCCGTAGGTCAGCCCGAAGAAGAAGGCGGCAAAGACGACCCAAAAGCCGATCATCACCATCGAACTCGGGCTCGGGTTCTCGAAATCGAAAGCGCCGGGACGGAAGAGGATCGCGAACATGCCGATGACCAGCGCCGGTGACCCGATCAGGATCGCGAGTGTCAGGCGGTTACGTACGAAAGTCTCGAGCGTTCGTCGTGTGAGGACTCCCCATTGCGTGAGCCCGCTCGCCACTGGTCGCCTCATCACGTGGCGGGGACTGTCGTCGGGGGCCGGCACGGTAGCGGCGGCCCCGGCTTCGTAGCTGGGACCGTCGAGATCGGCGAGGCGTCGGTAGATCTCTGGGACCGAACTGACCCCGAACCGTTCGAGCGCCTCGTCGAGGCTGCCGACAAATCCCACTCGGCCACCGCGCGTCATGAACACGATGCGATCGCACCGAGCCAGGTCCTCGATCGAGTGCGTGGTGAACACGACCGTCGCCGATCGGTCGGCGAGCTGGCGCAGGTGGGCGATGAGCTCGGCGCTCGCTACCGGGTCGAGGCCGGACGTCGGCTCATCGAGGAAGAAGACGTGCGGGTCGGTCAGGAGCTCGACCGCGATGCTGGCGCGTTTGCGCTGCCCCCCACTCAACGAGCCAACGCGGACGTCTGCATGATCAGTCAGGCCCACAGCGAAGATGGCGTCACGTACGGCGTCGTCGACCTCGTCCGCCGTTGCCGACGACGGGAGTCGCAGTCGCGCGGCGTACCGGAGCGTGCGTTGGAGAGGTAGGTCGGTATGGATGATGTCGTCCTGCGGCACGTAGCCGAGCACGCTGCGGAACGTCCCAAGGTTGGCGTACACGTCGATACCGTCGAAGCGAACCGATCCCGAGGTGGCCGGGGCTATACCGGCGATCGCCTCCAGCAGGGTTGTCTTGCCGGCGCCGCTAGGACCGACGATTGCGACGAGCTCGCCAGCGAAGAGCGTGAACGACACCGCGTCGAGGAGCGTCTGCTCGCCTCGGTGACGGACTCGGACTCGCCGGGACAGCTCGTTGACGTCGATGCGGACGCCCCGCGGTACGAGATCGGCAGCGGGCCTCACCCATCCGTCGCGCGTTCCGTCAATCGTCGCGATTCGATGCTGATCGAAATCCACGTTCACCGCTCCTCCTCCAGCTCGGTCTCCCGCGATTGGCAGCGCGAGATTCAACGAAAATAGCACGATCGTTCGTACTATTAGTAACAGTACGACCGATCGTGCTATCTTGTCAAGATGCCTGAGCAGAGGAAGCGACGCGCTGACGGAGAACGCACTCGGGAAGCGATCGTGCGCGAAGCCGTGTCGCTCGCGACCCTCGACGGGCTCGAAGGCCTCTCGATCGGCAACCTCGCTAGCGCGCTCGACATGAGCAAGAGCGGCATCTATGCGCATTTCGGCTCCAAGCAAGATCTCCAACTCGCCACCGTGGACGAAGCCGAACGAATCTTCCAAGCCGATGTCATCGAACCGGCCCTCGCCGCTGCGTCGGGACTCGCTCAGCTCGTCGCATTGTGCGACGCCTTCTTCGACTATCTCCTGAAGCGCACATTCCCAGGCGGCTGCTTCTTCGCCGGCGCCGCACTGGAGATGGGCACCCGCCCGGGACCGGTCAAACAACAAATCGCAGCGTTTCAAGGCCGTCTCACGGCACTCATCCGCCAATTCATCGTCACCGCACTCGAACAGCGCGAACTCTCCGCCGACGAGGACCCCGACGCACTCACCTTCGAACTGAACGGGATCATCCTCGCCGCCAACACCAACTTCGTCCTCCGCGAAGAACCCGCCACGCTCGACATGGCCAGAAATGTCGTGCGACGGCGACTCGGAATCACCACGACAACTACCGCACCACGCGAACGGCGGGCGCCGCGTCAAAGCCCTCGAAAGGGCTAGGCAGAAGGTCGGTCGCCGGTCTCGAGCGTTCGCCGGCACAGCCGAGCCACCGGGCGCGATTCTGGCCGGCGGATGCGTATTTCCGCGCCCAGACAGGCTGACCGGGCGCGGCTCTGGCCGGCGGTGGCGTATTGGCGCGCCCAGACAGGCTGACCGGGCGCGGATTTGGCCGGCGGTGGCGTATTGCCGCGCCCAGTCGGTCGCCGGCTCGGGCGCGATTCCGGTACCAGGCTGTGGCGGTCGCAGCAGAGTTGTTGCGTTGTGTCGTACGGTTGCGCTCGTGCTCGAGAACTACTCCGTCGGGGCTCAGCGTGTCGTTTCACTGGCGACGATGGAGGCACGAACGCTCGATCATTCACGAATTGGAACCGAGCATCTCCTTCTCGGACTGCTCTCGGACGATGACGGTGAGCCGGCTGACGTGCTGCGAGCGGCCGGTGTGAATCTCACAGCCGCGCGCCACAAGGTGGTCGAAGCCTTGGGAGCAGACGCCGGGTCGCCGGACAGCGAAGCGTTGCCGTTCACGCCCCGGGCACAGCGGGCGCTCGAACGGGCGGGCCGGTTCTCGCGCAAGGAACAGGAGCCAGAGGTGACCGCCGGACACGTTCTGCTGGGCGTGCTCGACGTCGAAGGGCTGGCCTGTCAGGTGCTCCGAGGGCTCGGTGCGGACATCGCCCAACTTCGCGACGCGGTTGTCACCCCTCAGCTCCAACACTGCTGTTCCGCCCGTCGACGACCAGCGATCGGAGGAGGCGGTAGGGCCACGCTGCCCAAACTGTCATGCACCTCTCGATGACACGTTGACCGAGATGTTGATCCCCGCGCGACGCGAGGGTGAGCCGATGACGAACATCAGTGTGGCGTTCTGCGCGGCGTGTAGTGCGGCGCTCGGTGTTGTACGACCAGAGCAGTGAGGTTGCAACACTTCCTCGACTTGAGGCCGGGGCGAGTTGCGTTGATACTCCTCATCGCCTCGTGCGCTTCCAGCGCTTCGACGCCGACCTCGTCCGGCGCGCCGGTCTCCACAGCGACAACGGTTGCTGCCACCGACGCGCCGACCACAGTCCCCACCACCTCCTCCTCGACGATGCCCACCTTCGACGACACGCTGTCGCCAACGACGACATCGACTGCGGTGCCGGTCGTGGACCGCGACGTGCTCGCCGACATTTCGATGACGTCGGTGCCTCCGGATGTCATCGTGCCGACGAACGAAGCCTCATTGGATGAGGTGACCAACCCCATCAACGGGCGCCGTGGCGGTCGTCGCCCTCTCGCCGAGAACCTCGACTGCGTGACCGGAACAACCCGAACCTGCCTGGCCGGCATGCTCGACATGCTGGGCTTCGACGTCACCAGCGGTTCGAGCGATGACCGCGAGCGCCGTGTTCAGCGGGCGACGGCCGTCGTCCAACTCGATGCCGGGCTCCCCATGACCGGCGTGCCCGACGACGACCTGCTCCAGTACCTTGACATCGCCACTGACTCCTCACCTGAGGCTGACGAGGTGCGCCAGATCGGCACGTCAGCGAAAGGGCGACCGATCATGGCCACGCGCTATGGCAACGGTCCCAGGACCGTACTCGTCGTCGGTCAGACCCATGGCGACGAGGAAGGCGGCCTCCGGGTCCTGTTGCGAGTGCGGTCGCTGCCACTGCCCAAAGGGATCACGCTGTGGGTCATCCCCACGATGAACCCGGATGGCCTCGTGCTCGACACCCGCTTCCTGGCCAATGGCGCCGACCCGAACCGACGGGCGCCGATCCAGGTCGAGCAGCAAGCCGTCTACGACTTCGCGCTTGACACCCGGCCGTTTTTGACGGTCTGGTACCACCAGAACTACGGCTGGGTAGGCGGATCGGGCGCGTCAACCACACCCGCGAAGCAGTACCAGGAGCTGACCGGGCTCGGGACGTTGAAGCGCAGCGGCGACTGCGCCGTCGGATTCATGTGGTGCCCGATCGACGACGCGCTCGGCAGCAGCTCCATTCTGGTCGAGTTACCTGACGTGCTGACGCCCGCCGACGTCCAGATTCACTCGCTCGCGCTGCTCGCGGTGGCATCAGGCAACACTCCCTGACGCGCCTGGCCCAGCAAAGCGTCTGGTCGCCACGACCCTCAATCCGGCAGGAACCCGTTGGACCGGTGGCTAGACGACGTCGCTGAGGAGGGCTCGGACGCTGGCAGCGGAGTCGCGTTGGAGCGCGAGGGCGGCGAGCTGTTTCGCCTTGTTGGCCGATGTCGAGCGGATCGCGTCCTTGACGGCAGGGATGGCGCGTGGAGTCATGCTGAACTCGCGAACGCCGAGACCGATGAGGAGTGCGGTGGCAGCCGGGTCCCCAGCCAGCTCGCCGCATACAGCGATTCGGGCCCAATCGGTTGCCGCGTTGGTGACGTTGGAGATGAGGTGCAGAACCGCGGGGTCTAGCGAATCGGCGAGCGCAGCAACGTCGGCGTTGCCGCGTTCGGCGGCGAGGGTGTACTGGGTCAAGTCGTTGGTTCCGATGCTGATGAGGTCGACGAGCGGAACGGCGGCCCGAGCGTGGAGCGCGAAGGCGGGCACTTCAGCCATGGCTCCGACTTCGAAACCAGGAGGCAGATCGCCGCCAGAGCATCCGACCTCGGTGGCGGCCTCCGCGAGCAGGGCTCGGGCAGCTCGCAGTTCGTCGATGGTGGTGACCATGGGGAAGAGCACGGTGATTGGGTGCTGCATTCCGGCTCGGACGATTGCGCGGAGCTGTTGTTTGAACATGTCGGGCTGTTGGAGGCTGAGCCGTAGACCGCGGCGGCCCAGGAACGGGTTGGCTTCGTTGGTAGCAGGTAGGTATGCGACCGGCTTGTCGCCGCCGATGTCGAGGGTTCGGACGGTGAGACGCCGGCCGCCGAGTGCGTCTGCGATCGAGAGGTAGGCGTCGAGCTGCTCGTCCTCGCCGGGCGGCTGGGAACGGTCGAGGAAGAGAAATTCGGATCGGAGCAAACCGACGCCGTCAGCGCCATGGCGGACTGCTTGGAGGGCGTCGTCGCGGGAGGCGATGTTGGCAACAACGTCAATGTGCACCCCGTCGCGGGTGATCGCCTGTCGGCTGGCCGCGTCGAGCAGGTTGTTGGCGTGTTGGCGTTGCCCTTCGGCTTTGCCGCGGTACTGCTCGCTGAGGGCGGGATCCGGGTCGATCACGACGACGCCTTCGGTTCCGTCAACAAGGATCGTGGTGCCGTCGGGGACGTCGAGCACGTCGTGACCGGCCCCGACTACGGCAGGTATACCGAGCGCTCGAGCGAGGATGGCGCCGTGGGAGACTGGGCTGCCGGCGGCGGTGACGATTCCGAACACCGTGCCGGGATCGAGTCGGGCGGCCTGGGTCGGCGTCAGGTCAGCAGTCACGAGGATGCCAGCGAGGGTGTGGGTGGACCCGGAAGCGTGTCCGAGCAGGTGGGCGCGGACCTGGTCGCCGACGGCGCGAATGTCGCCAGCCCGGGACTGTAGGTAGGGATCGGTGAGGCTCGCGAAACGGGCGGCAAGCGAATCGACGGCAACGCGCCAAGCGTGTTCGGCCGTGAGGTTGTCTCCCGCGATCAGCTCGACCGCCATGCCGACGAGCTCGTCGTCGTCGAGGAGGAGTACGTGAGCATCGAAGATCTCGGCCTCTCGTTCGCCAGCGGCACCAGCGACGTGATCACGGGTCGAGCTCAGCTCAGCCCGGGCCGCTTCGACGGCGGCGTGGAAGCGATCGGCCTCCATGGTTGGGGTGCCGGGAGTCATGACAAGTGGTTCGGAAATCGTGTCCGGCAGAGAGGTCTTGGGTCCGATGCCGATGCCGGGCGACGCCGCCGTCGGACCCGAGCCGTTCGTGGCGTGCACCGAGCCAGGAGCGGTCACCGATTCGTCGAAGTTCCGCCGGACCAGTGCGGCGATCGCGGTGAGCGCTTCGCGGGCTTGGCGACCGGAGGCACTCACCTCGATCTGATCGCCGCTCGGTACACCCAAGGTGGAAAGCGCGCTGACGCTACGGCCGCTGACTCTGGGACCGTCCGTTGTGAAGTTGCGCACGGTCACATCGGCGTCGAAGCGGCGGACAGTTTCGACAAATCGGGCCGCCGGACGGGCGTGCAGGCCGTGTTCGTTGTGCAGGGTGAGCTCAATGCTGGCCATCGCTGCGGGTTCGACGCCATTGTCCGCCGCCGTCGGGGTCTCGATGCCGAGCAGCTTGGTCTTGATCTGTCCGGCTTGCGAGGCATCGGCGGCGACTTCGGCCAACGGCGCGCCTGCCGCGGCGAGAGTGACGGCTGCGACGAGCCCCTCGACGATGGGGCCATCAGAGAGCACGATGGGGCAGTTGCCGATGTCGCCGCGCAGCTCGAGGGCGAGTTCTGCGCTGAGCACGGCGCTGCCGAGATCCATGATGACGAGTACACCGTCGGCTGACGCGACGAGGTCGATGGCTTCTTTTACTCGAGCAGCGTCGGTGCCGAGCACGTGACCATCGAGGCCGGCGGCGACCTCGATGGGCGGTGGTGTGCCACGGACCATTTGCAGGGCCAACTCGACGGCTGCGTCGGCCAACCGACGGCTGTGCGAAACGACGACGATTCCAACCATGGTGACCTCAGCTCCCGAATGCGCCGGCGGCTGCTTCGAACAGCAACGCCGCGGAACTGGCGCCGGGATCCTGGTGGCCGGCGCTGCGCTCGCCGAGGTAGCTGGCCCGACCCTTGCGGGCCACCATGGGGATGGTGTCGTCGCGACCGCCGGCGGCTGCCCGCCATGCCACGGTGAACGCTTCGGCGGATGATCTCCCTGCGCCAACTTCGGCTTCGAGCGCTTCGAGGGCGGGGTGCAGGCTGTCGAACATGGTCTTGTCGCCGAGCTCGGGCTTGCCGCGGGCGACGAGCCCTTCGACCCCGGCCCGGAACGCCTTGACCACATCGTCGGCCGAGAGCGCGACGCTGGGGCCGCAGGCGGTGCCGAAGCGGAGGAAGAAGGTCCCGTAGAGAGGGCCGCTTGCTCCGCCGATGCTGCTCACCAGCGTCATGCCGACCAGCTTGAGCAGCTCGTCCGCCGCGCCGGATGGCGTGGCGTCGAGCTTCGCGAGTACTGCTTGCATGCCTCGGTCCATGTTGATGCCGTGGTCGGCGTCACCGATGGCCGAGTCGAGCTCGGTGAGGTAGGCGCGATTCTCGGCAATGAGATCAGCGAAACGACGGACCCACGCCTCGAGCTGGGCGACCGTCACGACGTCGGCGGCCACCGCTCACATCCCCCACCGCAATGCCGGGGTGCGAACCGGGGCGTCCCACAGCCTGACCAACTCCTCATCCAGCTTGAGCAGTGTGATCGAACATCCGGCCATCTCCAGCGACGTGATGTAGGGGCCGACCAGAGAGCGCTCGATGCCGATGCCGTGGCCGCCGAGGATGCGGGAAACCTCGGCGAACATCACGTACAGCTCGAGCAGTGGTGTGCCGCCCATGCCGTTGACGAAGGCGAGCACGGAGTCGCCACGTTGGTAGGGCAGGTCGGTCACGATCGGTTCGAGCAGACGATCAGCGATCTCGGCCGCGGTCCCGAGCGGTTCGCGGTAGCGGCCAGGTTCGCCATGGATCCCGATGCCGATCTCCATCTCGGTTTCACCGAGCTCGAAGGTCGGTTTGCCGGCGGCCGGCACGGTGCACGACGTGAGGGCCACTCCCATGGTGCGACCCCAACTATTGACCTTGCGGGCGATGGCTGCCACTGACGCCAGATCGGCTCCGGCTTCTGCTGCCCCGCCGCAGATCTTTTCGAGCAGGACGGTCACACCCACGCCGCGACGGCCCGCGGTGTACAAGCTGTCTGCGACGGCAACATCGTCGTTGGTGACGATGGTTTCGACCTTGACGCCGGCCTCCTCGCCGGCCATCTCGGCGGCCATCTCGAAGTTGAGGATGTCGCCGGTGTAGTTCTTGACGATGTGCAGCACGCCGGCGCCGGCGTCGACGAGCTTGGTGGCTTCGTACATCTGGTCCGGTGTCGGGGATGTGAACACCTCGCCGGCGCAGGCGGCATCGAGCATGCCGACACCGACGAAGCCTCCGTGTAGCGGCTCGTGTCCGGAGCCACCACCGGAGATGAGACCGACCTTGCCGCGCGACGGGCGAGTCGCCTCGGTAGATCACCTTGTGTTCGTGGTCGACCCGCAGTTCCGGGTGCGCAGCCGCGATGCCGGACAACGCGTCGGACACAACGGTTGTGGGTTGGTTGATGAGCTTCTTCATGATTGCAATCCTCCTACCAATCTCGGGGTTCAGGCGACCGACTCGGCCACGAGCGAATCAGGGACATAGTTCTCGGTCATCAAGCCTTCCGTGCGGTCGAGCCGCGTTCGGGCGATCACCGTGTACACGGCGGCAGCCGCCACGCCGGCGGACAGCTCTGCGGCGACGTACACCGGCATCTGCGCCCAGTGGACGACGCCTCCGAAGGCTTGCAGCACCAGCATCGGGCCAACGACGCGGGCCGGGTTGATCGCGGCGGCCGTCGCCGGCGCGACCGGGATGATCGCGGCGAACACGACGAAGCCGATCGCCACGCCGGCGAAGCCAGATGCAGCCTTGCGGTGGATGACGCCGAAGATCACGAACACCAAGACGAACGTACCGACGAACTCGGCGCAGAAGCCTTGCAGGTTCCCCACACCCAATGAGCTGTTGAACGACGCCACTCCGAGGCCGACCTCATGCGCCTTGGACCCGAGCACACCGACGATCGCCAGGGCACCGATCGTGGCTCCGACGACCTGTGCTGCGATGTACCCAGGAACTTCCTTCCACGGAAACTTTCCGGTAATGGCCAACCCAAGCGTGACCGCCGGGTTGATGTGGTTGCCCGACACGTGGCCGAGCGCGTAGACGGTTGCAATGACGACGGTGCCGAACGCGAAGGAGATGACGCCCAGATCGGCCATCGTGAACGGTGCGTTCCCGTTGACGATCAGTGTGGCCGGCACGGCGCCGACCCCGATGAAGACGAGCAACGCGGTCCCCAGCACCTCAGCCGCCAACTTCTGCGACCTGGTGTTCTCATCCATGATTACCCCCAAAGGTGTTCGGAACTCTCCGGAAGAAGTCCGAAGAGTATTCGACAATGTCGAATGAGTGTCGAGAATATTCTTCTGATAGCGTGTCGTCAAGAGATCTCTTCAAGAAAGATTGGCGCATGATCCAAAGCGTTGACAGATCTGTCCGCATCCTGCTTGCCCTCCAAGCAGCGCGCCGCCTCAGCCTCAGCGACCTCGCCGCCCGACTCGATCTGCCCAACTCCACCGTGCACGGCATCTTGCGCACGCTGGCCGACCACGGCATGGTGGAACAAGAGCCGGGTTCGCTGCGCTACATGCTCGGGCCGGCGGTGCTGCGGCTCAGCAGTGTGTACCTCGACAGCCTCGAGTTCCGCAGCCGCGCCCTGAAGTGGGCCGAAGAGCTTGCCCGACGGACCGGCGCGTCTGTCCGAGCGGGTGTCCTCTTACTCGACGACGTCATCGTTGTGCACCACGAGCCCCGTCCCGACGGGAGCCGACAGATGCCCGAAGTCGGGTTTGTCATCCCCGCCCACGCCAGCGCGCTCGGCAAGGCACTCCTCGCCTTCGAGCCCTCCACCTATCGACCGGCCGCGCCGCTGCGCAGCATGACCGGGGAAACAATCGTCGACCCTGCACGGCTTGCCGACCATCTCACCGAAATCGCCCGTACTGGTGTCGCTTCCGAACACGACGAAGCCGTTCTCGGTGAGTCCAGTCTCGCCGCCCCCATCTTTGACGCCACGGGCGCCGCGGTCGGCGCGATCGCGGTCGTGTTGCAATCCTCGGAATGGCCCCCGCCGCCGTCGCTGTACGACGACGTCCGCGAAGCAGCCCGCAACATCTCCCGCGAGCTCGGCGCATCCGGCTGGCCCGTTTACACCGTCGTCGCCGAACCCGCAACCAGCGCCTGAGCAGCCGTATTACCGCGCCCGAGAGGAGGCTGGTTGGGCGCGATTCCGGCCGCCCGCGTAATCCCCGGCCGCGTTACCGTCCTACCAATGAGCGAGGATCTGGGCGCGACGGATCGCGGTCAGATCGCGCGGCTGCGGCGCTTAGCGATCAAGGCTATGAACAACTACGACGTGCCCGAGCCGCGCTTGGAGCTCGTCGCTCACGGGGAGAACACGACGTTTCGGGTGTTCTCCTCCGACGGCGGCCGCGATCAGTATCTCCTTCGTGTCCATCGGCCGACTCGGCATGGGCGCGACGTCGACTCGCAGGCCGCGATCACGTCGGAGTTGGAATGGCTCGTCGCCCTGCGCGCCGACACATCGCTGGCGGTGCCGGAACCGGTCCGAGCCGTCGGAGGCGGGCTGACCGCGATGGCGACGGCTGATGGAGTCGACGGGTCGCGAGTGTGCTCGTTGCTGCGCTGGATGAAAGGCCGCAATCACAACCACTCGGCACGACCGGTGCACCTCTACCGTCTCGGCGGTGTCCTGGCTCAGTTACACGACCACGCCGATCAATGGCGGGTGCCCGACGGTTTCGTTCGCATCCGATGGGACCACGAGACGTACTTCGGAAACACGATGGTCTACGGAAACGTCGACGCTGCCGACGCATGGAAGCTGCTGCCTGTGAACCTCCAACGGGACTTCGCGTCCGTTGCCGACGAAGTGGGCGATGTCATGCAGCGACTCGGCGAAGGCCCGAACGTGTTCGGCCTCATTCATGCCGATGCTCACCTCGACAACGTGTTGTTCCACGGGCAGCAGGCGCGCTTGATCGACTTCGACGATTGCGGTTTCGGCTATCGGATCTATGACGTCGCCGTTGCGCTGTGGGAGCTCCGCCACCGCGATGACTATCCGATCTTCAAAGAAGCGTTCGTCCGGGGCTACACCGAACATCGCCCGTTGCCGGCCGAGCAGATGGAGCATCTCGACGCGTTCATTGCTGCCCGCGAGGTCGCCTTCGGCCTGTGGCTCGTCGGCATGGCCGAGACCCGTCCGGCCTTCCGCAAGGAGCTCGAGGCCGAGTTCGGATACATCGAGCGCAGCTTGAGAATTGTGCTGAACAGTAGGGAGTGAACCAACCAGGACCGACTGGTCGTGCGAACGACCGATTCGTGCTCGTAGGGTGACAAGACGAACAGAGGAGTCCAGGACCATGGATGACCACGAATCATTGCGACCAGTCGAACGCTGCGTCCTGCGCCTCGTCGCCAATGGCGTCGATCACATCGAGATCGCTCGACGGTTCCGGCGCCGCCCTGGGTTCGTCGATCGGGTGATCGCCTACGCAGGGATGCCTCGCAACGTCGTCCAGCCGGCAGCGCACGGGTTGCGGCCAGTGGAGCGTCGCATCCTGAAGTGGCGCGCCAGTGGGGCCGAGCACGCCGACATCGGCCGCCGATTCCACCGCAGCGCCGGCCATATCCAACGCATCGAACAACTGGCCACCTACAAACTCACCCGGTGACCCCGTAGGGCCCGCCGGTGACGCGGCCAAAGGCTCGAGGCCTTTGGCGCGCCACTGGTCGACGAGCCAATCCCGTAGATCCCACATTCAGCACCTCGTGTAGACGAGTTCGCTACACGCGATGCCCGAATCCGGGGCGCCCAGCGGGTGCGCTGGGCCGAAGATGATCGAGACGGGTGCCTGCTCGAGGGACTGGGGCGGGATCAGCCCGCGATCGACGAGGTCCTGAAGCTTCTGCTCCATCGTCCGTGGTGCCGGTTGCAACGCCTGGCGCGGGATCAGCCCGCGATCGACGAGGTCCTGAAGTTTCTGCTCCATCGTCCGTGGTGCCGGTTGCAACGCCTGGCGCGGGATCAGTCCGCGATCGACGAGCACCTGCAGCTTTTGGTCCATCGTCATCGAGACGGCTCGAGCTGCTGGTTGCGCGGTCCCGTGCCCGGAGTTCTGGAAGCCCGCGCCGAGCGCCGCGACGGTGACGATTGCAGCGGCGCCGAGGGTGAGCATCCTGCGAGTCCGCACCGGGCTCGGCGCAGTGGGCTCCACGGGGATGAATGTTTCTTTGGTGGTGGTCATGAGTCTTTCCTCTCACTTGTGGTTGCCGCTCGTTTGGATCGAGCGGGCTCTGACCACCACAACTTCGGGGATGAGACTTAAGAGCGACCACCACTGACTTCATTCGGCCTTGATGTGCTGGTCAGAGCATTGATCAGCCGGATTGTTCGAGCTCGACCCAAGCTGCTTCGATCTCGTGGGCGATCTCGGGCGAGAGCTGATCGAGGTTCTCCATCGAACCCTCCCGGAACAGCCGCACCATCCCCTCCCAGAACGCACCCTGACCGATCTCGGCGGCCATCGCATCGGACGCGTCGAAGCGGAAGTCGTCGGATCGGATTGCAGCCTGTACATGTTCGACGATCTCGCCCATCACCGGATTCACCATCGTGGTGCTGTCGAATCGTGCATTCGCCGGCAGCGTGCCCGGCCAGACGAGCTGTGCCGCCCCGGCGCCGAAGTCGGCCGATGCGAGCGCGGCCATCACCTGGCGGACCTCCGGACGGTCCGTGACGGCGACCGCCAGGCCACCGCCGCCCACGAGGGCATCGTCATGGCCCAGCCCGAACGTCGGGAACGCGAAGGCCCCGACCGGCTGTTCCAGCGAGCCCAGGAAGCTGGGCATGAAACTGGGAAACGGCGTCATCAGGCACGACCCCGGGGTGTCGGCGAGGTCGCGCATGGCGAACTCCCACGGCAGATCTGTGGCCTGCGCCGGACTCGTGTAGAGGAATCCAGGCGTGTGCACCATCTCGCCGACCGTGCGAATGGCATTCACGACCCGTGGATCGTCGAACGGCACCTCGTGCTTGATCCACTGGTCGTAGAAGTCGGGGCCCGCGGTGCGCAGCACGATCGTTTCGACCCAGTCGGTCGCCGGCCAACCATCAGCATCCCCGCTTTCGATTCCGAGGCAGAACGGGGTCTGGCCGTCGGCCACCATCTTGTTGGCGAGAGCCATGAACGACGCCCAGTCAGACGGCGCCTCGTAGCCGAGCTCGGTGAACTCCGGCTCGTTGGTCCAGACCAGCGACTTGAAGTCCAGGTTGACGAACACGCCATGGATCGCTCCAGTGTCGCTGGGCCACTCAGCCGTCGTCGCCGAGACGGGAGAGCGAGACGAGATGGGAGCCGTAGTCGTCGAGCATGGTCGCCTCGTCGACGAATGGGCGGAGATCGAGCAGTTGGTGGACGGCCGCCAACGCAGGCAGTTCCCCCGGACTCGATCACCACGATGTCGCCGGGCGACCCTTGGGTGACCAGCTCGGTCGCTGCAGTGGAGGTTTGCTGGACCACGACGCGAACACCGTATTGCTCGCCGAGCGCGTCGAGATTGAGCTGCAACTCGTCCGGGGCGTACTCGCTCACCACGACGACTTCGTCTCGATCGAGCGCGACCGCGCTCGGTGTACGCGTCCATCCCTCCGAAGTACTCGAGCCCGGAGACCGACACTTCCGCCGGGCAACCCCTGTCACTGAAGTAGAGCTGGCACTCGCTCGGTTGAGAAGGTTCGGGCAGTGCTCGCCTGGGCGAGATCCATCAGCTGCTCGACCGGCAGCACCCAGACGCCGTGAACGCCGGCGGGCCCGAACCGGGTCGCGGTGGGTGTGTCGGGCGCGACGTCGTATTGCACGCCGAGCTCCTGCAGCGCCCAGTGCATGGCATCCATCGCCTCGGGCATCGCGTAGCCGAGCTTCGCGGTCGACCGAACCGCCTCCATGGCCAGCAGAAGTGAGAGCTCGGGATCGGTGGAGAGCGCCGAGGCGGAGACGGCTGGCGAGACGCTGCGCCTCCTGGTTGCCGGCGAGCTCGGCCTGGGCCTCGCGGGCGTCCTGGCGCTGCACCCAGGCGAACGTCGCCAGAACAGCGACCAGCGCTGCCATGAACGCTGCAACCAAGAGCTGCCGGCTGCGCCGTCGCGCTCGGCGTTCGGCGTCGGTCGTGCGCCGCTCCTCGACCTGGCGGACCTGCTGCTCTTCGGTCCGGGCGGCCAGGCTGGCGTCGAGGAACTCGTGCTCCGCCGGCCGCAGGCCCATCGTCGTCGTGTTCGCCCACGCCGCGATCGAGTCGAGCCGCCCGCCTTGCAGAAGGAAGTCGGCCGATTTGCCGGCGGCCGACCAGGCGTTCATCTCGACCGACGAGGTGGCGGTGGGTGCGCAGGTCGTCGCGTGCGGCCTCGATCCACTCGCGCAGCGTTGGCCCACTCCGTCAGCAGCGCCTCGTGGGAGATCTCGACCGTCGGGCCGCGGGTGACCGGGTCGCGGTCGAAGCTCAGCAGCCGGTGCCGCCCGAACGTGTCGAGCACCCGCTGCACCCGGCCGCGCTGGTCGAGCTCCTCCACCTCGGCGACCAGCGCCGTCGCCGGGTCGCGGTGCACTGGTGCTGTCGTCGTCGAGGCTGACGAGTCGCAGGAACACGTGCCGGGCCGTCTCCGCTGCTTCGGGCCCGAGCCGGCTGAGCAGCGAGTCGGCCCGCCGCGCCAGCGTGCGCGAGACGCCGCCGCCGGCCCGGTAGGCGGCGATCGTGATCGTTCGGCCGACCCGGGCATCGAACAGCTCGGTCAGCGTGTACTGCAGCAGCGGCAGCGCCCCGGGGCGGTCGACGATCTCGCCGACCATCTCGGCCACGACGAGGGGGTCGACGTTGACGCCGACCTTGGCGGCCGGGCCGGTGATGGCCGCCTCGAGCTCGTCGATCGACATCGGCGTGATCACCTCGGTGCCGTCGCGGAGCAGCTCGCCGAGGCCGCGGTGGCGCAAGCGGGCGGTCGTAGAAGTCGGCCCGCAACGTGATGACGACGCTGGTCCTGCTGCGCGGCGCGGTGACGAGCTCGACGAGCTCGTCGATGAAGCGGCTCGCCGTGTCCTCGTCGACCTGGGTGAACAGCTCCTCGAACTGGTCGATCACCAGCAGCAGCTGGTCGTGTGCCGTCGGGGAGCACCCGCTCGACGGCGCGGCGCACGCCACCCGGCGCGAGCACGATGTCGAGCAGCGCGGTCGGGGCTCGATCGCGACGCGGACTGAGCGCTGCCTCGAGCTCCTCGAACGGGTGCGGCGCCGGCGTCATCTCGACCCGGAACCAGTCCGCCGACATCGGCAGCGCGCCCGCCGCCAACGCCGGCAGCAGCCCGGCCCGCACGACGCTCGACTTGCCGCTGCCGCTCGGCCCGACGACGGCGACGAACCGTCCGCGGATGCCGGGCTCGCCGAGGCGGGCGATCGAGCCGCTCGACGAGGCGCTCCCGCCCGAAGAAGTCCCCGGCGTCGGCGGCGCCGAACGCCCGCAGCCCCTTGTACGGGTTCTCGATCGCAGCGTCGTCGAGCAGTGGCGGTCGGAGCGACGCCGAGCGCTTCGGTCAGGGCCTGGCCGAACGACCGCCGCGTCTCGAGTACCGCCGATGCCGGGTCGGTGTGCGTGGCCCGGTCGAGCACCGTCCGCACGGTGGCGGGCAGCGCCCCGCGAACCTGCCTCGTAGTCGCCGGTCAGCCCGGTGAGCGCCGTCGCCGCGACGACCGCCAGGCTGTAGACGTCCGACGCAGGCGACACCGGACGTCCGCCGAGCTGCTCGGGCGAGGCGTACGGCGCGGTCGAGCGACGCAGTCGGCGAGTTGCGTGCGCTGCTGAGCGCCCCGTCCGAGGCGAACGCCATGCCGAAGTCGGTGAGGTAGGCGTTGCCGTCGCGGTCGATCAGGATGTTCTCCGGCTTCACGTCGCGGTGGACGACGCCGCTGCGATGAGCGGACTGCAAGCGCGCTGGCGAGCTGGGCGAACACCGACGGCGGCCCGACCGGCCGGCAACGCGCCGACGGCGAGCACGTCGGCCAGGCTGCCGGTGCTCGACCAGGCGCATCACGAGGTAGGCGGCGCCGGGCTCGCGCCAGTAGTCGTAGAGCGGGACGATGTGCGGGTGTTCGAGCCCGGCGACGAGCTGGGCCTCGGCCTCGAACCGGCGGATGAACGTCGGGTCGTCGGCGAGCTCGGGCGCGATCACCTTGATCGCCACCTCGCGCCCGACGATCGGCTGGTAGGCGCGATAGACGGCGCCGAACGCGCCGCGACCGAGCTCCTCGCGCAGCTCGTAGCCGCGCACCGTCAGCCCCGAGTCGCGACGGCCCGCTCGCTGGCGGTCGGTGTCCGCTCCAGCAGCAACGCATCGTCGTCGACTGAGGATCTGCTGCTCCAGGTCGCGGATCGAGCGCGACGGATCGACGCCGATCTCGGCGACGAGCCGCTCGCGGAACGCGGCGAAGGCGCGAAGAGCCTCGGCGGCTCGGCCGCTCCGGTACAGCGCCAGCATCAGCGAGGCGACGAACCGCTCGCGCAGCGGATGCTGACGGACCAGGCCCTGCAGCTCGGAGACGAGCTCGCCGGACAACCCCAGCCGCAGGTCGGCTTCGATCGCAGTCTCGGTCGCCTCCAAGCGGAGCTCCTCGAGACGGGAGATCTCGGCCTGGGCCCACGACTCGTAGGCGAACTCCTCGAAGGCGTGACCCCGCCACAGGGCGAGGCCGTCGCGAAGCATCGACGCGGCCGCCGCCGGATCGGTCTCGGCGACGAGCCGCGCCTCGGCAACGCACCGCTCGAACCGTCCGACATCGGTGTCGTCGCGGTCGACCGACACCACGTAGCCAGGGCTTCTGGTCAGCAGAACCGTGCCCTCTGAGCGCTTGGCGCGGTCGGGCTCCAAGGCGCCGCGCAGCCCCGACACGTACACCCACAAGCGAGTTCTGCTTGTCGGCTGCGCCGGCGTCGCCCCACAGCTCGTCGAGGATGCGATCGGTCGACAGCACCGTGCCGGCGTTGGCCAGCAAGCAGCGCCAGCAGCGCCCGCTGGCGCTGGCTGCCGAGATCGACTGCCACGCCGTCGCTCAACACTTCAAGTCGGCCCAGCAGTCGGTACTCAATCCCCATGCATCACCTACCGTTCCGAATCCTAGAGAGGCGAACGAGCTCGCGAATCGACGATGCAGCTACCGACTTAACTTTGGCTTAGAGGTCCGGGTTCAGGGTCAGTGGCGCTTGACGCCGCCGTACTTCATGCGGGTATCGCTCATCGAGGCAGTCCGGGCCTCGGAGTCGTTGATGGCGGCGTCGACGACTTCCCCGACGAACAAGGTGTGCGTGCCGAGATCGAACTGGTGACGGACTTCGCAGTCCATCCACGCCACCGCCTCGTCGAACACCGGGGCACCGGTGGTCGCACTCCGCACCGGCCGGCCGTTGAGCGTCGAGCCGTCATCGACTGCCGGCTTCGAGAACTTCACGAACACGCGGGTGTCGTTCGCGTCCCACAGGTTGACGGTGAACGAGCCGCCGTCCGCGATCAACCGATGGGTGATCGCCTCGTTGTCGACACCGACACCGATCAGCACCGGTTCCATGGAAAGTTGTGTGATCCAGCTGGCGGTCATCGCGTTTCGCTCGTCCCCGGCTCGGGAGCCGATCAGGGCGAGGGCGTTCGGAATCTTCCACGTGACCTTGTTCAGCATCTCGTCGTCAGCAGCCATGCACGCAGCGTAGGACCGACGATGCGGCGATGGTTGGGCGCGATTTTCGCTGGCGGCGGCGTAATCCCGCACCCAGTGATGCAGCTTGGGCGCGATGTTGGCTGCCGGTGGCGTATTACCTCGCCCACAGAAGCGATCCGGCACCGGAGACGTCCCGCGCTAGTGCCTGCCCACGAGGCGTGCAGCACTGAGGCCGCGGTGCAGTGCTTGCAGCGCGTTGCGGACTGTCGGTGCTGACAGGTCGAGGGAACTCTCGACGTCATCGAGTACGGGTTGAAACAGCTTCCCGGCCGCACGGTGGGCGGCGCGGCCTGCCGCAGTCAGCTGAAGCCGGTATGAACGGCCGTCATCCGGATTCTCGACTCGGGTGACATGCCCCCGGCTTTCGAACCTCTTGATGTAGCTGGACACGGTGGTGAGTGGTGCTGCCATCCATCGAGCGAGTTCGCTGGGTGTCATGGCGTCTGTGCTCGTCAACACGCTGTAGATCGCGAACTCGTCCGCGCTCAGGCCGGACGGGGCGAGCGCGGTGTCGAGCACGGCGAACGTTGCACGCGACACGAGCCATACGTCGAAGAGCACGTTCGTGCCTTCGGGTGGGACGACGGCCGCGGCGGCATTGCTCTCCCGCGTCTCGGAGTCGCGCTTGACAGATTTACTACGAGATCGCATAATCTCAGTGTACTGCGAATTCGCAGTATCTCGCAAGCCGAGGATGTCGGCGAGATGCGAATGGGACAGAAGGGAAACAGCGATGACCACCCACTTCACGACGACGCCACTGTCGACAGGCCGCGATTCGACGAGTCGAACGGGTCACGGCCGCTGTCGAGGCGACGATGGCGCGACACCACATCCCGGGTATGTCAGCTGGCGATTACTGGACCCGATGGGGTGCTGTTCGCAGCCGGTTTCGGCCACGCTGATCTCGCCACGGGCGCGCCGGCGACGGAGTCGACGCAATATCTGTGGTTCTCGCTGACGAAGATCGCGACCGCGACTGCGGCATTGCGGCTCTTCGATACGGGCAAGCTCGACTTGAATTCGCCCATCAGCGATTTCGTGTCCGGCTACCGACACGGCAAGGGGCCATCGCCGACGGTGCGCCAGCTCCTCAATCACACCGCCGGTGTCGCCAATCCGATCCCGGTTCGATGGGTTCGCCCAGCGGGTGGAGCTGCGCCCGAGCCACGCGAGTTCCTCGACACACTCCTCGCCCGCCATGGCACACCCAAGTATGCGATCGGGAGTGCTGCGCGGTACTCGAACCTCGGATACCTGATCCTGGCCGAGGTGATCGCCCAGGCGGCACGGCAGCCGTTCACCCAATACGTCACCGACGCCGTGTTGCGCCCCCTCGGGATGAATCACACCGGATTCGCGTACCAGGCCGGCGGGGACGTGGCCGTCGGTTACGTGCGCGCTCCCAAGCTCGCAACCCCCGTGCTGCGACGCCTGCTCCCGAAGGGAATCGTGGGTGAGCGGGTGGGCCGTTACGTGTCGCTGAACCGCTTCCTCGTCAAGGGCGCCGGCTACGGCGGGCTCGTCGGCAACGTCACCGACGTGGCCCGGTTTGCGGCCATGCATCTCGCTGATGGAGCCTTCGAAGGCCACAAGGTCCTCCGTCCGGAGACGGCCAGGATGATGCGGAACATCACGGCGCCGGGCAAGCCGTTCGATGTCGGCCTCGGCTGGTTCCGCAAGCCGACGGATCGGAACACGACCGCGGTTGAACACCTCGGGGCGGGCGGCGGCTTCTACAACGCGATGCGTCTCTATCCCGACCTCCGCCTCGGCATCATCGCTATGGCCAACACGACGACCGCATATGACCACGCCGCCTTGTTCGACACTGTCGCTCGCCTCGACTGGGGGGACGGCCGCTGATTCCGGTACTTGCCCTCAGTGGTCTCATTGTCAAGAATTTCTCAAGCGGCGCTTGAATCTGTCGATACTTCGCGTATGAAGCCACCGGTCGGGTCCGAGTCGGGCCCGCGGTTTCGTGTCGGCCTCAAATTTCTCTTGGCAGTGAGCCTGTTGGTCGTCGCGCTGTTGGCCGTCGCTGCCGTTGGCGTGATCGGCATGCATCGCACGCACCGTCAAGCAGACGATCTGTTCACCGACAACGTTCAGACATTGCGCGCAGCGGCCCAGGTCGCGGACTCTGTCCACGAGGTCGAGTTCACCGCTTCGGAGTTGCAGGCGGCGGCGTCGGACGCCGGTGCGGCTCGGCTGAACCTCGAGCTGGAGGCGATCCTGCTGCCGGCGGCACTAGAAGACATTGCGACGGCGCGATCCGTGCTCGACGACACCAACGGGCACGAGAAACTCGACATCATCGAAGCAGGTCTCGTCAAGTTCTCCGTCTTGCGCGCATCGGGGGACTACATCGATGTGGTGACTGCCGGGAACGCGGTGCAACGGGCCGAACTCAGAGCGCAAACAGCGCGGCTGTTCGATCCGCTCACCTCGGCGGCAGATGCTCTGCTCGATGAAGAAATTCAGGACGCAGCAGCAGAAAAGCAAGATGCTGACCACAGCTATCGCGTCGCTCTGGTTGTGCTTGGTGGAATCGCAGCGTTGTCGGTTTTCGCCGGCGTGGTGATCGTCCTGGTTCTCAGCCGCAACATCGTCCCCCGCATCCGCCGATACTCAGACTTTGCAACCGACATCGCCCTGGGTCGACCGACCAACTCACTGCACCTCTCGGGAAGCGATGAGCTGTCGGACCTCGGTGCAGCGTTGAATGCGATGGTCGATCAACGAGCGGCACTGAGCATCAGCGAGCAAGGCCAGACCGAGTTCGTCGACACCCTGCAGGTGACCGCCACCGAGGAGGAAGCGCACGAGTTGATCAAACGCCACTTGGAGCGATCGTTGACCGGCTGTGAAGCTGTCGTGCTGCAGCGGAACAACAGCGCGAATCGCCTCGAGGCTGCCACGTCGACTTCATGCGACTCCGAACTCGCAGGGCGGTTGCTCGGCGCTGAACCCCGTTCCTGCCTCGCCCTGCGGTTTGCTCGGACCCACCGCGAGGGTGGCGACGTCGTGCCGCTCCTGGGCTGCTCGCTGTGTGCGGACCGCGGTACAAATTCGATGTGTGAGCCGCTGCTCGTCGGCGGCGAGGTGATCGGCTCGGTGCTCGTCAGCCTTCCGCTTCCCTTCGACCGGGAACAGGATGGGCAGATCAAGACTTCGGTCGCTCAAGCGGCGCCTGTCCTCGCGAACTTGCGCAACCTCGCCGTTGCCGAGTTTCGTGCCAACAACGACTCGCTCACCGGACTGCCGAACAGGCGGGCGACGGACGACACCCTCAAACGGATGGTGGCTCAAGCCAACCGTTCCTTCACACCGCTGTCGGCGGTCATGTTGGACCTCGACCACTTCAAGCGCATCAATGACCAGTTCGGGCATGCTAAGGGCGACGAAGTGCTGGCCGCCGTCGGTGCCGAAATTGTGGACTGCCTGCGCGCCAGCGACTTCGCCGGGAGGTTCGGCGGCGAGGAGTTCCTGATCCTGTTGCCGGACACAAACGTGGCAGGCGCCGAGCAGGTCGCCGAAAAGATTCGCACAACCGTCGCGGCGATCACGGTGCCCGGTGTCGATCGCGAGATCACCGCCAGCCTCGGAATCGCTCAGCTGCTTGAACATGCCGGCAACGCCATCGAGCTCGTTCGAGCAGCTGATCGCGCGATGTACTCGGCAAAGACCGCCGGGCGAAACCGCACCGTCGTCCAAGAGCCTGCGGTGGTCTGAGTCGTCCTGCTGCGCAGCCGCGCAAGGATGCGTGGGCGCGATTTTGGCTGCCCGTGGCGTATTGCCGCACCCGGTGGTGCTGCGTGGGTGCGGTTTTGGCTGCCGGTGGCGTGTTGCCGCGCTCAGGGAAGCGATCCGGCACCGGTGACGTGCCGCGCTAGTGCCTCGCGTTGGCGCGCCTTGCAATGCTCCGGGGAGAAGGCTCAGTCGGGGACGTACCGCTCGCGCAGGGCAGCCGCCGTCCTCGCCGGCAGGGCGTGGGAGTCGAGAAGATCCTCGACGGTCACGGAGGAGAAGGTGGACTGGTCCACGAGCAGGTCTCGATACCGGTCACACGCGTCGACGACGTCGGAGTTGCCGGCGGGGTGGACGACGACGTAGCGGCCCCAGCCCCACGCCTCGCTCGGATGCTGCAGCATCGAATGAACGAGCATGTGCTCGAGCCAGATGTGGATGAGATCAGTTCCATTTACCTCGTCGATCGCTCCCGGCTTGAAGATGCCCGACCTCTCGGTGATCTCCACGTACCGCGCAAGCCGGCTCGGCTTGGGTGGCTGCGGTCGGTAGCGCTCGTGGTACTTGGTCGCGAGACCGACGATCCCCTGGGTCCCGTCACCGAGGTCCAGCACGAACGCGGAACTGAAGGCGCACAGGTTTCCGAGGTAGGCCGGATCGAGACGGCCAGGGGAGTGCTCGAACCGGACCTCGCACACGGTGCCCGGTGAGTCGGGCCACCAGGTGTGGACGGCCCGGTCGGCGAGACGGAGGTCGGCGGCCAGGTCGCCGAACAGGTTGAAGCACATCGCCGGCGATGAAAGGAGGTCGGCCCACAACCGCTGGTGGTCGAAGCTCTGCTCGCGCTCGATGAACGACGTTCGGGCTCTCGCCGCGGCCAACGCACGAGCGCTGAGGAAGTTGGCGCCGGTCTCGCGGCCGTAGGCGAGCGGCACCCGGCTCCCGACGAGCCGCACGGACCGATCCTGAGGTCTCGGCGCAATCGGTTGCGTGCCGATCGGGTGACCGTGGGCCTCCCGCCACCGTGCCTGGTGGTATCGCAGACCCCGTCGGAAATCGGTCAGCTCCGGTCGCTTCGGCACCCGGTCTTCCGCTTCCCAGCAGTGTGCGGCCTCGAGTTCCTCCTGCGAGACAGCAGCACCCACGTCGCGATCGTAGGCCGGCGGGGCACAGGTGGAGCGGTGCCGTGAGCGCGGCGCGAGACTTCTACGCCATGAGCCAATGCTTCGATGGTCTGGCTGCCGTCGGCGGAGCATCGCGGTCGTTCTAGATGCACGACCATGCGCCGGGCCCTGTCGCGCACGACGGCTTCGTAGGGAGTGGTGCTGCGCGGTTGTACGTCCGCGACCTCGGCAGAGGGGTGCCGATCGTGGTGCTGCACGGCGGTCCCGACTTCGATCATGAGTACCTGTTGCCCGAGATGGATCGTCTGGCCGAATCGTTCCATCTCGTGTACTACGACCAATGGGGACGCGGACGATCGTTCTCCGGTCAGCAGCCCCATGGCGTGACGATGGCCACGGAGGTCGACGACCTCGACCGAGTTCGCGCGTCGTTCGGGTTCGAGTCGATCGTTCTGCTCGGGCACTCGTGGGGCGCCCTGTTGGCAATGGAGTACGCGATCCGCCATCCCGGGCGCGTGTCGCACCTCATCTTGATGAACCCCGCACCTGCGTCACGAGTCGATGCCTTCGCATTCCGCAACGATCTGGCGGGCCGAAGGACTCCTGCGCAAACCGCGCGGATGGACGAGCTCCGGTCCGACCCCAGGTTCCAGGCGGGCGATGTCGAAACCGAGGCCGGGTACTACCGCATTCACTACGCGACGACGCTGCGCAACTCCGACCACCTCGAAACTGTTGTCCGGCGACTGAGGTCGGCGTTCTCCGATGCCGGCATCGTCGCTGCCCGTGCGATCGAGGAGAAGCTCTATGAGGACACTTGGTTGCGCGACCAGTACGACCTGATCCCTGCGCTTCATCGACTCGATATCCCCACGCTCATCATTGCGGGCGAGGCAGACTTTGTGCCGATCGCCCTCGTGCGTCACATCGCCGAGGCGATACCGGGGTCGCGCCTTGTCGTCCTGCCCGACTGCGGCCACTTTGCCTACCTCGAGCAGCCAGACGAGACGTTCGCGAGCGTCTCAGCGTTCTTGACCTCGTAGTTGTTCGATCCGGTCCGGATGGTGGCTCCGGCAATCACGCCTTTGCCGCACGGATGATCGCCGAGTGGATGCCGCCGCCGAACTCGAACGTCGAGGTGATGGTGATGTTGGCGAAACCGGCGTCGGTGAGCTGTTGTTGGTAGTCAGTCGAACGTCAGCGCTCCGGCGAGGCAACCGACGCGTGATGCCCGCTCGAGGATGCTGTCCGGATCGAGATTGTTCTCGGCCACGACGTCGCTGACACCGATCCGGCCACCGCGGCGCAGAACGCGGTGCATTTCCGCGAACACGGCAGGCTTGTCGGTGGAGAGGTTGATCACACAGTTCGAAATGATCACGTCGACGGATTCGTCCGGGAGTGGAATTGCTTCGATCTGACCCTTCAGAAACGTGACGTTGGAGGCGCCGGCTTCCGCCGCGTTGCGGCGTGCGAGATCGAGCATCTCGTCGGTCATGTCGAGCCCGTAGGCGTGCCCGGTCGGCCCGACCCGCTTCGCCGAGAGGAGCACATCGATGCCGCCGCCGGACCCGAGGTCCAGCACCGTTTCGCCAGGAGCCAGATCGGCAACGGCGATCGGGTTCCCGCAGCCGAGACTGGCGAGCCCTGCGCCTTCGGGTATTCCGTCGAGGTCGTCGTACAGAGTCGTGCCGAAGCAAGCATCGTCGGGTCCGTCCATGGCTTGCTGTCCGCCGGCGGCCACGGTGGCGGCGTCGGCGTATCGGCGGCGGATCTCCTCGCGCAGGGTGTCGGATTCGGTGGTCATCGGGTCCTCCTGGAGGTGGTGAGTTGCGGTTCGTCCCATGGGGCGCTCGTTGGTAGTCGACCCATGACGAGTTCGGCAGCGGTCGGAAAGCAGTCGAGGCATGCTTCGTTGATCCGCCACCAACTGGTCGTGCCGAGCACGATCGACGAGGATGAAGCGGACGTCACCGAGGATCTTCAAATGATGTGAGACGGTTGATTGGCCGACGTCGAGACGTTCGACGATCTCACCCACGGTCATCGGGCGTGCCTCACTGGCGAGCAGATTGAGGATCAACACACGAGTCGGGTCGCCGAGCGAACGAAACCATGAAGCCCACTCGGTCGCATCATCACGGGAGACATTCATCGACAATCGACGATAATCGATGAATGCGTTCACGCGGCAAGGTGACCTCAGCTGCCGGGGAGGCTCAGCCGAGGACGGAGCGGAGCGCGTCGAGGCGTGACGGCACGAGTCGGTACCACACCCACAGCCCGCGCTTCTCACGCTCGATCAAACCTGCGTCGACCAAGATCTTCATGTGATGGCTGACCGTCGGCTGCGAGCGCCCGGACGGTTCGAGCAGATCGCAAGCACACACCTCGGGGGCATCTGACGCGGCGATGTAGCTCAACAGGCGAAGACGGATCGGGTCGGCCAGGGCGGCGAACGAGCTGGCCAGGATGACTGCTTGCTCGTCGTCGAGAACATCGGTGCGCACCGGCGCGCAGCAAGCAATCGGATCGAGTACGGCGATCTTGGAAGCAGCCATGACCTCACTCTACAGAAAATTCTTCAAGTGCATTGACATTCGTCGATCTATTCGGTACCGTCACTGCATCGACAAACGTCAATGTGTTTTGGCGTCGCTTCTCAGGAGGAAATCATGTCCCGTGTGCAACTGGCCCTCAATGTGGCCGACCTCGACGCTTCGATCGAGTTCTACACCAAGCTGTTCCAGACAGAGCCCGCGAAGATCCGCGACGGCTATGCGAACTTCGCGATTGCGGATCCGCCGCTGAAGCTCGTCCTGTTCACCGGCATGGGTGAACCCGGCTCGTTGAACCACATCGGCGTCGAAGTCGAAGACGCCGACGCGGTTCAGGCGATGATTGCTCGCGCCAACGACCTCGGCCTCGATCAGAAGGTCCGGGAAGACGTGTCGTGTTGCTTCGCGGTTCAGGACAAGACGTGGGTCAAGGGGCCCGAGAACGACTGGGAGTTCTACTACGTCAAAGGCGACGCACCGGCGATGTCCTACGCGGACGACGACGAGGCCTCGCGCTGGGACGGGGATCGAGAGCCACAGCTCGAATCGGTGCCGGCCGACTCGTCGACTTGTTGCTGAACGGCGCGTTGCATCTCACGCTCGGCCGCCGCCTCGTGGCTGAGGCGGTCGGCACAGCCCTGCTGATCATCGCCGTGATCGGCTCGGGGATCATGGCGTCACGACTGTCGCCTACCGATGTCGGCCTTCAACTGCTGGAGAACGCCGCGGCGACCGCCGGCGCCCTGATCGGATTGATCCTGATGTTCGGAGCCGTGTCTGGAGCACATTTCAACCCCGCCGTCACCCTCGTCGACCGGATGTTCGGCACGATCAGCACGACCGACACCATCCTGTACGCCATCGCGCAAACCGTCGGTGGATGTGCCGGTGCGGTGCTCGCCAACATCATGTTCGAGCTCGACCCGATCAACCTGTCGACCAGGAGCCGATCGTCCGGTGCGCTGTGGCTGTCGGAGGTCATCGCGACCATCGGACTACTGCTCGTCATCCATGGCTGCGTCCGCACAGGTCGCGCAGCGGCCGTTCCGTTTGCTGTCGGGGTGTGGATCGGCGGGGCCTACTGGTTCACGTCATCGACGAGCTTCGCCAATCCCGCGGTGACAATCGCCCGCATGTTGTCCGACTCGTTCGCCGGCATCAAGCCGTCATCGGCGCCGATGTTCATCCTCATGCAACTCGTCGGTGCTGTGCTCGCCTTCGCACTGATCCGATACCTGTACCCGCGCCCGATCCAGGAAGCCGCCGATGCCTGACGTCGCACCCAGTCACGTCCCAGAAGTGCTGTTCGTCTGCGTACACAACGCTGGTCGCTCCCAGATGGCGGCGGCGCTGCTCGCGCACTACGCCGGCGACCGGATCGTCGTGCGCTCCGCTGGCACCGCTCCCGCCGACAGCATCAACCCCGCGGTGCTCGAGGCGATGGACGAGATCGGCATCGACCTCGCGAGTCAAGGTGCTGTACCGAAGAAGCTGACCGACAGCGCGGTCGAAGCATCCGACGTCGTCATCACGATGGGTTGTGGGGACGAGTGCCCGTTCTACCCAGGCAAGCGCTATCTCGACTGGGCGCTCGACGATCCCGCCGGCAAAGGTGTCGCCGCGGTCCGGCCGATCCGTGACGAGATCGACCGACGGGTACGCGCACTCATTGCCGACCTGCTGACACCGACTCCCCGTGAAACGTTCGACGTCGAGAGCTAGGTTCAATCGTTGCGTGAATCTCAGCCACCGTTTGGAGTCTGGGGACCATATACGGGTCCTGCGGCGCCAAACGCCGCAACCTCAGGCCACCGTTTGGAGTCTGGGGACCATATACGGGTCCTGCGGCGCCAAACGCCGGTGAGTTGTCGTTTTCGCCGCCCGGTGATCCGTCGTATGTGCGTACCGTCTATCTCAAGGAGATCCCATGGAGTACATGCTGTTCATCGCGACCGACACCGAACCGGACCCGCAAGACACCGGCGGCACCACGATCGAGGAGTGGTGTGACGAGGGCGAGCGTCGCGGCATTCGCAAGCAAGGCGAACGGCTGCGCCCACCAGCCGACGCCACGACCGTACGGGTGCGCAAGGGCGAACTGCTCGTGACCGACGGACCGTTCACCGAGTCCAAGGAGTGGATCGCGGGATACGACATCATCGACTGCGCCGACCTCGACCAGGCCATCGACTACGCGTCGCGGCACCCGATGGCGCGATTCGGTCGTATCGAGATCCGCCCGTTCTGGCCGATGGAGGACTGACGGACGTCGCCGAGACGATCGCGGCCACGCACCGGTCCGACTGGGGTCGGATCGTCGCGGGTCTGATTCGGTGGACAGGGGACTGGACGCTCGCCGAGGACGCGGCCCAAGACGCGTTCGCGGCGGCGCTCGTCCGGTGGCCGCACGACGGCATCCCCGATCGACCTGCGGCGTGGCTGACAACAACCGCGCGCAACCGCGCCATCGACAGGCTGCGATCGACCAAAGCCGAGCAGTTGCGGCTCCGCGCGGCCAGCACGGAGCCGCAGCCGTCGGAAGCGCACGACATTGCCGACGATCGCCTCGAGCTGATCTTCACGTGTTGCCACCCGGCGCTTCCATTGGCGGCCCGTGTGGCGTTGACCCTGCGGACCGTCGCGGGTCTTCCGGTTTCCGAGATCGCCCGCGCGTTCCTCGTGTCGGAAGCCACCATGGCGCAGCGTTTGGTGCGAGCGAGACACAAGATCGACCATGCTGCGATTCCGTACCGGGTCCCGCCGCCCGAACTGCTGAAGGAGCGGTTGAACGGAGTGCTCGCCGTGCTGTACCTGGCCTTCAACGCCGGCTACAGCGACGTCGGCGTTCAACGATGTGGCCGACTCGGCAATCTCGCTCGCAGAGGCCGTCGTCGATCTCATGCCGCTCGAATCCGAAGCCTGCGGCCTGTTGGCGCTCATGCTGATGCAGAACTCCCGGCGCAGCGCGCGGGCCAGTTCGTCGGGTGAACTGCTGACGCTCGAGGAACAGGATCGATCGTTGTGGAACCGCTCTGAGATCGACCGTGGTTGCGCGATGCTGGCTCGCGCGCGAGAGCGGGGCCCCTATGTGCTGCAGGCGTCGATCGCGCAATGCCATGCAATCGCGGAATCCGCGGCATCGACGGACTGGCCACGAATCGTCGCGCTCTACGACGATCTCCTCACCCTCGCGCCCTCGCCGGTGATCTCGCTCAATCGGGCGATCGCAGTCGGCATGCGCGACGGGCCCGATGCGGGACTGGCGTTGCTCGACGCGGTCACCGAGCAACTCGACGGCTTCCACCTCCTACCTGCCGCGCAGGCTGATCTGTTGTCGTCGCGCCGGCCGCATCCCCGATGCAGCCGCCCGCTATGACGAGGCAATCGCACTGGCACCGACGTCAGAGGAACGCGCCCAGCTTCGTCGTCGCCTCGCGGACCTCTGAGTGCGTTCTCTAGGATCGATCTCGAAGCGTCAGCGAGATGGAGGATGTGATCGTGACGAAATTCGGCTGGCTGTCGCCCGTTGCCGGGCATGCGGGGAGCAACTTCCAACCGATCGTGATGTACCAGCAGGAGCACATCCTTCCCCAAGCCGTTCCTCACTTCGACTCGGTGTGGATCGCTGACCACTTCTACGGCTTCGACAAGGAGAAGAAGGAAGGATTTCTCGAGGGCTGGGTCACCCTCACATGGCTGGCGTCGCGGTTCCCCGACGTGATGTTGTGTCACCACGTGCTCGGCCACGGCTATCGCAATCCCGCGCTGACAGCAAAGATGGCGGCGACTCTGCAGGTGTTGTCGGGCGGGCGGTTCATGCTCGGCATCGGCGGTGGCTGGCGTGAGGACGAATATCTCTCGTACGGCTACGACTTCCCCTCGACCACCGTCCGCCTGCGCCAACTCGAAGAGGTCGTACAGATCTGTCGTCTGATGTGGACCGAAGAGCACCCCACGTTCAGCGGAACCTATTTCCAGATCGACAACGCCGCTGCCACACCGCGACCCGACATCGTCCCGCCGATCTGCATCGGCAGCTCTGGCGAGAAGGTCGGCCTTCCCATCGTTGGGCGAAACGCCGACATCTGGAACGGCGAACACACCGACGACGACGACTGGAGGCGCAAGCGCGCCATCGTCGACGAAGCGGCCGTCGCGGCCGGAAGAGATCCCGCAGCGATCGAAAGTTGCGTGACCGTCGCCGGCGACCTTCCCGACTCTGATGCCGCGTCCGAACAGTGGCTCGACCGATTGACGCATTTGCGGGAGCTCGGCGTGTCGTATTTCGTGATGGACTTCGGCCATCCGCTGTCGGCCGAGCCTGCAGTACGTTTCGGCGAACAGGTCATCGCACCAATGAGGGGGTCTCGATGAAGGCGATCGTTGCCGATGCATACGGGTATGGAGTCCGAATCGACGTCGACGGCAACTCCACCGAGCTCAATGCCGAGAATTGGACGGAAATCGATGTGCGCGACCAGGTCATGGCGACCTTTGGTGTCGTGATCGTTCGGTATCGAGACGACGGACGCGAGGTCGAGGTAGCACCAGGCAACACGTACAACATCGAGTACAAGAACGATGATGTGATCGACGTCCGCACCGCGGACACGCAGGTCGACGAATTGCTGTCCGCGATGCAAGGCGTCGGCACCGACGAACAGCGGATTTTCGACGTGCTCGGCGCCATCTCCGGGATCGGCAACAAGGTGGAGGAGTTGAAGCAGGCGTTCCAGAACCGCACCGGTCGCTCGCTCGAGGAAGCGCTCCGCGACGAGCTCAGCGGCAGCGAGCTCGATCGGGCACTTGCCTACCTGGCCTGACTGTACGCATGCAGTCGTCGCCGCTTGACAAAACGGGCGGGCCGGGCGGAATATTTGTTCCTGCTGAGTGGAAGGAGGGCCTGGATGCAAAGCCCAACTGTTTCCCGTCGCACCTTGCTGAGAGGTGGGAGTGCGGCGCTGGCGGGATTGTCGGTCTGGCAGGTGTCGGGACCTGCGGAGGCCTTTCCCGGTCACGGCGGCGACGACGACGCAGAAGACGTTGCGTTGAGCGATCAACCGTCGAACGAGTACCCGGGTAGCCCGACCGATGAAGTGCTGCAATGGGCCGATCAGCCGCCGCCGCTCCCAGCTGAGTTGGCGAACGCCGTGGGAACTCAGCTGGTGTGGGAAGCGCTCGACTCCCGAATCACGCCCAACGCGAAGTTCTTCACGGTCAAGCACTACAACCTGCCGGTGATCGACCCGGCGACGTACCAATTGAGCGTGGATGGGTTGGTCGATCATCCCTTGACCCTGTCCCTCGACGACATCAAGGCGCGACGTCGCCATGAACGTGAGTTCACTCTGGAATGCTCCGGCAACACGGGCTTTCCATTTTTCGTCGGCGGGGTCGGCAATGCTCGCTGGGCAGGTGCCCGTCTCACGCCGATTCTTCGCGGGGCGCGAGTGCAGGCCGAAGGCACTGAAGTGGTCTTCTGGGGCGAAGACAGCGGTGAAGTGACCATTCGCGACAACGGCGGCGTTCTGAGCGGGGGCGAAACCGGAACGCTCCCCGCTCCGACACCGGGCGGTGGGCTGAAAATCACGGAGAGATTTGCGCGCAGCATGTCGCTGGACGAAGCCATGGCGGAGCCCAACATCCTCTGCTACGAGATGAACGGCGAACCGCTTCCACCCGAGCATGGAGGACCCCTGCGTCTGATCGCGCCAGGGTGGTATGGCGTGGCCAACGTCAAATGGCTGAAGCGCATCGAGGTGATGGACCATCGATATGCCGGCCGCTTCATGGCCCGCGACTACGTCACGTTCCGCGAGCGAACGGTCGGCGATGAAACCCTGTGGACCTTCACCACCGTCAGCCACGACCTGCTGAAATCGGCGCCGGCCAAGGTCACTCGGCACGATGGGCAGTACACGATCATCGGCGTTGCCTGGGGCGCGCCGATTCGCAGGGTGGAGATCTCGATCGACGGTGGTGATTGGCTCAAAGCCCAACTCGGCGGCACTGCGCAGCTACAGCCGTCGAAGGGGTACGCCTGGAGGTTCTGGACCTTCGACTGGAATGCACCGTCCCCCGGCGAACACATGATCACGTCACGAGCGATCGATGTCCATGGCAACGTGCAGCCGGCACCCGACGACCCGTCGATCGCCACCAAGGTCACGTATTGGGAGAGCAACGGCCAGATCACCCGGCGGGTTCTCATCCCCTGATCCGGCGAAGCCGGCTATGAAACCCGACTAGCTTTCCGCCGTGACCTGGCGGGTGGCTCGGGCGATCTCGTCGTGCGTGTTGGTGTGGCTTGCGACAGGCGTTGTCGCGGTCTCGACTGCAGTCAGCGACGGTGTGATCACGAGTCCTCTTCTGCCGGCTATGCGATTGGATCCGCCGCCGCGGTCGTTCAACCTCGTTGCAACGGGAGATGTGCTCACCGAGAGTGTCGTCAACCTCAACGCCGCACTCGCCGCCGGTCCAGGTGCACGGTTCGATTTCGCGCCTCTCTTCGCTCCCATCACGACGATGCTCTCCGGTGCTGACATCGCGATCTGCCACATGGAGATGCCCATCGGAGCACCAGGTGAGCGCCCTGGTGTCTACGGGCACTCTCCCTTCGGCGGGAACCTGATCCTGGCTCCGTATGAGATCGCGGCCGGACTCCGGCGTGCCGGCTTCGACCGGTGCAGCTCAGCCTCCAATCACAGCTACGACCTCGCCGAGGCGGGGATCGCGTCGACGCTCGCTGCGCTCGACGCCGTCGGTATCTCGCATGTCGGGACCGCACGATTCCCCAACGAGTCGGCGCTCGACATCGTTCCCGTGAATGGTGTGCGTCTCGCGCATCTCGCATACACGCGATACAGCAATACAGTCCTGCCAGCGGATCCGTGGCGCGTGAACTTCGCGTCGTCACCCGCCCAGGTAGCAGCCGACGTCAACGCTGCTCGAGCTGCGGGCGCGGAGGTTGTCGTCGTCAGCCTGCACCTCTTCACGGAGCTGTTCTCTGCCCCCACGCCGGAGGACCGCCAGTTCGTCACTGATCTCACCGCGCTCGCCCATATCGATCTCGTCGTCGAGCACGGACCGCACGTGATCCAACCCGTCGAACGAGTCAACGGGACGTGGGTCTATTGGAGCGTCGGCAACTTCATCAGCGGGATGGGCACCTCGAGTTCGACATACAACGACCCGCGAACGCTCGACGGGTTGGCGGCTACTGCCGCGTTTCACCGAAGCGACCCCTGGTTCGTTCACCGTCGAGCCATGGCCCGTGTTGCTCTGCATCGAGCCGTTCACGCGAACGGTCTACGCACCAATAACGGCGCTCGCCGGGCAGCTTTCACCGCTTGTCAGGTCGGAGCTGGACGCGTGTCTCGATCGCTCGACGCCTGTCGTCCCAGTGCTGCATTAGCCGGGTTGGTCGTTCGCGGCCTCGGGTATTGGTTTCTCGCAGCAGCTTCGTGCGGAACAAACCTGACTCTTACTTCTCTTCGGCACGATCACGGTCATGACAACCAAGGGAGATGACGTGACAACCGACCACGACGATTTCGGAGGTCTCGCGCGTGACCTCCCAACGCTGATGCAGCGTCGCCACATGCTGAAGCTGCTCGCGGGAGGCAGCCTGCTTGCGCTGGCGGCCTGCGGCAGCGACACCAAGCAATCCGCGACCACCGGCGGGGCCACAGGCGACTCGACTGGGAGTGTGGCGACGAGCGCAACCTCGGCAACCAGCACGGCAGCCACAACTGCCGTCACCGACACCGCGGCGACCGCCGCCACAGGATCAGCAGCGACCTGCGATCCGATCAACGAGGAGACGGCTGGGCCGTATCCGGGTGACGGTTCCAACGGCCCGAACGTGCTCGCCGACAGCGGGATCGTTCGCAGTGACATCACGTCGAGCTTCGGTTCGTCCACGACCGTCGCGACAGGCGTGCCTACCACGGTGACCCTCACCATCCAGGACACCGTCAATGGATGCACCGCGATGCCCGGAGCTGCTGTGTACCTGTGGCATTGCGATCAGGCCGGGCTCTACTCGCTGTACAGCAACGGCGTCACCAACGAGAACTACCTCCGTGGCGTCCAGGAGGCGGATTCCGAGGGACGAGTCACGTTCAAGACCATCTTCCCGGCCGCGTACTCGGGACGCTGGCCGCACATGCACTTCGAGGTGTATGCAAGCCTTGCCGATGCAACAGGCGGCGGAAGCCCGATCACGACGTCGCAGTTGGCACTGCCGGAAGACGTCTGCAACGTCGTGTTCGCCACGGCGGGCTACGAGCAGAGCGTGCAGAACCTCGCGCAGACCTCACTGGAGAGGGACATGGTGTTCGGAGACGACGGCGCTGCGCACCAGATCCCAACCACAGCGGGCAGTGTCGCCGATGGCTACATGTGCGAGCTCGTCGTACCCACGTGACAACTACTGCTTGACGGAGTATCGAGCCAACACGGTGTCGACCACGGCTTCGACGAGTTCGTCGGTGACACGTTGGCGACGCACGAGCTTGGTGTACACCAGAGGGCCCGCCAACAACGTGACGAGCAGATCGACGTCGATGTCGGACGGGAGGTCGCCACGCGCGACCGCTCGTTCGATGATGGTTGTCGCGAACCGCCGGCGCTGGTCGGTCTGCGCACGCACGAGCCTGCCCAGCTCGGGATCGCGCTGGGCGGCGTCCATCAGCGACAGCATCATGTTGCCGAGGCGACCGTCGTACGACGCCTTCGTGGTTCCACTGAAACATGAGATCAGGTCATCGCGCAGGGATCCGGTATCGGTGACCGTCGGGAGCGAGGTGCAGGCGTGAACGGCCTCGACGACCAACACTTCCTTGCTGGCGAAGTGACGGTAGATCGTGGTCTTCGCGACGCCCGACCGATTGGCTATTTCGTCGATGGTCGTGCGCTCGACCCCTACCTCTGCGACGAGATCCGCGGTAGCATCGAGCACCGCCTGGCGTGCCCGTTCACTGCGGGATTGCGTCGACTCGACCATCGCTACCCGATCGTAGCGTGACGTCACATTCGCATCGGTGTGACGCATGTCAAAGCCTTGAATCCGGTTGCAGGCGATGAGATGCGCCGATACGGTCACGTAGCGTTCGGGCAAGGGAGGTTCCGATGAGTGATACTCGACAGCCAGGCTCCGACATGGCACAGATCGACATCGATCCCGACGTGCTCGCACGTCGATGGAAGATCTTGGCGGTGCTGTGCACCAGCTTGATGGTCGTCATCGTGGGAAACACGGCGCTCAACATCGCGCTACCCACCTTGGCCCGCGAGCTCAATGCCTCGATCTCCGCACAGCAGTGGATGGTCGATTCATACGGTCTGGTGTTCGCCGGTCTACTACTGACCGCGGGCACCATCGGCGATCGCTACGGCCGTAAGGGCACGCTGCAAGCCGGCCTCGCCATTTTCCTGTCCGGTTCTCTCTTCTCCGCCTTCTCGCACAGCGCCGGGGCCATCATCGCCGGGCGCGCGGTCATGGGTGTTGGTGCGGCGTTCGTCATGCCCGCCACACTCTCGATCCTCACCAACGTCTTCCCCCCGCACGAGCGCGGCAAGGCCATCGCCGTGTGGGCCGGAATCTCAGGCGGCGGCGCCGCCGTCGGCCCGGTCGTCAGCGGGTTCCTGCTCGAGCACTTCTCGTGGGGATCCGTCTTCTTGGTCAACGTGCCCATCATTGCTGTCTCGCTCGCCGCCGGCTACGTGCTGTTGCCGAAGTCGCGAGACCCACACCCCGGGGCGCTCGACCCGATCGGTGCACTCCTGTCGATCGCCGGTCTCAGCTCGCTCGTGTACGCGATCATCGAGGCACCCCATCGCGGCTGGGCCAGCAGCGTCAGTCTCGTATGGTTCGGCATCGCAGCCGTGCTCGTCGCCGCGTTCCTGATGTGGGAACTGCGCAACACGGCACCGATGCTCAACCTTCGATACTTCCTCGATCCGCGGTTCGGCGTCGCTGCTGGTGTCATCACGCTCGTCTTCTTCGGCATGTTCGGGTTCTTCTTCCTGCTGACCCAGTACTTCCAGCTGGTGCTCGGCTACGGCACGCTGGAGGCCGGGGTCAAGCAGCTGCCGTTCGCCGCGGTGATGATGGTGGTCGCGCCGAATTCGCCCAAGTTCGCCGCACGCTTCGGCGCAAACGTCGCCGTCGCCATCGGCCTGGTCGGCATGTCGGCCGGCATGTTCATGTTCACCATCGCCCGCACCGACACGTCGTACTTGCGGATCGTGCTCGTCGTGATGGTGATGGCGGCCGGCATGGCAATGACCATTCCCACAATGACCGGGTCGATCATGTCGGCGGTCCCGATGGGCAAGGCCGGCGTCGGCTCCGCGATGAACGACACCACCCGCGAGCTCGGGGGCGCGCTCGGTGTCGCTGTGCTCGGCAGCCTCGTCGCATCTCGCTACGACTCCCGGTTGTTGCCGGCGCTCGACCTGCTTCCTGCTCCCCTGCGGGGTCAGGCCGGCGAGAGCCTCGCCGGTGCACTGCACGCCGCGACCGACCCGAGCGTCTCGGATGGCGCACGCGTCGTGACGATCGCGAAGGACGCGTTCGTCTCCGGCATGCACCTCGCCGCAATCATTGCCGGCTGCGTCGCACTGCTGGCCGCTGGCATCGTGTACCGCAAGCTGCCGGCCGGCAACCCGCACGCCAAGGGTGCTGCATCGCTGACGCGACCGTCAGCCGACCTCGCCGAGTTCTGAACGCGCGTTGCCACGGTAGGAGCCGACTCAGTCCTTCTCGCGGAGCACCTTGCGGCGGTTGCGGAACTCGGCTTCGTCGATCTCGCCACGCGCATAGCGCTCGGCGAGGACCGATTCACCCGACTGGCGGAACTGCCAGCCGCGGCGCCAACGGCGACGCAACGTGAAGATGACCGCGATCCAGATGGCGATGAACACCAGTGGAAAGAATGGGAACCAGCCGTCACCGTGGTGACGCCAATGCTCCGAGGCCAAGAGGAAACCGTTCATGCTGTGACATCCCTTCTGGAGATGAGGAAGAGGGTGGCCGCGGCGGCAACCCCGGTGTAGAGCAGTGCGGTGACGAGTGCCCGGGCGAACCCCAGCTCGACCGTGCCGCCCCGAATCAGTGACGCCAGGACCTGACCCGGGAAGAACCGGTAGCCGGTGTCCCACGAGTCGACGACGATGTTCTCGAACGGGCCTGCCCAGGCGAAGCCCACGCCGAGCGCAAGCGGTGCCGACCGGAAGATGACCGCGAGGGTCGCTCCGAACACCGCCCAACCGGCGACGCCGGCGAACGCGGTGGCGAAGTCGCGAACCGCGTCACCGAGACCGGCGAACGAGAACCATGCCGATGTCGAAACATCCTTGCTCGGTGCCAGCAGCAGCGACATGGCGGCCGAGAACACCTCCGCGAGCAACGCCACGCCGGCGGCGACGATCAGCAGTCCGATGACCTTGCCGACGATCATTCGCAGGCGGTGCGGGTCGCGGAGCAGCAATGCGCGGAACGTGCCGCCGCTGAACTCTGCGGCCACGACGGCGATGAACGTCACGAAGACCAGGAAGCCGGCGAACGATGCACCGACTGCGAAAGCCTGCGTGGCCCCGCCGCTTTCGGCGAGCTTGGCCAGTGTCGTACCGCCCTGTCGCGAGTTCGCGATGCCGGTCGACTTGGCCGACGAGAAGACCGTCAGTGTTGCCACGACGGCGAACAACAGTGAGCCTGCTACTGCGATGATCAGCGTCCGGCGTCGAACGAGGCGCTGTAGCTCAGCCTTGATGATCCGAGTCATCGTGCACCTCCCTGCACCAGCGCGAGGTATTGATCCTCGAGGGTCGTGCGGAGACGGCCGATCTCGACCAGCACGATGCCGGACTCGAATGCGGCTCGATTGACGCAGGCGGCAATGTCGCTGGTCAGCGCGTCGTCGACGCCGACCACGAGTTGATCGTTCCGAAGCTGGGTCCTGAAGCCTTGCCCGACGAGCAGGTCGTTCAACGGCTCGAGTTGCTCGAGGTGCTGCGGCGTCACGGCGAGACCGCCGACTGCGGCATCGAGGAACTCGCGTGTGGGTCCCTGATACAGCGATCGACCGGTGTCGATGAGCACCAGCCAGTCGCACACCTGCTCGAGCTCGCTGAGATCGTGCGAGCTCACCAGCACCGTGCGTCCCGTACCGGCCAGACCGCCGATGAGCGTTCGCATCTCGCGCACGCCCTGCGGATCCAGCCCGTTCGACGGTTCGTCGAGGATCAACAGCTCAGGATCGCCCAGCAACGCGGCAGCGATTCCGAGCCTCTGCTTCATGCCCAACGAGTAGTTGCGGTAGCGATCGTCGCCACGTCCATCCAGGCCGACGTCGTCGAGCAGCGATGGGATCGATGTGGTGTCGTGCCCGCCGACGGTGGCGAACATGCGCAAGTTCTCGGCGCCCGAGAGCGACGGGTAGAACGCAGGGCTCTCGATCATCGCTCCGACACGCGGGAGGTACGCCGCAGGCTGGTCGATCGACGAACCGAGCACCGTGCCCGATCCCGAGGTCGGGCGCACGAGTCCGAGCAGCATCGCCATGGTGGTGGTCTTGCCGGAGCCGTTCGGCCCGACGAAGCCTGCGACGACGCCCGACGGCAGTTCGATGTCGAGATGATCGACGGCGGCTCGAGCGCCGTATTGCTTGGTGAGTCCGGTGACGGACAGGGCTGTACTTGTCATGCCTCCATCGTCTCGACAAAGCGCATCGCTGTCGTCGGGCGAGGGGAGGCTTGTCGCCTACGCCCCGTGGCGTATCAAACCTGCCAACCGGCGCGCACCAGGCCGGTCTCGTAGGCGAAGACAACGAGTTGGGCACGGTCACGCGCGCCGAGCTTGATCATCGCCCGGCTCACATGGGTCTTGGCTGTCGCGGCGCTCATGATCAGTCGCTTGGCGACCTCGTCGTTGTTGAGCCCTCCGGCGACCAGGGTCACGACCTCGCGCTCCCGATCGGTGAGCACGTCGACATTGGGAAGACCGGCAGGGTTCTTGGCTCGGCTGGCGAACTCCTCGATCAATCGGCGTGTCACGCGCGGCGACAGCAATGCGTCGCCGGCGACCACTGCCCGAACCGCTCGCAACAGCTCGACGGGTTCGGTGTCCTTCACGAGGAAGCCGTTGGCGCCCGCTCGGATCGCCTCGAATACGTACTCGTCGAGGTCGAAGGTGGTGAGGATCACGACCTTCACATCGGCGAGCCGTTCGTCTTCGGCGATCCGCCGGGTTGCGACGAGCCCGTCGACCACCGGCATTCGGATGTCCATCAGCATCACGTCGGGCCGCAGTTCGAGGGCCAGATCCAGTGCCTCCTGGCCGTTGGCGGCCTCGCCCACCACGCTGATGTCGTCCTGTGCGTCGAGCAGCGCCCGGAACCCGCCGCGAACGAGCGCCTGATCATCGGCAATGACAACGGTGATCATGGCTGCCGTGCCGGAAGGTGAGCGGCGATGCGGAACCCTCCGCCGATTTGCGGGCCGGCGTCGACCGAGCCGCCCAACGCAACGGCGCGCTCTCGCATGCCGCGAATGCCGTTGCCCGCGTTCGGCGATCCGCCCACGCCGTCATCGAGCACCTCGATAGTGACGCCGTCGTCGTATCCGAGCCGGACCGTCACAGTTTTCGCCTGAGCGTGCCTGGTGACATTGGTGAGAGCCTCTTGCACGATGCGATAGGCGGCCAGCTCGGTAGCCGCGGGAAGCGGTGGTATCGGCCCGACGATCTCCATGCGCACGTCGAGGCCACCGGCACGAACGCCCTCGACGAGCACATCCAGGTCGGCAAGGTTCGGAGCAGGTGTCCGTGGTGCATCGTCGCCATAGCGCAGCACGTCGAGGGCGGTTCGCAGCTCCTGCAACGCGTCATGGCTGGCGACCTTGATGTTGACGAGTGCTGGTCTGGCCTGCTCGGGCCGATCGTCGATCAGATGGAGCGCGACACTGGCCTGCACGTTGATCAGCGAGATGTTGTGGGCCAAGACGTCGTGTAGCTCCTGCGCCAACCGCAGGCGCTGTTCGCCGACGCGACGGCGTTCCTCGTCCTCGGCGGCGCGGTGACGTTCGGCTGCTTGCGCACGGCGCACGCGGACGAGCTCGGCGATGGTCAGCAGCATTGCCAACCATCCGGCGACGAGCGCGAAGTGAACCAGTCCCGCCTCGTCCTCGTTGTTCGGATCGACCTGCGCGGCGATGACGTAACCGACGAAACCGATCGCGGCCAGCACGGCAGCTGGTCTGCGGTGGCCGGCTTGGACCGCGGCGAACAGAGCGAATGCTGCACTGACGAAGATCGGCCCGTACGGATATCCGAGGCCGATGTACACGTCGGCGGCCAGCACGGAGGCCGAGAGGGCCACGAGCGGCCACCGGTCGCGCACGGCCAGCGAAGCAGGACCGACCAACACCAGTACGACGGCAAGAACGTCGATTGCCTTTCGATCAGGCTGGTTGTGCGCGGCGCCGAACGAACCCACGAGTTGGAACGCGCCCACGCCGAGCGCGCTCAGCAGGACGGCGCGCCTCGGCAACCTCATCCGCAAGACTCTACGAGGGGCCCCGTTGGTCGCCATCCGCCCAGCGGAGCATCCATCGCTACGCCCGCGGGCGTAGTGGCAGCCCGCGCCGACGCTTCGTCGCAATCAGGGGGCAAATGTGGCGACCTGGTCGACGACCAGATGTGACTTCATGTTCGATCGCACGCAGACATCCCCCGCGGCATCGCCACCGACCGCGATGAGGTTGGCCGTATCTTCCGCCGGTGCCGTGTTGATCAAGGAGCTGATCAATGACGACCCACATGGCCTGGCGACGACATAACCCAGCACAGTGCTGTCGACCGCGATCACATTCAGGACGGAGACCGCACCGACGCGAACGGGGGTCTCGGCGTTTGTTGCGACCCCGCCATGGAGCCGCGTGTCCAGCAGTCTGACTGGCGGCTTCGGGCGATACGCCAGCCCGTCGGCACCGGGCCCGAACCAGCCAGCAACGTCGACAACGATGTGTGATGAGCCGGTGTACGTCAGCACGCAGACGGAGCCGTTCTCACCGACACCCACGAGCACCGACGACGCGGTCGACCGCAATGATCGGGCATTGACGTTGGACGACAGCGGCGCCGTGCCGCACGGGCCGGGATACGCCGTCAGCACGGTCGGCGTCGTCGGGTCGGCAACCGTGAGGTTCAACCACACAGCCGTCGCATCCTGTGGCACGCCACCGTGCCCCCGCATCGCCAGCTCGGTTTGTACGGGCGCGGTTCGCACACCGGTGATCTGGGCGAGTTGCACGGGGCCGCCACGTGTGTCGATCCAACGCGTCGGTGTCATCGGATGGAACCTGTCGCCGTCGGTGGTGAACGCACCCATCACATCGACGACCACATCCGTCGGGTTCGAGGCGAAGATGCACGCCTTGCCGTCCGTCATTGGCGTGATCACGAGGCCGGCGGTCGTGCGACCGACTTCGTAGTTGACGTTCGATGTCGGTGGGCGCTCGCCACACGCAAACACGGTCAGGAACCCCGGAACACAACTGCCGGTCGCCGTGACACTGAACACCGTGGCAGTAGCGTCGGACGGCACGATCTCGCTGACATCGATCGCAACCGTGCGACCTGCACCGAGCATCCCGTCGGAGCCGCCCTGTGCGGGATCTCGTGTGTCGAGAACACGCTTCGGCGTCAGCGGAACGAAGCCGGAGGGCTCGGGCGGAGTGCTCGTGCCGGACGGTCCACTGTCGGCACCACCGGTCTGCGCGTTCGCCAGACGGCATCTCCCGATCGAAGGCTCTGCGTCGAGCGCGTTCTTGACGAACGTCGCCAATCCGACTGCGCCGGAAAAACTGAGGTGGATGCCGTCCGCGGCGAACCACGAGCTCTGGTTCACGGTGAACGCATTCCAATCGAGAACCCTCAGGGAGCTGTGGCGTTGCGCCGCAGCCGCCAGTTCGCTGTTGTGACTGCCGTACAGATCCCTCGCCGCGAGGCCACCGGGTAGGACGTACGCCGTGTTGGTGCGGTACGTCAGCCACAGCACGCGCTTCACGCCCTGCGCCACAGCCTCCGTCATCACTGCGTCGACGGCATTGGTGATGGAGGCATCGTCGTATCCCGCCATCACCACCATTGCCTCGCCCAGCCGCCCCTTCAGTGTCGTCCTCATCAGGGGCAGAACGCTCAACGGGGTCGTGCCGAATCGACCGCGGCAACTGCCGACCACCAGGCGCCGGCAACTCTCGGCATCGAACGTCAAGCGGTATGAGCTGCCGACGATGTCACGAGGATCGTTGCCAGTGGTCGAGTTCCACGCCATGCCTGCCATCGTCGAGTCGCCGATCAGAGACACCGGTGGGGCGTCGGGCGGGGGAGTCGCTGCACTGGCAACGCGACTCTGCGCGGCAATGGGTAACGAGGCAGCGAGCACGGCCGTCGCAGCGGCGGCGCGCCACATCAAGCGTCTCGAATGTGATGTAGACATCGTTGCCTTGGTACCCATGGGAGTTGCCTCTCGAACCATCGCCGCCGTGGAAGGTATCGGAATTCATGATGGCGAAATGAAGCGCGCAATGGTCAGCGCAACAAAATCGGCTCGTTCGTGTCGAAAATCCGGCCTTGGCTTCGACTACATGATGATCGTGCAGGACCGCACGACGGAACCATGAGGAGTCAAATTGTGAGCTTGTCGGCCTACCAGGCGTCTCCGTCTCGCCAATCGCAGGTGATCTCGTGTTCGAAATCCAGCGCGCGGTCGAGTGGGAGCACGTAGATGCAATCGTCTTCGTCGGGTGTTCTCACGACACCCATCGGCGTGAGTGCCGACGTGGGGCCGCGCCACCTGATCCATCCGCGGTGCTCGTACAGACTCACTGCTTCGTCGGTGGCCCCCAGCGCGCCGATGTCGTATGCGTTCGCGATGATTCGTTCGAGCGCTTCCATCATCAGCCCGGCGATGCCGTGCCGTTGCCAGTCGGGGTGCACGGCGACGCCTTCGACATACCCGGTTCGCAGCGCCTGTTCGCGATGGAAGAGGCGACGCTGGATCACTGACGCGTGGCCGACGACGGAATCCCCCCGCCACGCGATGGCGTGCATCCCGCCGAGGCAGTGTTCCCAGTCGTGCTCGGTCATCTCGCCGTCGAACGCGATGTCGAGCACCTCGCGGGCCTTCGCCAACACCGTGCGGTCGACGTCGGCGGTGTGCGCGACCTGTAGTAGGAACTCTCCCGGCTGCGAACTGCCGGCCGTGTGGAGATCAGGGGTGTTCACCGATGCCGACGCTAACGGCGCGTCCCGATCGGCACCAACGGACAATGAAGACAGGAGTTGGGAATGAATGAGATCGCTGATCGCTATCGAAGGGTGGCCGACGGGATGACCCGGACGGTCAGAGCGGTGCCGCCTGACGCTTGGGACAACCCGGCGCCGTGCGAGGGGTGGGTCGCGCGCGACATCGTCCGCCACATGGTGGAGTGGATACCCGGATTCCTGCGCTCCGGCTCCGAGGTCGACCTGCCCGAAGTGCCCTCGGTCGACGATGATCCCGTCGCGGCGTGGCTGAGCCTCACCGGTGGCATCCAACGCGTGCTCGAGGACCCGCAGACCGCGCACAGCCAGTTCGAACATCCGCGTGCCGGCCGTCATTCGGTGGAGGATGCAATCGCAACGTTCTTCTTGGGGGACGTGTTGGTCCACACCTGGGACCTGGCACGAGCAACCGGACTCGACGAGGCTCTCGACGCTGACGAAGTGCATCGAATGTTCGAGGGCATCGAGCCGTATGACGAGATGCTGCGTGCGAGCGGTCAGTATGGACCGCGTGTCGAGGTGTCCGATGATGCCGATGAGCAGACGAAGCTGATCGCATTCATGGGTCGGCAACCGTAGACCTGAAATCTTCCGAGAAATCTTGTGGGAATGTGTCGATTCCGGGCAAGGTCGTTCGTGTAGAGGGCAACGAGATCCGGTGATTGCCGGGTCGTGAACCAAGGAGAAACTGAAATGACGCAGTACCTGTTGTCCGTCCACATGGTCGAAGGCGAAGAAATGCCCGCACCCGACGTGATCGAGAAGATGTACAAGGACGTCGACACGTTCAACGCCAAGTTGCAGAAGCAGGGTTCGTGGGTTTTCGCGGTGGTCTGCACCCGGCGAACACCGCAACGGTCGTGCGTGTGCAGAACGGCGAAGTGCTGACCAGCGATGGTCCGTTCGCAGAGTCGAAGGAGCAGCTCGGCGGCTTCTGGGTCATCGATGCCCCCGACCTCGATGCAGCGCTGGCTCTGGCTGCCGAAGGTTCGGTCGCCTGCGGCGCACCGGTCGAGGTTCGTCCGTTCCAGGACATGCCAGAGAGCTGAACGGATCTGATGGCTGGAGCGGTCAATGACTCCGACATCGAGCGTGTCTTTCGCGCCGAGTCCGGTCGAGCGGTGGCGAGCCTGGTCCGCTTCTTCGGCGACATCGATATTGCCGAGGAAGCGGTCCAGGACGCCTTCGCGATCGCCGTACAGCGGTGGCCCCAAGCCGGTCTACCGCCGAGCCCGGCAGGCTGGATCATCACGACTGCACGCAACCGGGGTATCGACCGCCTGCGCCGCGAGGCATCGCGCAACGACCGCCAGCGGCAGGCGTCCCTGGTGCACACCACCGACGAACACGCAGAGGTTGGACCGGTGGAAGACGACCGACTGCGACTGATCTTCACGTGTTGCCACCCTGCACTCGGCCCCGAAGCCCAAGTTGCGCTGACCCTGCGATTGATCGCCGGCCTGCAGACACCGGAGATCGCCCGTGCGTTGCTGGTGAGCGAGCCGACGATGGCCCAGCGGCTGGTGCGTGCGAAGGGCAAGATTCGTGACGCCAATATTCCCTACAGAGTTCCGGACGATGCCGAACTGCCCGACCGGCTGCGGTCGGTTTGGCCGTCGTGTACCTGATCTTCAACGAGGGTCACGTGGCCACCACTGGCGGCGCCTTGATCCGCGAAGACTTGTGCGGCGAAGCCATCCGCCTCACACGAGTGCTGGTCGAGCTGATGCCCGACGAGGGCGAGGCGCAGGGCCTGCTGGCGCTGCTGCTGCTGACCGAGGCCCGCCGGCCGGCACGGGCCGCCCTCGACGGTTCGTTGGTGCGGCTCGGCGACCAGGATCGCTCGCTGTGGGACAGCGCTCTGATCGAGGAGGGACATGCACTCGTGCGTGCGTGTCTGCGGCGCGACATGCCGGGGCCCTACCAGATCCAGGCGGCCATTGCCGCCGTGCACGCCGATGCGTCGACTGCCGAGGCCACGGATTGGTCGCAGATCGTGCAGCTCTACGACCAACTCCTGCTCTACATTCCGACGCCGGTCGTCGCGCTCAACCGGGCGATCGCCGTCGCCGAGCTCGACGGCCCGGCGCCGGCGTTGGCCATCGTCGATCAACTCGACCTCGACAACTTCCACCTGTACCACGCGGCACGCGCTGACCTGCTGCAACGTCTCGGTCAGTTCGACGATGCACGGGTCGCCTACGACCGGTCGATCGACCTCGCAACCAATGCCGTGGAGCAGGACCACCTACGTAGGCGTCGTGCCGAGCTGCAGACCAGCTGAGTTCGCCAGCGACTCAAAAAATTGTGTCAGTCGGTGGTGCGGGCCTTGTAGCGGCGCTGGGCGATGACCCAACCGAGCAACAGCAGGGCGACGCTGTAGATCCAGGAGGCGGCGACGGGATGCTCGATCGGCCAGACGTGTTTGGTGACCGGCGATACCGGGTTGCCGAACAGCGTACGAACCGCGGCGACCAACACGCTGACGGGGTTGACGGATGCCATCCACTGCAGGACGTTGGGCATCGACTCGATCGGCACGAATGCGTTGGAGATGAAGGTGAGCGGGAAGATGATGACAAAGCCGATTCCCATCACCGCATCGGGTGATCGCACCAGGATCCCCAACCACAGGCCGAGCCAGATGATGGCCGAGGCGAACACCAGCAGCAGGGCGAACGCCTGGAGCACGTCGACGAACGGCGTGTGAGTGCGCCAACCGATGGCGAACCCGGAGCCGAGCAGGATGATCACGGTCAGGATCGACCCCAACATCTCGGCGAAGTAGTGACCCAGCAGATAGGCCGATCGACGTGACGGCAGCGACCGGAAGCGGTCGATCACACCTTCCTGCAGATCGGTGGCGATCGACATTGCGGGGCCCATCATGGCGAACGCCAGGGTCTGGATGAGGATGCCGCCGATCAGGTACTCCTTGTACCCGGCGCCTTCGACCTTGATCGCCCCGCCGAACACGTACGCGAACAACACGACGAACATGAGCGGCTGGATGGTGACGTTGGTGAGCTTCTCGGGAACTTGGCGGATGTGCTCGAGGTTGCGTCGAGCAAAGATCGTGCTGTCGATCAACAAGGTGTTGCTCACGCTGAACCTCCTGGTTCGTGCGCCGTGTGCTGGTGAGGGCAAGGAAGACCTCGTCGAGGCTGGCCTCGCGGCGGGTGATGTCGACCGCGTCGATGCCCGCCTCGTCGAGGGCCCGCACGACGTCGACGATGCGCACGCCCGACTTCAACGGTGCCGTGACGATGAGCTCCTCGCTGTCGAATGTGGGATCGCCGTCGGCGAAGGCCGACAGAGCGCTTGCCGCGGCGACGAGCGCGATCCTCGGGTGGCGTGGGGTGTTGACGTCGTTGGCAACCGGACCGCTGCGTTTGGTGCCCTCGCGTCGCGTATCCCGGTGCTGCTCGGAGTCGTCGCCCTGGCTCTTGGCGGGTTGGCCTATCTCATCGCGGCGCTGAACCACTTGAGAACGGTGCGGACGGAGAGCAGATGTTGGGTTGCTTTGGGAACGAACGGCTGCCGGTCGGGCCGATCCGTTGCGGTACGTCGGTCGCCATGGTGGCCCAGGAACGGATGGCACACTGGTTGCGGTCTGCGCCTGGCCCTGCTTGCGCATGCCAGCGTCGCCGCCCCGACTAGTGAAAAAGACGGCAAGGATCGGTGCCCGCCGGAGGTGCTGCACCTCAGCCTCCGCTTCCGTGGTTGGTTCAGCGTCAGCCCGGATTTGCGGCGCTTCGGCGGAAGGCGCCTGGCCCCGTCGCGCCAGGCTCTGCGCTCATCAGCAGCGTCAGCCAGACGCCCGCCATCAACGCGCCAATCGCCACGTAGACGATCTGCTGCTGGCTTGCGTTCACCAGGGCTGACCCTGGCGGCGCACTTGCAGCGGCCGCCCCCTCGAGCCGGCCAGTGAGGATGTCCTGGTCGTCCGGCAGCGTCAGCTTGAAGATGATGTCGATCGGCTCTGCGACACTGATCCAAGGCGCGGAGGCTTTTCAAAGACGCCGTCCTCCTTGGCGACGGCTTCGACCTCCTGCTCGCCGGCGGAAACTGAGAGCTTTGCATTCTTGACGGGCTCACCCGTCTTGAAGCGGTGCAGAAAGATAGTCAGGCGGTGCTCGCCCGATAGCACCCCGACGAGCTCATAGTCCGGCGTGACCGCCACGACGCGCGGCGCCACGGGCAGGTTCAATGGCGGCGGCTTGTCGTGATCGTGACCTTCATGCGCCGCAGCTGTGCCAACACCAGAGAATGGCGCAGCGGCGAGGAAGGCAGCCAAGAGCAATGCATGCAGGACCCTGCACCACGGAGATGTCGGACTTCCGCGGACGGGGGTTCGTCCGAGTTGTGTTCGGCATGTGATTTCCCACATCTGGTCAGCCAACGGCAAACGGTCCAGCTGTTTGCACAGCCGGCCGCGCGGAGGGTCAGATCAAAGTGCGAGAATAGGGAGGTCGGGGAATCGGCCAGGGTGGAGCGCCCTGCTTGGCATCGACCGACAGAATGGCGACCCTATTTGCGACGCGGTGCAGAAGGCTCGCCGATCGGTTGGGAGGCATCAGCACGCTGGGGCAGCTCGCGTCGTGGTGAACGTGCAGGCGTTGCTGCCCCTGGTCGCCAGTGCCATCATCCGTTGCATCGTCGTGGTGATGCTGGTTGTCATGGTCATGCTGATGATGACCGTGATTATGGTGGTGCCCATGATAGTGGTGGTGACCATGATGCATATGGTCGTCGTCGCCATGCGCATGGGCGTGAACGAGCAAGCGTGAGAACGCGCCGGCGGGCACCGCCAACGCGACACTGATGCCGGGCGCCAAGGCAAACACGAGCGCCATCGCCCAGACCAGGGCGACGTCGACGTCGGCTTGCTCTTTTTCAGTTGCGCCAGCATTCGTCCCGTCAGTCGTTCTTCAGCTCCACCGCCACTCCGAAAGCGCGAGAGACGACTATAGCCCAGCTATTAGCAATAAGGCACCCAACATTGAAGCGGATGCAGAGACACCCGCGAATACTCGCACCGGTGCCTCTGCGAGTGTACGCGGTTTATCGCTAGTCGTCGTAATGGCCGTAACCATAGCCGTGGTGATGGTGGTGGTGACCACGATCATGGTGATGGCGATGACGGTAGGTATGATAGTGGTAAGGACCGTAGGCGTGATAGTGATAGCGCCCGTAGTAGTGGTGACGATGGCCATACGAGTGCCGATGGCCATAGTGATGGTGATGGCCATGACTATGCCCGCGGTAGTAGCGCTCATAGTCATAGTACCGAGGATGCGCGGAAGCCGGCGTGATCCACGCGATCATTCCCAACGCAGCTGCCGCAATCAGCGCGCCGACCTAGCGTGCTAGTCATAAGGGATCTCCTGGAGCTCCCGGCGTGAGCTGCTAACGACAATGGTTAACGGGAGCTGAACCAGATGTGAACGCACCGTCATCTGCAAGGGACCAGTTAAGCCTACGCTCGCTGCAGCAGACAAAACTATCAACGGTGGGCAATCAACTAGTCCTTTCGGTAGTGAAGCTAAGACAACTGACCCCTCTCGCGCAGCAGCGCGTCGCGGGCTGCCATCAGGTGCTTCAGTGCTTCCTCGAAATTCCGCAGCAAATCCCTGACTTCGCCTGAGTCACGCCAGCTCGGTCAATGCCGGTTCGTGATCGCCCGACAACTCCGAGCTCCACCTACAAGAGGCCGGGCCGTCGACGTGCAGCACGTGGGCCGCGAGCTCGGCGTGCGCTATGTCCTCCAAGGGAGCGTGCGCAAAGTCGGCCAGCCGGGTACGCATTTCACCGCCAGCTCGTCGACGCGATCCACCGGCGCCCATCTCTGGGCCGGACCGTTTCGAAGGGGCCCCGAATGACCTCTTCGATCTACAGGACCAGGTGGCGCGCAAACGTCGTCGGCGCCATCGCCCCGGAGGCTTGCAGCAAGCCGAAATCGAGCGGGCGAGAGCGCAAGCCGACTGAGAGCCTCGATGCTTACGATTGCTTTCTTCGTGGCATAGCGCGAGACAGTCTGGCCGAAGGGCTTGAACAGCGCACCAGCGAGGGTAACCAGCGAGGCCTTAAGGCTATTCAATCGTGCTATTGAAATCGATCCCGGCTTTGCGTCGGCCTACGGTATGGCAGCCTTGTGCTATGCGCAGCGCAAGGCATTTGGTTGGGTGAGGGACCGCGCGCGTGAGATCGCCGAGGCTGCAAGACTTCTCGAGACGCCATCCAAGCAGGTGCTAACGATGCGGTTGCACTCGGCACTGGCGGTTACGTGCTCACGTTGTCGTCCACGAACTCGACACGGGCGCTGCCTTCGTCGAACCAGATGCGGACTTGTGGGTGTCAAGCTCAATCAGCTGAGGCGTTGACGAACTCATCCCGCAACGTGGTAATTCCGCGTCAGCTACTTGAGGGCGAGGACCACCGGACCAGAAACCGGATCGGTAACACCGAGGCCACCGCCGAGGTCTTCGAGCGTGTCCCGGAAGGAATCCAGGGTCGCGATCATAGCCTGGCCGCGCCTTTGCGAGCGCGTCCGTGTCGGTCCATTCGGCGACGATGCAGTAGGTGCGCTCCCCCGTCTTGACCATGTTGGCGTGCTCTGAGGCCGAGGCCAATCGGCCTCGGCGTTCTCGTGGGCATCGAGGAATTCCTGCTCGCGGCCGGGCTTCACCCGGAACCGCACGGCGTTGAACGCGGTCATGGTGCCGTCCTTTCAAACCCAGGTGCCGGTTCGCCGTAACGGGTTGATGCCATGCTAGCCCTACGTCGGCCGCGTGCGATATAGCCGCGCCGATGCGATGAAGCGGCAGATGGTTCAGGCGGCAGGCCTAATGTTCTGATTTACATGGAAGAGGTTGGCAGGATCGTATTTCTTCTTCACCGCCGCTAAGCGTCCAAAGTTGTCGCCGTACGTCGCCTTGAGCCTCGCGTCGCCCTCGTCATCCATCATGAAGTTCGGATAGGCACCCCCGAGGTCGATAAGGATGCACCGCCTCCCAATAGGCTTTCGTCCATCGCGTGACTGGTCCTGCCTTCTGCGGGTTGGGATCGATCCCGGCGATCACCATGGACCACGTTGCGTCGCGGCAGTTCCACGCCGTCTCGTCCTTGCCGACGCGCTGAACGGCCCCGTCAATTGGGTAAAGATGCATGAGTGAGAGCTCGCTCGGCGTCTTCGCTGCCTGTTCGAGATGAGCGTCGATTGCCTCGTCGGGCAATGTCTGGACGAAGTCGCCGCGCCAATACCACTGCATTCCCTTTGCCGCG
>CAVVBH010000043.1:0-16798 GCA_963746365.1 Ilumatobacteraceae bacterium | reverse complement strand
CGACACGGGTTCTTCTCCCGTCGCTTCAGGCAGTTCTTGAACATCAAGTCCAAGCCTCCGCCGCGGTACCGCATCCTGCACATGTTCGCCACCAACCTGCCGACGGCACTCGATGCAGCCTTGCTGCGCCCCGGTCGTGTCGACCGCATCTACAAGGTGGGATACCCCATGAAGGACGGACGTGCCCGCACGTTCCAGGGATACTTCGACAAGATCCGCCACACCGTCACGGCGCCGGAGATCGACCGACTGGCCACGATGACTCCCGGTGCGACCGGCGCCAGCGTGAAGGACCTCGTCAACGAGGCTGTCCTCGTCGCGCTGCGCGAAGGGCGCGATGTCGTCACGTGGGCCGACGTGCTGCAAGCCCGGTACCTCCGTCGCGTCGGCGAGCACGAGCAGGTCGAGTTCATCGAGCGCGAGCGTCATGCGGTGGCCATCCACGAGGCGTGTCACGCCGTGACCGCGTATCTCAAGCGGAGGTCGATGGAGATCGACTTCGTCAGCATCGAGCCGGGTGGCGACTACCTCGGTGTCGTCATGAGCATGTACGACGATCAGACGTTCCTGAGCTGGCGATCGACATTCGAGATCGATGCGCTCGTTTCGCTGGCGTCGTTGGCGGGTGAGCGGATGTTCTTCGACGGCGACAGTTCGGCCGGTGTGTCGGCAGACCTGCGCAACGCGACCTACATCGCGACGATGATGGAGAGCGCGTGGGGGATGGGTGACACCATCGCCGCCCAAATGGTCTTCAAAGATGTCCTCGGCGGGCCCGGGGCCGGATATCGCACACCGCTTCGGTAAGGACGACGTCGAGGGCCAGCATCGTTCGGCGCTGGGCAATCGCATCGAGATGCGCCTCGGCAACATCCTCGACGAGGCGACACGGGTGCTTCACGAGCACCGGCACATGGTGTTGGCAATCGCCCACGCGCTCGAGACCCACAAGACCATCTCCGGTGACGACGTTGCGGCCATCTTCGAGGGTCGACAGGGCCCGAAGATCAACGGCGCCGACTATCACCATCCGTCCTTCGTGGAGGTGGCCGACCGCTACCACAACGAGGCGCTGCTCGCGCACCGTCAGACCGGTCGGGTGGAGGTTCCGTTGCCGGTCCTGGCTCGCGGCGATCCTCAGCTCGTCGCGTCCTCTGAGCCGCTACCGCCGCCACGTCTCCCGTGACGCGACGCGCGGCCGCCGACTAGGTCTGGCAGTCGAGCACGATCTTGCCCTCGACGTCGCGGCCGAGGATCTTGGCGTGGGCATCGGCGGCGGCCGCGAGCGGCAGCACCTGCCCAACCGGAACGTGTAGGGACCCTGCTTCCATCATCGCCAGCAGCGACTCCATGGCGGAGCGTTGCTCTTCGGGCGTGTCGACCATGCCGCCGTAGCCGAGCAGGCTGACGCCCTTGCGGTAGAGGCGGCGCAGGTTGATCTCGACGTGTTCGTTGTTGGACGTGCCGAACACGACGAGGCGACCCTTGTTGGCGATGGAGGCAATGGCCGCATCGGTGAACGGCCCGCCGAGCGAGTCGAGGATCACGGTCGGCTCGTAACTCTCGACAGCCGCCTCGATGCCGTCGGATCCCGTGACGATGACGTTGTCGGCGCCGTTGGCCGTGATCCCGTCGACCTTCGCAGCCGATCCCGTCTGGCCCCACACCGTCGCGCCGACGGCCTTCGCAAGCTGAATGGCCATCACACCCACGCCACCGCTCGCTCCGAGCACCAACACGCGATCGAGCGCACCGAGTTGGGCACGACCATGCAGCGTTATCCAGGCGGTGATCCCGGCAACGGGCATGGCCGCGACCTGGGCAAGGTCGAGGCCGGCGGGAACCGGGTGCAGCCAACTGTCGGGGACCGCGATCTTGCTGCAGTACAAGCCGGGGCGAACGACCCCGAGACCGCCGCCACGCACGAGCACTCGACGTCCGTCGACGTGGCCGGTGGCCTCCAGGCCGGGTGTCCACGGCAGGTTGGAAGCGGCCGCGCCGACCGAGCCTTGCGTGACCCACACGTCGAGCGGATTGACGGACGAAAAGGCGATGTCGACCAGTTGTTCGCCGGGACCCGGCTCCGGATCGGGGACCTCGTCGAGTTGGAGGGTGCCACCGATGGAATGAAGTCTGGCTGCGCGCATCGCGCCACTGTAGGCCCATCAATCGTCGCGGCTCCGAGCCGGTAGCTTGCCAGCGATGATCATCCTCGATGGCGGCACGGGCACGCTGGTGCAGGCGCTCGGCGCGCCGATGAACGGCGACACATGGTGTGTCGAGGCCAACCTCACCCATCCCGACATCGTTCGCCAAGCGCACCGCGAATATCTCGCTGCCGGTGCTGAGGTGTTGATCGCGAACACGTATTCAACGAGCCCATTGCTGTTCAACCACCTCGACCGCGATGCCGACGTGGGCGTGATCGACGCAGCCGCCGTGCGGCTGGCTCGCGAGGCGTCCGATGGATCCGTGCCCGTATGTGGTTCGTTCTCGGTGATGCGACCGGGCATCCGCGGTAGCGACCGCAGCGAGATGCTGCAGCAGTGGCCCGAAGCCGAGGCCCGACGACTGTTCGCAGCAAAGGCCGAAGGTCTGGCGAAGGCCGGCGTCGACGTGATCGCCATGGAGATGATGCGTGACGGTGACTATTCCGTGTGGGCAACCGAGGCGGCAGCGGCCACCGGCCTGCCGGTCTGGGTCGGGATAGCTGTCGAGGAGGATGACGACGGTCGCCTGACCGGCTTCGGGCGTCCCAACTGGCGCCTCGAGGATTTCGTCGCGCCGCTGTTGCGATCTGCGCCGGCGATGGTGTCGGTGATGCACTCCGCCCCGCACGTGACCGCGCCGGCCCTGGAGGTTGTCCGCCGTCACTGGCGAGGATCGTTGGGTGCCTACGCCGAGTCGGGGTACTTCGCGATGCCCGACTGGCAGTTCGTCGACATCATCCCGGAGTCGGAGTACGTCGATCTGGCCAAACAGTGGGACCGACAGTTCGACCTGGCCATGATCGGTGGCTGCTGCGGGATCGGCCCCTCACACATCGCCGCCCTGCGCGCCGCCTTCCCCAAGCCCTAGTGGAGTGCTTGGCGCCCACCTGGGTGCGCCGAAACACTCCACTCGGGTTTCAGGCGGTGCCGGCGAAGATGATGTCGGTCGTTGGCTTGTCGACGCCTTCTTCCGGTTCGACGGTGACGGCCCACTGGCTCGGCGAGCCCTCCACGGGCAGCACCCTGCGGACCGTGTGGTCGTCGGCCTTGTCGAGCAGTCGAACCGCATGCGCTCCGGCACCGTCGACCAGCCACAACTCGTACGCCTTCCCGGCGCCCGGGTCGGGGAGGTCATCGCCCATCACCACGATCTTGTTGGCACTGGGAGACCACGCGACCCGGAACCTTCCGTCGACGTCGCCCATTACTTCGAGCGTGGAGATCCGGGTATCGGGCTGACCCAGAACCGCTTCAGCGGCCTGTGCGTAGCCGTTGTCATCGCTCGATCGCCGACCGACGACGAATGCGCCGATGCCGATCAGCAGCAGTGCCGCCGCCGCCGTGAGCATGCGAACCATCCCCTGCCGCCGCTTCCGGTGCGTGGCCAGATCAACGACCGAATCGGGGAGGAGCGGTGACAGTTGGCGGGTCGCGCCGATCTCGGCCATCACGCGGGCCTTCAGTGACGCGGGAGGCTCGACCGATATAGCGGCGGCGACCTGCGACAGTGTCTCTCTGAACCCGGTGACCTCGGGACCGCAAATGGCACAGGTGGGGTAGTGCGCTTCGAACTCGGCCCGTTCGCGTTCGTCGACCGCATCGAGTGCGTATGCGGCAGCGAGTTGGTGGATGTCGGTGCCGCTCACGTGGCAACTCCTAGTTCGTCCCGCAATCGAATCATTCCATCGCGAATTCTCGTCTTGATCGTTCCTTCGGCAACATCCAGGAGCAGGGCGACCTCGCGGTAGCTGTGTCCGCCGAAGTACGCCAGTTCAACCGCCTGTCGTTGTATCTCGGTCAACCGTTCGAGCGCCTTGCGCACCCGAGTTCCGTCGATGTTGGCCACCACCTGTTCGGCGACGTCGTTCGTTTGGATGGGTCGCTTCTGCGCTTCCCGTTCCGTGCGGTCCCTGCCCGATTGCTCGGAACGCACACGATCGATTGCCCGGCGGTGGGCCAGTGTCGCAGCCCACGCTCTGACCGAGCCACGGGAGTCGTCGTAGCGAGGCGCGAGGCGCCACAGTTCGATGAATGCCTCCTGCGTGACCTCCTCGCTCTGTGCCGGATCGCGGACCACCTTCAGCACCACACCATGCAGCAACGGTGCCAGCGCGTCGTACAACTCGGCGAACGCGGACTGGTCGCCACGACCGGCGCGACGCAGCAGCGTGGCGAGGGGATCCTTCGGATCGCCGTCGTCCGGATCATCAGCGACGCGTCGTCGGAGCGCGTTACGCAGCATGCGCTGGTCCCGCGGTCCACGAACTACACCGCTCGTTCACGTCACTCCTTCGTCGCAGATGCCGATTCGGATTGGTCGTCACCAGTCTCGGGGACCCGGCGCCATGCTTGCAACCGGTGACCCGGTGAGCGACGTGAATACACTCGGCCTTCATGCCCACGTCGTTGCCACAACGTGCTCGAGTCGTGGTGATCGGTGGTGGCGTGATCGGTACCTCGGTGGCGTATCACCTCGCCGAGATGGGGTGCACGGACGTGGTCGTCCTCGAGCGCGACAAGCTGACCTCGGGCACGACATGGCACGCCGCGGGTCTGATGGTCACGTTCGGCTCGTTGTCGGAGACGTCGACCGAGATGCGCAAGTACACCTGTGATCTGTATCGCGCGACTGGAAGCGGAGACGGGGCAGTCGACGGGCTTCAACAGGGTCGGTTTCATCGAGATGGCTACCGAGCCCGATCGCCTCGAGGAGTACCGGCGGGTGGCGGCGTTCAACCGCTACTGCGGTGTCGATGTGCACGAGATCTGCGCCAGGGAGGTGGCGGATCTGTTCCCCCTGGCTCGCACCGACGACGTGCTTGCCGGGTTCTACGTGAAAGAGGACGGCCGGGCCAATCCAGTCGACGTGACCATGGCGCTCGCCAAAGGCGCGCGGCAGAAGGGTGCCACCATCATCGAAGGCGTTGCAGTGACCGGCATCGTTCAACGTGGCGATGTGGTCACCGGCGTGCGCACCGATCTCGGCGATATCGAAGCTGAGTTCGTCGTCAACTGCGCCGGAATGTGGGCACGCCAACTGGGCGAGTCGGCCGGGGTCAACATCCCGTTGCAGGCGGCCGAGCACTACTACCTCATCACCGAGCAGATCGACGGGCTTTCCAACACGTGGCCGGTGATCGAGGACCCGGCCAACTTCGGTTACTACCGCGAGGAAGTGGGCGGGCTGATGATCGGCCTGTTCGAGTCGGTCTGTGCCCCATGGAACGTCGGCGGTATCCCGAACGACTTCTCGTTCGGCGTCATCCAGCCCGACTGGGATCGAATGGGACCCTACGTCGAACGAGCCATGAGCCGAGTGCCGATCTCGATGGAGACCGGCATTCGCACGTTCTTCTGCGGACCCGAGAGCTTCACGCCCGATCTGCTGCCCGTGGTGGGCGAGTCTCCCGAACTGAAGAACTACTTCGTTGCGGCCGGCATGAACTCCGTCGGGATCCTCACCGGTGGCGGCATGGGCCGACTGCTGGCGCACTGGATCCTCACGGGCCAACCCGACGTCGACGTCACCGGCTTCAACATCGACCGTCTCCATCGGTATCAGTCGAACCCCGAGTACCGCGCCACGCGCACGGTCGAGTCTCTCGGAATGGTCTTCCAGTGCCACTATCCGGGCAGGTCGATGACGACCGCTCGAGACGCCAAAGTGTCGCCGATCCACCAACGGCTGCTCGCTCAGCGCGCCTACTTCAAGGATGTCAGCGGGTGGGAAGGCGCCGACTGGTTCGCTCCGGAGGGTGTCGAACCGAGGATCGAGAAGCTGTCGTGGGGGCGTCAGAACTGGTTCGACTACTGGCGCGCCGAGCACGAGGCTGCCCGCAACGAGGTGATCGTGATGGACATGTCGTTCATGTCGAAGTTCCTCGTGCAAGGCCGCGACGCCGGGCGAATGCTGAACCAATTGTCCGCCAACAACGTCGATGGACAGTCAGGGATGATCACCTATACGCAGTGGCTGAATGCGGCCGGAACACTCGAGGCCGACCTCACCGTGACCAAGCTCGACGATGATCGCTTCTGGGTCGTGGCAACCGACACCGCGCATCGGCACGTGGCGACGCGCATGCGCCGGCAGTTCGGCGACAGTCACGCCATCGCCACCGACGTGACCGCCGGGTACGCGCAACTCAACGTGCAGGGCCCGCGGTCGCGTGAGCTCCTTCAATCGCTGACATCGGTCGATCTGTCGAACGAGTCGTTCCCATTCCGTACAGCGCGGCACATCGACATCGGGTTCGCACAGGTGCTGTGCGTTCGCATCACCTACGTCGGCGAGTTGGGATACGAGCTGTATGTCTCGGCAGAGCAGGCGATGCACGTGTACGACCGGATCGTCGCTGCCGGCCGGGCATTTGGTCTGCGACATGCCGGCTTGAAGGCTCTCGGAAGCCTGCGGATGGAGAAGGGCTACCGGGACTACGGCCACGACATCGACAACACCGATTCGGTGCTGGAAGCCGGGCTCGGCTTTGCCGTCGATCTCGACAAGCCCGACGGCTTCATCGGCCGCGATGCCGTGCTCGCGATGAAAGCGGCGGGGCCATTGACGCGCCGCTTGGTGCAGGTCGTCGTCGACGATCCGGAGCCGTTGATGTTCCACGGCGAGGTGCTGCGCCGCGACGATTCGCCCGTCGGCTATGTGCGCGCCGCGTCGTACGGTTTCACGCTCGGCGGAGCCGTCGGCCTCGTCATGGTCGAGGCGGGCCAGCCGATCAACGCCGCGTTCCTCGCTTCCGGTACGTGGGACGTCGAGATCGCCGGCTGCCGATACCCGGCGCGGGTCTCGATGCGACCGCTGTACGACCCCGACAATCTGCGGATCAAGGCCTAGCGCGTTGTTCGAGGGGCGGTACATCGAGCGCGACAGTGCTGACTACGAAACAGCGCGCACCGAGGCGCTGTTCAACACGCGCTACCCGGCGCGGTACCCGGCTGCGGTGCTCGAAGCAGTCAGCGAAGCCGACGTCGTCGCCGGCGTCAGGCTGGCGAAGGAACGCGACTGGAAGGTCGCGGCACGCTCGGGCGGACATGCCTGGGCCGGCTGGAGCGTGCGCGACGATGCGTTGTTGATCGACCTCGCCGGTCTACGCGAGATGACCGTCGACGTCGACAAGCTCACCGCAACGGTCAGCCCCTCGATGCGCGGCGGACAGGACTTCGCACCATTCCTGCGCGCTCACGGTCTGGTGTTCCCCGGCGGGCACTGCTCGACGGTCGGGCTCGGCGGCTACCTGTTGCAGGGCGGCCAGGGTTGGAACTCCCGGCAGTGGGGCTGGGCATGCGAGAACGTGATCGCCGTCGACGTCGTCACCGCCGACGGCGATCTGGTTCGAGCCGATGCCGAGAACAACCCCGACCTCTATTGGGCGGCGCGGGGAGCGGGTCCCGCGTTCTTCGGCGTCGTCACGCGATTTCACGTCCGCGTGCATCGAATGCCGCCGGCCTTCACCCACACGACGTACGCCTTCCCGATCGAGTGCTTCGAGGAGCTACTGAGTTGGGCGCACGACATGTTGCCGACCCTCGATCCTCGTGTCGAGCCGGTCATCGTCGGTACCCGCATCCCTCCGCCCGACATCGACGTCGGCGGCGGTCCGATGCTGATCATGCACACGACCGGCATGTTCGACTCGCCAGAGGAAGCGCGTCGCCTGATGGCACCGCTGGAGTCGTGCCCGGTGCTCGATCGGGCCCTCCTGCGAATCTTCGCCGAACCGACATCCTTCGACGACGAGAACCCCATCATGGACGCCCAGAACCCGCCGGGCATGCGCTACTCCGCAGACTGTGCCTGGAGCGATGCACCGGCCGCCGAACTGGCTCCGATCCTCGGCAACATCTATCGATCGCTGCCGACGCCCGAATCGTTCGTCATCTGGTACGGCTGGGCTCCCACCCGACCACTGCAGGACATGGCCTTCTCGATGGAGGGCAACGTCTACATCGCGGCGTACACGATCTGGGCCGACGAGAGCGACGACGATGGGATGCAGGATTGGGTGACGTCGTGGTTCCGGAAGCTGGAACCAGTGAGCAAGGGCTCGTACCTCGGCGACGCCGATCTCACCCGCCGGTCATCGAAGTTCATGGCCGATGCCAACTTCGCCAAGCTGCAACGCCTGCGCGATGTCTACGACCCTGATCGCCGCTTCTTCGACTTCTACGGGCGCCCCGGAGGGTCCGCGAACGATTTCGAGCCGCGCTGAACCGTGCATGTGATCACTCGATGACGGATTGGCCGCCGTCGACCGGGATCGCGGCAGCATTGACGTACCACGCGTCATCGGATGCGAGGAACACGGCCAGCTTGACGACGTCGTCGGGCTCACCGACGCGCCCCAACGGATTGGCAGCGGCAAGCATGCTGCCTGGCGCACCTGGCGTGGCGAACAGGAACTCGGTCGACGGCGTGCGGATGAGTCCGGGCAGAATCGCGTTCGCCCGGATTCGGTACTGGCCACCGGCAGCCGCGAGGTGGTAGGTGAACGACAGCACGCCGCCCTTTGCGGCACCGTGTGCGGCCTGTTGGAAGAACGCGGCGCCGCGGATCGCAGCGATCGACGCAATGTTGATGATGCTCCCGCCGCCGCGAGTGACGAGGTATGGCCATGCTGCCTTGCATGCATAGAAGACCAGATCCAGCTCGTTTCGAATACCTGCATGCCAATCATCGACGGTGAGGTCGTCCCACGGGCCGACCACCGGAAGGGAGGCATTGTTGTACAGCACGTCGATCCCGCCGTAGATCGCGGCGGCGTCACTGATCCAACTCTCGGTCGCCTCGTACGACGACAGGTCAACCGGCGCGGTCGCGGTCATCGCGCCGCCGGCTTCGACGACCAGGCGGACAGTCTCTGCAGATGTCTCCTGGTTGAGATCGCAGCCGACGACCGTCGCGCCTTCGGCAGCAAAGCGCAACGCAGCCGCGCGCCCCATGCCGACACCGGTGCCGGTGATCAAGGCCACCTTCCCCGCGAGTCGTGTCATCGTGCATCCTCCTTGTGTGCCGCGGCACTACGTGACGGCCGCTTGGCGCAACAGTGGAGCGACCTGGGTGCTGAACAGCTCGTGGCTCTCTTCGAGCCGTTCGTGATCGCGCTCACTGAATGCGACCAGCAGATGGCCGGCGCCGATCACCTGGCATTGCTCGATGAGTTGCTCGGCCACCTGTTGCGGAGTGCCGCTGACGAACTCCTCGTCGCTGAGGGTGGCGATCGATTCGTCCGGTCGATCCAACAGTGCCGCCCATGGTGGTACGGGGCCGGCACTGGCGGTGAGCACGTCGAGCAGCGCCCGCTTCGCCCGATTGACGGCGTCGCGTTGCTGCGACGGTGAGTCGACGAAGGTGATCATTCTGCGAACGGCGATCTGTTCGGGTCCCGAGGGGTGCCCAGCCTCCTCGGCGCCTTGCCGGTACGAGTCGAACACGACAGCGACTTCTTTTGCCGAGAGAAAGCCTCCGCATGCCTTCCACCCGCGCCGACCAGCGCGCTCAGCCGACGCAGCGGTGCGCACAGCAGTCCACACAGGTGGTGATGGCTGCTGCAGGCATCGGGGCAGGATCTGGAGGTTGTCGAAGTTCCAGTGCTCGCCATGATGAGAGACGACGGGATTCTTCAACGCGCAGTCGAGCACGTCGATGATCTCGGTGTGGCGCGCCGCAGCGACGTCCGGTGTGATGCCGACGACGGCGAGCTCTGGCGGGATTCCACTCACGACTCCGATTTCGAGACGTCCGTTGGTCAGGTGATCGAGCATTGCGATCTCTTCCAGGATCCGCCATGGCGTCGCGTAGGGAGTGACGGATCCCAGCACTCCGAGACGGAGCCGGGTGGTGCGTGCAGCGACGTGCGAGATCAGAAGGTTCGGTGATGGGCTGTAGGCGGCACCGAAGTGGTGCTCGCTGAAGAAGATGCCCTCGAAGTTGCGTGCATCCGCCCGTGCCCACAGTTCGACGTACCACCGGAAGTGTTCGTGCACCGCCCGCGGATCCGTACGCAGGCTCGGGTCGAGCGGTTGGTGGAAGAACTCGAACAACCACGACTTGATCACGCTGGTTCTCCCGGTCGATCAGACGCGGACACGTTCGATGGAATCGAAGAGATCAGCGCCGGTGAGTGAGACGATGATATGCGCTTCGCCCTGGACGACGTGCAACTCCCGGCAGCATGAGGATCATCAACGATGATCCGGCCGCGATGACGGCCGCCGCAACGATGCCGAGCTTGGCATTGGCCTGTTGCGTCGGGTCGGTGAGCGCGAGCTCGGTGATGAAGAGGGCAACCGTGAAGCCCATGCCGGCCGAGGCAGCGACACCAAGTAGTTGGTGAGCGGTTGCTTCGTCCGGACGATCGCCGAGCCGCGCGGCGATGACCGACTTCGTCGCCAGCAAGATTCCCAATGGCTTGCCGAGCACGCGACCAACGATGATCGCCCACGTGATCGGTGATCGCACCGCGGCATGCAGGAGATCGTTGCTGAGTGTGACTCCGCTGTTGGCCAAGGCGAACAGCGGGATGATGATGTAACTGGCCCATGGATGCAGCACGTGCTCGAGCCACTCGACCACCGAGACGGATCCGCGATGTCGGTCGCTCTCCGCTCGGTTGCTCACGTCGGCGAGCGCTTCACTGTCGACGAACTCAGCCGCAATCCGCGGGCGTCGATGGCGCAGCAGTCCCATTGCGACTCCGGCGAGCGTGGCATTGAGGCCGGCCTGGTGCAGCGTGATCCACAGCAGACAGCCGAGCGCGATGTACACCCAGTGCCGTCGTACGCCGAGGCGACGCGCCAGCACCGCGGTCGACGAACACGCCCATCGCCGCGATCAGCCAGCCCCAGCCGATTCCTGCCGAATACACGGCAGCGATGATCAGGAGCGACCCGATGTCGTCGACAATGGCGAGGGCGAGGAGGAACACCCGCATCGTGGGGTGTACGCGGTCGCCGGCGATCGCGAGCACGCCGAGAGCAAGGGGGATATCAGTAGCGACCACGATCGCCCAGCCCCGCGGTGCCGCATCGCCGGCGATGGCCAGGTAGATCAATGCCGGCGCCACCATGCCACCCACCGCGGCGGCGACCGGCAGCAGTGCAGCGCGCCTGGTCGAGAGCTGGCCTCTGACCAACTCTCGCTTGATCTCCAACCCGACGACGAAGAAGAAGATGGTGAGCAGACCTTCGTTGATCCATTGCCGGGTGATGAGGTGCAGGGAGTGATCGCTGATCGAGATGGTGATCGGCGTCCTCCAGACATCCTCGTACGACGACGACCACGGCGAGTTGGCCCAGATCATGGCGATGACGGCAGCGATCAACAGCAGCACACCGCTGGCCGCCTCGGTGCGCAGGAAGTCGCGCAGCGGCGAGAGCACACGCGGAATCGATTGTGTTCGTGCTGGTAGGGGCGGGTCACGGGGTCTCCAGATCTCGCCGACCAGACTTCCCGGCACCCCACTCGGTCACGGTAGCCGAACGGTGGGCCGGGATCGGCGCCGGCAAGCCCGCGGCGCGTAGGGTTGGGCCGTGGCGATCAGCGAACCGATGACGGCGGTTGCCGGCCCACCCTCTCAACCGGCGACGCTCGCGGTGCGCGCCACGTTGCTGACGATCGTGGTGTTCTTCGGTGGAAGCCTGCCGGCCTACAAGCTGGCGAGCGAAAGCTTCGGTCCGGCCACCACCAACCTGATCCGATTCGGTCTGGCCGCAACCATGCTGGTGATCATTGCCCGCCGCCGGTTGCCGACCGCGCGCCTGCACATCCGTCGATTGATCGTGATCGGGATGTTCGGCATCGGATTGATGGCGGTGTTCATGGGCATCGGCGTCGACCGCGGTTCGGCAACGATCGGCTCGATCGTGGTCGGACTCGAACCGATCGGCGTTGCGCTCGCAGGAGTGCTCCTCGTCGGCGATGCACCGTCGCGTCGATCGATCGTCGCCCTTGTCATCGGGTTCACCGGCGCGTTGGTTGCATCGGGTGTCTTCACCGAGAATTCGGGGCCGTCGCCGGTCGTGCCCATCGTTCTCCTGCTCGGCACCGTGGTTGCGTTCTCGGTCTACACGGCGTTCGTGCGCCGCGTCGGACGGGGAGTCGACCCACTCGCCGTCGCCGCAGTCACTCAGGTCGGTGCCTTGATCTTCGTCATTCCTGCCTGCCTCTTCGACGTGCTCAACGGAGGCATGTTGCGGGGTGATTCGATCACGCCCAAAGCCTTTGGCGCCGCGGTCTTCCTCGGGATCGGTTCGGGCATCGCCTATCTGTTGCTGTGCCTGGTTCTGGCCAATCAACCGTCCAACCGCGTCGCCGTGACGATGTTCCTGACGCCCTTGTTCGGCGTCATCTTCTCGTGGCTGGTCGTCGGCGAGCATCTGCACCTGCGAGACGGGGTGGGTGCTGCGCTCGTGGTCGTCGCGGTGTGGATCAGCGAGCGAGCCCCGGGTGGACCTGAGGAGGTCGCGCCATGATCCTGCATCAGGTCGCACAACATGTCGAGGATCTCGATCGTGCCGTTGCGTTCTACAGCAAACTGGTCGGTGCACCGCCGACCGCTGTCTTCGAACCACCCGGCCTGGCCTTCTTCCGGCTCGGCGACACTCGGCTGCTGCTCGAGCGCGGCGCACCGGCCGCCTTGATCTACCTCAGGGTCGACGACGTCCGTGCGACCGTCGAGCAACTCCGAGCCGACGGCGTGCCGATCGCCAACGAGCCCCACGTGATCTTCAAGGACGACAGTGGCATGTTCGGGCCGGCCGGCGCCGACGAATGGATGGCCTTCATCACCGACAGCGAAGGCAACGTCGTCGGTCTCGCGAGCCAGAACCCACCGACTACCTGACCCGGTCGGGCGTCAGCCCACCAGGGCGATCTTGATGCGCGACAGTGCTTCGTCGACCTCTTCGTCGGTGGTCTGGAAGCTGGTGACGAGACGAATCGTGTCGGTGGCGATCCGGTAGAACAACAAGCCTGCCTCGGCCATGCGGTCGGCGGCGGCAGGGTCGAGGCGTGCGAACACCATGTTGACGTCGGGCTCGTTGAGCAACCCGACATCCAGCGCACGCAGCCCCGTCGCGAGTCGAGTCATCGCCGCGTTGGCATGACCGGCCAACTGCAGCCATAGACCGTCGGTCAGGTACCGCGTGAGTTGCACCGATTGGAACCGCATCTTCGATGCCACGTGCCCAGCGCGCTTGACCCGGTACACCAGTTGCTCCGAAACGCTCGGATCGAAGCACACGATCGCATCGGTGCTCAACGCGCCGTTCTTTGTCGCGCCCAGTGAGAGCGCATCGATGCCGGCTCGCCATGTGAGATCCGCGGGACTGCAGCCGAGCGCAGCGATTGCGTTGGCGACGCGTGCGCCGTCGAGGTGCGCGCGCAAGCCGCGTTCACGAGCGATGTCCGCCAGGTCGCCGACTTGTTGCGGCGTGTAGATGGTGCCGTGGTCGGTTGGGACCGTGAACGAGATCACCGATGGTTGGGAGTGATGAGGATCTCCCCACCTCGTGGTGTCGAAGGCGTGCCGCAACGACGCGGCCGATATCCGGAACTGCTCGCCGGACAGACCGCGCATCGTCGCGCCGCCACCGAACATCGATGTCGCACCGCATTCACTCTGCAGGATGTGCGCGGTCTCGTGGCACAGGACTGCACCCCATGGCGGGCACAGCGCAGCCAAACCCAACGAGTTGGCCGCAGTTCCGCTGATCACCGGGAAGACCTCCGCATCGGGGTGCTCGAACACCTCGCGAACCTTGTCGCGTGCATCGGCGGTCCATTGATCGGCGCCGTACGCCAGAGCAGTGCCCGTGTTCGCGGCCGCGATCGCCGCCATGATCTCGGGGGCGGCGCCGACGGCGTTGTCGCTGCGGAACTCGATGGGAGAATTCATTCGTTCGTTCTAGCGTGTGCGAAGTGATCGACGAGGAGTTGCTGCGGGTGCTCTCGGCGCACACGGGTCGCGACCTGGCGTTCTCGCACCGTCCAGTTCGGATGACCGGCGGCTTCTGGGCGGCCATCTACGGTTTCGAATTGGACCTGCCGCCACCGGATCTGGGTGGCCCTCTGGTGCTGCGGATCATGCCGGATCGCAACACCGCCGTGCGCGAGACGATCGTGCAGCGCACGGCTGCCGAGCAGGGCTATCCGACGCCCCGGGTCGTTCTCGACGGCTTCGACGAGGACCTTGGCGGCTCATTCATGGTGATGGAACGAGCCGATGGTGTTGCTCTCCTGGAGGGCCTCGACATTGGCCGTGCGCTGCTCGGTCTGCCGAAGATCCTGCGCCGAGTCGCTCGTCAACTCAGCATCGCGTCGGTGCAGTTGCACGACCTCGACCCGCAACCCATCATCCAATCGCTCTCGGCGGCCGGCGTCGACATCGCGTCACTCGGAGTCGAAGCCCGCCTCGACGAGATCCGCGCAGCGGCCAGTGTTCCGTTCGCCGGGTTCGCCGAGCTCGTGGCGTGGCTCGAGAGTCGGCGGCCGTCTCTTGCTCCTGCCGTCGTTTGCCACGGAGACATTCATCCCTTCAACATGCTGATGACCGCCGACGAGTCGTTCACCCTGCTCGACTGGACCAACGCCAACCTGTGCAGACGCGAGTTCGATGTCGGTTTCACGGCGGCCCTGCTGCACACAGCGCCAGTCGAGGTGCCGAGGATCGCCGAGCGTCCTGTCGCAGCGATCATGGCCATGCTCGCCCGCCGCTTCATCGACACGTATCGCCGAATGGCACCGATCAATCTCGATGTCGTCGAATGGTTCGAGACGCTGCAGTACGGTCGGTGCCTGGCCGCGGTCGCGATGGCACCGCTGGTCGGTGACGGAATCGTCGGTGACACCCATCCGTTCCGAATATCTGCGCCGGCGATGATCCGCCAAGTACGAACGATCACGGACGTGACGATCGAGTTGTCGAGTCCCGCCACCGAGCGGTGAGGGCGCCTCGCCCGCGGTTGAGCACGGAGCGTGGAGTGTTTGGCGCCCGTCTGGGTGCACCAGGACACTCCACAGGGACGACCAGTGCTGGGTGACGCAACCCCGTGACGAACCGCACGACGCATCCTGACCCCTGAGCCCCAGCGTCATCACGTGGCAATGTCACCCTGTCGGATGATTCAGCGGCCCTGCTGGGCCGCCGAGCCCCACATCGGTAACATCGGCCGCCTCATCCATGACACGGAAGGCGGTATCACATGAGGAAGCGATGGTCATTCAGCGCGGCCGCGGCGGCAGCAACGGTTGCGGTCTGTTCGCCGTACAGCTAGCGCGGCCGGACCGACGAGGGCCGACTGATGGGAGCGGTGCAGATCGACGCCGCCGATCCCACGGTCGCCCACATCACGGCGAACTACCGCTGCTACGGCGAGGGCAGCCTGTGGGTCTCGGTCAAGCAGGTCGCGGACCGCAGCCGTGACACGGCGCTGCTCGCGGACTCATCGAGCAGTATCTCGGCGGCGTGGTCGATGAGTCACCGTGTTTCGGTCACCTGCGACGGGAAGGTCCACATCCAGACCTTCACCGTGGATCAGGTCGAGACGGACAGCTTCGGCTTCCCCAACGGCGACCTGGAGGAGGGCTTCGGCTACGTCCAGTTCTGTCTGTTCGATGCCAACCACCCATTCACCGGCGCGCCGCTCTCTGACATGGAGTTGCGCAGAGTCCACGCCTGACGCGATCACCAAACGGCCTGTGGAGTGCTTGGCGCCCGCCTGGGTACCCCCAAGCACTCCACAGGCGCAGGTCAGACGGCCGGTGGCAGCCGCAGACGAAGACCGACGAGCGCGGTCGCCAGGTCGCTCCCGATATCGGACTTCCGTTTGACGGTCAGCGGGGGCGGTCGCATCCCTTCGAGTCGATTGGCGGTGGTCGCCAGAGAATGCTCACCGATCGCGATCATGTCGACGACGCTGCAGTCGTTGACGCTGATCCACATCTCGGCGGCGCCTCTGTCTACCGGGGACGGCGTGTAGGTCCAGAAGAGTTGCACAGCCCGACAGTAGGACACGAACAGTGGGCGTGTAAACGCTCAAAGTGTTCAGACTTCTGCAAGATCACGACTCGTCGAGCGCGCACCGCTGCTTGCGTCGCCACGCCGGAGCGGCCAATGTGGGAGGGCATTCGATTGCGCCAGACGCCTGAGATGAGGAGACGACATGACCAGCTTGCGTGACCGTCCCAACACCGCCCTCATCGTCGTGGACGTGCAGAACGATGTGGTGGCCAACGCGGATCAGCGCGATGAGGTGATCTCGAAGATCAAGTCACTCGTCGACAAAGCCCGCACGCAGCACGTGCCCGTGATCTGGGTACAGCACGCCGATGAGAACATGGTCGAGGGAACCGATGGTTGGCAGTACGTCTCCGAACTGCAGCGCCAGGAATCCGAGCCGCTGGTGCACAAGAAGTACGGCGACTCCTTCGAGGACACGACGCTGGAGTCGGAGCTCGCACAACGGGGTGTCGGTCGGCTCGTCGTCACCGGCGCACAAACCGACGCCTGCATTCGTGCGACGCTCCACGGCGCGTTCGTCCGCGGCTACGACACGACCCTCGTCAGCGACGCCCA
>CAVVBH010000042.1:0-122629 GCA_963746365.1 Ilumatobacteraceae bacterium | reverse complement strand
AGACGGTGATGTCGGCATCCATCCCAGCAGCCAGGCGTCCCTTGCGACGCATGGCCGGCACATACGGCTCCAGGCGCTCTGCCACCATCACGGTGATCTTGCGGAGCGCGGTCATCAGATCGATCACCTTCTGCTCGCGCACGTAATGGCCAAGGACGCGCGCGTAAGTGCCAACGCCGCGGGGATGGCCGCCGCCGTTGGTCAGCGGCACACCGTCGCTGCCAACCATCACCTGCGGATGCGACAACGCCGCCCGCACCGACGCTTCGGGAATCATGTGAATGACGACCAGCCCGCCCTGCTTGCGGTAGCGGGTGAAACTATCCGCCGTCAATCGTTCGCCCGTTGCCGACCATTGCACGTCGCCGAAGCCAATCGCGCACCGTTCCTGCCAGCCAGGCTCGAACATTGCCGACTGCAGATACGTTGACGCGGCGGTGTAGGGATAGACCTCGGTCGTCACGTCAAGACCACGCGCGCGAGCGCCGTCGATCATCGCGAGCAAACGCGGCGTCTGACGAAGGCCCATGATGCCGATGTGCACGCTATGTGCACGGCCGCGCCGGTGGCAGCAACGTTGGCCAGGACTTCCTGCAAGGCGTCGATGCTGCCGCCAGGCTCCACCTCACCGGTCGATCGAATGTGAATGAAGGCGAGCGCCTTGCGGCGCGCCGCCAGTTCGAACACCTGCAGCAGTTCGTCGCGGCTCGCGCCCGGAGTGTAGGCGGGCCCCATGCCGATGCCGAGCGCACCGGCGGCAAGGCCACGATTGAGACGCGCGATCATCGCGGCGATTTCAGTATCGGACGCTTTTCGAAACGACCAGTCCGGACGCGGATCGGCTGTGGACTGGCGGATCGCGTCGACCTCCTGCCACGTTCCTTTTTTGTGCATCACCGAAATGCGCGAGCAGACGTGCCTACCGTCGCGCCGTAGTTGACGGGCGCTCTGGCCTTCGCGGGACGCGTACCAGCGTCACTCGGATGACGCCGATCTCCATCTCGAGCGCGGTCGTCACGCCATCACGCGCCTGATACCGATTCTCTTCATCGTCTTCCAGTGCACATGCGGGTCGATGAACCCCGGCGAGACAACCTTGCCGCTGACGTCGACGATCCGGTCTTCTGCCGGTCAGCGGCGTCTGGCTGAACACTGTGGCGATCGGTGCCGGCGTTGATACCGACGTGGCGCACGGCGTCCAGACCCGATGCCGGATCCACGACCCGCCCGCCGGCCAGCACGATGTCGAACGAGGCCGCAGGCTGAGCCGACACGACGGCCAGGCCGACGCCTCCTGCGGCGAGGGTGAGCGCGCAAAGAACACTCTTGATCGTCATGGTGCGGCTCAGGGATGTAGTGGCTACTTGATGACGGCCGCGCCGGCCTTCGAGATGATTTCATCCTGCCCGGCCTGCACGCCGCTCGTGCCGACCGCGCCGATGAACTCCGTGCCGCGCATGATCGGACACCGCCCGCGAACGTGATGCCGTTCTGTACTTCCGTCACGGTCTTGTTCTTGAGCTGCGCACCGTAATCCGCGGTTGTCAGCTTCGTGGCCACGACGGTCGCGGCCTTGCGCGTGGCGATGTTGTACGAGCGCGGGCTCGCGCCGGTCAGTCTCCGCAACGCGACCGGAATGCCGGCGGCATCCACGACGACAATGGTCACGTTCCACTTGTTCTTGCGTGCCTCTGCTTTGGCAGCATCGATCACCTGGACGGCCATCTCATAGGTCAGCGCTTGCGGCGCCGGCGCAGTGGCCGGAGCCTGAGGCGCCCCCCCGGTGTCTGGGCCATCGCAACGGTTGAGAACACGCCGGCGATCAGCAGCGGCGTCAGTCGAGCGGAAATCACACGGGTCATGGAAAGGTCCTCGAGCCGCGTATTCTACTTCTTGAGTCGCTCAGCTGATCCTCCCCACCTCTGAACAGCGATCGAAAGGGCGCTATTATGGCTCCGGCTCACCGTTCTGGGCTGTTCGACCCTCCGATTTCTTCAGACCACGACTCGTCGCCGGCTCGAGGTGTCTCCCTTCGCATCTTCGCGCAACGGACGAAAGAAGCGCCGGATGTCGTCGACGAGCAACTCGGGTTCTTCCAGCGCAGCGAAATGTCCGCCGCGGGGCATCTCGGTCCAGCGTTGAACGTTGAAGAAGCGGGCGGCCCACTCCCGTGGCGGATGCGAGATGTCCTTCGGGAACATGGCGAACGCCGCTGGCACGTCGGTCGATCCGATCCACTGCCGGAATGCCTCAACGGTCCAGGTCAGCGCGCCGGCGTTGACGAAATCGGCGTACGGCAAGAACGACGAGCCAATCGTTTCGGTCACCCAGTACAGCGTGACGTTGGTCAGCAGTTCGTCCTTCGTGAACGACTTCTCGACGTCCCCGTCACAATCGCTCCACGCCTGGAACTTGTCGACAATCCATGATGCGAGACCCGCCGGCGAATCATTGAGCCCGCGCGCCAGGGTGTAGGGCCGCGTTCCCTGAATCAGTGCGTAGGCCCCGTCCTTCTGCTGCCATTTCGTCGTCGCGTCGAGATAGCGCTGCTCGTCGCGTGACAAGTCACTGGGCTTCTGGAACAGATGCCAGAACGGGACGTCGGTCAGGTGCACGCCGACGAGCGATCGCGCGTGGCTGCGCGCGAGCTGTTCGGTCACCGTACTGCCCCAGTCGCCTCCATGCGCGGCGAAGCGCTCGTAGCCGAGCACGTCCGTCATCAGCGTGTGCCACAGGTCGCCGACGCGGAAGATCGCACCGGGCTTCGTCGGCTTCCCGGAGAAGCCGAAGCCTGGAAGGCTTGGCGCGACGACGTCGAACGCATCGGCGGGATCGCCGCCATGCGCCTCGGGATGCGTGAGCATCGGGATGATCTTCGCAAACCGCAGGAACGAGTCAGGGTATCCGTGGGTCAGGACAATCGGGAGCGGATGAGCGCCAACGCCGCGCTCGTGGATGAAGTGAACGTTGACCCCGTTCACCGTCCGCGCGGAAATGCGCGAACCGGTTCATGTCGTCTTCCTGACGGCGCCAATCGAAGGCACCTGCCCAGTGATCGACGAGCGCCCGCAGCTCCGTGCGATCCGTCCCGAATGTCCACCCGTCGTCGATCTCATCCGCCCAGCGAGTCCGTCTCAGGCGAGCCTGGAGATCGTCCAGTGTCTGCTGAGGAACGTTGATGGAGAATTTGACAATGCTCATCGTTCATGTCCCTTTGAGCTCGAGGGGAATGTGCATCGCTGAGTGGCTATGGATGCGAATCGCGTGCCGGGCAGCAGCGCCGCTCACGGCTTTTCGCCGAACGGACCGGTTTAACGGGACGGTTCTGCTGCTCCTATCCCTCCTTACGGAGCGCGTCCATCGGCGCGATCCTCAACGCGCGCGCAGCGTCGGCACCGTGCATGCGGTGAGTGACACCAGTAACATGACCGACACGCCAAGCACCGCGGCCATCGCCACGGCGCCGGGAACGGGGCGGCCGGAGCCCGTCAGCTCGAGGAACTCGTAACACAGCGCTCCCGCGAACGGCAGGCCGAGCAGCACGCCCGCGCCGATTTGCACGACCGCTCTTGTGGCGACGTCGCGGGCTATTCCCCAGCGATTGGCGCCGAGCGCCACGCGGATGCCGATCTCACGGGTGCGCTGGGAAACGATTAGCGACAGGATCGCGTACAACGCTGACGCCGCCAGGCTGAGCAGCACGCCCACGATGAGGGCGGCCCCCAGGACGAAGGCCCTGAGGAATAACCAGTCACCTTCGAACATCTCATCGAGCGGGATTGGCATTGCGACGACCGCATTAGGGTCGACAGCGCTGGCTAACTCCTACTTACCCGGCGCGCGAGAGCGGCCGGGTCTCCCATGTACCCAGATGGCCAGTCGCACTGGGTTCACGTCACCCTCCGCCAGCGGTAAGTACACGCCGTCGTCTTGTGACGGTGTCAGTGCGTGAACACCCATGTGCCCGACGACGCCGACGATTTCGAGCCAGCGGCCGGCAGGCGCTCGATCCGGCGTGGCCTCGCGCACACGCCTGCCAATCGCGTTGCTCGAACCGAAGGCGCGCTCGGCGAATGTCGTGTTGACGACGACGGCGCCGAAGCCCGGTTCAGATCGCGGCGTCCAGCGGCGCCCGGCGACGAGCGGTCGTCCACTCGTCGAAGAAATCGATCGCTATCCGGGTCGTGCGCACCTTGAAGGGCCCCGCCGCCGGCACCGCGACAGCCGCGGCATTCTGGTCAACATCCATCAGGCGAATGGGATGGTCCATTCGTGGCAGTGCGGTCGCAAAAGTGACCGCGCGCACATCGGGCTCGCCGCGGAGCTTTTCGACGAGCGCCGCCTGCGCTCGTGCCACCTGTTGACGCTGCGCGCGCTGCTTTTCGAACTCCACCACAGGCGGCGACCTCAGTAGCGCCGAGCCCGTGGCTCCAGACCTCGCCAAGCCCATAAACCGACCGAGTGCCGCGCGCATTGAATGCGTGGGATGCCTCCGCGCCGCAGCGCCTCGTGACCACGATGCCCCCAGAGAACGTACGGTCGAGCGTGCCGCAGCAACGAGCGTCTTGAGGCAGCGCACCGCGAAGTCGAGACCCCAGCTGCGCCCATATGCAGCCAAGCCAAGGATCGAGAACCACCAGACGATGTTCATTCCGTCGCGCCACCGGTCCCACGCCGGTCGTTCTCGAATCGCTTATCACGACCGTGAGCAAGCCGAGCGCTGCACCCAGCAGAGCCCGTGGAAAGGCAGCAAGACCGGCAGCAAGCGCCGCAGCCAAGGCGACGTCGGACAACGGTATGCCTGCGTCCGGGCTCGAACGAGAGACGGCGAGTGAGAGCAGAGCACCAAGCACGCCACCGACGACAGCCCGATGCTGCCGCACTTCGGGCGCATTGCCTCGGAACCGCATAAGGACATTCTGCTGCAACCAATGATGGCAAAGCGCGGTTGTCAATATCGGCATGTTCGGGACGATGGACCAGGGACTCAAGTCTCAGAGCAGGTACAACGGCATCGGATGCAAAATGGTTCGATTCCCCCCAGCTCCACGCGATTTCGATGCATATGCCCTGCTCAGGGCATATGCCACGTGTTCAAGCCCGACCGGTGGATGGTCACCTATCCGCGCGAAGCCCTTAGTCCATGTCGAAGCTGGCGGCTTGTGCTCGGCGCTTGTTGCGGTACATCTGGTGATCGGCAGTGATGAGGAGGTCATCAACGGTCGTGGTTGCGGTTGCGGTGGCGAGTCCAACGCTGACCGTGACGGATACACTGGTGCCGTTGGTAAGGGTTATGGGTGCTGCAACGGCAGCTGTGAGCCGGCTGACGAGTTTGTCGGTGTCGCCGACGAGGACGTGACTGATGATTGCGAACTCGTCGCCGCCGATGCGTGCCGCGGACTCGTTCGCTCGGATCGTCGCCAGCAGTCGTTGCGCAGTCTTGACGAGCACCTCATCGCCGGCGGATGACCGTGAAGGTCGTTGATCGGTTTGAAACGATCGAGGTCGAGGTAGATCAGGTGCCAGCCGGAGGCACGGTCAGTCTGCGCGTCGAGTTGGGCTTGGAGACCGGCCCGGTTCAGGAGCCCGGTCAATGGGTCGTGGGTTGCCTGGTGGCCGAGCACGGCGCGCTCGAGCCGGACGGTGGTGATGTCGCGAAGTCCGATGTTGAGCTCCCGGTTGCTGCCGGCGCCGAGACCGGCTACTCGTCCTTCGAGCCAGACCTGGTCACCGGGTTTGCGGCGGTCGAGAACGCGGAACTCGATGGTCTGTCGAGCATCGTCGTGCAAGGCTGCGGTCAGCGTGGCGTGAACAAGTGATCGATCGTCTGGATGAATGATCCTAAGTGCGTCCTGGCCGATCGCGGTCGCCTGGTCGAGCCCGAGCATGTCAGCGATGGACGCCGAGACATGGAGGACCTCGAGGTTGTGATCGAGGATGAGCGAGACGTCGGTGGCCGCGTCGGCCATGGAGTGCCAACGTTGGATCGACTGACGCAGACCGAGTTCGGCGGCACGCTCGTTGGTGACGTCGCGCCAGGAGGCGAGCACGCCATTGTGTATCCGTACGAGCTGTAGGACGACGATTCGGCCGTTCTGCCACCTTTGGCTGGTGAGCTCGTAGCGAACGGGTTCCGCTGAGTCGACGGCGCTCAGCCAGATGTCGAGCATTTCGAGCCGACCCCGCTTGAGGAGCCGTTCCGACAGCAGCTCGCCGACGGTTTCGTCTCCCATCATCTGGCGGCCTGCGGCGTTCAACAACACGCAACGCAGATCGACCGGGAGGCCTGCGTCGTCTCGAATTACTTCGTAACGTGCAACTGGATCGGCCATCGCTTCCAACGCGTCGTGCAATTGGGCAGCGAGGGATCCGGCCTCGTTGGTGCGTGTGGCGAGTCGGTCGCGGAATCTCTGCGACGACAAGCCGGCCAACAATCCGACACCGATCAAGACCAACGAGCTGCGCCACGCGGTCGTCGGATAGCGCTCTCCACCGATGAGAACCAGAGGTGCGATGAGCGCTACCGCGGCGCAGGAGATGACCGCGACGAGTTGGCGACGACTACCGAACAGTGAGAACCAGACGATCGGCAGCAGCACCATCGGTCCGAAGCCGCCGGATACGTGCGAGGCATGTCGAACCACCACGATCCCAACAAGAGACAACAAGCCCCCGAAGAGCACCCAGTCCGCCCGGACCCTGCCCGCTACTGCGGCCGCCCCTGCGAGGATGCCAACGGCAGCCACGAGGATCCCGACCCACCACCAGCCTGCATCAAGTCGGCCTCCTGTGAAGGGTTCCAAGGCGACCGCCCCCACCGCCATCGCAACGAACGGCCAGGTCCGATGAACGGCGCCAGCCAGATCAGGTGCGGGTTGCACCGCACGATTCGGGCGAGAAGGCACGCTCAAAACATCGGCTTCACCTGGGCAACCTTGACCCAATTCTCCCGCACTCTCGCCTTCCGCGGAGCGTTCATTGCTCGAGTCGGCGCGTGTCACCGCGTTCGCAAGCTGTGGGCTCATCTTCCTCTACGGGTTCACCCGCCCAGGCCTTGATGCTCCCCGTGTCGGCGCCTTTTGTGGTGAGTCTCGAGCACGTGGAGATACCGTTGGGTAGCCGCGAGCGAACAGTGCCGATTGATGTCACGCATCTGGTCCAGGAGATTCTCGACCGCCCCGGCATCCCGCGCTGCGAGCGCCTCGTCGAGCTGCGCCCGCTTCGTGTCCCATCGGTCGTTCAACTGCTGCGCCGCACTTCCTTGATATTTATCGCCGAAGACGTGTTCGAGCTCGCCGAATTCGAACACGCAATTCCGCTCGGCTTCCTCGTAGATCACCTGGAACGCCTCTTGAACCTCACTGAACACGTTCGAAGCTGACTCGCTCCGCGGCGCAACTGTTTCGCAGAAGACGTCGAACACCTCTGCCGCGAAACGGGCGTGAGTCCGGGCCAGATTGAGCGCGGAACCCGCCAGCGGGGCCGGTGCCATTTGGGGATCCAGCACGATCGTGACCCCGAGCGGGCGCGATGACCTCGCCGGCTCGGCAGTTGTCGCAGGGCGCGCCCCCGCGGACTCAGCCGCGGCTCCGCCGGTGGACGCCGGCGCTCGATCGATCTCGTAGATGATCGGACGGTAGTGCCGACGATGGCGCTCTTCGAGGGCGAAAGCCCGCAACGTCGCAGTAGTCGGCGGGAATAGTTCCCCGCGAAGTGCGGCTGCGAAACGTCTGTCGAGTTGACGACGCCAGGGTGCGTCCTGGCCACCGATAGCAGCGACCAACTCTCCCCAGGTCCGCGTTCGTGATCCGCTCGCAACCTGGAACAGCGAAAGTGTGAACATCTCCGTCGCCCCTGACCCCTCCACGACCCGGGCATCGTCAGGAATACGGTCCCAGCTTTCGGTAGCGCCGGACAGGTCGAGTACCACGCGATGGCACGGATGCTGCGCTGCAGGAGTCACGGTGTCGGGGAAGGCACGTTCAATCTGTTTAGCTGCCGCGTCGACCCTCTCGGGCAGGATGTCGGAGTTCAGCGCGCCCCTGCGCCAGTCGTCGCTCACCAGCCACGTCGACTTGCACAGACTCTCCAGGAACACCGCGATCTCGCTCTGCCTCGCGTGCACGCCCTGCAGGTTCTCCAGTACCCGCGGAGCGACTCCATCGGAATGGAACAGTGACACGACCGAATGCACGTCCTCGTGGTCGAGTCGCGTGAACAACCCCGCTTCGTAGAGACACCAGTCCCAGTTCTGCGACGGGTTGGTGAACAGGAGTATGAGAACGTGGCTCCTCCTGAGCGCGTCACGGATCTCGTGGTTCCACTCAGTGCCTGCGCTGATGTTGGACCCAGAGACAAAGCATTCGAGCGTTGGCGAGAGACTTCGCAGCGCTTCGTCGACGGCTGCGGCGAACTCGTGGTCCCCGTGCTTGTGGCTGATGAAGACCCGGAACTTGTCGTCCGGAATGTTCGTCATCTCCACCCCCCTCGTCGCGCGACCCCGCGACGCCCACCACTCTACGTCATCTGGTGATCTCGCAAAGCGACGACACCGACCGACGGGAAGCCCGGCTCCTACCGGCTCAGTGATCGTTGGGTATCCCCGCTAGCCAACGTTCGGTTTCGGCAGGCGACCGAAGCCGGACGAGGTGAAGGCTTGTTGTTCTGTGCGAGGTGACGCGTCTCGTGCCCACGATCGTGGCGGGTGAGGCCCCGTTGTTGTGGGCGGCGCGTAGCCCGAAGTCACTGAAGCCTAAGATCGAACCGGCCGGGAACGTGTAGGTGGCGCCGTCGTGGCATTCGAGTTGGATACTGCCGACGGTCACGAAGATCAGGGCGCCGACCCATCGGTCGTCGACGATCAGGAGTGTCTCGCCTGGCGCGATCAGTGTCGTGGTCGTCTCGTAGCCGGGAGCCGTGATGGTCGGCAGTCGATCGTCGCTGGGTCGCCGATCCTCGAGCAACCCAGGATTGTGTTCGTGCGCGTTCACAGATGTAGCGGGAGCCCGAAGTGGACGAACATCTCGGGAACGAAGAACGTCGTGATGTCGACGAGTTGGCCGTTGTCGATGTGGAGCACGTCGAGCGAGAAAGCTCGAAACCGTTGGCGCCGACAGCGACGGCTTCGGGACCGAGCTCGGGGTCGTCGACGATGTCGAGGACATCGTCCGGGAAGGGTTGCAGCCAAGCCAGGTCGCTGGGCGGGACCCGATCGCCGCGGGCTGGGACGCTGTCGTTCCGGTCGGCGTCGCAGGGTGTCGACGCAAAGGTTGGTCGCGATCCGGTACAGCCAGGCCCGCAACGAGGAGCGCCCCTCGAACTGACGACGTGCCCGCCAAGCTCGCAGGAACGTGTCCTGAGTGTGTTCCTCGGCGTCGCTGTAGGAGCCGAGCATCCGGTAGCAGTGCACGCGGAGCTCGCGGCGGTGCGGTTCGACGAGGGCGCCAAACCGGACGCTCTGGCGGCACCGAATGGAATGCAGGTTGCTCCTTCGCACGATGGCGCTTGTCGACTCGGAGGTACAGGATGAGTCCGTGAGCCACCAACGTGATCCCGATCTCAGGCACATCGTCGTCATCCGTCATGCCAAGTCGAGCTGGGACGATCCGTCGCTCGCGGACCACGACCGGCCGCTCTCGAAGCGCGGCCGCAATGCGCTTTCCCGGCTGCGCGATCACATCGAGGGTCTCGAGCTGCGCCCCGATCTCGTCATGTGCTCGAGCTCGCGTCGAACCCGCGAGACGCTCGCAGGCATCCGCGCAGCGTTCGGTCAAGGAGCACGCGTCGAGTCGGACTCGTCGCTGTACGGCGCTGGCGCCGAGCGGTTGGTCACCGAACTGCGACGCCTCGACGATCAGGTCACCACCGTGGTCCTCATCGGGCACAACCCCGGTGTTGCCGACTTGGTGGACCTTCTCGCCGTCGCTTCGGCAACCGGCGGGGCGGCGATCGACACGTTCCCGACCGCCGCGGTCGCGGTGCTGTCGGTCGCCGGGCCATGGAGCGCCCTGCAACCGGCCTGTGCCATGCTCGAGAGCTTCTGGGCGCCGCGGCAACTGCGCTGATCGACGTTTCCGGTATGGACATCACGACGATGAGAGCACGCTTCGAGCAAGCGCGCGTCGCTCGCCTCGCCACAGTGAGTCCCGACAACCGTCCACATGTCGTGCCGTGCTGCTTCGTCCTGAGCGACGAGGTGCTCTACTCAGCGGTCGACGCAAAGCCGAAATCGACCTTTGCATTGCGGCGGCTCGACAACATTCGGGCTGTTCCGTGGGCTGCGATGTTGGTCGACCACTACGCCGACGACTGGGCGGCCTTGTGGTGGGTCAGGATCGATGGGAGGGCGCGAGTAATCGACTCCGGACCCGAGTTCGACCACGCACTGCAGCTCCTCGCCGGCAAGTACGAGCAATACCTTCGAGATCCGCCGCCGGGCCCGGTCATCGCAATCGACGTCACCGGTTGGCGGGCGTGGCCTTGATCAGGCTCTCCCACAGCTCGTCATCTGGGCCAGTCGATATGTGCTAACGAACTCGTGAGCGTCTCGAGTCACATCAGCGTCGCGCGTTGATAGTCCCCGGAATCGCAACTCTGCCCGGCGACTAGTGTTCTCACTGGCGTCACAGGGGAGCCGGCAACGGGAGTTGGCAATGACCGACTTTGACTTCAGCGAGTACTTCGACGGCAGCGACATGTACGCGGCCGGCACGGGCGACGTCCGCTTCGAGTTCGTCGACTACCCGAGGCTCGACGGGGAGAATGTCGAGTTCTCGTTTCGGACCGTTCGCGGTGCGACTGCGCCAGCGGGAACGGTCGTTGCCCAGATCGCCGTGATGTCGAGCGATCACAACATCCTCGGTGGCGGCAAGACCACCATCCGAAACGAGTTGGGGCCACACGACGTCGGCGCCAGCCGCATCAGTCCGCTGCAGTACACGCGACAAGACGGTGACTACTACCTCACGATTTCCGTCGGCGGCGATGCCCGCAACGTCGAGTACCGAGTCGCCAACCAACGCGTCCAATCGCGCTGACGACGAGCTGGGTCTCGTCCTCAACAGCGAACGGCACGCCCCTCTCGGGTGAACGTCGCCCCGGACAGCGGTCAAGCGAAGATCCACTCACACGGAAGACTGCGTTGGTGCGCGGACCGCCGCATTCGCGCGTACATACGCGCGATCCGCGCAGAAACGCACCCAGGTCTTCGAGCTGGGTTACTTCTTCTTCAGCACGATCGTGTCGGTGCTTCCCGGAGCGAGAGTGCCGTTCACCGAGGTGCTGAAAGTGTAGATCACGGTGCCTGGCTCCGCGGCCCCCTTCACGGTGGCGGGTGTGTACTTGATCCCGATGATGTACGTGCCTGCCGGCACGTTCGTGTAGGTCACCGTCGCACCGCCTGCCGTCACCGTACCGATCGCCACCTTCGTGCAATTGAGGCTCCACAGGATCGCCTGATTCTGCTGCACCCCGAGGGCTGGGCTGGTTCCGTTGTCGGTCTGGGTGACCCTGATGGTGGCGCCGGCGCTCACCGTCACCGTGTTGTAGTAGAAGAGCACGCCTGGCGAAACGGCGTTGATCTTGCCCCCCTTGACCGTGTACAGCAGCTCATCGAGATCTGCTGCGGTGCCGTTCCGGAAAGCTCTGGCAGGTCGTCGCCGTGGGGGCGATCTTCGCCGTTTGGGCAACGGGCAGACTCACGACAGCGGTGTCACTGTCGGTGACGGTCCCCGTCGGCCAGGTCCCCGTGGCGGTGGCCGTGTTCGTGAAGGCCGCCGTCACCGTGTGCGTGCAGGTGTAGCTCGACGAGGCGCCCGGAGCCAGCGTTCCGATCGTCTCGTTGCAGTCCGGGGCCAAGGGGTCGCTGACGGACACGTTCGTCAACGTGACGTTGCCGGTGTTCGTCACCACGATCGTGAAGGTCGCGGTGCCACCCGAAGCGACGGTTTGCGTGTCGGGGGTCTTCTGAATGTCGATCGCCGGGACTCGGACTGCGGTGACCGTCTCGGTGTCGGTCGGCGAGGTCGTCGTGCCGTTGCTTGCCGAGGCGATGTTGGTCACCGAACCCGAATCGAGGTCGGCCTGGGTGACCGTGTACGACGCCGTGCAGGTGATCGACGCGCCCGGGGCGAGGCTCGCCGTCGCCGGGCAGGACTCGTCGGTCGCCTTGTCATCGTCTGACCGTGAACGGACCCGACAACGTGACGTTGCCCGAGTTGGTCACCAGATAGCTGTACGAGATCACCTGCACCGACCGCCGAGTAGGTGATCGGTGTCGCCGTCTTGACGATCGTCAACGCCGGAGACTGCACCGCGGTGACCGTCTCGGTGTCGGTCGGCGAGGTCACCGTCCCGTTGGTGGCCGAGGCGACGTTGGTCACCGAACCGGCATCGAGGTCGGCCTGGGTGATCGTGTACGACGCCGTGCAGGTGATCGACGCGCCCGGGGCGAGGCTCGCCGTCGCCGGGCACGACTCGTCGGTCGCCTTGTCATCGCTGACCGTGAACGGACCCGACAACGTGACGTTGCCCGAGTTGGTCACCAGATAGCTGTACGAGATCACCTGCACCGACCGCCGAGTAGGTGATCGGTGTCGCCGTCTTGACGATCGTCAACGCCGGAGACTGGACCGCCGTGACGGTCTCGGTGTCGGTCGGCGAGGTCACCGTGCCGTTCGATGGCCGAGGCGATGTTGGTCACCGAGCCCGAATCGAGGTCGGCCTGGGTGATCGTGTACGACGCCGTGCAGGTGATCGACGCGCCCGGGGCGAGGCTCGCCGTCGCCGGGCAGCCTCGTCGGTCGCCTTGTCATCGCTGACCGTGAACGGCCCCGACAACGTGACGTTGCCGGTGTTCGTCACCGGATAGCTGTACGCGATCACCGCACCGACCGTCGATAGGTCGATCGGTGTCGCCGTCTTGACGATCGTCAAGCGCCGGAGTCTGGACTGCGGTGACGGTCTCGGTGTCGGTCGGCGAGGTCACCGTGCCGTTCGAGGCCGAGGCGATGTTGGTCACCGAACCCGAATCGAGGTCGGCCTGGGTGATCGTGTAGGACGCCGTGCAGGTGATCGACGCGCCCGGGGCGAGGCTCGCCGTTGCCGGGCAGGCCTCGTCGGTCGCCTTGTCGTCGCTGACCGTGAACGGCCCCGACAACGTGACGTTGCCGTGTTGGTCACCAGATAGCTGTACGAGATCACCGCACCGACCGTCGAATAGGTGGTCGGTGTCGCCGTCTTGACGATCGTCAACGCCGGAGTCTGGACTGCGGTCACGGTCTCGGTGTCGGTCGGCGAGGTCGTCGTCCCGTTGGTGGCCGAGGCGATGTTGGTCACCGAACCCGAATCGAGGTCGGCCTGGGTGATCGTGTAGGACGCCGTGCAGGTGATCGACGCGCCGGGGGCGAGGCTCGCCGTTGCCGGGCAGGCCTCGTCGGTCGCCTTGTCATCGCTGACCGTGAACGGCCCCGACAACGTGACGTTGCCGGTGTTGGTCACCAGATAGCTGTACGAGATCACCGTCACCGACCGCCGATACGTCGACGGTGTCGCCGTCTTCACGATCGTCAAGCGCCGGGTTCTGGTCTGCGGTCACGGTCTCGGTGTCGGTCGGCGAGGTCACCGTGCCGTTCGTGGCCGAGGCGATGTTGGTCACCGAACCCGCATCGAGGTCGGCCTGGGTGATCGTGTAGGACGCCGTGCAGGTGATCGACGCGCCCGGGGCGAGGCTCGCCGTTGCCGGGCAGGACTCGTCGGTCGCCTTGTCATCGCTGACCGTGAACGGCCCGACAACGTGACGTTGCCCGAGTTGGTCACCAGATAGCTGTACCAGATCACCGTCACCGACCGTCGAATACGTCGTCGGTGTCGCCGTCTTCACGATCGTCAACGCCGGGTTCTGGCACCGCCGTCACGGTCTCGGTGTCGGTCGGCGAGGTCATCGTCCCGTTGCTGGCCGAGGCGATGTTGGTCACCGAGCCCGAATCGAGGTCGGCCTGGGTGATCGTGTAGGACGCCGTGCAGGTGATCGACGCGCCCGGGGCGAGGCTCGCCGTCGCCGGGCAGGACTCGTCGGTCGCCTTGTCATCGCTGACCGTGAACGGCCCCGACAACGTGACGTTGCCGGTGTTGGTCACCAGATAGCTGTAGGAGATCACGTCGCCCACCGAGTCATAGGTCGATCGGTGTCGCCGTCTTCACGATCGTCAGCGCCGGGTTCTGGTCTGCGGTCACGGTCTCGGTGTCGGTCGGCGAGGTCACCGTGCCGTTCGCTGGCCGAGGCGATGTTGGTCACCGAACCCGCATCGAGGTCGGCCTGGGTGATCGTGTAGGACGCCGTGCACGTGATCGACGCGCCCGGGGCGAGGCTCGCCGTCGCCGGGCAGGTCTCGTCGGTCGCCTTGTCATCGCTGACCGTGAACGGCCCCGACAACGTCACGTTGCCCGTGTTGGTCACCAGATAGCTGTACGAGATCACGTCGCCCACGGAGTCGTAGGTCGTCGGTGTCGCCGTCTTCACGATCGTCAACGCCGGGTTCTGCGTCGCGGTCACCGTCTCGGTGTCGGTCGGCGAGGTCACCGTCCCGTTGCTGGCCGAGGCGATGTTGGTCACCGAGCCCGCATCGAGGTCGGCCTGGGTGATCGTGTAGGACGCCGTGCAGGTGATCGACGCGCCCGGAGCGAGGCTCGCCGTCGCCGGGCAGGCCTCGTCGGTCGCCTTGTCATCGCTGACCGTGAACGGCCCCGACAACGTGACGTTGCCGGTGTTGGTCACCAGATAGCTGTAGGAGATCACGTCGCCCACGGAGTCGTAGGTCGTCGGTGTCGCCGTCTTCACGATCGTCAGCGCCGGGTTCTGGTACTGCGGTCACCGTCTCGGTGTCGGTCGGCGAGGTCACCGTGCCGTTCGAGGCCGAGGCGATGTTGGTCACCGAACCCGCATCGAGGTCGGCCTGGGTGATCGTGTACGACGCCGTGCACGTGATGACGTCACCCGGAGCGAGGCTCGCCGTCGCCGGGCAGGACTCGTCGCTCGCCTTGTCATCGCTGACCGTGAACGGCCCCGACAACGTGACGTTGCCGGTGTTGGTCACCAGGATAGCTGTACGAGATCACGTCGCCCACGGAGTCGTAGGTCGTCGGTGTCGCCGTCTTGACGATCGTCGAGCGCCGGACCCGCGACTGCGGTGACGGTCTCGGTGTCGGTCGGCGAGGTCACCGTCCCGTTCGAGGCCGAGGCGATGTTGGTCACCGAACCCGGATCGAGGTCGGCCTGGGTGATCGTGTACGACGCCGTGCACGTGATCGACGCGCCCGGAGCGAGGCTCGCCGTTGCCGGGCAGGACTCGTCGCTCGCCTTGTCATCGCTGACCGTGAACGGCCCCGACAACGTGACGTTGCCCGAGTTGGTCACCAGATAGCTGTACGAGATCACGTCGCCCACGGAGTCGTAGGTCGTCGGTGTCGCCGTCTTGACGATCGTCAACGCCGGAGACTGCGACCGCGGTGACGGTCTCGGTGTCGGTCGGCGAGGTCACCGTCCCGTTCGAGGCCGAGGCGATGTTGGTCACCGAACCCGAATCGAGGTCGGCCTGGGTGATCGTGTACGACGCCGTGCACGTGATCGACCCGCCTGGGGCGAGGCTCGCCGTTGCCGGGCAGGCCTCGTCGGTCGCCTTGTCATCGCTGACCGTGAACGGCCCCGCCAACGTCATGTTCCCGCTGTTGGTCACCAGATAGCTGTACGAGATCACGTCGCCGACGGAGTCGTAGGTCGTCGGTGTCGCCGTCTTGACGATCGTCAACGCCGGAGACTGGACTGCGGTCACGGTCTCGGTGTCGGTCGGCGACGTCGTCGTCCCGTTCGAGGCCGAGGCGATGTTGGTCACCGAACCGGCGTCGAGGTCGGCCTGGGTGATCGTGTACGACGCCGTGCAGGTGATGAAGTCACCCGGAGCGAGGCTCGCCGTCGCCGGGCAGGCCTCGTCGGTCGCCTTGTCATCGCTGACCGCGAACGGACCCGCCAACGTCGTGTTCCCGCTGTTGGTCACCAGATAGCTGTACGAGACCACGTCGCCCACGGAGTTGTAGCGTCGTCGGTGCCGCCGTCTTGACGATCGTCAACGCCGGGTTCTGCACTGCGGTCGACCGTCTCGGTGTCGGTCGGCGAGGTCGTCGTCCCGTTGGTTGCCGAGGCGATGTTGGTCACCGAACCCGAATCGAGGTCGGCCTGGGTGATCGTGTACGACGCCGTGCAGGTGATGAAGTCACCCGGAGCGAGGCTCGCCGTCGCCGGGCAGGTCTCGTCGGTCGCCTTGTCATCGCTCACCGTGAACGGCCCCGACAACGTCACGTTGCCGGTGTTCGTCACCAGGATAGCTGTACGAGACCACGTCGCCCACGGCGTCGTAGCGTCGTCGGTGCCGCCGTCTTGACGATCGTCAACGCCGGGTTCTGGTCTGCGGTCACCGTCGCGGTGTCGGTCGGCGAGGTCACCGTCCCGTTCGAGGCCGAGGCGACGTTGGTCACCGAACCCGCATCGAGGTCGGCCTGGGTGATCGTGTACGACGCCGTGCACGTGATCGACGCGCCCGGCGCGAGGCTCACCGTCGCCGGGCACGACTCGTCGCGTCGCCTTGTCATCGCTGACCGTGAACGGCCCCGACAACGTGACGTTGCCGGTGTTCGTCACCGCATAGCTGTACGCGATCACCTGACCGACCGCCGAATAGATGGCCGGTGTCGCCGTCTTGACGATGTCGAGCCTCGGGCCCGTGACTGCGGTCACGGTCTCGGTATCGGTCGGCGAGGTCACCGTGCCGTTCGAGGCCGAGGCGATGTTGGTCACCGAACCCGAATCGAGGTCGGCCTGGGTGATCGTGTACGACGCCGTGCACGTGATCGACGCGCCCGGGGCGAGGCTCGCCGTTGCCGGGCAGGCCTCGTCGCGTCGCCTTGTCATCGCTGACCGTGAACGGCCCCGACAACGTGACGTTGCCCGAGTTGGTCACCAGATAGCTGTACGAGATCACCGCACCAACCGTCGAATACGTCGACGGTGTCGCCATCTTCACGATCGACAACGCCGGAACGGCGATCAGGGTGTTGGTGATCGTGCAGGTGTTGGTCTCTGCGCCAGAGATAGCGACGGTGTGCGTGGCCGAACCGGCGGTTCCGTTGCCGTCAGTGCAGCTCCATGTCCCGACGGTGTAGCCGGGTTGCGGCGACTCGGCGATCGAGTGATTTCCGGCCGTGACGGTGACAGCCGTACCCGACGTCGTCGAGTTCCCGTCGATGGTCAGCGGGAAATCGCTGACACCGAGGTAACCAGGGCCCGACTCGCCGAGGTTGTCGACCACCTTCACCAGGGTGAGCGTTCCGTCCGACTCCGCGTTGTTGAACGTACATGTCACGACCTCGCCAGGACTGGGGTCGATGTTGGAGATCGTGGTTCCGCTCAGCGTCCCCGTGGTGGCGCCGTTGCTGCCCTTCACGCACGACGCCGACGAGAGCTGCCAACCGGTCGTCGCTGTCTCGGACACGGAGTGGTTCGTCGCCGAATTGACCGGCAGAAGCTGGCTCGTCCCATCACCGTCGGTAGTGAACGCCGCCGTGCCGTCGAGGGTGAACGAGAATGTTGCAGTCGTGTCAGGAGTTGCGTTCTTGACGATCCTGATGAACCCCGAGTCCTGAATGATCACACAGTCCGATGGATCCGCGTTGGGCTCCCGCGACGGGAATGAGCACACGTTGAGGAGAGTCGCTGTGGCTACTCCGAAATCGGCGAACTGGACGGTCGTGACGGCCACAGAGTCGGCCGAGTTGCATGCCGGGTTGTCATCACAGTCATTGGTCTGCTGGTGGGTGGGGCTGGTGCGGAACGGGTCGCTGTTGGCGACCACCGACGTCGTACCCGTCGACGTGAACGATGTGTCCTCAGTCGGTCCGCCGCAGCGATCCGCACGCGAGTCAGCCGTGCACAGGTAGAGCCTCGGCGTGCTGACCGTCGTGTTGTTGTTGACGGTCACACAGAACGCATAGTTGGCGAAGCCATCACCGTCGGTGTCGAACAACGAGCACGCGTCGCGGGTGTTGGCGCCCGACGTCGCCGTGTCGTCCCAGTTCCAACTGACGCTCAGACTGGTCGCGCCGGGAAGGCCGTAGTCGACCGTCAGGCTGTTCAGGTCCTTCTGGCCACCGAGGTCGTCCTCACCGTTCTGATCGACGATCGTCTGCGGCGCGGCGTTCACGACCGCCGGCGAGAACACGCTGTCGCCGGCGACGGCGCCCGCGACGAGCAGTGTCAGGACTGCCAAGATCTTGCGCACGATGTACCTCCGCTTCGAAGCTGCCAAAATTCGGCAGCTTCCCCGTTGACTTCCGGTCACGACCCGCCCACGTTTCGCTAAGGCGCAACGACCGAACGACAGAGTCACCACACCCAGTGACGATGGCCCCACGCGGACTCTAGCCTTGTTCAAGGCTTTGTCAAGGCCGAAGCCACGCAAAATGGTCGAAGAAAGCGCGTCGCCGCTGGTCCGGACCGTGATCCTTCGTTCCGCCACGCAAGCCCGTCACCCTCCGTGGCAGCACTCGTTGCTCGTGTCGACGTGGGCTACATCAAGACCACGTCACGTTGTAGCTGAGGCTTCGCGAACTCGGCGCCCGCGACGTCGAGGCCTCCACGGTGGCGTACTCGAGGTGCTCATGCGCTTCGGCGGACGTGTGGCTCATCGCACGTTGTCAGCGACGTCACCTGGTCAACACCGGTCACCCGAGCATCTTACCTGAGTAAGGCGTTGGGCAGGTATAACTGAGTCGAACGCGCTACTCCCAAAGTCCCTGGTAGGTGGCACAAAAAGGCGGAGCCAGAAGAATTGAACCACCTTGCGGCGTGGATGACGCGTGGCCAGTTCGAAGTCTTCGGCGATCTGCGCGGCGGCGTTCGCTCACCGAACAGTTCCGCAGAACGCTCGGCGAACCGGACCGTGGCCGCAGAACCGGCGGTATGTGGTGCCGGCCAGCAGTGTTGAAGGGACGCTTCGCCGGCGCCGATGCGCCTACGCTTGTCCCATCGAGTGTCACCGGGCGCGGAAATACGCCTCTGGTGGCCAAAATCGCGCCCGCGCAGCGCCACCGGGGGCGGTATTACGCGGCGGGTGGCACAAATCGCGCCCAATGAACGGAGCACTCGTCGACGCAGAGCGATCACCTCGATTCGTGACATTCTTTGGCCGTGGCGAAATACGACCAACTGTTCAAGTTCCTCTGCCAGGCGGGCAACCAGCCGGTTGAGCTCAGTTTCGACGAGATCGAGCGCCTCGTCGGGGCGCTACCGGCGTCGGCGCGCAAGTACTCGGCCTGGTGGGCCAACGAGAGTGCCGGTACGCAACACGTGCAAGCCATCGCATGGATCAATGCCGGGCGCGAGGTCGTATGGGTTGATCGAGACCGCGGACGCGTCAGGTTCAGCGCCGCGACTTGGAGACGCGGGGCGTAGCGATCGTCAGCTAGGCGTTGCACGGCTGGCGGCCGAATGCCCGGGGTCCTTGTGGACTGTTCCGTGCCTTCATCGAATCGCGGGTCCCGCTGATCGAACCTCAGAAGCCTTGGTCCACTTGGTCAGCTGGTTCGGCCGACCTGATCCTCGGTTGGTGAGCGCGCCAAGACGTCGTACCGGGCGCGGGCCGCATCGGCTCGACGTGCTGGTACCCGTCTCGTCGAGCGTCCACACATCTATACGGGGGGCGCCAATGCCTCAAGGTCAGAGCGTTAGGAGCCGAAGGATCAGCAGACAAGACGGCAGGAGCAACAGCATGGCGATATTTGTGATTGTTTGGGCAGCATGCGCAGCCATTGGGTATGCGATCGCCAATCCCAAGGGCAAAGGTGGAGCAGGGCTAGTGCTCGGACTTTTGCTCGGAGTGCTTGGAATCATCATCGCAGCGTGCCTGTCGGACTCCCCCGAAGTCGCGATGCGCAAGCATCAGCAGATGAGCGGATACCACCACATGCCAGTGCCAGTCGCACCTCAGGCTCCCGCCGGTTGGCACCCGGATCCATTTCAGCGATCACAATCGCGCTACTTCGACGGCTTTATATGGACCAACCACGTGTCGTCCAATGGCATCCAAAGCCTCGAGCCAGCGCGATTTCATCCACAAGGGTGACTTCGAGCGAGAGATGAACTCGCGCCAATGAGCTAGTCCAGCAGGTAGTCGAGCGCCCGGCCCATCACGGCATTGCGTTCGGCGTCGGTCGAGACGCCCTCCAGTCCAAAGCCCAGCAGCAGCGAGTGCGGCGTGGCGATCGCGTTGCCGACCGGGAAGCCCGATGCGTCGGTTCGGATGAAGTTGTTGACGTTGGGTGCGCTGCCGGCGGGCGGCCCGGCGATCGCCCAGCCGTCCAGGCCGGTCTCGAACGAGGTGCTGGTGCCGTCTGGGAGCGTGATGTCGTCCACGAAGACGCCGATGCCCTGCGTGGCCCAGTCGCTGGCGTAGGCGATGGAGATCTCGACGGTCTCGCCGGCGTATGCCGACAGGTCGATGATCCACTCCTGCCAACCTGCCGAGTTGCCGCTCGCGGCGTTCCAAGCGCCCGTGGTGCCGGTGCCAGTGCAGCTCTCAACCCCGTCCCACGTCTGGTAGTGGGCGAGGTGCGGATGCAGCTCGACCCAGCCCGCGGCGCAGCTCTGGCCGGTCTCAGTCGTCGTGTTCCCGTTGGCGTCCGGCAGCGTCTTCCAGTCGTCGCCGCCGGGGGTACGCGCCTCCACGAACAAGTGGTCCCACTCTGCTTCGGTGTCGTACGACGTCCAGAACGTCAGTGACCCGCCGGCTGCAGGTACTGCGATCTCGCGGGTCAGCCGCTTGTAGGAGACGTCGGCGATCTGCGAGTACATGTACTGGGTTCCGCTGTGCGGGTCGAACGGGCCGCCGGGCTTGTCGTACCGCGCCGCGGCCCAGCTCTCGAACTGTTTGAACTGATCGACCGGCAGGATGCCGCTGGTGGCAAGGAACGACGACCTCCTGAACGTGTTGCCCGCGAAGATGGGATCGTCGAGGCCCCACGAGAGGTCCGTGAACGGGTCGGCGACGCCGACCGAGTCGAACGCGGCGCCATCGTCGTGACCGTCATTGGCCAAAGCGACGTACCCGCCCAGGTAGTACTGCAGCACGTCGTTGGTGGCGTCACCACCGAAGAACGAGCCGAACAAGGGCAGGCAGCGCCGCGGGTCCGTACCCGCGGGAAGCGGGTTGCAGGCGATCTCGCCCTTGGGGTCGTACAACTGGTTGCCCACGGCGGCGCTGGTGTACTGCTGGCCGGCGGAGTCGCCCGCGAGAAGCACCTTGCCGCCCTCGTTCATGTACGAGCGGAACTCGAGCAGTTCATCGAGTGCGAGCCGGTCGGCATTGCCGCCAGCGCGGCCGGCGGTCCGGGTGACCAGGTCGTCTCCGGTCTCCCAGATGACTGCGTCGTAGTGGCTGAGCACTCCGAGGGCGTCCGGGGCGATCCGCCCCGCGGCGTCGATGTCGTAGATGTCGGCCTGCTGGCCGTTGGCGGCCACGGCGTCGATGTACCTATCGACGTAGTGCGGGCCCGGCGTCTGCACCGGCGAGGCGCCGGTGTAGTCCTCGGCCGCCACCACGAGCACACGGTTTCCGCTCTCGGAGACGGCCTGGTACGTGAACGAGTCACTCCGCTGGCCGCCACCTTCGAACCAGACCTCGACCGAGTCGCCGGGGTCGGTGCCGGTCACCACGCCGCGCATCTGGTGGTAGTAGACCGACGCCGGGTTGTACCTCGACCCGCCCTCCCACTGGGACGTCGGTGCCGATTGCACCGCGCCGCCGTTGATGCGGAATTTCACTTCCACGGCGCCGAGGCTGCGCTTGGCGATCACGGCGACCGGCTGCGGGTCGCCGTACGACCTGGCGAAACTCAGCTGGACACCCGGATTGCTGCGCTTGTACGGGTCGTCGCTGTCAACGTAGAACGGCTTGGTCGTGATCCCCGTGACCGTCTTCGGGTCATCGGGGTCGAGCGCCGAGTTGGCCACCGAGCTGGCGAACGGCAGGATTCGCTCGAACTCCGCCTGCACCAGCGCGTCGTCGTCGGGGAAGACGAAGCCGCATCCGTCGCACCCCTCGGAGAGTTCCGGCGTCCACGCCAACGTGCCGGTCACAGCGTGCGCATAGTCGGTGGTCTCGCCGTTCGTGACGTAGAGGACGTCCGAGCTCAGGCCCGGGTGAAACTCGTCGATCGCCGGGTCGTCCAGGTTGCCGGACATGGCGTAATAGATCGGGTCGTCGGCGGTGGGGGTGCTGGTCTGCCAGCCTTCGGCGTAGAGCAGCCACTGGCCGGCGGAGTGGTAGTTGACCTGGAATGCGAACCCGATCCGGTCGAGCAGTCCGACCATCGCCTGGGTCTCCGGCTCCGACATCGGCGCCGGACCCCGGTACGTCTCACTGGACTGGATGGACGACGACCCCTCCTCGTCGTAGCCCCAGTGGTTGGGGAAGTTGCGGTTGGGGTCGACGCCGTCGCCGACCTGGGTCTGTCCGTCTCCGTTGTTGTCGCGGAGGTTCTTCCGCCACAGCCGCTCGTGGTCGAACGTGTATTGGTAGCCGTCGGGGTTGGCGACGAGGATGAACCAGAGCTCGGTCGTCTGCAGCAGCTTGCGGACTTCACGGTCGTTGGCCCGCCACCGTGCGATGTAGTGGTTCATCAGCCGCCGGTTGACCTCGGTGGAGATCCATTCACGGGCGTGCTGGGTGGAGCTGTAGAGGACGGCCGGACGCGTACCGTCCGGGGTGCCCCGAGCGCCCTGGGTCAGCTTGACCGCGATGATCTCGCGACCCTGGCCGGTGTGCCCGAGGACCTCGAGCTTTACCAGCTGAGGGTTGGCGCGGGCCGCGGCGTAGAGCTGGTCGCGGATGCCGCCGGGCTCGTCATACGAGCGCCAGACCGTGAAGCCGTTGGCGGCCTGTTCCGCCGCGAACTCCCGGACCGTCTTGCCCCCCTTGACCCGGGTCAGCTTCAAGTCGACTCCCCTGCCCCGGAGCCGGGCGGCCTGGGCGTGGTCGAGGACCAAGTCGAGCTCGATGCCGTTCGCGACCGGTCGCTGGCCGCTCACGTCGACGCCCTGCTGGGCGATCATGGGTAGCTGTGCGGGATCTACGACAGCGGTGTAGGCGTCCAGCGGGCCCGGATCGGTATCCGCGCCCGGTGCGGCAGACGCAGTCGTGAGCCCCAAGCCTGCGGCCACCACCGCCACGACCAGTAAGACAACAAGCGATCGACGCATGCCCCAACCTCCCTCACGCCCGGTCTTGTCACTCTCGCACCAACCGGCCGACGTCGCAATGGCAAATCGTGCACGACCTCTTCGTGCCGGCGCGTGGTCATGTTGGTGCCGCCGAGTCCTCGGCCAGCAGGCGCTGGAGGTTCTCGATCGCCGCGTTCTGGTGCTGGAGCATTCGGATGAGGCCGTCCATCGCCGGTCCTACGAGGTGCTCCCCGGCGTTGCCGAGCGGGCTGAGCCGGCACCTGCCCAGCCACTCGTTGAGATCGGGCTCGGCCATCCAGGCGGCGACTGCGCGCTGGGTGACGGCCCACTGGCGGGCGAAGTTGCGGGCGTCGGCCTCGGGCGCGAACCCGTTCGGCGGACAGAGTCGGTTCCGCTCCAGGTCGTCGTCACGATTGGCCTCGACCCAGCCGATGAGTGCGGCGCTGAACGGCGCGATGCCGTTCTGGACCCACTGCAGGGTGATCCGGTCCTCCTCGAAGACGGTCCGGTTCGGGGCGCTGGCCAGGCCAGCGGCGGTGCAGTCGACATGGACGTGGCGGTGGTCGGTGGGGATCGAGCCCTGCTCGAGCTCGATGTGGGTGGCGCCGACGTGGCGCACGCGACCCATCCGCACGACCTGCCCGATGCTGCTCAGGGTCGCCCGCTCCGACTCGCTGAGGATCGCTCCGCGGAAGAAGGCGGGCTCGACGGCGGGGTCGAGACGCCGCAGCACGCCTGCCTCCTCCAGGCGCGGGCACAGGTCACGCAGGTCCGTCGCCGCAGCGCTGGCCTCGTTCATGGCGGCCAGCCACTGCGCGAAGCCCGCTACGAGCCGCAGTGGCTGGACCGCCGCCCGGTCGTTGGTCCACGCATCGCGGGGACGGATCCACCGGATGGCGTCGGGATCGACGCCGTTGTCGACGAGCCAGTAGCAGGTGTCCATGGAGGTCTTGCCCGCCCCAATCACCGTGAACCCCGACGGTGAGTGTGGCAGCGATACCAGGTCGTTCGGGGCGACGACCTGCGCGTCGGCGTCCACGCCAAACGGCGGCGAGTGCGTCGAGGGGAGCGAGGATTCCATGTAGGTCGCGTCGACGAGCCGGCGCCTCACCCGCACCGTCGTGGTTGCCCCGGTCACCAGCGATCGGAGGTGGTGCTCGCCATCTTCGACCCCGAGGTGATCGTGCATGCCGACGAAGCGCACCTGTCCGGAGGGGACCAGGTGCTCGTCCAGGACCCGCCCGTAGTAGTCGCAGATCTCGGCCGCGGTAGCCCGCTCGTAGAAGCCGGCGTTGGGACCGCTCTCGTCGATCCGGTCATGGCCGAGTGGCCGGGACAGGACCCCATACATAGCTGACGGCTGATGGAGGCGGACGAACGGGTAGTCGTCGTTCCAGTGGCCGCCCGGCCGGTGACGTCGGTCGACCATCACCACCTCGGCGTCCGACTCACCGATCAGCGCGTCGGTGAACGCCATGCCGGTGGCGCCCGCACCCACGACGAGGTAGTCCGTCTCGAGTTTTCTCATGTCGAACCCCACAGTCGGCACGATCGGCGTGCGAGACGCTAACAGGCAGCATCGGACGGGCGTGGGGACCAGCCGAGGCCGTTCCGTCGTCGCCGGCTTCGTGCTGCTCGGTCCTGGAGCTAGAACTACGGTCGTGACCTCCGCCGCGTTCCCCGTCACGCAATCCATCTCGACCGGCATGCTCGATGTCGGTGACGGCCATCAGGTCTACTGGGAGACGGCGGGCAACCCGGCGGGCAAGCCGGCGCTGGTCCTGCACGGTGGTCCCGGCAGCGGCATGTCGCCCAACACGAGGCGACTGTTCGATCCCGAGCGTTACTTCATCGTGCAGTTCGATCAGCGCCAATGTGGCCGCAGCACGCCGCATGCTGCGGAGCCGGCCGCGGACCTGTCGACGAACACCACTGCCCACCTCATCGCCGACATCGAACGGTTGCGCGACCTGGTCGCTGTCGATCGTTGGCTCGTGTGGGGCGGCTCGTGGGGCACGACGCTGGCGCTCGCCTATGCCGAGGAGCATCCAGCTCATGTGAGCGAGATCATCCTCGCCAGCGTCGGGACCACCTCGCACAAAGAGGTCGAGTGGATCACGCGAGCGATGGGACGCGTGTTCCCTCGGCAATGGGAGGAGTTTCGTGATGGGGTGCCACCCGACGAACGCGACGGGAACCTCGCGGCGGCGTACTCGCGGCTGCTGATGAATCCCGATCCTGCAGTGCACGAGCCCGCAGCGAGCCGGTGGTGCGCCTGGGAGGACACGCACATCGCCACGGTCCCGGGCTACCAACCGAATCCTCGGTACGACGACCCGCGATTCCGGTTGTGCTTCGCCCGCCTCGTCACCCACTACTGGTCCAACGCGGCGTTCATGGAGGACGGCCACCTCTTCCGCAACGCGCATCGGCTCGAGGGCATCCCGATCCTGCTGGTCCACGGCCAGCTCGACATCAGCAGCCCACCAGACACCGCATGGCAGCTGACGAAGGTACTGCCGGACGCCGAACTCGTCATCGTCGGCGAGGATGGGCACGGCGGCGACGGGATGTTCTCGGTGAACGCCGAGGCGACGAGTCGATTCGCCGACCGCTGATCCGGCGAACGCCGGTCTTCCGTTCGAGCCCGCCACTAGGTCGTTCGCGGCTTCGATCAAGAAAAGCTTGTGGCTCCGCGCTGTTCCTTGAGCGTTCCTTGAGACGCGCTCCAGTGGCCGTTCACGCCGGTTTCGGACGATGCGGCGATGTTCAACGCCATTCGTTTCTTGACCGCAATGATCTCGCTCTTGACCGCCGGGACGCACCCCACCCGCCACGAAGCGGAGCCGGTGGCGGTCATCACCGGTATGACCGCGGCCGAAGAACAAGCCACGCAGCGTTCGTTGGCTCTCTTCGGCCAGGCCGGCTTGAAACTGCCACCAGTGGAGATCCGCCGTCACCGTGACACCGCCGGCTGCAACGGCCACGAGGGTCTGCACCGCCGGTTCGGCGCGCGGAGCGTGATCGACATCTGCACGACCCAGAGCGGCGACTACGAACAGCGCACGATCATCCACGAGCTCGGTCACGCATGGTCGTTCCACTACATGACCAATGCTCAGCGGACCGCCTTCCAGCAACTCCGCGGCTGGTCAGCGTGGCTCGACAATGACCAGGTTTGGGAGGACAACGGCGCCGAGCAGGCCGCCGAGATCATCGTCTGGGCGCTCAGCGAGAACCCGACCCCGGTCGTCAAGATCGACCAGAACAGCTGCGCCGAACTCCACGACGGGTACGTCGCCCTAACCGGGCTCGAGCCGCTGCACGGTCTCACCAACCTGTGCAACAGCGTGACAACGGCAAGCCGGTCGTGAGAGGCGGGCTTTGTCAGTCGACGAAGGCTGGGCACCGTTCGCCAGGGAAGTAGCGAGCGCACTCGGCCGCCGTGAATCCACGAGTGAGCAATGATCTGGCCACCCTGGCGCGTTCATCGGCGTCGAGCGAGAATCGCCGGAAGACGGCACCGCCATCCTCGTAGTAGAGCGTTTCGGTTCCTTCGGCAAACGCAACAGAGGGCGAATCGTCGAGACGCAGGGGGAAGTCGCCGACCAATTCTCCGTCGGGAGACCACACCCGCGCATTTCCCGCGTGCGAAGCCGTGGCGATCCATCCGCCCGCCGAGATCGAGAGTGAAGGGATGCTCCCCGCATGAGCGTCGGCGGTCCACACGATGGCGTCTCCGCCGGAGCTGCTCGCCAACTTGTCGAGATCAAGCACGACAAGCTGGCCGGTGTCCATCGTCAGGACCAGGCGTGTGCCATCGCCGTCGATGGCCAAGTTCAAGGGGAACGCGGCGTCGGGCTGGTACGAGCCCAGCTCAGTCCCACCGGCAAGTTCGTACACGGTGACACGGCCGCCAAGGCTCTGGATCACGGCCACGATGCCGGGGGCGCCATCGGCGACCGGCGGACCGAACACGGAGCCCCAGATGGCGGCGTTGCCGAGGTCGACGAGCGTGCGCCCGGTGCGAACGTCGACGACGCGGCTGACAGTTGGAGATCCCTGGACCTGCGCTGGCCCGTCGATGATTGTGCACAACGTCTGCCCGTCGATGACAACGAACCGGCCGGATGGGTCGAGACCGTTCACCGCCTCGCATTCACCGAACTCTGTTTTTCGCGTCCGGTGGCGAGGTCGACGAGCTTGCTGCGGTCACCGTCGAGAACCGCCGCCGTCAAGAGGTCCGGAGTGATGGCAAACGAGTCCAGATCGGCCACGACGACGGCGTCTTCGCCGGTGTCCAGGTCCACCCGATGGATCGAGCTGTTGGTGTACACGTCCACCACGGCTGCGGACGCGTCCGCCGAGAGAAGGCCCGAAAGGCCTCCAGACACGTGGAAGTTGCCGAGCGCCGTTGGACCTTCGGGCGAGAGGTCCCAGGCACGAACCTGTCCGACCGTCGCCGAGACCAGACGGGATCCGTCCGGTGAGAAGGCCAGACCGGCCGTTTCCCTCGGCGTGCCGGCGAGCTGTCGAATCTCGTCGAACGTCTCGGTGTCGAACAGGCGGACGAGGTGATCGTTACCGCCGATGGCCAGGACCTTGCCATCCGGGCCGAACTTCGCCGACGTGGGTCCTGGCAGTTTCAGCGATTTCTCGATGTCACCGCTGGCGACATCGATGATGTCGACGCGGCGCCCGCGTGGAGCGATCAGTGCCACCATCCGACCGGTCGGGTCGATCTCGAGACCGAAGTACTCGACGTCGTCAGGCAGGTCGATCTCCCGGATCACCTCACCCGTTGCCACGTCGAGCACCGCAAGCGGTTTCTCAAGGTCGAGCACGATGACGGAATCGGTGCCCGGTATGAACTGGAACGTCCACGCTGGACCGAGCGACCTCGGCAGCCCGCCGGCGGCGATGTCCCACACGACGAGCTCGGCGTTATTTTGGGGATCATCGCGAATCGCGCCGAGCCAGCGCCCACTCGGATCGTGAGCGACAGAGTCGTAGTCACCAGCGGGCCCGGGGAGGGAGCCCGCCAAGCGACCGCTCGGGATGTCGAAGCGCTCGATCGCCGGCATGGTCTCGTCCGCCCGCTCGTTGTAGGCCAACGCCAACGTCGTGCCGGAGGGGGCGAAGGACAAAACTCGGGCAGTGCCGGTGTGATGATCGGTCGTGATCCGTTCGACGGTCTGACCCGACACAGGATCGATGAGATCGAACCCGTCGATGCGGTCGATAGCGATCAACGAGCCGTCCGGGCTCTGATCGAGGGAGGCGCCCGTCTCCCCGTCGACGGTAACGAGGAGCCGCATCGACTGAGTCGCCTGCTGCAGCGCCGAAACCGCTTCGGGTAGGGGCTCATTCGTCTTCTCCGTCGCGGCCAGCGCGAGCAGGATCGCTCGCTCCGGGTCTTCGGCGACGGCCAGTTGTGCGAGCCCAGCTAGCTCGCGCGCTCGCGTCTCGTCTGCCTGGCGGTCGGCACGACCGCGTTGCACCACGGCGACACCGGCCATCACCGTCGCGGCGACGACCGCGGCAGAGAGCAGCACGACGATCAGCCGGCGACGCCTTCGGCGCGTGACCCGGTCGCGGTCAGCCTTGGTCCGGCTCGCAGCCAGGAAGCCGCGTTCCGCCTCGCTCAGTTCGAATCCAGACGTCGCAGCCCACGACTCGGCCAGCTCCAGTCGTCCGCCGCGATACAGGAAGCTCGCTTCGGACCCGGCCTGCGCCCAGTCGTGCGCTGCGGTCTCGAGGCGCCGCCGCGTCAGCAGATCTTCGCGAGCCTCGTCGATCCATCCCTTGTAGCGCTCCCAGTCGGTCAGCAGTGCCTCGTGGGCCAGTTCCACAGTCGGGGTACGGGTGGCCGGGTCACGGTCGAACGTCAGGAGGCGATACCTCCCGTACTCGGCGAGCACCGTCTCGAGGTCGTCGACGAATACGCCACTTTGCTCGAGCTCTGACCGGCGAACGCGGCGGCGGGTGTCCTCGTGGTCCTCGCTGACGCTGACCAGACGGAGGAAAACTCGCGGCGCGACCTCGCGGCCGCGCTCGTCGAGGGACTCGTAGATCGCTTCCGCACGACGTCCAATGGCACCCGCGAGCCCGCCGGCGTTGTCGAAGCCGCCGAGCGTGACGGTGCTCGTCTGCCGCCCCTCGAACAGCTCCGCCATCGTGTGTTGGACGAGCGGGAGTCCACCGGGTTGGATTTCGGCGTCGGCGACGATCCGCTCGACGAGCGCCGGCTCGATCACGACTCCCACCGCAGCGGCGGGAAGCCGCACCGCGTCACTCAGCTCGGACGCCGACATCGCTCCCAACGCAACGGTACGGCCACGAATCGCATCGCCAAAACCCGGGTAGCTCAGTGGCCGATCGAAGTAGTCGGCGCGCAAGGTCACCACCAGGCGCACATCGGAGGCGGCGTCTTGCGCCGCACCCGCGATCATCCTCAGGAACGCGCGCCGTTCCGCGTCGTCGACCGTCTGCGTGAACAACTCCTCGAGCTGGTCGATGACGATCACAACGCCGGCGCCCGATGGTACGAGTTGATCGACGACGTCGCTCAAGGATTGAAACGAAGTCGTGAGTCGACCGACGACGTCGGCGACGTCGGCTGTGGCGATCCGCTCGAGTGCTGCGGCGAGGCGATCGAACGGCTCTCGGCCCGGAACCAGTTCCGTGACCAACCAATCCTCCGAACCGGCAATCGCGCCCGCGCCAAACGCTGGCAGCAGCCCGGCCTTGACGACCGACGACTTGCCGATCCCAGATGGACCGACAACGACCAGCAGGCGCTCGTCTTCGAGCACGGCAACCATCTCGGCAACGGCACGGTCTCGACCGAAGAAGTCCTCGGCGTCCGCGCGCTCGAACGCTTCGAGCCCGCGGTACGGGTTGCGGGTCGGTACGAACGTCGACGCTGGGTCGACCGGCACCGCGAGCGCGTCGCGGAGGTCGTACATCAACTCATCGACCGACGCGTGGCGTCGGCCAGGGTCTGCATCGGTAGCGCGGCTGATGACGGCGGCGACCGGGCCCTCGCCCGACGGCAACGCAGCATCCGATGGCGGCGCCGCTCCGCCAAGCATGTGATGCAGGAGGACACCCAGCGAATAGATGTCGGCGGCCGGGGTGGCCAGCACTCCACCGAGGCGCTCCGGCGCGTCATACGCACCCGTGGCGAACGAGATCACACCTGCGCAGATCTCGTCGATCCCGAGATCCGCCAGGTAGGCGTTTCCCTCCTCATCGAAGAGCACGTTCTCCGGTCGGATTCGACCGTGCACCACACCGCGGCGATGCGCCGAGGCAAGGCCCGAAGCGATCGCGTCGAAGATGAACACCGCCCGCGCGGGATCCAACCCCTCCGCCGGGATGCGTTCCCGGAGATGACCGCCAGTGACCAAGCGGCTCACCATCACCGCCCGATCTGGCTCACGCCAGTAGTCCAGCAGCGGTACGACGTGAGGATGTTCGACTCGGGTGATCCGCTGCGCTGCGGTCTCGAATCGCCGCACGAACTGGGGATGGCCCACCATTCCGACATCAAAAACCCGTAGCGCCACTTCGCGACCGACCGACGGCTGATACGCACGGTGCACTGCGCCGAGTTGGCCGACACCGAGCAGCTGGCGAAGTTCGTAGCCGGGCACGGAACGGTCCACGCCTCCCGGCACCGGCGGTGGAAGCCGATCGACTCGCAGCGCGGGGAACTCTGAAGTGAAGCCACGTCCAACGAGTTGGTAGATGTGTACGCCAGGATCGAGACCGACGATGTCGAAGCGTCCCAGCGATTCGGCAGCCCAACCTGTCTCCGCGTCGATGGCCAGCGCGTCGTGGGCCGCGACAGAGAGCAGGACCTGCCCGGGATGCGCGATCGCGACCAGCCGAGCGGCGCGAGCGAGCGGTGGGCCGACCGGCTCGTCGTCGCGCATCTCCAGATCACCAAGGTCGATCGCGACGCGGAGGCGTTCGTTCACGACCGCACGCGCCGCTCGCACGGCGTGGATCGGGTCGGTGAAGAGGACATACCCGGCAGTGCCCCGCGGAGCCAACTTGATTCCTGCCTCCTTCGCCGCGGCCTGCTCCAGTGACGAGTCACGCTCGGCGAACGCGATCTCTCGCTCGGCCGGGTCGTGCCAGCCGCTGTCATCGAGGTCAGCGACGAGCACCGTCCGACGCTGAACGATCGGGCCAACACTGATCAGGAGCCCTCGGTCCTGCTCGAGAATTCGTTGCTCCAGAGCCTTCAGCTCCGGTGAAGGATCGATGCCAAGACCTTCGACCAACACTTCTCTAGTGCGCCCAAATGCACGCAACGCTTCGGCCTGACGACCGGACCGGTACAGGGCGAGCATGTGCAGGGCGCGAAGGTTCTCCCGGAACGGATGCTCGACCGTCAGGGCGTCAAGTTCAGCGACGACCTCGCGATGCCTTCCGGATCTCATGTCGGCGTCGATGCGCAATTCCAGCGCGCTGAGGCGCAGTTCGCTGAGACGGGTGATCTCACCATCGAGGTGACCGTGAGCTTCGATGTCCGCATACGGGTGGCCGCGCCACAACGACAACGCATCGCGCAGCTGAGACGAGACGCTCTCCGCGTCATCACTGGAGGCAGCGGATCGGTACAGCTCCTCGAATCTCTGCGCGTCGACGAGCGCATCCGCACAATCGAGGAAGTACGCATCACCGTGACGGACGATCACGTCGCCGAGGACGTGGCGCAAGTTCGAGACGTATGTGTGCAAGGTTTGCTTGCTGCCTGGAAAGGCGTCATCGCCGTAGATCGCCTGGAGCAGCGAGTCGACCGACACCGGGCGCCCGGCGGCGGCGACCAGAACCGCCACGACCCCGCGCTGCTTGCGCCCTCCCAACACCGTCGCCGCGCCCTCGGCGCGGACCTCGACGGGACCGAGCACGCGGTAGTCCAGCACCCGAACCCGACTGCCGCTCCGGGCAATGCCCTTGCGATCCGTCATCGCCCGCGAGCGTAGGTCTGTTCACTAAAGGAACGCTCAAGTCCCAGCGTGAGCGTCAGCGACGCGCCTTTTGGACCTCTGGCTCGGCAATCGAGACGCAATCGCTCAGCTGGCGCGTCAACAAGCGATATCGCGGGAAGTGCGTACTTTCGGTGCAGGACGTCCTGCTGTGAAAGTACGCACTTCGTCTGAAGAGGCCCGAGAACCTCCGACCGCTAGCCGATCAGGTCGGTGGCGATGTCGCAGAAGTCCATGTAGAAGCCCGGGTGTCGGCCGTTGTCGGCGAGCAGCTCGAACGTGCCGTCGATGAAGATGTCATTGTCGAGGTTGTCATCACCGAGGGTGTCGACCGTGAACCCGGTCAGCAGCCGGCCGCGATCCCGAACGACGACGTTGCCATCGCTGTCGCGGATCACGAATGGCTGACCGACCTCCATCGACTCGAAGCGGTAGACCGTGCCCTCGACATTCACGATGCGCAGGTCCTTGTACATACCCCTCGCCGTGGCGCGTGAACCAGGCGCCGGTGGCAGGGTTCGTGAACACGACGTCGTGCGCGTAGTTGTCGAAGAGGTACGGCGTCGCGTCGCCGCCGCGGCCTTCCTTGAGCATGAACACGCCGCTGAAGGTCGTCGTTCCTTCGATCAGGAAGCCGCAGTCTTCGAACGAGAACGAGTCGGTGCCGCTGTAGTGCTCGCGCTCGAGCGGCGCGGCGCCGGCCGGACCGGTGGCAAAGGTTGATCCGGCGACGACGGCGACTCCGAGTGCGAGCTTTCGCAGGCTGAATGTGGACATGTGTTTCCTCCCTGTGATTAGTGGACACAGGGATTTCCGTTCCCGGGGCTTAAGGCCGCCTTAAGGCACCGGTGCGTCATGTCCCCTACCGAGTCGATTGCCTAGTGTGAGGCGCACGGGGAGGGGGTCCGCGGACGTGGAGTTCGGAGTTCTCGGGAATCTCGAGGTGCGGCGCGCGGGCGGCGACGTCGTGCTCGGCTCGTACAAGCAGCGGTCGCTGCTGGCCTTGCTGCTCATCCACGCCAACGAGGTCGTGTCGGCCGATCGCATCATCGACGAACTGTGGGGCGACGAGCTCGTGCCCGGACGGCAGAACGCGCTCTGGGTTCACATGTCGAACCTGCGGTCGGCGGTCGAGCCCGACCGCCCGCGGCGCTCCGAGGGCACGATCCTGCTCACGCGTGCGCCCGGCTACATGTTGCACGTCGACCCTGAGGCGATCGACGCCTGCCGCTTCCAAGCGTTGGTCGGCGAGGGCCGCCGCCTGCTCGACCTCGATCCGGCGGCGGCGTCGATCGCGCTGGGCGAGGGTCTCGATCTGTGGCGTGGGCGCCCCTACGCCGACGTCGCCTACGAGTCGTTCGCCCAGGTCGAGATCGGCCGGCTCGAGGAGCTCCGCTTGGAAGCCGTCGAGTTGCGCGTCGACGCCGACCTTCGTCGCGGACTGGCCGCAGAGCTGATCGGCGAGCTGGAGAGCCTCGCCGCCCAGCACCCGCTGCGGGAACGCTTCACGGCATTGTTGATGCTCGCCCTCTACCGCGCCGGTCGGCAGAGCGAGTCGCTGCGCGCCTTCGAACGCCTGCGCTCGCGGCTTGGCGACGACCTGGGCATCGTGCCGTCGCCGGCATTGGTCGACCTCGAGCGCCGGATCCTCGCCGGCGACCGGTCGCTCGAGCACGACCGAGCGGTGCCGAGCCGGAGGACTCGGCTCGCCGTGCGTGGCTACGAGGTGCGCGAACCGATCGGTGACGGGAACCTCGGAGCCACGTACCGCGCCTACCAGCCCGCCGTGGGACGCGAGGTGGCGATCACCGTGCTCGGTCCGGACGTCGCCAACGACCCGGCGTTCATCCGGCGGTTCGATGCCGAGGCCGAGTTGATCGCCCGGCTCGAGCACCCGCACATCGTGCCGCTGTACGACTACTGGCGCGAGCCCGATGCCGCCTATCTCGTCACCCGTGACGTTCGCGGCGGCACGTTGGCCGATGCGGTCGGACGGCAACGCTTCGACGAAGGCGACGCCGTGCGACTTGCACGCGACATCGGCTCGGCACTCTCGCTGGCGCACCGGTGCGGCATCGTGCACGGCGCGATCAACCCGACGAGCATCCTGATCGACGACGACGGCGCCGCCTACCTTCGCGATTTCAGCGTTGCGGGCGACGAACGCAACCTCACTGCATGGCCGACCCGCGTCGGGCGCGGACACGACTCCCCGTTCGTTGCGCCGGAGCAGCGACAGGGCGAACCCGCCACCGCCGAGTCCGACACGTACAGCCTGGCGATGGTGGTCGTCTACGCGCTCACCGGTCGCGAGCCCACGCCACTGCGCTCACGCGATCTGCCAACCGGAATCGCTGGCGTGATCGAACGCGCGACCACGGCCACGATCGACGCTCGGTTCCACCGTGCCGGGGCGCTGGTCGACGCCCTCGACGCCGCCGTCGGGGTGGCCAAACCCGTCGACCATCCGATCGACGTGGCCAACCCGTACAAGGGGCTGTACCCCTTTGCCGAGGCCGACACCCCCGACTTCTTCGGCCGTGAGCGACTCGTCGAACGACTCGTCACCCGGCTCGGCGAGTCGGGCCCGCGCGGCCGGTTCCTCGCACTCGTCGGCCCGAGCGGCTGCGGCAAGTCGAGCGTGATCCACGCCGGCCTCGTGCCTGCCCTCCGCAACGGAGCGGTGCCGGGTTCGCACGAGTGGTTCATCACCAGCTTCAGTCCTGGCGCACGCCCGTTCGAGGAGCTGCACGGGGCGTTGCTGCGAATCGCGATCGACCCGCCGCCCGATCTGATCGACCAGCTGACCGACGGCGACGACGGCATCCGCCACGCGGTGCAGCGGCTGCTGCCCGACGACGACACGCAGCTGCTGGTCGTCATCGATCAGTTGGAGGAGCTGTTCACGCAGGCCGAGCCGGCGACGGTGCACACCTTCCTCGACGCGCTGACTTCGGCGGTCAACGACCCCCACAGCCGAGTGCGGGTGGTCGTGACCGTGCGGGCCGACTTCTACGACCGACCGCTCCGCCATCGGGGAGTCGGCGAGCTGCTGCGTCACGGAACCGAAGTGGTCACGCCGATGTCGCCGCACGAAGTCGAGCGGGCGATCACCGGTCCAGCGGAACGGGTGGGCGCGCGTTTCGACCGAGGTCTCGTGGCGGAGATCGTGGCCGACGTCGCCGAGCATCCTGGCGCGCTGCCGTTGCTGCAGTACGCGCTGACGGAGATCTACGAACGCCGCCGTCACCACACGATCGAGGCCGCCGCCTATCGCGAGATCGGAGGGCTCGCGGCTGCGCTCGCCCGCCGCGCCGAGGACCTGTACTGCAGCTTCGACGCCGAGGCGCAGCACGTGACCCGCCAGGTGCTGCTGCGCATGATCACGGTCGGCGAGAGCACCGAGGACCTCCGCCGGCGCGTGGCGCGCCAGGACCTCACCGTGCTCGGCGAGCCGACGGTCGAGACCGTGCTCGAACGCCTCGGCGCGCACCGGCTCCTCAGCTTCGACCATGACCCCGTCACGCGGGACCCAACCGTCGCCATCGCCCATGAAGCGCTGCTCACCGAATGGCACCGGCTTGGCGGCTGGATCGACTCGAGCCGCGAGGACCTCCGCCTCGAGCGCCAACTCGCTGCGGCCGCCGGCGACTGGAAGGCGGCGGACCGGCACGACGAGTACGTCCTGCGGGGCACACGCCTCGATCGGCTGACCGAATGGTCGGCCACGACGGACCTCGCACTGGATCCCCTCGAGCGTGCCTTCCTCGAGGCGAGCGTCCTGCGTCGGGACGAAGATCACGCCGCGGAACAGCGGCGACGCGGCGAGGAGGACAGGCTCAGAGCTCGGAGTCGCACCAGGACCCGGATGCTCGTTGCCAGTGGCGTGGTCCTGGCGCTGACGACCGCGTTGGCGGTGTACGCGATCACCCAGCGAAGCGAGGCGCAGCGGCTCGCCGGCGAGCTCGCCGACACGGGCGAGGCACGCCGCCTTGCTGCGGCGGCGACGCTCACCGCCGAGGACGCGCCGGACACCGCGATGCTGCTCGCCATGCAGTCGCTGGATGCCAGCGCCCGTCTCGGCATCCCCGCCGTCGTGGAGGCGGAGGAGGCACTGCATTGGTCGTTGCAGGCGGCGCACGTGCCGTACGGCCACGCCGACGCGCCCGTGGAGGTCCGGGTCGGGCCGAACGGGCCGACCGGGATCGTCCGCCTTCCGATGCGCGACCTGGTGGCACTGGCCTCCGCCCATCTCGGGTCGCGCCGCCTCACCGCCGACGAGTGCGCCCGGTTCGAGATCACCCCATGCCCGGCCGACGAGGCGTCGGCGTGGCCGATGATTCCGGCCGAGCCCGCCCGGCCGGAGCTCCCGGCACAGAACGAGCATCCGCTCGACGGCACGCGCATCACGCTCACCGGAGCAATGGACCCAGCCGCTGTGCAGGCCGACCTCGCCGCGTTCAGGGATCAGACCGGGATCGAGGTCACGTACGAGACACCGAGCCTGGACGCCGATACCGAGGCGATGTCGGCGCGCGGCGTGCCGCTCGACCTCACGGTGTTCGCCAGGGCGGCGGCGGTCCGCGACAGTGCCGAGGCAGGCGACTTGATCGACCTCGCGACGTATCTCGACACCGATCGTGCTCGCGGCGAGTTCGGCGACTACGCGGTGGACGCGGTGACCGTCGGTGGCGGGTACTACGCGGCGCCGATGTTCGCCGGATTGAAGGGCGTCGTGTGGTACCCACTCCGCGAGTTCGCGGCCGCCGGCTACGCACCTCCGCAGACGTGGGCGGAGCTCGTCGCCCTGAGCCACCGCATGGTGGACGACGGTCGCACGCCGTGGTGCTTGGGATTCGAGAGCGAGGCCTTCTCGGGCTGGCCCGGAACGGACTGGATCGAGGGTCTCATGCTCCGGATCGGCGGGGTCGACGCCTACGACGGGTGGATGTCCGGCGACCTGCACTTCGACGGCCCGATCGTGCGCCAGGCGTTCGACCTGTTCGGCGAGATCGCGTTCACCGGCGGGTTCGTCCGCTACGGCACCGACGCGATCAGCCGCACGAGCCAGTTCGATGCGATGGACCATCTCGCCACCGACCCACCCGGCTGCTGGATGAACTACACGGGCGACTGGATGGGGAACAACGTGCGCGCCGCGACCGGTGGCGACGCCGGCTTCTTCGTGTTGCCGCCGATGGAAGCGGGAGGCGACACACCGGTGATCGGCACGTCGGCGATGATCGGCGCATTCAGGGACAGGCCGGAGGTTCGCGAGTTCGTGCGCTGGATGCTCGACCCGTCATGGGGAGCACGGTGGGCATCCGACCCGAATCTCACCTTCCTCTCGCCGAACGTGCACTTCGACCCGGCGAACTGCGCCGCGCCGGACCTGCCGGACGACGTCAACGAGGTGCGGGTGCAGCTGTGCGAGCTGCAGCGCGACACCCTCGTCGCGGGTTTGCAGCGGCCCGACGCGTCGGACGAGATGCCGGTCGAGATCGGCGGAGTCTCCGACATCGGCCGGCGCGGCGCCTTCCTGCAAGCGATGCTCGACTACGTCGACGAGGGACCGAACAGTCTCGATGACGTGCTCGCCTCGATCGACGCGGCGTGGCCGTAGACGCACCGCATCGTCCGTGGGTGCGACCAGGACCTGGCGCTACACGGTTGAGCGCGCCCCGACGAGCATGATGCGGCGGTCGGTGTCGTCGGCGAGGCCGTGGAGCGCGTCGCGGCAGTCGCCGGTGAACACCGGACCATGCATGAGGGCGAGCGCGTCGATGTCGAGCTCGGCGAGGCTTCGAATCGTCGAGCCGCTGGCGGGGTGGAGTGACATCGACGGGAAAGCGTCCTCGGCCTCGCTCGCGGGGGCGACGATGTCGTCGGTCGTCGTCGGTGGATAGTGGCCGCCGCGGCTGAACAGGTCGCCGCAGAGCAGCGTGTGTGTCGTGTGGTCGAACAGGACGCCGGCCTCCCACGCATGCGGGACGTGCGGTGTGTCGATCCATTCGAGGCGATGGCCCCCGATGTCGAGCTCCTCGCCGGGCCCGAGCGGGCGTGGCTGCCGGTCGGCCATGTCGCCGATGCTCACCATGCACCCGAGGGTGCCATGAATGACGGTTGCGTCGGTTGCGGCGGCGAGCCACTCGTTCATCGAGCCGCACTCGTCGGCCTCGACGTGGCCGAAGCCGATCCATCGCAGCGCCGCGATCGGTATCACCCGCTCGACGGCGCCCGCGACAAGGGGGAACAGGCCGCGCATGCCCGTGTGGAACAGCAGCGGTTCCTCGCCGGTGAGCAGGTACTGGTTCACCGCGAAGTCCATCTCTTCGAGATAGGTCATGAGCTGGTAGATGCCATCGCCGACCTCGGCCACTCGTGTCTCCATCAGGAACCCTCCTCGCGATTGGCGGCGGTGATCAGCCACGCCGACCCGGCGAACAGCACACCGTCGGCCGTTTCGTGTTCCTTGAGCGTCTGGCGCAGCTGCTCGAGCGCCGCGGTCCGGCCGGCGTCATCGAGGTCAGCGGTCAACCCGCGGGTGATGCCGAACGTCGACACGAACGAGTAGGCGTCCTCGGCGTCGGTTCCGAAGCAGATCGCCTCGTCGATCGATGAGAGGTCGATGTCCCGGTAGCCAGCCGCCTCGAGCCGCTCCCTCGTGATGTCGCGGTCGGCCATACTGAACGGGCCCTGTGCACCGGGCGGTGGAGTAGGCAGGTCGCGCCCGGCGGCGAGCGCGGTCCGGACGGATTCGACCCACTCGTTGCGCTGCATGTCGCGCCAGGCGAGCGTCACGAACGACGCCCCGGGCCGCAGCGCGCGCCGAATGTTGGCGAAGGCAGCGATCGGATCGTCGAAGAACATCGCGCCGAAGTGGCTGATGGCGACGTCGTAGGTCGCGGCGTCGAACGGGTGGACCTGCGCATCGGCCTGCTCGAAGCGGACATGATCAAGCCCCGCGGCCGCTGCGGCCTCGCGTCCGTGCGCGAGCATCCGCGACGAGAGGTCGACTCCGAGGACCGCGCCACCCGAGGCGACCCGGCCGGCCTCGATGGTCGCCGCTCCGGTGCCGCAGCCGATGTCGAGCACGACGCTGCGCTCGCCGAGATCGAGCGCGTCGAGCAGCGCCCGCCTGTAGCGGACCGAGGTCGCTTCGTAACGATCAGCATGATCCGCCCAATGGTCGCCCTCGGGGCCGTCCCACGCCGCTGCCATCTCTGCGTTTGCAGACATCCTCCACCTCCGTGTCGCATCACTGTATACTCTACTTTAGAGTAAATGCAATGGCACCCGATCTCACCACCACGTCGTACGCGATCCTCGGCCTGCTCTCGGTTCGAAGCTGGTCCACCTACGAGCTCGCCGAGCAGATGCACCGCGCCCTTGGGCTGTTCTGGCCGCGAGCCGAGAGCGGCATCTACCGCGAGCCGAAGAAGCTCGAGGCCCACGGGCTGGCCCGCAGCACCACGGAGTTCGTCGGACAGCGACCGCGCACGCGTTACACGATCACTGCCAAAGGGCGGAGGGCGCTGGCAAACTGGGTCCCAACGGCGGGCGAGGGCCCAGTCATCGAGTTCGAGCAGCTCGTGAAGGTGTTCTTCGCCGAGCAGGCTACGAAGGATGACCTACTCGCCACCCTGGCTGGCGTGCAAGCATGGGTCGAGGACCGCGCTGCAGCCACAACCGGAATCCCGCAGGAGTACCTCGAGGGCCGCGGCGGCTACCCCCAGCGCCTACCGTGGCTCATCCTCACCGGGAAGTTCCTCGACGAGATCGAGCAGGCGGTCGACCGGTGGGCGACCTGGGCTATTGGCGTGGTCGAGGCGTGGCCGGACGACCTCCGCCAGGCCGAGCCCGACCGCAACGCGCTCGAGGCGATGGCCTCCAACAACGACGCGCTCGTCGCTCGCGCCCGAGCCCGTGCCGCGTTCGGCCACTGACGGCTACGCCTCACCACCGACTTCACCGCTCGACGGGTGCGTTGGCGACGGCGGCGCCGGAACCGGCCGCTGAGGGCATCGTCACGATTGCCCGGACGTCGCCGAGATCGGTCCCATCTACGGCTCCGAGTTGACGTTCGACGAAGCCAACGCGATGTCCGGCGCAGTTGGGCTGCTGTTCTGCCCGTACATCGAGGTCGTTTCGCCGGGAACTACCAACAACTTCGGGATGGAGCCGATCCCCGAAGAATTCTCACTGACCTTCACCAACCAGAACATCGCTGTCGACGACGGCGGCGGCGGCGAGGAGGTCCCCGGCGTCGGCGAAGCAGCGTTGTGGAACGAGTTCACCGGACTCTCCGTCTGGACAGGGCAGCAGGGTTTGATTGTGTCGATCGTGTTCCCACCGCCGGCCGGCGAAGCCAAGACGGTGGCCATCGCCATCGCCCAACATGTCCTCGGATGACGATCGTGACTGGCCGACTGACCTCACGAGCGTCCGCCGATTTCGGGGGCCGGGCGCTGAGCGTATGATTTCGCGGGCTCTCGGGCGGACCCCGGGCGCACCCATTTTGAGGAGGGACCATGACACCGCAGCTGACGGGCGACGCCGTCGAGGCACTCCGTGTGCAGTTCTCCGGGGTGCTGCTCGGTCCGGACGATGCCGGCTACGACGACGCTCGCGCGGTGCACAACGGGTTGGTCGACAAGCGCCCGGCACTGGTCGCGAGATGTGTGAACACAGCCGACATCGCCGACTCGGTCCGTTTCGCACGGCAAACAGGCCTTGAGATCTCGACCCGCGGTGGCGGGCACAACGTCGCCGGCAAGGCAGTCACCGATGGCGGCGTGATGATCGATCTTGCGCCGATGCGCGGCAGCTACGTCGACCCGCTCAGGCGCCGCGCACGCGTCCAGGGCGGCGCCACATGGAACGACTACAACCGGGCGACCCATCAGCACGGTTTGGCGACCACCGGCGGGGTGATCTCCACCACCGGCGTTGCCGGGCTGACGCTCGGGGGCGGACTTGGATGGCTGATGGGTCGGTTCGGAATGGCTTCCGACAACCTCGTTTCGGTCGAGCTCGTGACGGCCGACGGCGATGTGTTGCAGGTCAGCGAGGAGACCGAGCCCGAACTGTTTTGGGGACTCCGCGGCGGTGGCGGCAATTTCGGTATCGCCGCCTCGTTCGAGTTCGAGGCGCACCCGCTCGACACGATCCTCGGCGGGATCGTGGCCTACCCCCTCGCCGACGCGGTCCGTGTGTTCGCCGCCTATCAGGAGATCACCGCCAACCCACCAGACGAGTTGGTCAGCTTCTTCGGGCTCGTGCACGCTCCCGACGGCTCGGGCCACAAGATCGTCGCCGCCCCGATCTGCCATGCCGGCGACATCGGCACCGGCGAAGCGCTCGTGAAACCAGTGCGAACGGTTGGCACCCCCCTGGTCGACCTGATCGGCCCGATGCCGTACCCGGTGATCAACACTCTCCTCGACGGCGCCTTCCCGAAGGGCGCCCGCAACTACTGGAAGTCGGCCTTCTTCAAGGAGCTCTCCGAGGACGTGATCGAGGTGCTCGTCGACGCCTTCGAGCGAGTGCCGTCGCCGATGACAGGGATGGTGATCGAGCACTTCCACGGCGCCGTCACACGAATCGACCCGACCGCAACCGCGTACCCGCATCGCGAGCCCGGCTTCAACCTGGTGCTCACTGGCGAATGGCTCGACCCAGCCGACGACGAAGCAAACATCGCATGGATTCGATCGACATTCGACGCGGTTGCGCCGTACACGTCTGACGCGGTCTACGTGAACTACCTCGGAGGCGACGAGACCGATCGGGTACGTAACGCCTACGGGCCCAACTGGGAGCGGCTCGTCGCGCTCAAGCGACGGTGGGATCCCGACAACGTTTTCCACCTCAACCAGAACATCGACCCCGCCGGCGCTTGATCAGTTCGGCGGCACCTCGACCGACTGAGGTGTAGACACACACGCACGGCCGCGACGTGACGCGCGATTTCCGTGTCACGTTTGGCAGTGTTCGGGGCATTGGGGAGTCATGATCGTCGGGAGGGAAACTGCGGGCACCTGCCATTCGGGCGATGAGGCTCGGTTCGGGCAGATCTACGCCCGGTGCTACGACGCGATCTGGGACTACTGCAGCCGCCGGGTGGAGGTGGACGCAGTCGACGACGCGGTCGCCGACACGTTCCTTACCGTCTGGCGCCGCATCGACGAGGTCCCCTCCGGCGAGGAGGCGCTGATGTGGACCTATGGGGTCGCCTACCGGGTGATCGGACATCAGTGGCGCAGCACCGCCCGGCGGCGTCGGCTCCAGGGCCGCCTGCGCACGGTCGATTTCCGGCCGGTGGCTGCCGAGGACGAGGTCACGCTGGATGGCGACGGGTATCGACTCGTCCTTGCCGCATTGTCCCGGCTCGGAGACGCTGACGCCGAAGTTCTCCGCCTCGTGGCGTGGGAGCAGCTCTCCATTGCCGAGATCGCCTCCGTGCTCGGAATGGAGCCCGATGCGGTGCGGCAACGGCTGCACCGTGCCCGCCGGAGGCTCGCTCACGAGTACGGCCGGCTCCAGTCCCGCCCGATCTCTCCCCCCGCTGCTCCCGCAGGAGGTGTCCGGTGATCACCGAAGACGAAGTGATGCGCCTGCTCGAACGAGTCGATCGGGTTCGTGACCGCCGCGCCGCTCCCACCGCCGACGCCGCCGACTACCTCGACGCCCTGCGCACGAGGAGCACGACCGTGACACTCATCGACACCGATTCCCCATCCACCGAGCCAGACCAGTCGTCGCCGCTGGCCGATCATCACCGCGCGCCGCGGCGGTCGTGATGATCGGCGGCGGCGCAGTCGTGCTCGCCTCACGAGATGACCAGCCCATCACCGCTTCTTCGGAGATGGCAGAAGCAGTGGAGGTAGCCAGCGGCTTCATCAACTGGCGACTCGAGGACCCGGACCGGGCGATGAGCCACCTGACCGATGACATCATCGCCGAGATGTCAGGAACCAGGCACGACTTCCGACTGGAAGGCGCGATGCTTGATGCGCTGGGCACGAACAACGTCAACGTTCGCTGCCAGATACAGGATCAGTCCGCCTCCGGCGTCGTCGTTCGCTGCAGCTACGACCACTACACGTTTAGGTCGGAGGAGCTCGGACTTGCGCCGTTCCCTGGAGGCTTCGAGACCTTCACGGTCCGGGACGGAACGATCGTCTCGATCGGCGCGAGCAGGAACCCCGACGGCAGCAACGAGTACTTCACGGAGACATGGGACCGGTTCAGACAGTGGGTAACCAAGGAGTACCCGAACGACGTCTCCAAGATGTACGAAGGGTCCGAGTGGCGACTCACCGAGGAGTCGATCGCGCTCTTCGAGCAGCACTCCTTGGAGTACGCCGAAGACCATGCGAGAGTGGGTTTCATCGGCCTGCCCCCCGAGGGAGCGACGCACAGCACCCCGGAGAGCGGAGAGGTCGTTCTCGACATCCAATCGTGCCTCACATCGACTGGGGAGCCGCGCAAGGGCAGCGGGTGGAACGGCGAGCTCACCGTCCTGGCCGACGGGCGGCTGATCTGGCTGCAGTACGAAGATCTTCCCGCTGGTGCGAACTCGCTCTCGACGGGCCTTCTCGAACAACGCCTCGCACCCGAGGGCGTCGAGCTGATGCGGTCCGAACTCGTCGCCAACGGGCTGGACAACTCGGGAGATCAGCCGGATTGCGATGCCGGGACGTACCACGTGCACCTCTACGACGGCGACCGGTACCTGTCTCACTTCACGAGCGGTGCCAATGAGCACCTCGCGCGGATCACGGATCCGTGGTCTTGGCTGCCGGAAACCGCCTGGGAGGACCGCGAGATCAGGGCCTACGTGCCGTCCAAGTACGAGGTCACCTTCACAGGGGACACGCCGAGTTCGCGTTCGCCACGAATCGAGTTGGATCTCCTCACAGCCCACCTACCGGCAGCGGTCAAGGATCTCATCCGCAGCAAGGTCTGGGACTACCAGCAAGCGGGCAAATTTTGGCACTACGCGGAGTTCACGACCGAGGAGGCTCGCGCCCTCGCCGCGGCTCTCGACGATGCACGGCTCGAACAGGATGAGCAGCTGAACGTGTATCGGCTTGACTACCGCTTCGAGTACCAGGACCCGTATTGGAAGACAGTGGTGCACATCGTGTTTCGCCCGCTGTACCCGGATGATCGCCCTTCGGGGTGAGCGTGTGTCGACCCGATCATGCCCGTGGAGTGTTTCACCCCCGCCTGGGTGCGCCGGGACACTCCACACCCGCGACGTGGAGTGTTTCACGCCCGCCTGGGTGCACCGAGACACTCCACACCCGCAACGTGGAGTGTTTCACGCCCGCCTGGGTGCGCCGAGACACTCCACACCCTCCGCTGAGCCACTCCGGATGCCCGGTGCGGTGAGACACTCTCAGGCGAAGCGTTCGGTGGCGCGGAGGCCGGCGAGGAAGTCGGTCGGCACGAAGCCGGGCACATGGACCGCTGCGACCGATTCCAGCCACGACATGCGGACCGAGTCGGGATGGGCGCGCACCTCATCAGCGAGCACCGCCTCGAACTCGGTGGGAAAGTCGTGCCGCGGCCAGCGGTCGAGGATCGCGCGGACCAGCGCGGGTTCGAGCGCTTCGGCGCCCGAGCCGCGCACGTCGAGCGCGATGCCGCGGTTCGCGTAGCGGGTCTCGGGGCTCTTGTGGCGGGCGAGCGGGGTGGAGGCGTGCATCGCGATGCAGTCCCAGACGTTCGCGACCCGGGCGCGCTCCATCCGGTGATCGAGCAGCAGTTCCCGCACGAGGTTGGCGCCGCGCACCTCGAACCGCTCGGTGCCGTCGGCGGCTGGTGAGAGGCCGACGTCGTGCAGCACCGTGCCGAGGTAGAGCACCTCGTCGTCGAGCTCGACGCCGTCGGTCGCGGCGAACGCAGCCGCGAACTGGTAGCTGCGCTCGCTGTGGGCCGCGACCACCGGCGCGCATTGCTCGAGGAGTCGCTGCACCTCGGCGGCGAGCGCAGTGGCCGGTGGGTCGATGAGCTCACCGCTCACGCCGTCACCGCCCTTGCTGCGATCGCCTCGATCTCGATCAGCCAGCGCTCGTCCCAGTGATCGGTGACGAGGACGGTGAGCACCGGTCGTCGGTCGCCCAGCACCTCGTGCCGCACCTCGCGATTGGCGACGCGGTAACTCCGGTCGCGGATGTACATCGACACCTTCACGAGATGGTCGAGCGTGAACCCGGCAGCCGCGAGGCACCGCTCGACGTTGCGCCACGCGAGGCGCGCCTGATCCGCGAAGTCGTCGGGGACCGAACCGTCGAGGTCTTCAGGGACCTGACCGGCGACGAACAACAGCTCGGTACCGGCCTGGACCACTGCGGCATGGCTGTAGCCGCCGACCGCTGCTGGTACACCGTCGGGATCGAGGGTGCGATGGACCTGCGTCATGCGGTCACCGTAGATGGGCGGGCGGACGAGCGCGGGCTCAGAAGCTAAGCCGGCGGCTTGGACATCGCGGTACGCTTCACGGCCGTGCCAGCGTGGAACGCGATCGAGCAGGCGGAACCAGAGTTCGCCGGGCGGGTGCAGCGGCTGTTCGACGCCGGCCGCCACAAGACCATCGCCACCCTGCGCGCCGATGGCTCGCCGCGCATCTCGGGCATCGAGTGCGAGTTCAAGGACGGGGATCTTCGCTTCGGTTCGATGACCGGCGCACGCAAGGGGGCGGACCTCAAGCGGGATCCCCGCTTCGCCCTGCACGGCCCCACCTTCCACCCTGAGGAGGGCAAGGAGAGCGACTGGCCGGGCGAGGCGAAGATCGCCGGCCGAGCCATCCCTGCCGGCCCGGTGACCACGGACGAGGCGAGCGAGCAGCCTGACGGCGAGATGTTCGTCGCCGACATCACCGAGGTCGTCATCACCGGACTCAACCCCGAGGCCACCAAACTCGTCGTCGAGTCATGGACGCCTGAACGAGGACTACGAAGGGTCGAGCGGGACTAGCCAACGGATTCGCCCAACTGATGAGGACGACCTTGTGCCATGGGGCAGGCGAGCGTAGGGTTCGCGGCCGGGCGAAGGAGGCCAGTGATGAAGCGGTTCCGCGGCTCGACACGATTGACGCGCACGATCCTGGCTGTCACGTTGGTGGCAGCGACGGTCATCGCGCCGACACCACATGCCGCCTCGGCTCACCACAAGTCCTCCGATGGGGTCACGCCGATCGTCCTGTTTCCCGCGTGGCATTTCACCCGGCTCGAGGTGACCGTGCACAACCAGCACGTCGATCCGAACTGCCCCGACTCCGGAACGTTCGAAGACCTCGTCTTCTTCGATCCCGGTCCCACGTTCTCGCAGGTGTGCCGGGACGAGCTGCTCACTCTGCGTTATGACGCTGACTCGCACAAACCGATGCCGCGCCGGTTCTCCGAGCAGCGCGGCGTGAAGGTGAGCATCGCCGACTACGGCCTGACTTCCAGTGCGCCGGCGTACGACCCGATGTATCAGGCTCTCGAAGCAGCCGGCTACACACGTGACCAAGACATCCGCGTCGCCGGCTATGACGCCCGGCTCACGCCCGACATGGACGGGTTCCTGCAGCGCTCCAAACATCTGATCGAGGAGACGTATCGCCAGAACGGACGCCGTCCAGTGCATCTCGTCGGCCATTCCAACGGTCCCATCTACGTGCAGTACCTGCTGACGCATACGAGCCAGGAGTGGAAGGACAAGTACATTCACGGCTTCACGCCGCTGGCGGGCAACTTCCCCGGGCAAGGGCTCGGCTATGCGCTGATGTTCGTCGGCGTGAACATCCCCGACCTTGCCTTCCCTGCCACCCCGGAGAACGGTGTCAGCAGTGCGCGGATGTTCTTGTCGCATCCCTCGACATTCATCACCGCGTCGGACCCGAAGATCTTCGGCGATGACGAGATCGTCATCCGTGACCAGTCGACCGGCACGGACTACACGCCGCAGGACTACCCCGCGTTGTTCGATGACGCGGGACTGTCATGGGTCAACCCGATCGCCGACTACTACATCGGCGGCGTGCCGTTCAGCGACCCTGCTCATTTCCCGAACGTCGACGTGTACGCCGAGAAAGGCTCCGGGCTCGACACGCTCGTCGGTCTCGGGCTCGCCGACCTGACCGTCGGACAGCTGGTGACAGGGACGACGGAGTTCTTCATGCGCGACGGTGACGTCAATCAAGAAGACATCACCAACGACGCAGTGGCCGTCTGGGCTGGAATGCAGTGCCATCAATTCAGCCTCACCGACAACCCGGGCGTGAACCACTTCGAGCTTCCCGGCTGATCTCGGCGTGTTGGCCCGCCTGGTGGCCAACGCCAACGCACCTCGGTCCGACTGCAGTCACCACCGCGCCGACGGGCACGGCGACTGACACGGCGGAGGCCAACGCCGCAACCAATCGCGTCGCATCGGCGACTAACTTCGTAGTTCGTTCCATTCAGGAACCGTCCCATCCCCTTCGATGACCACTGAGACCTTCGAACTCTTCTTCGCGCTGCTGACCATCGCAACATTGGCGACGACTGCAGCGCTGGTCGCTGCCCGGCTCGTGGCGCGCATGCGGGGGCACGGTCGGCGACATGCTGTGCAGCGTCGCAGCAAGTCGAATGGCCGTCTGCGCGGTGATCACGACCACCGCGACCCTCGGCAGCCTGTACTTCTCCGAAGTGGCCAACTTCGTTCCGTGCACGTTGTGCTGGTACCAGCGCATCGCCATGTACCCGTTGGCGGTGCTCACCGCGATCGCGGCCGTTCGCAAGGACGATCTGAGCCGTGTACGTCAGAGTGATCGCGTCGATCGGCCTGGTGATCTCGGGCTACCACTGGCTGCTCGAGCGGTTCCCGAACATCGACGCCGGTGTCTGCTCGACCGCCATCCCATGCGATTTGGTGTGGTTCGAAGAGTTCGGCTTCGTCACACTTCCGTTCATGGCCTTCACCGCCTTCGGCGCCGTGCTCGCCGTCACCACATTGCCCCCGACAGGAGTGACCGATGGCCAAGAAACACACTCGCAGCACCGAGTCCCGAACGGAGGGGTTCCATCTCAGGATGGGTGATCGGCGGCATCGGCGCAGCGGTCGTCGCGTTGGCGGCGATCGTTGCGCTTGTGAGCACTTCCGACGAGCCCCCTTCCGTGCCCGGTTTGTCGCAGACACAGCCCGTCGAGGTGACGGCACGGCGTTGCCGGCGTTGGCTTCCGATGGGCCGGATCCAGCGGTAGGGACGATGGCACCCACGCTTGTCGGTTCAGCCTTCGACGGATCGCCGGTAGCTGTGAAGCCGGGACGGCCGACGCTCGTGATCTTCCTCGCTCACTGGTGTCCGCATTGCCAGCGCGAGGTTCCAGTGCTCACCCAATGGCAGAAGAGCGGCGGGGTACCCGACGGCGTCGACGTGATCGGTGTTGCAACCGGCACCGACACGTCGGCACCCAACTACCCACCATCGCAATGGCTGACGAACGAGCAGTTCCCCTTCCCGGTGATGGCAGACAGCGACACGTTCGCTGCCGCCACCGCCTTCGGGCTCCCCTCATATCCATACTTCGTTGTTCTCGATGCCAACGGCAAAGTGGTGTTACGAACGACTGGTGAGATCGACCCGAACTCGCTGACCCCGGTACTGAACTCCTTGGTCGTGTCGATGAACACCCTTACGAGATCAGCACGGCGTGGACCACCGCGATGGCCACGCCCGCGCCGATGAGCCAGGCCGAGTTGAGCTTCGTGCAAATGAGGATCACAACAGCCACGACGGCGATTGCGATGGTCACTGCGTCGGTGAGAGCAGTGTCGATGAGGTCGATGAGCACGCCCGCCATCAGTCCGAGCGACGCGGCCGTCACGGCACCGAGGCAGGCCTTGGCTGTGGGCCGTTGTTGCATCCAGGGCACGATGCGACCGAGCAGCGCGACCAGCAGGAACGATGGAAGGAAGATGCCGAGGGTGGCGACGGCGGCGCCGGCTGGTCCGTCGACCTGCCAACCGATGAAGGTGGCCGTGGTGAACACGGGTCCGGGGGTGATCTGTCCGACCGCGACCGCGTCCAGCAGTTGTTGGCTGGTCAGCCAGCCGAGATCATCGACGAGATTGCGTTGGAGGAAGGCGAGCAGGACGTAGCCGCTGCCGTAGAGGACGCTGCCGATCTCGAGGAACACAAGGAGCAGCCGCCACAGCGTGACCCTCGTTCCTTCCGAGACCGCGAGCATCGGTAACGCGATGCACCGACGAAAGCTTCTGCCCACGTGGCCAGGAGCGCCGATACCAGAGTGCGCCGACGGCGCCAGCGATGACGAGGATCAAGAGTTCGTGGACGCCCAGGAGGTACCCCGCGAGCCCACCGGCAGCGATGGTGACGTGGATGGGCTTCGTCGAGCTCGTTCGCCCGAGGCCGACCAGTGCATGGGCGATGATCGCGATGATCACCGGCAGTATCCCGTACCGGAGATCAACAGCTGCTGGGTCAGTGCCGTAGCGCTCGTACAGCCAAGCGAGCACGCACACGATGACGACCGCAGGGCCGATGAAGCAGATACCGGCAGCGATCAGCCCCCATGCTCCGGCGCGCTTGGCGCCGAGATAGATGGCGAGCTCGGTCGAGTTCGGACCGGGGATGAGGTTTGTCGCGCCGAGAAGATCGAGGAACTCTTCATCGTCGAGCCATCCGCGTCGACGAACCACTTCGTCGCGGATCATCGCGATGTGCGCTGCCGGGCCGCCGAAGCCGAGCACACCGAGGCGAAGAAACAACCCGACCACCTCACCCAGAGCACCGGCCTGACTGGCGCGCTGTATGCCTTCAGGGTTGCTCTCGCTGTCGGGCATTTTCCGGATAGTATCGGAAACCGATATCGAAATCTGATAATGTGAGCGCGATGAGCAGCGCCGGCCTGCGCGAGTTCCTACGCGGTGCAGTCCGACTTCACATCCTCCACCACGCGTCCGAGCACGACATCCATGGCGCGTGGATGTCGGAGGAACTCGCCGAGCACGGCTACCGCATCTCACCCGGGACTCTGTACCCGACGTTGCACCGCATGGAGAGCGAAGGTCTCCTCGCCAGCCGTCAGGTCGTCGTCGAGGGCCGCAGCCGACGCACCTACGCGACCACTGCCGCAGGGCGACGAGCACTGCGAGAAACGAAGAAGGCACTCAAGGAACTTGCAGACGAGCTCTTGTGAGGCCGGCTGGCGTCACCAACACGTCGAGGTCGTCATGGATGTGGATCCTCGGTGATGTCGCCGTTGGTGGTTCGGACGATCCCGGTGTTGGCGTCGACTTCCACCATCGCGCCATCCTCGATGTGGACGGTTGCACCTTTCGCGCCGATCACGGCCGGTAGCCCGAACTCGCGGGCGACGATCGCCGTGTGACAGAGCGGGCCGCCTTCTTCGACGACGAGAGCGCCGAGCATCGGGAGAATCGAGTTGAACGACGGGCCGATGAATGTGGCGATGAGGACGTCGCCTGGCTCGAGCCTCTCGAACGCGTCTGCTGCGCCCGAGACGATTCGGGCGCGACCACGGTAGGTCTGGTTGCCGACTCCGACACCGTGGAGAACCTCGGATTCGGGTGGGGTTGTGTCGGCGAGGAGATTGGTCATCATTGCGGCGGTGGCGCGTGCCATGGCGGGGGGCAGAGCGTCGAGAGGTGGTGGAGCTTCGGGCTCGCCGAGCATCCGGGGCGGTGGCATCGCTTCGATTCGATCTCGCGTGGGCTGCTCGTTCGGCTACCTGGTCAGCGCTCGGCCCCTGGCGAAGCGACAAGAGATTCGTGAGTTCTTCCGGCGACAGCTCTGCAACATGTTCCGCATCGATCAGCGCTCCGCTCGCAACGAGGCGCCGGCCGGCTTCCATCAGGGCGCGTCGCAGTAAGCCACCGGGCCAGTTCCAACGGATTCCGCGGATGTCCTCGCGTTGACGACTGCCGTAGCGAGCTTCTGCCAGTAGCTCGTCGAACAATGCCCGCTTGTCCGCTGGCACCCGAGACCTCGCATGCGCCGTGTCGGCAGGGGCGGTGTCGGCGCTGTCGCGGTTGCCGGCAGCGAGGAGGGCAGCGAGTTGGAGAGCAGGGATCTCGGCAAGTGTCGGGCGATCGATGTCGTCGCTCGTCACGAGCCGCCATGCGTGGAGCTCGATCCAGGAATCAACGGAGATGCGTGCTTCGGCGCTCAACTGGCGTACGTCCTGCACCGATGTCGGCGTCGAATTGCCCACGCGTAGGGCGTCGGCGACGGGGGCGAGCAGGCCGGCTGTCTCGACGGATGCGGGCGAGCTGCCTCGCAGGAGGGCCGCGGCCTCGCCCGGGTTGATGCCCCACTCAACGCAGTGAGCCAGGAAGTCGCCAACCGGCATCAGATCACCACCATGGTTCTCCAGGTTTTTCCTGCGCCTGCGTTTCGAAGTGCGCCAAGAGCTCAGTGAGATGGGAGGCGAGTTGAGCGATGTCGAGGGTCGAACAGTCGATGGCCTGGAACGCCAGGTTCTGGGCGACGACTCCGGCACGATCCCGGTCGAACCACTGATCGACCTCGAGTCGCCACCTCCGTTCCTTCCACGCCAGCGCTGCAGTACGGGTTCGTCGACGCATCTCTGGATGCAGGCGTACGAACAACTTCATGATCACCTTCGGCGGCATCGGCTTCGGCTTCGCCCCCTCCCCCACGCCCGTCGGTCGCACGTACATGCACCCGTTCACGAGCTCAGCCCGCACGCCGGCCAGCGGCAGCCCCCAGCGCTCGACGAGCACGGTCGTTCCGGCCTCGAACGCCCGCTTGTAAGCATCTCGCAGGAAGGGTGACAACGGTCGTAACCCGTGGTGCGTCGTCTCCAACTCCCACATCCCGTGCGAGGGAGGAGCGAACACCAGCGGCTGGGTCAATGGCGCCATGTTCATCACGCCTCAACCATAATGGTGGCAGTAGAGTGCTGTCAATATGAAAGTCTGACATCTCGTCTGAACTGTGACACAATGGCAGCGAAGGAGGCGAACCCATGTCTGAGACCACTTCTCGTCCATACTCTTCACCGCTGCGCGAACGACACACACAGCAGACGCGTGACCTGATCTTGGACGCCGTCACCGAACTGCTCGAGGTACACCGCATCGACGAGGTGACGACGCGTGAGATTGCGAAGTCCGCCGGTGTCTCGGAACGAACGGTCTACCGCCACTTCCCCGATCGCGAAGCGCTCCTTGAAGGCCTGACCGGCCGGCTCATGAGTTCGCTCGCACACAGACAGAACCCGACGACCTCACGCATCGACACCATCGACGGGCTCAAGGCGGCCGCCGTTCAGCTGATGGCTGGACTCGAGGAGTTTCACGTCGCAGCGCGGGCCGAAGCCCTCTTCAACGCCGACCCGCGCCGCTTCTCGCCGGAAACTCGCGCAACCTCGGAAGGCTTGCCGCTTGTTGTCGCCTCCATCCTGCCCGAGTTGGGCGAACGAGACTGCCTTCGTCTCGCCGCCGTGATCCGCTGCCTCCTGTCGGCACAAGCCTGGCTCCGCATGCGCGAAGAGTTCGGCGTCGCAGGAGACGACTCGGGCCCGGTGGTCGCATGGGTGCTCGACGCAATCGTCAACGAGATACGCCGCGGAAATCCGCCGGCCTTCAACACGCGCGACGGCATGTGGAGTGTTTGACGCCCACCAGGGTGCACCCAGCACTCCACGAGGTCGGTGTGGAGTGCTGCGAGGGACCCAGGTGGGCGCGAGGAACTCCACCGGTCGTGCTGCCGCCGTCGCTGCGAATTGATGCAAGCCAAGAGAATGCATCAAACTGATTTGATTCAATCGATGCTTCACTGGTAACGTTCAAATGTGGAACCGAGCGTCAGAGCCCTTCCCGTCGCCGACGACCCACCGGCGTTCGTGCGGCTCGCGTCGCACCCGCTGCGGTGGCGGTTGTTGCGAGAGCTCGTGCAGAGCGATCGGGCGGTGCGGGAGTTGATGATGCTGGTCGACGAGCCGCAGAGCTTGGTGTCGTACCACCTGGGCCTACTTCGGGAAGGTGGGCTGGTCACCGCGCGCCGTAGTTCGGCGGACGGCCGAGACAGTTACTACGCCATCGACCTCGTCGCCTGCCGCGAGGCAATGCAGCGCGCAGCCAGCGCTCTGCACCACTCGTTTCGCCTCGCACCCGCGGCGCCGGACTGTCCACGAACTCGGACTTCGCGTCGCCGACAGCAGGTGTTGTTCCTATGCACCGGGAACAGCGCGTGGTCCCAGATCGCGGAAGCACTGCTCGAGCGAATGTCAGCCGGGGCGATCCAAGCGTTCAGCGCCGGCAGCCATCCGAAACCACTGCATCCCAACGCCATCCGCGTCCTTCGCACCTACGGAATCGACATCAGCGAAAACCGCACCAAGCACCTCGACGAATTTCGCTCCCGGCGATTCGACGCGGTGATCACACTGTGCGACCGCGTTCGCGAAGTCTGCCCGGACTTCCCGTCCCGACCCGAACGCGTCCACTGGAGCATTCCCGACCCAGCACTCGAGGGCCCGACCAATCGCGCGTCCTATCCGGCATTCGAGCGCACCGCAGCCGAGCTCGAGACCCGCATCAGCTTCAAGTTCCCACTGTTCGAACACACCCCAAGGAGATCCACAAATGTCCACCGATGAGACTGTCAATGTTCGCTACATGGTCGACGACGTCGAGAAGTCGATCGCCTTCTACACGCAACTACTCGGCTTCGAGGTCCTAACCGGCGCGCCGCCAGCGTTCGCCGATGTCAAGCGCGGCAACCTCCGCCTGCTGCTCTCCGGACCACGAAGCTCTGCTGGCCGTCCCATGCCGGACGGTGCGACTCCCGGGCCGGGAGGGTGGAACCGAATCCACTTCATCGTCGACGACATCGACGCCGAGGTCGGACGGCTCCGCGACGCCGGCGCCACGTTTCGCAATGACGTCGTGGTAGGACCCGGCGGAAAGCAGATCCTGCTCCAAGACCCATCCGGCAACGTCGTCGAACTCTTTCAACCAGCCAACGCCTGAACGACACCTGCCCGTGACGATCGTCGTACACCCGGCCGGTGGGTTCGTGGTCTCCTCGGTGAGGCCGTCGTGTCAAGGCAGTCCATCGCCTTACTTGGTGCTCCGCACCCGCCCGACCTGCTCCACGGCTACGACCCCTTCGCTCGGGATCGGCCAGTGGTCTGCCGCGACTTCGAGCGCTTCGGGGCAGGCTGCCCCGCCGACTCGAGCCCGCCCACATCCAACGGCAGCGGCACCGTGCCCGCGGCATCCCCACCCGACTGAGCACCAATCGACTCGAGGCCCGTCACGTCCAACGGCAGCGGCATCGTCCCCGCCGCGGCATCGCCGGCACCACCACCCAACTGCGCCACCGCCGACCCGAGCCCGCCCACATCCAACGGCAGCGGCACAGTGCCCGCCGCATCCCCACCCGGCTGAGCGCCAATCGACTCGAGGCCCGTCACGTCCAACGGCAGCGGCATCGTCCCCGCCGCGGCATCGCCGGCACCACCACCCAACTGCGCCACCGCCGACTCGAGCCCGCCCACATCCAACGGCAGCGGCACAGTGCCCGCCGCATCCCCACCCGGCTGAGCACCAATCGACTCGAGGCCCGTCACGTCCAACGGCAGCGGCATCTCCGGGTCCATCGTCGTTCCCGTGTTCACGCGCAGCGACTCGTGATCATGCCAGCTGAGCCGAGCTGATTCTGCCGTTCGATTCGATGAAGACGTGGACCTTGCGGTTCGTCTTCGCGGCATCACTGAGAAGCACGAATACCCTCGTGACACCGGTAGCGTCCCCCTGGGCGATGATCCGCCACCCGAGCCCCGAGAGGTACGCCTGCGCGTTCTGCGAGAGCGAGTGCGCGAAGACCGAGTTCACCGTGAGGTTGTAGTTCCACATCGACGTTGTCTCCTGACTATGCGAGTTGCGCCGAGCTGATTCGGCCGCTGGCTTCCGTGAACACATGCACCGCTTTGCCCGCCGTGGCGGCCTCGCTGAGCAGCGCGAACGGTCGGGTGACGTCCTCGGGATTGCTCGGGGCGACGATCCGCCACCCGAGCCCTGAGAGGTAGGCCTGCGCGTTCTGCGAGAGCGAGTGCGCGAAGACCGAGCTGACCGTGAGATTGTATTTCCAGCCCGGCGCCAGCCCGGCGGCACGTTGCACGGCGGCGTCGGCGTTGAGGAACCGGCCTACCGGCTTGGCGGCGTCCGTGACGACCGCCGAACCGGTCTCGATGAGGATGGTCCTGAGCTTCGCGTGGGTGAGGCTCGGATTGACGGCCAGCATGAGCGCGGCGGTGGCGGCGACCTTGGGTGTCGCGCCCGAGGTGCCCCCGAACCCGTTGCGGTACGCGTTGTCGGCCGAACTGCTGCACGTGAGGTCGTGACTGCCGTCGCCCGGCGCGCACACGGCGACGCGGGCGTTGAAGTTGCTGAACCAGGCCCGCCGGTTCTCCGTCGCGTGATACTCGGTGGCCCCGACCAGGATCGACCCGGAGTCGGGGATGGCGTTGCCCTGGTCGTCAATTCCGGCGTCGCGATCGCCATTGCCGGCGGCGACGCACACCACGACCCCGGCCGCTATGGCGGCGCGAATTGCCGTGTTCACCGAGGGGACCATCTCGTAGTTCCCGAACGACGACGTCTGGACCTCGAGGATGATGACCTTGCGGCGGCCGCCGCTGTCGGCGGTGCGGACCCAGTCGATGGCTCTCGCCCAAGCGTTGCCGCCGAGGAACGTCCCCGGGCCAGAGTTGGCCTGGATCGGCCACAGAATGGAGTTGAAGGCGATCCCGGCCATTCCGCGGTCGTTGTCGGATCCCCCGGCAATGCCCATCACGGCCGTGCCGTGCGAGACGCTCGTCCCGTGCGACACATTGGTGCCGCCGTCGAAGGAGTTGTACGCGCGGTTGAGGTCCAACCGGGTGGCGAGATCCTCGTGAGTGGTGCGATACCCCCAGTCGATGTCCGCGACGACGACGCCACTGCCGGTCGAACGTCCCCATGCCTGGTTGACCCGGCAGCGGAATATGTACCACTGGTTCTCGAAGCCGGAGGCCGGGTTCACGACCACCTGGTCGCCGGCGCCCACGAGTGGCTCGTTGAGCGGCGTCTGCGGTGGGATCGCCCGCGGGATTGGCACGGCCCGCTCCACCTCCGGGATGCGTTCCAGGTCGCGGGCAATCTGCACCGTGTCGGCGTCCGGTGGGAAGTGCAGGGTGACGAAGCTCTGCAGGCTGGGAACGTCGAACCCCTGCGGCTCGGCGAACGAGCCGGCGTCGGCTCGCTCCGAGCGTTGGAACGTCGGCTCGGCTTGCTGGAGCCCGTACTGCTGCAGCACGCGATTCAACTCGGATAGGTCGGCGTCGGCCTCGCTGCTTATCTCGGCCGTCGCTTGGTCGGTGCCGACCGCGACGACAGTCGGACCGACCCCCTCACGAAGCTGCACCTCGACGACGCCCGGCTCCCAGTAAGGGGGCGGTGAGGCCTCGACCGCGCCGTCCTCCGGCGGGAACCGCTGGACGTCGCCGTCGGGTGGGTCGGTGTCGAGGTGGGATGTACCTCCGCTAGCGTCGCTTGGCGTCGTGTCGGACATCGTGTGAACTCCTCTTGGGGGAGCGCCGCCGACAGCAGATCACGGCTGTCACGACCATTCCTCGCGTCGACTCCGGCAGTGCCGAGGTGAAACCGAGGCCGCCGCGGCGGCGATCTGATTGTCGCATCGCTCACCCGGGAGGTCAAGGTGAATACGTTGGCATCCGCGGGTGAAGTCGTCGATGGTCGGGGCGACGAGCGACGTCCTGGAATCGCGCGTCATCGAAGGCTCGGAGCGCTCGAGGCGTCACGTCGCCGCCGCGGTCCTCGGTCCCACCAGTCGAGCACCCGGAGGGCGCGCAGGGTGTTCCATCGACTGGGTGCCCCGACGCCATCCTCGAGGTCGAAGTGGACACGACCCGGATGGATGCGGTCGAGCAGCCACCGGCCGTCGGGCTGCCGCTTGGATCGGACGACCTCGACGCCCTCTGCCATTCGAGGATCGGGGTCTGCCTGCGCGCGTCGGAAGTAGTCGAGGGCGCGCAGCACGTCGTAGTGCCAGTAGTACGGGAACGCGAAGTCGAGATACGCCGGGTCGACGACCTCGCCCGTGCTCTTGCGGCGGAACAGGTTGCGCTCGAGCAGATACTGCTCACCCGTTCGGCGGGCCTCGCTCACGGCGGCGGAGCCGCCGGTCTGGCGCTCGAACTCGAGCAGCCCGTCGAGCACGTTGATCGTCGTGTCGAACGAAGTGCGCACCGACCCGTTCTCCGCCTCGCAGTTCCAGCCTCCGTCGCCCATCCGCTCGCCGAGGATCCGCTCGACGATCGGGGTGACGTCCAACCCGAAGTAGGCGCCGGTGTCGATCGTTCGGCCATTGATGCACGGCTCGACCTCACCGTCGAAGTACCGCTGCCCGGCGTGCTCCCAGTGCCCGTGCTCGGCGACGAGCGGAATCGCGCGACGCGCCGCGTTTGACGCCGGGTCGAGCCCGAAGATCTCCAGGGTCTGCAGGGTATGCATCGTCGCTGTCCAAGGTTGCCCGGGCTCGCCGCCGGCATAGTTCGCGGGGAAGCAGGCGCCACCGTCCCACATCCCGTCGGGACCCTCGACCGCAAGGAGGCGGGCACCCCAGCCCTCACGCTCCACGCGGCCTCGTTCGGCAGCAACCTCGTCGGGCGACGCATCAGTGAGATCGCGCATCACCTGCCAGCGAATGGCGGGATCCCCTTGGAGCAGCCAATCGATGACGTCCACCGAGGCAGGCTACACCGGGCCACTCAGGGGGCTCGGTGGTATCAGGGATCGACTTTCCATGCTCTGCATACGTAAACCGCCGGTCATAGGACGGCGTTTACGGCAAGGAGATTCTGATGTCCAAGTACGTCGGGTCGTGGTGGATCAAGGACGGCATCGATGGACGCCGACTGGAGGCCGAAGGCTTCGCGTCGACGCTCGGTGGTCTCTCCGAGTTCGACTGGACCCAGAACCACGGTGACTCGGGAGTCGTCAAGAGTGACTTCGTCAACACGGCGAACACAACCCAGCGCACGGATTCCGTCGACGCGCTGCAGATGTCGTCACATGGAAACACGACCAGCTTTCTCGTCTGGGGTGGCTCCGTGACGACCGGCGATTCGATCGACTTCGGCAAGAACGATCTCGAGTTCTTCGCGACGCACGCGTGCGACCTTCTCGAGCACACGGCGACCGACTCCGTGGGTCGGTGGATTCCAGCCTTTGGGCGGCTCCACTACATGCTCGGCTTCCACAACTCGTCGTTCTCCGGCGGTGGGCAGAACTCTCGCGGCCAATGGTTCGCCCTGTACGCGGCGTGGTTCTTCTACTGGCCGCTGTCGGGATTCTTCTCGATCGACGTTCCGATCCGCGAGGCGTGGGCAGAGGCGAACGAGATCGTCGAGAGCAGCAGTGTCCAGTGGGCGTACCTGCGAGCCGAGGCCCCCGGAGTTCCGACCTACAACGAGCGTCTGCGCGAAGCGGAGGCCACCGATCCCGTCACAAATCGGTCCTTTTGGACCGCACGTGGTACCTGCTGAAGGAGCCGTCATGCCAATCAAAATCTCAGAGCTGGACGTCCGGGTCACATTGCCCGACATCCCTGCAAGCGCCCCAGTTGCGACAATCCCGGCGCCCTGCTTGCGCGACCACTCCCGAGCCGTCGACGGCCTGGCCAAGGCGCTCGGCTTCGACGCCAAGGGCACCGTCGACGTGCCTCACGGGTATGCCGTGGGCGGAGCGAGCGGTCAAGTGGAGGTCTTCTCGGCGAGCGGTGCCGTGCGTGCGCGTAACACCCGCCAGCTGGCGAAGTTCGAAGACGAGAGACGGCAATGGGCCGACGTCGCCAAGGAGGAAACGGCCGACGGTATTGTCTACGGTCTTGGCGATGCCACGGCCGAGCGGCTCACGGAAGCCTCGCTGAGGCTGCTCGGTTCGATCGGACTGGAAAGCAACCACGCCAGCATCGGAGTCAGCGTGGGCCAGTGGGCCCTGCTCGATGAGTCGGGCACCGAGCTGGAGTCGGGACCGGGACGGGCGACCGTTCAACTGGGCTACGCCGTGGAGGGCGTCAAGCTCATCGGCCCGGGTGCCAAGACGAACATCCACTTCGACCCGGACGACTCCGGCGAACGTGGCGTCATCGCCCGGTTCTTCCACGTCAACCGGGGCTTTGACGGCACGAAGGACGTGCGTCTGCTGAGCCTCGAACAGGCCTTCCAGCCCATCCTCACCCAAACGTGGTCGGGCATCAGACTCGACCCGAAGTCCGCCCGGATCTCGATCACGTCAGCCGAGTACGGCCTCCTTGCGTTGCCGGCCGACGTGGCGCAGCGGTTCGCCGCACCGGCTCTGGTCGTCGAGGGAAGTGTCAGCGGAGTCACCGCCCGCGACGGCAGCGATGTTTCGCTGCGGTTCGGGCAATACCTGCCGCTGACCGATGCTGTGTCACTGGCGGAGGCAGGTCTCGGCGCGTCGGGCCCGCTGCTGCCAGGATCGGTCGTCAGGCGACGACGCAAGGGACAGTGAATCTGGTCGACATCAGCCTCGAGACGCCAGTCCTAGACTCCGGGTCCGGACAGACACCTGGATCAGGAAGCGAGCGGTGATGTGGCGACGCCTCGGCTCAAGATCACCCGTGCGCAGGTCCTAGCTTTTCGACGGCACTCAGGTGGCCTCGACAAGCGGCTCCCGGCGGGTCCGGACTCGCTGAGAGCAGCGGCATGGGCTGGGCTGCAGGACAGCATGCCGCGGGCCGCGCTCCTCTCGATGCACGCTCGTGTCGAGGGGATCGAGCCCGGCAGCTGGGAAGATCCGTCGCTGGTGCAGTTGTGGGGGCCGCGGTTCAGCGCGTACGTCGTCGCCGAACGCGACCGAGCAGTGTTCACCCTTGGGCGGCTGCCGGACGATCCTGGCGCGCGCCGTGAAGCGGAGCAGCTGGCCGACCGCCTTGAAGCATTCCTCGAAGGTCGCCGGATGACATGCGGCGAGGCGGCACGCGGGGTCGGCAAGCGCCACCCAAATGCGCTGCGCTATGCAGCGCCGACCGGCCGAGTGGTGATGCGATGGGATGGCGCGCGACGGCCGACGATCTGGACGGTGCCGCTACCTGCCCTCGATCCGGGCGACGCTCGCCTCGAGCTCGCCGCGTCGGTACCTCCACGTGTTCGGACCGGCGACGGCGGAGGCCTTCGCCGAGTGGGCCGGGATCCCGCCGGCGCGTTGTCGGGCCACATTCGACGCGTTGGCGGCATCGCTGACGCCGGTCCGCACGCCCGTCGGCGACGCATGGATCTTGACCGAGGACGAGGAGGCGTTCCGCACTTCTGTCGGCGGAGCTCTGGCGCCTGCGCGGCTCCTCCCCAGCGGTGACACGTTCTTCCTTCTCCAGGGAACTGATCGGGCACTGCTTGTCGCTGATCCGGGCCGGCGCCAAGCGCTCTGGACACCGCGGGTCTGGCCGGGCGCCGTTCTGGTGAAGGGAGAGGTGGCCGGGACGTGGCGACGGGCTGGAGCGGTCGTCACGATCCAGACGTGGCGTCGTCTCTCGCCAGCGGCCCGCGACTCGGTCGAGCTCGAGGCACAGTCGTTCCCCCTGCCAGATGTCGCGGGCCGGATCCGCGTTCGATACGAGACGTGACGCGTGCTCTTAGCGCCTCAGGCTCGGACTTCCTGCCGCAAGAACAGCAGATACGCAGCCGCGAACGTCACGATGCCGCCAGCGACCAGCACGACCAGCTGCCACCACGCGAGCAGGAGGCTCTGGTCGAGCGGCAAGCTACTCGGCAGCGACAGATCGTCTGCCTCTACGACAAGGATCCCGGTCGACTGGCGAGACGGGTTGAGCAGCACACCTGTCGCCTCCTTGTACAGCTGATCCGGCGAGAAGCGCCGCACGTTCAGCTCGAGCCTCGCGTTCGCCAGCACCTGCGCCTGCGTGGCGTCGGCGGGTACGTCGTGCACCGTGTCGGCGACCACACCGGCAATCAGTCCCGCGAACAGCGTGAGGACGAGCCAGATCGCGATTGCCGCGAGCGCGGCCGTGGCAGCGCGCCGGCTGGCCACCGACAGGAGGATCGACAGGGCGAGCCAGAACGAGATGTAGACGACGGCCACGACGTAGAACGCGACGATGCGGATCAGGTCCGTGCTCGTCGGCGCAATGCCCAACCGGTACGCGCCGTAGCCGGACACGACGGCGATGAGCGCACCGAGCGCGACGGCGATCGCGGCGATGCCGGCGACGAACTTGCCGTTGATGATCTCGTCACGATGAATCGGCTGCGACACCAGCCGGGGCAGGGTGCGCTGCGAGCGCTCGCCGTTGATGGCATCGAAGCCGAACGCGATGCCGAGCAAGGGGCCGAGAATGCCGAGGAACTCGTGGAACGCAGGCACCCGCTGCGGCGACAGGGTGAACAGGTACAGGAAGATCGCCGGGGTCTGCGTTGCGTCATCGGCGGCGTCCTTGATCGGGCCGCTGGCCGAGTGCACGGCCGCCACGCCGGCGAGGCCGACGAGGATCACCAAGATCACGAAGCGCACGGAGCGCACGTGGTCGGCGAACTCCTTGCGGGCCACGATCCGCCACCCACCACCTCGGTGAATCGATGGCGTCGCGGCTGTCACCGCCGTCATTGCGGCGCCTGCTCTTGCGCTGGCTCATCGTGATCGCCGTGGAACCACCTCTGATAGATCGCTTCGAGGTCGGCACCCTCCCGCCCGAGGTGGGTGAGGCTGCCGCCTTCGGCGAGCACTGCGCGCTGGATGTCGTCGCGAACGTCACGTGCCGCGGCGACGGACCACAGGTGATCGCGGACCCGGATCGCGGTGACCTCGCTGATGCCAGCGAGCAACCGCTGCGGGTCGTCGATGCCGCGCATCCCGACCGCGAAGACCCAGCGGTCGTCGACATCGCCGGCGAGATCGTCGATCGTCCCGCACGCCACAAGCCGGCCGCGCACGAAGATGCCAATGCGATCACAGACCTGCTCGACCTGATGGAGCAGGTGCGACGACAGCAACACCGTCACACCCTGCTCCGTCCGTAACCGCTCCACCAGGTCGAGCAGCTCCCTGACCCCTTGAGGGTCGATGTTCACGGTGGGTTCGTCGAGGATCAGGATCGACGGATCCTTGACGAGTGCGTCGGCGATGCCCAGCCGTTGACGCATGCCGCGGGAGAAGTCGCCGACCTTGCGATCGCCGTCGTCGGACAACCCGACGTCGACCAAGAGGGCATCAATTCGATCGTCTGCGATGGAGCGGGGAAGGCGGTTCAACGACGCGGTGTACCGCAGGTTGGCTCGTGCTGTCATGTCGTCGTAGAACCCCACGTCGTCAGGGAGGTAGCCGACGCGGGACTTGACCCTCAGCGGTTCCTTGGTCGGCGAAGTTCCGTCGACCAGGGCCACACCCGAGCTCGGCTCGGTCAAGCCGAGCAACATCAGGATCGTTGTCGTCTTGCCTGCCCCGTTCGGGCCCAGCAGGCCGAAGACCTCGCCGCGACCGATCGTCAAATCCAGCGAATCCACAGCGACGACATCGCCGTAGTGCTTGGTCAGCTGACGCGTCTCGATCATGACGCGCTCCGGCATCACGTCGTCGGGCTTCGCGCCTTCTTGCGTCGCGGTGTTCGGCATCAGCGCCGGCCGAAGCGTACGAAGACACCGGCCAGGGCCGCGATCGCAACTGCGATGACCAGGATCGCCAACACGCCGAGCGTGCGCGATCCCTCCAGCGAGTAGCGCAGGTCGATGTTCGACGACTGACTGCCGGCGCTCGACCGCACGGTGATCGAGTAGTCACCCGCAACTGCGCGCGACGAGGGCTTGACGATCGCGGTCACCTGCGCCGTCTCGTTCGGCCGGACGGTTGCGACCTCCTGTGGGTCGAACGACACGTCCCATCCCGTCGGGGCCGTCCCGGCCATCTTCACGTCGGTGAGATCGGCCGTCCCCGTGTTGGCCAGCACCATCGGGATGCGATGCACCGTGTCGGACTGGCCCTTCACGTCCAGCCGCTGATCCGCCGTCGACAGCGCCAGCTTCGGCGCGCCGGTGACCTCGGCGGTCAGTGTGATCTTGCCCTGCGCGCCATTGGCCGCCGTCACCCCGACGTCGATCGGGTACGAGCCTTCGTCCGCGGTGTCCGGCGGCGTCGCCGTCACCTTGACCGTGCTCGTCGCACTCGCGTCGATCGTCACGGTTTGGGCCCGCGCCTCGGCGGTCGGCGACGCCGTGACGGTCCACCCCTGCGGCGCGGTGGGATCGAATGTGAACGTCTCCGACTCTGGCGTGTTGTTGGCGATCGTCAGGTTGTACGAGAACGCCGATCCGGGGTCGCCGCTGAGCGATGGGAAGTCAGCCGTCACGGCGATGCCGTTGTCAACCTCGGCTTCGACGTCGACCGTCACCTGCAACGTGACGGTCGACATCGAGGCGTCCGTACCCGTGATTGTCAGCGCCTGCGAACCAGCGCTCGCATCCGGTGGTACGGCGATCTCGAGTTGGGCCTTGGCGGGGGCGTCGGCGGTCGCGGTGACGGCGTGGATCACGAAGCCACCCCCTCGCATTGTCGCCTTCCAGCCATCGGGCAGGCCGGACAGGCCGAGCTCGATGGCGTCGACCGTGGAGCTCGATACCGAGAGGTCGAGCTTCACGGTCGACCCGGGTTGGGTCTCCACGTCCGGATATGGCGTCGTCAGCGTGAAGGCCGCGTCCGCGTGGACCGAGGAAGTGAACGCGAGGGTGCTGCCGGCCAACACGATGACGCCCACGGCGCGGAGCGCACGCATCAGACCGTCTTGCCTGCTACGTCGATCGCGAACCACTCGTTCGAGACCTTCTCACCCTTGGTGTCGCCGCGCTTCGCGTCGTCCTTGAAGTGGTACAGCGGCCAGCCGTCGTAGGTGATCTGCTTCGATCCGTCCGATCGATTGATCGTGCTCAGCAACCCGCTGTTGACACCGGTGCCGGCTGTGGCCCGCGTGTCGACGGTGTCGGGGATCCATGTGCTGGCACAGGCAGCGTTGCACGAACTGGACACACCCTTCACGTCGTTTTTCGAGGTGTACAGCGTCAAGCCCTCGCCGTTTGTGAGGACCTTGCCGAGCGATGTCGTGCCGACCTCGACAACACCATCTGCGACCTTGGCGGTGCCCGTCGTCGTTGAAGTCACCCCGGACTTGGGTGTCGTGGTGGTAGCGCTGCCGGCCGCCTTGACGGTCGTCGTGGTCGCAGCAACGGCAGCCTTGGACGTTGGGGTCGCAGCCGCGCTGGGCTTCGTAGTGGTGGTGATCGTCTCCGACTTCTTGCTGTCCGAACCACAGGCGGACAAGCACAGCACGGCGGCGAACAGACCGCCCGCGATCCGATATCGAGTGTTCACGATGACTCCTTCGTTTGGGGTTCGGCAATTTGGGGGTTCGGCCGACGCCGTTGCCGGCCACCGATGTGGTGGACTATCGCCGTGCCGGTCGGCCGCACTTCTGCATTCCTGCCATCACGGCGGTGGCACGATTCATGGTGGGCCCTGGCGTGTTCGGGTGTCCTCATCGACATCCAAAGATTTCTCAAGAGGTGCTCAGCGCACGTGCTGGATGGGCCAAGCTGATGACAGTGATGGCAGTGATCGAAGACGAGGACGAGCTGCGCGCTGCGGTCCGCGACACGCTCGAGCGATACGGGTACGACGTGGTCGAGGGCGCCACGATCGCGGCCGCCAAGACCCTCGCCCCGCACGTCGAGCTGCTGCTGCTCGATCTCGGCCTGCCGGACGGCGACGGGCTCGGCCTCTGCATGGAGCTCGCGCCGATCGTGCCGCTGATCGTGATCTCGGCTCGAGGTGACGAGGCGGACCGGGTGGCCGCGCTCGAGATGGGTGCCGACGACTACCTCGCAAAGCCGTTCTCCACCCGCGAGCTCGTCGCCCGCTGTCGCTCGGTGCTTCGCCGTGGCCAGCGCTCCCGCGCCGCTCGCGTGGTCGCGGCCGATATCGCGATCGACATCGAGACGTTCGAGGTCGAGCGCAACGGTGGTGCGCTTGCACTGACGACGAAGGAGCGCGAGCTACTCGGCTGTCTCGCCGCTCAACTCGGTCGTCCCGTTCGCCGCCAAGACCTCGCCGAACGGGTGTGGGGCACGTCGCTCGGCTACGTCACCAGATCGCTCGACGTGCACGTGTCGTCCTTGCGTGCGAAGCTCGGCACTCGCCCGGACGGCCAGGGCTACATCGACACCGTCCATGGAGTCGGCTACCGCCTGCTGCCATGAGAGGCTCGCGGCTCCGCTGGCGTCTCGTTCGCAGTCATGCGCTGCTCGCGATCGCGCTGGTCGGATTTGCCGGCAACCGCATCGGCCACGAGGCTGACGTCGCCCAACGGGCCGAGGCGTCGACCGTCGCCGTGCGCGACTCGGAGGTGCTCGCGTTGCGCGCCGGCCGTGTCCTCGACGACCCGGCATCGCTCCAACGTCTCGTGAGCGAGGAACAGACCGGCGCACGAGCCGCCGAGGTGTTGTCGGTCGACGGCATCCGCCTGGCAGGCACCGACCTCATCGTTACTGCTGATGCACGAGCCACCATCGACGCCGCGATCGCTGACTCGGCACCGGCGTTCGCGTCCGGTCGTGGCGGCTCGGTCGTCGCCGCATCACCGGTCATCATCGATGGTCGGGTCGCCGGAGCAGCCGTGGTGTCCAATGTCGTCGGCGGCGGGTTGCCGAGCTGGCTCTCGCTCGGGTTCTCGATATGGCTCGGCATCACCATCGTGCTGCTTGCCGCGGTGGCCGGATGGCTGATCGCCGGCCGCATCTCCCGACCTATCGGCGCGTTGACAGACAACATGCGCCAGCTCGCCCTCGGCCCTCTGCCCGGTGGGGCCGACGGCGCCGCGGCTCGGACCCGCGCCTCGTTCCCCGAGATCGAGACGCTCACCGCGGCCGTGCAGGGCATCGCGGCTCGCGACACACGCCGGTTGAGTGAGGACGACGAGAAGCGGGCATCGCTGCGCGCGCTCTCCCATCGCCTGTCGCACCAGCTACGAACGCCGCTGACCGTGCTGCGCCTGCGCGTCGACGACCTTGCCGACGATCGCATCACAGGCGAGCGCCGTGTCGCGCTGGCCGACGTGGTCGCGACCCAGATCGATCGGATCGACCAGCTCGGGGGCGACCTCGCCGAGCTCGATCCCGCGCGGTGGGAGCTCCGCAAGGACCCACTCGACATCGCCGCCCTCGCCTCGGTTGTGGTCGAACGCAACGCACCCCTCGCCCGCTGGGGCGGTGTCAGCATTGCCTTCGCTGGGCGAACTGGACCGGACTCCACGGTCATCGGCGACGTCGCCGTGCTCGACGACGCCATCGCCAACGTCGTGCAGAACGCGATCAAGTACACGCCTCGGGGCGGACGCATCACGGTCACCGTCACCCGTCGCGGCGGCGCTGTGTTCGTCACTGTTCGAGACACCGGGGCAGGCATCGGCGCGTCCGAGCGCGCCGACGTGCTGCGTTCCGGCGTGCGCGGCAGTGCCGCCGCACTGACGGAGGGCTCGGGTCACGGCCTCGGCCTCGTCGTCGACGCAGCACAGCGCCACGGAGGTCATATCGAGCTGGCCGAGACACCGGGTGGCGGCACGACAGTGCGGCTGGTCATCCCTCTGGCCCAGTGGGCGCCGCCGAGTACCTTCGACGATGACCGACGGCCCGACCCGATGCCACGACCGTTGAGTCCTACGTGACGGTGACGAGCGGCCTCACGTCGTTCCAGAAGCGGTCGAGCTGCTGGATCTCATCGGCAACGGGCCAGATGAAGACGCGTTGCACACCCGCCTTCGCGAATGCCGTCAACTTCTCGGCAAACAGTTCGGGGGGCCCGATGGGGAGACGTTCGCGGAGCATGTCCTCGGGCCGGTGCACGGTAGGAACTACCCGCTCTCTGAGAATGCGGTCGGCCTCGACGCGATCGTCGGTGATGTAGCACCACATCGTCGCCAGTGCGTTCGGGAATGTATCGGCAGGCTTGCCGTGATCCGCCAGCGTCGCGCGAAGGGTTACCCATGCTTGGCCGAACAGTTCCGGCGTCGTGTTGTAGGCAGACGCCAACCAACCATCGGCGAGTCGAGCCACGCGACGAAGCCCGACATCAGAGCCCCAGCTACCCACCCAGATCGGTGGCCCGCCCGGCTGCGCCGGAAGCGGTTCCAGCGAAACACCCTCTGTCGAGTAGAAGCGCCCGACGAACGGCGCACTGTTTGGTCGCCAGAGTGCCCGCAGTGCGCCGATCGACTCGTCGAACCGTTCCCACCGTTCCGAGAAATCGAGGCCGACGGCGGCGTAGTCGTCGGCCGAAGAGCCCGGACCCACCGCCACGACCAACCTGCCACCCGAGAGCCGATCGATCGCTCCCAACGTCTTGGCGATTGGCACCGGTCCGCGGACCACTGCGAGCGCGACCGTCGTCGCAAGCGTCATCTGCGCCGAGTGCTCCATCACCGCCGCAAGCGCGACCGGTCCGTCGAGCCACGGCACCGAAAACACCATGTGGTCGTTCACCGACAGTGCAACGAAGCCGAGTTGCGCAGCCGCTTTCGTGTATGCGATGAGATGATCGAGGGTGTACGGATGACCCCCGAAGTCCATCAGCGGGAGATGAGCCCCGAAATCCATCGCGTTCCTCTCAACCTCACGAGATCATCAGCAACCTCGACACCGGGACGATAGGCCAGTACGGATCTCCCCCAGAGCGGAATGAGGGATTGCCCCGATAGACGCCGGCCATGCCGACGTCGACAGTGGCAGCATGATCGCCAGTCTTCTTCAGTGGTACGCCAATCACGCCGGGCTCCTCGTCGCCGTCGCTGTCCCTTTGGCAATCGTCGCGGACAGGACCCAACGATGGGCGACCGGCCGTGATGTCGAGGGTGCCGGCACACGGCTGTCTGTCATCTCGGCGCTTGCGTTCGTTGGCGCAAAGACTGTCGCCGGCAAGCTGGTGTTCGTTGCCTTCGGTTTGTGGGTCTATGCGAACCATCGGATCTGGACGCTGGATCCATTCAACCCCATGGTCTGGCTGGGCGTGTTCGTCCTCCGCGACGCGATCTACTACTGGGTCCACCGCCTCGAGCATCGAGTCCACATCCTGTGGGCCTCGCACGTGATCCACCACTCGCCCGAGACGATCAGCGCCACCACCGCCATACGGGTCCCATGGATGGAAGCTCTGTACAAGCCATGGTTCTCGCTGTGGCTGCCACTGATCGGTTTCAATCCGTTGGTCGCGATCACGTTCGATGTGTTCGCAGCGATCCTCGGCCTCGCCCAGCACACCACCCGGTTCACACGCACGACCGTCCTCGACAAGGTGTTCGTCACCCCGTCCGCACATCGCGTCCATCACGGTTCGAACCATGAATACATCGACAAGAACTTCGGTGCAGTCCTGATCATCTGGGACAGGATGTTCGGCACATACCAGCCCGAGGTGGCTCCAGTCATCTACGGGATCGGATCCAAGAAGATGGACACCACCGCTGATTTGCTGCTGGGCGGGTTTCCATCAATCGCCTCGGACCTACGCCGGCCGGCACCGGTGGTTGCCAAGCTCCGCTACCTCGTCGCCCGTCCCGGCACCGACCTCACATGCGGCGTTTCCGAGACGTTCAGCAGGCGCGCCTGGATTGCAGCCAGGTAGCTGGAATCACAATCCGTAGAGACGGGTGGCGTTGCCTCCGAGTATGAGGAGCTTGGCCTGGTCTGTGAGCGCCGGGTAGCCGAAGCGTTCCTGGAACTCATCGCTGATCGCGAAGGCCCGGAAAGCGTCGATCTGACCTTGCGGGGAGCCGTACCAGATGGAGTCGGTGCCCCAGAGGATGCGTTCAGGTCCGAGGTGGACGAGCAACTTTCCGAGGACGTGTGCCGCCTCGTCGAGGCTGCGAGCGAGGTTGAACCACGTGCTTCCGAGTTCGGCGTACACGTTTCCGCTGGTGCCGATCCCGGCGGCGTCGAGGCTGGCGAGCAAACGGTCGACGCCTCGCTGCTCGGCCGCCGGCTTGCTCGGGTCGTAGGGACCCTCGACCGCCCCGCCTTCCCAACCCGAGTGATAGACGACGATTGTGGCGTCGGGATGAGCTGCGGCCGCGGGTCCGACGTCGGCCGGTGAGGCGGCGGGGTCTTCGCCGGCGATGCCCTTGTGCACGGCGAGTATCGGCGATCCGAGCGCGACGGCCTGACTGAGGAGGGCGTCACCGCGGTCGTCGTCGAGCCGGTAGGCGGTCGGCGTGTGGGTGTACGTCTTCCACGCCGCGACCGGATGGGCCGCGGCATCAGCTGCCATGCCGTCGAGCACGGCCTGCAGCGCGCCCGTCGCCGGGAACACAGGTGCCTGCAGCAGCAGTCGCTCGTCACCACCCCTCGAAGCGAGAAGTTCGCGCGCGTGATCCATCACCTCGACAGCCAGCGGCGAGTCGGGCCCGGCGATGGGAAGGCCCGAGAGGACTCCGACGCGGGTCGTGCTCTGGCCGAAGATGAGATCGAGGAACACGTCCTCGGCGAAGCACTCCTTCGTGCCGAGCCCGCACGACGCCTGAGGGAAGCCCGCGCCGAATCCACCGGTGTTCAGCGCCGGGTCGAGGAAGTGGAGTTGCACGTCGACAACGAGATCGTCGTGATCGAGCACGGTCGACGCCGCCGCCGGATCGATCGTCGTGCTCGTCGACGACGTCGTCGTGTCGATGGAGGTTGGCACAGTGAATGTGCCACCAGGCGCCGAGCCACCTCGACTGGCACGCTCCTCGCTCGTGCACGACGACAGCGCCGAGAGAACGGCCGCGGACGCCGCCGCCGACTGCAGAAGGTCGCGACGTGAAACGGCACGACCGCGAGCCAGCCGCTCGATCGCAGCGCGCGCCCGGCGGGCAGCCTCGGCCACAACGGGCGACAGCGGGAGCGGCTCGTACTCGTCACTCGAGCGCTGACGCCAGATCAAGCGGACGCATCCTCCAATTCTCGCGCCTGAGCTCACCCCTCGCGCTCGGAACCCGATCTACGATCATTCGATGACAGCGACGCCCACCGTGACGCTCGATGACGGCAAGGTCCGGGTCACGACGTGGACGTTCGGCGCCGATGGCGACGCCACTGGCGTGCATCGGCACGAATATGACTACATCGTCGTGCCGATCACCGGTGGCACGTTCGTGGTGACCGGGATCGACGGGTCGGAGCGAACAATGACCCAGGTCGCGGGGACCGCCTACGCCGGTCGGTGCGGGACCGAGCACGATGTCACCAACGTGTCGGGCGGTGAGGCGGTCTTCGTCGAGGTCGAGCTCAAGGCGTGACTCGGCCGCGGTCGAACCCGCCCCTTGTCGTGAACTTTCAGGTCTGGCTAGGGTCGAGACAACGACAAGGCACCCCGGGAGGCCTCATCATGCGCAGTTCCCTGCAGCGTCCCCTACTCGCCGCGACCGTCGTCGCCGTCGCCACGATGTCGGCGTTGACGATCGGACCCGCCAGCGCAGACCACACTCCCCTGCCTCGAGCGCGTGACGCTGATGGGGTCGCTGATGAGCGAGCTGGGGTGCGAGGGCGACTGGTCGGAGACCTGCATCGCTGACCGACCTCCAGCCGGTGCCCGGTTCTGCCAGCCTGTTCGCCGGGACGTTCCTCGTCCCCGCCGGCAACCCGGCCGAGCCATTCGACTACCTCTACAAGGTTCGGCTCAACGGCTCGTGGAACGAGAACTACGGCGACGCCACGTTCGGCCTGCCCGACGGCAACATCCCGCTGGCGATCGACCATGACACCGAGCTCCGCTTCACCTACGACCACGCCACGCACAAGGTCACGGTCGGCCCGGCCCAGCCGGCGGGCGGGCTGACGAACGCCGACCGGGCGCTCGCCGGCGACAGCCTGCGCGAGGACCTGACACGCGAGAACTTCTACTTCGTCATGGCCGACCGGTTCGAGAACGGCGACTCCGGCAACGACACCGCCTTCATCGAGGGCACCCGCAGCGACCATGGCTTCGACCCGACGGATCAGGCCTTCTACCACGGCGGTGATCTGCAGGGTCTCATCGAGCGCCTGGACTACATCGAGGGCCTGGGCACGACGGCGATCTGGATGACGCCGTCGTTCAAGAACAAGCCCGTCCAGGGCGAGCCGGGGACGGAGTCGGCCGGCTACCACGGCTACTGGATCACCGACTTCACGCAGATCGACCCGCACCTGGGCACCAACGAGGAGCTCAAGACCCTCATCGACCTCGCCCACGACCGCGGCATGAAGGTCTTCTTCGACATCATCACCAACCACACCGCCGACGTCCTGGACTATCCCGGACGCCGCGTACGACGCAACGGGGCAGGTGCCGTACAAGACGAAGAGCGACGTCCCCGTACAAGGACGCCGCCGGCAATCCGTTCGACGACCGGCAGTTCACCTTCATCGGCGACCCGTTCCCCGAGGTCGACCCGGACGTCTCCTTCCCGTACGTGCCGACGTTCCGTGACCCGGCCGACGAGACCGTCAAGGTCCCGGCCTGGCTCAACGACCGGACGATGTACCACAACCGCGGCACCTCGACGTTCTCCGGGGAGAACAGCGAATACGGCGACTTCCCCTCGGGCAACCGCTCCGCTCTCGACGACCTGTGGACCGAGCGGCCCGAGGTCGTGCAGGGCATGATCGACATCTACGAGACGTGGGTGGAGGACGTCGGCGTCGACGGCTTCCGCATCGACACCGTCAAGCACGTCAACATGGACTTCTGGAAGCAGTTCGGCCCCGCGTTGCAGGGCTTCGCCGCGTCGCTCGGCAACGACGACTTCTTCATGTTCGGCGAGGTCTTCGACGCCGACCCGCGCTTCATGTCGCGGTACACGACCGAGGGTCGCCTGCAGGCCACCGTCGACTTCGGCTTCCAGGGCAGCGGTGTCAACTTCGCCAAAGGCAAGCCCACGAGCGAGTTGCGGGAGTTCTTTGCCCTCGACGACTACTTCACCGACGCCGACTCGAACGTCTACTCGCTGCCGACGTTCCTCGGCAACCACGACATGGGCCGCATCGGAAGTTTCCTCCGCCAGGGCACCACCTGGAACGACACGCAGCTGCTCACCCGTGACGAGCTCGCCCACTCGTTGATGTACCTCACCCGAGGCCAGCCGGTCGTCTACTACGGCGACGAGCAGGGTTTCTCCGCGCCGCCGAACGTGCCAGGTGGCATCGGCGACCAGCGCGCCAGGGAAGACATGTTCCCCAGCCAGGTCGCCCTGCACAACGACACCTACGACCTCATCGGCACCGACGCCACGACCGCTGACGCGAACTTCGACATCGATCACCCGCTCTACCAGCACATCGCCGACCTCGCCGAGCTTCGCGAGAACCACCCGGCGCTGGCCGACGGTGCCCAGATCCACCGGTACGCGACGAGCGGCGCGGGCATCTTCGCATTCAGCCGGATGGACCCCGACGACAACATCGAGTACGTCGTCGCGGTCAACAACGCCGACACCGCAGCAGACGGCGACCTTCGAGACCTTCCAGCCGCAGCGCAGCACGTTCAAGGGCGTGTGGCCGGCTTCGAACGAGGGCAAGCAGCTCAAGACCGACGCCGAGGGCCGGGTGACGCGTCACCGTTCGCGCCGTTGTCGGCCGTCGTCTATCGGGCCACCGCCAAGCTCCGCGCCGACAACGACGTCCCCGCGCCGGTGTTCTCGTCGCCGGGCGCGAGCGGGATCGTCACCGGCCGCGCCGAGATCGGGGTCGCCGTCCCAGGTGGCGACTTCACCCAGGTGACGTTCGCCTGGCGACCCGTGGGCACGCAGGACTGGCAGCCCATCGGGACGGACGACAACGCGCCGTACCGCGTCTTCCACGACGTCAGCGGGCTGGCTCAGGGCACGCCCGTGGAGTACCGGGCCATCGCCCGTGACCACGACGGCGACTTCGGCGTGGTCTCCACCAGCGCGGTCGTCGGGCAGCCGCAGCCGCCGGCCGACCCGGGGATCGACCTCGGGCCGATCACGCAGCCGCAGTATGTGTCCGTGCCCGGCAGCCACGGCACCGAGATCGGCTGCGCCGCCGACTGGGACCCGCCGTGTCCCAACATCCAGCTCTCCCTCGGCGCCGACCAGGTCTGGAAGGGCACCTTCAGCCCGCAGGCCGGCCAGTACGCGTTCAAGGCGGCGATCAACCGCTCGTGGGACGAGAACTACGGCGCGGGCGGCAACCGCAACGGGTCGGACATCTTCTACAACACCGACGGCGGTGACGTGGGCTTCTACTACGACCACCGCACCCACTGGGTGACGAACACCGAGCTGGACCCGATCCTCGTCGCCGTCGGCGACTTCCAGTCCGAGATGGGCTGCCCCACCGACAGCGACGTGACCTGCATGCGGTCCTGGCTGCAGGACCCGGACCGGGACGGCACCTACTCGTTCACGACGATCAACATCCCCGCCGGCAGTTACTCGGTCTCTGTCGGAGCCGTTGCTTCAGTGCCCTTCACTGTGGAGGCGGGCCGTGCGACAACGATCGCCGTCCAGACCACGGGCAGCGGTGCCCAGAGGGTGCCGACAGCGATCGCGGTCGAGACGTTCGTCCCGGACTTCGGGCCCGACCTCACCACGTCGCGAGCGTCGTGGCTCACACCCGAGGTGCTGTCCTGGAACCTGCCCGACGATCGTGGCCTATGGACCTACCGCCTGCACTGGGGCCCGGCCGGCTCGCTGGCGCTGGACGCCGAGACCGTCGGCGGGTCCTCACTCCCCCTGACGCTCGACCCGGCGGGGCTTCCGCCAGCATTGGCTGCCCAGTATCCCGACCTCGCCGACGCCGAGGTGCTGCGGTTGAGCAAGAAGGACGCCAAGGACGCCCCGACAGATCGCGGCCGCCGGTCAGGTGGCCGTCGCCGCATACGACGAACTGGGTCGCCTGGTCCAAGCCACCGGCGTCGCGGTGCTATGGAACGCCGGCTAGCCAACCCCAATCACCGTTTGGCGCCGGAGGACCCGTATAGGGTCCCCAGGCTCCAAACGGTGGCCTGACGTTGCGGCGTTTGGCGCCGGAGGACCCGTATAGGGTCCCGAGACTCCAAACGCCGCAACGTCTGAATCGATCAGGCGAGGTCGAAGCGATCGAGGTTCATGACCTTGTCCCACGCGGCCACGAAGTCGTGTACGAACTTCTCCTTGGCGTCGTCGCAGGCGTAGACCTCGGCGAGGGCGCGGAGCTCGGAGCTCGACCCGAAGATGAGGTCGACGCGGGTGCCGGTCCAGCGGACGCTCCCGGTCCCGCGATCGCGACCTTCGAACACGTCCTCGGATTCCGAGGTCGCCTTCCACTCTGTCGCCATGTCGAGCAGGTTCACGAAGAAGTCGTTGGTCAGCGTCCCTGGTCGGTCGGTGAAGACTCCGTGGTCGGACTCCCCGGCGTTGGCGTTGAGGACGCGCAGGCCGCCGACCAGAGCGGTCATCTCCGGAGCGGACAGCGTCAGCATGAACGCCTTGTCGACCAACAGGTGCTCCGCCGCCAGGTCGTGGCCCTTCTGGAGGTAGTTGCGGAACCCGTCGGCCGTCGGCTCGAGCACGGCGAAGGACTCGACGTCGGTCTGCTCCTGCGTGGCGTCGGCGCGGCCCGGCGTGAAGGGGACCTGCACGTCGTGGCCGGCCTGCTTCGCCGCCTGCTCGACCGCCGCGCAGCCGCCCAGCACGATCAGGTCGGCCAGCGAGACGGTCTTGCCGGAACCGTTGAACTCCTGCTGGATGCCCTCGAGGGTCGACACCACCCGCGACGCGCCGGAGATGACGTTGATGTCCCACTCGGCCTGCGGCGAGAGACGGATTCGTGCCCCGTTGGCCCCGCCGCGCTTGTCGGTGTCACGGTACGTCGACGCCGACGCCCACGCCGTCGAGACCAGCTGGGAGATCGGACAGCCCGGAGTCGAGGATCTTGCCCTTGAGCGCGGCGATGTCCGCGTCGTCGATCAGCTCGTGCGTGACCGCGGGGACGGGATCCTGCCAGAGCAGCTCCTCGTCGGGAACCCACGGGCCGAGATAGCGGGCGACGGGTCCCATGTCGCGGTGCAGCAGCTTGTACCACGCCCGGGCGAACGCGTCGGCGAACTGGTCGGGGTTCTCGAAGAACCGCTGCGAGATCTCCTTGTAGACCGGATCGATGATCAGCGCGAGGTCCGACGTCACCATCGTCGGAGCGTGGCGCTTCGACGGATCGTGCGCGTCGGGCACCGTGCCCTGCGCCTCGGGGTTCTTGGGGGTCCACTGGTTCGCACCGGCCGGGCTCTTCGTCAGCTCCCACTCGTACGCGAACAGGTTCTCGAAGAAGCCGTTGTCCCAGCGGATCGGGTTGTTGGTCCAGATTCCCTCCAACCCGCTGGAGATCGTGTCGCCACCCTTGCCGCTGCCGAAGCTGCTCTTCCAGCCGAATCCCTGCTGCTCGAGGGGAGCACCCTCGGGCTCGGGACCCACGTACTCGTCGGGGTCGGCTGCGCCGTGGGTCTTGCCGAACGTGTGACCGCCGGCGATCAGCGCGACCGTCTCCTCGTCGTTCATCGCCATCCGGTTGAACGTCTCACGGATGTCGCGGGCCGAAGCCATCGGATCCGGGTTGCCGTTCGGGCCCTCCGGGTTGACGTAGATCAGACCCATCTGGACCGCGCCGAGCGGATTGGCCAGCTCGCGGTCGCCGCTGTAGCGCTGGTCCTCGAGCCACACCCGCTCCGGACCCCAGTAGACGTCCTCCTCGGGCGCCCAGATGTCCTCGCGGCCGCCGCCGAAGCCGAACGTCTTGAAGCCCATCGTCTCCAGGGCGCGGTTGCCGGTGAAGACCAGCAGGTCGGCCCACGAGATCTTCCGGCCGTACTTCTGCTTGATCGGCCACAGCAGCCGGCGCGCCTTGTCGAGGCTGACGTTGTCGGGCCAGCTGTTGAGCGGGGCGAAGCGCTGGGTGCCGTTGCCGCCGCCGCCACGGCCGTCCGCGATGCGGTACGTGCCGGCAGCGTGCCACGACATCCGGATGAAGAACGCTCCGTAGTGGCCGAAGTCGGCCGGCCACCAGTCCTGCGACTCGGTCATCAGCGCATCGACGTCGTGCGCCAGGGCGTCGAAGTCGAGGCTGTTGAACTCCTTGGCGTAGTCGAAGTCCTCGCCCATCGGATCGGCCTAGGGTGGTTCTGGCGGAGGACCCTCAGGTTCAAGCTGTCGGGCCACCAGTGCTGGTTCGCCGTGATCCCGACCGCTTGGTGCGCGGCGTTCATCACCGGGCACGTCGCTGTCGTCGGCTCGTCGCTGGTGGTGACCGTGCCGTGCTCTTCGTTGCTCATTTCTCTCCTCATGGACGATTTTGGGATTGATGATGTGACTGACTTCGAACCGTGCTGCTCGGAACTCAGGCGCCTTCGGCCGCCTGCCGACAGGCTGGGACAGTGGCCCCAGTAGATGACCTCGGCCTCGTCGATCTCGTAGCCCGCGTCGTCGGCCGCAGTCAAGCATGGCGTGGCACCGACAGCGCAGTCCACGTCGACCATGCTGCCGCAGGCGCGACAGATCAGGTGGTGATGGTTGTCACCCACCCGATCCTCGTAGCGCGCCGCCGACCCGGCAGGCTGGATGCGCCGGAGCAGACCCATGTCGGCCAAGACGCCGACGGCGTCGTACACCGCGCGCCGCGAGATGGCACCGATGTCGGCCCTGACGACCTCGACCACCTCTTCGGCCGTGAGGTGAGGCCGGCCCGACACCGCCCGCAGGACGGCCAAGCGCTGCGCCGTGACCTTGAAACCCTGTTGCCGAAGGAGCTCAGCGGGTTCGACCGTCATTTCTACACTATGTGCAAATTTCTATGACTTGTAAAGTCCGGTCGGTGTGCTGCCGACTGAGGTGAAGCCTCAGCCGGCAGCACACGACGCTTACGGCTCAGTCGGGCAGGCCGAAGGAGTACAGCTTGTTGTTAAACGTGCTGAAGGTCGTGTAGCCCGATCCCCAGAACAAGCGCCCCTCAGAGATGGCGGCACCCGAGAGGCACCCGCCTCCACTTTCGAAGCTCCACAGGATCTGCCCCGTTGCCCCGTTCAACGCGTACATGTGGCCTGTGTCGTCGAGGGTGCACCCGAAGACGACACCGTTGGCGGTGGTCACCGGTCCGGACGACCCGCCACCGAAGGGCGAGCCGGCCTCCGGGTTGGGCGTCTGCCACAGGAGTTGGCCAGTGACCGCATCGATGCCGCTCCAGACACCTTCGGTCGTGGGCGAAGTGCTCCCGAGCGGTGTGAATGGAATGTGGTTGCTGTTCGGGTTCGCGGTGTAGATCCGCTTGCCGTCGACGGCGGAGCCCCACTGCAGGCCGCCGGCGGTCCCACCCGGACCCGCCCGCGTCACCCAGCGAACCGCGCCGGTGTCCGGGTTGAGTGTCCAGTACTGGCCGCTCTTCTGGCCTGCCCCCACGACGTCGACCGAGCGGTTGCCTTCCTTCACAGTGAACAGCGCCGGCGCCTGCCCGAAGTCGAAGTCGGGTCCCGCCGGTGAGGGACAGTTGCTCGGGTCGCCGAAGATGCAGGACACCGTCCAGGCGTCGAAGCCAAGCATCCGCGTCACCCATCGAATGGCACCAGTCTTCAGGTCGAGTGCCAGCACCGAGTCGAAGTGGTTGTCGGCGGGCAAGCAGGCTCGCTGGGCCACCGGATCGCCGGCCGCGCGTGTGATGCAGTCGAGCGTTTCCTGCGGTGCGTCGTAGTTGTTTCCGGTGGCGATGTAGAGCTGTCCGCGCTTGGCGTCGATCGCGGGCGAGCTGCCCCACACAGCATTCCCAGGGAAACCCACAGGCGTCATGATGGTCTCCCACAGGACGGCGCCGGTGGCGAGATCGAGCGCCGCCATCTTGCCGCGGAATGAGCAGCACACATAGCCCGGAACGACTGCTGCGAGCGTCTCCTCGAGCGACGATGTGCCGACGTACACGCGGTTGCCGTACACGGTGGCCGACTGGGTGATGATCGCTGCCGGGTGGGCGTCGAGCTGCGTTTTCCAGACCAGGGCGCCTGTGTTCTTGTTGAATGCCAAGATGTTTCCACCACCGCCGAACGGTCCCTGGGTCCCGATGATGAGCTTGTTACCTCCGAGCGCCGGCGTAGCTCGCGCGTAGTCGCCGGGGATGTGCGTCGCGGAGGTGATCGTCGTGGCCCACTTCTGTTGGCCCGTCCACTTGTCGACCGCGTACAGGTTGCCGGCCCGGTCCGGGAAGTACACCGTGTCGTCCTGCACTGCAGGCGTGGCCGACACATCGCCGCCCGTGGTGAACTCCCACTTCGTCTCGAGCTGGCCGACGTTCGTCGACGGTCAACTTCTTCTCGCTTGCCTGGAAGCGCGTGTTCTGCAGGTTCCCACCCGCAGAGTTCCAGTCGCTACTGCTGTCTGCAGCAGAAGCAATCCCTCCCATCAACGCGCCCACCACCAAGATGGTGATGGAAATTGACGTCTTCCTGTTGCGTCGCATCGTGTCCCCTTTTCACCAGAACGGGCGCGCGAAAGGGACGAAGGATGTACGAAACAGAACGTTCGATCATTGACCGCCCCCGTGGTCTCGCCCGGTGCCCTACCTCAGGGCACGGTCGCACAATACCGCGTCTGGAACGGCGATTCGACAGGGGCCGATTCCCGGATCAACACGACCGGCGGAACACGATCGGCCGCAGTCGGGCCCGATCACTTCGCGTCACTGAGCAATCCGCGGCTCACTGGAATCGTCGGTGCCGAGCTCGTCGGCGTGGGCACCGGCTCGAGGTCGCCCCAGCGGTGCCGTTCCATGCGCGCCGCCAATGCGTCGACCTCGGGGCTCGTTCGGTTGCGAGGTCCGTCGTGTTCCTCCTGCAGCAGACGTTGCGGCGAATCGCCGTCGACGAATCCAAGATACGGAGCTCCGTAGTCGTACCCGATCAGCCGTTGCAACCGCTCGGGGTACGTGCGGGCGATCTCGGGCGGGTTGGCGAGGTACTGGTTCTCCTCCTGACGCAACCACGCGAGTGAATACTGGAAGGCGAGACCTGTACGAACCAACGAGTCCGACACGTTTGCTCCCCCGCCGTGGATCGTGCCGCCGAGGTAGACCAGCAACGAGCCGGCCGGCATCACCGCAGAAACGACCTCGTCGACCGTCGGATCACGTTCTCCGGCCCAACGGTGACTGCCCGGCACCACCAAGGTGGCGCCGTTGTCGGCGGTGAAGTCCGTCAGCGCCCACATCGTCGGCATCAACATCGGCGGACACGGGTGACGGAAGGGATAGAGGTCTCCGTCACGATGCAGTTCCTGTGCCTTTGCACCCGGCAGCAGGTGCATGATGCCTGAGTAGTTGAGCTGATATCGGACACAGTGCGGCTGAAGCACTGCATCGGCGAGCGCCATCGCCACCGGATGAACAGCCATTTCCCGCGCTGCAGCCGAACGCCGCAGCAGGCCGCCGAGCCGCTTGGTACGGTCGCCGAGAAAGTCGGTGTGGCCGGTCGGCGCGGCATCGATGTCGGCGCTCAGCTCGGCCAACGCCCGATCAGTCAGGTCAGGTGCGAGTCGTTCGACGATCACGTAGCCGTCTTCGAGCAGCGCTTCGGCAACTGCTTTCGCGGGAGCATCCACGCTCACGACGGACATGGCTCGACATTAGTGAGTCGGGCGCGCATTCGCTGCGCTTAGTCAAGAACGCGATCTCGGCACAGCTGGTAGATCCCCTCCCACGGCCGAAGTTGCTCGAACGCTCGGCTGGCGGTCAGCACCCCAGCATCGTCGTAACGGCCTCCGATGATCTGCATGCCGACGGGCAGCTGTCCGTCGATCAGTCCCGCTGGGACCGACGCTGACGGGTGGCCGGAGAAGTTGGTGAAGAACGTCATGCACCAGCCGATGAGGGGATCGACCTCACGGCCGGCGACCTCGCGGTCCGACCGTGTTGCCGTCGGTGGCATTTTCGACCTGAACCGCGGACACCGTGGGGGTGACCAGGAAGTCGTACGAGTCGACGACGTTCTGCACGGCGTCGGACACGACGCTGCGCATCTCTTGATCGCGTGCAACGTCGTGGATCGTGTAGTGATACGCGGCGTCGATCCATTGCAGGTACTCCGGCGGGAACGAGTCTCGATGGTCCGTGAACAGATCGAGACCTCCCGCCTTGAAGCCCTCGATCGTGGCGACGTTCAGTGGCGAGATCAGCCGGGACCAGAGATCGCTGAGCTCGCGTTGGCTGAACGGGATCGCAATCTCCACCTCCTCCACCGTTGCGCCGGCCTCCTCGAACGCGCGAACCGCCTTGGCGACCACGTCGGCGACGCGAGGGTCGACCGCGTAGACGCCAAAATCGGGGCTGTACGCGATGCGCTTGCCGCGCAGATCACCGTCGAGCGCGGCGAGCAGGTCGGGCGTGTCCGGCAGGCTGTACGGGTCGCGGGGGTCGTACCCGGACAGCGCCTGCAGCACCAGCGCGCCGTCGGCAACGTTTCTCGTCAGTGGACCTTCAGCGACGAACGGGTTGGTGCCGGCGAAGGCGTTGGGACGCATCACCGTAGGCACCCTCCCCCACGATGGCTTGAATCCGAAGATGCCGCACCACGCGGCCGGAATCCTGATCGAACCACCACCGTCGGTCCCCTCGGCGAACGGCAGCAGCCCGTCGGCAACGGCGGCCGCACTGCCGCCCGACGAGCCGCCGCTGTTCTTCGACGTGTCGAACGGGTTGTGCGTCGGGCCGAACAGATAGTTGTCGCAGGTGCCGCGGAAGCCCATCACAGGACTGTTCGTCTTGCCCACGATGATGGCGCCCGCCTTCTCGACGCGCTCGGCAAACACGCAGTAGTCGTCGATGACAAGGTCCGCGAGCACCGGCAGGCCACCGAACGTGGACTTCCAACCGGGCTTGAAGTCGAACAGGTCCTTGATCGCCGTCGGAACCCCGTGCAGGGGTCCGAGCGGTTTCCCGACGACCACAGCTTGTTCTGCGTCCGTCGCTGCCTCACGAGCGTCGTCGTAACCCTTGAAGACGAACGCGTTGAGGCCGGGGTTGCGCTGTTCGATTCGTTCGATGACCTCGTCGATCAACTCGACAGGAGAGACCTCACGCTCGCGGATGAGCCGAGCGAGATCCGTGGCGGAGGTGTAGGCAAGGTCGTTGGTGAGTGTCATCAGTGGTGGTCTCCTGTTGAGTGGATCATCGGGTGGTGGTCGGTTGCAGATGGAACAACCTGCAGGCATTGCCGCCCTCGACCAAGGAACGGGCGGCGCTGTCGAGGCGCGCGTTGGCGACGCGACTGCGCTCGTACTGCATGTCGAAGTAGGGGGTGAACGAGCCCTGGAGAAGGCGGGCCGGATCGAGATCACGGGCGAGTCGTTCGATGAAGTCCTGGCGATACTCGCCGTTCGTCATCACATGAAGATTCGGCGCCCGCTGTAGGGCCAACCAGGCGTCGACCATCCCGAGACCGGAGATGTTGATCTGCCCGCCCGAGGTCATCACGATCGGCACGGTGGGATGTGCGGTCGCCAGTTCCCAGATCTGCAGCGGCTCCGACAATGCGTACAAGCCGGCGGCCACCACGACAGGGACCCGGTGCTCTGCGGCAACCTCGAGCACGGAGGTCGCCTGACGAATGGGGTAGGCCTCCTCGCCGGGGTGCAAGAAGAGCCCGGTGCACCCGAGGTCGGTCATGCAACGTCGAGCCTCCGCGACCGCTTCGGCGCCACAGAGAGGATCGACCCGCCCGAGGCGAGCCACAGGGAACGACGTAGCCCGAGCCGCTTCGAAGAGGTGGTCGTTCGCCGGGCCGAGGTGGTAGTCGGGCGGGCGCCCCGGAGCCGCGATCAGGCCCTCGAGACCCATCGCCTCCGCTGCGGCGATGATGTGGCCCAGCTCTTGGCCCGCGCGAAACCGATTGGGCCCGGCGATGACGAGAGCGTCGACGATCACCCCGACACCTTCAGTAGACGGGCGGCGTTGGCGCCGAGGACCAGCGCCTCATCGGCCGAAGACAGGCCTGCCTGACGAACCTTCTCCAACTCCAGCGCTGGGTTGCAGCCGGGACCGTCCGAGCCGAACAGCACACGACCAGCTCCGATGCGGTCGACGGCGGTATGAATGAGCGGAGGATATGGCATCGCCGACGTCTCGAGATAGATGTTCTGATGGACCGCGGCGACGGTGATCGCCTCCTCGACGTGCAGGTAGCCGCCCATGTGCCCGAGCACGATCGTGCAGTCCGGGGCGGCGGCCGCCGCAAGCGCGAAGGTCTGCGGAGTGGTGTACGGGTCGTCTCCGCTGTGGAACAGCGCCGGAATGCCCAGCTGCCCGCACCGCTTCAACAAGGCAATGGTGGGCTCCTCGGCCGGGTGGGCGAGCGTCGTCGTCGGATGCAGTTTCAGTCCACGCGCGCCGCGTTCGACAGCCTCCTCCAGGAACGCCGCAGCCTCCGCGCGGTAGTTGGGATTGAGACGCACGAACGCGACCAACCGATCGGGATACCGAGCAACCGCAGACAGGATGTAGTCGAGCGCGTCAGGGTTGAGGCCGGGAAGATCGGTGTACGTCATCGCCACGGCGAGATCGATCCCGGCCTCGTCGAGCAGCGCCACGATCTTGTCAGGCGGATCGATCCAACCGAAAGCCGGCGCTTCGTCGACATGCGTGTGGAAGTCGATGATCAATTGGCCACCTCGTGCCAGACCGTGGGCCGCCGGAACGTCCGGTCGAAGCCGCCTCCGTTCCACGTCGACATCTTCCGCGGCCAGACCCTGAACGGCCTGCGCTCGAAGCCGAACGTCGACTCGGCGTAATCCATCCCGCCCGGGCCGAGGTAGCGAAGCACCATGTCGCGCGTTCCGGGTCGCCAATCGAAGTCGGCCGGCAAGAACTCGGCCTCGCCCTGCACCGATACGCGCTTGTACGGCAAGTCGACGTTGTCGACGAGGAGGCCGCACCGGGGGTCGCGCTCCAGGTTCTTGACGAGGCTCGTGTTGGCCTTGCTGACGATCAGGAACGAGCCTTCGTCCCACGTGTACCAGACCGGGCTCAGCACTGGCCAACCGTCTGCCATGGTCGTGGCAATCTTGGCGAAGAGCTTGCCGGACTGCAGGAACTCATCCCGTTCCTGATCGGTCATCCCGCGGCCGTTATCGGCGGTCATTGACATGAGCTGATCCTTTCTGTTCGAGAAGCGCAGGCGTCGGTTCCATGACGGTGTCCGGCTTCGTGGGTCCTCGCTGCACATACAATGCGGCTGCTACCAAGATCACACTGCCGCGCACCAACTGCTGGTACCAAACCTCCACCTTGAGCAGGTTGAAGACGTTGCCGAGCATGCTGAACAACACCACTCCACCGAGTACACCGACGAGGCGGCCGCGGCCGCCCGCCAAGCTGGCACCCCCGATGACGACGACTGCGAGCGATTCGAACTCGAGTGCCGCAGCCGCGCTCGAGTCACCGACCCCGGTGCCGCCGATCAGCACGACCCCGGCAACACCACCCAGCAGACCGGCGAGCAGGTATGCGCTCACAATGACGCTGTCAACACGAAGTCCGCTCAGGCGGGCGACATCAGGGTCGCCGCCCGCCGCATAGAGATGCCGTCCCCAACGCGTTCGAGCGAGCAGCACCCACATGGCCGCGCCGATGACGCCGGCAATCACCACGAGCACCGGTACCGGGCCGATCGTGCGATCGTAGACGTCCTCCCACCACGGTGAGGAGCGACCCCTCGGGGTTCTGGCCAGGTACAACGCGAGGCCGCTGACCACTGCGCCGGTGCCGAGCGTGGCGATGAATGGCGCCACCTCGAGTTTTGCGACAATGAGTCCGTTCACGGCGCCCACCACCAGGGAGACACCCACCGCCGCGAGCACACCGATCAGGAACTTTCCGTTGGAGCCGTCCATCGTGATGGCAGCTGCAATGGACGCCAGACGAACACTTGCACCGATGGACAGGTCGACGCCACGGGCGAGCACGACGACGAACTGGGCCAGCGACGACAGACCGAGAACGACCATCTGGCGTGACAGGTTGGTGAGGTTGGCTGAGGTGCGGAACTCGTGTGACGTGATGACGCGTAGATTCCGATGACTGCCACGACAGCCCACACTGCGCCGCCGGCCGCGGCGACGCCGGCGAGTCGGTTCCTCCTCATTCGTCCACCCCATCGGACGTGGGGTGAGCGGTCTCTGCCGTGATGAGCCGCAGCACGTTCTCCTCGGTGGCGTCGCCACGGTCGAGTTCACCCACGATGCGGCCGTCTGCCATCACCAACACACGATCGGAGAGCCCGAGGATCTCGACCAATTCAGACGAGATGAACAGCACCGCCATCCCGTCGTCGGCGAGGCCGCGGACGAGCGAGTACACCTGTTCCTTCGATCCCACGTCGATGCCTCGGGTGGGCTCGTCGAGGATCAGCACCTTGGGTCTGGTAGCCAGCCACTTGGCGAGGACGACCTTTTGTTGGTTGCCACCCGACAGTGCACCGGACACCACATTTGCGTCCGGTCTGGTCCTGATGCCGAACTTGGCGACCGCCTCAGACCCGAACCGCTTCTCTTCGCGCGCCGCGATCATGCCGGCATGTCGGAGGCTCTCGAGGACGTTCAACGACGCGTTCCACCGAACGCTCTTGTCGAGCGCCAAACCCTCGAGCTTGCGGTCCTCCGGCAGCATTGCAACGCCCGCATCGATGGCCGCCGAACTTCGCGAGAACGCGCCTCGACGCACGCCGTCGATGAAGACGTCACCCCGCGCCGGCACCGCGCCGAACAGGCCTTTGGCAAGGGTCGTTCGCCCGCTTCCGGTGAGACCGACGATCCCGACGATCTCGCGTTCCTTGACGTCGAATGACACGGGCGCCGACAACCCGGCAACACGCAGGTCCTTGACGTCCAGGCGGGGAGAACCGGGCGGCATCGACGCGACCGGGTACACCTGCGACACCTCGCGCCCTACCATCATCTTGATCAGCCCTGCACGGCTCACCTCGGTGATGAGGCCGGTACCGGACACCTGCCCGTCTTTCAGGACGGTGTAGCGGTCGCAGATCGAGAACACCTCGTCGAGGCGATGGCTGACGTACAAGACGGCGACGCCCTGGCTCTTCAGTGCACCGACGACGGCGAACAGTTGCTCCAACTCGGCGCCGGACAGCACCGCCGAGGGCTCGTCCATCGCGACGACATCGGCCTCGATCGACAGGGCCTTGGCGATCTCGACGATCTGAAAGCTTGCGACGCTCAAGGTCTCGACCGCAGCCGATGGGGAGATGGAGCTTCCCAGGCGCGTCAGAAGCGCCGCTGTCTCGTCAACCATGCGACTTCGGTCGAGCAGACCGAACCGACGAGGCTCGCGACCGAGGAAGACGTTCTCGGCGACGGTCATTGCAGGTATCAGAGAGAACTCCTGGTGGACAACCGACACACCGAGACGCTGGGCCCGGTCGGGGTCGAGTCGCTCGAACGGAACGAGCGTGCCTCGCAGGGTCATCGCGCCGCTGGTCGGCGCAACGACTCCCGCCATGATCTTCAGGAGGGTTGACTTTCCGGCCCCGTTCTCGCCGACGATCGCGTGGACCTCTCCTGCCCTGGCAGCGAGTGAGACGTTTTGCAGCACGAGCGAAGGGCCGTACCTCTTGGTGATGTCGTCGAGTTCGAGGGTGGCCATGTCAGTCGTGTCTGCAGAGGTGTCGACATCCCACCTGGCGTACGAATCGTCGTACGCCAGGTGGGGACGTCTCAGGTCGGTCGGCCACTAGAAGCCGGCGTCGACGTACACCTTGTCTGGGTAGATGGCTGGTCCGATGAAATCATCGTTGAACTGCGGCTTGAAGTTGGCCTCCACCTTGTCGGGGCCGAAGGGTTCGGTGTCAGGCAACAGGGTCACAATGCTCGTGTACTTCTGCACCGACTGGCCCTCGAGAACCGAGATCATGGTGTCGACGCACTTGGACGAACCTGCGGGCGGGAATTGAACGGCGAAGAAGTCGAGGCCGTCCTCCTTGGCGATGCGCAGGAACCCGTTGGTGATCCCGGTTCCTCCGATGAACGGAACGTCTCGACCTGCTTCCTTGAACGCGTCGACCACTCCGACGCCCATCTCGAAGCCGCCTGCCCAGATGGCATCGATCTCGGGCTCCTGAACGAGAACCGTCCGCATCACGTTCAACGAGTCAGCCGTCGACCAGTTGCCGTTCTGCTCTGACACGATTTCGATGTCGGGGTACTCCGCGAAAGCCGTCTTGGCCCCGAGCTTCCAGAACTCGGCGGCGTCAACTCCTGCGATGCCGTGGATCATCACGATCTTGCCCTTGCCACCGATCTTGTCGGCGACTGCCTTTGCACTGTCGTAGCCCATGCGCGGCATTTCCGCACTGACCTCGGCGGTGAACTCGTCGGTCTCGGCGCCCGCCATGCAGAGGATCACCGGAATACCGGCTGCTGTTGCTCGTTCGACAGACGCGGCAAGGCCCGCACGCGACAGCGAGGTCGACATCGATCGCGTCGACCTTCTGAGCGATTGCGTCCTCGATGCCCTTCTGCTGGTTCGCGACATCGAAGTTCCATGGCACATACATTCGGTTCGCCATGTCGAACTTGCCGGATTCCTCCATACCGCGTTCATGGTGGCGTCGAAGATCGTGCCCCAGCCGTTGATCGGGCCCTGGACGATGGTTGCGACGCGATAGGCGCGTCCTTCTTGAACGCCGAGGTGTCGACGGTCACTTCTTTCAGTCGCGCGATCTGCTTGGAGTAGTCGTCGGTCAGCGGCGATGTCTCCTCCCCGACGGTGCTGGACGGCGCCGCCGTTTCACCGGTGGTGCTGGCCGGTTCCGTGGAGTCAGCCGCGGTCACTGCCGGTGCCGAGGTGTCGCCGGTCGTGGCCGCCGGTGCGGCGGTTGTTGCGTCGGATTCCTTGTCGTCACTGCCACCGCGGCTGCAACCAGCGAGATTGCTGACAGCAACACGATGGGAAGCCTGCGCCCGATTCGTCGGTGTGTTGTTGATGGGTTCACGGTTTCTCGTTTCTGAAGCATTGGTGTAGTCGGAAAGAACGATTGACGATGACGGTCGAGAGTCTGCAGTGGCGTCACCTGGCCCCACTGCGTCGGAGCAAACCCTGTGTGGCGAGCGCCACGACGAGCACGCAGCCCTTCGCAACCAGTTGCAGTTCGGCGGGCCAGCCGAGCAGGACGATCAGGGTGAAGAGTGATGCAAGAAGCAGCGATCCGATGGCACCTCCGACGAACGATCCTTCACCGCCCGAGAACTGGGCTCCACCGAGCAGCGCTGCCGTGATCGAGTCGAGTTCGCTGTTGCGGCCGACGAAGCGGTCGACGTAGCCGGTCGAGCCGGCGAGCAGGAGGCCCGACAGAACGGCCAACAGGCTGCATGCCACGAACGCGCACGCCTTGTAGCGGTCGACCGGAAGCCCTGACAGCCGCCCCATCTCCTCGTTCGAGCCGGCCATGACCATTCGTCGCCCCGTCACCGTCTTGGCGATGAAGAGGGTCGCGACGATCGTGACGAGAGCCCACACCACGACCGGCACTGAGAAGGGGCCGAGCGGGTGGCGGGCGAAATCGACGAGCGACGTGTGGACCCGCCCCGACGTGCTGCCCTTCGTATAGGCGAAGCGGGCGCCCTCCAGGAGCACGAACATTCCGAACGTGGCGATGAACGGCGGAACTTGACGCCGGGTCACGAGCCAGGCGTTGACGAGTCCCACGACCACCGCGATGGCGGCGGCGATGACGATTCCCGGCGCGAGCCCCGGGCCACCCTCGGCCACCAGCACCGCCGTGAAGCCGATGATCGCCGCGACGGAGAGGTCGACACAGCGCACGAGCAGCACCAACACCTGACCGGCGACGACCACGCCGAGAATCCCGGCCGTGCGCCCGGTGTTGCGGAGTCCGTCGGCGGCGAAGAAGCGTGGCTTGACGATGGCGGCGACGACGAGAAGGGCGAGCAACATGAGGAGCGCTCCGTAGTTGGCGAGCAGCCGGCGGACCCTGCCGGCGTTCGCATCCGGCTCGAAGTCCATGGCGCTCTCGACGAACACCGATGGTGTTGCCATCACATCTCCCCCGACGGCAAGCGCTTGCCCTCCGTACCCGTGTATGTATACACCGCGTCATGACCTGTGTAAAGCGCCGCGACCCGAGCCGTCAGGGACCCGTTCGGTGGCGCCGTGCTCGACCGAATCGTCAATTCGAGCGGCAAGCGCGCGGGCCTCGGACGTTCATGTCCAGCGAGGAGGTCCAACACCAGTCGTAGGCCGAGCACACCCAGTTCGTAGAGCGGAACGTGCACCGTGGTGAGGGGTGGCTCGATGTACTTGCAGGGCGAGATGTCATCGAAACCGACCACGGAGACGTCGTCGGGAACTGCGACTCCTTGGGCTCGCAGGCCGCGCACGAAGCCGATCGCAGCTTGATCGTTGGCACCGATCATCGCTGTGGCCGGACAACCCTTGGCCACGAACGAGGCCGCTGCCTCCTCCCCGCCGGATCGGCTGAAACCGCTGTCGAGCACCGCGGATTTGGAGAGCACGATCCCGTGACGCTTGAGCGCCCGACGCATCGATGAGAGGCGCTCTGACGAAGTCGTCAACCGAGCAGGTCCGGCAAGGAACCCGATCGAGCGGTGTCCCAAGCCGACGAGATGATCGACAGCCAACCGCAGGCCGATGTCGTTGGAGAATCCGACGTCGGGCTTGCCACCCTCGTGCGGAGCGAGCCGTACGATGACGCCACCGGCGGCCTCGATCTGGACGAGTTGACGATCCACCTCGGCGCGATGATTGCGATCACGCAGGCCACCGGAGGCGAACAGGATCGCGTCGATCTGCATGGCGCGGAGCTTGCGCAAGTAGTGCACCTCCTTGCCGGGGTCCCGATCGGTGTTGCAGATCAGGGTGACGTAGCCATTGGCGTACGCCTCGTCCTCGATCCCTCGGGCGATCTCGCTGAAGTACTCGTCCATGACATCGTGGACCATCACGGCGACCGTTTGTGTGCGGCTGCGCGCCAGCCCGCGTGCCAGCGTGTTCGGCTCGAAGTCAAGTTCTTGCGCGGCGTCGAGCACCTTCTGCCTGGTGCGTGCGGCGACCGGGTGCGAGGAACCGCTCAGCACCCGCGAAACGGTCGCCGTCGACACCATCGCCAGAGCGGCCACGTCCTCGAGCGACGGCACGTCAGGACTCTTCCGCCCGAACGCCCGTTTCCGGATCGCGCCAGATCGGGCCGCGCTCGACCACTCGGTCGAGGAGCCCTTCCTCGAGATACTCGGGGTAATCCAACGCGTTGACCGGCTTGGAGACCTGGCCGGGGTAGCCGATCGCGACCGGACGCGCGCATCTGTGTAGTAGGCGGCCACGATCACCAACTGCAGGGCGGCCTCGGCCTCGGGATCGTGTGCGGCGAGAGCCCCGACACGTTCCGCCGGGTCGTCACCGAGATCGTCTCGCAGTGCAGCCATGCAGCGGCTCGTACAGGTCCGGGCGAGTGCGCAAGACGAAGCGCACCCGCGCCTCGGTCACGACCGCCGCGGCCGAAGGCATGCCGTGCGCGGCCGGGATCAGATGATCCGCAACGGCGCTGAGCGTCGCCATGTCGTCGCCCAGCTCGAACTGCGAGCCGTCGTTCGACATCGCAACCGGTTCAGGATTCATCGGGCACCTTCTGTTGGAAACGAGTCTCGCACGATATGGTCGGCAGCTCGAAGCGCAAGCGCACAGATGCTCGACGTCGGATTGACGCCACCCGATGTGACGAAGCAGCTCCCGTCGACGACGTAGAGGTTGGCCACGTCGTGCGACCTGTTCCAGCGATCGACCACCGAGGTCGCCGGATCGTCACCCATCCGTGCCGTACCGAGCAGATGCCAACCCGAGTAGCGCATCAGCCGGTCGACCTCGACCGTGTGAGCGCCGGCAGCGAGCATTGATTCGGACGCCTTGTCGATGTGGAAGTCGAGCAAGCGACGGGAGTTCGGCGACACCTTGTAGTGCAACTCGGGTGCCGGAACCCCAGACGAGTCGGTGACGAGGACGACAGCGTCACGCGATTGGCCGGATCGGGCAGGTCTTCGCCGAAGAGCCCCCAGCTCGCGCCTCGCCCGAATCGGGCCCGCATCTGGAGGTGATGGTCGGGCCCCCACGCCTGCTCGCCGGCGCGACTCGGCAAGGCGGCGTTGATCGGACCGCCAGTGGGCGCCAGGCCCCATTTCGCGCCGCGAACGAACCCGCGCCGCTCGTCGGTCTCGTAGAACTCGAACGATTCGATCGAGCAGCCGAAATGCCCCTGCCAGCTCTCCAGGTCGTCGTCGAAGAGTCCCGACACGCTGCGCGAACGGATGCATCATCAGCCGGGTGCCGACGAGTCCGCTCGAGTTGGCGAGCCCGTCGGGATGGACGTCCGACGACGACAGCAGCAGCAACCGGGCGGTGCCGATCGCGTTGGCGGCCAGGACGACGACGCTTGCGGCTTGGAAGTGCTCCCGGCCGTCGTCGTCGATCCACACCGCACCGGTCGCGAGACCCGCGAGTTCGGTCTCGATGCGCATGACCCTTGCGCCGGTGACGAGGCGGGCGCCGTTGGCGAGCGCATGCGGCCAGTGGGTCAGGTCGGTCGACGCCTTCGCTCCTTCGTTGCAACCCTGCATGCACGTGCCCCGCTGCACGCACTGGTGACGGCCGTCGTAGGGCGCCGACAGGATCGCGTTGGGCTCCGGCCACCAGTGCCAGCCGAGTCGATCGTGGGCTCGGGCGACCTTCAATGCACCGGGACCGATCGGCAGCGGCGGCAGCGGCGGGTCCTCGCCGGGCGGGTACGCCGGGTCGCCGCCGAGCCCCGACACGCCGATGTGCCGGTCGTTGCGCTCGTAGTACGGCCGCAGCTCGTCGTAGGTGAGCGGCCAGTCGTCGGCCACGCCGTCGAGTGATCGGACGCGGAAGTCCGACGGCAGCAGCCGCGGCCACGCCCCGGCGAACAACAGCATCGATCCGCCGACGCCGGCGAACATCAACGGCGAGAGATCGGAGTCGGTGTCGTCGACCGGATAGTCCTCCGGCAGCCCACGGACGTTCGGGCTGCCCGACCACTGCCTGCGAGCCGTCAGCTCCCAGTCGAGCTCCGTGCCGCGGTACTCGCTGCGGTCGTGCCAGCGGCCCTGCTCGAGACACACCACCGCCGAACCCCGCCTCGGCGAGACGGCGAGCGACGACTCCACCCGACGCACCCGGCGCCGATGATGAGGACGTCGGCGGTCTCGTGCGCTCATGCATCGCCGCCAACGCCGTGGTGACGCGACGACCTGACGCTCGAGTGCCCTCGCCACGGTCGCCGCATCCGACGACGACGGCGAACTTGGCGGCCAGGTTCTTCAACGTCGCGCGGTGCAGTTCGGGGTCGTACGACGAGACGCCGTCGGCCACGACGACCACCTCGAAGCCACGTCGAAACCCTTCGCGCGCGGTCTCCTCGACGCAGATCTGGGTGACGGTCCCGACGAGCCACACCTGGCGGACGCGCCGCGTCGCAGGGCATCCTCGAGGATGGTGTTGTGGAACGAGCCGTAGCCGAACTTGTCGACGATCACCTCGCCGGCGCGCGGCGCGAGCTCGTCGACGACCTGATGCCCTTCGATCAGGCCGTCACGGTCGCCGTACTCGCGTCGGACGCCCGGGCCAGCACGAGCGCAGCGGTGGCCCGCACTCGGGCGAGAACCATCCGAGGTGCGATACCTCGGGCCCCGCCGTGTACCGCGTGAAGAACACCGGGATCGCCGTTGACACGAGCCCCGTCGAGCAACGCCTTCACCGTCGGCAGTGACGCGCGCGCGTCGGGGACCTCCTGCGGCGCGCCCTCGCGCACGAAGTCGTTCTGGAGATCGACGACGATCAGCGCTGCCGACGACAGCGTCGACGGCGAACGGCGCGGCGCTCACGACGCGCCGCCGAACGGCTCGATGATGTGCTTGGCGATCAGCTCGAGCTGCTCGACGTCGGCGGACATCGTGTGCAGCATCATGTACTCCACGCCGGCGTCGATCCGGGCCTGGACCTTGGCCTGGATGTCGTCGATGGTGCCCGGCATGTACACCTGGCTTCGATGTACTCCCACGGCCGCTCGTCGCTGACGACGTCGCCGAACCGCGCCTTGCTGCACCGCGCGCACGTCGTCGGGAGTGCCGCGCTCCTCGATCCACGTGAAGTTCTCGTGGGCGACGGTGAAGGGACCCGAACGGCCGGCCTCGGCCCGCGCCGATGAGATCAGCTCCAGATCGGAGGCGATCAGGTGAGGCGGGCAGGTCGGGCGGGCGATCCATCCGTCGGCAGCTCGCGATCCTGCGCAGAACGTTGGGGTGCATGACCGGCTGCTCCGGGGAGGCCTCGTGCACCAGTTGGCTCCCTCCCGCCGCCCACACCGGAGGGAGCGGATCGAGATGCGGCTCGACCGTCACCCGTGTCGAGTTCGTAGTACCGGCCGTGGAACTCCACGTCCGGCCCGGCGAACAGCGCCATCGTGGCCTCGAGCACTTCGTCGGTTCTGCCACCCCGCTCGGACTTGTGCACGCCACACGCTTCGAACTCGGGCCCGTACCAGCCGGTACCGATCCCGTAGATGTAGCGGTTGCCCGAGAGGTAGTGCAGCGTGGCGATCTCCTTCGCCAGCACTGCCGGCTGCCGCGTCGGCAGGATGAGGATCGACGTGCCGAGCTTGACCCGCTCGGTCACCGCCGCCACGTGCGACAGGGTCATCAGCGCGTCCAGCCAGCCGACCCGGTAGAAGCGATGGGCGGTGACGATGTGGTCGGTGATCCACAGCGAGTCCACACCCAGCTCCTCGGCGCTGCGGGCGAACCGGCGGACGTCGTCGGGATGGTCCGCTCGCGGCCGGGGATGATGTACGACGGCAGGAAGACGCCGAACTTCATGCGTGCGAAGGCTCGAGCAGCCCGACCTCGACGAGCACATCCGACAGGGCGGCACGCTCCTCGTCACTGATCCCGAGCAGTGGCCGGCGAACATGCGCGGCCTCCAGCACGCCGAGTGCGACGAGACACTCCTTGAGGCGGACCCGGTAGTCGCCGACCGGTTTGGCGAACACCACGTCGGCCAACCGCTGAACCCGACGTCCCAGCGCCCTGGCGTCGTCGATGCGCCCGTCCTTCCAGGCGTCGATCATGTCGACCTGCTCGCGGGTCATCACGGCGCCGAACCCGATCAGTGCGCCGGTTGCGCCGAGCATGAACGACTCGAGGATGAAGTTGTCGTTGCCGGTGAGCATCGTGATCGGGCGCGGGAGTTCTTCGAGCAGTCGCGCGGTGTCGACGAATCGGCGGGCATCGAACGACGCCTCCTTCATCGCCACGACGCCCTCGACCGACGCCATCGCGCGAAGGGTGTCGGGCTCGAAGTTCAGCCCCGCGAGTGCGGGCTGGAGCTGGAACAGGATCAGCGGCAACCCGACCTCGGCGATCGCCTCGTGGTACTGGACGGGCACCCGGACATCGAGCGGCTCGCTGAGGTAGGCGGGGATCGGGAACACCAAGAACGGCGTCTGCACCGGCTTGGGCGAACTCGCTGCGCCTGTCGCACGGCGGCGTCCGTCGACGGGCCCGCGAGGCCGGCCACGATCGGGATGTCGGTGACATCGTCGACGATCTGGAGCACCCGGACCTTCTCGTCGTGGGTGAGATGTGGACCTTCACCGGTGTCGACGTTGATCGCCAGCGCCACCGGCTGTTGCTCGGCGACCCACGCGATGTACGACCGCAGCCCGTCCTCGTCGATGCTGCCGTCGGGGTGCATCGGCAAGCACCGTCGCCGGGATGAGTCCCTCCAGGTTCAGTGTCATCGCAACTCCAATCTGTTGAACAGGACAGCAAGCGTCCCGTCTGGGTAGGGGCACCATGTGCCGCGAAGACGGCCGGTTGGCCGCCCGTATGCCAGAAACGACATCACCGTCCGGGAGACCGTCGTCGCGGTCGTAGCTGAGCAGGCCGGCGAAGGTCAGATCGTCGCGTTCGATCAAGCGCCGGCGCCCGCTGGGAAGCACACCCACCGACTCGAGCGGTGTCGGCAACGTCGCAATCGCTACCCGCCAAACCCCGACAACCTCCTGCAATGCCGTCACGTCACTCCTTGATCCCAAATGGCAAGCGCTTGCCGAAACGGTACCGCGGTAGTGGATCGTGTCAACCAAATCCTCACCGGGGCTGCCCTGCGCTGCTATGGATACTGATTCTCACGGTGTCTCTTGACAGGAGCGCTCCGGCATCGCAAAGTGGTAACCGATTACCGGTAAGCGTTTGCTCAAGGACACTGGGGGAACCAGGGTGGGGCCCAACCTCGTGTTCGGACTCGCCCTCCTCGAGCCGCTCTACCCGACCACCCACCGAACAGGACCACCTCGCAGGAGGAAGCATCCACGATGACGAACATCTCGCGCCGTACGTTTCTCGCCGGAGGAACGGCGCTGGCCGCTGGCACCGCCCTTGGCGGTCCCGCCCTCTTGACGGGCTGCGGCGAGCGACGACGACACCGCGCGGCAACACCGGGCACCTCGGGCTCTGGCGGCGCGACGGGCGACACCGTGGAAACTCGGAGCACTGATCCCGATCACCGGCATCGAGACCCAGGTCGGGGAGTCCATGAAGGTGTCCACCGAGATAGCCGTCGACCAGATCAACGCCGCGGGCGGGCTGCTCGGACGACCGATCCAGTTGATCGTCGAGGACGAGGCGAGCGATCCCGCCGTCGCCGTAGACAAGGCTCGCAAGCTGATCCAGCAGGACGAGGTGACCTTCATCGTCGGCACCCTGATCAGTGCAGTGCGCAACGCCGTCGTCGAGGTCACGGCGGCGGCGAAGGTGCCGTTGTTCAACCCGACCTACTACGAGGGCGGCCTGTGTCAGGAGTACTTCCTCTCGACGGGGCGTTGCCCAATCAGCAGATCGAACCGTTCGTGCCGTGGATCTACGAGAACCTCGGCAAGAGCTTCTATCTCATCGGATCTGACTATGCGTGGCCACGGGGCTCGTTCGCCTTCGTGAAGTCGTACCTCGAGAGCCTGGGCGGTACGGTCGTCGGCGAGGAGTACGTGCCCTTTGGCGTCACCGACTTCTCGGCGTCCATCACGCGGATCCTCGATGCCAAACCCGACGTCCTCTATCCGCTCGTCGCCGGCTCCGACGGGATCACGTTCTGGAAGCAGCTCGCCGGCTTCGACTTCAAGGGCAAGCGCGCCTCACACTCGGTCTCGGAAGCGATCGTCGCTGGACTGGATACCGAGGTCGCCAAGGGCATCATCTCCGCCGGGCCGTACTTCATGGTCATCGACAGCCCTGCCAACCAGGCCTTCATCAAGGAGTACCACTCGCGACTCGATGACAATGCGGTTGTCGACACGTTCGGCGAAGGGATGTACGACGCCGTCCACCTGCTGGCGGAGGGTGCGAAGCGGGCCGACTCGCTCGAGATCCCGGCGCTGATGAAGGGCATCCAGGGAGCGACCTTCGACGCCCCGCAAGGCCCGCTTGTCGTCGACCCCGCTACCCAGCACGCGGCGCTCGGCTTCCACATCGCCGAGATCAAGGGCAGCGGCTGGCGCGACTTCGAGATCGTCGAGTCGAAGGAGGCCATCGCGCCGGCGGCTGACTGCGGCACGGCACCGTCGAGCTGAGGCTCGTAGCGAGCCGCGGCTTCACCCCGATGATGACGACCTTCCTCAACAGCTTGTCGCTCGCAGCCATACTCGGGTTGGTGGCTATCGGGCTGGCCGTGATCTTTGGTGTCCGCGGTGTGATCAATCTCGCTCATGGCGAGCTGTTCGTCCTTGGCGCTTATACAACGGTGTGGTTCGATGCTCGGGGCATGTCAGCGTGGTTCGGCGTCGTGGCCGCGCCCTTCGTCGTTGGGGCGATCGGTTGGGCGTTGGAGGCGACCGTCGTTCGCCGTCTCTATGCCCGGCCGCTCGACACCCTCGTCGCCACGTTCGGCTTGAGCATCATCCTCCGTGAGACCATCAAGCTCACCTTCGGCAAGGGCAGCCGCAACATTCCTCTGCCGATGTCGGGTCAGACCGAGTTGCTCGGCACTACGTATCCCAACTACCGGCTGTTCCTGATGGCGCAAGCGTCGTATGCTCGGCACCGTGGCATGGGTGGCCGTGCGCACGGACGTCGGGGTGAAGGTGCGTGCAGTCATCCAGCGCCGGTCGATGGCCGAGGCCATGGGGATCAATGGCCGCCTGATCGATCAAGGGATCTTCGTGATGGGAGCCGCGCTGGCTGGGCTCGCGGGTGCGCTCATGGCCCCCCTGATCACGCTGAACCCAGAGGTCGGTCCGACCTTTCTCGCCCGCTCGTTCCTGGTGGTCATCATCGGGGGTATCGGCTCGGTGCTCGCCGCGATCGGGGGTGCAGTCGTTGTCGGGATGGGCGAAGGTCTCATCTCCTCGTACATCCGACCCGTCTACGCCCAGATGATGTTGTTCCTCGCGGCCATCATCGTGTTGTGCGTCCGGCCGACGGGGCTGTTCAGCCGGCGCAGTGATCTATCGTGACGCCCGCCGACCTGCACTCGGCGAGTGCTACGTTGCACGCCCGAGCGGCTGGCTCGCACGTCTTTTTGGCGCAACGCGTGGTGGCCCTGTGGCTTCTGCCATCGCTGCTCGAGACCCGTACCGTCTCGCAGTTGTCACGCTTCGTCCTGTTCGGGTTGGCGGCGCTCGGGCTGGATCTGTTGTGGGGACACGCCGGATTGTTGTCGTTCGGGCACGCCGCTCTCTTCGGACTCGGATGCTACGCGAGTGGACTCATTCTCTCCAGAACGACTTGGGCCGCCAACGACGCAATCGCTTTGCTCGGCGGCGCCGCGATGCCAGCGACATTCGGCTTTCTCGCCGGGCTGGTGCTCTTCAAGGGATCGCATCAAGGGGTGTACTTCGGGATCGTCACCCTGCTCTTCGCGCTCCTCTTCGAGCAACTCGCCGGGCACGTGGGGTGGCCTCACAGGTGGCTTCAACGGTCTGGTCGTCCCCCGCGGTCTCGACGTTCGGACCGCTGAGCTCTTCGAGTCACCGAACGAGGTGTACCACGCGGTGCTCGTCATCTCGATCGTGGCGTACCTGCTGGTGCGCCGGCTTGCAGCGAGCCCGCTCGGCCGTGCGATCGAAGCGACCCGCATGAACGACGTTCGGGCGGAATCTCTCGGATACGACGTCGCTGTCCTCCGAGCAATCACGCTCGGCGTGGCTGGAGCCCTGGCTGGGCTCGCGGGCGCCCTGTACGCGCCCGTCGAGGGCTTTGTATACCCGAACCAACTCGGTCTCGTCGCATCGACCAGCTTCATCGTGTGGGTCGCGATCGGCGGTCGGGGAACATTGATCGGCGCGTTCGTTGGTGCGGTGGTGGTGAACATGGTGCAGTCGGAGTTGTCCGACCGGTTCCAGGAGTACTGGCCTCTGCTCATCGGCTGCTTTCTCGTCGTGGTCATCCTGTTCGAGCCCGGCGGATGTCGCCGGCGCATGTGCGCCGGCTGAGCGCCGCATCCAGTTCGATAAGGAGTAGACTCCGTGCTCGAGGTTGAGCAGATCTCGAAGCACTACGGAGGCATCGCCGCGGTCGCCGATGTGAGCTTGCGTGTCGACGACGGTGAGATCCGCTGCCTGGTGGGGCCGAACGGAGCGGGAAAGACCACCCTGTTCAACATGCTCGCGGGCAGCACCAAGCCGAGTTCGGGAAGCATCCGGCTGCGCGGGCGTGACGTCACAGGCCTTTCACCCCGGCGGATGTCGCGATTGGGCGTTGCTCGGAAGTACCAGTCGCCGTCGGTCTTCGACGAGTTCACGGTGCGCGACAACCTGCGAATTGCGCTGGACGGCAAGCGAACGGTGCGCCAGCTGCTGCGACACGACCACCAGGGGCCGACGACCGCGTCGAGGCCCTTGCAACCGAACTCGGCCTTGCCGACCAACTCGGCTCCGAGGCCGGGCACCTCTCGCACGGTCAACGCCAGTGGCTCGAAATCGGCATGATGCTGGCGAACGATCCGCAACTGCTTCTGCTCGACGAACCCACGGCAGGAATGACGCGTGACGAAACCACTGCCACCGAGGCCCTGCTGCGCCGGGTCGCGCGAACCCGACAGCTCACGACGATCGTCATCGAGCACGACATTGCCTTCGTGCGGGCGTTGGGCGATCGCATCACCGTCCTCCACAAAGGCAAGGTGCTCGTCGAAGGCTCGGCCGAGCAGATCGAGGGGGATCCCGAGGTTCGGCGCGTCTTCCTGGGGGAATCCTGATGGGCTTGATCGTCAGCAAAATGAACGGCGGCTACGGACCGGTCCCGGTCATCCACGATGTGAGTCTCGACGTCGCGGACGGCGAGTCGGTTGCTCTGCTTGGGCGCAACAGCAGCGGCAAGACCACCCTGCTGCGTGGTCTGATGGGCATGCTCCCTCGCTGTCACGGCAGCGTCTCGCTCGACGGCGTGGAGCTGACCGACGTCCCGACATTTCGCCGCGCACGCTCCGGTCTGGCGTACGTGCCCCAGGGTCGAGAGATCTTCCCTGGGCTGACGGTGGAGGAGAACCTCCGGCTCGGCCACACGCTCGCGGGCCGTTCCATGCGCACGCCAGCTCCCCGACGACGTGCTCGCCCACTTCGAGTGGATGCATGATCGGCTCGGCCAGCGCGGCGGCACGCTGTCGGGTGGCCAGCAGCAAATGCTCGCCATTGCTCGAGTTCTCGTGGCCGACCCGAAGGTCATCCTGCTCGACGAACCGACGGAGGGCCTGGCGCCCGCTGTCGTCGAGGAGCTCGCACAACTGCTCGATCGGATCGTTCGAGAGCGGCGTCTCGGGGTGCTCGTTGTGGAACAGAACATCGGCTTCGCGCTCGCGCTGGCTGCGAGGGGCTACATCATGGAGAAGGGCACCATCGTCTGGTCAGGCGCCCGCGACGACCTGAGCGACGACGCTGTCGTCGGCCAATATCTGGCGATCTGAGAGAAGAGAATGATGAGACGAGGTCCAGCATGATCATCGACGCACACAACCATGTCCTCGCTGCCGGGCTCTATCCCGGGTACGAGACGTTCATCAAGGAGATGACTCAGGGCTACTTTCAGTCGCAGGGCTCCCTCCCGTATGAGGAGGAGCCGACCGACGCCGACTGGCACGAGCTCCACTACCTCTGGGACCCGATCGATCCTGACGTTCTGCTCGCCGACCACGACGTCGTTGGCGTCGATCGCTGCGTGCTGCTCACCGTCGCGCCATCCGACTACACCCGCTACGAGCAGCGCGGCTCGGTCGACATCACCGGCGTCACAGGAGTCGAGGGCCCGCCAAGCATCGACAAAGCGAACGACTACATCGCCGCCCTTGTCCGCCAGCGACCCGACCGCTTCATCGGGATGGCTGCCGTGAACCCTCGGTACAGGGGCGTCGAGGCCGCGCAGAGCGAGCTGGAACGAGCAGTGACGACACTCGGCCTGAGCGGCCTGAAGCTCTATCCGATGTACGACCACTGGGCGATCAACGATCGGGAGCTCGCTTATCCGATCTTCACCAAGGCACGCGAGCTCGGCATACCGGTGATGGTGCACCTTTCGACCACGCCGGTGACCGACACGGTGCTGATGTACGGATGGCCAATGCTCCTCGACGAGGTCGCCCACGATTTTCCGGAGGTGCCGATTCTCGTCTGCCACACCGGCCATCCGTGGGTTGACGACTGTCTGTGCATCGTCGCCCGGCATCGCAACCTCTATGTGGACATAAGCTTCTTCAACTCGGTGCTCGATCGACGGGCAACGTTCGACTTCCTGCACCGGGCGCGCCGGCTCGGCTGCCCGTGGACTCGCATCTGCTGGGCGACCGACTACCCCGGTTTCGAGATGCCGCTGACACTCCTTCCGAAGTTCGCGTTGGTGAACGATGAAGCGAATGACGAGCCGCACGTGCCGATCAACGACCTCGCTCGAATGCTCGGCGGCAACTACTCACGGTTCGTCGGGCTCGACTGGAGCCTCGACGACACGGTGCAGCAGATGCAGGAACTCGACGAACAGTGGCGGACCATCTGGGACCAGCACTCGCCTCGTTGAGATGCGACGAAAACGCGAATCCGACGTTGGTAAGTCGGGCGCTGATGTGCCCAGCAGACGGACACCGACAACGAGCCGCCACATCAGGCGCAGGCGGCCTCCCAGGCGCGTTGGTATGACGTCGCAAGGCTGTCGATGGTCTCGTGCGCGTTGAGTCCGCTCGGGTTGGGCAGGACCCACAGCTCCGCACCGCCGAGTCGGTGGTCCTGGCGCCCCTGGGCCGCCTTCGGGTTGGCGAACGCTTGCCGGTACGCCGTGAGACCCAGCACGGCGACAACTCTCGGCATCCAGCGCCGCACCGTTGCCTCGAGCGACACGGCGCCGGCGCGCAGTTCGGCGACGCTCAATTCCTCGGCACGGGCGCTCGCCGTCGGAACGATGTTGGTGATGCCGATCCCGAGTCCGAGCACCAGTTCGCGATCCGATTCGCTCATCCCATCGCTGACGTCGACCAAGTGCGGGGTGATGCCGGCTGCGTGCAGCGCCGGCCAGAAGCGGTTGCCGCGACGGGCGAAATGAGCGTTGACCGCAGCGGTCCACAGCCCTGGGTTGATCCCAACGAACAGCAGTCGGACACGGTCGTCAATGAGGTCGTCGACGGCTTCGCCATGGAACGCAGCAAGCTCCGCACGAGTGAACTTCATCGAGCGAGCGTACGATCGTGGTGTGCCACCGTTGCATCCGAGCGTCGAGCCACTCCAGTTCCTGCTCGGCACGTGGACGGGCCGCGGCCATGGTGTCTACCCGACCATCGAATCGTTCGACTACGACGAGACGATCACCTTCGGTCATGTCGGCAAGCCGTTCCTCGCCTACAGCCAGCGCACTGCAGCGGTGGACGACGGCAGACCGCTGCACGCCGAACATGGCTACTGGCGGATGCCGAGCGCCGGGGTCGTCGAACTCGTGCTCGCCCACCCGACGGGAATCGTCGAGGTCCAAGAGGGCACACTCGACGACAACGGAACCGAACGATTGATCCGCCTACGCTCGACGACGATCTCCCGAACTTCGACAGCAAAGGAGGTCGTGAGCGTCGAGCGCGACCTCACTGTCGACGATGGCACTGTGACCTATGAGGTGCGGATGGGCGCAGTCGGACAGCCGCTGCAACTCCATCTTTCCGCGACACTCCATCGGGTGTGAAGAGCCTGCGCTGATATCAAGGCGCTGCCCGGTGCAAGTCCCTGGGCGCGATTTTGGCCACGCGCCGCGTAATACCGCACCCGGTACAAGTCCCCGGGCGCGATTTTGGCCAGCGGTGGCGTAATACCGCACCCGGTACAAGTCCCCGGGCGCGAGTTTGGCCAGCGGTGGCGTAATAGCGCGCCCGGTGACCCACGGTCGCCGAGCACACTCGCCGACAGATCAACGTCGGGCGCTGCTCATCTTGTAGTAGTCATCCGCGTCTGACCGGGCACTCTCGTCCGATCGTTCGGCTTCGTAGTCCGGAGCCTGCTTGACCTGCTCCTTCGTGAGGCTCACGTGGATGGTGCGCGACTCGTCGTCGACTCGCTCCACCACGCCTGCAGGGATCATTCGCTTCTTGCCGAAGATCCAGAACCCGGTATCGACGACGAGGTAGCTACCACCAGTTTCGTACGTAGCCCGGTCCACCTTGCCAATGTGGCCATCCGTTGTATGCACATCCCAGCCGGTCACGTCGGTTCCTGCGAGGGGATTTCGCGCCGCTTCGCCACGGCCACTTTCCTGGCCATTTTCGGGAACGATGATCACGATCGTTTCACTCCATGTCCACAAATCACTCATGGCTGTCTCCTATCTGTCATCCCCGAGGATTCCCGAAACGACACCCGAGCAAACCGCGACACAACGACTCTGGCCGCCCGGAGGGTCTGCGTACAAGTCTGGTGCCCATCTCGGCCGACGTGGTGCTGCAGGCCCGCTCAGCGAGTTGGAGATTCGAGTATCGCTTTCAGCTTGGCGAGGTCCTTGCGATTGGCTCGGCGCATCGCAGGCTTCATGATCGGTGCCATGAACGTCGAGAACCCAGCCGGTTCGCCGCGGCTGCGTAACGTCATCCGCGTCGAGTCGTCCGGCGTTGATTCCCAGGTGTACGTCGTTTCCATCGGAAACGGGCCCTGCTTGGTGCGCATGACGACGCGCTCGCCGAGGACGAGTTCGACGAACTCGTATGTGTACCGGAGCGTGCGACCGAGGAACCTGGCAACGAACTCCACCTGCGTGCCGATCTGAAGAGGAGATGGCGTCTTCCACTCGACCGAGTCGATGTTGGCGTACCAGTTCCTCGCATTGGACGGGTCGGCGGCGTACGCGGCGACGACCGCGCGGGGGCGGCGGATGACGACTTCCGTGACGACGTCGACGTTCACCAGCCCATCTCGTTCACGTCGACGGTCCTTGTGCTGCTGTCGGCGTGCACCTCAACACCTCGTTCATCTTACTTCTCTAGAGTGTGGCGTATGGCCGGCAACCCCGCGGTTCGGCGTCCGGCACGATCATCAGGGAAGGACCATCCGCATGCCTGACCAACCCACACCGGCACAGCAGTTGATCGGCGACTTCGCGCCGAAGCTCGTGGAGCTGACCGACGACGTGTTGTTCGGCGACGTCTGGGAGCGGCCAGGCCTCTCCAAGCGCGACCGCAGCCTCATCACCGTCGCGGCGCTCGTGGCGCTCTACCGCAATGAGCAGCTTCCCGGTCATCTACGCCGCGCGATCGACAACGGCCTCACCGAGGACGAGTTGATCGAGGCAATCACTCACCTTGCGTTCTACGCAGGCTGGCCGACAGCGATGAGTGCGATCGTCACCGCCAAGAATCTCTTCGAGCAAGGGAGTCCCACGTGAAGCACACCAACCTGGGCACGTCCGGCCCGCAGATCAGCCGGGTCGCGATGGGTTGCATGAGCTTCGGCGACACATCCCGCGGATACAACGAATGGGCACTCGACGACGAGGCTGCACAGCCGTTCTTCGAACAGGCGGTCGAGCTCGGCATCAACTTCTGGGACACCGCCAACGTCTACGGCTTCGGAACCTCGGAAGAGATCGTCGGCCGAGCCGCCAAGAAGTTTGCCCGCCGCGACGAGATCGTGCTCGGCACCAAACTGTACTTCAAGATGCACGACGGACCCGGAGGATCGGGCCTCTCTCGCACAGCGATCATGGAGCAGGTTGATGCATCACTGGCCCGGCTGGGAACCGACTACATCGACCTCTATCAGATCCACCGGTTCGATCCCGACACGCCTGTTGAGGAGACGATGGAAGCGCTCCACGACGTCGTCACGGCCGGCAAGGCTCGCTACCTCGGCGCCTCGTCGATGTGGGCCTGGCAGTTCGCCAAGATGCAACACGCAGCCGACCTCAACGGATGGACGCGCTTCATCTCCATGCAAGATCAGTACAACCTGATGCAACGGGAAGAGGAACGCGAGATGTTCGGCCTCCTCGCCGACCAGGGTGTCGGCTCGATCCCATGGAGTCCGCTCGCGAAAGGACGGCTTGCCCGGCCTTGGGGCGAGCACACGACTCGCTCCGAGAACGATCCCCCCGGCCAACGGTTCGAGAATGACAGCGATCGTCCCATCGTCGAAGCGGTCCAACGCATCGCCGATGCTCGCCAACTCCCCATGGCTCAGGTTGCTCTGGCCTGGGTGGTCAACAACCCGGTCGTGGCCGCGCCGATCGTAGGACCCACGAAGCCCCATCACCTTGCGGACGCTGTTGCTGCCCTCGATGTCGAGCTCACCGACGACGAGGTCAACGCGCTCGAAGCGCCGTACACCCCTCACGCCCCAACCGGGTTCTGAGCGAGCCTGAGCCACCCGCGGCCCGGAACTGCACAACTGGTCGTGATCTATGATGGCGACAGATTTGGCATGGGAGGGAACTCATGGATCAGCACTTGAGGCGCGCCGCTGCGCGCATGGTCGTGGCCGCTGTGGTGGCAGCGTTGGTGGGGGTCGGCGGCGCCAGTCCTGCCGTTGCGATCAGCCCCGACATCGTCATCAGCCAGGTCTACGGCGGCGGAGGCAACGCGGGCGCCACGCTGACGCACGACTTCGTCGAGCTGTACAACCGCGGTAGCGCGACGGTTTCCGTCGAGGGATGGTCGGTGCAATACGCCAGTTCCGGAGGCGCGACGTGGGCGGCGACATCGCTCGCCGGTGCGATCCCGCCAGGCGAGCACTACCTCATTCGGCAAGCGCAGGGGGCCGGCGGCACGACCGCCCTGCCGACGCCCGACGCGACCGGCACCATCGCCATGTCGGCCACCGCTGGGAAGGTCGCGTTGGTCACCAGTGCGACCGTCCTGGGGTGCGGTGCAGATTGCGATGCGGCCACCGGGGTGCGCGACTTCGTCGGGTACGGGGGTGCGAACGACTTCGAGACAGCCCCCACCGCGGCCCTCAGCAACACGACTGCGGCACTGCGCGCCGCCGACGGCGCGACCGATACCGACAACAACTCTGCCGACTTCACGACCGGCGCCCCGAACCCGCGCAACTGTGGCAGCGCGTGCGTGCCTCCACCGCCTCCGTCCGGTTGCGACGTCCCCGTCACGCACGAGATCGCCGGCGTGCAGGGCAACGCGGCTTCCACGCCGGTCAGCGGTCAGACGGTGCGCGTCGAGGGTGTCGTCACCGGCGACTTCAACAACTCTTCAGCGGGGCTCGGCGGGTTCTACTTCCAGGACGACACTCCTGATTCGGACGCGGCCACCTCCGACGGCCTCTTCGTGGCGTCGTCGAGCGCAGTTGCCGAGGGCGACCGGGTGCGAGTGACGGGTACCGCAAGCGAGTCGTTCGGCCAGACCCAGATCGCCGCGAGCGCCGTCGATATCTGCGGCACCGGAAGCATCGCGGCCACGGCGTACGACCTGCCGCGCCCCGCGGGCGTGACGTTCGAGCCGGTCGAGGGCGTGCTGCTCACCTTCCCAGAAGAGCTCACCGCCACCGAGCACTTCCAGCTCGGCCGGTTCGGTGAGGTCACCGTCTCGTCCGACGGCCGGCTCTTCCAACCCACCGACCGTGTCGAGCCCGGGGCTCCAGCGCTGGCAATGTTGGACTCGAACCAGCGCCGGCGACTGCTCATCGACGACGGCTCGAACACGCAGAACCCGACCACCGTCCCGTTCCTCTCGCCTCAGGCGGTGCGCATCGGTGACACCGCCAGCGGGATCACCGGGGTGCTCGGCTTCGGATTCAACCTCTTCCGCCTGCAGCCCACCGACCCCATCGCGTTCTCCCGGACGAACCCACGTCCTGCGGCACCGGCAGCAGTCGGCGGCAATCTGAAGGTTGCCAGCTTCAACACCTTGAACTATTTCACGACGCTCACCACCACCAACCCCAACGCGCGGGGGCGAACTCCCCCACTGAGTTCGAGCGCCAGCAGGCCAAGGAGGTGGCCGCAATCGTGGGCATCGACGCCGACATCGTCGGACTGATGGAGATCGAGAACAACGGCGCCACGGCAGTCGCAAGCCTTGTCGACGCGCTCAATGAAGCGACAGCGCCGGGAACGTACGCATACATCTCCGAACCGGTGCTCAACGCGCCGAACGAGTTCGGCGGAACGTTCGGCACAGACGCGATCAAGGTGGCAATCATCTACAGGCCGGGCGCAGCCGTGCCACTTGGATCAGCACAGTCGTCGAGCAACCCGATTTTCGACCGTCCGCCGCTCATCCAGACCTTCGAGCGAGTCGGGGGCAGCGAAGCGGTCACGGTTGCGGTCAATCACTTCAAGTCGAAGAACTGCGCCCCTGGTTCACCGCCCGCCGACACCGACCAGGGCGACGGGCAGAGCTGCTTCAACGCCCGTCGATCGATGCAGGCGCAGGCGCTGGCTAGCGTGCTCGACGCGCTCGACGTCGCCGAACCCCCTCATCATCGGCGACCTCAACTCCTACACGGAGGAGGACCCGATCCACCTCCTCGAGGAGGCGGGCTACACGGGCCTCACCGAGCTGAACGTACCGGATGCGGACCGTTACAGCTTCGTGTTCGACGGTTTCTCCGGCGAGCTCGACCACGCCATGGCCGGTACCGCCCTCCTCGACAACGTCGTGGACGCGACGATCTGGCACATCAACGCCGACGAGCCGCTGATCCTCGACTACAACCTCGACTTCGGTCGCGATCCGGCCATCTATCGACCCGATGCCTACCGCAGCTCCGACCACGATCCAGTGATCGTGGGTCTCAACATTTTCGACGTTCCGACGGCCCCCGCGGTGAACGTGATCGCGGGGTGGAACGCGGCGACGGTGCAATGGGACGAGCCCGATGACGGCGGCTCGCCCATCACCGCGTACACCGTGACCGTGCGGTCTGGAGGCACCCTCGTCGCATCGGCGACGCTGGACGCGGACACCCGATCACACACGTTCGGCGGCCTCGTCAACAGCGTGACGTACGACTTCGCGGTCGTGGCCACCAACGCTGTCGGCGACAGCGACCCGGGCACGGCCACCGGCACCCCATTCGCCCGGTCCAACTACGTGCGGCTCGACGCCGGCGTGGCCTGCCCAACGTTCACCGTCACCAACGTTAACTCCTTCCCAATCAGCTTCCGTTGGAGCTCGTCGAGCGGCAACAACGGCACCGGGGTGGTTCCCGCTGGCGCAACCGTGCCGGTTCAGGTGACGTTCCGGCCGCGAGGCGCGACCACCTTCAGCGTGTTCATCGGCACCCAGGCGCAGGACACGGCAGTTGCGAGCTGCCGCTGATGTGACACCGCGAGATTTCAATTAAGGTCGGTCTCGACGGGGACCTCGATGAGGTCGGACATGATGGAGGGAACATGGCCTTGGACAGACGATCATTCCTGAAAGGCACGAGTGCCGCGGCTGCCGGCGTGGCATTGGGAGGCCCGTTCCAAGGGTTCCTGGCCAGGGCCGCCAGTGCTGCCGGACCGCCGGTCCCGACACCGACGCTTTCCGACGTGGCCGACCTCCGCGACGGCGTGAATCGCCTCAAGCTCCCACCCGGCTTCCAGTATCGGTCGTTCAGCCCAGCCGGAGAGGCAATGGCATTCGGCGGCAATGTGCCCAACAACCACGATGGGATGGCGGCCTTCGACGCCGGCGTGGGCCGCGTGCTGCTCATCCGCAATCATGAGGTGAATGGCTCCACCGGCGCGTACACCACCCACCCCGACGTCCCGATGTACGACACAGCGGCACGCGGTGGCGACACGTACGTCCTGGTCGACCTGTTTGGCAATGTGGAGCGCACCTGGCCGGCGTTGGCAGGGACGCAGATGAACTGCGCCGGTGGACCCACGCAATGGGGCTCGTGGATCGCCTGCGAAGAGACCATCAACGGCCCCGACGTCTTCGACGACTTCACTCGCAACGTCCCGCCGCCGCCGCCGCCGCTACCACCGAACCCCGAGACGACCTACATTCAGAATCCTCGGCTTCAACAGACACACGGATACATCTTCGAGGTGCCGACCAACGGCGTGGCGTCAGCGGAGCCGGTGACCCAGGCGGGACGCTTCTCCCACGAGGCAGCGGTCTTCGACCCGATCAGCGGGTCGATCTACCTCACCGAGGACAACTTCGGCTTCGGCAGCGGCCTCTACCGCTACGACCCGCCGGTCAACCCCCGCAGCGCGAAGCGCATCGAGGACGGCGGCACGCTGTGGATGCTCGGCATCGCAGGGACGTCACAGGCCAACCTCTCCGGTACCCAGGTGCGCGGCACGCAGTACCAGGTCCGCTGGATACAGATCGCCGAACCGAACCCACAGTTCCCGATGACCAACGGCCTGCCCACCACCACCAACAACCAGGCCATCAGCAACGTAGGCAAGCAGGGCTATGACGACGGGGCTGCCGTGTTCAGCCGGCTCGAGGGCATCACCTGGGACAAGGGAGTCGTCTACTTCACCTCCACCCAGGGCGGCGGGGACGCAGACATCATCGACTGGGACGTTTCGGCCGAATCCAGGAATGGCTTCGGGCGTGGCACGGGGCAGGTGTGGGCCTATCGCCCGAATCGCGGGATCCTGGAGGTCGTCTACCAGTCGACCAGCACGGCCGATCTGCGACTGCCCGACAACGTCACCGCCAGCCCACGGGGCACCCTGATCCTCTGCGAGGACAATGCCGGTCCGAACCGCCTGCAGGCGCTCACCACGTCAGGCGACCTCATCACCTTCGCGCAGCGCTCCGACCTTCCGGCTGTGGAGTTCGCCGGCTCCACCTTCTCCCCGGACGGCACGACCCTGTACGTCAACCTCAACGCCAGCTCCGGTGCTCGGAGCGTGGCCATCTGGGGTCCCTGGGACAGCCTGCGCATCTGACGTCAGCCGACAACCTGTAGCTGGCCCCAACGAGGACGTGCCCGTCATGACGGGCACGTCCTCGTAGCGCGTCTCCTGCGAACCTACGGAGTGACGCTCTGCACGATCACTTCGCCGGAGCCGATCAGGACGTTGGTGTCGGTTCTGACCTGCACATTGCCGAGCAGGACACGGCCGGCAGCGGGAACGCTGTTCGCTGTCACCGATCCCGGCACGGTCCAGCTGGCGCCGGCTGGCCGGAGCGCGTTCGCGTCGGTCACGCTCACCGATCCAAACGCTGGGTTCGTGAACACGTCGATGTAGTTGTACGTGGTGGTGCCTGCCGGAACCGCAAATCCATCGACCAACACCGCCCAGGTGCCGACTGCTGGGTTGGCAATCGTGACCGATTCCTCGGAGTCACCGTCGGCCGACTGCCCGACCAGCACGCACGTGCCGCTGGTGCAGTTGAACACGAACAAGTCGAGGTCGGCCGCTGGATCGGACGTGCTACCGATGGTCGCCCTCAATGAGGTTGTCCCGGTGGTCACCGAAACGGTCCTGACCTGTTGCTCGAGGTTGGCGATCGTTGGCGTCGCCACCAGCGCGCTGCCGAGCGTCGTGCCGACGGCGCGTCCGGTGAACGCACCGAACAGGTTCGTCAGGGTGTAGCTACGCGCGATGGGCACTCCGAGCGTCGCCGACGCAATGACGTCGGGATTGGGCGACACGGATGCACCCAGGATCGACATCGTCAGCGTGAATGGCGCGTTCAAGGTGTCGGACGTACGCCTCGCCTCAACGGTGACCTCCCACACGCCCGTCTGCGGCTGAGTCTGTGTACGGCTCAGCGGATTGCCCGTACTGCACCCACCACTGGACGGGGTGTAGCAATCCAGGCTCGAGTTCGGGTCGATGTTGACGCCATAGGGATGGAACCGCAGGAAGCGGATCTGTCCTGTACCCGGGGCGGCGGTCGGACCACTGAGATCGACCTTGAAGGCGGGCGTTCCGGGCGGCACGTACGCGAAGTATCGATGGACCTGGTTCGGAGAAACAGTGCCCGACTTCGTGACGGTGTAGTTGTTCCCGGCCGAGAACTGGTCGGCCACGATCACCGTGTTCAGCGTCTGGTAGTCGATACCTGCCGTGGACGGGTCGTCGAGGTTGAGGATCGCCGAGTGAACGCCGACCGAGCTCGACTGTGCGTTCACGAGCAACTGCTTCGGCGCACCCTTGGCGAGTGAGATGCTGGTCGCGGCTGTGCTGAACGTGCCGTCGTTGCCGACCCACGACAGGTTGTACGTGGTCGAACCGCCACCACCGGAATTGCGGGTGAACGTGTACGTGCGCTCGAGCAGCTCTCCGACATCCACGCCCTCGCGCTCGTAGATGCCCTCGCCGACGTCGGGCGTCGCCAGGAAGCTACTGATGACCGTGTGCACCGGCACCGATGACGTGATGTCGACGGTCTTGACGTTGTTGGTCTTCAGCAGGTCCCACGCGGCGGGCACGTTGATCAAACCGTTGCCCTGCTCGTATGCGCCGTAGTTCGCGATGAACCGGGTCGATGAACGCAAGGCTTGGCGCAGTTGATCGGGTTGCTTCTGGACGTTGCTCTGCTTGGCCGCGCTGACAAGGAGCGCTGCCGAGCCCGCCGCCTGGGGCGATGCCATCGACGTTCCGTTGAGCATCGAGTACCCCGGTGGCAGGGTGTACGTACCCGCGACCGGCCCACCTGGCTGCCACATCGGCGTCGTCGAGACTGCTGCACCAGGTGCAACGATCTGCGGCTTGAGGGCGCCGCTCTCCGTGGGACCGCGAGAGCTGAACGGATGGAGGTTGTCGGTGTTCGGACCGGTGGAGCCGTAATTGGACCGCCACGTTGCATCGGTGATGAAGGCGCCGACGCTGACCACCCTGCCGCACACGCTGGGATCGCCGACGGTGTTGACGCCCGGGCCGCTGTTGCCGGCCGAGATGAACATTTGAACGTTCGACTGCTGGATCAAGCGGTCGTAGACGACGCAACGGCTGTTGTTGCCGTCGTTCAGCGCGGGCAGGCCACCGATCGACATGTTGATGACATCGACGTTGCTCTGCTTGGCGGCGTAGATCATGCCCTCGATAAGCGCGTGCGAGGTGCAGCCGGCGATGAACAGGCAGACGCGGACGGAAACCAACTTTGCTCCGGGAGCCTCACCGCTCATGGCACCGCCGAACATGGCGTTCGCCGCCACGATGCCGGCGACGTGCGAACCGTGCTGGCCGGACACGATGCCGATGTTGACGAACTTGGTCTTCGCGTCGGTCTGGACGACGAACGGCAACCTCTCGCTCACGGCAGTCGCCAGATTGTCGGTGCCGAAGTATCCGACGTCGTATCGAACCTTGTAGTCGGTCATCGCCAGTTCGTCGGCGAAGGAGCGGTTCTGATTGGTGTCGACGTACACGTTGTTCGTCGCAGTGTTCCACAGAACGGCGAAGATGCCGCTGGAACCGGCCGGGTTGCCGTCGCGGTTCACGTCGCTGCCGAGCTCGCCGCCAAGGCGTGAATCGCGTTCGTTGAACAGGCCTATGCGATAGGACGCGTTGGCAGGAGCCGTGTAGCTGAGGTTCTGGAACGTGAAGGTCGCGCCGCTGACCTGGGCTTGCATGTTGACCCAGGTCGGATCGTCGTCGCCGGTTTCCGCGGTGGCGGTGACCCAGTCGACGATCTTGCGCTCGCCCGTGCTGGTGGTGAGGAGGCTCGGGTGATCAAGGGTGACGCCCGTGTCGAGGATGCCCACGGTCGTGCCACGGCCATCCCAGGTCGGGTGAGCAGCGGTGAACTGAGCACCACCGGTGTCGCCAACAGGCATGTATGGATTGTTGCGTGGTGTGCCCGGCCCCGGTGGGGTCTGCGGCGTCGGCACCGTTGCGCCGGCTGGTTTGGGATCGTCGAGAGGCACGATGTCATCGACGTCGACCGCTTGCACGCCGGCCAGCTTGGCAACAGCGTCGGCCTTGCCTGTTGGCACGCTGGCGCGGATGTAACCCAATGAGTCGTCGCGGTACTGCACGGTGGCGCCCAACTGCTGGAGGCCACTGACCACCTGGTTGCTCGCGCCCGGTCGAGCGGCGATCAGCAATGTGACCGCCTTTTGACCGTTTGCCTTGGCTACGGCGAGCAACTTGCGATCTTGTTTCGAGAGGCCGTCGTCGGATTTGCCAGCACTTGCGGTGGTGGCGGCCGTGAACGAGACGATCATGAGCGACGCAACGAGCGCGGCGCAGATCTTGCGACGTGACATATGGATTCCCCTTTACCCTCAGTGTCGTGGTATTCGCAGCCGTCCCCCGCCGCTGCGACACCCTTGGTGAGGCCGAAAGTAGCCGCGCCTTCAATCCGGCGCAAGCATTTCTGTCGAATTCAATACGGGAACCCCTGTTCCGGAAATGCTTCGAGCCACTCGCTCGTCGACGGCACGTATTCTCGTCGAAATGAACGTGAAGAGCAGCGGCGAAACCAGGCCGGAGATCACGATCGTCCCTGCCAACGAGGCGAGCTGGGAGGACCTTCAGGCTGTGTTCGGCACGCGTGGTGACACGTCCAGGTGCCAGTGCCAGTGGTACAAGATCCGCGACATGCAGTGGCGTTCGGTTCCCGTCGAAGAACGGGCCCTCCGGCTGCGCGAGCAGACCGACTGTGGGCATCCGGAGTCGGATACGACGAGCGGTCTCGTCGCCTATCTCGACGGCGAACCCGTCGGCTGGTGCGCCGTCGAGCCGCGCACGGAGTACCTGCGCCTGCTGCGGACGCGCGTCCCCTGGACGGGGCGATCGGAAGACAAAACCGACGACGGCATCTGGGCCGTGACCTGCTTCGTGACGCGCACCGCTTTCCGGCGTCGGGGCGTCAGCCGAGCGCTCGCCCGCGCCGCCGTCGAGTTCGCCCGACAACGCGGCGCCCGCGCTCTGGAGGGCTACCCGATGATCACCCAGCCCGGGCACGAGATCACATGGGGAGAACTACACGTCGGCAGCCGCAGCATTTTCGCTGCCGCCGGGTTCACCGAGGTCAGCCGGCCAACCGTCCGCCGGGTGGTGATGCGCATCGACTTCTGACGTGGCCATCGACATCGATTCCCGGGTGGTGTCACAATGCACACCGGCGATCTCGGATGAACATCGCCAGAAACGTAGGTGAACCATGTTTGTGCAGGTCATTGAGGGAAAGGTGTCCGACAAGGCCGGGTTGCGCCGACAAATGGACCGATGGGAGGCCGAGCTCCGTCCTGGAGCCATTGGCTTCCTCGGCAGCACTGGCGGCGTGACGGACGAGGGCGTTGGTTTTGCCATCGCTCGCTTCGCGTCGGCCGACGCTGCTCGGGCCAACAGCGAGCGCCCCGAGCAGGGCCAGTGGTGGTCGGAGACCGAGAAGTGCTACGAAGGTCCTGTCTCGTTCACGGACTCCGAAGATGTCGAGGAGTTTCTGAGCGGAGGCTCGAACGACGCCGGCTTCGTTCAGGTGATGAAGACTGCCAACGGTCTCCCTCGCGCCGATTTGAAAGAAATGGACGAACAGTTCGCGAAGCATGCAAGCACCTGGCGACCGGATCTCGTCGGTGGGGTGCGGGTGTGGACCGGCGAGACGTCGACGGTCGACGTGAACTACTTCACGAGCGAAGCCGAAGCCCGCGCGAACGAGAGCAAGGAGCCGCCGGCGGAGCTCGCTGCCCTCTTCGCCAAGTACGGGGACGCGATGGCGAACACCGAGTTCCTCGACCTGCGTGACCCCTGGCTGTACTGACAGTCGCACATCCGCACTGCGGGTCTCACCCAAATTTTCGCCTGGGCGCGGGAATACGCCACGGGTGGCCACAACAGCGCCCACTCAGCTTGCGCGGGCGCGGTAATACGCAGCGGGCGGCGAGCACCGCGCCCAGGCTGCGGCTTACGGCGGCACGGCGCGCCTCTGGGCGGGCAGCAACCGCTCGAGACGGAACAGTGGGGCGAAGGCGATCAGCGCCAAGGGGTACGGGAACACCACGAACATCGTCGCAGCGATCGCCGCGTGCATGCACCAGGCCAGTGCCACCCACGGCACGCGGAGCCGCGACACGACGAGCACCAGCGGCGCGCCGAGCTCGATCACCAGCGTTGCCACGGCGAGGGGTGTGAACAGCCAGCCGATCTCCATCATCGGCTCGGCCAGGGGTGACGGCGTGCCGCCGAGCACCCGCAACCGGGTCGCGGAGTACGCCACATGGTTGCGCAGTGAGTCGCCGTCGAGCCAGGCGGTTCCGCCGATCCGCAATTTCGCCGACACCGGCAAGTGCATATGTCACTGTCAGTGACGATGGCGGCGAGGCAGAGCGGCCAGCCGTAGCGCGGGCTCTCGCCGACCGGCTCGCCACGACCACCGAGGCGCAGCGCGTCTGCCGCAGGGCGAGCACCCGATCAGCAGAGTGTGGAGCACGAGCAAGTTGTCGAACCACAGCAGCTGGCCATTCGAACTTCGGTACGTCGTCACGAACAGCAGCGCAAGAGCGAACGCGGGCCCGACGATGCGAAAGGCGACGCCTGTTGCAAAGGCGACGGCGAGCACGACTGTCCCAACCACCGCGCACCGGATCGCCCACTGCGGCAGCGGATCCTCGAGCCACCACAGCACGCCGACGGGCTGCCACTCGAGTCGCGATTCGTCCCCCATGGCGAGCATCACTGGCAGCCGCGCCAGCAGATAACCGGCGGAGAACACACCGATCAAGATCCGGAAGACCGCGAGCCTGGTTGCCGGCGCCGGCGCCATCAACCACTGATCGATCACGACTGCACCGCACATCGGGATAGCTGTTCGCGAGACAGCAACGAGTCTTCCCCTCGCGCCCCGTCAACCACGTCGTGCCGTTCGCGCACCACGATGACAGCCACGACGTCGCTCGGCGCACGCCCTGCGATCTCAGCGCACAACTCGTCCGCCCGACCGGCAGCGACGGCATCCGCCACGCGGGAGGCGGCGATCAACGGGTCGTCAGTGCGCGCGATCACGTCGATCGAGAGCCGACGGGCGGAGCCGTCCGCGCGCTGACCCTGCGCCGTGACGAACGTTGCATCGCGCGATCGTGCCGAGGCGTAGACCGGATAGGTCGACAGCGGAAAGCTGTCGTGATCGCGTATGGCCGGCGAGACCAGGACTGCGACGGCCACCACAACCGTGAGGTTCCGTCGCCACGACCTGAACCGCGAATGTCAACCGAACGGCACGTAGCCCTGCACGTCGACGACGACATGAGTACGCCCGCCACCTCCGGCGAAGATGTCGACACCGGATTCCGAACCGACCGTCGTCAGCACGAGGTTGGCCAATGTCTGCCCGGCCTCCGACCAGTTGATGTTGGAAGTGACCGGAACAGGCCGCTCGCCGGACGAATCACTGGCGCTGACTCGCAAGAACCCAGCGCCCTCCGTCGCCGTGATCGTCACGTTCAGGAAAGCCGCCATGAGCAGTCGGGTCTCATCCGGGACCGAGACCGCGACGGTGATCGTGTTGCCCGTCACCAACTTTGCGCCGCCGAGCAGAACCGTGTCGGTCCGAGAGTCGTAGACCCGTAGCGGCGTCAACAACGTGATCAGCGGTCCACTCGGTTGAGCAGCACTTGCAAGATTGGTGCGGAACGCGACCGGCGACAGCGTTGCTGCGCCGCCAGCAGCGACCATCGCGCGACGTGTGAACAATCGTGACATGACAGACCTCCATGACAAGCGTGCCCTCGTCCGGCAACAGTACTGCGCACATCGTCGAGCAGGTGGGTCGCTACGCCACGGTGAAGGCGATCTCGGCGAGCGTCTGATTTCCACCTCGTTCGATCGCGAGCACCTCGGTCTTGTAGCCGCCCGGCGTCAAGAACTCGGGTGGCACCGCCATGTGCGTCGCGGTTGCGGGAAGGGTGACGTCGACGGTGCGCTCGGCGGTACCGAGGCCCGAGTCATCGGCAACGACGAGCACCTGATATGCGACGATGTCGATGCCGGCCGGCGTGGTCACGGGCTGCCATTCGACGGTCACGCCGTTCGCAGGGAGCGTTGCGCCGTCGTCCGGCGACGTGATCACAGCGCCATCGGGAATGGCGTGCGTGAGGGTGAATGTACTTCTCAGCCGTTGACCGTCGATGTCCTTGCCGCTGAACGTGTAGACGCCTTCGGGGAACAGCTTCTTGAACTCCGAGAACGGGAACTCGGTGAACGGTGGCTCGCTGGTCTCCGAGAACAGTTCCGTGAGCCCGTAGTTGCGGATCACCTTCGCGGCATCGGCCTCGAACACCTTGCGACCCTTCGGGTTCGTCACCGTCACGTGCTTCCAGTCCTCGGCGTCGACGAAGAACTGCAGGCCGGCATCGCCGGCGGTGGAGTTGTACTCGATCTTCAGGCGGGCGTCGTCGAATGGCACCTCGGCGTGCTTGCCTTCGTCCGCGGACGCAACGAACTGTCCTGCCGTTACCGGTACGAGCGCAACAAGCGCTGCTCCGGCGATCGCGAGTCGTTTGTTCATCGTGGGCCTCCTATCGGTTGCTGGCGTGTGCGACGGTACGCCCGAGGCCCTGACTGCTACCTGACTCGGAGCGTCGACAGGCGGCCAGGTTTCTGGCAACGTTGGGGATGGAGGAAACAGAGAAGCTCACGTCGACACAGGTCAGCGAGAGCGAGTGGACTGGAGGACTGGCGGGTGCTGCTGCGCACGCTGCAGGCATCGTTCGGCACGGGCTCGATGGCGAAGGGACTCGAGTTCGCCGGTCGCATCGGCGCGGCGGCCGATGAGGCCAACCATCATCCCGATCTGACGATCACCTACCCACGCGTCCACGTCCTGCTGACCACCCACGACGCCGACGGCCTCACCACTCGCGATGTCGAGATGGCCCGCGCGATCTCGGCGATCGCCGCCGAGCTCGGAATCACCTCGGAGCCGACCGCCGTCACCCAAGTCGAGATCGCGATCGACGCGCTCGACATCCCTGCCGTCAAGCCCTTCTGGGAGGCGGTGCTCGGCTACAAGCCGCATCTCGACGACGACAGCGTCGACCCGTACGGCCGCGCACCCGCGTTCTGGTTCCAGCAGATGGATGCTCCGCGCCCGCAGCGCAACCGCATCCACATCGATGTCACCGTTCCCCACGACGTCGCCCAGCAGCGCATCGCCGCGGCGCTCGCGGCGGGCGGCACGCTCGTCTCCGACAAGGCCGCTCCGGCGTTCTGGATCCTCGCCGATCCCGAGGGCAACGAGGCCTGCATCTGCACCTGGCAAGGGCGGGATTGATCAGCCGCCGACCTGACCAGAACGCTCCGGGTCACGCCGGGAGCGGCTGCGTCCTCGCCCACTCGGCGGCCGATGCGGCGAGGTGCCCGACGGCGCCGGTGCCCCACATCTCGGCAGCGGCGTCACGTTCGGCGACGTCAGCGCCAGTGACCGTCAGCATGACGCGCACGCCGTGGCCAGTCCCGTTGGTGAACTCGACGCGGACGTGCTCGCCCGGGCCCGCCGGTCGGCGCGACGTCGAACGCGAGCACGCGATGGAGGTCGACTTCGGTCATCGTGCCGATCACGACCTCGGGCGCCATGTACGGCGTCAGCGGCTCGCCAACCGCGGGCGCGGCGCGTTGCTCGCCGGTGTCGCGGTCCTTGCCGAACCACAGGTTCCAGGCAACCTCGGCCGGACACGTCAACTGGCGTTCGACACGCACCGTCCAACCGGCATCCGACTCCGTCACCTCCGGCCGGTCGAGGCCGAACTCGTGGACCAGCTCCTCGTGTCGAGCAATGCCGCGGTCGGGCGGCGGCAGAGGCTCACCGGCAAGCACAATGCGAAGGCCGCCAGGCATATCTCCCAGCCGGTGGCGAAGCTCGGCGCGCCGAAGCGGTCGTCGAACGAGTGAGTCAGCGCGAATGTCGTCGCCTCGCCGTCGGGCACCAGCTCGAACGTCAGCCGGTCGGCTACCCCACGTGAACACGAGCCGCCGCGGTGCTTCGACGATCTCGACGGTGCCGGCCCCCTCGTCTCCAACTGAACCCACCGAAGCGCATCGACCCGCCCGGTCGCAGGTCGATCTCCACCGGGCTGGGGAACCATTGGCCGAGGTGCTCGGGCGTCGTGACGGCGCGCCAGACCTTGTCGATTGGGTGCGGGTAGCGCCGCTCGACGCGGACCGTGGGCCGTCCCTCGAGGGTGAAGAACTGGTCAGCGGACATGGGTGTCTCCTTCGTCATCAGGCATCACGTCGAGGTGGACGCCGAGCCGGTCGAGGTGCGACTCCCACATCCAGCGGTACGGCGCCAGCCAGTCGTCGAGCTCGGCGAGCGGCTCGACTCGCAGGCCGTACCAGCGGCGGGGCCCATCAACCCGCACGGTCACCAATCCCGCCTCACGAAGCACCCGGAGGTGCTTGGACGTCAGCGGCTGCGTGAGCCTGAGGGCCTCCGCCAGCTCACCCACGAGGCACTCGCCGTCGCGGAGACGGTCGAGCATCGACCGCCGGATCGGCTGCGCCACGACCTCGAACGTGGTCAGCACCCAGGTATCATGCCACACACGGCATGGAAGGGCGAGACGATCGCCTTCTCCTTCACCTCGGACCCTTACACCCCGCTCGAGGCGGGCTACAGGCTGACCCGGGCGTGCCTGGAGGTCTGCCTCGAGTTCCGCCAGCCCGTGTCGGTCGTGACGAAGTCGGCCCTCGTCAGGCGCGACGTCGACGTGCTGTCGGCCCTCGCCAGTGAGGCCGACGCGGAGGTGTGGTTCACGATCCCGTTCAAGGACAACGAGTCGTCGCGCCCCTTCGAGCCGCACGCCCCGAACCCGGAGTCGAGGTGGAAGGCGATGGCGGCTGGCGGCCGCCGGCGTGAGGGTCGGGGTGGGGATCGCCCCAATCATCATGAGCTACAACGACTCCCACATCCCGGAGATCCTGAAGCGGTCGAAGGAGGCCGGGGCGACCGCGCGTTCATGACCATGCTGCGGCTGCCCGGGAGCGTCAAGGACCACTTCGTCGGGCGTCTGCGGGAGGACATGCCGACGAAGGCGGACCGGATCCTCAGCCGGATACGCGAGGCCCGCGGGGGGAAGCTCAACTCGAGCGAGTTCGGCGCGAGGATGCGCGGGGAAAGCGAGCAGTGGAAGGTGGTCGAGCAGGTCTTCGAGGTCAACTGCAAGCGCCTCGGCCTCAACGAGGGCAGGCGATCGAAGCGCCCCGACACCTTTCGCCGCCCGACCCCGCAAGGGTCGTTATTCGAGCTTTAGCAGGCGGCCAGGTAACTCTTAGGGCGCGCAAGCCCGGATGAGATCTGTGACTTCGCCCCCCGGTGGCCACCCTTGCCTCTTGACCCGCTCCGCGCCCTTCGACCCGCTTACGGGCCTCCCCCGGGCGCCGCCCGTCCGGGCCCCGCGACCAGCGGGCGGTACAATCATCCCCCGCACGTGCTATTAGCGCTTCTCACTTGCGTGCGTGTGAGTAACCGCAGTGTTTGAACCGGCAAGGATGTCAGACTTCGTGACGAGCTTAAGCGCTCGTGCGCTGATGGCGGGCGTTAGATGTCCGCATCTTTGGAGTATCTCGAGGGTGCGAACGAAGACGGAACAAACTTCTCATGAAGAAAAACCGTTGGGTCTTGATTATCCCGGGCCGCTATCGCCGTCATGATCGCCAACGTGGCGCTGCACATCCTGTATAAAAAAAAAAAATGGTGGCGTACAGCTATGTCATCAATCCGGTACAGGACGCGGCGTATTATCAAGTGCACGCGCGGGTCAGCGCGCCATATTCGAGCATTGTCGCCGGGATGCCGCTGATCTTTCTCGCGTGCCGATGCGTAGGTGGAAAGTTCGCGGCGCGGTTTGCCGTCATTGCCGCATTACTCGTGTGGCTCGTGTATTTGCTAATCCATCTCACTGTCCTTCTGCTCGCGGGAGAGCTTTTTTCCGGGGGGCTGGCATTGTTCTTTATTATTTCATTCGCGACGAAGTTGGCGGCGGCATACCTCGGCGGACTCGCGGCTCGAAAACAGGCTGCCGAAGCATAGTTGTAAGCACGGGGTTCGTTCCCACGCCGCAGCTAACAATCGCTTACAGGGGACGGCCGATGCGGACGTTTCCCATTGCTCAGGCTGTGCAGGCGCGCCGCGGGAGCCAAGCGGTGGGCGGCTATCGGAAAATATCTGACACTTTCGGAAACATCTAGGTAACCGAAAAGCCGGGCTCAAACTGACACGAGGGGGTTAACGGCGGTATGCGCTTCTCGGAATTCGCGCGCGCGCTTGAGGCCCTGGAGAACACCTCCGGCCGGCTCGAGATGTACTCGCATACTGGGCGCGCTATTCGAGAAGGCCGAAGCCGGACGAGTCGCGGCCGTCGCTTACCTCCTGGAGGGTCGGCTGCTTCCCGCCTTCGAGGGCGTCGAGACCGGCATCGGCGAGCGGACGGCGCGCGCTCTCGGTCGCCGCCGCCACCAAGTGCCCGCGTCGAAGATGTCTCCGCGGCGTCGGGCAGGCTCGGCGACCTGGGGTTCGTGGCTGAAGAGTTGATCCCTCGCGACGAGGAACGCCGAAGCTCTCCCTCACGGATGTCTACGATGGCCTGCTCGGATCGCGCGCACCGGCGGCCGGGGCAGCACCGAGGAGCAACAGAGACAGCTCGCCGCGCTGCTCGAGCGGGCGACCCCCATAGAGGGCCGCTACATCGTGCGCCTCACGCTCGGGCCGCCTGCGCCTCGGCGTCGCCGCGCCGACCATCATCGAGGCGGTCGGCCCGCCGCGAGGAGGACCCGAAGGGGCGCGGCGCACCATCGAGCGCGCCTATAACATCTGCTCCGACCTGGGGCTCGTGCTCTCTACGCTATCTCAGGGAGGGCCTCGCCGCGCTCGAGAAGTTCAAGGTCAGGGTCGGCAGCCCCGTCCGCCCGATGCTCGCCGAGCGGCTGCCCATCGGCCGAGAAGATCATCGAGAAGATCGGGCGTGCGAGGTCGAGGCCAAGCTCGACGGCTTCCGCTGCCAGGTCCATCTGAAAGGCGGGAAGGTCGAGATCTTCTCGCGCAACCTCGAGCGGACGACCGACATGTTCCCCGACATCGCCGCGGCGCTGCGGGAAGAGTTCGGCGCCAGGAGCGCCATCCTCGACGGCGAGGCGCTGGCGGTCAACGAAGAGACGGGCGAGTTCCACCCCTTCCAGGTCACCGTGCAGCGCAAGCGCAAACACAAAGTCGAGGAGATGGCCGAGGAGTTGCCGCTCATCTCGTCGCCTTCGACCTGCTCTACGTCGACGGGAAGGACCTCACGCACCAGACCTACGACGAGCAGGCGCGCACGAGCTCGCGACGGCGGATCAAAGGCGGCGGGCGCATCCGCCTCTCGGAAGGGGTGCTGGTCGAGACGCCCCGAGCAGCTGCAGGATTTCTTCGACGCGAGCTTGGAGCGCGGGCACGAGGGCGTGGTCGCCAAGCGGCTCGACTCGGGCTACGAGCCGGGGGCGAGGAACTACAACTGGATCAAGCTCAAGCGCGCTTACCGCAGCGAACTGAACGACACGGTCGACGTCGTGCATCGTCGGCTACCTGCGCGGGCGCGGCTACCGCGCGCGCTTCGGCATCGGCTCGCTGCTCGGCGCCGTCTACGACGAAGCGACGGACACTTTCAAGAGCGTCGGCAAGATCGGCAGCGGGCTGAGCGACGAGAACTGGTGCGAGATGCAGGCCCTGCTCGACACAGCAGAAAGTGGATCACAAGCCCGCGCGCGTCGACTCGCGCCTCGTCCCCGACGTGTGGGTCGAGCCGAAGTTCGTCGTCACCGTGCTGGCCGACGAGATCACCCGCTCGCCCGTCCATACGGCGGCGCAGGACGAGCAGGGGCGGGGGCTGGCCCTGCGCTTCCCCCGGCGTGGTCGGCTTCGTCCGCGACGACAAGTCGCCCGAGGACGCGACCACGACGAAAGAGATCGCGGGGATGTTCGCGCAGCAGCGAAGGAGCAACAGGACCGGATGAACACGCCGGCCGCCAGGATCGCGGACGGCCAGCACCCCGTACGAGGGTGAGCGGCGGGCGGGCTCTGGACGTGCCACGGCCGTCTGAGCTTGCCGCCACTACATCTTTGTACCGCTTCGGGAGGCGGCTTTAAGGACATTCAGGCGCGCGCCGAGGCCGCACCCTCGGACTCAGCCGCGTCGCCGAGCACGTCCAGGAACTGCGCCAGCCACGCGGGGTGGGCCGGCCACGCCGGGGCCGGTGACCAGGTTGCCGTCGACGTGGCCGCCTCGTCGACAGCCGACGCTCGACGAACTTGCCGCCGGCCGCCGTCACCTCCGGGCCGACCGCCGGGTAGCGCCGACACCCTCCGGCCCTTGACCACGCCGGCCGCCGTCAGGATCTGCACCCCGTGGCAGATGGCCGCGATCGGCTTGTTCGCCTCGGCGAAGTGCGCGCACCAGCCGCGAGCACCTTCTCGTCGAGCCGCAGGTACTCCGGCGCGCGGCCGCCGGGGATCACCAGGGCGTCGTAGTCCGCCGGCCGTCGACCTCGGCGAAGGTGGCGTTGAGGGTGAAGTCGTGGCCGGGCTTCTCGCTGTAGGTCTGGTCGCCCTCGAAGTCGTGGACGGCGGTGCGGACCTTGTCGCCGGCCTTCTTGCCGGGGCAGACGGCGTGGACGGTGTGGCCCGACCATCAGCAGGGCCTGGAACGGCACCATCACCTCGTAGTCCTCGACGAAGTCGCCGACCAGCATCAGGATCTTCTTCGATCGGGTCTCTCTCCTTCCGGGCGGTTATTAGGCCGCCGCGTGATGTGGCTTAACGGGTCATTAGGGTCAGGTGGGAGGAGATTTAAC
>CAVVBH010000041.1:0-10370 GCA_963746365.1 Ilumatobacteraceae bacterium | reverse complement strand
CGCGGTGTACTGCTCGACCAGCGTTTCGCGCTCAGTCAACTGGCTCTCGAGGCTCAGGATCTGGCCGAGGTCGGTCGACGCCTCCAGCAACTTGCGGACGCGCTCGACGCTGGCCTGCGCGGTGACCAAGCGGGCGTCGATGTCGACCACCTGGCTGGTCACGTCCTCGGTGCCCTGCGATGCGGTGCGACGAATCCCGATCGCATCCAGATCGGCAATGGCCGACTCGACCTGATCGGGTGGCAACTTGATCACGAACGATGCGGTCGATGAGCGATCGTCGGTGATGTTGATGGTTCGCTCGTAGATCTGGCCACCATGGCGATCGGACAGTGCGACGACATCGTTGATCCCCTTGCTGATGTCACCCACCTCGACTCCATAGCTGACGTCGATTGCCAGGTTCTTGTTCTCCGCGGGCAAGACGAGCGGCAGATCGGAGATGCCGGGTCCCTGACCGGGTGGCCCCGTCGGGGTTTCGGCCGCGGGCGTGTCGGAATCCGCCGGAGCCACTTGGCCGCCGTCACCACCGACTTCGGCGGGTGATTTGTCGTCGGGGCTCGCGGCGTTGACGTCGGTAGCGGACGAGGCGTCGTCGTGGTCGTTGGAGCATGCGGTTGCGCCGAGGATGACAGCTACGAGGGCGGCGGCGATCCGTGCCCCTCGATGCGCTGTGTTCACGTGTGTCATGGGTGTTCGACGTGACCGTCGGCACATCTGGTTCCCGGGAAGGTGTGTCAGTCACGTAACGAGGTCGCGGGAACCATTCGGTGGCGTGCCGGCGCGCTGCGTAGTCTCAGCAGGGATGGGCCGCCTCGACTCACTGGATCTCACCCAGCGCCTCAGTCGCAAGGAGTATGACGAGCGTCTGTCCGCGGCACAGCGTCGGTTGTTGCAGCTGCGCCTGCACGTGGGTGGCCAGATGGATTCCGGCGAGCTCGGCCCGGGGCTGCTGTTCGTGTTCGAGGGCAGCGACGCGGGAGGCAAGGGTGGCGCGATCAAGCGTCTCGTCGAGCCGCTCGACCCGCGGCACTACCGGGTGTCGTCGTTCGCCAAGCCGACGTACGACGAGAAGCGACATCCGTTCCTGTGGCGCTTCTATCCCTACGTGCCGGGCCTCGGGGGGATGTCGGTGTTCGACCGCAGCTGGTACGGGCGCGTGCTCGTCGAACGCATCGAGGGTTTCGCAACGGAAGACCAGTGGGGGCGGGCCTACGAAGAGATCGTCCAGTTCGAGCGCGCCAACGCCCTGGAGGGCGTGCTCATCGTGAAGTTCTGGCTGCAGATCAGCCCCGAGGAGCAATTGAAGCGGTTCGAGGATCGGCAGAACGACCCACTGCGGCGCTGGAAGATCACCGAGGAGGACTGGCGCAACCGCACGAAGGCGGCCGAGTACCTGATCGCCGCCGAGGAGATGTTCGAGCGCACCGACCACCACCTCGCCCCTTGGGACGTCATCTCAGGCGAGAACAAGCGCCACGCCCGAGTGCAGGTGCTGGAAACCTCGATCCACCGCGTCGAGCAGGGCATGGCCCGCTGGGGCATGGAGGTGCCTGCTCCCGACGAGCTCACCCGTCGCGACAGCCCGAGCTAGTCCGACTTCAGGATCTTGTCGGCCTTGCGGTTGATCCGCTCGAACTCGTCCTTGGTGAGGTTTCCGTCCTTGCGGTTCTTCCGCGAGAGTCGCTTGGCGCTGATCGCATGTCCACGATCGGGCATCGGGTAGTTGCCCGTCTCCTTCTTCGCGGCCGCGCTGCGAGCCTTCTCCGGCAGTCCGAAGTCCTTCGAGGGGAGCGCTGCGCGCTGCTTCGCTGTGAGTTCAGCCATCGGGTTCCTCCAATCGCGGAACTCTGGTGTACCCAGCGGTGCATCTCGCTACACGTCCTGTCCGCTGGCGCCCAGATCAGTCGGAGGACGGAGGGGAGGACTCGGCGGCTGCGACTTCCTTGCGGTGGCGCATGAACTCGATCGCGACCGGCAGCACGGAGATGGCGACGATCACGACGGCTGCGATCTCGAGGTTGTTCTTCACGAAGTCGATCTCGCCGAGGAAGTACCCGAGCGTCGTGACGCCGACGCCCCACAGGAATCCGCCGATCAGGTTGAAGGTCACGAACGTGCGGTAGTTCATCTGGGCAACGCCGGCGACGATCGGCGTGAACGTGCGCACGATCGGAACGAACCGGGCCAGAACGATCGCGATCGGCCCGCGCCGCTCGAAGAAATCGTGAGCCCTCTCCACGTTGGTCGGGTTGAACAGCCGGCCCTTCGGCCGTTCGAACAGGCTCGGGCCGACCTTGCGACCGAACAGGTACCCGACCTGGTCGCCGACCACTGCCGCGACGAAGATCACGCCGGCCGTGATCGGCAGCGGCGGGAGGACGTTGTCGCCGGCGTCCGAAGACAGGAACCCGGCGATGAACAGCAGCGAGTCGCCGGGAAGGAAGAAGCCGATCAGCAGGCCCGACTCGGCGAAGACGATCAGTGCTGCAGAGTACGAGCCCGCCGCGATCGAGCCAATTCTCGATATCGAACAGGGCCAGCATGATGCAGGAGGCGGGCGTCAGTCCGTGGCGGGGTTCGATGATCGACCCGGCCTTGCGGCTGGAGAAGATCACGGCACCGATCAGCACCGCCAGACGCGGCGGCGGCGATCGAGAAGCGGGCGCCGTCGTTGTCCTTGAGGCTGATGATGGCCGGCAGGATCAGCAGCGAGACCAGGTTCATCACCTTGATCAACGGGTTCAGCGCGGGGCCGGCGGTGTCCTTGAACGGGTCGCCGACGGTGTCGCGCGATGACCGCGGCACTTGTGCGGGTCGCTGCCCTTGCCGCCGTGGTGGCCGTCCTCGATGTACTTCTTGGCGTTGTCCCACGCGCCGCCGGAGTTCGACAGGTAGTTGGCCATCAGCTGGCCGACGAGGATCACCGCGGCGAGGAACGCGCCGAGCGCGAAGAAGTTGATGCCGAAGCCGACGATGACCGGTGTCAGCACGGCGAGCAGCGCAGGTGTGGCCAGCTCGCGCAGCGAGGCCTCGGTGCAGATGTCGATGACCGGGCCGTACTCCGGCTGCTTCTCGCCCTTCATGATCTTGCCGTCGGCGAACTGCTTGCGAACCTCTTGCACCACGACGCCGGCGGTGCGGCCGACGGCGCGGATGGCGAGCGACGAGAACAGGAACGGCACGGCGCCGCCGATCAGCAGGCCGATGAACACCTTCGGGTCGGCGACGTTGATGGGCAGCAGGTCGAACACGCCGCGCTCGGTGCTGCAGGGCTGCGTCGATGATGTCTTGCGAGAACGTCTCGTTGACGGCGGTCTCGATGAAGCTGGCGAACAGGGCCACTGCGGCGATGACGGCAGAGCCGATCGCGAAGCCCTTCGTGACGGCCTTGGTGGTGTTGCCGACGGCGTCGAGGCTGACCATGATGCGCTCCGGCTCGCCGTGGAACTCGCCGCTCATCTCGGCGATGCCGGCGGCGTTGTCGCTGACCGGGCCGAACGTGTCCTCGGAGACGATGATGCCGGTGGTGGCCAGCATGCCCATGCCGCAGAGGGCGACGAGGTAGAACGAGAACTGCAGGTTGCCGCCGCCGAGCGCCAGTGCGGCGCCGATCGCGATGGCGATGGCGAGGACGGCGTAGACCGAGCTCTCCATGCCGCTGGCGGTGCCGGCCAGGATGACCGTTGCCGGGCCGGTCTCGGCGCTCTCGGCGATCTCCTGCACGGGCGAGTAGTGGGTCGCGGTGTAGTACTCGGTCAGACGGCTGATCAACTGCGCGAGCACCAGACCGATCGCGACGGCGCCGAAGCACTTCCAGCCGGCGTTGCTCTTGTCGTTGCCGACGTAGATCAGGGCGACCAGGAAGCGTGCCGACGAGCGTCAGCGATGCCGGCGACGAGGAAGCCCCTGTTGATCGGCTTCAGGGCGTTGGTCTCGCCCTCTTTGGCCTTCACGAAGAAGATGCCGACGATCGACGCGACCACGCCGATGGCGCGAGCGGCGAGCGGGAAGATGAGGCCGAGCGCCGGGTTGGCGCCGATCGAGTTGAACGCGGCGACGCCGAGGATGATCGAGGCGACGAGCGTGACCTCGTAGCTCTCGAACAGGTCGGCGGCCATGCCGGCGCAGTCGCCGACGTTGTCGCCCACGTTGTCGGCGATGGTGGCCGGGTTGCGCGGGTCGTCCTCGGGGATGCCTGCCTCGACCTTGCCGACGAGGTCGGCGCCGACGTCGGCGGCCTTCGTGAAGATGCCGCCGCCGACGCGCAGGAACAGGGCCAGCAGCGAACCGCCGAACCCGAACCCGACGAGGATGACCGACGACGTGTTCTGGAAGAGCATGATGATCAGCGTCGCGCCGAGCAGGCCGAGCCCGACCGTGAACATGCCGGCGACGCCACCGGTGCGGAAGGCGACGGTGAGCGCCTTCGGCATCGATCCGGTCTTGGCCGCGGCAGCGGTGCGCACGTTGCCGCGGGTGGCCAGCGTCATGCCGATTAGCCGGTGGCACCCGATGCGAAGCAGCCGAGGATGAACGCCAGCGTGCGCCACAGTACCTGCCAACCCGAAGCTGAGCGCCTCGGTACCGTCAGGCTTCTTGATCGCCGTCGACGTGAGGAACACGATGACCGCGAGCGGGACGAGGATCATGCCGATCGTCTTGAACTGACGACGCAGATAGGCGGAGGCTCCCTCCTGGATCGCCTTGGCGATCTCCTTCATCTTCGGCGAGCCCTCGTCGTGAGCCATGACGTTCTTCGCCAGGATAGAGCCCGACAACGATGGCGACCAGAGCTGCCGCGACGGACAGGAACAGCACCGCCCACTCGCCGCCTCTGAGGATGAAGTCTTGGTAGCCGCCTTCGGCAGCAAACAGTGATGACACCGGTCGTTCTCCGGGAATCTCGGGCGCGCCCAACAGATGGGCGACGCTGGGTTGGCAAACGTGGAGAGTGTAGGGACTTTGCGACGAGTCCGACGAAACGTTGACAGTTTCCAGAAAGTTCGTCGGTTCCGCTTCGTGCGGAGTACCGTCCAACGCAGTGATGGCACAGGCAGTCTCACACGCGACGGGCCGGTCACCGGCACCGCCACGGCCCGCAAGAAGCGTCGGAAGCTCTTCCTCCTCGACCTCTACGGCACCGCGGTCGGCAAGAAGTACGCCATGGCGCTCAGCGGCATCGCCCTGATGGGCTACGTGCTGGCGCACATGATCGGCAACCTCAAGATGTTTCTCGGGCCTGAGGACATCAACCACTACGGCGAGTTCCTCCGCGAGCTGCTGGTGCCGCTCGCTGCCCCGCACGGTGGTGCTGTGGCTGCTGCGGATCGGCCTGCTCGGCGCCGTCGTCCTGCACATCCATGCCGCGTACACGCTCACCCTGATCAACCAGAATGCACGGGCCGTGAAGTACCAGACCGACGCGACTACGAGGTCGCCAACTTCGCCAGCCGCACGATGCGCTGGACCGGCATCATCGTGCTGCTGTTCGTGCTGTGGCACCTCGCCGACTTCACATGGGGCTGGGTCAACCCGGGCTACGTCGCGCGGCGACGTGTACCGCAACGTCGACGCATCGCTGTCAGCCGCGTGCCGGTCGCAGTCCTGTACATCGTCGCCAACATCGCGCTCGGCATCCATCTGTACCACGGCGCGTGGAGCCTGTTTCAGTCGATGGGCTGGAACCACCCGCGATTCAACATGTGGCGACGCTCGTTCGCCATCGGGTTCGCCACGCTGATCGTTGTCGGCAACGTGTCGTTCCCCATCGCCGTGCTCGCCGGCATCGTGGAGAGCTGAATGTCGATCACGCTCGATCCGCACGACCTCGTGGCAGACCTACTCGACGCGCAGATACTCGACGGGAAGATCCCTGCGGGTCCCATCGGACAGAAGTGGGACGACTACAAGAACGACGTGAAGTTGGTCAACCCCAACAACAAGCGCAAGTTCAAGATCATCGTCGTCGGCACCGGTCTGGCCGGGGCGTCCGCCGCGGCGACGCTGGCCGAGCTCGGCTACGAGGTCGACGCGTTCACGTTCCACGACTCGCCGCGGCGCGCGCACTCCATCGCCGCGCAGGGCGGCATCAACGCGGCGAAGAACTACCGCGGCGACGGTGACTCGATCCATCGCCTGTTCTACGACACGATCAAGGGCGGCGACTTCCGTGCCCGCGAGGGCAACGTGCACCGGCTGGCCCAGGTCAGCGTCGACATCATCGACCAGATGGTGGCGCAGGGCGTTCCGTTCGCCCGCGAGTACGGCGGTCTGCTCGACAACCGCAGCTTCGGTGGCGCGCAGGTCAGCCGCACGTTCTACGCCCGCGGGCAGACGGGGCAGCAGTTGTTGCTCGGCGCCTATCAGCAGATGGCGCGCCAGATCGGTCTCGGCGGTGTGCGACTGTTCAACCGCGTCGAGCTCGTCGACACCGTGGTCATCGACGGACGCTGCGCCGGCATCGTCACCCGCGACCTGATGACCGGCGAGTTCCAGTCGCATGCGGCACACGCGGTCGTGCTTGCCACCGGCGGCTACGGCAACGTGTTCTTCCTGTCGACCAACGCGATGGCGTGCAACGTCACCGCGGCGTGGCGGGCCCATCAGCGCGGCGCGTACTTCGCCAACCCGTGCTACACGCAGATCCACCCGACGTGCATCCCGCAGGCCGACGAGACGCAGTCGAAGCTGACGCTGATGAGCGAGTCGCTGCGCAACGACGGACGGGTGTGGGTGCCGAAGAACCCCGACGAACGCCGTCCGGCCGACCAGATCCCCGAAGACGACCGCGACTACTTCCTCGAGCGGATGTACCCGAGCTACGGCAACCTCGCGCCACGCGACATCGCGTCGCGTGCGGTCAAGCGCATGGTCGATTCGGGTCGCGGTGTCGGCCCGTTGAAGAACGGCGTCTATCTCGACTTTGCCACGGCTATCGCTCGCCTCGGATTCGACACGATCGTGGGAGCGCTACTCCAACCTGTTCGAGATGTACGAGCGGATCACCGGCGAGAACCCCACCAAGGTGCCGATGCGCATCTACCCGGCCAGTCACTACACGATGGGTGGTCTGTGGGTCGACTACGAGCTGATGACCACCGTGCCCGGCCTGTACTGCGCCGGCGAGGCCAACTTCAGCGACCACGGTGCCAACCGGTTGGGCGCGTCGGCGCTGATGCAGGGCCTGGCCGACGGCTACTTCGTGCTGCCGTACACCATCGGCAACTACCTGGCGCCGTTGCTCGGCAAGCCGTCGCCGGGCAGCGACCATCCCGAGTTCAAAGCGGCCGAAGCAGCAGCAGCCCAACGATTCCAGGGGTACCTCGACATCAAGGGCACTCGCTCGCCGGACTGGTTCCATCGCGAGCTCGGCAAGATCATCTGGGACTACTGCGGCATGGAGCGCAACGAGCAGGGCCTCGAGAAGGCGCTGTCCGAGCTGCCCGCGCTGTACAGCGAGTTCCGGAAGGATCTGCGCGTCACGGGCGACGGCGCCTCGGTGAATCAGACGCTCGAGAAGGCCGGACGCGTCGACGACTTCTTCCAGCTCGGCATGTTGATGTGCCGCGACGCGCTCGAACGGAAAGAGAGTTGCGGTGGCCATTTCCGCACCGAGTATCAAGACGACGAGGGAGAGGCAAAGCGCGACGACGAGCACTTCGCTCACGTCGCCGCGTGGGAGTGGACCGGTGACCCGATGAAGGCCGTCCGCCACGTCGAACAGCTCGACTTCGAAGCGGTGCACCTCGCCACCCGGAGCTACAAATGAGCGCGCACGGCAGCAACCTGACCAACCTCACGCTGAAGATCTGGCGACAGGCGGGTCCCGATGTCGAAGGTCGCTTCGAGAGCTACCGGATCGATTCCATCAGCCACGAGGCGTCATTCCTCGAGTTGCTCGACGTGCTCAACGAACGACTCATCGCAGAAGGACGCGAGCCCGTTGCGTTCGACCACGACTGCCGCGAGGGCATCTGCGGATCGTGCTCGTTGATGATCGACGGCCAGGCGCACGGCCCGCAGCGCGGCACCGCGACCTGTCAGTTGCACATGCGCAAGTTCAACTCTGGCCAAGAGATCGTCGTCGAGCCGTTTCGCGCCACGTCGTTCCCCATCATCAAGGATCTGATGTGCGATCGCGCCGCGTTCGATCGCATCGTCGAGAGCGGTGGGTTCATCACCGCCCCCACCGGCGGCGCGCCCGATGCCAACCTCATCCTCATCCCGAAGGTCGTCGCCGACGCGGCAATGGACGCCGCCGAATGCATCGGCTGCGGTGCCTGCGTCGCCGCATGCCCCAACGGCGCGGCCAACCTGTTCACCGCCGCCAAGGTCAGCCATCTCAACCTGTTGCCGCAGGGTCAGGCAGAGCGTCACAGCCGTGTCGAGGCCATGGTAGAAACTATGGACGAGTACTTCGGTTCTTGCACCAACCACGGGGAGTGCGAGGCCGCGTGCCCGAAGAGCATCTCCATCGATTTCATCGCCCTGATGAACAAGGATTACCTCAAGGCCAAGCTGGCCAACCGCAAAGAGCTCAGCCGAACCTGACACCGCCGTCAGGCCAACGAAAAGGGGACATACATGACAACACTGAACGAATCTTCACGTCGCGCGTTCTTGACAGCGATTGCCGCATCAGGTGCCGCAGCCGCCGTCGTGGCCGCGCCGGGTACGGCTCGCGCCGCCGACGGGGGCGGAGGCCTTGGCGTCGATGACAGTTCCTCCGGGGCAGCAGCACCTCAGGTGCGCACCGAGGCCTTCCCCGCTCCCACCACTGGCACGACGTACAAGTTCATCCTCGGCGCCGACATGCACCCGCTGAACGCCGTTTACGACTACGACAAAGGTCAATCACAGATCGAGGCGGGAGACCAATGCCATCTTCTACTACGCGCTCACCGACCTGCCGACCGGCGCTCGAATCACCGAGGTCACCTTTGCAGTCATCAAGGGGGTTGGCAACGCCGGCCTTGCGTCGTATTTCGCCTACCGCATCACGTCCGGCTCCTTCGAGAACCTCGATACCCGGAGCAACACCACGCTCCCGTCGCAGGTCGCGGAGCAGTACGTGAACCTGGTCGTCGACCCGACCGACGCGAGATGGGTGGTCGACAACCAGCTCCAGTTCTCGCACTATCTGGTGGCCAACCTCACCGACAGCCGGATCAACAGCATTCGGGTCGGGTACGTGCCCGGCCCCACCACGCCGCTGTCGTTCGTCCCGATCGCTCCGAAGCGCGCGTACGACTCGCGGTTCGTCGCACCGCTCGGCCCGCTGCCGAACAACACCAACCGGGTCATCTCGGTCGCTGACAGCTACGTGACAGGTTCGGGCACGCTCGAGCAGACGAACATCATTCCTGCATCCGCACGCGCCATCGCCTACAACCTCACGGTCGCCAACACCGTCGGCCAGGGATTCCTGTCGGTCAACCCCGGTGATGCGATCGCGCCTGGTGGCTCGTCGATCAACTGGTTCGCGTCGGGTCAGCTGCTGGCCAACGGCCTGACCGTCAACCTCGACAACAACCGGAGGGTCAACGTGTTCGGTGGCGGAGGCGGCACCACCGACTTCATCATCGACATCCTCGGCTACTACCTCTGAGATCGCTGATCGCTGCGGCGTTTGGCGCCGAAGGACCGCATACGGGTCCTCCGGCGCCGAATCGCAACGGTGTGAGTGAGCGGGGCTACGCGGCGGGGCGCAGGGAGTCGGCTTTGTCGACGTCCTTGTGGAACCGCTTGTGGATGTACAGCGGCTCGCCCAGGCTCGTCGACTTCCACCAGATCCCCGACGCCGGCCCGATCTGGGTGTTGCGGTCGAGCGACTTGTAGATCGACGTCGGCTGGGCCATCTTCCACCGCCCGGATTCGGTGATGACGATCCTGCGATCGGTGACGACGATCGGTCGATAGTTGTTGGTGAAGATCAGCCAGAAGATGCCCAAGGCGCCCAGCCAGCCGTTCTTGGTCTGGGCCGGGATGACGGCCTGTATCTGCTCGCCCGGCTCCAACAGCGGTTTGGCGTGTTCGATGATCTTCTCGCGAATTGCGACGGCCACGATTCCTCCAGTTGACGAGAATCGAGGATCGTAGACGACGTGGATGCCGCCGACCGGTGAATCAGCGAAGGATCGTGCCGACGTAACGGTTGGTGGCCACCTCGTCGCCATGCTCGACGACGAGATCGAGCCACATCTCGCCAGGCCTGTCGGGCACGACGAACTGGACGGTGCCGACGCGCACGCACGAATCGGGCGGCACGTCGCCACCCCAACGCCAGGCATGCGAACCGCCCGCCCAGCTGAGCTTCGCGGTGCAGACGGTGTCTTCCAGCAGCCGGCGAACGTCGCTGACCACATGAA
>CAVVBH010000040.1:0-83543 GCA_963746365.1 Ilumatobacteraceae bacterium | reverse complement strand
TCTCGGGGCCTGGTCGTGCCGGTGCATCTCGGTGTGCCCGGCGCCGTCGATCGAACGAGGCTGATCAGCCTCGGTACTCGGTTGGGCATCGGCTCCTCGCTGCGATACCTGCGCAAGAACTCCGGCGCGATCCTGCGCATGTTCTCCCCGAAGAGCTACGACCCCAACAAGCTGATCACTCCGATCTCGCGCCGTGCCGACGAACTCAACATCACCGCGCTGCACCTCTTCACCTTCAACTCGATCGAGTCGACCGCCGCCTGGCAACGCAAATCCCTCGCCTGACCCGCCGCCAGGTCGGGCGCGATTTTGGCCACCCGCCGCGTAATTCCGCGCCCGGTGAGAGTGCCTGGGCGCGATTTTTGCCGGCGGTGGCATATTGCCGCGCCCGGTGAAAGTGCGCGGGCGCGATCTTGGCCGGCGGTGGCATATTGCCGCGCCCGGTGCGAGGCCTGGGCGCGACTTGGCCGGCGGTGGCGTATTAGCGCGCCCACGGCTCGAGGTCGTGCTCGCGGTGAAACGAGTGACGCGAGGGCCTCAGTCGAAGGTGGCGGAGGCGCTGGCGGTTCGGGCCAGCAGGGATTCGTTCAGGTCGATGCCGAGGCCTGGGCGCTCGCTCAGGGTGACCCAGCCGCCTTCCGCCTCGATCGGTGACTCGAGGGGATAGTCGCGACGATCGAGCGACCATTCCGGAGGGTCGTATGGGAACTCGAGCCACTGCGAGCCGTCGACTCCCACCGTCCCGGCGGTGAGGTGCATGTTGGCGAGCAGGCCGATGCCATTGCCCCACGTGTGTGGCGTGAACAACTTTCCCGCGGCAACCACCTTGCGCGCCAGCGGCGCGAGGCCGGAGATGCCTTGCGAGCACACGCAGTCGGGCTGGAACACGTCGAGGCAATCACGCTCGAGGAGCTCGCGGAACTCGTACGGCTCGCGGGTCATCTCGCCGCCGGCGATCTTCACGCCAACGGTTCGACGCAGCTCGGAATAACCGGCGTAGTCACCACGATGCAGGGGCTCCTCGACCCAGTACACACCGAGGGCCTCGAGCCGGCCGGCGACATCGGTAGCCATGCCCACGTTCCACGGGCGAGCGGTGTCCCACGGCATGCGCCACGCCTGGTTGCAGTCGACCATCAGGGTCAACGCCTCGCCGACGTCCTCGCGAATCGCGGCGACGACCGAGATGTCGTCGGTGACCGACGGACGGCCGAAGCGGATCTTCAACGCCTCGAACCCGGCGTCGACCACGCGTCTGCGCCATCTCGACCATCTCCCCAACGGGCCGGCGAACACCGCTCGACGCATAGACGCGCAACCTCGGCGACGTGACCCCCGAGCATTCGCCACACCGGCTGGTCGGCGGTCTTGCCGGCGAGGTCCCACAACGCGAGATCGAGCGGCCATGGGCGACCGGCGTGGAACTCGACGTTTGCCAACACGGCAGCATGACGATCGAGGTCGCCGGCAGGTTGCCCGATGAAGTAGCGCGCATAGTCGGCGAAGCCGTACATCACATCCCCGGAGCCGATGCCTTCGCGCCCGTCGCTGTCGCGTACTCGCACGATGCTGACCGGAAACTTCGTGCGTGGTTGCGGGTCCCACGACGCCGGAAAGGCTGGGTCGAGCGCCAGTTGATGGTGGGTGATCTCGATGGCGACGATCTCGCTCATGAGCGAAGACCGTGCCACACCTCGACCGCGCGTTGGGCGAGCATTCGACGGTCGTCGTCGCCGATGCGGCGCGCGTTGTTGACGAGCATCGGCTGGTTCTCGACGGCGTTCATCGTGACTGCGATCTCGTCGACCGACACGTCGGCAGCGATGGGCGCGGTTGCGGCGCGCAGCCCGGTGTCGTCGCACAGCGCTGCGAAAACGTTCGGGATGTCGTCGAGATCGCAGCCCATGCCCGCCGCCACATCCGCGTAGGCATCTGGCTCGCCCTCGACGTTCCACTCCAGCGCAGCGCCGAGGCCGATCGCGACGGAGATGCCGTGCGGGACGTGATATCGCGATCCGAGAGCGTGACCGATCGAGTGCGCAACCCCGGTGCCGCAGTTGTCGATCGCCATGCCGGCGAGGTAGGCCGCCTCCTGCATCGCCTGTCGCGAACCCAGATCACTGCCATCGGCGGTGACACGGGGCAGGTGTGCGAGCACGAGGGCAAGCGCGCGCTGTGCCGATGCAGCGACGATCGAATTGCGACGCTGTCCGCTGCAGGCTTCGACCGCGTGCACGAATGCGTCGAGGCCGGTGCCGACCGTGACCGCCAGCGGCATGGTCGCCGCCGCCGTCGGATCGAGCACCACGATGTCGGGGAGCAGTTCGTCGCCCCACGTCCACAACTTGTGTCCGGCGCGGTCGGCCACGATGCATGTGCGGGTCGCCTCGGCGCCGGTGCCCGAGGTCGTCGGTATTGCGACGATCGGTCGCCGGCCGGGCAGAGGTGTCGCGCACAGCAGGTACGTCTCGACCCCTACGTCTCCGACGCTGACCACGGCGGCCTGCTTGGCGATGTCGAGCGCCGATCCCCCTCCGACACCGATCACGATTGCATCGCCCGCGGACCGCACCACTGCGGCCGCAGTGTCGACGGCGTGCAACGTCGGCTCGCCCCACGGGACCACATGGAGCGTGACCGGGCGCGGTCGCAACGCTGCCAACACCCGAGCGATGTACCCGGCCGCCTCGACCCCTTGGTCGGCAATCACCACCACCGAGGTTCCATCGAGGCTTTCGAGCACGCCGGCAAGCTCACCGAGCGCATCGACGCCGACCAACGTTCGAGGCACCCGCCCGATCTCGTAACTGGGAGTCGATGCCATAACCGGAACAATCGTACTAGGAATGGTCGGGCTGACTAGTCTCGGCCGGTGAGCAATGACACGGGGAGACGCAGAAAGGGACGCGACACCAGCCCTCGCAGCACCCTGCCGCTACAACGTCCGTGGGCGCAGCCGCGCATGCGACTGAACCACACCGAGGTCGTGTCGGCCGATGAACTGGAATCGATCCACGATGCATCCCTGACCATCCTCGAACGTATCGGGATGGACATCTGGGATGGCGAGTCACGGAGCCTCTTGCGCGATGCCGGCGCCGACGTCGACGAGGCCGGGCAGCACGTTCGATTTCCCAAGGAGATGATCCTCGAACGGATCGCCACGGCCCCGGCCGAGTTCACCCTGCACAGTTGGAACCCCGAGAAGAACCTCCACATCGGTGGCAACTGGATGGCCAACGGCACCGTCGGCAGTGCGCCGCACATCGTCGGCCTCGACGGCATCCGTCGTACCGGGGACCGGGTCGGGTTCGACGATCTTCTCAAGCTCGCCCACATGCTCAACTCGGTCCACTTCGTCGGGGGCTACCCCGTCGAGCCCATCGACATCCATGCATCGGTGCGACACCTCCTCGCCGCGCTCGACGTGTTGACCCTCACCGACAAGCACATCCACTGCTACAGCCTCGGCCGCCAGAAGAACATCGATTGCATCGAGATGGTCGCGCATCGCACGTGGCGTCGACGACGCAACCCTCGACCGCGAACCGTCGATCTTCACCGTGATCAACTCCAATTCGCCGCTGCGAATCGACACGCCGATGTTGCAAGGAATCATCGAGATGGCCACGCGCAACCAAGTGGTGGTGATGACACCGTTCACCCTCGCAGGGGCGATGGCGCCGATCACGCTCGCCGGTGCACTGGCGCAACAGAACGCAGAAGCCCTCGCGGGCGTGGCATTGTGCCAAATCGTGCGGCCTGGCGCGCCCGTGGTCTACGGCGGTTTCACCTCCAACGTCGACATGCAGTCGGGCGCGCCCGCCTTCGGCACCCCGGAGTACGTGCGCACCGCGATGGTCGGTGGGCAATTGGCCCGTCGATACCACCTCCCGTACCGCAGCAGCAACGTGTGCGCTGCCAACGCCGTCGACGCGCAGGCGGCCTACGAGAGCGTGTTCGCGCTGTGGGGATGCGTCATGGGTGGAGTCAACATGATGATGCACGGCGCTGGCTGGATGGAGGGCGGGCTGCACGCCAGCCTGGCCAAGATGGTGCTCGACGCCGACCTGCTGCACATGGTGTCGTCGATGATGGATCCTGTGGTCGTCGACGACGACACGCTGGCGATCGATGCGATCGAAGAGGTCGGCGCAGGTGGGCACTTCTTCGGCGTGCGGCCACACCCAAGACGCGGTACCGAACCGCGTTCTACAAGCCCATGATCAGCGACTGGCGCAACTACGAGAGCTGGGACGAGGCCGGCAGCCCAGAGGCCGCCGGTAAGGCCAACCATCTTGCCGCAGCGTTCCTCGCCGCATACGAGCCGCCCGAGATGGATGCCGCACGCCGCGAAGAACTGGAAGCCTTCGTGGCTCGCCGGGTCGCCGAGGGTGGCATCGCCACCGATTTCTAACGCATCGAGTTTCAGGAGAATCTGATGAAGTCGTCAGCACAAGTGGTCGTGGTAGGAGGCGGTGTCGTCGGCGCCAGCGTGCTCTACCACCTCACCAAGGCGGGTTGGACCGACGTCGTGCTGTTGGAGCGCAAGCAACTGACCGCGGGTTCCACGTGGCATGCCGCGGGCGGGATGCACACGCTGAACGGCGACCCCAACGTGGCGCGCCTGCAGCAGTACACGGTCAATCTCTACAGGGAGATCGAGGCGGAATCCGGCCAGCAATGCGGCATCCACCTGCCAGGCGGGCTGATGCTGGCCGACACTCCGGAACGGCTGGATTGGCTGCGCATGGCCGAGGCCCGGGGCCGCTATCTGGGCATGCACATGGAGATCATCTCCATCGCCGAAGCCAAGGAGCTCAATCCGCTTCTCGAGGAGAAGTACTTCGTCGGAGCGGCGTTCGACCCCGACGAGGGCAGCGTCGATCCGTACGGCGTGACGCACGCCTATGCGATCTGCGCACGCAATCGTGGCGCCGAGGTCTACACCGACACGTGGGTGACGGGTCTCGAGCAACGGCACGACGGCACGTGGGACGTGATCACCGATCGTGACCACACCATCCATGCCGAACACGTCGTCAACTGCGGCGGTCTGTGGGCGCGCGAGGTCGGCCGCATGGTCGGACTCGAGCTGCCGGTCCTCGCGATGGAACACCACTACCTGCTGACCGAACCCATGCCGGAGGTCATCGCCTACAACCAGGAGACGCGGCCGCGAGTTGCCGCACATGATCGACTTCGCCGGCGAGATCTACGCGCGTCAGGAAGGCCAGAGCATCCTGCTGGGAACGTACGAGCAGGACAACCGTCCATGGTCACCCAACGAGACGCCGTGGGACTTCGTCTTCCAACTGCTCCCCCACGACCTCGATCGCATCGCCCCGGAGCTGGAACGCGGCTTCGAGCACTTCCCCGCGGTTGGTCGCGCCGGCATCCAGAAGTTCATCAACGGTCCGTTCACGTTCAGCCCCGACGGCAATCCCCTGGTCGGTCCCATCAAGGGCATGCGCGGCATGTGGGTTGCGTGCGCGGTGATGGCGGGGCTCTCGCAAGGTGGCGGAGTCGGTCTGTCGCTGGCCAGCTGGATCGTCGACGGCGACCCGCAGGACGACATCTGGGGAATGGACGTTGCCCGGTACGGCGACTGGGCCACGCTTGCCTACACCAACGCCAAGGTGCGCGAGAACTACTCGCGTCGGTTCCGCATCACGTTCCCCAACGAAGAACTGCCGGCCGCCCGTCCCCTCCACACCACGCCGATCTACGACCGGCTCACCGCACACAACGCGGTGTGGGGTGCAGGGTTCGGCCTCGAACACCCGCTGTGGTTCCAGGAACCGGGCGAGGAGCCGATCGAGAACGTCACGTTCCACCGTTCGAACGCGTTCCCGTTGGTGGCGGAGGAATCGCGGGCCGTGCGCGAACGCGTCGGACTGTCCGAGGCGTCGAACTTCGCCAAGTACAAGGTCAGTGGTGAGGGAACTGCGGACTGGCTGCAGGGCCTGTTCACCAACACGCTTCCGAAGGTCGGCCGCACCAACCTGACAGCGATGCTGAACCCGCAGGGCCGCATCGTCGGCGAGTTCTCTGTCTCGCGCATCGGCCAGGACGAGTTCTTCCTCTTCGGTTCGCAGGCAGCCGAGGTACACCACCCACGTTGGTTCCTCGACCACCTGCCACGAGTCCAGCCCGGTTCGCTTCGAGGTGCTCGCGTTGTCGATGGTCGGCCTCACCGTTGCGGGACCACGATCGCGCGACGTGCTGCAAAAGCTCACGCGGACGTCGTTGGCCAATAGCGACTTTCCGTTCATGTCGTTTCGCAAGGTCGATCTCGGCATGGCCAGCGTGTGGCTTTCGCGCATGACCTACACGGGCGACCTCGGTTACGAGATCTGGATGCAACCCGAGTACCAGCGATACCTGTTCGATCTGCTGTGGGAGGCCGGGCGACGAGTTCGACATGCGATTGTTCGGTTTCCGCGCGCTCATCACGATGCGCCTCGAGAAGAGCTTCGGGACGTGGTATCCGCGAGTACCGGCCGATCTACACACCCCTCGAGGCGGGAATGGATCGGGTGTTGAAGTTCGACCACGATTTCATCGGACGAACAGCGGTCGAGGCCGAGATCGCCGCTGGTGGGCCGAAGCGCAAGCTGACGATGTTCGTCGTCGAGCCCGACGCCGAATGCCCTGCCGATGTGATCGGCGACGAGCCCGTCTGGCACACCGGACCCGATGGCGACAAGGTGGTCGGCTGGATCACGAGTGGTGGTTATGCCCACTACTCCGGCGTCTCGTTGGCGTGGGGCTACATCCCGGCCGCAGCTGGCCGAGCCCAGCACCACAGGGTTCGAGATCGAGATCATCGGCAAGCGGCGCCCCGCCCGGGTACAGGCCGAGCCGGTGCTCGACCCTGCCGGCGCGCGCATGCGCACCTGAAATCGTTGGCGAAGTCCAGCAGGCAGGAGTGGCTGTTCGATCCAGCTAGTGTCGAATTCGAGCGGGGACAAGGCCAAGGAGTGTCCATGAGAAAGCTTCATCGCCACGTGGCGCGAGCTTCCACAGTCGCAGCGCTCCTGTGCCTCAGCTTCGTCGTTGTCGCTCCGGCCGCAGCTGTACACGCCGCACCGCCGGGGGCGTCGGCCTACTTTCCGGTCAGCCCCTACCGCATCCTCGACACCCGCATCGGGCAGGGCTTCCCGCAACGCGTCAACGCCGGCCAGGTTTCACCCTCGCCCTGCCCGGCGTGCCGGCCGGTTCCAGCGCGGTGGTGTTGAACCTCACCGTCGACCGACCGGCTGCTCCCGGTTTCGTGACCGTCTACCCCACGGGGATCGGGCGACCCTTGGCTTCGTCGATCAACGTCGACCTCACTGGTCAGCCGATCGCCAACCTGGTGACGGTGCCCATCAGCGCCAGCGGCACCGTCGACATCTACTCGCTGATGAACACCGACCTCATCGCCGATGTCGAGGGCTACTACAGGCAGGCAGCCATCGCCCAGGCCGGGCGATTCATCCCGGTCACCCCGTTCCGCCTGCTCGACACCCGCGAGCCGGCGTCGGCGCACTTCGGTGCCTTGGCACCCGGCCAGCAGATCGATCTCAACGTCGCCGGAATCGCCGGCTTGCCGCCCGATGCCGCGGCCGCGGCGTTGAAGGTCACCGTCACCGACAGCGCGGCCAGCGGGTTCTGGACCGTCTTCCCCACCGGAACCGCGCGACCGACGGCGAGCAACCTGAACGTCGTCGGGATCGGCACGACGATTGCCAACCAGGTGATCGCACCGCTCGCCGGGGGTCGCACGACGGTGTTCTCACAGAACGGCGGGCATCTCGTCATCGATCTGGTCGGGTGGTTCACCGGCAGCAGCGCGCTCCCAGCTGACGTCGGCCTGTTCGTCCCGGTCTCACCGACCAGATTGCTCGACAGTCGTGAGCCGCCACTCGGCGCGAAACCCGGTCGCAACCGCACCGCGCGAGGTGGCGGTCGCCAACCTCAACGGCCTGCCGGCGACGGGCATCGGCGCGGTCGTGGTCAACGCCACCGTGACCGACACCACGGCCGCGGGATTCTTCTCACTGTGGCCGGCCCAGACGTACCGGCCCACCGCCTCGAGCCTCAACGTGACTCGCGTCGGCCAGACGATCGCCAACCACGTCATCACTCCGGTCAGTGCCGGCGGGTTCAGCTTCTACACCCAGAATGGAGCGCACCTGATCGTCGACATTGCCGGGTGGTACACGGGGACCGAGGTGACGCCTACGACGCTGCCACCGCACATTCCACTGACCGGCCCATCCGGTCCCCCGCCGACCCAACCATTCTCGTTGACGACGACCGCAGCAGGTGAGACGGTGCGGTGGAACCCATGCGCGCCGCTCCACTACGTCGTCAACCTGGGTGGCTACGACCCCAGCTTCCGCCTGCTCATCAACGAGGCCGTCGAACGGCTGCAGGCGGCGACGGGGCTGCCGCTCACACCGATCGGCGACACCAACTTCATGCCAAGACGGGGTGCCGAGACGTCGCGGATTGCGACCGACGGCGAGATGGTGATCGCCCTTGGAGACGAAGTGCAGACCGATCTCCTGGCCGGGCAGATCGTCGGGCAGGCCGGGTTCACCTACAACTCGTCGATCTTGCGGGGCTTCGTGGTGATCGACATGGGGGATGTCGGCACTCGCCCGCACTGGTCCAGCACAGGCCCAGGGCCCGTGCTGCTGCACGAGCTCGCCCACGCCGTCGGATTGCGTCACGTCAACGATCCGTCGCAGCTGATGAACGCGGTCGCATCGCCCGGTGGGCCCACGACGTACGGCGCCGGGGATCTCACGGGCCTGTGGCAGGTCGGCGCTGCTGAAGGCTGTGCCGCGTAGCGCCACCCGCTTCATCCGTAGGCGGCGGCCTGAATGCGGAACAGCTCCGCGTACTGCCCGTCGTGGGCCATCAATTCTTCGTGGCTCCCGAACTCGACGACACGCGCGCCGTCCATGACCACGATGGTGTCGGCCATACGCACGGTCGAGAACCGGTGCGACACCAGAACAGTCACCCGACCGCTGCTCGCATGCGCGCGCGACGCGTCGGCGAACCGTTCGAACAGGGCGTGTTCAGTCTCGGCGTCGAGTGCCGCTGTCGGCTCGTCGAGGATCAGCAACAGCGGCGCGTCGCGCATGAAGCCGCGAGCCAGCGCGAGCTTCTGCCACTGCCCGAAGCTGACCTCGGCACCTGCTTCCCACGAGGGTCCGAGCTGTGTCTCCAGGCCATAGGCCAGCCGTTCGATCACGTCGTGCGCACCGGCCCGATCGACTGCGCTCTGCGTCGCCGTTCGATCGTCGACTCGCGGCAGATCGCCGACGCCGACGGTCTGTTGGGCATGCAGCTCGAAGCGATAGAAGTCCTGGAACGCCCCCGCCAGACACGCTCGCCATTCGTCGGTCGCGATATCGGCCAGATCGACACCGTCAACGGTGATGCGTCCCGACGTGGGTGCGTACATCCGCGCCAGCAGTTTGACGAGGGTCGATTTGCCCGCGCCGTTCTCGCCCACGATTGCCACGACGGCGCCGGCCGGCAAGTGCAGCGTGATGTCGTCGAGCACCAGTCGATCGGTTCCCGGATACTTGAACGAGATGTGGTCGAAGGTGATGCCGTCGACCACGCGCGTGGGCGCATGGGCTGTGGCGTTGGCGTCGATACCGGCGGCATAGTCCTCGAGCCACACGAGGCGGCGCGACGAGTCGAGCCAGAACCCGCGCAGGAACCCCAGTTCGCCGGCGGTGGCACCGACGTAGCGGGCCAGTCGTGTGCCCGCCGCGAGCACCAACACCACATCGCCGACGCCGCGGTCGAGGCCCGATGCCACGTACACGACCGCGCCCACATATGCGGCGGCGAACAGAGCCCACGCCGCGGCGTGCCACGCGGCCGTCACCCACCGAACCCTCGACGTCGGGCCATACCAGCGCTTCCACGCGGCATCGGCCTCGGTGATCAACCAGTCTCCCGTGTTGGTCACACGCACCTCCTTGGCGGGGGCTGCCGTGGTCCCCAGCACGAACAGGTGTCGCGCCAATCGCGTGTTGGCGATCACGGACTCCTCTGCCTTGCGCTCGACGGCGGGCCGCCATGTCGACACCCAGAACGCCGGCAGGGCGAACACCATCAACAGCACCAGCACCGGGTGGATCGACCCCAGCAGGATTGCCGTGATGGCCAGTCGAAACAGCCAGCCGAGCGTGGAGAACAGCGACATGAACATGTGATCGAGGGTGAAGACCTGGTCGCGCAGCATCGACAAGCGGTCGAGGTACTCGGGTCGCTCGTGGTGCTCGATGGTCGGCACCGACGCCTGAAGGTGGGCGACATGAGATTCCAGCGCGATCGCGCATCCGATCGCGGAATCGACGCTGCACCCGCTGCGACAACAACGACAGGTACCACGTCGCCGTCACGGAAACGGCCAGCCCGAGGCCGGCGATGGTGACTCGCCGGTGGTCTTCATCCAGCACACCGTCGACGAGGAACTTCAGCCACAGTGCCAGCAACGCGTCGGGCAACATCATCAGCAGTGCCAGCCCCAGCGACAGGGCAAGGAGCCGCTTCTCGGCCCGGTAACCCAGACGGAACGTGCGCAACAACGACCTCATCGCCGGCGGCAGGTCGTCGGTCTTGACCGCGGCATCACGTGAGCGACTCATAGGTCACCTCCTCGCCGTGCTCGTCGAACTCCGTGAAGCGAGATGCCTGTAGATCGAACATCGTGCGATAACGGCCGCCGCGTTCCATCAGCTCGTCGTGGCTCCCGAGCTCGACGACCTTGCCGCCTTCCATGACGCAGATGCGGTCCGCCAACCGTACGGTCGAGAAGCGATGTGAGATCAGGATGGTCGTGCACTGACGAGTGGCGTAGAGCACGCGCTCGAAGATCTCCGCCTCGCCGCGAACGTCGAGTTGGGCGGTCGGTTCGTCGAGCAGCACGACCCCGGCTCCCTGTTGCACGGCACACAGCGCGCGAGCGAGCGCGACACGTTGCCACTGCCCACCCGAGAGGTCGGTGCCGCCGGGGTAACCCTTCGACAGGATGGTGTCGAGGTCGCCGTTGGCCAGATCGGCGCCGCCGGCCCCGGCGAGCGCGGCACGGATCACGTCGTCGGGCGCTCCGTTGGGCGCCACGTTGTTGCGCAGCGGGAGCTCGAAGTGGATGAAGTCCTGGAACACCGCAGTGACCTGTTCGCGCCACGCGGTCAGCTCCAACGACGTCAACGGCTGGCCGTCGATCTCGATCGAACCGGAGGTGGTGTCGTACAGGCGGCACAGCAACTTGGCGAGCGTCGTCTTGCCGGCGCCGTTCTGGCCGACGATGGCCATCGAACTGCCAGCCGGGATCGTCAGGTCGAAGCCATCGAGCACGGCGCGACCGCCGTCGTCGTAGCCGAACGACACATCGCGAAACCGGATCTCCTTGGCACCGGGCGTCGGCATCGTCGATCCCTCGGCCAGTGCGCCCGTGACCACCGACGCCTCGACACGGGCCAACGCGGCGACGGGCGCCGCAGCGCCGTCCATCGCCCAGTTCAATCCCCCGAAGGCGATGGAAGAGACACCGATCGCTGCCTGGACGAAGACCACGACTCGGGCTGTCGAGAGCGCGCCATCGTTCGCACCGTCGGCCAGCAGCCAGAAGACGATGACGTTGGCGGCCAGCACGATCGCGAGACACAATGCCACCGACCGTTCGCGCAGTCGAGTCGCTTCGTACTGCAAGTCGTACAACCGTCGCCGTGTCGTGACGAATCGATCAGTCACCCAGCCGGCGAGCCCGAAGAACCGCAGCTCCTTCGCGGGAGCGGCGTCGACGGCGAGGCGGTACGAGTACTCGGCGTGCCGCTGGGCGCTTGCGCACCTCGTCGGTGTTGCGGTCCTTCCACACGCCGCTCTCGCGGAGCAGCCAATGGGTCGCCAGCCACGCCACGACGAGCAGCAGCGACGCCCACCAGTGGTAGTTGGCCAGCAGGATTGCCGCGCTGATGCCGACGACGAGGTCGACGAGGCCGCCGGCAATGAAGTCCATCGAGATGTCGAGCGGCGGACCCATCATGCCGAGGTCGAAGTCGCGGGCCATCGTGAGGTCAGTCGTCAGCTCGGCGCGCTCGAGGTGGGCGATACCTGGCGGGGCGACACAGGTGGACATGAGGCGGTGGTACAGGTGCGCCGCCGTGCGCGCGCCGAGGTTGGCCGAAACCACCTGATGGAGTGGTTGCGAGATCAGCAGCAGCGCGAACGACGCACCGACCATCACGAGTGGACCGACCAGGGACACGTCGCGGGTGATCGCGCTGACCAGCCACCCGAAGGCGACCGAGGTGACGGCTGGCAGCGCGCCGCGCAGCACGATGAGGATCCACCAGCCGATGGCGTACGCAGGGGCAGCGCGACGCAGTGTGCGAAAGAACTGCCACTCCTGCCGAGCCCGAAGCCGCTCCATCATGTTCACCACCTACCCATTCTCACGCGTCGTTCGTCTCCCTACCATCGTCCGTCCTCCATGCATCGCTCGAACGCGCCAGATTCCGTCGTGCCTATCATCTCCGCTGAACGGAGGACCATGCCCGACTCAAGGTCCGTGATCATCGGCATCGACAACGGTGGCACGAAGAACAACGTGACCGTGCTCGATGATGACGGCAGGTTCCTGATCGATCGCATGGTGGAAGTTCCGAGCAGGGTGATGGAGGGGACCGCGCTGGCTCTCGATGCCCTCGCCGCGGCGTTCGAGACCGGCTTGCAGATCACCGGCGTCGAGCGCGACGACGTGCGCGCCGTCGGGCTCGACACTCCGGGACCCGCCTCCGCGGAGGGCGTGATCTCCTCGAAGGGCGCGACCAACTTTGCCCTCCCCGAGTGGTGGGGATTCGACGTGCGCGCAGCGTTGGAGGCACGGCTCGGAATTCCGGTCGTCTACAGCAACGATGGCAACGCCGCCGCGCTCTATGCGCACTACGCGCACTTCGGGGAGAAGTCGTTGGGTCGCTCCTCGGTCTCCGCCATCGTCGGCACGGGTCTCGGCGGCGGGGTGATCGAGTCCGGCGCCGTCGTGCGTGGTGCGGCCGGCATGGCCGGCGAGCTCGGTCACGTGCACATCCCGATGCACGGGCTGCTCGGCGAGGGCCAACCGGTGCCGAGCTGCAACTGCGGGTTCGTCGGCGACGTCGAGAGCGTCGCCTCGCTCACCGGGATCCGCCACAACCTGCTGCCGTACTGGCTGACCCGATATCCGCACCATGAGTTGGTGGGCATGCCGATCGGTCAGGCGGCGAAAGAGCTCCGCAGCTTCGGCGAGCGCGGCGACGAGATGGCGCGCAAGATCTTCGAACAACAGGCGATGGCCATCGGGCGACTGTTCACGATTGCCGCCAACTTCACCGATCCCAACGCCTACTTCGTCGGGGGCGGAGTGGTCGAGGCTGCCCCCGAGTTTCGCGATTGGTACCTGTCGGTGGTGCGCACCAACACACAGCTGCGAGCCGAGCAGCTCGACGTCGCCGAGTTCTCGCTCGTTCCCGATCTCGACATGGCCGGCGCACGCGGAGCCGCCGTTGCGGCTCGTAGCGCATTCCCCGTCTGACTCGAGCCCTCGCTCGCCCAGGCACGACGCCACGCCTCGATGTGAAAGCCTGTCGCCATGGCAGATCAGCACCCGCGGGCTCGAGCCGCCTCTGTTTCATGAACGAGACCGAGGCGAACAGCTTGCGAGCTGCAATCGCGCTCGAACGCAACCGAGTCGTCGACCAGATCGCCAACCTGCAGACGAGCCTCGACGAAATCGTCGATGCCGTCGACCTGACGTCGACCGACGACGAGCACGACCCCGAGGGCACGACGATCGCGTACGAGCGGGCCCAAGTGACGGCACTGCTGCGCCAGGGACACGACGACCTCTCCGCGCTCGATGCTGCTGCTCGACGGATCGACGATGGCACCGCCGACACCTGCGATGTGTGCAGAGGTCCAATCGCGTTCGAGCGCCTTCTGGCGCTGCCGGGGGTGCACTCCTGTGTCCGATGTGCCAGCTGAGGATTACGATTTCGGCATGGCAACCGGTCTCCGGCTCGAGGTCGCCCACGCCGTGCTCTACGCGCACAACGTCGCGGACTTGATCGATTTCTACACCAACACGCTCGGCTTCGAAGTGACCGATCGCGGGCCGCTCGGTCGCAACGAGATCGTCTTCCTCTCGCAGAATGCCGAGGATCACCACCAGATCGCGTTCATCACCGGCCGAGCCGAACCGGACCCGTCGAACAGCATGAACCACGTCGCGTTCCGGTCAGGCGGCACGCTCGACGATCTGAGGGCGTTGAAGAAGCACCTCGAGGCCGATGCGCGCGTGACACAGATCGTGCCGCTCTGCCACGGCAACGCGTGGTCGGTCTACTTCCGTGATCCCGAGTTCAACGGCGTCGAGGTCTTCATCGACACGCCATGGCATGTGCGTCAGCCGCAAGGACAACCACTCGATCTCGACCAATCGAACGAGGAGATCGTCGAGGCAACGCGCGCCCACTTCTCGAAGGAACCAGAGTTCGGCCCCATCGAAGACTTCTACCGGCGCCGCGCCGAGCACTACCGCGAGTCCTGACACGTCTGCGGCCTCCCCGTCCCGCTGCGTTTGACTTTTGCGGCACCTATGCGGGGCGCAAGATGTCAAGCGCTGCTCTGGAGCGGGGTCCTATTTCGCCGCTTCGAGCTGCGCGAGGTCGCGCAGCGCATAGCGGTTGTGCCAGAACTCTTCCTCGAAGACGGTGTAGAGGCATTCTTGAAGCGTGTTCGTGCCGTTCTCGAGTACCTCCATCGGCTGTGTGAAGTCGGTCGCCGCAACCGACGAGAGATAGTCGCGAAAGCGCGTGGCCCGATCCGCACGCACCGCGAGAGCTTCCGAAACAGACGGCGTCAGGCTGTAATCGAGGCCGGGCCACGGGAAGTCGAGGGAGCCGGTGTTCGGCAACCCGATCGGGTGGAACGCTTCTCCGAGAATTGGCGCTGTGAACCACTTGTCCATCGCCATGACGAGATGTCGAAGCGTCTGCACGAAGGAAAACTCGCCGTTGACCGACTCGTGCAGCTTGTCTTCGGGGAGCGCTTGTGCCCGGGTAATCGTCTTCGCCCACTCGTCTTCGAGGGCCGCCCAGGCCGCGCGCATGCCCTCCGGGTCCGATGGACGGAGCAGCGCTCGCAGCGGGTACCACGGGTCCCGCTCGTTCACGTACGCCGTGACGTCGACGCCGTTGATGACAACTGTGTCGACGAGCGCGTCGATGTCGACGTTGACCAGCCAGGCGTGGCTGATCTTCACGTCGGTGAGGTTGACGTCGCGGAAGCGGGCGCCGCTGAGATCTGCGCCCCAGAACACGGCACCCGCAAGATCGCCCTCGAACTCTTCCGGCATGGTTCCTCCCAACGCGTGTCTACCACAGCGGCACGAACGGCTCGCGGCCTCCCTCCGGGCGCGGATCGGCAAAAATGGCGCGCGCTATGCTCGCACCTCATCGCCTGCTGGCGCAGGGTGGAGCGCGTCGTTCGTGGTCGCCTTCTACGGATACGACGCCTTAATGGGCAAGGAGGCGCGGTGAGCAACCTAGCGACGGTGCAGGGAATCTATGACGCCATCGGCAAGGGGGACCTCCCGGCGATACTGGACGTATTGGCCGATGATGTCGAGTGGGAGTCGTGGGCCGACAACTCGGCCGTCAACGCCGGAGTTCCATGGATGACGCCGCGCCACGGCAAGGCCGACACCGTGAAGTTCTTCGAGACGATGGGCGAGATGGAGCTCGTCGATCTCCGTGTACTCAACATGATGGAAGGTGCCAATCAGGTTGCCGTCGAGTTCGTCGTCGAGGCCAACCTTCCCGCGTGGGGCGGCGGGCACTACCGCGACGAGGAAATACACCTGTGGACATTCGACGATGACGGCAAGGTCAGTCGTCTTCGCCACTACACCGACACCGCGAAGCACATCGCGGCCTTTCGTGGCTGACGTTCGCAGGTCAGCGCAGACCTAACAACCTACGAGGAGTCGGCCAGCACTCGCCGGGCGCCGGCCATGAGCTCTCGAGTGAGTTCACCCGCAGGAACGTCACTCGTCATGACGCCTGCCTGACCGGACCACAGTGGTGAGAAGTCGCCGGATCCGATCGCTTCCGCCGCGGCGCGCAGCGGGGCGACTGCAGCGCCCGCTGTGGGGAAGGCGGGTGCATCGGACGACATCGGTCCGAGCTCATCGATGAGCCGGTTGCGTCGACCGCGCGCCGGGCGTCCCGTGAAGACGTTCGTGAGCACCGTGTCGTCCATGCTTCCACCGGCGAGCGCGCGTCGGTGCGCCGGCGAGATGAGTGCCTCGGGGCACAGCAGGTATGCCGTCCCGATCTGAACCGCTGACGCTCCGAGCACCAGCGCGGCAGCGACGCTGCGACCATCGGCGATGCCGCCAGCGGCGATCACCGGCACGCTGACGGCATCGACCACACGCGGCACCAGCGCCATGGTTCCGGGCTGGGCGGCGACGTCGGTGGTGAGGAACATCCCACGATGACCTCCGGCCTCGGCTCCCTGGGCGATGACAACATCGCAACCGTGGCTCTCGAGCCAGACGGCTTCGGCCACGATCGTTGCCGACGACATCACGACCGCACCGGTCGCGCGGACTCGATCGACCAGTTCCGGCGCGGGTAGCCCGAAGTGGAAGCTGACGACTTCGGGACGACACCGTTCAACGACGCTGCACATGTCTTCGTCGAACGCGTTCTGGGCGCCCCGGATCGCGCAGCTGCTCGGTCGATCCCGAACTCCTCGTCGTATCGCGCGAGCGTGTCGGACCAGGCGTCGAGCTGCGCGCGAGAAGCCTGGGGTGCGTCGTGGCAGAAGAAGTTGAGGTTGAGCGGCGCGGCGGTCGCCCGACGGAACTCGTCGATCTGTCCAGCGAGTTCTTCGTTCGAGAGCATCGCCGCTGGCAGCGACCCGAGGCCACCGGCTTGCGCCACGGCGATGGCCATCGCAACACCACTCGCGCCGGCCATCGGCGCTTGCACGATGGGCAACTCGATCCCGAGCCGGACGCTCAGCTCATCAGCGGTGGACACACCCAAACTCTACGCGGCACCACCAAAAGGTCGAAAGCAACCGTGGTACAACCCTGTGGGATGGGGACATGTGTCTTCCCTGTGATTGCGTGTTGAAGAACTCGCTGCCAGCCGACAGTTGCGAACCCGCTCCATAACAAGGGCAATCAGCGCTAGCGAGAGGATCTGGGCGCCACACTCCGGCATCGGCGGCTGGTCGGTGCGATGAGTGGCGCCCAGATCTCGCCGCGCGCCGCCTGGCTCGGTCGAGGGGCGCTATGTGTGGTCGAGAGCGCTCCGATATTGAACCGGGAACGTGTGATCGTGCTTGCGCGGGCGCGCTGGCCCGGGCAATCTGGCGTGCTCACCGATCCCTACGTGGGCGCAGCTCCACCGGCGATATCCCTCTTCTTCGCAGACTCAGTCACATCAGCTTCCGTGGAGGAGATGATGTCTGCCATCTTCGCAGTAAGAGCGGCGTCGGCGTTCTTCTCGTCGCCGTACACGCCGACGCCTGCCAGAAAGAGCATCCTTTCGCGATCCAGCAACTTGTATGCCATCCGAAAGGCGATGTAGCGCTCATGCGGACCCAATATCTGCCCAATGCCAGTAACGATGACGATGGCTGCACCCACTAGCGCCGTGATCCAGCTTGCCGCATCGATAGTGGTGAGTACCGGAATCGATGCGCCCAGCGTGAGCACGGTCATCCTATTTATCACATAGAACTTCTTATTTTGACTCTTCTTTTCTTGGTAACGCTTCATGTAATACTGGAGCTGCTTCAGGTTTTGACTCGGCGGCTCCGCCATCATTGGATCAAATCGCGCCACCATTAGATCACCCCCAATCCATACGAACAAGCTTCGTGCGCGAGCATAAACCGTACGACTACGCCGCCTTCGCGCACCGAACTGCCTGTTAGGCACTCGTTGTTCTGCGCTCCAGATCCTTGCTTGCACTGAGGAGCCCGACCGGGCTTCGGCGCTACCTCCTGCAACGTTTGGCGATTGCTGACCCGTATCGGGTCGCCAATGATCAGACGCAATCGCAGAACCCCACGCAGGCGGCGAGATGGTCCGTACAGGACCATTTCGCCGCCTGCGTCGATCAAAGGGCGTCGACTCTGTCCAAATCGAGCGGCCCGTGAATCAGCCCCGGCCGACGAACGGCATCCCTGCGGCCATCACCGTCATGAACAACACGTTGGAGTCTGGCGGCAGGCTGGCCATCAGTCGCACGGCGCGGGCAGCGTTGTCGACATCCATCACAGGCTCGGGTTGGCGGCTCCCGTCCGGTTGCGGCACGCCATCGGCCATTCGCGATGTCATCGGCGACTCGGCGTTGCCGATGTCGATCTGGCCGCACGTGATGCCGTACGAGCGTCCGTCGAGGGCGATCGACTTCGTCAGTCCGGTGATGGCGTGCTTGGTCGCGGTGTACGGCGCCGAGTTGGGTCGTGGGGTATGTGCGGAGATCGAGCCGTTGTTGATGATCCGTCCACCGCTTGGATCCTGTCGTTTCATCATGCCCATGGCTCGCTGGGCGCAGAGAAACGACCCGGTGAGGTTGGTGTCGACCGCTCGTTGCCACTGTTCGAGCGTCAGTTCCTCGAGCGGAATGGCCGGAGCACCCACGCCAGCGTTGTTGAACAACAGATCGAGCCGGCCGAACCGTGCCTCGATCGCAGCGAACAGCGCGTCGACGGCCGCAACATCGCGTACGTCGGTCGGCTGCACCAGATACTGACCCGAGATCGACGACGCCGTCTCGGCCAAAGCGTCGGCGCGTCGGCCGGCGAGGACGACACTGAAACCGTCCTCGGCCAGGCCAACGGCCACTGCGCGACCGATCCCGCTGCCGGCTCCTGTCACCAGAGCGACTCGAACGTTCGGAGATGTCATCGCGGGTAGTTTCGCACGCAGGCAGCTCACACCAATTCACCGCACAGTCGTGCCGGGAATGGGCGATTCGCTACAGTCGGCGGAGCATGCGCATCGCGATTGATGGTGACCCAATCGAGTACTCCGACGGCGATTCCGTTGCCATGGCGATCGTGCGTGCGGGCCAACATCCGCAGCACGGCGGCACGTTGTGCTTGGCCGGCGATTGCGGCAACTGCTGCGCAGAGATCGACGGCGTCGCGTTCACCCGCACCTGCCTCACGCCGGCGCGGCCGGGCCTGCGTGTGACTCGCCACCCAGCGGTCGGCGCACCAGTGCTACGACTCGAACCGCCCGTTGATCCGGTCGCCTCTCCCAACTTCGCGACGACGAAACTGCGCCGATTGCACGCCGATCTGGTGGTGATCGGTGCGGGTGAATCCGGGACGGCGGCTGCGGGTGCCGCACGAGCCGACAACCGCGAGGTCACGGTGCTGGCCGGGGAGTTGGGCCATGACGTCGTCGGTGTCTACCCGGGCCCGGTCGTCATCGTCAGGCTCGCCAACGGTCAGATGCTGCACGTTCACGCCCACGATGTGGTCATCGCAACGGGTGCGGCCGAACTGCATCCGGTGTGCGAGGGCAACATGCTGCGCGGCATCTACACGGCCGGTGCTGCCGAGCAACTGCGCCGTGCGGGCGTCGATCTTGGCGTGATCGCGACAGTCGAGCTCGATCAGTTGAGGCGCATCGAGGGCGCCGACGATCGTGTCACTGCCGTGCACATGGTGGACGGGTCGAGCGTGTCGTGCGATTCGCTGGTCATCACCTCTCGCAATGCGGCACCGCGTGACCTGCTCGCTCGGATGGTCGCCGACCCCCACGTGCGCACCGAGGGCCCGGCGGGAGCCGCGTTCGAGTTGCCTCCGGCGCCGACCGACGGAACCGTGTGCCCGTGCTCGAAGGTCACGGTCGCCGACCTGGAGATGGTTTGGGACAAGGGGTTCCAGCACATCGAGTTGATGAAGCGGGCCTCGTTGTGCGGCACCGGAACCTGCCAGGGCGGCGCGTGCATGCCGCACCTGAGAGCCTTCGTCACTGCCAAGTCGGGGCAGCTCGCGGCCCCGTTCACCGGTCGCCCGGCATCGCGCCAGTTGACCATCAGCGAGGCCGCGGCCGACATGCACCTCGATCCGTTCCGGCGCACCGCGTTGCACGCAGAGCACCTGGCCCTCGGCGCGCGCATGGACCGCTTCGGCGGATGGTGGCGACCGTGGAACTACGGAGATTTCCTCGACGAGTACTGGGCGGTGCGCGAGGGCGTGTCGCTGGGCGACGTGTCGACGCTCGGCAAGATGGTCGTCACCGGTCCCGATGTCGTCGAGGCATTGGAACGCATCTACCCGACGACCATTCACGACATCCGCCCGGGGCGGAGCCGCTACGTGTTGCTGCTCAACGAGCGCGGCCACCTGATCGACGACGGGATGGTCTGCCGCGAAGCGACCGACGACGGCTCCGACCGGTTCGTGTTGACCTTCACGTCGGGCGGCGCGTCGTTCGCAGAGGCGTGGATCCGCGACTGGATCGAGTCGTGGGACCTCGATGTACACGTGCTCGACCGCACGTTGGCGCTCGGCGCAATCAATGTCACCGGCCCGCTGGCCGCAGAGCTGCTGAGTCGCGTCGGCCTCGACGAGCCGCCGCGATTTCTCCAGCACGTCCACACCGACGTCGCCGGGATTCCGTGTCACGTGCTGCGCCTGTCGTTCACCGGCGAAGCCAGCTTCGAGCTGCACCATCCCAGCATCCACTCGGTCGAACTGTGGCAGGCGCTGATGGCCGCCGGACGCGACATGGGCGTCCGGCCCCACGGCTTGCAGGCGTTGTTCGCCCTGCGGCTGGAGAAGGGTCACGTGATCGTCGGCATGGACACCGAGATGGACTCGACGCCGCGACGGCTCAACATGGATTGGGCGGTGAAGCTCGACAAGGACGCCTTCATCGGACGCACAGCGCTGTTGCGCACCGCCGACCTCGACGATCGCCGAAGGCTGTTCGGACTCACCATGGATGGGCCCGCCCCGGTCGAAGGCTCGGCGATCTGGGTCGACGACGACATCGTCGGACACGTCACGTCGAGCTTCCGGTCGCCGGGTCTCGGCCGCACGGTGATGCTCGGCTGGCAGAAGCACAGACCGTTCGCAGACACCGTGACCATCGACGGCGCGCGACGCGCACGTCACCCACACACCGTTCTACGACCCGGAGGGTGCCCGTGCGCGCGCCTGAGTTGTTGCACGGTTTGCGTGTCGTGGCCAAACCCGCAGCGATCGATGCCGCGGTGCTGCCCGAGGGCTCAACGCTGCTTGCGCATCGCTCCCGACGACGCCATCGTCACCGATGCGGCAACGCTCACCCTCGACGATGCGTTTGCGATCATCGAGCCGGAGTACGCGTTCGTTCACTGGCGACTGTCGCCGGGTGAGTTCGAAGAGGTCGCGCACCACATCGAGTGGCCGCTCCCGGCGGCGGGCCAACTCGGCCAAGGATTGATCGCGGGTGTTCCGGCAAAGGTCGTCATCACGAGCGACGGTGTGTTGCTGATGGTGTCGGCTGGCCTGGCTCACGAACTAGCGGAGCGTCTCTGGTGAACGAGTTCGTCGAGACGCTGCTCGAGCTGACGTGGCACGAGCCGAAGACCAGCTACGACGTGGTGATCATCGGTGGAGGCGGCCATGGCCTGGCCACGGCGTACTACCTGGCGACCCGGCACGGCATCACCAACGTGGCCGTCATCGAGGCCGACTACATCGGGTCGGGGAACTCCGGGCGCAACACGACCATCATCCGCTCCAACTACGGCATCCCGGAATCGATCCGCTTCTACGACCACAGTGCACGGCTCTACCGGAAACTCGAAGACGAAACCGGCTGCTGGATCATGCACGCCACCAAAGGTCTGATCTGGATGGCGCACACGGAGACAGGGATGCGCGCCGAACGCTCGCGCGCACAGCTGAACAATGCGTGCGGAGTCGAAACCGTGCTGGTCGACCCGATGGAGGTCAAGCGGCTGTGTCCGCAGATCGACCTCACGGGCGGCGGGCGCTACCCGGTGCTGGGAGCGTCGTATCACGTCCCCGGCTCATCAGCTCGCCACGACCGTGTCGTGTGGGCGTATGCCCAGGGCGCGATGCAACGCGGCGTGCACGTGTTGCAGGGCACGCCGGTCAACGGCCTGCTGCGCGATGGCGGGCGGGTCGTTGGCGTGAAGACGTCGCGCGGCGACATCGCCGCGGGCATCGTCATGAGCGCGGTTGGCGGTGACGTATCGACCATCGCCGCTCACGCCGGCTTGCGGCTGCCGGTTCGTACCCATCCGCTGCAGGCCTTCGTCACCAACGGCTACGCACAGGGGCTCGGCCCCATCGTCTCGTCGACGGACCTGCTCTGCTACGTGTCGCAAACAGCACGCGGGCAGATGTTGATCGGCCACGAGTTCGAACGCGAGTCGAGCTATTCGCGTCAGTCGTCGTTCCAGTTCCTGCAGTCCTGCTCGCTGAAGATGGCGTTCCTCCTCCCGTTCGTGCGCAACCTCAAGATCCTCCGGCAGTGGACCGGGCGTTGCGACATCTCGGCCGACTTCTCCCCAATCATGGGGTTCACAGGAATCGATGGATTCGTCATCACCACCGGCTGGGGAACCTGGGGGTTCAAGGGGATCCCGGCAGGTGGCGAGCAGATGGCCGAGCTGATCGCAACGGGCAAGACCCCGGATCTCATCGCCCCGTTCGCGCTGTCGCGCTTTGCCGCCGATCATGCAATGGCCGATCAGGGCTCGACGGGAACGCGCTGATGTTGACGATCGTCTGTCCCAACTGCGGCCCACGGCCCGTCGAGGAGTTCCGCTTCGGCGGCGAACTGCCCGAGCCGCCGGCGCAGCTCACCGAGGAATTCGACCGGGATCTGGATCGTGTCTGGATGTTCACCAACGCCGACGGCGTCCAGACCGAGCGCTGGTTCCACGAAGCCGGCTGTCATCGGTGGCACACGGCACGCCGCGACACAGGCCTCGACCGCTTCGTCGACCCGTGAGATCCGGATTCACGCTGCCGGTGCACGGTGCTACGGTCGGTCGTGTCAAGACGCTTACATGTGTGCGTTGATCTCCCCCTTCCACTCGATCGGGCGATGTCGGCGATCTGTAAGACTCGAAGTCAAACAAGGGGAGAACCGGTATGAGCAAGCGAAACACCCGTAACATCGACGCTGTTCGGCGTAAGCAGAGCGCAGTCGGCAATCACGTCATCGACGAGTATTTGGCCGGCCGCCTCTCGCGGCGAGCGTTCATTCGTCGAGGCACCATCGTCGGCTTGTCGATTCCCACCATCGGCGCACTCATCGCGGCCTGCGGCAGCGATGACGACGAATCAACGAGCACGGGCGACGCCATCCGGTACCGGCGCTCCGACAGATACCGGCGGCAGCACCGACACAGGCGGTGGCACGCAGACGAGCGCAGCTGCGCCGGTCGCAGGTGGCACGCTGACGATCGGTTCGGGCACTCCGTCTGCGGCATCTGCCAATCTCGACCCGGTTCTGGTCAACGACCAGTTCGGGCTCGTCATCCTCAGTCAGGTCGGTCAGTTCCTGACGATCTCCAACTCGGACCTCTCACTGTCACCCAGTCTTGCGACCGAATGGACACCGAACGACGACGGGTCGGAATGGACCTTCAAGCTCAATCCCGACGCCGTGTTCAACGACGGCTCGCCCGTCACCGCTGCCGACGTCGTTGCCACGATCGAGCACCTCGTCAACCCCGACAACAAGTCGAACGCGCTGTCGGCGTTCGGAACCGGCAAGCTCTCGCCTGGCGGCACCACTGCGGTCGACGACAACACGGTGCTGTTCACGCTCGAGGGCCCAATGGGCAACTTCCCGTACATCGTGTCGTCCGACAACTACAACGGCATCATCCTGCCGGCCTCTGCCACCGACACCAGCTCGTTCGCCACCGCGAACATCCCGACCTCGGGTCCGTGGATGATCGAAACCTACGATGCGGTCAAGGGCGCCACTCTGGTCCCGAACCCGAAGTACTGGGGCACTCCCGTCAATTTCGAGAAGGAAGAGTTCCAGTTCTTCGCCGATCTCCCATCCCAGGTATCGGCGTTCCAGGCCGGCGACCTCGATGTGCTGGCACAGTTCTCGGTCTCAGGTGGCGAGGCGCTGCTTGCCGATCCCGAAGTCAACGTCATCGAGCTCCCGTCGACCGCTCACCGTCAGATTCACATGCGCACGTCGAAGGGCCCGTTTGCCGACAAGCGAGTACGTCAGGCAATGGCAATGGCCATGAACCGGCCCGAGATCATCCAGGGTCTGTTCGAGGGCAAGGCCGAGCAAGCCAACGACTCGCCGTTCTTCTCCGTCTTCCCGTCCACGGGCACACCGAAGGAGCGCACGTTCGACCTCGACGCGGCCAAGGCACTGATGGCCGAGGCTGCGCCAGATGGGATCGACGTGACGCTGCACAGTTGGGAAACTCAGGAGATCCCAGACCTTGCTGTGCTGGTGCAGAACGCCGCCAAGGAGATCGGGATCAACGTCACGATCGCATTGAGCGACGACTACTACGACAACTTCTGGGTGGCGTTCGACCCGTCGATCGCCGGCTCGGATCTCGGCATCACCGACTTCGGCCACCGCGGTGTGCCCGACGTGTTCTTGGTGGCGCCGCTGAAGACCGGGGGTTCTTGGAACGCGGCCGAGTACTCCAACCCTGCCTACGACACACTCCTCGACACCTATCAGGCGTCACTCGACCTGCAGAGCCAGCAGGACCGCGTCGGCGAAGATCCAGGAGCTGCTGTTGGAAGACGTGCCGATCATCTTCCCGTACAACTACAACTATCTCTCCGCCACGAGGAAGAACGTCTCCGGCGTCGAGACGTCGGCGATGGGTCACGTCTACACCGACAAGGCCAGCAAGAGCTAAGACCACATCGATGTCCCGCTACGTTCTCCGGCGGCTCGGACTTGCCCTGGTCACTCTGCTCATCTTGAGCATGGTGGTGTTCCTGGTTGCGTCCGTACTGCCGGGGAGCGTCGGGCGGGCCATTCTCGGCCCGTTCGCCGAACGAGCATCCGTCGACAAGCTCAACGCAGAGCTCGGCCTCAACGGTCCGCTGCACGAGCGGTATCTGCGGTGGGTCGGGAACGCTCTCACCGGCGACTTCGGCGAGAGCTACAAGTTCCGCGCTCCGGTCATGGACTTCCTTCCCACGGCTCTCTGGGCCTCGCTGAAGCTTGCACTCGTCACCTTGCTGATCGTGGTGCCGATCGGGATCATCGGGGGGGCCGTTGCAGCCATGCGCCAGGGCCGGTTGACGGATCGGATCATCACGATCGCGGGGCTCAGCCTGGCGGTGACCCCGGAGTTCGTGGTCGGCATCATCTTGATCCTGATCTTCGCCGTGCGCTTGAAATGGCTGCCAGCCGGCGGATCGCCGGACGGCAGCATCTGGGATCAGGTTCAGGTGATGATCCTGCCGGCCGTGACGCTCAGCGCTGTCCTGTTCGGCTACATCGCCCGCATCACCCGTGCCGGCACGATCGAGGCACTTGCGGCCGACTACACGCGCACCGCGACGTTGAAAGGTCTCAGCCGCACGACGGTGCTACGGCGCCACGTGCTGCGCAATGCGCTCCTGCCGACCATCGCGGTCGTGGCCACACAGATGAGCTACCTCCTCGGTGGCTTGCTGATCACGGAGACGATGTTCAACTACAAGGGCTTGGGGCTGCTGATCGCGAAGGCGGCCAAGGACCGCGACATCCCGATGCTGATGGCCGCTGTGTTCGTCGTGGGCGCGTTCTCCATGGTCATGACCTTCCTGGCCGACCTGCTCACCGCGTGGTTGAACCCGCGCATCCGATTGGGGAACAAGGAATGAGCACCACGCCTCCGGTCGATCCTGCCGCTCCCGTCACCTCTGTTGCCCCCGAACCCTCTGTTGCCCCCATCGTCACCGATGCCGTCGCGGTCCCTGTCGCGGTCACGTCCTCCGACGTCCGTCGCGAGTTCCGCCGTCAACTGCTGCGCTCCAAGACGCTGATCGCGGGTGCGATCATCATGCTGTTCTGGGTGGTCTGCGCGATCGTGCCCAGTGTCATCGCGACGCACGACCCTTCCAAGCAGGATCCGCTCAGCAAATGGATCAGGCCACTGAAGGAAGGCCACCTGTTGGGTGCTGACCGATTCGGCAGAGACGTGTTCAGCCGTGTCATCTTCGGGGCCCGCGAGATCATGATCATCGCTCCGGCTGCGGCCGTCCTCGGCACCGTGGTTGGTGTCGTGATGGGCTTGTCGATGGGATACATGCGCGGCGTGGTCGACGACATCCTCAGTCGCCTCATCGAAGCCCTCATCAGCCTCCCGGTGATCCTGGTCGCGCTGCTCGCTCTCACCGCCTTGAGTGCCGGCCGCCTCACCATCATCGCGGTCATCGGTTTCCTGTACGCCCCGCTGATTGCTCGTACGGTGCGTGCTGCCGTGATGGCCGAACGCAATCTCGACTACGTGCGCGCCGCCGAGCTCCGCGGCGAGAACGGCTTGTACGTCATGTTCGCGGAGATCCTGCCGAACGTGTTCCCAACCATCATCGTCGAGTTCACCGTGCGGCTCGGCTATGCCGCCTTCACCATGGCGGGCCTGGCGTTCATCGGTTTCGGAACCCAGCCCGGTTCACCCGATTGGGGGCGCACCATATTCGAAGAGCGCACGAGCCTGCCCAGCAACGTGTGGTGGCCGTCGTTGTTCCCGGCGCTGGCTCTGACCACCCTGGTGGTGTCGATCAACCTGATCGCCGATTCGATCCAAACGACGGTCGACCGGTGAGCACCCCGGCCCTCGAGTTCGACGACCTGAGCCTTGCGTACGTCGTGCGCGGCACCCCCCGCCAGGTGCTGCGCGGCGTGTCGTTCCGTATAACGCCCGGCGAGTCGTACGGACTGGTCGGCGAGAGCGGCTGCGGGAAATCAACGGCCGCGTATGCGGCCATCCGCTACCTGCCGCGCAATGCCCGAATCCTCGGTGGCAGTGTGCACCTCGCTGGACGCGACATCCTGTCGTTGAGCGAGGCCGAGTTGCGCGAGGTGCGGGCCAAGACCGCATCCATCGTGTACCAGGATCCAGGTCAGGCACTGAACCCCACGATCCGCGTGGGCCCACAACTCCTCGAGGCGTTCACGGTGATCGGGCTCGACGACACCCAAGCACGCGAGCGAGCGTGTCAGATTCTCGACAAGGTGCAGATCGCCGACCCCGATTCGGTGATGAGCCGCTACCCGCATCAACTGTCTGGCGGCATGCAGCAACGCGTGGTCATCGCCATGGCTCTGGCATGCGACCCCAAGCTGTTGATCCTCGACGAGCCGACCACTGGCCTCGACGCCACGGTCGAGGCCGAAGTGCTCGATCTGGTGCGTTCCCTGCGCAACGAATACGGCACGGCCGTGCTGTTCATCTCGCACAACCTTGCCGCAATTCGATCGATGTGCGACCGCGTCGGCGTGCTCTACGCCGGCAAGCTGGTAGAAGAGGGTCCCGCCGAGCAGGTCTTCGACCATCCGACGCACCCGTACACCGTGGGGCTGCTGCACTGCCTGCCGCGACATGGCTCGCGCAAGTCGGACCAGCGTCTGGAAACGATCCCTGGGTTCCTGCCGCCAATCGGCGCAGACCTTCCGACATGCGTCTTCGTCGATCGGTGCGTGCTCGCCGACGATCTCTGCCGAACCGTCGCACCCGACTGGACACCTGTCGGCGAGCAGCTGTCCCGGTGCCATCACGTCGATCGCGTCCCGCTGATGGAGCGAGCTCAAACCGCCGAGGCCACCGCTACAACGGTCGACCGCACCGTCGCACCCATCCTGGAGCTGAAGGGTGTCAGCAAGACGTTCCATCAGGGCGGCAAGGACATCTACGCGTTGAACGACGTCTCACTGGCGTTGTATGCCGGCGAGACCGTCGGGCTCGTCGGCGAGTCCGGCAGCGGCAAGACCACGTTGGCGCACACCGTGCTCGGCATTCACGCCCCAGACCAGACCGATACCTTGCTGTGCGATGGCGAACCGCTGCAGCCCGGTACGCGGCGGCGTCCCGACGACCAGGTGCGGGCCATCCAGATCGTGTTCCAGAACCCCGACTCCGCGCTGAACCGACGGCACACAGTGCGCCGGATCATCTCGCGTGCGTTGAAACGCCTGGCCAAGACTCCGCCGGCTCAGGTCGACGGGAGGCTTCGAGAGATCACGTCCTCCGTTCGCCTCACCGAACGTCATCTCGACATGCGCCCGTCGCAGCTGTCCGGCGGCCTCAAGCAGCGCGTCGCGATAGCCCGTGCCTTCGCCGGCAAGCCGCGCATCATCGTGTGCGACGAGCCCACATCTGCGCTCGACGTCTCGGTGCAGGCCGCGATCCTCAACTTGCTCGCCGACCTCCAGCGCGAGAGCGCCACCAGCTACCTCTTCATCTCCCACGATCTACGGGTCGTGCGCTATCTGTCCGACCGCATCGCCGTGCTCTACCTCGGCCGGATCATGGAGCTCGGCCCGGCCGAGCGCGTGTTCGACGGGCCGCATCACCCGTACACCGAGGCGTTGCTCTCTGCGGCGCCCTCGGTTGACGGCGACACCCGGCCGCGGATCAAGCTGCACGGCGAGATCCCGAGCGCCGTCAATCCGCCCAGCGGCTGTGTGTTCCACACTCGTTGTCCGCGGTTCTTGGGAGACATCTGCGTGGAGGTCGAACCTGCGCTGACGGCCACGCCCGACGGCGGCGTCATCCGCTGCCACATCCCCTTCGATGAACTCGGCGGTCAACCGGTCGATGTGCGTCTCTCCGGCACAGCTTCCGCTTCAACGACACCATGAGCCTTGCCGTCGACGTCCCCGCACGTCTGGACGCGATCGACCGACGCAAGCTTCGCCTCGACCGGCTGGCTCGCATACGCGCTGAACTGGTCGCCCACGACTACGGCGCGGCGCTGCTGAGCGACCCGATCAACATCCGATATGCCACAGACACGCACACGTTCAACGTCTGGACGCTGCATGCTCCCGGTCGCTACGTGTTCGTGCCCGTCGACGGCCCTGTGGTGTTGTTCGAGTACGGAACGTGCATGTACCAGCAGACCGATCTCGACTCCGTCGACGAAGTGCGCAAGGCCGTGCCGTGGTTCTACTTCCTGGCGGGTCCACGCACGCAGGAGAAGGCCGAGGTGTGGTCGCGCGACATCATCGATCTCATGCGTCAGTACGGCGGCCCCGATCGACGACTCGCGGTTGACCGCTGCGAGCCCTGGGGAGCCAAGCACCTGACCGATGCGGGCATCCAGCTGTTCGATGCGCAGCAGCCGCTCGAACTGGCTCGCATGATCAAGTCGCCCGAGGAGATCATGGCCATGCAACTGTCGATGGACGTCTGTGACGTCGGCGTCGACCGCATCCGCCAGGCGTTGCAGCCGGGCATGACCGAGAACGAGCTGTGGAGCATCCTGCACCAGACCAACATCGCCCACGACGGCGAGTGGATCGAGTGCTGCCTCCTCACGTCGGGCCAACGCACCAATCCGTGGTTCCAAGAGGCCAGCAACAAGGTGATCGAACCGGGCGACCTGGTGGCCTTCGACACCGACATGGTCGGCCCGCTGGGTTATCTCGCCGACATCTCACGCACGCTGGTGTGCCCGGGCAAGGCGCCGACCGCTGAGCAGCGCAAGCTCTACGACATCGCCCAGGAGCAGATCCTGACCAACGTCGAGTTGATCAAACCGGGCATGTCGTTCAAGGAGTTCGGCGAGAAGTGCTGGCCCGTCCCCGACGAGTACGTACCGAACCGGTACATGATGATGATCCACGGCGCCGGCCTGGTCGACGAGTACCCGACGGTGGCCTACGCGGCCGACTACGCCGATTGGGGCTACGACGGATACTTCCTGGAGAACATGGTCGTGTGCGTCGAGAGCTACATCGGGGCGGTCGGCGGCCGCGAGGGTGTCAAGCTCGAGCAGCAGGTCTTGATCACGGCGATGGGCGCCGTGCCGATGTCGCATGATCCGATGATCGATGTGCTGAGGCCTTGAGTGCACAGAGGTTGTAAGAAGTAACCGTGACATCGGATCCTCTGCTCCAGCCGTTCACTCTGAAGCACCTTCGGCTGCGCAACCGGGTGTTCTCGTCGTCGCACGAACCGGCATACAGCGAGGACGGCATGCCGAAGGACCGGTACCGGCTCTACCACGTCGAGAAGGCCAAAGGCGGCCTGGCGATGACGATGACGGCCGGTACCGCCGTCGTGTCGCCCGACAGCCCGCCGGCCTTCGGCAACCTGCACGCGTACGACGATGCGATCGTGCCGTGGATCCGGGCGATGACCGACGGCATCCACGAACATGGCGCCGCGGCGATGATCCAGATCAGCCACCTCGGCCGGCGCACCGGCTGGGATCACGACGATTGGCTGCCGGTCGTCGCTCCCTCACCACTTCGCGAGCCCGCTCACCGCTCGCACCCGAAGGTTGCCGAGCCGTGGGACATCGACCGCATCGTCGGCCACTACGCCGACGCCGCAGAGCGGATGAAAGCCGGCGGCATGGACGGCATCGAGATCGAGGCCTACGGCCATCTGTTCGATTCGTTCTGGTCGCCCGCAACGAACCTGCGCACCGACGACTACGGCGGCTCGTTCGACAACCGCCTGCGCTTTCCGCTGCGTGTGCTCCGGGCGATTCGCGAACGTGTCGGGTCCGACTACATCGTCGGTATCCGCATGGCCGTCGACGAACGTCTCGAGGACGGCATCGATGCGCCCGTCGGTCTGGAGATCCTGCGTCGGCTCACCAGCGAGAAACTGATCGACTTCGTCAACGTCATACGCGGCAACATCGTCAACGACGCTGTGTTAACCGAGGTGATCCCGATCCACGGCATGCGTTCGGCTCCGCACCTCGACTTTGCCGGCATGGTCCGCGCCGAGACGGAGTTGCCGGTACTGCACGCCTCGAAGATCGACGACGTGTCGACCGCTCGTCACGCGATCGCCGAGGGGCTGGTCGACATGGTCGGCATGACTCGTGCGCAGATGGCCGAGCCGCACCTGGTGCGCAAGATCGAGCTCGGAGTCGAGCACACCATCAGGCCGTGCGTCGGCGCGACGTATTGTCTCGATCGCATCTACCAGGCGGGCGAAGCGTTGTGCATCCACAACGCGGCGACGGCCGCGAATCCACGATGCCGCACGACATCCCGGCAGCGGCACGCCGGCGCCGTGTGGTGGTCGTCGGCGGTGGGCCGGGCGGACTGGAGGCAGCCCGCGTCAGCGCCGAACGGGGCCACGACGTGGTGCTGCTCGAAGTCATGCCGTGGACCGGGGGCCAGATTCGCCTGGCGGCTCGCAACCCTCGGCGCAAGGACCTGATGGGAATCGTCGAATGGCGAGACAGCGAATTGGCACGCCTCGGCGTCGACGTACGCGTCGACACCTACGCCGACGAGCACGTTGTCGGCGACCTGCAGCCGGACGTGGTGATCGTCGCCACCGGCGGCTTGCCGCAGAATCCGCAGCTCGAGTTGGGGGCCGAGCTCGTCGTGTCGGCCTGGGACGTCGTCGGCGGCGATGCCCGCCTGAGCGGCGACGTGTTGCTGTACGACGACGACGGCACGCACTCTGCGATGACCACCGCCGAGATGCTGGCCCGGTCTGGCGCACGATTGGAGATCGTCACGCCGGAGCGCACCGTCGGTGTCGATGTCGGCGGCATGAACATGGTGCCGTACGCCAGGGCGTTCAACGAGACCGACACCAGGATCACGCTGAACCAACGGGTCCGAACCGTGCGCCGCGAGGGTGGCCGATTGCTCGTCGAGATCGGTAGCGATCACTCACCCGTCCGGCACACGCGCACCTTCGATGCGGTCGTCGTCGATCACGGCGTGTTGGCCAACGACGAGGTGTACCACGCCCTGCTGAAGGGGTCGAGCAACGGCGGCGAGGTCGACTATCAGGCGCTCGTCGCCGGCAATCCCCAACCGATCGACGGAGACGGGTACCAACTGTTCCGCATCGGCGATGCCGTTGCGGGTCGCAACATCCATGCTGCGATCTACGACGCGCTTCGCCTGTGCAAAGACCTGTGACCGCGTATAAGTCGGCAGTCGTCACCGGCGCATCGGGCGGCATCGGGCGGGCGATCGTCGACGAACTCGTCCGACTGGGATGCAGGTGCACGCGCTGGCACTTCCTGACACCGCGCTCGACCAGCTCGAAGGTCGCGACGGCGTGACGGTGCACGGTGTCGATGTGCGCGACACCGACGCCCTGACGAGCACCTTGTCCGGAATCGACATCGACGTGCTGGTCAACAACGCCGGGATCGTCGGCGACCTGAAGCCGGCGCACCAATCGACCGCAGCGGTGGCCGACGCGTTGATCGACGTCAACCTGCGCGCCGCCGTGCACGCCACCATGTGTGTGCTGCCTGGCATGGTCAGCCGCAACCACGGGCACATCGTCTTCACTGGATCGGTCGCCGGCAGCCGCCCAACCGCCAACAGCGCGACCTACTCCGCCACCAAAGCCGGTCTCGCGGCCTTCGCCGACGGGCTGCGCATCGACCTGCACGGTGCGGCGATCCGTGTGACGGTGTTGATGCCCGGCAGGGTGGAAACGAATCTGTACGACGAGGCGCTGGGTGGCCACGATGCCGCCGTTACCCGTTTGTACTCAGGTGCAACGTCGGTGCAGCCCGCCGACATCGCGGCCCTGGTCGGCATGGCCCTCAGCATGCCGGCGCATGTGGATGTGACCCGTGTGGAGGTGTTGCCGACGATGCAGGTCTTCGGTGGCAGCACCATCGCCGAGATCGACTAGTATTCCGCATCGTGGGTAGTTCCGTCATGTGGAATTGCCCGAGATTGGCCTGACAAAGGAGTCAACCAGTGGGCTTTCCATCCGACCTCGAAATCGCCCGGGCCGCAACGACAGCGCCCGCTCACCGAAATCGCCGCTGAGATGGGCATCGGGCCACATCTGCTCGAAGCCGCACGGCGACGACCTGGCCAAGATCAGGCTGGAGGCCATCGCCGAGCTGGCCGACCGCCCGAAGGCCAAGTACGTGGTCGTGACCGCGATCACCCCGACGCCGCTCGGCGAGGGCAAGACCACGACGACGGTCGGTCTCGGCATGGCGATGAAGCACATCGGCAAGCGCGCCACCATCAGCCTGCGTCAGCCGTCGATGGGCCCGACGTTCGGCATCAAGGGCGGGGCAGCCGGCGGTGGCTACAGCCAGGTGATCCCGATGGAGTTGCTGAACCTGCACCTCACCGGCGACTTCCACGCCGTGACGGCGGCGCACAACCTGCTGTCGGCCATGGTCGACAACCATCTGCACCAAGGCAACGAGCTCGACCTCGACATGCACAACATCACGTGGCGGCGGGTGCTCGATGTCAACGACCGTGCACTGCGCAACATCATCGTCGGTCTCGGCGGCAAGGCCGATGGCGTCACGCGTCAGACGGGCTTCGACATCACGGCTGCCTCCGAGGTCATGGCCATCCTGGCGCTCGCCACCTCGGCCGCCGACCTGCGTGCCCGCCTCGGGCGGATCGTGGTCGGCTACAACAAGGCCGGCGAACCCGTCACCGCCGAGCAGCTGAAGGGCGCCGGTTCGATGGCGGTCATCATGCGCGAGGCGCTCGAAGCCCAACCTGCTGCAGACCCTCGAGCACACGCCGGTCATCGTGCACGCCGGCCCGTTCGGCAACATCGCCCACGGCAACTCGTCGATCGTCGGCGACCTCATCGGCATCCACACCGGCGACTACCTCATCACCGAGGCAGGGTTCGGCGCCGACATGGGCGCCGAGCGGTTCTTCAACATCAAGTGCCGCAACTCGGGCATGGTGCCCGACGCCGCGGTGCTGGTCGCCACCGTGCGCGCGCTGAAGGCGCACAGCGGCAAGTTCAAGATCGTCGCCGGCAAGCCGCTGCCGCCCGAATTGCTTGCCGAGAACCCCGACGACGTGCGCGCCGGCGCGGCCAACCTGATCAAGCAGATCGAGAACGTCAAGGTCCACGGTGTGTCACCGGTCGTTGCCATCAACGCCTTCCCGAGCGACTTCGACAGCGAGCACCAGGCCATCCGCGAGATCGCCGAGTCGGTCGGTGCCCGTGTCGCAGTGTGCACGCACTTCTCCGATGGCGGCAAGGGAGCGACCGACCTGGCCCAGGCGGTGGTCGAGGCGTGCGACGAGCCGAGCACCTTCACGTTCTGCTACCCCCTCGAGGCCAGCCTGAAGGAGAAGATCGAGATCGGTCGCCACCAAGATCTACGGCGCAGCCAACGTCACGTACTCGCCAGCGGCCAACACCCAGTTGGCGCGCTACGAGAAGAACGGGTTCGGCAGCCTGCCCGTCTGCATTGCCAAGACCCACCTGTCGATCAGTGCCGATGCGTCACTGAAGGGTGCTCCCACCGGTCACACGCTCAACGTGCGCGAGGTCAGGGCATCGGTCGGTGCAGGGTTCATCTATCCGATCTGCGGCGACATGACGACCATGCCCGGTCTCGGTTCGGCGCCCGCCGCGTCGATCATCGACTTCGACGAGCACGGTGAGATCGTCGGCCTGTCGTGAGCGCCGTCACATGAGTGCTGTGGTCATGGATGGCGCGAGGTTGCGCGACGACATCGTCGCCCAGTTGCGCGCCGAGATCGATGCCGCGGGCAACCCGCCGGTGTGTCTGGCGACTGTGCTCGTGGGCGACGACAAGCCCAGCCAGATCTATGTGCGCAGCAAGCAGAAGAAGGCCGCAGAAGCCGGCATGCAGTCGCGCCACGTCGCGATCGACGGCAACGTCAGTCAGCGCGAGCTCGAAGACACGGTTGCTGCACTATGCGTCGACACCGGCGTGCACGGGATCCTCTGCCAACTGCCCCTGCCCGGCGGCCTCGATGCCGAACCGCTGCTGAAGATGATCCCTGCGGAGAAGGATGTCGACGGCCTCACCGAGGCGTCGTTGGGCCGACTCGTGCGCGGTCAGGCCGGTCACGTCGGGTGCACACCGCTTGGCGTGATGCGCTTGTTGCAGCGCTACGAGATCCCGACGGTCGGCAAGCGCGCCGTGGTGGTCGGCCGTTCCACGCTGGTCGGGCTACCGATGGTGTTGCTGCTCGGCCGCAAAGGTGTCGACACAACCGTCACGCTGGCACATTCGCGAACGGGTGATCTCGTCGACGTCTGCCGCGAGGCCGACATCATCGTCGCCGCGGCGGGACAGGCGCGAATGATCACCGCTGCCCATGTGAAGCCGGGGGCAACCGTGATCGATGTCGGCGTGTCGCGTACCGAGAGCGGCATCGTCGGCGACGTCGACTACGAACCCGTCGCAGAGATCGCCGGTGCCATCACCCCCATGCCGGGCGGCACCGGGCCGATGACCATCGCCTGCCTGCTGCAGAACACGCTCGAGGCAGCGCGCATGCAGGGAGCGTTCCCCGCCTGATGGTGCCAAGCTGATGTCAGGGGTGCAGTCGGTCGAGCGAGCATTCGCGGTGCTGCGCTGTCTCTCGGGCGGGCCGGCGGGCGTCACCGATGTGGCCGATCGCGTCAGCCTGCCGAAGAGCACGGTGTCGCGGATGCTGTCGACCCTCGAGGACCTCGGCATGGTCGAGCAGATCGAACCGGGCGGCAGCTACCGAGTGGGCACAGGGATGATGGAGATTGCCGCGGCGGTGTTGCCGGGCAGATCGCTGATCGCCGCGGTGCGGCCACATCTCCATGTTCTGGTGAAGGCAACCGGCGAGGCCGCGGGTCTGTCGATCGCCGACGGCTTCGACATGCTGTACCTCGATCAGGTCGATGCCGACAACCAGGTGCAGATCCGTGATTGGACGGGCGAGCGTCTGCGGGCCCACACGGTGTCGTCGGGCCAGGTGATGCTGGCGTTCGGTGCCATCGACGCCGACGAGTACCTCGCCCAGCCGCTGGAGCGAACCGCCAGCGGCACGCTGACCGACGCGGCTGCCATCCGCACGAGGTTCGTCGAGATCGCCGCGAAGGGATACGCCTGGGCGTTCGAGGAGTACCTCGATGGCCTCAACTCGGTGGCGGCGCCGGTGCGCGACAGCCGCGGCCGCGTCGTCGGCGCCATCCACGCGCACGGCCCGGCGTACCGCTTCCCTGGCGAGGTCGATGCCGACGAGTTAGGCAGGTTGGTGGTCGCCACCGCCGAGCGCGTGCAGCTGTGACGCGGGTAGGCGCGTGGTGACAAGGTACGACTACGTGATCGTCGGCGGCGGTTCTGCCGGTTCGGCCCTTGCCAATCGTCTCAGCGCTGATCCCGCCACCAACGTGCTCGTGCTCGAGGCAGGACGGCCCGACTACAAGTGGGACGTCTTCATCCACATGCCCGCGGCGCTGACGTTCCCGATCGGCAGCAAGTTCTACGACTGGAAGTACGAGAGCGAGCCGGAGCCGTTCATGAACGGCCGCAAGATCTATCACGCCCGCGGCAAGGTCCTCGGCGGCTCCAGCAGCATCAACGGCATGATCTTCCAGCGTGGCAACCCGCTGGACTACGAGCGCTGGGCGGCAGACCCCGGCATGGAGTCGTGGGACTACGCGCACTGCCTGCCCTACTTCAAGAAGATGGAGAACTGCCTCGCCGCCGATGGCGCCGACCAGTACCGCGGTCACAACGGGCCGCTGGAACTGGAGCGCGGCCCTGCAACGAATCCGCTGTTCGACGGCCTTCTTCGAAGCCGTCCAGCAGGCCGGCTATCCCATCACCGACGACGTCAACGGGTATCAGCAGGAGGGCTTCGCCAAGTTCGACCGCAACATTCGGCGTGGCCGCAGGTTGAGCGCGGCCCGCGCCTACCTGCACCCGGTGATGCATCGCAAGAACCTGACGGTCACCACACGCGCCCTGGTACATCGCGTGCTGTTCGACGGCACGCGCGCGACCGGTGTCGAGTTCAGTACGCGTCGCGGTGGCACGCAGCAGGCGTTGGCGGGCGAGGTCATCCTGTGCGGCGGGGCATTCAACTCGCCGCAGCTCTTACAGCTCAGCGGTGTTGGCGACGCCGACAGTGCTCGGTGGCCTCGGCATCCCGGTCGTTCACGACCTTCCGGCAGTCGGCCGGCACATGCAGGACCATCTCGAGGTCTACGTGCAGTACTCGTGCAAGCAACCCGTCTCGTTGCAGCCGCAGTTGAAGATGTGGCGGCGTCCGTTCATCGGTGCGGAGTGGCTGTTCCTGCGAAAGGGCCCGGGTGCATCGAACCACTTCGAGGGCGGCGGCTTCGCGCGGAGCAACGACGAGGTCGCCTATCCCAACCTGATGTTCCACTTCCTGCCCATCGCCGTCCGCTACGACGGTTCGTCGCCGGCCGGCAGACATGGCTACCAGGTGCACATCGGCCCGATGTACTCGAACTCGCGTGGCTCGGTACAGATCACGTCGACCGATCCGAAGGCCAAGCCGGCGCTGCGGTTCAACTACATCTCCACGCCGGAGGATCGCCGCGAGTGGGTCGAGGCCATCCGGATCGCCCGTCGCATCCTGAACCAGCCGGCGATGGAGCCGTTCAACGGCGGCGAGGTATCACCAGGGCCCAGCGTCGACACCGACGAGCAGATCCTCGACTGGGTCCGCGCCGACAGCGAGACCGCGTTGCACCCGTCGTGCACGTGCCGAATGGGCCGCGCCGACGACGACAGCGTGGTCGACCCGCATGACGATGAACGTGCATGGCGTCGAAGGAGTCCGCGTGGTCGATGCCTCGGCGATGCGTTACGTCACGAACGGCAACATCTATGCGCCGGTGATGATGATGGCCGAGAAGGCCGCCGACCTGATCCTCGGCAACACCCCCCTCGCCCCCGAACCGGTCGCCTTCTACCGCGCGAACGTGAACGGCGTTCGGCGCCGGAGGACCCGTATACGCGGTCCCGCGGCGCCAAACGCTGAAACGATCCAGGCTCAGGGGAGCCAGGCGGCGACGACGTCGGGGTTGGCGTCGACCCATTCCTTGGCGGCGGCATCGGCGGTCTTGCCGTCGCTGTCGACCATCGCGGCGATCTCGTTCTGCTGATCAGTGGTCAGTTGGAACTTGCTCAGGAAGTCGAACGCAGCCTTGTTCTTGGCCTCGAGCCCGGCGTTGGCGATCTTGTACAGCTCGTCGACCGGGTAGTCGCAGGCATACCCGCCATCGGCGGCCGCGGCGGAGGCGATGCATTCGTCGGTGACTTCGGGCAGTTCGACCTCGGTCAGCTCGACCTTCGACTGCAGCCAGTGCGGCTGCCAGAACTGCAGCAACAGTGGCTTCTGGTCGGCCTCGGCTTGCTCGATGGCGGTGATGCAGGGCGGCCTCGGAACCGGCGACGACGTACTTCAGCGGCAGCTCGAGGTTCTCGATGATCTGCTCGTCGTACGTGACGTAGCTGGGATCGCCCATCAGGAACTGGCCTAGGTCTACCCGACTCGGCGGTCGCGAACAGCTTCGCCAGCTCAGGATCCTTGAAGCCTTCCCATGTCGCCAGCTCGGGATGCTCGATCGATGACGAACGTCGGCACGTACCAGCCGATCTTGGCCGACGGACCGAGCAGGCCGATGTCGACGATGGTCTTCTTCTCGTCGATGTACGTCGTGCGATCTGCCGCGTGACCCGATGGCCAGATCTCGAGGTTGGCGTCGATGATCGCCGGCATCGAGGCCCACCCAGGCGGCATTCTCGTCGATGTCGACAACTTCGACCGGTGTGCCGAGCTTCGACTCGAGCACGACCTTGGCGACGTTGGCATTGACCGCCGAACCCGTCCACGGGTTGGCAGCGATCTTCGAGTGCGGCCCCACTGGCAGCGGCGGGCGTCGTGTCGCCGGCAGCCGCGGCAGTCGTCCGCCTCAGCGGCTGGGGCAGTCGTCGAATCGCTGTCAGCATCGTCATCGCTGCCGCAAGCGGCGGCCACGAGCGAGAGCGCGACAGCAGCGACCGCGAAACGGGCGGATGTACGGAACCTTGTTCTCATTGTCTCCCCTTTGGCTCCTCGTCGGAGCAGTTCACGATGAGCGATTCTCCGGTGCCGACCTGTTGCCCCATGCCTGGGTGAGCCGGTCGAGGACGATCGCCAACAGCACAATACTCACCCCGGCTGCCACGCCATCACCCATCTTGATGTTGGGTTTGGTGAACCCGCCGAGGGCCTCGAGGCCCAGCGCTCCACCGCCGATCAACCCGGCGATGATGACCGTCGCGAGCACCATCAGGATCATCTGGTTGATCCCCAGCATGATCGCTTTGAACGCCAACGGGAGCTGCACCTTCACCAGCTCCTGGCGTGGAGTCGCCCCGAACGAGATGGCGGCCTCGCGAGGCGCGAACGGCACCTCCTTCAGTCCCAGGCTGACCAGGCGGATGCCAGGCGGCAACGCATAGATCACCGCGGCGATCACGCCGGGTGTGCGGCCGACGTTGAAGAGGAACACCACCGGGACGAGGTACACGAACTGCGGCAGCACCTGGGCGGTGTCGAGGAACGGGCGCAGCGCGTGCTCGAGCCATCGCGACCGACCGGACCAGATGCCGATCGGGACGGCGAGGCAGACGCTGATGACGACGGCGACCAGCACCTGGCTGAGGGTGTCCATCGCCAGATCCCAGTTGTTCATCGCCGCGATTCCGATCAACGCGAGTGCGCACAGCAGCGCCAGCCGCCAACCCTTGCTGATCCAACCGATGAACGCGAAGAACGCGACGACCAACCACCACGCAGCGGATTGCAGCACGCCACGAATGGGATCGAGGATGTCGCGGACGAGGAAGTCGCTGATGGATCCCGTACCGCCGACCAGCGGAACGCCACGTCGGAAGTGCTCGTTCAACCAGTCGATGATCGACTTGGCCCAGCCGCCCAGGCCGATGCGCCACGATGGGAAGTCCGCGACGTCGAACAGACTTGCCGCGACGGCCGCCACGACCACCACGACGGAGCCGAGAAGCCACTGCTTCCGCCTGTCGACGACCCACACCGTGACGCGCCGACCAGGGCGCAGCGACCGTTCACCTGTCGTGATGCGGTCGAGCGCGATGGCCGCGAACACGATGCAGAAGCCGGCCGAGAACGCCAGCTTTGCGTCGAGCTTCTGCAGGCCCGCGCAGCACCTGGCCGCCGACATCGCCGGTGCCGATCTGCGAGGCGATCACGACGATGCCGAACGCCATCATGATCACCTGGTTGAGGCCGAGCAGGACGGTTCGCCGGGCCAACGGGAGCTGCACCTTGCGCAGCAGTTGCGGCCCGGTGGACCCGAACGATCGACCTACTTCGGTCGACACGATCGGCACCTGGCGCAACCCGTGGCTCGTGAGCCGTACCGCGGGCGGAACCGCGTAGATCAGCGTGGCCACGACCGCGGCCGGGACACCGATCCCGAAGAACGCGACGCACGGGATGAGGTAGACGTAGGCCGGCATGACCTGAGCGGTGTCCAGCAGCGGGCGAAGTCTCCGCTCAACACGGTCGGAGAGGCCCGACCAGATGCCGAGCGGAACGCCGACCAGCATGGCCAGCGCAACGGCGACCACCATGATCGCCAGCGTCACCATCGTGAGGTCCCAGAATCCACAGAGACCGATGGCAAAGATCGCTGCCGCTGCGATCACGGCCGTGCGCAAGCCGGCGCGCAGATAGCCGATCACGAAGACGATCGTGATGACGCCCGTCCAATGAAGCACACGCAGGAGCGACAGGACACGCTCGACGCACCACTCGATGCCGGTACCGAAGGACTTGATGGCATCGAGCACCACGTTGCGGCCGGTGTTCTGCGTGATCCAGTGGTACACGCTCTGGGCGTGGCGTTGCACGTGCAGATCGAGCCACGTCGGCACGTCGTGCCCGCGTGTGACCTTGTAGATCACCACTCCCACGATCACGCGACACCGGCAATGAGTCCGTTGATCGTTCGCCGAGACATCGCCGTCGTGGTCGACGCGGGTAGAGCGGGTACTGCCTGCGTCATTCGTCGGCGCCTGCGATCAGAGCCAACACGTGCTCGCGGTCGACGCATCCGACCGGATGCCCGGAAACATCGAGCACCTGCACGGGCAACTCGGAGTGGGCAATGAGCCTGACGATGTCGCGGACCTTCGTGCCGAGGACAACCGATCCACAGAACTGCGCGGAGCCGTCCATCGGACGCATCACGTGCTCGACCGGTACGACGAACGACCTCGGCACGTCGCGGACGAAGTTCTCGACATACTCGTCGGCGGGCTCGACGACGACGTTCTCGGGCGTACCGACCTGAACGAACCGACCATCGCGCATGATGGCGATTCGATCGCCGAGGCGCAGGGCCTCGGACAGGTCGTGGGTGATGAAGACCATCGTCTTGTTGACCTCGCGGCGAAGTCGCACGACCTCGTCCTGCATGTCGCGGCGGATCAACGGATCGAGGGCGGAGAACGGCTCGTCGAACAGGAGGATGTCGGGGTCGGTGGCCAGCGCCCTGGCAAGGCCGACACGTTGCTGCTGCCCGCCGCTGAGCTGATGTGGCCGGTAGCTGCCCATCTCCGCGAGCCCGACGAGGTCGAGCGTCTCGTTCGCCTTCTTTCGGCGCGCGGTCTTGTCGACCCCACGGACTTCCAGACCGAACGCCACATTGTCGGTGAGGGTTCGATGCGGCAGCAGACCGAAGTGCTGGAAGACCATCGACACCTTGTTGCGGCGCACGTCGAGGAGCGTCTCCTTGTCGGCCTTCGTCACGTCGACGTTGCCGATCCGCACCGTGCCGACCGTCGGTTCGATCAACCGCGTCAGGCACCGGATCAGTGTCGACTTTCCGCTGCCCGACAAGCCCATGACGACGAAGACCTCGCCGGGGGCGACGTCCATGTTGATGTCGCGCATCGCGACGACGTTGCCGGTCTGCAGTTCGAGCTTCTTGCGCGGCAGATCGGCGAGTTCGGATCCCACCACCCGCTCGGGCTTCGGCCCGTACACCTTCCACATCCCACGCACGGAGATCGACGAGTTGGTATCCCCCACGTCGCCGATGCTAGTCATACCCTTGAGCTATGGGGGAAGGGCACGGCACGTGACGGAGCAACCAACATCGGCTCGTGCCGTGATCATCGGCGGTGGCATCGTCGGCTGTTCGACCGCCTACCACCTCGCCAAGTTGGGCTGGACCGACACCGTGCTGATCGAGCGGCACAAGCTGACCTCGGGCTCGACGTTCCACGCCGGCAGGCCTGGTCGGCCAGCTGCGTAGCAGCGCCAACATCACGCAGTTGCTCGGCTACTCGGTCGACCTCTACAAGCGGCTGGAGGCCGAGACCGGGCAGGCCACCGGTTGGAAGATGAACGGCGGCCTGCGGCTGGCCTGCAACGCGGAGCGGTGGAACGAGGTCAAGCGCCAGGCGACGACGGCGAAGTCGTTCGGCCTCGAGATGCACCTGCTGTCGCCCGCCGAGGCGCAGAAGATGTGGCCGCTGATGGAGGTCGACGACGTGGTCGGCGCAGCGTTCCTGCCGACCGACGGCCAGGCCAATCCCGACCGACATCACGATGGCGCTGGCCAAGGGTGCCCGCATGGCCGGCGCGACGATCTGCGAAGACACCGACGTCGTCGCAGATCGAGGTCGTCGACGGCGTGATCACGGGCGTCGTCACGGCGCAGGGACGCATCGAGTGCGAGGTCGTCGTGCTGCTGCGCCGGGCAGTGGACGCGCTCGCTGGCGGCGACGGTCGGCGTCAACGTGCCGCTGGTTTCGGTGCAGCACCAGTACGTCATCACCGCGCCGTTCGATCAGCCGTGCCGCGCGACCTGCCGACGCTGCGCGACCCCGATCGCCTGACGTACTACAAGGAAGAGGTCGGCGGGCTGGTGATGGGCGGCTACGAGCCGAACCCGCATGCCGTGGGCCGACGACGGGATCCCGCACGACTTCGACTTCCAGCTGCTCGACCCCGACTTCGATCACTTCGCGCCGATGATGGAGCTGGCGATCGGGCGGGTGCCCGCGCTCGCACGACGCCGGCATCAACCAGTTGATCAACGGACCCGAGAGCTTCACCCCCGACGGCATCTTCATCCTCGGCGAAGCACCCGAGCTGAAGAACTTCTTCGTCGGCGCCGGCTTCAACGCCTTCGGCATCGCCGCCGGCGGCGGTGCCGGCATGGCGCTGGCCGAGTGGGTCGCATCGGGGCGTGCCGCCGTACGACCTGTGGGTCGCCGACATCCGCCGCTTCGGCCGCCCGCACCAGGACACCGATTGGGTGCGCACCCGGACGCTCGAGGCGTACGCCAAGCACTACACGATGGCGTGGCCGTTCGAGGAGCACGACAGCGGCCGGCCGTGCCGCGTCTCGCCGCTGTACGACCGCCTGCTCGCAGCAGGGCGCGTGCTTCGGCGAGAAGCTGGGGTGGGAGCGCCCGAACTGGTTCGCCGACGCCGACGCCGGCGAGACAGCCACACGACGTCTACAGCTACGGCCGGCAGAACTGGTTCGACGCCGTCGGACGCGAGCACCGCGCTGATCCGCGAGGCGGCGGGGCTGATCGACCAGACATCGTTCGCCAAGTTCGCGCTGAAGGGCCCGGACTCGCTGGCCGCGCTCGAACTGGATCTGCGCCAACGACGTCGACAAGCCGGTCGGCTCGCTGACGTACACGCAGATGCTCGACGACCGCGGCGGCATCCAGTGCGACCTCACCGTGTGCCGCGTGGCCGACCGACGAGTTCTACATCGTCACCGGCACCGGCTTCGCCACGCACGACTTCGACTGGATCCAACGCAACATCCCGGCAGGGGCCGAACGCCCAGCTGTTCGACATCACGTCGGCGCAGCTCGGTGCTGGCGCTGATGGGACCGCGCCACGCGAGCATCCTGCAGGCGGTCACCGACGCCGACGTGTCGAACGACGGCGTTCCCGTTCGGCACGCATGCGGATCGATCGGGCATCGCCGGCTGCCGGTTCGACGCGCTGCGCATCACGTACGTCGGCGAGCTCGGGTGGGAGCTGCACGTGCCCGATCGAGTACGCGGTCACGGTGTACGACGCGCTGATGGCGGCCGGCGCGCCGCTCGGGTCTGGTCAACGCCGGCTACCGGGCGATCGAGAGCTGCCGGCTCGAGAAGGGCTACCGCGGCATGGGGCGGCGACATCGGTCCCGACCACACGCCGATCGAGGCCGGGCTCGGCTGGGCGGTGAAGTTGCGCAGCGGCGTCGACTTCATCGGGCCGCGCCGCGGTCGCGGCGCAGCGGGCCGACGGTGTGCGCAAGATGCTGGCCGGCTTCACCGTCGACCCGTCGGTCGTGTTGCTCGGGCCGCGAGACGATCTTCCGCGACGGCGAACGGGTCGGCTGGCTGACGAGCGGCGGGTTCGGCTACACGATCGACCGCTCGATCGGCTACGGCTACGTCCGCAATCCCGACGGCGTCACGGCCGACTACGTGACCGCCGGTACCTACGAGCTGGAGGTCGCAGGCGAGCGAGTGCCGGCCGAGGTCTCGCTGCAGCCCTTCTACGACCCCACCAACACCCGAGTGAAGTCCTGAGATGAGAGATGAGCCGCACCCTTCCGCACATCTCTCATCGCGCTGCTCGCGCACCTCGGCGGTATGAGAGATGAGCCGGACTCCTCCGCACATCTCTCATCGCGCTGGGTCGACGCTGCCTTCGCAGGCACGGATCGTGATCATCGGCGGGGGGATCATCGGGTGCAGCATCGCCTATCACTTGACGGCGATGGGCGAGACCGACGTGGTGTTGCTCGAGCAGCATCAGCTCACCGACGGCGCCACGTGGCACGCCGCGGGCCTCGTGGGACAGCTGCGGTCGTCGCGCAACACCACGCGCATGCTCGAACACTCCGTCGAGCTCTACGCGCGGCTGGAGGCGGAGACCGGCCAGGCGGTCGACTGGCATCAGGTCGGCAGCCTTCGTCTGGCGTGTTCCGCCGAGCGCGTGATGGAGCTGAAGCGGCTGACCACGATGGCCAAGAGCTTCGGGCTGCCGATGGAGATCGTCAGCCCGCAGCGCGCCCAGGAGCTGTTCCCGTTGATGACGACCGACGGCGTTCTCGCTGCGGCCTTCCTGCCGACGGACGGCTACATCGACCCGGCCAGCGTCACCCAGGCGATCGCGAAGGGCGCGCGCATGCGCAACGCCCGGATCTGCGAGCACACCAGGGTCACCTCGATCACCGTCGATGGGCGGCGGGCGTCGACCGTGCACACCGACCAGGGCGACATCACCTGCGAGATGGTCGTCAACGCCGCGGGCATGTGGGGCATGGAGATCGGCAGGATGGCCGGGGTGCGCATCCCCGCCGTCGCGGTCGAGCACCAGTACGTGCTCACCGGGCCCGATCCCCGACTTCACGCCGGCGGAGCTGCGTCAGATGCCGACGATGCGCGACCCCGATCTGCTCGTCTACTACAAGCCCGACGGACCGGGGTTGCTGATCGGCGGCTACGAACCCGACACGCTGCCCTTCGGTCATACGGGCGTACCGACACCCTTCCGGCGGCAGTTGCTGGAGCCCAACTTCGATCGCTTCGAGCAGTTGGCGACACTGGCGGCGCAGCGCACGCCCGTGATCGAAGCGGCCGGGATCCGCACGCATGATCAACGGCCCGATCCCGTACTCCGCGGACGCCGACTTCGTGATGGGCAAGGTGCCCGAGCTCGACAACTACTACGTCGCCACCGGGTTCCTGTACGGCATCGCCGCCGGTGGAGGCGCGGGCAAGATGATGGCCGAGTGGATCCTCGAAGGGCGACCGTCGCTCGATCTGTGGCCGCTCGACGTGCGTCGTTTCGCGTTCCACCACACGACCCACCACTTCATGGGATCGCGCATGGTCGAGCTCTACGCACACCACTACAAGCTCGCCGCACCAGGCACCGAGCACATCACGTCGCGCGGCGTGAAGCGCAGCCCGTTGCACGACTCACTGGCCGGGCAGGGCGCCGTCTTCGGATCCCGCGGTGGCTGGGAACGGCCCAACTGGTTCGCGCCGGCCGGTGTCGAGGCGGTGGACCGTCCGTCGTTCGGCGAGCCCAACTGGTTCCCGCACGTTGCCGAGGAGCATCGCGCCGTTCGTGAGCGGGTTGCGTTGATCGATCAGACCTCGTTTGCGAAGTTCGAGATCACCGGGCCCGGCGCGCTCGATGCCGTGCAATGGCTCTCGGTCGCCGACATGGACAAGCCCGTCGGCACCGTGACCTACACGCAGCTGTGCAATCGAGCGCGGCGGCATCGAGTGCGACCTGACGATGACCCGACTCGGCGACGAGCACTGGTACGTGGTCACAGGTTCGGCGTTCGGCGCGCACGACATGGGTTGGATCCGCTCGAACTCGCCCGACGACGGCAGCGTGCAGATCCGCGACCTCACGTCGGCGTTCGCGGTCATCAACCTGTGTGGGCCGATGGCGCGCGAGGTCTTGCGGACCGTCAGCGAGGACGATGTCTCGAACGATGCGCTGCGCTACGCGACGGCGCGCGACATCACTATCGGCGCTGCTCCTGTGTTGGCAATGCGCGTCGGGTACGTCGGCGAACTGGGTTGGGAGCTGCACGTGCCCACCTCGTATGCAGCGCACGTCTACGACCTGCTGCGCGACGCGGGCGGGAGTACGGCATCGCCAACGTGGGCTACCGGGCCATCGACACCCTGCGCATGGAGAAGGGCTATCTGTACTGGTCGACCGACATCACGCCCGACACCACCCCGTGGGAAGCCGGACTCGGCTGGCGGGTCAACATGCGCAAGGGCGACTTCTGCGGGCGTGATGCGCTCGAGGCACAGCGCGAGTCCGGTGTGACCCGCAAGCTCTGCACCTTCACGCTCGAGCAGATGGCCTATCCGGTCAGCGGCGAGGCGATCATCGCCGATGGAGAGGTGGTCGGCTTCACGACCAGCGCCAACTTCGGCCACACCATCGGCAAGCCGATCGCCACTGGTTACGTGCCGATCGAGTTCACCGATCGAACCGACTTCGTGATCGAGGTCTACGGCGAGCCAATCCCCGCGACACGTCACGACGGCGCGCTGTACGACCCGAAGAATCTCCGCCTGAAGTCGTAGACCCGGTCAGAGCACGTCGAGCCGGCCGTTGCCCCACACCATGAAAGCCGCTTGAACGGTGATCGATGTCTTGGGGCTGGCCATCTTTCCGCTGATGGTGATGGGGATGCGGGCAAGGGGCGCAGCAGCGGTACCTGCGTTCTCGGGATCCTTGGCGATCAGCTGAAGTTCGAGCGTGTGCCACCAGGCAACGTAGCTGTCGTCGATGTCGACCCAGATGTTCGGTATGTACAACCCGCCACCCTTGTACGTCGCCCCGTAGGTGTACCGCAAGTGGAGGTCGCAATCCACGACGATGTCACCCCACGACTCGGGCAGGCTGTTCGTCATCTTGATGTACCAGCGACTCTCGCGTGGGCCCTTGGCGCCCTCGAGTGCGGTCCAGTCTGAGACGTTCGGCACGGCGTTTGCCCGTGCGGTCTGGAGGCTCGACGATGGCTTGTTGTCGTCGATGAGCTTCCAGCCCTTTTCGAGCATGTTGACGATCTCTCCGGCGCTCATGCCAGTTCCGTCCCTTCCCTTATCTCATCAGGCTCGCCGAGTTCGGCATCCAATGACTCTGGTGTCGCAGTCTGGTCCGTCACCGTGAAGTACATGTCCCTTTGCTCGTCGGTCCACTCGTCGGGGTTCTCCGACCACTTGTCCGGCCCTTCCGCCGATTCAGATGGCGTGGCGGTCGGGTCAGCGGCGCCTTCAACCGCTTGCCACTCATTGCCATCCCACCACCATTGCCCGTCTTCTGAGAGCTGGGCTCCCTCTGGAACGTTGCTCATCCGACCTCCGTTTCGTCGCGGGATTGAGCAAGCACCACGATGAACCGAGTAAGGGAGCGATGACAGGTCCGCACGGGAAGCCGTTCGGGCAAAACCCTGCCCCTGTTGAACGCGCTCTGGGGCAACGTCGACGCGTGAGTGGCGGGGTGAGCGCTCTGCGTCGTGACACGATGCGTCGGATGAGTGAACTCGACGCGTTCCTTCGGCGGGCACGGCTGCCGACCGACGCCGCCACGACTCGGCTCGCGGGCCTGACCAATGTCAACCACCTCGTCGCGGTCGGGGACGACCGCTACGTGCTGCGCATCCCCGGCGAGGGCACGAGCGAGTACATCAACCGAGCGGACGAAGAGGTCGCCGCCCGGTCGGCGGCAGTGGCCGGGGTCAACGCTGAACTCGTCTTCTTCGATCCCACGGATGGGCTGATGGTCACCAGATTCGTCGACGGCGCGGCGACGATGACCGCGGAGCGGTTCCGCGATCTCGGCGCTGTCGAGCGAGCGGCCCGCGCGTTCCACCAACTGCACACCACCGCGTCGCCGTTCGGGATCGACTTCAGGTTGTTCCCGATGATCGACGACTACAAGGCACTGCTGGCATCGAAAGGCGCAGAACTCCCCGATGGTTACGACGACGTCCAGAACCAGGCCGAGGTCGTTCGGTCGGCGCTGGAGGAAGCACCCGTCGCGCTCGGCGCCCTGCCACTGCGATCCCCTGTGCGAGAACTTCCTCGACACCGGCGAGCGGATGTTCATCATCGACTACGAGTACGCCGGCAACAACGACCCGATGTGGGATCTCGGCGATCTCTCCGTCGAAGGCGAATTCGTCGACGAGCAGGACGACGCGTTGCTGCGCGCCTACTTCGGTGGCGAGCCCCCGGCCGACCAGCGTGGACGGATGGTGGCGTACAAGGCATTGTGCGATCTGCTGTGGACGTTGTGGGGCGTGATCCAGCACGTCAACGGAAATCCAGCCGACGACTTCTGGGCCTACGCGGTTGCCCGATTCGAACGTTGCAAGACACTGATGTCGAGCGCCGACTTCGACGCTCGGATCGCTGCAATCTCACGCTGACGGCTGCGACCGTCAGCGGCCGAGCTTGCTGCGATACCGGCGACCCATCGCCACAACCGTCGCGGGCACGAAGAAGGCTCTCGCGGGCAGCGACACCTCGCCCCACGGGCGCTTCGCCAACGGTGCACGCCAGGCGCGCATTCGGTACACGAAGAAGGCAGCCAACAGGCTGTGCAGAATGATTGCAGCCCAGAAGAACCCCTTCGGTCCGGCCACGATCATCATTCCGGCAGCGGCGAACGGACCGACCACCGCCCCAAGGCCATAGAGCGTCACGAGTTGCGACGCCGCGGCATTGACGTGCTCGGGCTCGATCCAGTCGTTCGTGTACGCGGCGGCGATCGAGTACAGCGGGTAGCTGAAGGCTCCGAGCGCAGCGAACAGCAAGCAGTGCCATCGGACTGCTCGACGGGCCGAGCAACAGCAGCACCGCGGCGCCGATCGCTCCAAGCGACGCGGCAACACCGACGGCACGGCGGTCGATGTCGTCCGACGCCGCAGAGACCGGCCAGTGCAACAACATCCCACCGACGTTCGGCGCCGCCACGAACAGGCCGACCCGGCCGGTCGACAACCCGACCCGCGTTGCGTAGATCGCCGCCATGCCGGTCAGGGCCCCGTGAGCCATCCCGACGATGAGACACGAGAACACGCCGGTCGGCACGAGCTTGGCAAGGTCGCGCAGCGAGATGTGCTCGCGTTTCACGACACTCGGCGCAACGGCATCCTCTGACAGTGCAACTGGTGCGACAGCGAGCGACGTGATGATGCTGGCGATGGCAAAGCCGGTGATGACACGAGCATCGATCGCGAACAACAGCACCTGGCCCATGCCGAACGCACCGGACGTCACCACCGCATAGAGCGCCAGCAGACGCCCTCGATTCTCGTTCGTGGCCAGGTTGTTGAGCCACGATTCCGCGACGACGTACTGACCCGCCAGGCACAAGCCGGTCACGAACCGCAGCCACGCCCATGCGGGTGCCGATTCGGTGAGACCGACCGCCAACATCGCTGCAGACAGCAACGACGCCAGTGCCGCGTAGACGCGGATGTGGCCGACACGGCCGAGCGCCGACAATGCGACCCTCGAACCGACCAGGAAGCCTGCGTAGTACGACGCGCTGATGAGACTGCTGACGGCCGTCGGCAGCTTGATGAGTTCGGAGCGAACGCCCAGCAGCGTGCCGAACAACCCGGCTGCCAAGAGCAGCATTGCCAGGCCTACGAACAGCGACCAAGTCGCCAGCGCGAGGTCCCGCTTCAGGGACGGACCGTCGTCGCTGCGTTCCATGGCGGGCCAAGCCTGCCACGTCGACGGTGTACTGTCGCCGGATGAGTTCCCCGTCGGCGACGAAGCTGACGCTGATCGGAGCCGGCAAGATCGGCCAAGCGATCGTCCAGCTGCTCTCGTCCGCGCCCGAGTTCGACGTCACTGTCATCGACCGCGACGAAACAGCCTTGGCTCCGCTTCAAGCGCGAGGACTGAAGGCGTTCGAAGTCGACATCACCGACCCCATCGCACTCGCCGCGCAGATCGACGACCAAGACATGGTGATGAGTGCCGCACCGTTTCATGCCACGTCGATCATCGCCACCGCGGCGCGCAATGCGGGCGCCCACTACTTCGACCTCACCGAGGACGTCGAGTCGACGCGCGTCGTCAAGAGCCTCGCCATGGACGCGACGTCAGCGCTCGTCCCGCAATGTGGCTTGGCACCTGGCTTCGTTTCGATCGCTGCAGCCGAGCTCGCCCGATCCTTCGAAGACATCCGATCGATCTCGATGCGCGTCGGTGCCCTGCCGCAGTTCCCCACCAACGCGTTCAAGTACAACCTCACGTGGTCGACCGATGGGTTGATCAACGAGTACTGCAACCCGTGCGAGGCAATCGTCGACGGCAAGATGCTGGAGGTGTTGCCGCTCGGGGAGTTGGAGGCGTTCTCGCTCGACGGCGTCGACTACGAGGCGTTCAACACCTCGGGCGGGCTGGGCACGTTGTGCGAGACCCTGCTGGGCGAGGTCGAGACCCTCAACTACAAGACGGTCCGCTATCCGGGCCACCGCGACGTCATCAAGACACTGATCACCGATCTGCGGCTGTCGAGGCGACGCGATCTGTTGAAGGAACTGCTGGAGGCTGCTATCCCGATCACGTACCAGGACGTCGTGCTGATCTTCGTCACGGCATCGGGCACCCGCAACGGGTTGTTGATGCAGGAGACCTTTGCCCGCAAGGTGTACGCGAGCGAGGTCAACGGTGTACGGCTGTCGGCCATCCAGCTGACCACCGCTGCCGGGATCTGCACGATGGCCGACCTGATGCGCGAAGGCAGGTTGCCGCAACGTGGATTCGTGCGCCAAGAACAGTGCGCGCTGTCCGACTTCCTCGCCAACCGCTTCGGTTCGCTGTACCTGCGCGGCAAGGAAGTCACGGCGTAGGTTCGTCAGCGCCGCGCGTTCGGGTCACTCGAACGCCAGCGGCTCGCCTGTCTCCAGGAGCGTCTTGAGACTGGCGAGGATCGTCGGCCAACCGTCGGACACGCCGGCGAGAATGGTGCTGCCGGGTTCGAAGCCGCCGTGGGTCACGGTGAGCTTCACCAGCTCACCCATCGGCTCGATCGCGAAGCTGACGTTGGAGCGGCGTTCCGCGGCCAAGGCCGCAACCTCCTCGGGGCTGCTCCCGATGAGAGCGCCGAACTCGGGGGTGATCGTGTGCCAGTTGTAGGCGAGACGGCGATTCACATCGGCGACGAGCACGGTTTGCGTCGGATCGGCCATCGTGACGCCCTTGTACTCCCATGTGATCGTCGAACCGACCTGCCAGTCGGAGGTCAGCTCGACGCCCCAGTAGCGACGAGTGAACGCAGCGTCGGTGAGCGCTTCCCAGAGCTGTTCGGGCGTCGTCTTGATGTAGGTCGTGTAGACGAACTCAGTCGTCGGATTGGCGGTGCTCGTCGTTGACATGGGGGTGTGCTCCAGTGCTGTCTTGAGGTCGGCGAGCGCTTCCGCTCGCTGACGGTCGTAGTGGTTGATCCATCGATCGGCGATGGCGTTGATCGGCGCAGCGTTGAGGAAGTGGAGCTTCTCTCGACCGCGTCGCACGGTGGTCACGACGTTCGCCTGTTCCAGCACGGCGAGGTGCTTGCTGACCGACTGCCGGGCCATGGCAAGGCCCGTGCAGAGCTCGCGAAGCGTCTGGCCGTTGTGCCGGTTGAGGCTGTCGAGCAGTGATCGACGGCTGGGATCGGACAACGCTCTGAAGACGTTGTCCATGCCGAGGTCATCGCTCGCGTCGTGCATGATGGGGTTATCCTGGTTCATGCAGCCAAACGGCTGCATGACAAGTATGCGCAGCCAAACGGCTGCATGTCAACCCTGTCCGCGACGCTTGCGGATCTCGGCGGTGATCGCCGGCACGACCTGGTGAAGATCGCCGATCACCGCGTAGTCGGCCTTCGTGACCATGTTGGCCTCGGGATCGGTGTTGATCGCCAGGATCTTCTTCGACGCCATCGCGCCGACCCAGTGTTGGATCGCCCCGGAGATGCCGCAGGCGATGTAGATGTCGGGCGCGATGCGCGTACCGGTCTGACCGACCTGATCGGTGTGGTTGCGCCAGCCGAGGTTGGTGACCGCACGGCTGCAACCAACCACGCCGGCCAGCGCGTCGGCGAGCTCCTGCAGCGGTGCGAACCCTTCGGCCGAGCCGACGCCCCGGCCACCGCTGACGACCACCGGCGCCGTCGAGAGCGTCACGCCTGCGGCGCGCTCGACCCGATCACGGACGACCGTGCGAGCGAGGAACGGATCGAGATGGACCTCGAGCGAAGCCGTCGATGGCGTCGCCGGTGCCTCGACTGCGGGGAATGCGTGGTGGGCGATCGTCACGAGACGAACAGGAGCGTCGAGCGTGCACCGCTCGAGCAACGACCCGCCCCACCGAACCCTGACCAGTTCTTCGCCGACGAACTCGATGACGTTGGCAACCATCGGCAGGTCGAGCCGCGCGGCGGCGTGGGCCATCACCTCGTTGCCGCGGTCGGTGCCTGTCGCCAGCACGATCGCAGGATTCAGCGACGTGACCGCCTGGGCGACGACGTCACCCCACGCCTCAGGCCCGTAGTCACTCAACAGATCGTCGTGCACCTGATGGACCGTTGTGGCACCGAAGACGCCGATCTGCTCGACCAGGCCATCGGCCGCCTCGCCGATGGTCAGCGCATGCGTCTCGCCCAGCTCGCGCGCGGCGGCGAGGGCCTCCCAAGTGGCGGGCGACATCGTGCCGCGGTCGTGTTCCACGACAACCAGGATCACTTGAAGACGCCGATCTCTTCGAGCATGTCGACCACGGCAACGGCGGCATCGGGGCCACTCCCCAGGATGACGGTGGCACTGACCTGCTCGGCCGCCGGCAGCAGCGTGACCATCTGTTGGCCGCCTGGCTCTGCAGTCGGCGCGACCTGTGCGACCGCGACCTTCTTCGAGGCAAGCCGTCCCTTCAGGGTCGGGTAGCGGGGCAGGTTGATGCCCTCCTTGACGCCCAGCACCGCAGGCATCGGTACCTCGTAGACCTCGACCCCGACATCCGCCTCGCGGCGGGCACGAATCATGTCGCCGTCGACTTCGATTCCCTTGATGCCGTTGACGATCGGGCGACCGAGCGCATGAGCGACGCGGACGCCGACTTGGAAACCTCCCGAATCGGCGGACTCGTTGCCGAACAGGATCAGATCGAACGCGCCGTCCGCGGACTCGAGGTCGGCGACAGCTGCGGCGATTGCCGCGGCAGTTCGCTGCGGATCCCAGTCGGCCCCGTCGATCGGCAGCAGCACCGCCTTGGCGACGCCGAGGCTGGCCGCGTAGCGCAACTGCTCGTCCGCCTCGGCGGGGCCCAGCGTCAACACGGTCGCGTCGCCACCGTGCTTCTCGACCAACTGCACCGCTTCCTCGACAGCGCATTCCTCGTGAGGGCTCATCGTGAACCCCAGGAACGCGGTGTCGATGGCTTGCCCGTCGGCGGTGATGTTGATCCGCGCCCCGGGTGCCGGAACGCGCTTCACGCAGACCAGGATCATCGACCAGCTGAGATGGGGTGTGAGCGAGAGCACGACGATCTTCATGCGTTTGTCGTCGGGATCGAACAGTGGGGTTGCACTGGCGCGGCTCGACGGTGACGGGTACAGCTCGTTCATGTACATGACCTGCAACTTGTGCCCTCGGACGCGTGCTCGGGCGGAAGGTACGCCAGCAGCAGGTACTTGCCCACTGATGGTCCGGCCCCGGCGGTGGTGACCCGCGAGACTCGACCTTTGGCATCGAGGATCCGCTCGCCGTCGAGGGTCAGGATCGGCTCGTTGCCACCCGTCGGGAAACGGTCGTAGCCATCGGCGCACCGTTGCGAATCCATCGACAGCGTGCACATGATCGCGGCGGGCTGTTCGTCGCGCGGCCTTCATGTACGCCTCCTTGCCCATGAAGTCGGCGGACTTCACCTTCGGTCGAGCGAGCCCGGCCTCGACCGGGTTGTACTCGCTCTCCAGCTCGGCGCCCATCAGGCGGTAGCCCTTCTCGATGCGGCCTGTCACGGCGTACACACCGATGCCGACCGGGATGATGTCGAACTCCTTGCCCGCCTCGGCGACGGTGTCCCACAGCCGCAGGCCGTGCTCCATGTTGGTGTAGATCTCCCAGCCGTTCTCGCCGACGTACCAGATGCGGAACATGGTGCACGGGACGCCGTCGATCAGCACCTCACGCACCGCGCCGTACGGGAAGCCAGCCTGGGAGACGTCGTAGGGCTTCGACTGATCCGTGACGATCTTCGCCATCGTCGCCTCGGCATTGGGACCCCACACGCCGATCGTGCAGATCCCCTGCGAGCGATCGGTGAACGTGACGGAACCATCGGTCGGCATGTACTTGCGGAACCAGTAGTTGTCCCGCCCGCCGTCGAACGCGCCGGTGATGATGCGGAAGTGATCCTCGGCGAGGCGTTGGATGGTGAGGTCGCCGCGGAAGCCCCCGTGCTGCGTCAGCAGCGGCGTGTACACGACTGCGGCCGACGGGCACATCGACGTTGTTCACGCACATGTACTGCAGGTACGCCATCGCACCGGGGCCGGTGATGTCGAACTCGTTGAACGCGGTGAGGTCGACCATGCCCACGCTCTCGCGCATCTGCAGGTGCTCGGCATTGGTGATCGGGCTCCACCAGCGCGCATCCCACTCGTGCTCGCGCGGCTTGCAGGCGTCGGGAAACTTCTCCATCAGCTTGGCGTTGCTCTCGAACCACTGCGGCCGTTCCCAGCCACGTGCGTCGAAGAACACCGCGCCCAATGCTTCTTCGCGGGCGTAGAAGGGCTGCGGCGCATGCCGCGCTGGCTCGCCCACTGCTCGCGGGGTGCACGATGCCGTAGGTCTTGTTGAAGTGCTCGGCGCAGCGGGCGAGGATGTGGTGCTCCGTCTTCTCGTGCGGGTAGAAGCGGCTGATGTCGGTGCTGTGCGGGTCGCACAGGTGCGGGTAGCCGTAGGTCATCCACTCGGCCACGATCTGGGCGATGCCTGGGCCCTCCTTGATCCACACCGCTGCAGCGCTCCACAGGTTGCGCACCTCGGTGGTCTCACCGAGCACAGGGTTGGCGTCGGGCGTCAGGCTCAACAACCCGTTGATCGCGTAACGGATCTCGGCCTCGCCGAGCATGTCCATCAGGTCGATTGCCTCTTCGAACTGCTGGTCGAAGTCGTCGGCGGTGAAAGGCAGTTCGGTCGGCGACAGCGCCGATTCCTCGTTGGAGGGGATGTCGTCGGGATGCATGAAGATGGGCCGGTGGGCATACGAGCCGACCTCCATCGAGCCGGCGGTCTGGCGCTCGTAGCAGAACGTGTCCATGTCGCGAACGATCGGGTAGGCGACCTCCTTGCCACTCTGTTGCAGGATGTCGATCGGACCGACATCGGCCATCTGGTGCACGGCGGGAGTGAGGGGGATGTTGGCGCCGGCCATCTTCGCGATGCGCGGGCTCCACACTCCGCAGGCGATCGCCACGAACTCGGCCTCGATGCGACCCTTGTTGGTCACGACGGCCTTGACCTTCGGCCCGCCGGGCCCGTCCTCGGTCTCGATGTCGAGCACCTCGGTGTTGGCGAACACCTGCAGCGCGCCCTTGTCGACCGCCTCGTTGCGCATCTGCGTGCCGGTCTCCAACGAGTCGACACACGAGACACTCGGCGTGTAGAAACCCCCGAGCAGGATCTCGTCGTTGATGAAGGGGACGAGCTCTTTGATCTCGGCGGGGGTGACCAGACGGGAGTCGATGCCCCATGCCTTCGCCGACGTCATCCGGCGCTTGAACTCCTCGAGACGCTCCGGCTTGCGGGCGACCTCGATGCCGCCGGAGGTGTTGTTGAGCCCGTGGTCGATGTATTGACGCTGACTCTCGAGGGTGAGGAAGGCCATCTCCTTGTTGTGATCGGTGGGGAAGATGAAGTTCGATGCGTGGCCGGTCGAGCCGCCGGGGTTCGGCAGCGGGCCCTTGTCGATCTGCACCATGTCGGTCCAACCGAGCCGGCTGAGGTGGCCGACGAGGCAGTTGCCGACGATGCCCGCACCGATGATCACGCACTTGGCGCGCTCTGGCACGGTCTGGCCTGTTGACGGATCTGTGGTCTGGCTCATCAAAGTCTCCTCAACGCCTTGGTGATCGGAAAGCCTTGTGGTCGGCGTCCCGGTGATATATCTTTCCGATATCACAAACGTACCACTCAGCGAGCAGGCGTTTCAAGCGATCCGTCGAATGATCGTCACGCTCGAACTCGCCCCAGGTGCAGTGGTGCGCGAGGACGAGTTGCAGCAGCGGCTCGGGCTCGGTCGCACGCCGATCCGCGAGGCTCTGCAACGCCTGGTGCGCGACCAGTTCGTGACGATCATCCCGCGCCGCGGCATGTACGTGTCGAGCATCGATGTATCGGAGTTGTCGACGCTCTACGAGACGAGGGCCATCCTCGAGCCCTATGTGATGCGGCTTGCCTCGGCCCGCGGGCGTGCGGCTGATTGGGACGCGATGGCAGCTTCACTCGCTCGCGCCGTCCGCCGACAGCACGCCGACACAGTTGCTCGAGATCGACCGCGAGTGTCGCGAGATCGTGTGGGCTGCCGCCGACAACCGCTTCCTCACCGAGACGCTCGACATGCTCTACGCGCAGAGTGACCGGTTGTGGCACCTGTACCTCTCCGATGTCGCCGCGCTCGACGATGTGATCGACGAGCACCGCGAGATCCATGCAGCGCTCGTCGACGGTGACGGCGAACGAGCTGCGACCTTGATCGAATCGCACATGCGCGACTTCAACGACAAGATCGGCGCCGCCGTTCGACGCCGCCTCGAGTCTCCCCTCGCCGGCTTCTGACGCTTCGGCTCATCGCGGGCGGCGAATGCGTCCGAGGAGGACCGAATCGGCGCCCACAACATCATCGGCGGCGAGGCGCCCGGGCGAATTCCGGGCGTGGGCGGCGAATACGTCCGAGGAGGACCGAATCGGCGCCCACAACCGCGGGCGACACACGTAATCTCGGTCCGTGGAACTTCGAGCGATCCCGGACCCGCGTGGAATCCGGCAGGCCAAGACGCTGCCGGCAACGGCGTACAGCTCCGACGAGTTCCACGAACGCGAGCGCCAGGCGATCTTCCGGACGGATTGGATCTGCGCCGGCGTCGTCGATGAGATGCCGACGACCGGGTCGTGGAGCGCGAACGTTGTCGGTGGTCTGCCGGTGCTCTTCGTGCGCGACAAGGCCGGAGAGCTGAGGGCCTTCCTCAACGTTTGCCGGCACCGCGTGTCACCGTTGTGCGAGGACGGTGAGACCCACGCCGGTTCGTTGATCCGTTGCCCGTATCACTCCTGGCTGTATCAACTGGACGGCTCGCTCGCACGCGCGTCTGGTGTCGGCGAGCCTGAAGGCTTCGAGGTGGCCGACTACTCGTTGAAGTCGGTGCGGATTGCTGAGTGGCGACGCGTGGTGTTCGTCTGCTTCGACGACACCGCCGCGCCACTCGACCTCGGCCCCCTCGGTCGGGCCATCGCTGCGTATCCGCTGGAGTCGATGGAGCTCGCCCTCTCGGAGACCAACGATCGGCAGTTCAACTGGAAGGTGTTGCTCGAGAACTACAGCGAGAACTACCACACGCCGTTCGTGCACCCCGAGATCGACACGAGCTCCAACGAGGACTACCCGATGGTCTCCGACGGAGTCGTGTTGTACGCGTGGGACCGGCCGTTACGGCCGAGCGGATCACGTGTCGACGAGATCCGCGCGACGTTGTTGCCCGGCGAGCCTGGCTGGGAGGAGCTCGCGTCGATCCCGATGGATGGCCCGTACGGCATCGGCGGGTACCTCACCGTGTGGCCGAACCTGATGATGAACGTGTTCCCCGGCGTGTTCTTGGCGATGTGGATGGAACCTGTCGACGCGAGGACGACACGCGTCGAGCGGCGCCTGTTCATCCGGCACGAGCTCGACGACCCCACGCGAAAGTCGATCATTGAGGCGCACCAACGGGTTCACGATCAAGACGTCGACATCTGCAACCGTGTGCAGCGGTCTCACAATGCCGGCATCGACGCCGATGGCGTGTTGGCGACCGTCGAGGAGCGAGGCGTCTACTTCGTCCATGAACACCTGCGTAATCGTCTGATGTCCTCGACGAGCTCACAGGTCACCACGATTCCGGAACTGCTCGACAAACTCGATGAGGTCTACGGACCATTGACCGACGCAGAGATCGCTGAGGGAGAGCGTGAGTGGACCGCCGTGAAGCAACGATTGTCCTCGACTCTGGACAAGTCGCCGGAGTCGCCAAGGACGACCGACAGCTGAGGGCGATCTTTGAGCTAGGGCCCGATCGACGTGGTGGTTGCCACCACCGTTGTGGTGGGCGGCAGGTTCTGGACCAGATCCCAGTAGTCGGGGCCGATCACGACGGCGACCAGTCCTTCGACAGGACTGGCGACCAGTGATGGGTCCCAAGTTTCGAAGTCCGTGATGCCGAACAGGTTGCCGAGCGCCACCGCCATCGGCTGACCGAGGCCGATCGGCATCAACACGGTCTGCTCCACGAGCTTGCCGGACGCGGGAACGATCGTACGGTTGTAGCCGGCCAATCGCTGGTATGCATCCTCCATGGCACCCTCTGGTGCGCCGCCATCGATCAACACGACGCCCTCGAAGGTGCTGATCGTCGTCGACGTCACGTCGGACGGATTGGTGGACGCCAGGTCGAGGTACGCGTTCTGTAGCACATCGCCCGTGCGCGGGAGGATGGAGAAGTCGATCCCCGGGTTCATCGCCTGCATCTGCGGCACGTCGAAGAAGCCCAACGCGGCCGCGATCTCGTGCCACACGATGTAGTTGAACATCGCGCCGCACTCCACGGTGGTGCATCCGAACATCTCGGCCGTGGGCATCACCTCGACGTCCATCGCGTCGGTTGGAAACACCAGTCCGGCAGCGGACGGGTCGTCCTGGATCCTCGACAGGACATCCCACACGAACGACGGATCGATCGTCTGCGAGGTCGACATCGGCACCATGGTCGTGGTGGTGGCGCCACCCAGCCCGGCGAGGAAGGTGGTCGTCGACCACGTTCCGATAGGGACGTCGGTGGAATCGGGTTCACTGCTCGCCACGAGCTTGGTGCTGTCGTCGTCGCGGCGGATCAGCAGGGCTGCTGTTGCGACGCCGGTGCACGCCACCGCACCAACCGTCGCCGTCATGCGGCGACGGTTGTGCCGGCGGGCACGGCGATGCACGTCGCTGATCGACGGCCGCGGATCGGTTGGACCCTTGATGCTGGCCATCGCCTCGCTGAGGAGCGGATCGAGATCATTCATTGGTTACCTCCTGGCGCAGCCGGGCAATCGCCCGGTGCAATGTCGATTTCACGGTGCCGATCGGCACGTTCAGGGTCTCGGCGATCTCCGCGTCGGTGAGCTGCAACTCGTACCGCAGCACGACGGCGGCTCGTTGCCTGGCCGGCAGGCGGCGAACAGCATCGATGACGTGGTTGTACACGAGCGCGCCGTCGTCTTGAACCGGCGCCGGATGTCGACGCGCCAGAACCCGCCGGCGAATGACCTTGCGGCTCCCGTTCAGCACCGACGCCCGCACGTACGCGAGAGGCGTTGACACCAGTCGATAGCGGAGGTACAGGCCGGCGAAGGCGTCCTGGACGACCTCCTCGGCCTGCTCCTGACTGTCGACCAGCACCATGGCCAGACGCACCAACCCGGCGAACTCGCGATGGTAGAAGACGTCGAACGGCTCGCTGACCCGCAGCTCCACGGGCACCATCGACGCCGGGTTTGTCACTGTCACCTCACTCATCCACTACAAGAGAGCCACGAGGTGCCGAATTGGTTCCGAGACGGTCCACAACTGCAGCGTTTGACGACTCCGGCCCCGCATCGGGGCGCAAGACGTCAAGCGCTGCATGTGGGGTGAGTCAACCGGCGCGGCGGGCACCTCGACCGCGGGCCAACGACTTCTTGTGCTCGATGAAATCGACCAGCACGTAGTCGCCGAGCGTCTCGGGTGTGGTGAAGAACGCCCGGCCACGGTTGATCGACGTGAGCTTCTCGATGAACGACTTGAGGTAGCTGTTGGCGTCGAGCATGAACGTGTTGATGCGAATGTTGTCCTTGGTGCATCGAATCACTTCGCGCAGCGTCGCCTCGATCGTCTCGGGCACGGGCGGATAGTTGAAGAACACGTCGCCGCGTGGGGTGATGTGCGCCGTCGGTTCGCCGTCGGTGATCATGATGATCTGCTTGGTACCCGTCTGCTTGGCCAGCAGGTGCCGGGCCAGCAGAAAGCCGTGCTGCATGTTGGTGCCGTAGACGAAGTCCCACGACACCTCCGGGAGCTGGGCAGCGGTCAGCACGCGGCCGTCTCGCTGAAGCCGACGATGCCCATGTAGTCGCGGGGGAACTGCGACGTGATGAGCGAGTGGAGCGCCATCGCCACCTTCTTGGCCGGCAGGAAGTTGTCGCGGATCGGCATCGACAACGACAGGTCGAGCATCAGCACCGTCGACGACTTCGTCAGGTGCTCGGTCCTCTCGATCTCGAAGTCGTCGGGTGACAATTGCACCGGCGTACCCGTGCCATTGCGGCGGAGCGCGTTGCGGATGGTGCGGTGCAGATCGAGGTTGAACGGGTCGCCGTACTCGTACTGCTTGGTCTCGTAGGTGCGCTCGTGCCCCTGGCCGAGTCGATCCACCTGGTGCTGACCGACCTTGTCCTTGGCCAACTTGTCGAACAGATCGCGTAGCGCGTTCGACCCGATCTTGCGCAGCCCCTTCGGGGTCAGCTCGAGCCGCCCTTCCTTCTGCTCGATCAGCCCTGCCTCCTGCAGCATCTTGGTGAGCTCGGCGAGCCGCTGCAGCGAACGCGCCGCGTCGTCGCCCATCAGGTCGCGGACCTGGTCCATGTCGGCCTCGGCAAGCGCACCCGGGGTGGTGGCGTTGCGCAGCAGGTTCTCCAGCTGGTCGAGGTCGCCGAGCTCCTGCATGGTCTGCATGGCTTGGCCCATGCCCATCGGGTCGCTGCCCTCGAACTCGTAGCCCTGACCCCACCCCATCTGCGGGAACATCGACTGCAGGTTCTGGCCGAGCTGACTCATCTGCCAGCGCAGATCCATGTCTTCGAGCAGTTGATCGCTGAGCTGCTGCAGTTGGGCACGCTGCTCGGGCGTCATCGAGTTCAGCATCGCCTGCATCGCGGCCATGCGCCGGGCCATCTGCTCGAGCAACTCGTCGAGGGTCTGCGGGTTCTCCGGGAAGAAGTCGCCGAACTCCTCCATGAACTTCTCGAACTCCGGATCCTCGCCTCGCTCGCGCTTCTCGAGCATCTCGTTGAGCCCGGCGATCATGTCTTTCATGCGCTGCAGGTCTTCGGGCGTCATGCTCTGCATGGCACCCGACATCTGATCGACCATCTGCTGCGTCAGCTGCTGGCGGATCTTGTCGAGCAGTTGCTCGAACCGCTGCGCAGCCTCAGCCGACTCGAAGTCGTACGCCTGCAGTTCGCGGACCTTGCCGGCAAGGTCGTCGGGCAGCATGTCGAGGCGGAAGTTGCGGTCGGCGGCTGCATCTCGTGCAGTCTGGGCTCGGCGTTCGTCGCCACTGCGCTCTGCCGCCTGGGTGGCGTTGTCGATGGCGTGACGCTCTTCGTCGACGATGTCGTTCAACTCGTCGGCGATCTCGCTGTACACGCCACCGAGGTCGTGCTGGTCGAGTCGCTCCTGGCGCTGCTGGCGCAACTTGTCCATCAACTCGCGCAGGCCCTGCAGGCGCTCGCCGTTGCGATCACGCATGCCCTCCTGCATCATCCGGCGCAGCGCCGAGTTGACGTCGCCGTGGTACAGCAGATCGTCGGTCAGCTCGTCGAACAGCGCGTCGGCGTCGAGGTCGAAGCCGCTTCTGCGTGCCATCCCAACGCGAGTAGGTGAAACGGGCTGCCATACGAGAACCCTACAGAAAGATCGGCCCCGCTACCCTGGGGTACTTCATGCGTCTCCTTCGTACCTTCGCATTCGTCGATCTCTCCGGTTTCACGAACTACACAGCGGCCTTCGGTGACGACGCAGCCGGGCGAATTCTCAGTGCTTTCAGGTCGCTGGTCCGCGAGATCGCCAGCGAGCGCGGCGTGCGAATCGCCAAGTGGCTCGGTGATGGCTGCATGGTCGTTTCGATCGAGCAGAGCAACGCAGTCGCCTTCGCCCTCGACCTGGAGCATCGAGCCGCCGAGGTCTGCGCGCCGCTGTCGCTCCGGGTCGGCATGGCCACCGGGCACGCCCTGCTGTTCGAGGGCGACGACTACATCGGCTCGGCCGTCAACATGGCCGCCAGGCTCTGCGACGCGGCGGGACCGTTCGAGGTGCTGATGCCCACGATGCAGATCGAGCGGCTGCCGCGAGGCGTCACGGCCCACGCCCACGAGCCGGTCGAGCTGCGGGGGTTCCCCGGTCCCGATCGACGTGGTCGAGCTGGGTGGCGAGCCCGAACTGGTCGCCAGCACGGACACCGGCGAGCTGTGGACCCGCAGCCCGTTCGTGTGATCCGCGGCACCGTCGTCCCTCGATCCCGCCTCGACCGCGCCCGGTTCGCCGAAGACCTCATCCTGCTCGCTGGTCTCGGCGCACCAATGGTGCGAATCACGCTCGACTGGGCGTGGCTGCAGCCGAAGGCCGGTGCGTTCGATGGTGACGCCGTCGAGTGGTACGCCGGGTTGCTGCAGCATGCTGCGTCCCTCGGGATCGGGCTGCAGTTCACGTTGCTCGAACGAGAGGTTCCGCAGTGGTTCGACAACGACGGCGGATTCGCCGATCCGCGGTTCGCGGGCCACTGGTGGCCGCGTTGGGTCGAGGGGGTCTCGGAACGCTTCGGAGACTCGGTGGCCGGCTGGGTGCCGTTCGACAATCCCCTGGCCTACGCCAACCGGCTGATTCCCGACGACCCGCGCCGGCACGGCGAGGTACTCGACACGCTGGTCGTGGCCTGGCGCGATGCGTGGCGCCTCCTGCGCGGTGGTCCCCCGGTCAGCACCGCGATCGGCGTGAAGACCGTGAGGCCCGACGACCAGACGGTCGAGGCCGCCGAAGCAGCGCGCCGTCAGGAGCACCTCCGTTGGACGCTGTGGCTGCAAGGGCTGCACGACGGGACGATCAGCATCCCAGGTCGAGCCGATCGTGAACTGGCCGACCTGGCCGGATCGTGCGACGTGCTCGGCATCGTCGTCGCCGACGTCGACGAATCACTCGGTGCGGTGCTGCGGACGGCCGAGATGGGTCCCGACCGGCCGCTGGCGATCACCCTCATCACACCCCCCGGCAGGGATGCCGACCGAGTGACGGTCGTCGAACGGTTCGAGCTTGCGTGCGGCGAAGCGGCGGAAGGCGCGCCGTTGCAGGCCATGGCATTGAGCCCGACGTTCGACATCGACGGCCACGACGACGGCATCATCACTCGCGATCGCGACGTGAAGGATTCGGCGGCCGTCTTCTTCGGTGCGGCGGTGCAGTAACTTCCGCTTCATGGAATTCTTCAAAGACGTCACCGACAAGATCGCCTACGAGGGTCCCGACAGCGACAACCCCTTGGCATTCCGCTGGTACGACGCGGATCGGGTCGTTGCGGGGCGACGGATGGAGGATCACCTCCGCTTCGCCGTCTGCTACTGGCACTCGTTTGCATGGGATGGGTTTGACATCTTCGGTGCCGGCACACTCGATCGCCCATGGCATCCCACCTTCGCGCCGCGTGCCGACCCGTTGACCGCAGCCAAGGAGAAGATGGAGGCGGCATTCGAGTTCTTCACCAAGCTCGGCGTGCCGTTCTACTGCTTCCACGATCGCGACATCGCGCCCGAGGGCGTCGACGTTCAAGGAGTCGGCGGTGCACCTCGACGAGATGACCGACGTCGCCGCCGCGGATCAGGCGCGAACCGGCGTCAGGCTGCTTGTGGGGCACCGCCAACCTGTTCTCCAACCCGCGCTATCAGGCGGGGGCAGCCACCAACCCGGATCCCGAGGTGTTCGCGTTCGCCGCCGGTCAGGTGGCGCAGTGCCTCGAGGCAACGCACCGGTTGGGTGGTCACAACTACGTGCTGTGGGGCGGCCGCGAAGGCTACGAGACGCTGCTCAACACCGACATGAAGCGCGAGCTCGATCAGTTGGCACGCTTCTTGTCGATGGTCGTCGAGCATAAGCAGCGAATCGGCTTCACCGGTACGATCCTGCTGGAGCCGAAGCCGTTCGAGCCGACCAAGCACCAGTACGACTACGACGTCGCCACGGTGCACGCGTTCCTGCAGAAGTACGACCTCGCCGACGAGATCAAGGTCAACATCGAGGTCAACCACGCCACCCTCGCCGGTCACGATTTCGCCCACGAGATCGCCACGGCCGTCAACGCGGGCATCTTCGGTTCGATCGACGCCAACGCCGGCGACGACCGGCTGGGATGGGACGTCGACCGCTTCCCGGTCTCGGTCGAGCAGATGACACTGGGCATGCTGGAGATCCTGCGCGGAGGCGGCTTCACGACCGGCGGGTTGAACTTCGACTCCAAGTTGCGGCGCCAGTCGAGCGATCGCACCGACCTGTTCTACGCGCACATCGGCGGCATGGACACCATGGCGCGGGCGTTGCTCGCCGCCGCGTCGATCGTCGAGACCGGCGACCTCGACAAGCTGCGCGACGACCGCTATGCGGGATGGGACAGCCCGCTCGGCACGTCGATCATGGCCGACGCGACCCTCGACGATCTCCACATCAGAGCAATGTCGACCGGCGAACCGACCAGGTCGTCAGGCCATCAGGAGATGCTCGAGAACCTCGTCGCCCGCCACATCGAGCGCGCCCGCTAGGCGCCGCGATGAGAGATGTGCGGAAGGCTCCGGCTCATCTCTCATCACGGGTCAACCGCTAGGCGGCGCGATGAGAGATGTGCGGAAGGCTCCGGCTCATCTCTCATCGCGGGGTCAGCTGCGGCCGCGGTAGGTGGCGCTGGTGCCGGACGAGTCCTTGTTGAGGCGCTTCGACAGGTGCAGGCCCTCGAGCACGAACTCGACGGCCGCGGCCACGGCGGCCGGCGACTCGTCGCCGCCGGTCAGCGCCGGCACACGGCGCGCGCAGCGCGGGCACCTGCTCGACCAAGCGGCGCCTCGTCGACGGAGGCGATGTCCTCGCCGGTGTGGGCGACGACGCCCTCGTCGAACGCGGCGATGACTCGCGGACCTGATCGGGCGTGACCCGCTCCTTGTACACGGTCAGCACGGCGGCCTTCGACGAGGTTCTCGAGGATCAGCGCCGTCGCGGCCCTCCTCGAGCGACTCGATCTCGATCTTGCCCGCTGTCGACGCGGCGAGCGCCTCGAGGTCGCAGACCCGCGGCACGACGTCGTGCTCGCCGGCGCGCAGGCCACGGCGCAGCGCGTTGGCGCCGAGCACCTCGAGGTTGCTGACCGACAGGCGCACGCAGACGCCGCAGCGCTGGTTGACGTGGGTGCTGGCCCGGGCCAGGTGGCTGAACGTGGCGATGACCTGCTCCATGTAGTCGGGCACGTGCACCGTGCACGTCGCCGACCGACGGCGGCACGCGCCTCCTGGCGCATGATCGCCACCTCGGTCTCGACGTCGAGCGGGTAGTGCGTGCGGATCTGGCTGCCGAAGCGGTCCTTCAGCGGCGTGATGATGCGGCCGCGGTTGGTGTAGTCCTCGGGGTTGGCCGCTGGCGACCAGCATGCACGTCGAGCGGCAGGCGGATCTTGTAGCCGCGGACCTGCACGTCGCGCTCTTCGAGCACGTTGAGCAGGCCGACCTGGATGCGCTCGGCGAGGTCGGGGATCTCGTTGATGGCGAAGATGCCGCGGTTGGTGCGCGGCACGAGGCCGTAGTGCAGCGTCAGCTCGTCGCTGAGGTAGCGGCCCTCGGCCACCTTGATCGGGTCGACCTCGCCGATGAGGTCGGCGATCGAGGTGTCGGGCGTGGCCAGCTTCTCGCCGAAGCGGTCGTCGCGGTGCACCCAGTCGATCGGCGTGTCGTCGCCCATCTCGGCGACCAGGTCGCGGGCGTGCTTGCTGACCGGGGCGTACGGATCGTCGTTGATCTCGCTGCCGGCGACGATCGGCATCCACTCGTCGAGCAGGCCGGTGAGCGAGCGGATGATGCGGGTCTTGGCCTGGCCCGCGCTCGCCCAGGAAGATCACGTCGTGGCCGGCGAGCAGGGCGTTCTCGAGCTGCGGCATGACGGTGTGCTCGTAGCCGAGGACCCCCTCGAACAGCGGCTCGCCGGCGGCGATCCTGCGCGACGGCGTTGCGCCGGATCTCCTCCTTCACCGGCACCGACTTCCAGCCCGACGGCCTTCAGCTCGCCGAGCGTCGTCGAGCGAGCTGTCGTCATGAGTCGACCATACCGCCGACGTTCGCCGCCGACGACGCGCCGGGGTCGAGTCGCGCGCGGCGCTAGTCTCGCCGTCGATGGACCTGTCGGGACTCGTGGCGGGCCAGCGTCGCCGACGACGAGCTGCGCCGCAGCGCCGTCGGCCTCGACTTCGACGACGACGACTGGCCGGAGATCGCGGTGCCCGGCCACTGGCGCAGCCACGCCCGCGTTCGCGGACAGCGACGGCCCGCTGCTCTACCGCACGCGCTTCGAGCTCGAGCCCCGCCGTCGGACGGCGAGCGTCGTTCGTCACGCTCGACGGCGTCTTCTACCAGGCCGACGTCTGGCTCGACGGCGCCTACCTCGGCGACCCCGAGGGCTACTTCTTCCCGCACAGCTTCGACATCACCGACCTGTCGCGCCTCGGCGACGAGCACGTGCTCGCGGTCGAGGTCGACGTGCTCGCCGCAGCGCAACCGCGAACGCGAAGCGCAACATCACCGGCGTGTTCCAGCACTGGGACTGCATCGACCCGACGTGGAACCCGGGCGGCCTGTGGCGGCCGGTGCGGATCGAGACGACCGGCCCGGTGCGCATCGACCGCTGCCGCGTGCTGTGCCGCGACGCCAACGACGCGCGCGCCCACCTCCGCCTCGCACGCCCGGCTCGACAGCGACGCGCCGCGCACGGTGCGGATCCGCACCTGCGTCGACGGCGTCGCTGCTCGCGCAGCAGCGAGCAGTCGCTCGCGCGGCGGCATCAACGAGGTCGACTGGAACCTCGACATCGACGACCCGCGGCTGTGGTGGCCGTGGTCGCTCGGCGACCAGCCGCTGACCGACGTCGACGGTCGAGGTGCTCGTCGACGGCGAGATCGAGCGACGCGCGCACCGGTGCGCACCGGGCTGCGCGAGGTCGCGCTGCAGGACTGGGTGTTCTCCGTCAACGGCGAGCGGCTGTTCGTGAAGGGCGCCAACCTCGGCCCGACCCGGCACGGCGCTCGGCGAGGCCACGCCGGCCGAGCTCCGCCGCGACGTCGAGCTCGCCCGCGACGCCGGCCTCGACCTGCTGCGCGTGCACGGCCACATCTCGCGGCCCGAGCTGTACGACGCCGCCGACGAGCTCGGCATGCTGTGTGGCAGGACTTCCCGCTGCAGTGGGGATACGCCCGCACGCATCCGCACGCAGGCGGTGCGCCAGGCGCGCGAGGCCGTCGACCTGCTCGGCCACCATCCCGTCGATCGTCGTCTGGTGCGGGCACAACGAGCCGGTGGCGTCGACCTCGAGCGAGCGTCGCCGTCGGCGAGGCGGCGCTCGGTACATCGCCGGCCAGCAGCTGCCGACGTGGAACAGGACGATCCTCGACCGCTGGGTGAAGCGCGCGTTCGAGAAGGCCGACGAGACGCCGCCGGTCATCGCCCACAGCGGCGTCGTGCCGCACCTCCCGCAGCTCGACGGCACCGACAGCCACCTCGTACTTCGGCTGGGACCACGGCGACGAGCGCGACCTCGCCGGCTTCGCCGCGACGATGCCGCGCATGGTGCGCTTCGTCAGCGAGTTCGGCGCCCAGGCGGTGCCCGACGCGCGCCGACTTCATGCGAGCCGAAGCGGTGGCCCGACCTCGACTGGGACGCGCCTGGCAGCAGCGCCACGGGCTGCAGCGCGACGTGATCGAGCCGGCGCGTGCCGCCGGCCGCGTACGCCACGCTTCGACGAGTGGCGCGCCGCCACGCAGGCGTACCAGGCGACGGTGCTGCGCCACCACATCGAGACGCTGCGCCGGCTGAAGTACCGGCCGACCGGCGGGTTCTGCCTGTTCATGCTCGCCGACGCCGGCCCGATGGTGTCGTGGAGCGTGCTCGACCACGAGCGGCGGCCGAAGCTCGCGCTACCAGAGCCGTCGTCGAGGCCTGCCGCCCGGTGATCGTCGTCGCCGATCGGCTGCCCGAGACGATGTCGGTCGGCGCTGCGGTGGCATTGGACGTTCGGGCTTATCGCTCGGGCGGCTGCCATGCCCAGCGGGTTTCCGTTGAAAGTGCCGACCTGGTCGTAGCGGCCGTCGACGATCAGCCCCATCACCTCGGCGCTGCCACCCAGGGCTGAAACCGGGGTCCCACCCCCGAGAGCCTTGGCCAAACAGATCAGATCCGGCGTGACGCCAAAGCGGACTGTCGCCCCACCTCGGCCGAGAGTCAGTCCGGTCTTGACTTCGTCGAAGGTCAAGAGGGCACCGTGGGCCTGGGTGAGAGCCCGAAGCCCTTCCAAGAATCCTGGCTCGGGGGGGACGATTCCGCAGTTCATCAACACCGGTTCGACGATGACCCCCGCCACCGGTTGCTCGGCGAGGATCATCTCCACCGCTTCCAGATCGTTGAACGGGGCAACCCGGGTCAAGGCGACGATGGCATCGGGGATTCCCACCGATCCCGCTACCGAGAGGGGATGGCGACTGTCGCCCAGCCCTTCCTCGACCCAAGTGGAAACTTGGACCGAATCGTGATGACCGTGATACGCGCCCTCGAACTTGATGATGACGTCCCGCCCGGTATGGGCCCGCATCAGGTGGACGGCGTCCATCGTTGCCTCGGTGCCGCTGTTGCCGAAACGCCACAGCGGCTGTCCGTATCGACTGGCTAGCTCCGTCGCCACGACCACCGCATCCTCGACCGGCTGGGCGAAATGGGTTCCGAGGGCGAGACGATCGGTAATCGCCCTTGTGATGGCTGGATGGGCATGGCCGGCGAGCATGGCGCCGTAGCCACCGTGATAGTCGACGTACGCGTTGCCGTCGACATCGAAGATCCGCGACCCGGTTCCACGCTCGATCCATATTGGGTGAGGATCAGAGATCTGCCAGCTCGAGGTGACACCACCAGCGAGAACCTTCTGGGCCTCTTCAGTCTTCGCCGCCGAGGCGGTCATCCGCTGGCGGAACCGATCTCGTTCCCGATCGATTATCCGGTCGAGCAGCGCCGCCACGGTTTGGTGTTCGGTGGCCACCACGGGGATCTCTCCTTGCTCCGGTGCCGAGGTCAAGGCTATCAGATAAACTGAACGGCCGTTCAATAAACTAGGATTCGAGTATGAAGCAGGCTCCCCTTGACCCCCTGGCGGTGGCTGACGTCATGCTGCCCTTCGGCGAAAGCCGCACACTTCCCGCGGCTGCCTATCGGTCCCAGGAGCTCTTCGATTGGGAACGGGAGGAGATCTTCAACCGGTCCTGGGTCTGTCTGGGACGGACTTCGGAACTGCTTGGGCCCGGTCAGCTTCGGGCAATCGACCATGGCATCGAAACCGTCCTCCTTGCCAGGTCTGTCGATGGCGAGATCAAGGCCTTCTCCAATGTCTGCCGCCACCGGGGCCATCCTTTGCTCGAAGTGGGGGAGGCAATCGACGCCCGCCAGATTCGCTGCCCCTATCACTCCTGGGCCTATCGCCTCGACGGCACGCTTCGTACCGCACCCACTCTGACCCAAACCACCGATTTCGATCCAACCCAGTGGCCTCTGCAATCACTCCGGGTGGGGGAGTGGCTCGGCTGGCTGTTTCTCGACATGTCGGGTGAGGCGCCCGATCTGGATCAGACCTTTGGCAATCTTCCCCAGTACCTATCGCCTTACGAGCCGGAGCGGTTGGTCACTGTGGCTCGGCATTCGTATGAGATCGCCGCCAACTGGAAGCTGGTGGTGGAGAACTATCACGAGTGCTATCACTGCACGTCGATCCACCCCGAGCTCTGTCAGGTGACACCGCCCGACTCCGGTGATGACATAGCCCCAACCGGGCTCTGGTGCGGGGGAACGATGGTCCTCAAGGATCACGCTATGACTATGTCCCTCACCGGTGAATCTGGAGGGGTGAATTTCCGTAACCTGGGTCCGGGCCAGGATCGAGATGTGCTCTATATCGGGCTTTGGCCCAATCTCTTGGTCAGCCCCCATCCCGACTATGTCATGACTCACCGAATGGTTCCGCTTGGGCCCGGTGGGACGTTCATCGAATGTGACTGGCTCTTCGCCCCCGAGTCGATCGAAGCAGCTGGTTTCGACCCCGCTTACGCCATCGATTTCTGGGACATCACCAACCGGGAAGACTGGACCGCATGTGAGAACGTGCAACGAGGCACCGCCAATCGAGGCCATCGCCCGGGCCCGCTCAGTCCGTGGGAGAGCACCATCTATCAGTTCCTCAACATGGTGGGTCAGGCCTACCAAGGAGCCGAGGTTCGTCCGCCACTGATGCCGGAGAGCAGCCGCCTCTAAGTGAGCTCCGGGCCACGATTCGAGCAGGTCGATCGGGTTGTTACCTCATGGATGGCCGAGAACGGGCTGCGTCTCTTGAGATGGAGCCTCGGCGTGGTCTTTCTTTGGTTTGGTGCACTCAAGTTCTTCCCGGCCTCAGCCCGGCAGACCAATTGGCGCTCGCCACTATGGATCGGCTCACCTTTGGCCTAATCCCGCCCGACACCGCCAGGCTCCTTCTGGCTCTTCTCGAGGTCGCCATAGGTATCGGGCTGCTTACCAATCGCTTCATCCGCCTAACTCTTTTGTTCCTCTTTGGGCAGATGGCCGGGACAGTGACGCCGCTCTTTCTCTTCCCCGATCAGATCTGGGTTCGGCCGCCCTTCGTTCCCACCCTCGAGGGGCAGTACATCATCAAGAACTTGATCCTGGTCTCGGCCGGCCTGGTCATCGGTGCCACCGCTCGCGGGGGCCGTCTAATCGCCGATCCTGAGTAGGAGAGTCGTCTGTTGCGCGCTTGTCCAATAGAGACTAGGGTTGGGTTCGATGTTCCGGACCACACCATTTCACCCCAGGGTGGAAGCGGCCAACCTGACTGGCCTATGGAGCCATTGGGCTAACTACCTGGTGGCGGAGAAGTACCAGATGGCGGAGAAGTTCGAGTACTTCGCGGTCCGCAACGCCGTCGGGGTTTTCGACACCTCCCCTCTTTACAAGTACCGGATCACCGGACCTGACGCCGAGAGATTCCTATCCGGCATTCTCATCCGAGACATCGGCAAGTGCCGCCCGGGCCAGGCTCACTACACGATGTGGTGCGACGATCGCGGGTTCGTGGTCGAAGACGGTGTGATCTTCCGACTCGCTTCGGACCAGTTCCTCCTCACCGCAGCCGAGGCCAACCTCTCCTACTTCTCCAACCTGATCGGATACGGCCGGGTTGAGATCGAAGAGGTCACCGACGACCTCGCCGCCCTTTCCGTCCAGGGCCCGCGCCGCGCCAGGTGCTCTCCGCCCTTGCCCCTGAGGTCGAGAACCTGGCCTACTTTCATCACACCAACGCCAAGCTGGCCGGGGCCGAGGTCACCATCTCCCGGACCGGGTTCACCGGCGACCTTGGTTTTGAAATCTGGTCCGAGGCTGATGATGCCGTTGCCATTTGGGACGCGGTTATGGAAGAGGGTGAGGGTCACGGGATCCTTCCCTTCGGACAGATTGCGCTCCTCATGGCTCGGATCGAAGCGGGACTGCTCTTGCTCCACGCCGACTTCGACTCGACTCGGTTCGCTTGGAACGACGAGCACCGCTCAACCCCGCTCGAGTTAGGAATGGGTTGGATGCTGCGTGACATCGCCGACCGCCCCTTCATTGGGAAGAAGGCGATCCTGGCCGAAATGGATCGGGGCTCGCGCTGGAAGCTCTCCGGGCTGGTCGTCGATTGGCAGGCCTACGACCAGATGTACAACGAGGCCGGCCTGGTGCCGCCCAAGGACCATCTGCCGGTGACTGAGGAGTTCATGCTCTACGACGAGAGCTACCAGCGGGTCGGCTATGCCACCAGCTTCATGTACTCACCGATGCTGCAACGACACATCGCCATCGCCCGGGTCCGCCCCGACTTCGCTCACGTCGGGACCAAGGTTGACCTGGAGGTCACCATCAACCACCACTACGAGCGAGTCGGAGCTCACGTCGGCCGGCTCCCGCTCTTCAACCCCCCACGGAAGACAGCATGAAGGAGACTTCTTGATGGCTCAACCAAGTCAACGCAAGTACGACGCCATAGTCATCGGAGGAGGGCACAACGGTTTGGTCAACGGTGCCTACTTGGCCAAGGCCGGTTTGCAGACCCTGATCATCGAACGTCGCCACCTGGTCGGGGGAGCGGCGATCACCGAAGAGCTCATGCCAGGTTTCTGGTTCACCACTTTCTCCTATGCCCTGAGCCTGCTCCGCCCCGACATCATCCACGAGCTCGAATTGACCAAGCATGGATTCATGCCCCTCCTGATGTCGTCGACGTTTGCTCCCAACCTCGACGGCGAGTACCTCCTCTTCGGGCAAGACCACGACGAAAATGTCAAGGAGGTGGCCCGGCATTCGAAGCGGGATGCCGACGCTTACGAGCAGTTCGAGCACGACCTCAACCGGGTCTGTCAGGCGCTCAAGCCGCTGCTCGACAACATTCCCCCCAACCTCTACTCAAAGGATCCGGAGGAGTTGGTGGCGATGTCGGCTCTCGCCGCCCACATGCGTGACCTCGAACCCAAGGTCCTTCACGACGCAGTCCGGTTGCTGACCGGCAGCGCCGCCGACTTTCTCGACGATTACTTCGAGTCCGATCTGCTCAAGGGCTACCTGGCCTCGTCCTCGATCATCGGGACCAAGGTCGGGCCCCGGTCGCAAGGTTCTGGTCTCGTCCTCCTCTATCACTCGATCGGGGAACACGACGGGGTCTTCGGCTCCTGGGCCTTCCACAAGGGTGGCAACGGCGGCTTTACCCAGGTCCTGGCTCGGGCGGCTCAGTCGTTCGGGGCCGAGATCTGCTCAACTCCGCCGTGACCACGGTGACGACAGATAACGGTCGTGCCACTGGGGTCGCTCTCGAGGACGGCACCGAGATCGAGGCCTCAATCGTGGTGAGCGCACTCGATCCTCGCCGCACCTTTCTCCAACTGGTCGATCAGCGTGAGCTACCCGCCGATCTGGTGGAGAACATAAGCCGGTTCCGTTTCCAGGGCACGAGTTCCAAGGTCAACTTCGCCCTCGATGGCCTGCCCCAGATTTCCCGCCCTGGGCGAACGGGGAGACGTGCATGCTGCGTTCGCCGCCCGCCTGTCTGGGGCCCGTGATAGGGGGGCGCTGGGCGGGAACTGAGAATCGTGGATCCCGCCATGGATCCCCTCCCGCCGGAAGAACGTCACCGGCTGCGCATGCAGCGCAAGAAGGGGTTCATCGACGCCGCCATCGCCCGCGCTGCACTCCCCCGCGGGTGCCCCAACGCTGGCCGCCCAAGGCGTTCGTGGTAGGGGCACCCCCCCGTGGGTGCCCCATCGCTAGTGTAGTGTCTCATGCGAATATTTACAATTGGTCTCGGGGCGCCAACGGGGGCATTTTCAGGGCCGCTCTGCCACGGTTGACCTTGAGGATGATGTCGTTCGCAGATTTTGTCCAGACGAAAGGTTTCGGGTCGGCATTGTTGTGCTCGATGTAGTCGTAGATGGCGCGCTCGAGTTGCAGCACGCTTGTGAAAGTGCCGCGGCGGATACGCTCTGTGGTAATCTTCCCGAACCAGCGCTCCACAAGGTTCAACCACGATGACGAGGTTGGAACGAAATGGAAGTGGAAGCGCGGATGTTTGGCGAGCCAGTCTTTAACTTCCTGTTTCTTGTGGGTCGCGTAGTTGTCGGCAATGCAGTGAATGTCCAGTTGTTTGGGGGTGTTGCGGTCAATGGCTTTGAGAAACTTCAGAAACTCCTGATGGCGATGCTGGGGCATGCAGCGTCCAATGACCTCGCCTTTCAGCACATCAAGCGCCGCAAACAACGTGGTTGTGCCGTTGCGTTTGTAATCATGCGTCATGGTTCCGGCGCGTCCCTTCTTCATCGGGAGACCGGGCTGCCTGCGATCAAGCGCCTGAATCTGGCTCTTTTCGTCGATGCATAACACGAGCGCGTGATCGGGCGGGTTCATATAGAGGCCGACCACATCTTCAAGCTTCTCGATAAATTGCGGATCGTTGGACAGCTTGAACGTCTTGAGTAAATGCGGCTTCAAGCCGTTGGCATGCCAGACGCGCTGTACGGATGCTTTGCTGATGCCGCAGATTTTGGCCATGCTGCGGCAACTCCATTGTGTGGCCTGCGACGGAGCGCTTTGCGTCTTGGCAATCACCTCAGCTTCCTTAGTGCGAGCCAAGGGCTTGAAACTCCGCCCGCGCGGACGGTCATCATAAAGCGCTTTGATGCCGCCTTCGGCAAAGCGCTCCCGCCAATCCAGCACGGTCGGACGCGATGTCTTGAGTTCCTTGGCCAGCGCGTTGTTCGATTTACCGTCCGCCGCGCCGAGAACAATCCGCGCCCGCAGCCCTATGCGCTGCTCTGTCTTGCCGGAACGGACGATCCGTTCCAGTTCCAACCTGCTCTCGGGCGTTATCGCCAATGCCGCGCTGCTCGTCCACATGTCTCACAGCATAACCCCTGCAAATCATATTGTCAAGCTGTGCGTGAGACACTACACTAGAAGGGCATAGAGCCCTGAACGCCCGAGGCGTTCGAGCGAGGTCATCGTGAATGAAACGCAAACGCCCCGCCGCGAGATCGTCGACGATCCGGACGGGACGGTAACCGAGTACTCCGATTTCAAACCCACGGAGGCAGCGATGCAAAGGCTCGCCGATCTCCTGTTCAAGGAGCATTGGGGCGAGATCACCGTGGGTCCATGCATCCAAGGCGCGGTCTTCGAGATCCGGTTCAAAGATCCGCCCAAGGTCTCGCTCTTCGACGGTTATCTGACCGTGGACCTCGGCCACTCGCACTTCCACCTCTGCATCGGGCCGCACCAGGGCACGCCTTCGCCGGAGCTTGCCGCAAAACGCCGGGTCGCGCGCGCCGCGTTCTTCGAGACCCGGGGCGGGAAATGCGGCGGGGGCCGGAGCTGGGGCCTGCGCCTCTGGAACGGGTTCGGTGAGCAGATGACGACCGTGTTCCTCCCGAGCCCGTTCTTGTCGGAGGAGCTCAAGATGCTGAAAGAGCCCCGCTGGGAGCGGTTGCGGCTCTGGTACTCGTTGCGCGAAACATTTCTCGGCGAGCCGATGCCGCAGGACCTGAGTCGCCCGTCCTGAGTACGACGTGCTACCGGCACCGCGCTGTTGGGCCGAGACCAAGGATCGGCGTGTCCAGCGCTTTGGCCGCACGCACCGGATCGAAATATTCGCGAAGGAACGCGATCTTGCCGCCTGCAGCACGCAGGAACAGCACATAATCCTGTAGATAGATATGCCCCGTAGGCTTGATAAGCGCCTCCGCCTTGACTTCGGCGACTGCCGCTTCCGGATCCACTAAGGCATACACTTTGAGGTCGAAGAAGCGGAAATCTTCCACCGCCCCTAGGAACCAGGTTACGTGGCGCATCACCTCCTCCCGCCCCGATAGCCGCGCCGGATGGCCGATGGCGGGCGCGTAGGGGGGCTCCCACAAGAGGTCATCGGCGATCAGCGTCTGCCATTGCGCGTTGTCTTCGACGAGTGTCTGGAAATGCAGGTGCAAGAGATCGGAGGCGATCGTCATCTAAGTCTCCTAGTTCACATTCGGGTTGCGGACGATCGGAAGACAGATCTTCCGATCCATTGATTATGCGGCAAACCCTGCCGCGGCGGTCAGCCTAACACGGTCGATGTATTTCTCCGGCGGCGGGCGGAGTCAGGCGTTGTTCGCCACGATGCCGATGCCGCGGTCGCGCAATAGCTCGCGTAGGTCGGCAACATGAGCCGGGTTGTCGATGAGGAAAAGTTGATGATCCGCCCGCCGTCTTCCAAACGCCGCGACGCTTCTCGCAGTGCGTTGAAGACACCCTTGACGTTGACGGCGAAAAGCCGATCAAACTCGTCGTCGGTGGTCTGATCGAGCCGTTTGTAAAGGATGATTCCGGCATTATTGACCAGGATGTGAACGCGACCGAATCGCTCGACCGTGGCATCGAACAAGGCCCGAACGTCCTGCGGCTTGCTCACGTCTCCTTGAACGGCCAGCGCCCGTCCACCGCCGGCTTCGATGGATTGAACGACTTGCTCCGCGGCATCTCGTCGGCCTGCGTAGTTGACAACGACTCCTGCGCCTGCCTGTGCTAACCGGGTTGCTATTCGCGCGCCGATGCCTCGGGAAGACCCCGTCACGATTGCCACCTTGCCGCTGAGCGAGGACATGATGCTCCTCCAAAGAGATCCTAGCCGCCGAACGACCAAAGCGCACCTGCCCGGCCCGCGTGTGGGCTATGAAGTCCCAGAAACCGACATCGCGGGCCGGGTTAGGTGCAGCGCCTTATAGCCGGATGCACTACACAGTGTCCTTCCACTTGAGGTTGGCCAGATAGTTCGCCAGGCTACCCAAGTCGGGGAATATCGATGACCAACGCATGCCAAGAGCCTCGAGTTCTGCGCCGACCATCACCTTGTTCGTGGCAGGGATGACGTACTTCTGCACTATGCCCTCGCCAGCCGTCAGCTGCTCTAGAGGCTAGACGGTATCGTGAATGGTAAAGCATGACTGTTGCAAGAGCATTCGTAAATCAAGTTCTGGTGCTGCGACGGCCGCAATCGCATCTTTAGTTCGAGGCTCACCGGTCATGGCACGTTTGAAAAGCGGAAATACCTCTGGGCTCTTCGGAAGACAGATCTTCTCAAGGTCCAGGAACTTTTTGTTGAGCTTGAAAGGGCTGAGGCGCCATAGGGCGCTATCCTCGTTATCGGGAAGATTCTTGAAGTCCGTTGGATAGACGGCGAAGAACAGCGCCACGAGCGGGGACTCCGTCCAATCCAGCAATGATGATGGGAGACCGTGATGACGTGCCAAGAACAGCCAACCAGGAACGTCGTCGTGTGCAGGAAGAGTCGTGTGCCGACTCGGCGCGCCGAGCCTGAACAGGGCCAGCATGTTCTTTTCAGCCCGATAACCTCCGGCACGACGAGCGATGGTTGGAATCAGGCTCCATGAGGCATGGGCTTGGCCACGCCACCACTGTGGACCGTCGTTTCGCACAGCATCCAGTGCGAGGCCAATGACCTGGGAAGCTGACGTGATGATCTCAACGGTCATGTTGCACGATCTTCCCCTTCCGTTCGGCTAACGGGTGAGCTAACGCGCCGACGAAGGAGGTCGCGTGGAGTGTATGGTTAGGTGCCGTCAGGTTGCACCCGCGAGAAAGACCTGGCTGCATCAGCGAACATTTCATCAGCTCCTCCATAGCAAAACCCGCAGACCGCACTATAGCGTTCAGTTCAGGACAATGGCTTGCAGCTCCTCAATACATAAGCAATGTCTTTCCATTTGAGGCCTAGGTCCGCGGCATCGAATAGCACGTACCCTGGACTTGCACGCATATCGTGACCAGTAACGCCGAGGCGCGCGAGGAAACCAGTCGGAGTCTGAACTCATCGAGCCGCACGGCACCGAATACAACATTACCGCCTTCGCCCCAAAATTGCTCTTCGGAAATGATGTCTTTGCATTCACGCACCGTAGGATCACCATCGGTGCGGCGAAAAAAGAGTGGCGATACTTGTTGTTCAATGAAGCGTCTGGGACGTTGCGCACGCGTAGCGGCGCGGGATCCCTTCTCCTGCCACGGGTCCGTATGCGTTGTAGTCATAATGTCCCCTTTGTGGCCGAACTAGAAGTAGACCCCCTAAAAGGTGCTTTTCTTCTGCGTCAAAGGGCGTATCCAAGCCAGGATACAAGAGCCCTGACCAATAGGATCAACCACTTGGGCAAATTATAGTACCCCCTAAAGCCAAGAGGCAAGCACACCTTCGGAGGTCGGTATGGGTGACGGACAACCCCGTCTGCTGGACCAGGATCCGAGACCGGATCCGGCGCAAGCACTACAGCATCAGGACCGAGCAGGCGTACGTGGACTGGATCCGGCGCTTCGTGTTGCGCCACAACAAGTCCGGTAGGCTGGACCGAGCTTGGCAAATCTCAGCAGGTATGGCGGTCGTGTCGCTCGGATTCGGCTTCGCCTCATCCCGGCCTACGCCCGCGCGGCGTTAATTGTCGATGCCATGCAGGACCGCCTGGGTTAACCTCTGTGGGGCACAAACCATTGACGACGAGTGAGGTGATCAATCACGAACGCGCGCCAGGCGCTCCTGCATAGGATCTACGGTCCTACGGTCCCGCGGACAGACATCACCCTCCTTCGAAGAAGCGGGCGCTAGCCGCGCGGCAGGCGGTCGATGGCCTCGATGTCCGAGGGCTCCAGCGTGAGGTCCATGGCCTTCAGGCTGTCCAGGATGCTGGCCGGTTTGCTGGCGCCCGGGATGGGGAGGATGTGATCGCCTTTGTGGAGCAGCCAGGAAAGCGCGATGCGCTGGGGCGAGCAGGCATACTTCGCGGCCAGCGCGGGCCAACAAGGGATCGGCGCTCAGGCGCTGGTGGCCGAAGTGGCCGCCCACGGGGCTGTAGGCGATGTAGGTCACCCCACGCGCCTTGCAGAGATCCACGAGACCGTTCTTGAAATCCCCTTGCGAGAACGGATTACAGCGGTTCTGGACCGAGGCGATGGCGGTGTGCGCGAGCGCCGTCTCGAGCTGCCCGGGGTCCACGTTCGAGAGGCCGATGTGCCGGATCTTCCCTTCCGCTTTGAGCGCGATGAGCGCCCCCAGCGTTTCCCGGAAATCCACCGCGGGGTCCACGGCATGGAGCTGGTAGAGGGTGATGACGTCCGTGCCCAGGGCCGCGAGGCTCTGCTTCGCACGACGTGCGCAGCCATTCGGGGCTCCCGTCCACGGTCCACTCCCCGCGCGGCCGGCGCAGCCCGCCCTTGGTGGCGACCAGCACCTCGTCGCGCCGCCCGAGGCGCGTCAGGGCGTCGTGCATCAGGCGCTCGTTATGGCCGATGTCGCTATCGTCGAGGCAATAGACGTTGGCGGTGTCGATGAAATCCCCGCCGGCATCGACGAAGGCCTCGATGACCCGGAACGCCTGTTCCGGCTCCGGGCGCCCGGCGATGGAGAGCGGCATGGCCCCGAGGCCGATGGCCTTCACCAGTAACCCGCTGCGATCGATCTCGCGTTGCATGGCAGATACCTCCGCTGGCAGGCACGCTAAACCGCGCGCGTGGCACCTGTCAACCGGCCCTTATCAAACCGGGCCGCGCGGCGTCGGTGAGGGGGGCACCCACGGGGGGGTGCCCTACCGATGGGGCCGTCATCAAACCGGGCCGTGCGGCATCGTAGTAGGGGCACCCCCCGTGGGTGCCCCTATCGACGCGCCGTCATCAAACCGAGCGGTGCGGCATCGGGGAGGCCCCTCGTCTATCATTACATCATCAGATCATCCCCGCAGAGGCGAGCAGCGACATGGCCGACAAATACCCCCGTCCCCCGAAACCCGCGCGCGGCGCGCTCGATGCCAACCGGCTCGATAAGATCGTCGCAGAGGCACGGCGTGGCTACGCCGAGCGCATGGAAGGCTATCGCGCGCAGGCGCTCAAGCTCTACCCCTGGGTATGCGGCCGCTGCGGGCGCGGCTTCGATCGCATCAACCTCCACGAGCTGACCGTCCACCATCGCGACCACGACCACGACAACAACCCGCCCGACGGGAGCAACTGGGAGTTGCTGTGCCGTTACTGCCACGACAACGAGCATGCCCGCCACGCCGATCTCGTACGCGGGGACGGCGTGAGCCTGAAACACGAGGAGACGGCGGCGGCCACCCATCGCCCCTTCGCCGCGCTCAAGGACCTGCTCGGACCGGGGAATTAGGACTAGAAGATAACTCGCCCGGGTTCGAAGGGGGACCGCCCCAAACCTCCCGTTTTCGAAGGGCAGGAACAGGAGGATTCGGGCCGTCCCTGGCCGCTCTTCCGGGCCGGGTGCAGCCAGGGGGGTGCTCAGGCCCCGGGCTCCACGATGTCGGCCTTCATGGGGCCGAGGATCCCGAGCAGCTCCTCCTTCTCCGCGGCCGGTACCTTGAGCTTGTCCAGGCTCCGAACCAGGTCCTCGACCAGGGCATCGAACTCCGCGTCGGTGATCCCCATGCCCGCATGCGTGGTCTTCATGTCCCGGCCGGTGTAGGTGCAAGGTCCGCCGGTGCCGGCGCAGATCTGCTCGACCAGGAGTCGCTTGAGCCTCGGGATATCGGTGTTCGCAAAGCGGGCGTTGATACGCGAGTCGTCGGCCACATTGGCGACGAAGTCATCGACCACGGCGGTGATGGCCTCTGTGCCCCCGAGCCGTTGATAGAGGCTGGTCTCGGGTTTTGAGGCAGTCGAGGCGCAGCCCGCGGCCACCAATACGGCCGACAGCAAGGGGATCGAGAGAAGCTGTCTGAAACTCTTCGGATGCATGGCTATTCTCCTTCTTGGCTAGAGATGTCGGGACCGCCCGTCCCAGGATCATTACGCACGCTCGGCCCAGTTGGATGTCCCATTGGTATATGTCCAGCGGGGGATGTCCGGCTGGGTTCGTCCGGGCCGCGATCCCCGGGACCGCTGCCGGGAAGCGAACGGCCGCGTCATTATCCATACTCTTATGGGGGTAGACTAGCGTGACCGTGGACCTGGAGGGGTTTCGACAAGCCGTACGGGCCTTCGCCGAGGCCGAGGTCGCGCCGCACGCCGAGGCCATCGACCGAGACAACGCGTTCCCGGATCAGCTCTGGGCCAAGCTCGGGGAAGCCGGCTTGCTCGGGCTCACCGTCGCTCCCGAGTACGGGGGACGCGGGCTCGGATACCTGGCGCACGTGATCGCCATGGAGGAGGTCTCACGCGCCTCGGGATCGGTCGGCCTGTCCTACGCCGCCCACTCCAACCTGTGCGTCAACACCCTCTACGAGAACGGCTCCGAGGCCCAGAAGGGCCGTTACCTACCGCTCCTGTGCCGGGGTGAGTGGGTGGGTGCGCTCGCCATGTCCGAGGCCGGTGCGGGATCGGACGTCATCGGGGCGATGGGCTGCCGGGCCGAGCGGCGCGGCCGGGGCTTCGTCGCGAACGGCACCAAGCAATGGATCACGAACGGCCCCGAGGCGCGCCTCCTCATCGTCTATATGCGCACCGCGCCTCTCGAGGCCGGCTCCCGCTCCATCACGGCCTTCCTGATCGAGGACGGCACGCCGGGTTTCCGCAAGGGTCAAAAGACCGACAAGCTCGGCATGCGGGGCTCGAACACCTGCGAGCTCGTCTTCGAGGACTGCGAGCTACCCGAAGCGCACGTGCTCGGCACGGTCGACGAGGGCACGCGGGTCTTGATGCGCGGGCTGGACAGCGAGCGGCTGGTGCTCTCGGGTGGCCCGCTCGGGATCATGCAGGCGGCGCTCGATCTCGTGCTGCCCTATGTGCGCGAGCGGCGGCAGTTCGGCCAGGCCATCGGGAGCTTCGAGCTGATGCAGGGCAAGCTCGCGGACATGTACACCGCGCTCGAAGCCGCCCGCGCATTGACCTATCGCGTGGCCGCGCGCTTCGATCGGGGCGAACCTAGCCGCAAGGAGGCCGCCGCCTGCCTCTTGTTCGCCTCCGAGTCGGCGGTGCGCGTGGCACTCGAGGCCATCCAGTGCCTGGGCGCCAGGGGGTACATGAACGACTCGCCCGCCGGACGCCTCCTGCGCGACGCCAAGGTCTACGACATCGGCGGTGGCACGAACGAGATCCGGCGCTGGCTTATCGGGCGCGAGCTGGTTGAACGAGGTCTTTGAGAACGAGGGCCGTGAACCGAACGGGCAGGATGCCCGGCCGTTATGAGGTACAGGATGAGATGCCGGACGAGATCGTGATCTGCGCCGCGAGACGGACGCCCATCGGCGCTTTTCTGGGTGCCTTTTCGGCCGTTCCGGCCACCGAGCTCGGCGCCGTCGCCATTCGCGCGGTCTTGGAGGACAGCGGCGTCGATCCGGCCCGCATCGACGAGGTGCTGATGGGCTGTGTCCTGCCCGCCGGGCTCGGCCAGGCACCGGCCCGCCAGGCCGCCTTGAAGGCCGGGATCCCGATCGGCGTGCCCTGCACCACGGTGAACAAGATGTGCGGCTCGGGCATGAAGGCGCTCATGCTGGGTTTCGATCAGATCCGCGCCGGCGCCGCCGAGATCGTGGTCGCGGGCGGGATGGAGTCCATGAGCCGGGCCCCTTATCTGGTCCCGCGTGCCCAACGCATGGGGCATGCGCGCCTCCTCGACCACATGCTCTACGACGGGCTGGAAGACCCGGAGAGCGGTGAGCTGATGGGTTTTTTCGCCGAGCAGTGCGCCGACCGATTCCGTTTCACACGCGAGGAGCAGGACGCCTACGCCGCCGAGTCCGTGCAGCGCAGCCTTAGCGCCATCGCGGGCGGGGCGTTCCACGCGGAGATTGTCCCCGTCGAGGTCAAGGGCAAGCTCGTCTCCGAGGACGAAGGGCCGGGGCGCTGTGATCTCACCCGCATCGCCCGGCTCAAGCCCGCCTTCCGCAAGGACGGGGGCACGGTAACCGCGGCCAATTCCTCCAGCATTTCGGACGGCGCCGCCGCGCTCCTGGTGATGGCCGCAGGAACGGCCCGGAAGCTCGGCGTCCTCCGCTTGCGCGCATCCTCGCGCATGCCACGGTCGCCCAGGCGCCCGCGGCGTTCACGACGGCACCCATCGGCGCCATCCGGCGGCTCCTCGACCG
>CAVVBH010000039.1:0-28022 GCA_963746365.1 Ilumatobacteraceae bacterium | reverse complement strand
TGCAGAAGATGGCCGAGAGCAACAAGGCATTCGCGGACTACCGCTGGTGAGTTGACCGCGGTCCACAAAATTCATCATCACGACCAGCGATACGCTTCCTGCGGGGCAAGTAGGAGGCACGTCATGGTTCCGAAAGATGCCATATTCAAGGTTGTCACGCGTTTCCATCGGCTGGTGTTCGACCTCTCGAAGGGCAAGCTCGCCGACAAAGCGCTGGGCATGCCGGTACTGAAGCTCACCACCATCGGCCGCAAGTCGGGTGAGCCGCGCTCGACGATGTTGAGTTCTCCGTTGCTCGAAGGTGACAACGTCATCCTGGTCGCCTCGTACGGAGGCGATGATCGTGATCCCAAGTGGTTCTCCAACATCGTGGCCAATCGCGACGTGGACGTCGTGATGAATGGCTCGAACAAGAAGATGCGGGCGCGTGTGGCCGAGGGCGACGAGCGCACACGCCTGTGGGAGGCACTGACCGCCGACCACGACAACTACGCCGGTTATCAGCGCAAGACTTCGCGGCAGATTCCTGTCGTCGTGCTGGAACCTCGCTCCTCGGTCTGAACCGCCGTTGCCTCAGCCAATCAGCGACGGCCCAATCGTCGACGGCACGGTCGGCTGCATGTGGTCGTGCACTGCCCGCACCATGTCGGAATCGAGCCGTGAGGGCTGCTTGCAGAGCCAATCGCGGAGATCGTGCTGAGTGCGCACGTGCACCTCGGCCGGCCGGCTGAGCGTCTGCACGGTGGCGGCGCCGATCAGCACCAGGACCGCTTGCACGGTGACGTTGAAGCCGCAGGTGTCGGTGAACTGCGCGCTCGTGCGGCGTGCCTCGAAGCGGGCTTGGCGGAGGCGATCGGTTTCTCGTCCGTCGATGGTCACGGTGTGCTCGCTGACCCAGACCTTGGCGCCGGACCGATGCTCGAGTCGGATGAGGAAGACTCCACCCGGTCCGACCACGACGTGTTCAAGCCTCTGATCCGCTGACGGCTCATTGTCTTCGAGTCCCGGAACAGCGAACGACGGCAGCACATACCATCCCGCAGGCAGGTCTGTGAGGTCGTCGCGAATCCGCTGCTCCTCCTTCAGCGTGGCGTGCTCGGCACGCTCACTTCGGCTGCTCAGCCGCGCGCGGTGTCGAGCAGACTTGCGACGGGCCGGCGATGCGGAGGTTCGATGGTGTGCGGGGCCGCTGGTTGCACCGGGGCGGCGTCTGCGAGCGTCGGAGCCGGCCATGGTGAGAGTGCCGGCGTCGCTGTCATATGTGCATATCGGCGCGTCGGGGGCCTCACCTGAGTCCTGAACCGGACAATTCGCGCCGGTACGATCGTGAACATGTGCCGCAACATCACCACCCTCCGCGGGCTCGAGCCGTTGGCAACGCCCCAAGAGATCGAAGCAGCCGCCCGTCAGTACGTGCGCAAGATCAGCGGGGTGCAGAAGACTTCGCCCGCCACCGACGCCGCATTCGAGCGTGCCGTACTGACGATCACCCAGGCATCCGCCACCCTTCTGCGCGAACTGCCGCCACGCAAGCAACCGCCGCCAACCCTGCCGCCCCTTCGCCGCATCGCCCTCGCCAAAGCAGCCACCGTCACCGCCGGCTAGCTCGCAGCCGACCCGCCGCGCGCTGTTGCGTTTGACATTTCCGGCACCGATACGGGGCCTCCGGTGTCAAACGCAGCGGTGGTCGAGGGCGCGAGCCTTGTCGAACCAGGGGTCGGCTTGTTCGAGTTGGGCGGCGAGTTGCAGCAGCAGGGCTTCGTCGCCGGATCTGGCCATGAAATGCGTGCCGATCGGCAGGCCGTCGCTGTTCCAGAACAACGGAACCGACATCGCCGGCTGGCCGGTGCCATTGGCCAGCGCGGTGAACGGCGAGTAGGCCAGCACACCGCGAGGGCCCATGCGATAGTCGACGAAATCCTCGTTGTCCGGCTGGAACCTCCCGATCCGCGCCGGCGGTTCGGCCAGGGTCGCGGTCAGCAGCATGTCGAACCCACGCTCGTCGGCAAGGAATCGGGCCATTGATCGCCCGATGTCGTGCACGGTGCCGACGGCGTCGAGATAGTCGGCACCCGAGATGGTCCGGCCCAAGGCGACCGCTCCCCGGGTGACGCCGTCGAGCTCGTCGGGCAGCGCCGCTCGACCGAGCTCTTCCTGTCGCGATCGCACCGTCAGTTCGGTTCCGCAGGCGACGATGTTGGTCCAGGCTCGCATGAAGCGGTGGATCTCGACACGCTGGTCGGCTTCCACCAGGTCGTGGCCGAGGTCGGCGCACAGCGCAGCGGTGTGTTCGACGGCTGCTCGGCAGTCGGGATGCACCGGATCACCGGTGAACGACAGCGTCGAGTAGGCGATCCGCAGCCTTCGTGGAGCAGAGGCCAGTGCGTCGAGCAGCGTTCCCTCGAGCGGAGGCGCGTAGTACGGCGTGCCGAGGTCCGGACCCTGCGTCGCGTCGATCAACGCAGCGGCGTCGCGCACGCTGCGGGTCAGGAAGCCGTCAATGGCCATGCCGGCCCACCCTTCGCCGGCCGATGGCCCGTCGGGCAGGCGGGCACGTGTCGGCTTGAGCCCGAACAGCCCACACGACGAGGCCGGGATCCGCACTGATCCGCCGCCATCGCTGCCATGTGCAATGGGCACGATTCCAGCTGCGACGGCGGCTGCCGCCCCCGCCGACGAGCCGCCGGCGACGTGATCGAGGTTCCAGGGGTTGCGGGTCGGCCGTCCGTACGCACCTCCTTCGGCGGTCGGTCCGATGCCGAACTCGGGACTGGTGGTCCTCGCGAAGGTGACCAGTCCGGCACGCTCCAACCGGACGAACAGTTCGGAATCGACCTGGTAGTGGTAGTCGCGGTACAGCCTGGAGCCCATCGAGGTCGGGAAGTCGACCGCGTCGCACCCGAGGTCCTTGATCAGGAACGGAACGCCGGTGAACGGGCCCGCAGGCAGCCCGGCCGCGATGGATCGGCGGGCGCGATCGACCTGCATGTGCACAACCGCAGCGATCTGCTGATCGGTCGCTGCGGTCTGCTGCAGAGCAGCGTCGAGCAGTTCGTCGGGCGTCACTTGGCGCGAGCGCACCAACTCCGCCAGACCCAGTGCGTCGTGGCTGCGGTACTCCTCGGGGCGCATTCCGGTCACCGTAACCGTGCTCGGGGTCCGCCGAACACCAGCACAGCGCCGATATCATTGAACACCGTGCCTATGGCCAATTTGGCCCTGCGTGCACCCGCGACGCTCAGACGCAAGCTGAGAGAAGATCAGAAGAGAGAAGTAGAGAGATGGCTAAGCGCGAATTTCCACTCGAGCGCACCCGCAACATCGGCATCATGGCCCACATCGACGCGGGCAAGACCACGACGACCGAGCGCATCCTCTACTACACCGGCAAGAGCTACAAGATCGGCGAGGTCCACGACGGCGCGGCGACCATGGACCACATGGCGCAGGAGCAGGAGCGTGGCATCACCATCACGTCGGCTGCGACCACGGGCATCTGGAACAACCACCGCATCAACATCATCGACACCCCTGGCCACGTCGACTTCACCATCGAGGTCGAGCGGTCGTTGCGCGTGCTCGACGGTGCGGTCACCGTGTTCGACTCGGTTGCAGGTGTCGAGCCGCAGACCGAGACCGTCTGGCGCCAGGCCAACAAGTACAAAGTGCCGCGCATGTGCTTCGTCAACAAGATGGATCGCATCGGCGCCGACTTCTACCGCACCGTCGACATGGTCAAGGATCGCCTGCAGGCAACCCCCGCGGTCATCCACCTGCCCATCGGCGCCGGCGGACCGGAGTCCAACAAGCCGTTCATCGGCCTGGTCGATCTCGTCAAGATGAAGGCCCTGATCTGGCACGACGAAGAGCTCGGCGCCAAGTGGGACGAAGTCGAGATTCCCGCCGACATGGCGGAGCAGGCAGCGGAGTACCGCGAGCAACTGCTCGAGACCATCGCCACCAGTGACGACCACCTCATGGAGAAGTACCTCGCCGGCGAGGACGTCACCGAGGAAGAGATCAAGGTCGCGCTGCGCGCCGGAACGCTGGCGTTCGACTTCGTGCCGATCCTGTGTGGCTCGGCGTTCAAGAACAAGGGCGTCCAGCCGATGCTCGACGCCGTCATCGACTTCCTGCCCAGCCCGCTCGACATCCCGCCGACGCAGGGCACCAAGCCGAACCACGAGGAAGAGATCCTCTACCGCAAGCCGTCGGTCGACGAGCCATTCGCAGCGTTGGCCTTCAAGATCGTTGCCGACCCGTTCGGCAAGCTGACCTACTTCCGCGTGTACAGCGGTCAGATCAACAAGGGTGACGAGGTCTACAACTCCACCAAGGAGCGCCGCGAGCGTCTCGGACGCATCCTGTTGATGCACGCCAACCAGCGCGAAGACCTCGACGTGGCCATGGCCGGCGACATCGTTGCCGGCCTCGGCTTCAAGGACACCACCACGGGCGACACGCTGTGCGATCGCAGCCAGCCGATCATCCTCGAGCGGATGATCTTCCCCGAGCCCGTCATCCACGTCGCCATCGAGCCGAAGACCAAGGACGACCAGGACAAGCTGGGCAAGGCCCTCAAGTCGCTCAGCGACGAGGACCCCACCTTCCGCGTCCGCACCGACGAAGAGACCGGCCAAACCGTGATCTCGGGCATGGGCGAGCTGCACCTCGAGATCCTCGTCGACCGCATGCAGCGCGAGTTCGGCGTCGTCGCCACCGTCGGCAAGCCGCAGGTGGCGTACCGCGAAACGATCACCAAGGTCGTCGAGTCGGTCGAGTACCGCCACATCAAGCAGTCGGGTGGTTCGGGTCAGTTCGCGGTCGTCAAGATCACCCTCGAGCCGAACCCGGGCAAGGGCTACGAGTTCGTCGACAAGATCAGCGGCGGCAAGATCCCGCGCGAGTACATCAACCCCACCAACCAGGGCATGCAGCAGGCGCTCGACTCAGGCGTGCTCGCCGGCTACCCGACGGTCGACGTCAAAGCCACGCTGGTCGACGGTCAGTACCACGACGTCGACTCCTCGGAAATGGCGTTCAAGATCGCCGGTCAGATGGCGTTCAAGAAGGCCGCCGAGATGGCCAGGCCGGTTCTGCTCGAGCCGATCATGGGCATCGAGGTCGTCACGCCCGAGGACTACATGGGCGACGTGATGGGCGACCTGTCGAGCCGCCGAGGGCGTATCGAGGGCATGGAGGCCCGCGGCAACACCCAGGTCATCAAGGCCCAGGTGCCGCTGTCCGAGATGTTCGGATACTCCACCGACCTGCGGTCCCGAACCCAGGGTCGGGCGACGTACACCATGCAATTTGCGCAGTACATGGAGGTGCCGCCGAACATCGCCAGCGACATCGTCAAGCGCGTTCGCGGCGAATAGGAAGGCACGAGATGAGAAAGAACCTGGCACTGCTCTCGTTGGTCGCGCTTGGGATCGCTGCGTGCGGGAGCAGCGACGGTCAGGCGGCGACCGCCGAGGAGGGAAGCCAGTTCTGCACGCTCGCCCAGACCGCAAAGGACGACAACGACGCCCTGGACGACGTCGACTTCACCGATCCGACCGCGGTGAAGCTTCAGCTGACGGCGGCCATCGATTCGCTCACCGCCATGGCAGCCAAGGCGCCGAAGGACATCGTCGACACGGTCAACGAGTTGTTGGCCAACGAGGAGAAGCTCGAAGGATTGCTGAAGGAGAACGACTTCGACTTCGTGAAGTTCGCCGCGAGCGACGAAGGCAAGGCGCTGATGGACGACGACTCGATCTCCGAGACCGGCGACGAACTCGACGCCTACCTCAGCGACAAGTGCGGCATCGACACGTCCGACGACACCGAGGAGACCACTGTGGTTGACGACACGATCGCGGTTGACGGCACGATCATCCCTGACATCACGGTCGCACCTGGCGACACCATCTTCGACTTCGGAGAAGGTGAGGATGCCATCAACCAGTTCCTCGACTTCTACGAGCTCGGCACGGGTGCCTCACTGACCGACGAGCAACGGAGTTGCCTCGTCTCGAACCTCGTCGACAAGGTGACGGGCGCTGACCTGAATCTGGCGGTCTCCGACCAGTCCAGCGACGAGGTTGAACTGGCGATCGGACTGGCGTTCATCGAGTGCGACGTCGCCGTCGAGTCCTGAGCGAATCGACAGCAGGCGTATTCGCGCCACCCGATAGAGACTCTCGAATACGTGCGGCGCAGGCCCATTCAGTGACAAGCTGAAACCGTTCGAGAGGAGGCGGCATGCCGTCGAAACTACCCATGCCCGACGTCGTCGTGCTGCTGCCCGGCATTCTCGGCAGCGTGCTCGAGCGCGATGGCCGCGACGTGTGGGCCATGTCGCCGGGTGCCGCATGGCGCGGCGCTCATCTCGCTCGGCGGCAGTGTCAACGATCTCGAACTGCACGACGACGATCCGTCGGTCGACGATCTCGGCGACGGAGTGACTGCGCCGCGCCTGCAACCCGACCTGCACCTCATCCCCGGGCTCTGGTCGATCGACGGCTACACGCACATTCGCTCCTCGATATTCGCGACGTTCGACGTCGTCGAAGGTCAGAACTGGTTCGACTTCCCCTACGACTGGCGCCGCGACAACCGAGTCGCGGCACGGCACCTGGCCGAACGTGCGCCCGACTGGTTGCGGGCATGGCGGCAGCGATCCGGCAACAACGATGCCAAGCTGGTACTTGTCGGCCATTCGATGGGTGGCCTCGTTGCGCGGCACTACCTGGAGGTGCTGGAAGGGTGGCGAGACACGCGCATGCTCGTCACGTTCGGCACCCCCTACCGCGGTTCGCTCAACGCACTCGACTTCTTGTGCAATGGCTTCAAGAAGAAGATCGGTCCGCTCGGCGTCGACCTGACGCGGCTGCTGCGCTCGCTGACATCGGTGTACCAGCTGCTGCCCCGCTATCCCGTCGTCGACAGTGGCGCCGGTGATCTCACACGAATTGCCGAGACGAAGGACCTGCCCGGAGTGGATCCCGTTCGCGCCAAAGCGGCGTTGCAGTTCCACCTCGACATCGATACGGCGATCGAGGCCCGGCAGCCCAACGCCTACGCCATCCATCCGATCGTGGGAATCCTGCAGCCGACGAGCCAGTCAGCGCGGTTCCAGAACGGTTCGGTGAAGATGTTGGCGTCGCACGCGGGCGTCGACAGCGCCGGCGACGGAACGGTGCCCCGAGTGTCGGCGACTCCCCTCGAACTCGCGGATCAGGGGAGAGAGATCTATGCGCCGGATCAGCACGGCTCGCTGCAGAACAGCATCGGACCGCTGACGCAGTTGATCGGCGTCCTGTCGGCCAAGCCGACATCCACCTTCCGGGCAGGCGTCAGCGGTTTCGGCTTGGAGATCGACGAAGTGTTCGCCGCGGACGAGCCGATCAAGGCCACCGTGACGAGTGATGATCCGACCCGTCCCGTCAATGCGGTTGTGGTCGACGTCGCCAACGGTCGTGCAGTGCTCGAATCGCGTTGCGAGGCCGACGGTGATGGCGCGTACCGAGCGACGTGGCCGCCCTTGATGCCGGGCGACTATCGGTTGACCGTGTCGGCGACCGAACCCGACAGTGACCGCTCGCCCGTTCATTCCCTCTTCCTCGTTGCTGCCGACGAGGCCGTGCCGTGATCCTGCTGGCACTGCTCGTCGGATGGTCGAGCCTCGTCGGCCCGCCTGCGGCGACGATCCCGGAATCGATGGCGCACCATCGGGCTGGGCAATGCCTGTTGGCGATCAACGGTGCGCGATGTCCATGAGTACGCGGATCCAGACGATGCGCTGCGACTGAATGTCGACGACGTCGTGCAGATCGATGCGCTGTCGGAGGAGCCGTCATCGGTCACCCACATCTCGGTGGACTTGCCGATCGGCCCATCCGTCGAGGTCAAGACACTTCGGCATCAGCTCGATCAGCGGTTCACCGAGGTGTTGCACATCAACGACATCAGCGACATCGGAGTCGGCTGGTACCACATCGAGGTGAAGAGCGGATCGTGCAGTGAGGCGTTCTGGGTTCGGGTGTACGGCAGGTCGCCGCTGACAACGATCATCGGGATCGGTGCTGCGTTGGTGGTCGTGCTGGGGCTTGCGCTCGTCGTGGTTGCCGTACTGCGGGCGCGTCGCAATCGACCGTCGCTGTGGTGGGGTGTCGGGGCCGGGTTGCTCACCGGCATCGGATTGTGCGTGCTGGCCCAGCAGTTCAGCATCGTGGCGTTCACACCGGTAGCCCTGGCTGTCTTCCTGGGCGGTGGTGCAGCCGCGGGCGCTGGGTCCACCGCCGCGGCGGGCACTGCAGGGGGAGCGGCGCCGACAGCGAGCCCACCGCTCGACGCATCGCCGCCGCCTGCTGGATCCGGTCCGCCGTCACCCCCGCCGGCTGGATCCGCTCCGCCTTCACCCCCGCCGTCACCCGCACCGGCACCATCAGCGCCGCGCCGTCGCCTTCGGCGCCGCCCTCACCCGCTCCGGCACCGGCACCGGCACCTCCGCGCCGCCCTCACCGAGTGGATCGGCGTCGCCGCCACCCGCTCCGGCACCATCCACGACTGCATCGGCGCCGCCACCGGCACCCGCTCCGGCACCATCGCACGCGCTCCCGCCACCGGTCGGGGGGACGGACGACGATGGGGCTTCGCCCGATCCGCCGCGCCGCTCGTTCGCGCGGATCGAATGCGACGACGCTGTGGTTGCCTCAACACCCTTCGACCTCATCGTCGGGCTCTCGCCGACGCCGGTCATCGGCGTTGTCGGTCCGGCGCTCGTTCGCCCGCCGTCGAGCGTTGGGGACTACGAGTTGGTCGCCCACGTGGTGGCCGATGGCTTCGAACTGGCCGAGGGCGAGACATGGCGAAAGACCATGCTGGTCTCGGTGCAGGAGCCGTATCCGTACGTCGTGTTCAAGCTCATCGCGCCGCTGGATCCGGATCCAGATTCGCCGCACGCGATCAACGTGCTGTTCTCCGTCGACAGCCAGACGATGGGGCTCGGCACGCGCAGCGTGCGGATCGTCGGTAGTGTCGACGAGCTCGAGGCCGATCATCGGTTGCCGTCGCCCTCCGCCGTCGGGTCGCTGGGCGTTCCGGTCGCCGAGGAGCGGCCCGATCTCACGGTGCGGATCCTGCGTGGCAACGAACCCGGTCGGCTCATGTGGTCGTTCGAATCGCAGCTCGCCGCGGTCGACGATCTGGAAGGCCAATCGTCGATCGGCGCCGACGCCGGGGCGTTTGCGCGGACGGTCATCGCCAACATCGCCGAGCACGAAGGCACCGCAGCGTTGAAGCTCGGGCTCACGGGCATCGGTCTGACGATTGCCTCGAAGGTGCCCGCGGAGATGTGGACGGCGTTGTCGAAGGTGACCGAGGCAGTCGCTCCGCAGCGTCCCACGGTGCTGCTGCTCTCGTCCGAGGCGTACGTGCCGTGGGAGTTGGCCACGATGCCCGTACCGATCGACCCGACGACGACCGGCTTTCTGGGTGCGCAGGTCACTGTGGGACGTTGGGTGTTGGCGGCCGACCGTCCCCCTGCGCCGCCTCCGCGACTCGTACACGTCGAGGGAATGGTGGTGATCAGCGGTCGATACGAGCAGCCGGGCTGGAGCCGGCTCGAGCACGCCGAGGCCGAGGCAGCCGCCTTGGTCGCGCTGTACCAAGCCGTTTCAGTCGACGCCGTGACGCAAAGTGTTGTCGATTGCCTGCTCGGCAACCCTGCCGGCGACGTGCTGCATTTCTCACTGCACGGCAAGTACGACCCGGGCAGCGCCAAGCAGGGCTTGGTGCTGATCGACGGCGAGGTGATCGATGCGCTCGTGGTGAAGGGTGGGTCGCTGGTCGAGGGTCCGTTGGTCTTCCTCAACGCGTGCCAGGTCGGTACCGGCCAGGACACACTCGGCGACTATGCCGGCTTGGCCGAGTCATTCCTGTACGCGGGTGCCTCGGCCGTGGTGGCGCCGCTGTGGTCGATCGACGATGGGGTCGCCAGCGCGCTGGCGGAACGGTTCTACAAGCGGGCGTTCGCCGGTGAGCCGCTCGCCGAGATCATCCGCTCCGAGCGGGCGGCCTTCGGAACCGGTGACAACCCGAATTCGGCAACCCTGATGGCGTTCCAGTTCTTCGGGCACCCGGCCATGCACCTCGCGAGGGTCTAGTCACGCGTGCGTCCCGTCGGATGAACCGGGTCTGACTTTGGTGATGCGTAGCATCGGTTCGGCGTGAACCACTTCGACGTCGTCATCGTCGGCGCCGGCTCGGCGGGTTGTGCGTTGGCGGCGCGGCTCAGCGAGAACCCCGGTCGCTCGGTGTTGCTGCTGGAGGCAGGCAGCGATCTCACCGGTCCGAGCGCATCCGTCGGGGAGCTGCTCGATGCCTCGGTCATGGTCGGTGCAGCCGAGGACCACCCCGCCAACTGGTCCCTCAGAGCCACCCTGACAGGATCGAAAGAGGTGTCAGTTCCGCGCGGCAAGGTGATGGGTGGGTCGAGCACGGTCAACGGAGGGGTGTTCGTTCGAGCCACCGCCGATGACTTCGACCAGTGGGCAACGCTCGGCAACGACGAATGGTCGTTCGCCAACGTGCTGCCATTCCTCCGACGGCTCGAGGACGATCGCGACTTCCCCGAGAGCGAGTTCCACGGCATGGGTGGTCCGATGCCGGTTTCGCGGGTCGCCGCGACCGCTCTTCATCCGCTGAGCCACGCATTCGCGGCGGCGTGCTCGGCGCTCGGCTTCCCCGACGAAGTCGACAAGAACGCGCCGGGTCGACCGGGGTGCGGGTCCCTGCCTCGCAACGTGCTCGCTCGCGTGCGCGTCAACGCGGCCACGGCGTACATCGTCCCGAACCGGCACCGTCCCAACCTGACGATCGAGAGCAACGCCACGGCACGCCGCCTGCTGATGCACGGCAATCGTGCTGTCGGCGTCGAGATCGATCGACGGGGTTCGCTCGAGACCAGAACGGGCGACGAGATCGTGCTGTGCGCCGGAGCGGTGATGTCGCCGCACCTTCTCCTGACGTCGGGCATCGGCCCAGCCGCCGAGTTGACGCAGTCACGGTGTCGACGTGATCGTCGACCTGCCGGGCGTCGGCACGAACTGTCGCGACCATCCCCAGGTGTTCGTGGGTTTCGAGCAGCAACCGGGACAGCGCGTCGGATCTGAGGCAATCGCGGAGATCGGTCTCGACACGATCGTCGACGGAGTGCCCATATCGGTGATGCCATATCTGAGATCGATGGCCGAACTGGTGCCTGGTTCAGGCGCGTCCGCATCCGAACTGGTCATGGGGGTGGTGCTTCAGCGTGCAGAGAGCGCAGCGCGGATCTCGCTCACGTCCGGCGATCCTCGTCATCTGCCGGCCATCAACTACCACTCGTTGGAGGTACCGGTCGATCGAATGCGATTGCGAAGTGCGGTCGAGATCTGCATGTCGATCATCGACTCGGCGGCGATGCGCGAGCTCGGCGTCAGTCACTCGTCGCCGCGCCGAACGGCAGATCTCGATGGCTGGATCACCGACAACATCACGACTGCCGTCCACCTGTGCGCCAGCGCGCCCATGGGTGCTGACACGGACCCGATGGCCGTGGTCGATCAATACTGTCGGGTGCGCGGCGTCGAGGGGCTAAGAGTTGTCGATACGTCGGTGCTGCCGACCGCCCCGTCGCGCGGCCCTGCCGCGACAGCGGTGTTGATCGGTGAGCGTGCCTCGGCGTTCTTCGACGGCGGCACGCACCCCGTGCCCTAGGGCAGCAGCATCTTCACCGCTCCGGCCGCAGAGAGCGCGAGGACGCCGATCACGAAAGCCCTCTCGGGCAGCTTGTGCAGCAACTCTCGGCCGCTGAACACTCCGACGAGAAGCGCTGGTATCAGGACAGCGTCGAAGGCCAGGCTGGTGCCTGTGAAGAACGGCCCGCCGCTCGACCAGGCCCCCAACGCCAGGTACACGGGAACCTTGGCGACGTTGAGCGCGAAATAGAGCCACGCCGACGTTCCGACCAACTCGTCCTTGCCGAGTCCGAGACGCACCAGATAGGTGTTCAGGATCGGTCCGGCGGCATTGGCGACGAACGTCGTGAAGCCCCCCGAGCTCCCGTAGACGGCCGCAGCGGCGGGCGTCGGCAGAACCGGTTGGTGACGGCGGACCATCCGCCACGTCTGAATGACTGCCATCAACAGAACGCTGAGGCCGATGACGATTTCGATTGGTCGCGTCGACGTGCCGACGACGGCGAAGAACGTCACCCCCGCGATGAAGCCGACACTGACCGAGATGATCATCGGTCGCAGGAGGTCCCACCGCGCGTGGCGGCTGTACCAGGTCACCGCGAAGAGATCTGCAGCAAGCAGGATCGGCAGGGTGGTCCCCGGGATAGCTCGGCCGGTGACGATGGTCGCCACGATGGGCGTCGCCACCAGCCCGGCCCCGGGAAACGCGGTCTTCGACATCCCGACGATCAGGGCTGCAACTGACCCGAGGATCAGGTTGCCCAGGGTGAACACCGGGGCAGCCTACGCGAGCCGAGTCTCGGGCCCGATGTCTGCGATGTGCTCGTCGAGCAAGTCACGAAAGATCCGGATGCACCGAATGTTTGGTGACTCGCCTCGTCAGGGAGCGCCGATGGTGGGTGAAGAATGTGGCATCGGCCAGGTGCGCGCTTGCGGCCCGTGCCGCTACACTCCCTGCGTTCTTTGACAACCCACAAATCCCCGAAAGACGGAGATAGCAATGAGCAAGGCGAAGTTTGAGCGGACGAAGCCGCACGTGAATGTTGGCACGATGGGTCATATCGACCATGGCAAGACCACGTTGACTGCTGCGATCTCGAAGACTCTTGAGGGGAAGGGGTTGGCCAAGTACACGCCGTTCGATCAGATCGACAAGGCGCCTGAGGAAAAGGCTCGTGGGATCACGATCTCGATTGCTCATATTGAGTACGAGACCGCCAATCGCCATTATGCGCATGTCGACATGCCGGGTCACGCGGACTACATCAAGAACATGATCACTGGTGCCGCCCAGGTTGACGGCGCGATCCTGGTGGTGGCGGCGACGGATGGTCCGATGCCGCAGACCCGTGAGCATGTGCTGTTGGCCCGCCAGGTGGGTGTGCCGTACATCGTGGTGGCGTTGAACAAGGCCGACGCGGTCGACGACGAGGAACTCCTCGAGCTGGTCGAGCTGGAGGTTCGTGAGCTGTTGACGGAGTACGAGTTCCCTGGTGATGACGCCCCCGTCGTTCGTGTCAGCGCGTTGAAGGCCTTGGAGGGTGATGAGGCCTGGCAGGCCAAGATCATGGAGTTGATGGATGCAGTTGACGCGTCGATCCCCGAGCCTGTGCGGGAGATGGACAAGCCGTTCTTGATGCCGATCGAAGATGTGTTCACGATCACCGGTCGTGGCACGGTCGTCACTGGCAAGGTTGAGCAGGGTCGGGTGCACACGGGCGACGATTTGGAGATCGTTGGTTTGCGGACGACGCAGAAGACGGTGTGCACGGGTGTGGAGATGTTCCGCAAGATCCTCGACGAGGGTCATGCCGGTGACAACATCGGTGCGCTGCTGCGTGGCACGAAGAAAGAAGACGTGGAGCGTGGGCAGGTGTTGTGCAAGCCCGGTTCGATCACGCCGCATGCCAATTTCGAGGGTCAGGTGTATGTCCTGTCGGCGTCGGAGGGTGGCCGTCATAAGCCGTTCTTCAACAACTATCGGCCGCAGTTCTTCTTCCGGACGACGGATGTGACCGGGACGATTCAGTTGCCGGAGGGTACCGAGATGGTGATGCCGGGTGACAATGTGGCGATCACGGTCGAGTTGGGGAAGCCGATCGCGATGGACGAGGGTCTGCGGTTCGCGATCCGCGAGGGTGGTCGTACCGTAGGCGCCGGCCGCGTCACCAAGATCACGAAGTGAGCTGACGCACCACATGGCACAGAGCATTCGCATCCGCCTGAAGGCGTTCGACCACGAGATCATCGACCAGTCGACACGCAAGATCGTCGAGACGGTCACCCGCACCAGCGCAACCGTGCGCGGGCCGATCCCGTTGCCGACCGACAAGCACCGCTACACCGTCATCCGCGGTCCACACATCGACAAGGACTCACGCGAGCACTTCGAGATGCGCGTGCACAAGCGCCTGATCGACATCATCGATCCCAATGCCAAGACCATCGACAGCCTGCAGCGCATCGAGCTGCCGGCCGGCGTCGACATCGAGATCAAGATTCAATCCAGCTGATTTTCCCGGCGCAGCTCTGGGGGAGCCAACGAGAGACCCCGTCGGGCTGTGCCCGGCGGGGTTCTTTCTTTTCCAGGGTTTCGTGCCCGCCTGCTCAGGCAAGCGACCGGATGTGCCGATAGAACATCATCATCGATTCGAGCGTTTCACCACCTCCATTCGGCGCGGCCGCCGGCGAACAACCGACGGGCGACGAGCCAACGTTCGACGAAGCCGCCGAACCCGAGGCACCGCGACGGCAACTGTTCGGGCTTCCGGGCCGACAGGTGTTCCTGGTGATAGGACTGGTGATGACCGTCTGGCTGGCCGGGTTGGTCGGTGCGCTGCTCGGGGTCCAGTGGGCCCAGCAACGGTCGGCGCCGTTGCGCAAGCCGTCGACACTCGGAATCGAAGTCGTCGAACCGCGCGAGAGCGCGTTGCCTCGCCTCGACATCGAGGCCATCGCCAACGATCTTGCACCCAGCGTCGTCGCCGTGCAGTCGAGCCTGGTTCGAGATGGCCGAACCGGCGAGAGCCTCGGCACGGGCCTGATCGTGACAGCCGACGGCGAGATCCTCACCAACGCCCATGTCGTCGGTGATGCGACGACAGTGCACGTTCGGCTGAATGGCGAGAGCGAGCCGCGTGAGGCCGCGGTCATTGCCTCGGACCCTTCCAGAGATCTAGCGCTCCTACGCCTCGAGGTCAGCGGGCTCAGCGCAGCGACGTTCGCGGCCCCGGGTGACGTGCGGCTCGGCGACGAAGTTCTGGCGATCGGCTACGCGTTGGATCTCGATGGCGACCCGACCGTGACCCTTGGCATCGTTTCCTCGCTGGATCGCACGCTGTCGACGGAAGCCGGTCCGCTGAAGGGATTGATCCAGACCGACGCAGCAGTCTCGTCCGGCAACTCCGGTGGACCGCTGATCAACGCGGTCGGGCGAGTCGTCGGCATCAACACCTTGGTCCTCTCGACAGACGCCGGCTCGACCGCCAATGGGCTCGGCTTCGCGATCTCTGTCGACGAACTGCTACCCAACCTCGATCAGCTGCGTGCACAGGCGAACGGCCAAACGCTCGTCCCCGGTTACCTCGGTGTGCAGCTGGAGCCGCGACGAGACGGCGGCAGCGGTGCGCTGGTCGTCGAGGTGTTCGCCGGTTTGCCGGCTGCGCAGGCTGGGATCGAGGTCGGCGACGTCGTGGTCGCTGTCGATGGCGAGCCGATCTCCGGTCAAGCCGGGCTCGGCGCGACCGTTCGCAACCTCGTGCCTGGCGACGAAGCAATCGTCTCCCTGGTGCGCGACGGCAAGCCGCTCGACGTCAGCGTCGTCATCGGCGGGCGTCCCCCTGATTCGTAGCGGTCAGATCGGCACCAGCGGAAAGCGATCGTCATCGAGGGGTTGCCCCGGCAGGATCGATTCGTACGGCGGCGAGTGCAACCATGGCCGCGTTGCGTATCGCGCGTCGCTGCCGAGATAGCGGAAGCTGACCGCTCGCCGCCGGGCAGTCGTCCGGCCGGCGGTACCCGGCGCTGAATGCAGGGTGCGGAAGTGAAATGCGATGACATCGCCCGGTTGCATGTCGAACGACACGATCTCGTGCTGATCGCGCACCGCATCGATATCAGGAACGAGCTCGAAGTCGCCTGCACCGTCGACGTAGGCCGAGTGGTCGACGAACTTGCGCGGCACGAATCGGCGACCCCACAGGTGTGAGCCGACGATGAACTCGACCCCCGCCTGCCGAGGTACCGGGTCGAGCGGCAACCACAGACTGACGTTGCGGTCACCATCCACGCAGTAGTAGGGCTCGTCGTGATGCCACGGCGTGGTTTCGTGCGTGTCCTGTTCCTTCACGAGCGTGTGCTCGTGAAAGAAGCGTGGCGTCTCGCCGAGCAAGGTGGCGGCCAAACGCGGCAAGTGGACCGTGTAGCGCAGCCTCGCGGTAGCCCTCGATCCGCTCCCAGTTGACGTAGTCGCCGAAGAAGCGGCCGGTACTGCCCTCGGGTGTGTAGTCGCTGGCCCACGGCCCTGGTTCTGCCATGTTGTGCTCGACAGCGTCAGCCAGTAGCTGGAGCTGTGCCGAGTCGAGCACGCCTCGAGCGACGACAACACCGTCGCGTTGAAAGGCTGCGGCAAGATCCGTTGCTTGGTCCAGGTCGGTTCCGTGCACCATCGTTTCCGATCCTACGCCCCAGTGGAATGGACGCACCACAGGCTGTGACATACTCGCTGGCAATCAGTTCTCGGGGAGGCTCTTGATGCGACGTTTGCTGTGTGCAGTGCTGCTACTCGGTGGGGTGGTCACGGTTCCAACCACGGTCGGTGCCAGCGGTGGCGGCAAGGTCACCTTCACCGTCGGACAGCTTCAGAACATCGACTCGCTCAACGTCACGGTCGGTGGCCTCGTCATCGACTACGAGGTTTGGAACCTCATCTGGCCGTTCCTGACCGATATGGCTGCGAAGGACTTCTCACCTCAGCCCAGCATGGCCGAGAGCTGGACGAGCAGTGACGACAAGCTCACGTGGACCTACAAGATGCGCAGCGACATGAAGTGGAGTGACGGCGAGCCCATGACCGCGGAGGACGTGAAGTACACGATCGACCGCGCCAACGAGGAGGAGTGGAACAGCCACATCAGCATCACGGCCAACCTCACGGCGACGATCGTCGACGACTCGACGCTGGAGATCACCTCCTCGGTGCCCGACCCGCGCCTGCCTGCGCTCGGTGTCTACATCATCCCGAAGCACATCTACGAGAAGATCTCCGCGGACGACATGCCCAACTACGACGCGCGGGACAAGATCGGTGGGGGTCCGTTCATGCTCGACGAGGTGCAGGACGACTTCACCCGCCTGGTGCGCAACCCCAACTGGTTCGGCAAGGAGCCGGCGATGGACGAGGTGATCTTCCGCTTCTATGCCGACTCCAATGCGCAGTTCCAGGCCTTGAAGAGCGGTGAGATCGACGCCCTCGACGGCGTGCCCGAGCAGTCGTACGCCACCATCAAAGAAGGCGACAACATCGTCGGCATCGCCGGCAATCAGGGTGGTTTCAGCGAGCTGTCCATGAACTCCGGATGCTCGTCGTCGCCTGGCGATGGGCATCCCGCGCTGCTCGACAAGAAGGTTCGTCAAGCCATCAACCATGCCATCGACCGCGAGCTCCTGGTGGAGAAGACCCTGGTGGGCCACGGCATACCGGGCACGGCGATCGTCCCGTCGGCCGACCCGTCGTGGGATCTCGAGATCGCCGACGACAAGTTGTTCAAGTTCGACCCCGACAAAGCCAAGTCGTTGCTCGACGAGGCAGGCTGGACAGACACCAACGGCGACGGCACGCGCGACAAGGACGGCACCGAACTGCAGCTGCGGTACTTCGACCGCACTGAGGGCGATGGCGGTCAGAACACCGACTTCATCACCGGCTGGCTGAGCGATGTCGGCATCGGCACCGATGTCACGAGCATGGACGACGATGCGCTGGCGGCCGTGATCGGCCAGAACGAGTTCGACCTCTTCACGTGGGGGTGGGTGCCGTTCGTCGATCCCGACGCCGAGCTCAGCTACTTCACTACGGAGCAGGCAACGACCGACCCTGAGGTCGTCGGGTACAACGACGCCAACTGGTGCAACGACACGTACGACGACCTGTACGCCCAGCAGCATGTCGAGCTCGATGCGGCCAAGCGGCACGACATCGTGCAGCAGATGCTCGAGATCTTCTACGAGGAAGCTCCTTACGTCGTGCTCTACAAGTACGACGACCTGCAGGCGTTCCGCTCGGATCGCTGGGAGAACTTCGTCCGCCAGCCGGCCGAGACCGGGCCGGTGCTGTTCACCAACACCTCTCCGGCGTACCTCGAACTTCGTTACAAGGGCGGCGGCGATTCCGACGGTGGCGGGTCTGCAGCGCTGTGGGCCGGCATCGGAGTCGCCGCGGTAGCAATTGCCGGTGGCGGTCTGTGGCTCCGCACCCGACGCAAGGGAAGCGACGACGAGCGCGACTAACTGGTGAACATCCGCCTGTTGGTCAGGAAACTGATCGACGCCATCGTGCTTCTAGCCATGGTGTTGGTGTTCAACTTCTTCCTCTTTCGCGTCGTCGACCGTGACCCGCTGGCGAGATACAGGGGTCGCAGCAAGCTGAGCCAGGAGCAGCGCGCCGCGATCATCGAGCGGTTCGGTCTGAACGGCAGCAAGTGGGAGCAGTTCGTGCGGTACATGGGCCGCACCGTGCGTGGCGACTTCGGCCGCAGCTTCGATTCCACCCAACCGGTGAGCCGCGAGATCCTCGACAGCTTGCCCAACACCTTGCTACTGGTCGGCATATCGACCGTCCTCACGATCGGCATCGGCCTGTGGATCGGCATCAGGGCGGGATGGATGCGCGGCAGCCGCTTCGACAAGATCAGCACCCCGGCGACGATGGCGCTGTACGGCACCCCCGAGTTCTTTCTCGGCATGCTGTTCCTGGCCTTCCTTGGCGCCAAGCTCGGCTGGTTCCCTACGGGTGGCAGTCACCGATCCCGCGGCCAACTACTCGGGGTTCAGCGCGATCCTCGATCGGGCGCGACACCTCGTGCTCCCGGTCGCCACGCTGACACTGGGATATCTCGGCTCGTACTCACTGGTCATGCGCACGTCGATGCTCGACACGCTTCGCGAGGAATACCTGACGACAGCGCGGGCAAAGGGATTGCGCGACCGCGAGATCATGCGTCGCCATGCGGTGCCGAACGCGCTGCTGCCTTCGGTCTCGCTGATCGCGATCGGCTTCGGATTCATCATCGGAGGAGCGATCACGACCGAGACGGTGTTCTCGTATCCGGGGCTGGGTCTGGCGACGTACCACGCCATCGGCAACACCGACCTGCCGATGATGCAGGCGCTGTTCATGTTCTCCAGCATCGCGGTGATCGCCTTCAACATCTTCGCCGACTTCGTGCTGATCTTCCTCGACCCACGGATCCGAGTCGGCACATGACCTCGGCGACATGGAAACGCCGCAAGCAATCGGCAAGCCGAGTGTGGCGTCAACTCCGCAGCGACCGCTCCGCGATGGTGGGACTGATCCTGTTGACGCTGTTCGTGACGATGGCGCTGACGGCGCCGTTGTTCGCCGATCGAAGCGAGCTGCAGGCGTCGGCCGGTCGCAACAACCCCGACCTCGCCGCACCCGGCGGCAAGTTCTGGCTGGGCACCGACGAGATCGGACGCGATGTGTTCGCACTGGTGTTGTGGGGCGCTCGCGTCTCGCTGTACATCGGTCTGTTGGCGACGGTCGTCGCAGTGGTCGTCGGGTCCGTACTCGGTCTCATCGCCGGATATGCGAAGGGCTGGATCAGCAGGCTGATGCTGGCGATCGACGACTTCTTCCTGGTGCTTGCCGTTCATCCCGCTCGCCATCGTGCTGGCCCTGCTGCTCGGTCGTTCGCCGACCGTCATGGCGTTGGTGATCGGCGGCACCTTCTGGGCCGGCGGTTCGCGATTGATCCGGGCCCAGGTGCTGTCGTTGCGTGAACGCGGCTACGTCGAACGAGCAACGGCGCTGGGCGCGTCGAGCCGGCACATCATCACGCGTCACGTGCTGCCGGGCGTTGCGCCACTGATCATCGCCAACGCGTCGCTGATCGTTCCGGGAGCAATCCTGGCCGAGAGCACGCTGGCGTTCCTCGGTCTCGGCGATCGATTCTCGCCGAGCTGGGGCAAGGTGCTGGAGGGTGCTCAATCCAGCGGCGCGCTCGACGCTCAACGCGTGGTGGTACTACTTGCCGCCTGGCCTGTGCATCATCGGCATCGTCCTGGCGTTCACCTTGGTCGGCAACGCCCTCGAGCGAATCTTCGACCCGCGACTGTTAGGGCGGTGAGCGTGCCACTGCTCGAGGTCGACGACCTCCACGTGACCTATCGCAGCAGTCGCGGACCGATACCCGCTGTTCGTGGTGTGTCGGTGCGACTCGACGCCGGAGAGACCCTCGGTTTGGCGGGCGAGAGCGGAAGCGGCAAGTCAACGCTGACCATGGCGCTGCTGCGGCTGGTGCCGCCCGGCACGAGGGTGACGGGTTCGGTCACTCTGGCCGGTGAGGACGTGCTGGCGATGAAGCCCGGCCGGTTGCGAGCGGTTCGTTGGGCCGAGGCTGCGGTCGTGTTCCAGGGCGCGCAGCATGTGCTCAACCCGGTTCGGCGCGTTTCGCAGCAGATACAGGAGGCCATCACCGTGCATCGCGGCGACAACAAGGTGGCCGATCTGTTGGAGCAGGTCGGGATCTCACGATGGCGGGGCGACGCGTATCCGCACGAGCTGTCGGGCGGGCAGAAGCAGCGGGTCATGATTGCCATGGCACTGGCATGCGATCCGCAGCTGCTGGTCGCCGACGAGCCGACCACCGCGCTCGACGTGATGGTGCAGGCCCAGGTACTGAAGTTGCTCGCCGACCTGCAGCGCGATCGCGGGCTCGCGATGATCTTCATCACGCACGACCTGTCCGTTCTGTCGACCGTGGCCGATCGGTTGGCGGTGATGTACGCGGGACGCCTGGTCGAGACCGGTCCGGCAAAGGAGATGCTGCGCGGGGCGTTGCATCCGTACAGCAAGGCGCTTGCTGCAGCGTTTCCGACGATCGGCGATCCCGATTTCGCGGATGGCGCCGTCCGGGCTCCCTGGCGATCCCCCTGACCCCGCGGCGGTACCCAGTGGGTGCCCGTTCCACCCGCGGTGCCCCATCGCAATCGATGAATGTGCCGCAGTCGACGTCGAGCTCCGTGAGATCGAGCCGGGGTGGAGGGCGGCGTGCATCAGGCTATGAATGCGCCGCTGCTGCATGTCTCGGGAGCCAAGATCACCTACCCGGGGCGTCGGCGCGGCGAGCTGCCGGTGCAAGCTGTCGACGGTGTTGATCTGACCGTCGACGCCGGCGAGGTCGTTGCTCTGGTCGGCGAGAGCGGGTGTGGCAAGACGACGCTTGCTCGTGCCGTGCTCGGTCTGCAGCCGCTGACGGCAGGCACCGATCAGTTTCGAGGGCTCCCAGCTTCCAAGGTCGAAGTCCGGACTTCGGCAGTATCGCCGCAAGGCACAGCTCGTGTTCCAGGATCCGACGGGCAGCATCAATCCACGCCAGTCGATCTACGAGATCGTGGCCGAGGGATTGCGCATCCATCGAGAGCGTGCCAACGAAGAAGCGCGAGTCGCGGAGGCGTTGTCGGATGCCGGCTTACGACCGCCGCAGCAGTTCTTCATGCGGTTCCCGCACGAGCTCTCGGGTGGCCAGCGGCAGCGCGTGGTGATCGCCGGGGCGATGGTGTTGCAACCCAGCCTGCTGGTGGCCGACGAGCCCGTGTCGTCGCTCGACGCATCCGTCCGCGGTGAGATCCTGCAACTGCTGCTGGGGCTGTCACGCGAGCGCGGGATGACGATCCTGGTCGTGACGCACGACCTCGGCCTGGCGTGGAACATTGCAGACCGTGTTGCCGTGATGTACCTCGGCCGGATCGTCGAGGTGGGTACGACCGAGCAGATCCTCGCGGCGCCGCAACATCCGTACACGAGTGCGCTGTTGTCGGTCGTACCGGAGCACGACGCGATGGATCAGCAGATCCTCACCGGCGAAGCGCCGGATCCGACGCACATCCCCGCTGGGTGCCGCTTCCACCCGCGCTGCCCGCTGTTCCAAAGTGGTGAAGCCGAGCGCCTCGGAATCAGCGAGGCATGCACGTCCGTCGACCCGCAGCTCGTCGACGGCGTCGCCTGCCACGCTGCCCACCTCTGACCGCGCCCGACGGCGGTGTTAGGCGAGTTGCCGGGGAATTCGGCGGGACCATCGACGCTCGGCGATCAGCGTGCCCGATTCGTACGCGTCGAGCTCGATGTCGACTGCGTACTCCTCGGCGTTGCTCGCGACCAGCAGGCGCGACTCGACGGCGACTGATGCCTCGGGCCAGTCGATGGCGAACCGCACGGTACCCCCGGCTGTGGCGAGTGCCGGGTCCGTGATCGGCATGGTCGCGAAGCCTTCGTAGTGGTCAGACATGTGTCCACCATGACGTGTGTCCCACGGGCTGCCGTACCTGGACGAGGCGGTCGTCACCCGGCTGAGCACATCGTGAGTGACGCTCCACGCGAGACCGTTGCGCTCGCTGCGCTTGGGAGGGTCAACCAGCGCAAACTGCGGCACACCCGCTCCGCCTGGTGGCAGTACGGGTAGTTGCATCTTCAACGACTCGATGGTCAAGGTCACTGGCTTCGGCGGCACCCAGGTGTTGGGCCAGTCGTTGCCAGCCACACTCAGGCGAATCGAGTGGCCTGCCGGGAACACCCACGATGTCGCCTCCATCTCGAGCTCGATCTCGTATGGCTGCCCGGGCTCGAGCGGCGCCGGCGGGTCGACTCGATGCGTCAGGTTCAGCAGGCCGCGGGTGACCAGTGCCGACGTACCGTCCGGCCACACATCGTTGAGCTTCACCGACAGGTAGGCGATCGACTGATCGGATGTGACCGTGGCCCTCACCATCACATGACCGAGGACCTCCGTTGCTTCGGCAACCGGCCAATCGGTGGTCAATGACCAGGCGTCGTCGTTCGCGTTGATCGAGCGGTTGACCCCAAGGCAGGCCCCCTGCGCACGAGTTCCAGGCTGCGGTACCGGTGTCGGGTCTGCACACCAGGGATCGAAGCCGACCGTCGTACAACGTCGTCGGCGCCAATCGTTGCGGAGGCCATTGCGCCTCGTATCGCCATTCCCCGTGGACGACCGCGGTGTCGGGCTGCGGTTTCGTCGCGTGTCGAACGAAGACGCGAATTGGTGGCCGATCCTCGGACGGGTCATCACGCAGCCACTTGCCGAAGAAGGTGATCATCTCCGGCACGAGGTCGATGTGCGGTCCCGGAAGGGAGGTTGAGGGGGCCATGTGGCTCCACGGCCCGATCAACAGTTCCTTCTCGCAACGAAGGTGTTCGAACGTGCGAAATGTGTTGTTGCGATATCCGTCGGCCCATCCGGCGACGATCATCGTCGGGCACTCGATGCGTTCGTACTGGGGCCGCACCGAACCATGCCGCCAGTACGGCCCGTCCAGTTGCTCCTCCATCCAGATGAGCAACCACGGTTCGTGGTCGGCGATGCGTGCCAGCCATTCGTCGCGCCAGCCGTCGCCCCACAGAGCCGGCACGGGCGGCAGTGCGTTCATGGGGACCATGTAGTGGCAGTAGTCGACGAGGTCGATGGCCCGCAGCGCGCCGCCCATGTAGTGCACATCGTCGGTGTAGCGGTCGTCGGTCGCATAGATCGCGCAGATCGCACCAAGCGCCGCCGGCCGCTCGCAGGCCAGCTGCAACGAGTTGAAGCCCGAGTAGCTGTAGCCGAACATGCCCACCCGGCCGTTGCACCACGGCTGCGATGCGAGCCAGGCAATCACGTCTGCGAGATCGTCGAGCTCGCTGGGCGGGTACTCGTCGGTTGCCCGACCCGCCGACGAACCGGTACCGCGCACATCGAGCCGGCATACGGCGAAGCCGCCTTCGGCGCGCAGGCGCAGATAGTCGTCGGTGTGCGAGTCTCCGGTGAGATCGTCCTTGCGGTACGGCAGCGCCTCGAGCACAGCTGGTGCGGGCTCACCGCCGTCGGGCAGGTAGAGATCGGCCGCGAGCCGAGTGCCGTCGCGCACCGTGATCCACACCTGCTCGCAGTGCACCGGCCGAGCGTACTCAAGCCCGTCGACGCGAAAGTCTGCGCGATGAGAGATGAGCCGCCCGGGACCGCATACTTCTCATCGCCCTCGTGCCGAGGCGACGCGCGATGAGAGATGTGCGGCCCCGAGGGGCTCATCTCTCATCGCGTAGGTCAGCGGGGCAGGAGGGTGTAGTGGGGGTTGGTGAACTCGAGGTGGTCTCCGTGCATGACGGGCACGCCCTCGATCGCGATCTTGCGGCCCAGGGTGACCCCACCGATCTCCCTGCGACCGGTCCACACCGCCGTGACGGTGCCGGTCTCGTCTGCGATCGAGATCGCAAGCGCCGGTTGTCCGGAAGTCGGGCGGGCGGTCATGCGAATGACCTTGCCGGTGACGCACACCTTTTGCCGCGGCTGGCTGTCGCAGATCGGGATGGACTTCGGCGCCTCGGGCGGAGCGTCGGCCGGCGTGTGGTCGTGGTGCTTGCGGCGGAGCAGGGACATCTCAGCCCACCAATGCCCGTCGCACGTCGTCTTCGACACCACCCGACACCAAGACCAACACCTCGTCACCCTGGTGCAGCACCGTGTCGCCGCGAGGTACCACGACATGGCCATCGCGCAGCACGGCCACCACGGTCGACTCTCGAGGTAGGCCGAGGTCGGTCAGCTCCTTCGCGATAGCGGGCGACCCTGCAGCCAGCGTCACCTCGGCGAGTCGGGCCTTGCCGGCCTCCAGGCTGAGCAGCCGCACGAAGGAACCGACCGTGACCGCCTCCTCCACGAGACCCGTCAGCAGGTGAGGAAACACTGCGGTTTCCCGCCGCCCCTATGCTGCAAAGGCAGATCGGCTCCTGCCGACCGATTAGAGGGGCTGCATATGCTATCGCTCTCACCCGAACCCACGCAGACGCTTCCGGGCAGGACCTACTATTCGGACTCCAATCCGCTCGGCCCGTGGCGCAAGCCGACCGGCGTCTATCTTCCGCCCGGCACCGACACCGGTACGGGCTTTGTCGACATGCTCATCTATCTGCATGGCCATCTGGTGCCGAGCATCGACCAACTCTTCAATCTCGATGGTGTCGCGGTGCGCCGGCAGGTGCTGGCTTCCGGCAAGAATGTGGTTCTGGCGGCGCCATGGCTGGGCCTCGGCGGCAGCGGCACCACCTACAAGACGTCCGACATCACCGGAGCCTGGGGCGACCTCTACATCAACGATGTGCTCAATGCGCTGGTGCCGCCGGCAATCCCGAAGCCGGACCTTTACAACACCGCCCTTCATCCCGCGCCTGCACCTCAGACATCTGGTCATAGCCTGTCATTCCGGTGGCGGAACGGGCATGCGCAACCTCGTCGGGGCGCTCGGACGCTACAAGTCGGAATCTGAAGGCGTGCTGGGGATTCGACTGCCTCTACGGCATCAACAATGAGGACGCCAATTTCTGGTACGACTGGTCGAGGACCTCCGGATGCCCGCTCTACATCTCCTATGGCAGCAGCACGATCCACGAGTCGGTGAAGCTGTATTTCATGAAGGAGGGACTTGCGACCAGCAAGGGAGCAAGAAGCAATCCGGAAGGGCCGACCGTGGACTCCATCGATGTCGAGATCGGCATCCCGACCGGCAAGTACATCGACGACGTCATGGGCCTGGACAAGCTTTTGCTGTCGACCACGCCGAAGCCCGGCCAACCGCAATCGCAGAGCAGCGATTTCCTCGATAGGTCATCGCGAATGTCAGGCGCAATGCGGGCTGGCCGGCCACAAACGCCGCGTTGTGGGAGATGCACTACCGAATTGCCCGTGACGGCCTGCTCAACCAACTGAAGGCAGCGACGTATCTGTAGATCAGCCTTACGTACGCCGCTTGCCCAGCCCGAACGTCAGCGCCAGCGCGCCGACCAGCACCGCGCCCTTGACGAAGTCCTGCGTGTAATAGGGCGCGTTCAGCATCGTCAGGCCGTTGAGCAGGATGCCGACGAAGATCGCGCCGACCACGGTGCCGAGCACGTTGGGCCGGCGCGCGTCGAGCACGGCGAAGCCGATCAGCGCCGCCGCGACGGCTGTCGAGCAGCAGCGAGGCGCCGCTCGACACGTCGCCGCGGCCGACGCGCGCGGCGATGATCAGCCCGCCGAGCGCGGCCAGCGTGCCCGACAGCACGTAGGTGGTCAGCCGGTAGCGGCTGTCGGCGCGCCGGCCAGATGCGCGGCGCGTCTCGTTGCCGCCGATCGCATAGAAGACGCGGCCCCAGCGCGTGCGCTCCATGAAGAACCAGAAGACAACCGCGACGACGGCCATGATGACGACGGGCAGGGGCACGACGTCCCACAGCCGGGCGCGGCCGAGCGGGAAGAAGGCAGGGTCGTAGGCGCCGGGCGCGGTCTCGCCGCTCGGCATGATCATGCCCGACGTGATCGAGCGGCCGCCGGTCGGGATCAGCTGCAGGCCGGCGAGCAGGAACATCGACGACAGCGTGGCGAGCAGATCGGGAATGCCGACGCGCACGATCAGCAGGCCGTTCACCAGGCCGATCAACGCGCCCATCGACCAGCACCGCGGGGATCGTCTCGTAGGCGTTGAACTGCCACACCACCATGGCGTAGCTCGCCGCCATCACCGCCGAGGCGGCGATGCTGCCGATCGACAGGTCGAAGCCGTCGACGGCGAGCGTCAAGGTGACGCCGACGCCGAGGATCGCCACGACCGCGACCGCCTGCAGCACCGAGAACAGATTGTTGATGTCGAGGAAGGCCGGCTCGGCCAGCCAGAAGCCGACGATCATCGCGGCCAGCAGCACGAACAGGCCGGCCTTGCGCGCGACGGCCGAGGATGCGCTGGCGCCCGACGGTCGCTCGCGCGGGCGGCGTCCAGGGAAGCCTCGCTCATGGATGGGTCTCCGAGGTGACGGCCGCCTCGACCCGGTCGAGCGCGGCCAGAATGGAAGCCTGGCGGCCGGCGTCGCCTGAGCCGACCAGCGTGTGGTCGCGCATGACGAAGATGCGGTCGGCGACTTCGAGCGCTTCCTCGGCGTCGCTGGTGGCGACCAGCGTCGCGGAATTCTGCTGGCCGCCGCGGATCGCCGCGATGAGATCGGCGCGGGCGCCGACATCGACGCCCTGGAACGGCTCGTCGAGCAGCAGCAGCCGGCACGGCTCGGCCTGCCAGCGCGCCAGCACCACCTTCTGCTGATTGCCGCCGGACAGTTCCTCCAGCATGTCGTCCGGCCCGCGCGCGCGGATGCCGAGCCGTGCGATGGCCTGCTCGGCGGCCTGGCGCTCGCGGCTGACGCGCACGATGCCGTTGCCGAACCATTTCTTAGGTGCGGAAACGAGATCGTGCCGGCGATGCGTGCCGGACAGCGTGGTCGACGGCATCAGCGAACTCACCCAGCGATCCTCGGCGACCATGTAGACGCCGCTGCCGATCGATTGCGCCGGGCCGCTGCTTTGCCAGGGCCGGCCGCCGAGCCGCACCTCGCCGCCCGCAAAATCGCTCAAGCCCGTAGAGGCCGCGCAGCAGCCGGCTCTTGCCGGAGCCGAGCGCACCGGTGATGGCGACGACCTCGCCGAGCCTGATTTTCGAGATCGAACGGCGCTGCCTGCGGGATCAGCCGCACGTCTTTCAACGACAGCGCGACCGCGGCATCGGATGCTGCCTGCCGCCGCCGGCAACGCCGCCTCCAGCGAACGGCCGATCATCGCGCCGACCGCCGCCTGGAAATCGATCGGCCTCGCAAATTCGCCGACCACCCGGCCGCCGCGCAGCACGACGGCGCGGTCGGCGATGCGCTGGAGGTCGCCCAGCCGGTGCGAGATGTAGAGGATGGCGATGCCGGAAGCGCGCAGCCGTTCGAGGATGCCGAACAGCCGCTCGGCCTCGCTCGGCCGACAGCGTCGAGGTCGGCTCGTCGAGGATCAGCACCGACGATTTCGCCGCGACCGCACGGGCAATCGCGATCAGCTGGCGCTCGGCCGGGCGCAATTCGGTGAAGTCGCGGTCGAGCGGCAGGTCGAGGTCGAGTGCCGCGGCGATCTCGGCCGCGCCGCCGGCGGATCGCACGCGGCGTCATGAAAGGACCGGCGAGCGCCCGAGCACAATTCGTCGAGCATCAGGTTCTCCGCAACG
>CAVVBH010000038.1:0-35284 GCA_963746365.1 Ilumatobacteraceae bacterium | reverse complement strand
CGCTGATCTGCTTGTCGCCGTACTGCGCCTGCTTGTCGTGCGCCGCCTTGGCCAACCATGCGGCGCCACCGGCGAACTGGCCGTAGATGTTCAGGCCGGCTCCGGCCTCGAGGTTGCCGTGGAAGTCGTTCCACGCCAGCAAATGCACGTCGGTGGTGCGGCCCTTGGAGGCCTTGAACTGCACCGAAACCTCGTCAGCCAGCGACTGCGCCCCGTCGATCGTCGTGGCTCCCACCGGCGTCGATGACGTGGCCAGCGGTGCTAGCAGCACCGTGCCGATAGCCACCACGGCGAGCAGCCCGACTCCAGCAGAACGGTTCCGAATCGCAAGACGACGTTGTCCCATGACGCACACTCCTTGAGGTCGTTTCTCTCGCCCGGGCCTCCAGTTTTCCATACGGACCCAGGTGGGTGTCGAACTCAGTTGCCGGTGAGTTCGACAGCGGGGTGGAATCAAACCTGTGGAGTGTGTCGAGGTACCCAGGTGGGCGCGGAACACTCCACGGTCCGTGTCGCCGCTACAGCTCGGGGGAGTGCCGGTCGGCTGCGTACCGCACCGTCGCAGACTGAGACAGGGTCCCGTGAACCTGACATAACGATGACTGGCGGGCCAGGTGGGGTGTCGCATTTGGGCGACATGTCTGGTGCGGGGGAGGGGGCTGTTGTATCGTTTGGTACCCCGGTTGAACGTTCGCCCGGGACCGTGTTTCCTGCGGAACACAATTTGTCGTCCAGCACGAGCTACCTGCCGTTGAGTGGCAGACGGGGTTCGATGGCCACCGACCGGATCGCAGCGCTCGCGAACGTGCACGAGGTGGCTGCTGTGTGCGGTGTTGAAGTTGATGTTGATCGGTTCTATTCGGATGTTCTGTGGGAGCTGGGCGTGCTCACTCAGCCGCGGTGGTTCAGCCGTCGGCGCTGCCCGCGGTAGTGAAGCGGGTCGCGCTGGCGCACGGTATAGCGGCGGCTGACTTCGTGCCGCTGCCGAGGCTGAATCGTGCTGAGCTGGCCGCGTTGGGTCGTGCTGGTGTGAGTCGTGAACGTGCTCGACGGGCGGTGCCGCGTGGACGTTGAGACATACGCACTAGAGCGGGAGATGATTGACACATTGGCGTTGGCTGATGTGCGATCGCTGTTGCAGGCTCGAGATGTTCTGGACGTGATGCTGTGCGATGCGATCGACTCGGCGTGGGCTGCTGGCGTATCGAGAGCTGCCTTGTCTCGGTTGCTGGGTGTGCATCGGTCGGTGCTCTACCGGCGCATGTCAGGTTCCGGTGGTCGGCTGTGAGAAAGCGTGCGGTGCGTTGGGCGGCTACTGGGGCGGCTGGTGACTGCGAGCATCCTGTCGAGGTCTATGACGAGGTGACTGGACTGAATCGGGTGTATGTACGGTGTCGTGCGACGAGGGCGTCAAAGTGCTCTACGTCCGCGGTGCGACATCGGCGGAACGTGACCCCATTTGGGCGTTCGGGCTGGCTCGATGAGCCGACGAATCGGGGCTACTTCGTGACGTTGACGGCTCCGGGCGAGGACATCCTGCCTTGGGATTCGTCACAGTGCCGGCACGGTTACGAAACGCCGTGTTCGGGTTCGATCGGTTGTCGTTGTCAGTTGGCTCCGTTGCTCGCTTGGAATGAGTCGCTACCCATGCGGTGGTCCCACTTTGTTGAGTACGTGCGTCGGGAGATTCGGAAGATTGATCCTCGGGCAGATTGCCAGTTCTTCAAGACCTACGAGCCGCAGAAGCGGGGCGCGCAACATGCGCATGTCATGTTCCGTTTCACTGGTGTAATCACTGACGAGACAATTCGTCGAGTGCTGCGGAAGTGCGCTGATCGGTGGGAGTTCGGAAAGCAGCTGAAGGTTGATGTAGTGGACCTGGGCAACGGTTTGGCTGTTGCTCGCACGGCTGGCTACTGCGCCGAGAACTACGCATCGAAGTCGGCGGACGCTGACCGGGCGATGATCGACACGACTACGGGCGGAATCGTGAACGTGCATCTGCGGCCCTGGTCGAAGTCGGCTCGCTGGGGTGACTCCATGAAGCTCATCAGGCAGCGACAGCGGCAGTGGGCGAGTGCCGCCGGTGGAGCCCGCCAGGGCGTGCCGGTGGTGCCGCCAGGCGGCGCAGCCGCCCTTAATCTCAATAGTGATTTCTACACAGAGACAGGACCGTCCACGCTGCTCTGCGATCACGTTGGGGCGCCTACCGCTATGTGACGATCAGCCGCCACTAGCTGCTGCGTCGGAGCGTGTGCTTACCCGCTCCGGCTTCGGCGCGCTCCTGGGGTTGGCTCGGCTACACAAACGGAGCGTGTCAACCGAGCGATAGAAGCAGGAATTCAGGCGCAGAGCTTGCTGACAATTCGACCCAGCCGGAGACCGATGCAGCGACGTTGACACAGCGGTCAGAACTGATCGGACAATGCAGCAAGGCCCACCTCGGGGGGCCTACAAAGCAGCGCCGATCGGCAGTATGGAGCAGCAATCCCCACAACGCTCGTCGCCGCAAAGGGGGATACGGCGGTCCTGATGCCCCTGAAATGGCTAGTCGGCTACGGAAGAGGGTACTGATAGGTATGACCACGTATGCCAAGTTCGAGGAACGTGCCAATCGTATGAACTTTGACCCCATCTACAGCGCCGGGTTTAAACAAGGACTTACAGGGAAACCAACACCCAAGCACTACATTTTCGCGCTGGATCGAACGTCGTGGGCGGATGGTGTGCACAACGGTGCCACCGAATCCAAGCGCACCGGTGATGCCATCAAAGACTGGATGTTCGCGGAGCCAACCGCCTCGCCGTTGATGACCTCGGGTGATGATCCGCTTTGACAACCCCCGTCCTCGGTGCTGAGTATTGTTGATCCTGGCGAAGCCCAGACCTCGCGACGCTGGATCCGTATGGCGGGTCTAAAATTGTGGGTGTCTGACCGTGGTACGTGGAGGCGTCCGTGCACGAATTGTGTGATGTCTGTAACCAGGGGATCGTCCGCGACTACCTCCGTCCTGCCTACGACGCCTTCCCAGTGGCGGAATGGTTGGGCGTCTGTGGTTGCGTCAACCGCAAGTGGCGCTGGCGGTCGGTTAACGGCAACGCTCCGTGGGAGCTGATTGGCGACGTAGAGGAATAACTAGCCAACAACGCCTGGCCGAATACCAGTACGGCGCTCCGACCCCGCAAGGTCGGACCCCAAGCGCGTCGGCGTCACGGAACGTCACAGAGAGTCACGGGTCGTCACGGTTTGTTGTACGGTCGCGATCGTGGGAGTTGGGCGCAGGCGTTTGGTGAGTGAGTACCCGTGCGTGGAATGTGGGCAGGTCATCTCCGTCGGATCGAGGGCGGTCTACTGCTCGGGGGGGTGTCGATCGGCTGCCTACCGTCGCAGACTGAGACAGGGTCCCGTGAACCTGACATAACGATGATTATGGGCGTTGGGTGCTGAGCTCCCGGTCTCGGATGGGGCGTGCCGACTCGAGCAACCACTGCAACATGTCGTTGACCTCTTTGGCCGCTGGGGCCTTGCCGGCGGCGGCCAGGTCGCGTTCAACGTCGTCGACAGCACATGCCAGGACGTACAGCTCGTCGTGCAGATGATCGAGCTCCGCTTTGGTGATGATCAGTTCGTCCTCGTTCAGTTGCAACTCGCGTGCCCGCTGACGCCCGACCCAGTCCCACTGGCGGCACGCCTGACTGCAGAAGACCCGCGGTCGACCCATTTTCTGCTCAGGAAGGACTCGACGGCACCAACGGCACCGCGACCGCTGCTCCTGTGTGTCAGGGTCTACTTTCGTCATGACGAAAGTCTAAGTGATCGAGCAGTTCGGCGGCGACTATTCTCCGGCGATGGTCGACTACTTCCTGAAAATCGACTCGGTGCCAGGCGGCAGCCAGGATGCGCACCACCGCGACGAGATCGACGTCATCGCGTTCTCGTGGGGCGAGACGAATCCCGGGTCGATGGGGTTCGGTGGCGGAGCCAGCTCGGGCAAGGTCGCGATCGAGGACTTCCACTTCACTGCGCTGACTGGAATCGCTTCCCCGCGCCTGATGCTGCTGTGCGCCAATGGCAAGCATGTGAAGAGCGCTGTGCTCGTGGGACGGCGCGCCGGTGGCGGGCAACAGGATTACTTCAAGCTCACGTTCAGTGATGTGACCGTGACGGCGTACCACGTCAGTGGTTCAGAGGGCGATGTGCCGGTCGACGAGGTCTCGCTGAAGTTCGCCAAGGTTCAGATCGACTACCGACCGCAGAAGGCAACCGGCGCGTTGGGTGTTGCCGTGCACGCTGGCTGGGACGTGAAGCAGAACAAGGAGATCTAGCGCTCCCCCACCACCGGCTGTCTCAGTCCGCGTGAACCTGCGCGATCACTTCGATCTCGACAGAGATGTCGAACGGCAACTCGGCCATACCGACCGCGCTGCGTGCACCTCGGCCGGCCTCGCCGAAGACCTCGATGAACAACTCAGAGCATCCGTCGATGACTCCGGGCGTGTTGTTGAAGCCGGGCGCACAGTTCACCATTCCCAGCAACTTCACGATGCGTGATACTGCGTCGAGGGAGCCGAACTCGTCGTGCATCGCCGCGAGCAGTTGCAGCCCCACCAATCTGGCGGCGTCCCTCGCCGTGGCGAGATCGATGTCGGTGCCCACCTTGCCGCGCACCATGCTGCCGTCGGGACGAATCGGCCCGGCCCCCGAACAGAAGAGCAAATCGCCGACGCGTACCGCGCTGCGGTACAGGCCGGCCGGCGGCATGAGGGCGGGAAGCTCGATCCCGAGCTCGGCGATTCGTGCTTGTGCGGACATTTTCTTAGTCTCGCGCAACCGTCCGCAGGGATATATCCCCAGCGAATCCACAGGTAGTTGGCACTGACGATCCACAGGGTGGGTCGTTCACAATGGCGCCATGGCGATCAGTATGCGGGACCCGGCTCTGCGACCTCGACGTCATCGTGAATGCATCGAGCCGGTCGATCGTCGTGCGCTCGAGCGGGCCGGTTGGCGCACGATGATGGACTACCGCGAAAACCACGTGCGCGGACGCGACGGCCGACTGATCGAAGTGGAAGCTGTCTGGATCGCCGAGGCCGAGCGGTTCGACGGGATGATGGTCGTGGCATCCGCCACGGGCCGGAACGTCGAAGAAGCGTGGGCTACCCTGCGCGACGACATCGAGGGCTTGCGCTACCAGACGCTGTCGCGAATTCGCTTGATGGAACGCTGAACGGAATAGGTAGCGCCTCGCAATTGTTGTGAGAGCAACAAAGGAGTCGCCATGTCCGTCACAACCGCATCCGTAGTCCGTCTCGTCAAAGCACAGCGCGCCGTCGAAGGCGACGGCTTCGTCGTCCGTCGACCGTTCCCCACATCCTCACTCTCCTACCTCGATCCGTTCCTCCTGTTCGACCACATGGGACCCGTGGAGTTCGGAGCAGGCGAAGGCACCGGAACGTCATGGCACCCGCATCGCGGCTTCGAAACCGTGACCTACCTGCTCGAGGGTGACCTCGAGCACCGCGACTCGCTTGGCAACCAGGGGTACCTGCACGCCGGCGACACCCAGTGGATGACCGCCGGTTCGGGCGTCCTGCACAAGGAGGGGCCTTCGGTCGAATCGCAGCAGACCGGTGGGCGCACTCACGGCTTGCAGCTGTGGGTCAACTTGCCCGCAGCGCTGAAGATGACCGCTCCTGCGTATCAGGATCTCCGCGCCGACGAGAACGCCGTGCGCGAACAAGACGGCGCGACCGTCCGGGTCATCGCCGGTGAACTGTTCGGCCTCGACGGCCCGGGCCGCACCCATACCCCCATTTCGTACGCGCACGTCACCCTCGATCGCGACGCCGTCGTGTCGACCGCGCTGCCAGCGGGTCACACGGTGCTCGTGTACCCGCTCACGGGTGCCGTACGAGTCGGCGACGTCGACGTCGACGAAGGTGTGCTGGCGGTCATCGATGGCGAGCAACTCACCGTCACCGGCGCTGCGGCCCGATCCGAGGTCATCGTGCTGACCGGCAAACCCCTCGGCGAACCCGTCGCCCGGTACGGCCCATTCGTGATGAACACCGACGCAGAGGTGCGTCAAGCCTTCGTCGACTTCGACCACGGACGGTTCGGTACTCCCCTGCCAGACTGACGCGATGTCTGCGCTCGCACATCAACCTGGAACACCGAAGGCATGAGCCCTCGAGACACGATTCGAGTCGGGCTGGTGGGCACGAGTTGGTGGGCGGAGGCGATGTACCTGCCGGCGCTCGCAGACCACCCCGTCGGACGCATCACGGCACTGTGCGGTCGCGACCTCGACCGCACCCGCAGCGTTGCCGACAGCTGGAAGATCCCGAACGCACACAACGACTGGGAGGCCATGCTCGACAGCGGAGAGATCGACGCCGTGATCATCGCCACGCCCAACGAGACGCATTTCGAAATCACGATGGCGGCCCTCGAGCGCGATCTGCCCGTCCTCTGCGAGAAGCCGCTCGGCATGAACGTCGCCGAAGCGCGCAAGATGGCCGAGGCGGCCCGTCAACGAAACGCCATCACGATGGTGCCGTTCACGTATCGAAACATGCCGACGAACCAGTTCGTCAAGCAACTGATCACCGACGGCTACGTGGGCAAGCCGTACCACCTCAGCATGCGCTACTTCGCGGGATACGCACGCGACGGTGACTACGCGTGGAGATTCGACGAGGCCAAGGCAGGCACAGGAATTCTCGGTGATCTCGGCTCGCACTGGCTCGACATGGCCAGATGGTTCCTGGGCGAGGTCAATGCTGTCAGCGCGCACCGCGACTTCTTCGTCGATCGGCAGCCCCGCCCCGATGGCACGAGCTACATCCCTGTCGAAGACAGCGCCGTGATCTCCGCACGATTCGAGTCCGGTGCGTCAGCAACCCTGCAAGTCAGCGCGGTGTGCTGGGAAGGCACGACATTCGGTCAGATCCATGAGCTCGATCTGCACGGCAGTGGCGGAACATTGCACGCGCGCAACGATTGGGACACCGTGCAAGAGGTGCGGGGTGTCCGCGCCGGCGAGCCCGGCCCGGCCAAACCGCTTGTCATCCCCGACTGGGCGTGGGCCGGAGCGCCACGCGATCGTGTGCACGACACGTATCGTCACATCTTCCGACGTACCGAAGCGATGACGCGCCACTGGGTCAGCGCGGTCGCGGCGGGCCAACCCGTCGACCCCGACTTCGACACCGGGGCGAGGGTGCAGGAGTTGGTGGAGGCCGCCGTCACCAGCGCCGCGACCGACGGCTCATGGCAGGCCGTTCGAGCGACTTGAGAGCTACCGCTCGGTGAGGGCGTTGCTGACTCGCCACGCCGCCTCTGCTCGATCGAGCCGCTCGGTGGCAACGCCGCGAAGGAGAATTGCAGCACCAGCCACCAAGACGTTCATCAGCGCCAGGGTGCCCACGTGGCTGTCGAACGGCCCGGCACCTGCCGCTGTGACGACGAGCGTGCGCTGGGCGCATGCGGCGACGGGCGACAACACGCTGTCGGCGATCGACACCGTCCACACGCCCGCCTGGGCAGCGGTGCGCGCCGCTTCGACGAGCCATCGGTCGTAACGGCGAAGGTCGATCGTGACGAGCACGTCGGTCTCCTCCATCAGCGCCACGGTGCGACGGACCGCGACGTCGTTGCCTTCGACCATCGTGACGTTGGCACGCAACGCATTCAGATCCCCGACGAACTGAGCGGCCACTCCCCTCGACGCATCCCCCGACAGGACGTAGACACGTCGGCTCGGATCGGCGAGATGTGCGACCACGTCGGCGAGCACAACCTGGTCGATCTCGCTCAGCGTGGTCTGGACGTTGCCGAGTTCGAGCTGCAGATGCGTGTTGAGCGAGTCGTGCGCCTCGGGATCGCGGATCCGCTCGGCTGCAGGGCGCAGTTGATTGGCGAGATCCTGCTGCACCGATGCCTGCAGCGCGCTGAACCCTTCGAATCCCAGCTTGGTGGCGAGGCGAACGACCGTCGCCGCTCCCGAGCCGGCACCTTCGGCCAGGTCGGCCACCGTACCGAATGCGACCAGCTGCGGACTTGCGAGCACTACCTCTGCGACGCGACGTTCGGCGGTCGTGAGGGTCGTGCTGCTTCTCCCAATGCGATCGGCCACTTCCACGGCCGCGGATCATAGCGCTTTTACGCATTCTGAACCATTTGTTTCCGATATGCTGGGCTACGGAATATTTATTCCAGACGTTCGCGGAACCCGAAACGGACGGCATGACCACCCTCACACAACCGTCACTCCATGTGGCACACCATGTCAAACCACGTGCGGTCGGCTCGCCGACCTGGCCGGCGATGCTCGTCCCGTCGTACTCCACTGACACCGTGACCTTCCTACAGGCCGCCGGCCATGCGGGCAGGCTGCTACCCAAGGTCGTTCACGACGCGCTGATCGACTTCGCCGATAGCCCCGGCCACTCGGGCGCACTGTTGCTCCGCGGGCTGCCGGTCGGCGACCTTCCACCCACTCCCCCGAATCCCACGGCGCCGGCCGACAAGGATTCGGTGAGCGAGTTCAGCCTGTTGACCGTTGCCCGTCGTCTCGGCCAACCCGTGGGCTACGAACCAGAGCACGGTGGCGAGCTCGTCCAGAACATCGTTCCGACGCGGGGCGCCATCGACCGTCAGGTGTCGACGTCGTCGAAGGTGCAGTTGAAGTTCCACACCGAGGCGGCGTTTCATCCGCACCGACCGCGCTACCTGTTGCTGCTGTGCCTGCGGGGCGACCCGGCGGCGCACACCACGTTGTCGTCGATCTTCGAAGTCATGCCTCACCTACCGGCCGAGGTGATCGACGTGCTCTTCGAGGCTCGCTTCCGAACGGCGGTCGACGAGAGCTACCTGCACGGTCGCGACAACGTTCTCGGGAGCCCGATGGCTGTCCTCAGCGGCGAGCGACTTCACCCATCGATGGTCTTCGACGCGGACCTGATGGTCGGTATCGACGACGAGGCCGATGCTGCACTGCGGATGCTCGGCGATGCGACGGCTGCATGTCACGCCTCGGTGGCACTCGAATCCGGCGACCTGTTGGTCATCGACAACACCGTCGCGGTGCACGGGCGCAGTCCGTACACGCCCCGCTTTGACGGCGCGGATCGATGGCTGCAGCGCACGTTCGTCGTCAGCGACCTCGCATCCAGTGCCGGCGACCGTCGCGGCAGGGTGATCACCACACACTTCGGCAACTGAGCCACGTCGTACCAGAATGACGGGCGTGACCTCCGACCTCGCACAGCGAATCGCCACCATGCCGCCCGCACCAGCGCGGGCGTTCGCCAGCGACAACGCCGCCGGCGCGCACCCCGCGGTGATCGACGCGATCGTTGCAGGCGAACAGCGGCCATGCGCTTGCGTACGGCGACGATCGCTGGACCGCGCGAGGCCGAAGCGACATTTCGCGACATGTTCGGCCCGACGTCGGAAGCCTTTCTCGTGTGGAACGGCACCGGCGCCAACGTGATGGCACTGGCAACGATGGTGCAGCCGGCCGACTTCGTGTTGTGCACCGAGTGGGCCCACATCGCCGTCGACGAGACCGGCGCGCCCGAGCGCGCGCTCGGCGCCAAGATCGTGCCGGTGCCCGCCGCCGACGGCAAGCTGCATCCCGATCAGGTCGACGCCTTGGCACGGTTCCAGGGCGACATGCACCACGCCCAGCCCGGCGTGGTGTCGATCACCCAGAGCACCGAGCTCGGCACCGTGTACACCGCCGACGAGGTCGCCGCCCTCTGCGATGCCGCCCACCGCCTGGGCATGGTCGTGCACATGGACGGGGCCCGCCTCGCCAACGCCACCGCAGCGCTCGGCGGCACCGTGGCGACGCCACGGGCCTTCACCGTCGACGCCGGCGTCGACGTGCTGAGCTTCGGCGGCACCAAGGCCGGGCTGACGGTGGTGAGGCCGTGGTCTTCCTCAACCCCGCTCTCGCCAAGCGGGCCAAGTACGTGCGCAAGCAGGTCAACCAGCTGCCGTCGAAGATGCGCTTCGTCGCCGCACAGTTCAATGCACTGCTCGACGGCGACCTGTGGATCCGCCTTGCCGAGCACGCCAACGCGATGGGCACGCGTCTGTACGAGGTCACATCGCAGATCCCTGCCGTGACGCATGGCGATCGGCCGGCCGTCAACAGCGTGTTCCCGTCGCTGCCGCCGGACGTGATCAAACCTCTGCAGGAGTGGTGCTTCTTCTGGGACTGGGATGTCAGCCGGTCGCAGGTGCGATGGATGACGGCCTGGGACACGACGATCGACGACGTCGAGCAGTTCGCGGCCGGTGTGCGACATCTCCTGGCCTGAATCCGACGCTCGGCCCTGCGCCGAGAATTCCTTGCAATCTACAATTGACTCGTCGTCAACGCCGACTTAATCTGTGCGTAGCTGGCCGAACGGGTCCCTTGGGGGCGGTGCAGCACCACAGGCAGTACCGCAGACAGTCGCACGAGGGGGTTCTTATGGCCGCGGTGGAGATCTTCTTCCATCGAGTGCTCACAGACGATCGCTGGATGAACCAGGCAGCGTGCAAGGGCCTGACGCACCTGTTCTTCCCTCCACCCGCCGAGCGGCCGCAGGCCAGGGATCGGCGAGAGGCCGCAGCCAAATCGGTCTGTAGCAGCTGCATCGTTCACGTCTGCGTGTCAGGAGTACGCCAGAACGAACCACGAGTACGGGTTCTGGGGTGGCGAGAGCGAGGACGAGCGCCATGCCGCCGGCTACCGCCTGATCGCCCCGATCGGCGTGCGAGCCCGCAACGTCGGCTAGCCGCGCTACGATCGCCGCATGAGCGGCGCGACGCACTCACCGTCAGGCCGTTGACTTCGGCCTGGGACGCCTATGGCGATCCACGCACGATCCGCAGCATCGACGAGGTCAGCGCCAACGTCTCGACCAACCGCGTCTACCGCGTCCATCTCGATGACGGCTCGACGGTCGTCAGCAAGGTGTCGTCGTACGGCTCGTACTTCCTGTTCGTCGAGGATCACGAGCAGCTCGATCGTTGCGCCAGGCTGCTTGGCGATCGACGCGGTTCACCGGCATGCTCGCCGACATCTGGAGTCGCGACGGTCGCACGTTCACCTGGTACGACCGCAGATGTGGGCCGTCTTCTACGACGACGTGCCGCGGCGCGAGTCGCTGCCCAGAATCCTCTCGCGAGACCAGATCACCAATCTGGCGACGGAGATCGCCGAGTTCCATCTGGCGTGCACCGACATCGCGCCGCTGCTGCCCAGCGCATCGAAGACGATCAAGAGCGATGCGATCCACCTGCTCGACCTGCTCGAGAGCCCGTTCGCCCCTCGCAACTTCGACCTGCTGCCGGAGTCGATCGGCTGTGCTGTGGAAGCACACGCATCGGTTCCTCGAGCGACTGGTCGAGGTCGGCTACGACGAGTGGCCGAAGATCCCGATCCTGATCGACTGGAACCTCGGCAACTTCTCGGTCGACACGGCCCCCGACGGCAGCTTCCGCCTGTTCAGCCGCTGGGACTACGACTGGTTCCGCATCGAGCCGCGACTGCTCGACTTCTACTTCCTGTCGCGTGTCTCCAGCAGCACCGGCGACCGAACCCGATTCACGTACGGCCCGCACACGCTCGTCGAGCCGTCGTTCATCGCGTTCCTCGACGCATACCGGAGCGTGTTCCCGATGAGCACCGACGAGGTTGCCTTCCTGCCCGAGGTGTATCGGTTCTTCATCCTCAACTACGTGGTGCGCGAGGGCGCCAGGTTCTTCCGCCACGACCTCTGCATGCAGTTCCGCCGGGATGCGGTGCGTACGTATCTTCCCGCGCTCGATGTACTCGACGTGTCTCCGCTGCTGCGGGCGTAGCTCGACGTCATTCGGCAGCCAACGTGATGGCCGCCCAGCCGTCGAGGGTGTCACGATGGGTTCGCCGTAGCGGGTGGAGCGCCGCTTCGACATGCGAGTGCCGGGTGCTCAACAATCCGCTGATGATGAGACATCCGGACGGCGCCACGACGCGTGCTAGATCATCGGCAAGTTCGATCAATGTCGGCGCGAGGATGTTGGCGACGACGATGTCGAACTGTCCATCGATGCTCCCCAACGGCGTGGTCGAGACATCGATGCGATCCGCGACCCCGTTCACCGCGGCGTTGGCCCGAGTAACTGATACCGCCGCCGGGGCAATGTCGATGGCGGTAGCGCGCGAGGCACCCAACACGCACGCGCCGACGGCCAGCACTCCTGATCCGCAGCCGACATCGAGCACGGTGGATCCCGGGCGCAGCGCACGCCGCAGCGCTCGCATCGACAGCACTGTGGTCGGGTGATCGCCGAGCCCGAAGGTTGCGCCGGGCTCGATGCGCACCACCGCCGTTCCAGGTTCGGTCTCGAACGGAACCCATGCCGGGCAGATCACCAGATCGGAATCGATCCACGTCGGCTCTGCGTGATCACGCCAGGTGTCGACGACCGACTCGTCGACTTCTTCGAATCGCCAGGCCCACGGAGCGAGCCTCTGCCGAGCAACTTCCATCACGACGTCCTCGTCGTCGCCCAGCGAGGTCCACAGCTCGACGCCGTCAGCCACCATGCGCTCTTCGACGGCGACAACGCCGAGAGCCCACAAGGCATCAGATGCGAGTTCGACGTCCGTGATCGTCGCCGAGACAACGAGGGCGCGCACTACTCGAGACGTCGCAAGGAGGTGCGGAACGTCGCGGCGCGCTCGACGTATGTCGCGACCCCGAACTCGATCTCCTCGCGGCGTGCCCTGCCCTCCTTGATGACGGCAGGCGTGCCGACGGCGAGAGCGCCCGACGGCACGATGGTGTCGTTCAACACAACGGCGTTCGAGCCGACGATCGCCCAACTGTTGATGACGACACGATGGAGCACCACGGAGCCGACCCCGATGAGGCACCACGGCTCGATCGTGCATCCCTCGAGGTGCACGAGGTGACCGATCACGCAGTCGTCACCGACCACCGTGGGGTGTTCGTGGGTCGTGTGCAACACGCAGTTGTCCTGCACGTTGGTGCGCCGACCGATGATGATCTCGCCGTCGTCGCCACGCAAGACTGCGCCCGGCCAGACAGAGCTCTCGGCCCCGATCGTCACGTTTCCGATCACGACCGCGTCGGGATGCACGTAGGCGTCGCCATGGATGGACGGGACCTGGTCGCCGAGGGCGTAGATGGGCACGATTTCAACCGTAGTGATCCGGCTGTTCGCCTCGACAACCGCGTTTCACGGTGGAGTGAAGCGACTCCTACCAGATACCGTTGCGGGCCTATGTCCCGAAGGATCGAAATCGAGCTCACCAGCGCGCGCCCGGACGGTACGTGGACATGGCGCGCAGCGGGAGCGCGAGCACCGAGGGGCGTGCTCGACGGCTCGCTGCTGCCGGATGGTTCCAAGATCGGCTCGGTACTGAAGGCAGACGCGGATGTCGAACTCGATGGCATCACCATCCTGGCGGTCACCACCACCAAGGAGAAGGCCGAGAAGTCGGGGCTGCTCGACCTCATCCCCAGCGACAAACCCTTCGAAGGCGTCACACAGCAACTCGCCAAGCGCGACCGCAATGATCGCGGCGACAGAGGCGAGCGAAGCGACCGCCCGCCGCGCCGCGATGGACCCGCAGGTGATCGCCGGCCTCGCCGAGACGCGGGCGATCGGCCACCGCGCCGCGAAGGGGCATCGACGCATCCTGATCGAGCAGCCGGGGATCGCACGGCCGGCCCCCGACCCGGTGGCGAACGCCCCGGGGGCAGCACGCGGCCGGATCGTGGCCCGCGTTCCGAACGCCGCACACGTCCCAACTTCACCGCACCGCCCGAGCTGCCGCAGCGGCCAAGGCCGAAGCGCCTCAAGCCCGGCCGGGCGCATCGAAACGCGGCGCTGGAAGGCCTTCCCGAAGAGCAGCGACCGGTCGCGGAGCGAGCATTGCAGGGCGGCCTCCCCGCCGTTCGCCAGGCTGTCAACGAGCAGAACGCTCGGCTCAAGTCCGAGGGCAAGCCAGAGGTGCCCGCCGCAGGGCTGCTGTCGATGGCCGAGGGGTTACTCCCGATGCTGCGCGTCGCCGAGTGGCTCGACCGAGCTGACGCCGCGATGGTCGACATCGAAGAGCTCGATCTGCGCGATCTGCGCAGCGTCGTCGCGGCCGGAGAAGATCCGATGGTCGCCCGCGACGAATCGACACGCGCCGTAGCCGCCGAGCTGAAGGCTGCACTGGTCACCAAGCAGGAAACCGAGCTCGCGCTGTGGTTCGAAGACATCGACGCGGCCATCGGGGTCGGCCGGGTGATTCGAGCGCTGAAGCTGTCATCGCAGCCGCCGAAGGCCGGCGTGCGGTTCCCCACTGAGCTTGCCGGAAAGTTGGCGACCGCGACGACGGCGAACCTCACTGCCGATGCGATGCCCGATCGATGGGTCGCGGTTCTCGAAGCAGCCGCCTTCTCACCGATTCGCACGCAGATCCAGGCAACGGTGAAGCCCGCCCAGGTCAGCGACGAGTTGCTGGCAACGGTCAAACGAGTGAGTCCCCTGCTGCCACAGGTCGCCGCACTGTTCGAGATCGAGGTCACCCAAGGTGCGTCCGCGCCGAAGCCGCTGCGCCCGACGCGCCCCACCCCCGCGAAGAAGCCGGTAAAAGCCCCTCCTGCTCCGCGAGCCGCCAAGCCCGCCGCGGCCCCCGCCCCCGATCCCCTCCCCGCCCCCGAGGAGACCCTGGTAGCCGAACCCGCCGAAACCTCCGCCGACGAAACCCCGGTCGTCGATGTAGCCCCCGCTGCCGAGGAGACCACGGAGACCGAAGCACCCGCAGACGTCGCAACCGCTTCCGACGAAGCACCCACCGCAGATGACGCCCCGGCCGACGGAGCAACCCGCTGCCGACGACACCGCGGAGACCGAAGCACCCGCAGACGTCCCACCCGCGACCGACGGACCCACCGCAGACGAAACCCCGGCCGACGAAGCACCCGCCGCCCGCGTCACTGCTGCCAATGAGAGCCAGCCGGCCAAACCTTCAGCAGACGAAACGCCGCTCGCGTCCGAACTGTCCGGAAACGACACCTCGACGGCAGATTCGTCCGCAGACAACACGCCGGAAGAGGCGTAGGTTCTCCCTCTCGTCCAAGTGAGGACAAGAACGTGTGCGGGGGTCGAGCGAGGTACGGGTTCGCGCTGACTCATCCGCGACATCTGCAGCCGGTCAGACGATGGATTGTCCGGTTCAACGCCGAAGGGTACAACGCGTTCTCGGTTGCCGACCCGCTCCATATCGGGGGTGGCATTAGGTGCTACCTCACGTTGTGCGAGTGTTTCCGGCCATCGGAGTGCGTGCTGCCCACCCGGGGTGTCCGGTAACACTCGGATGGACAAGAAACCGATCCGAACTGCCGTTCCGCGACGAAGCACGGATGTTCCGCACTAGGTCCACCATTTGCGCTGATGCGCCGGAGCTGGCATTCGGAGCGGGTCGATGCACGCGACACGGGTTCAGTGTGGGCGAGGGTATCCACAGAATCATCTGGTTTAGCGATCACCGATTTGTCGGTCGAAGCGGAGGCGAAGCGAGCGGATCAGGGGGGATTCGCAACGTGGCGTCGCCGATCAATCTGACAACCAGATCCATCCCAGGGTCGTGGTGGGCGTTGTTGCGTTGACTCTGTTTGTCGCGGCCAGTCGTCGCTGCAGCGAGCGGGGTCGTCACGGCTAGGTGCATTCTGACCTCGTCGGTGGAGTAGTTGACCGACGTCTCGGGCAAGGTCGCCCAGAGGTGCCGCATTTTCGCGTCGAAGGCTGCGCGTTCGGTCTGTGGCCCCGTGACGAAGATGACACGTCCGAGCGGCACACGGTCGAGCACTACGGCGAACTCGTACTCCAGTCCGGCGCTCCCCGGGGTGAAACCGCAGAGGTCGACGACGACAATCTTGGCTCGTTCGAGTAAGCGATCGAGTGCGAACGTCCAGACGTCGTCGCTGCAGATCATCGTGTACCTCCGGTAGTAGATCCCGAGGGTCCGGCGGCGGCCGCGGAAAGTCGCCAGCCGTTGGAGAACCTCGGCTTCGGTCTCCTCGATGAAACGATCAATCTTGCCGAACGCGACACGTGGTGCGTGCGACAGCTCAGGCACCAGACCATCACCGCCGAGCAGCATGTACACGGGACCGATCTGAGTCAGTCGAATCAGCAACGACTCGTTCTCGGCCTCGAAGATCCGGAGGAACAGCGTGGAGACACCGCGCGGTTCAGGACGAGTGACTGGCGGCGGGCCTTGGGCGACTCGATACTCGACAAGGGTCAGAGGGCCCGGTGGCACCGCCGCGGGTACACGAGTCGAATCTGTCCGGCCGACGACCCTGGAAGGCCGCGTCGCCGCCCACTTGCGGAGCCGGCGTGAAACTCGAAAGTTAGCGATACCGGCCAGCATCAGCAGTGCTCCGACTGCCACGACCAACAGCCCAAGCAAAAACTTGATCGGATCGTCCGCCGACACAGCTTCGACCAGGGCCAGGACACCGCCACCAGTGAATGCCGCCCCGATCCCCAACGTCAGCAAGAGATGCCGCACCTCGCGACGCTATCGCTCAAGGGCTTGTCGTCGCAGAGCGATGGCGCCGATCTGCCGATCCGCGCGCCCACGTCGTAGACCGTTAGGCCCATGCGGACGAGCGCCACACCCGGGCACTATGCGCTACTTGGACTCGGAACGTGTTCTCGACGGCGCGCTCGTTTCGACCTTGATCGAGATGGCTTCCGAGACCCACGCATAGCTGCCGATCGAGGTGGGCTGCTGGCCAACCATGCAAGGCTTGAGCCGTGCCAGTCTCATTCGAGAACTCCTCCAGCGTGTCGGTCCGGACGCCAGATGGCCGCTGGTTGGAAGTCCGGATAGTCCCCGATGACGGTCATCGACCATGGCCCCGCGCGTTGTTCGTGGGACGAGCCCGCGGCGAGACTGCTTGGTAGCGCAGAACTGTTTATTTTGATCGCACCGGTCGCCGGGCGGATCAGTCTGGTTCGGCGACGTCGCCGTCTTCGTCGACCTGCTCGAGGAGGTCGCTGTCGACGAGGACGCCTGGTTCCACGAGCCGCAAAGGCACATCCGGGTCGTCGGCGATGTCGGGGGTTTCTCGCGCCGCACGTTCGGCGAGCGACTCGTCGGTGACGTCGGCGTCGGCGAATGGGAGGCCGACGGGGCGGTCCGGGGCGTCGTCGAACGCCCCCACCTCGTCGCTGGTCACCGCGTCGACGCCGACCATCTCCTCATCTACGCTCTCGGCCACATCCTGCTCGTCACCCATGGCGACAGATGTACGCCGATCCGAGTGGAAACGCAACCCCGGAGGCAGCTCGGTGACCGTGTTCTCCAACCGCCGCGCCACCGGATCGTTGCGCACATCGGCCGCCACCGGGACTACTGACCGGACTACTGACCCTGACCGCAACATGCAGGTCGAATCCTGACGGTGCCGATGATGCACCAGTCCGTGCGGCGGACGAATCCGAACCAATCCCGAGCGCAAGCGACGGGATCCGTGTCGCCGTCGTGTGGAGTTCAATCGAAGTGTCGGCTGACCGCCGGTCGTTGTCGGTCACGACGTCCGCGCCGCCGCTCGGCTGCGTGACCTTTCCCGGTGGCGTTGACGTTGATCTCCGTGACGGCGTCGCGTATGTCTCCGCGTGGATGCAAAGTAGCGGCACCCTCGTAACCCATATCTGCCAGTTCAGCGTGCTAGCAGCGGACCCGGGATCAGCCGACCTTCATCTCACCGAGCTCGGACCAGTCATCTTGGTCGATTGTCTGGCTGATGATGCGCGGTGTCTCGACGAGGTATCGGGGCAGCGCAGCGATCGCTGCCTTGAAGTGATCGGACTGCACGTGCGCAGTTCCTGCCTCGCTGTCGCGGAAGGCCTCGACGAGTACGTACTCTGTGGGGTCGGCTAGGTTGCGCGACCAGTCGAACCATAGGTTGCCCGACTCAGCCCTGGTCTCCTGGGTGAACTCCTGCGTGATGTCGGCCCAGTGGTCCGCGTGGTCGGGAAGGACACGGAACTTGGCGGTGATGAAGATCACGGTTCGATCATAGGTCCCGACAGTCCGCCGTCCCGAAGCAATCCTGAACCCTCGTGGCCGCACGATCTGCCTCTAGGCACTCGTTGTTCTGTGCCCAAGTGGGTCCTTGCGCTGGCGCGCCGGACCGGGCACTATGCGCGGATGCCAGAGGAGCGAGTGCTGCGTCTCAGATACGACGCTTCGGCTGATGCGGCGTACATCTACCTGCAGCCCGGCGACGTGATTCAACCGAGTGTGGTCAGAACGGAGCACGTCGGGACATCTATAAACCTCGACTTCGACGACAAAGACCGACTCGTCGGAGTCGAGGTGCTGTCCGCGTCGCTACTTCACCCGGCGCTGCTAGCGGAACGGTGACTCCGCGCCATAAATGCCGAGAAACCGCCAAGCGTGGAGCTCAGCCGAATGCGAGCTCATGCCCCACTGACGATCACCATTTCGTTACCTTCGGGGTCGGCGACCCGCCAGCGATCCTCCGACTCGTCAAGGAGCCGGCCACCGGCTGCGACGGTCGTGGCGAGACGCGTCTGCGCGAGGTCCGACGGCACCGCGAGCTCGAAGTGGATGCGGTTGCGCTGTTGGCGCCGCTCCGTCTCCAAAGCATCGAGCTCTTGGAACACCAGCACCGGGTTCAGCCGCCGCGGATCGTGGATGTCGATGACCCCGGCTCGCCGGTCGTGGGTGTATCCGAGTGCGGCGACCCAGAACGCGCGGACTGCGGCGACGTCGGCCGCGTCGAGGAAGAGCTGAACGAAGCGCGGCAGCCCCGGATCCGCAGTGGCCCCGAGTTCGCGGGCAGCGGTCTGGAGATTTCCGGCGAGGTCGGTGAAGTCGAGCTCGAGGCCGTGGGCGTCGTCTTCCCACTGGTCCTTACCGCTGTCGATGATCACGAGCCCGGGGCGCAGGTCGACCAGCAGCGGGAAGCCCGTGTCGTCGGCCAGCGAGGCTGCTGCGGCGGCCAGGTCACGTTGCTGCGTCGGCGAAGTCGTGCGATAGCACGCCATCGCGCTGAACACCGCCTGCCAGTCGGCTGTCTCGATCCTCTCGCCGAGCGCATCGCCCGGCACCAGGTCGACCTCGTTGCCGTCGGGGTCAGTGTGGCAGACCCCGAACGGTCCGGATGCCTCACCAAGACTCGCCTGCTCGACCGCCGCGGCCGGTCGCACCACGTCGAGGTGGATGCGGTTTCGAAGCGGCCGCGGCTCCGTCGACTGCCGGATCCGTATCGCGGGGTCGCGCCGCAACGGATCCGCCAAACCGCCGTCCTCCCCAGGCGCGTAGTCGAGCACGCGCTGCCAGAACCGCCTCACCACAGTCGGGTTCGCGGATTCGAACACGACACTCAGGTGCTGCAGCACGGCAGGGTTCGCGGCCAGCCCGAGATCCCGCGCGGCCGCCGACACCGCCTCGGCGTGCTCGTCTGAGTCGAGGCGCACCCGCATGCCTGTCGCGCGCAGGTCGACCACGATCTCGGCCGACAGCTCCACGATGCGCCCGGCCAGCGCAGCCCCCTCGATCAGCGACGGCGCGTCGAACCATGCCGTCGCAACGCCATCGACCACCCGCCAATCCGTTCCGATCTCTGTCATGCCCGGCACCGTAGTGCCCATTCCGGACGATCTCTTCCGGATAGTGATGATGTCCCGGCCGGGGCATTGAGGCACGCCGTCCACCATGCGGTCCCCCGCTTCGAGTTCACCTTGGCCCGGTATGCAGACTCTCATTCGCGATCTAGACGTGTGTGCCGCTTGCGGGTATTCGCGATTCGCGAGTGCACCGAATCGGCGTTCGGCCGACAGATGGTCGACGACCCCGGGCTTCGAGCGACACATCGGGGCGGCGCCATACCTGCCGATCGTCTCGTCTCACTGATCGTCAACATGTGTTGACGATCGTGGCCTTGGCCGTAAGCTACGGGCGAAGTTCCTGAAAGGTGGCGGACACCATGACCGCGACACGAGCACAACGAGCCCAGGCCCTCGAAAGGTGGGCGAACAAGGTTGATCCAGCAGACCTGGTGGTGGCCGACACCGAGTCGCTGCGCACGATCGCGGAACTTGCCGAGCGGCGTGGGGAACTCGACGCTGCCTTGGTGGAAGCGATCCGATCGGCCCGACGCGCCGATCGGTCATGGACAGAGATCGGGGCAATGTTGGGCGTCTCGAAGCAAGCTGCTCAGCGTAAGTACGCCAAAGTTGCGCCGTAGCCCTCGCGCCATATCTGCCGTTCCGCGCTGACCGCCGTGGACCCCTTCGACCCTTGCAGCCACGCGCCAGGCCTCACTGGGCATTCGGAGCGCGTGGGCTTGAGGCCTCTGACAGAGGGCAAGAACGCGTACGAGCCCGGTGGCCGAGGAGATGATCGCTACGGCGCACTAAGAGCGGTGCAGATGTCGAAGTTGCCGAAGTTGCCTCGGAAGTCCTCGCGGAGCAGCTCGAGGAACAGGCCGCCTGGCGTGGCGTCGCCGAGCGTGTCGAACAAGAACACCCGGCGTATCCGGCCGTTCTCCCGGCCAAGGACCATCCCGTCCGCATCGAGGAACTCGACATGGGCCACGTCGATCATCGTGAACTCGAAGATCGAGCCTTCGATACGTGTGGCACGTACGTCATGCAGTAACCCGTGGACGCTGATGACGAGCGCTGCTCCTGTATCACGTCGAGTGTGCGTCTCGGTGATCGTGTAGTTGTCGTGGCCAAAGAATGCCGAAACGTCGTCCCCGCTGCCGACCCGCGCCATGCTCTTCGGTGAGGAGAACAGCCCGGCCACATCAACAATGAACCCGCAGTCCTCGTAGCTGAACTCGTACGGACTGATGTCGGTACCCCTGAGCACCTTCGCGTCCGCTGGGCCGACGTCGAGCCCGACGATCGTCACAAGCGCGGCCGCTATCGCCGAAACGGCTACCCGCCATTTGCGCATCATCTTCTCCCATCCCCGAGCTGTCGAACGCCAAGATAGTTCACCCACGCGCGGCGGTGAGAGGTGACGTATCCACGCAATGGCTGCCGTTCCGCGCTTGCTGGCCTGTGCGCTTGAGGACCTTGCACTTGCGCACCGGGCCGGTCAGTATGCGCTAATTGTCCACTCCTCCGAACCTTGACGCTCTGATGTCGAGTCGGTACCTGTTTCATTGCCGGCAGGCTGGGGGTCGACTGCGCGACGACGAGCGTTTAGCAATCGTCGTGGCTGTTGGTCACCTCGTGATGCCGCCCTACCCGGGCCTGGTCGAGTGGGCACCACCTTCGCTTCAGAGCGTGTATGCGTACGCTAACGGTGCGGCGCTGTTCTGCCCCGATGGCACTTCGATTGACAACCTCGGTGGAGACTACGGATTCGTCCTGCACTCAGTTGACGACGCTTCCCGCGAATCAGAACAGTTGCGCGAATGGCTGCTGGCGGACCTCGAAAGCGTGCGAGATGAGTTCGACCCTGCCGAGTTCGACAAGGCCCACCGGCGAATCAACTCGTTCGTCGCGATCGGCTCCGAGTGTTCGGGCGATCCTGTTGTTCTCGATCAATCAGCGACCGCGGACTCCATGGAGGTTCCCGTGTTGCTTCTCGACCACGAAGTACTCCTTGCGGCAGCGTTGGACGACAACGGGGAGATGGTGAGCGTGCACCAAGACGTTCTCGCGTTTCTGATGGCGGTTCATCTTGACCCGCTGACCTATCTCGGTGATTCCTGGCGGTACCACGGGCCAGACAGACAGCAGTACTTCGTCGAATCGATTGCACACGCGCCATAACCGCCGTTAGGCACCGATGTTCTGCATCAAGCGCGTAGCGTTCGCTCATGCAGTCGCGTCGAAACGCGAGATGACGTCGTTCGGCTACGGCGGCGCGCCGACCTGGTTCCTCGTCGCGTTCGGGGTCATCTTCGTGGCATATCTTGGGATCCGGCTAGCGCTTGATGTCCGACGGCGCCACCGCAAGAACAGAAACCCACCCAGCACATAACTGCCGTTAGGGTGAGGTCATTCTGGGCAGACCGCCGATCGTGGCGCCCTACCCAAATTGGGGCCCAGTGCGCGTCGTGCTGAGAGGTCTGAGCCTTCGTGAAAACTCGTAACTCACCGGGAGTCTTCTTCGAGAAGACGTCCGCGTCGAAGCTCTATGACTTTCGACCACTCGCATTGTTCGTTGTTGGGCCATTGATGCTGGCGAGTCTCGGAAGGCACTCCGCACTCGTCGTCCTCTTGGCAATCGCGTTGGGAGTCGCCGGGGCATGGCTGATCGTTCGCGGCTGGTATCGGATGGGCGTGCGAGTCACAGAGGGCGGCTTCGTCGTGCAGGGCCCTCTTGGGAACCGGGTGGTTCCCTTCGATGGAGTAGTCACTATTCGCTCGTACCCAAACGGAGACGGACAAATGTGGTTTCTCGTCAATCGAGGCAACTATGAGGTGCCGCTCGCAGGCTCCTTCCGTCCTGAGGATCTGTGGAATCTTTCGCTCGCGCTCAAAGGACTCCAGGTACCAATCCAGGTCGACGCACGATGACACACGTAGGAATGGGCCTCACATTGGGCGTTGCCGTCAAAGCTCGTGCGAAGCAATTGAACCTGGAGCAACCGCGTCATATCTGTCGCCGATCCGCGTGCTGGACAGCCGGCACGTGATCGGTCAATCTGCTCGGCTCTTCGTGACGAATGCTCGAACTAAACTTTGCCCGGTGCAGCGAGGACGAGTCTGATGGGTCAACTCCGAGCGTTCGATCATGTCGGCATCACCGTGGCCGACCTCGACGTCGCGACGGCATTCTTCGTTGGTCTCGGGCTTGAGGTCGAAGGTAGGACGTTCGTCGAAGGCGAATTCATCGACACCGTCTGTGGCATCCCTGACTCCCGCACCGAAATCGTCATGCTTCGCCCATCTGGTGGCGGTACGGCAGTGGAGTTGTCGAGCTTCATTCGACCCGACCACGATCCAGGGTCGCCGACCGCCATGGCCAACGAACTCGGGTTGCGCAGCGTTGCATTCGAAATCGATGACCTTCACGCTGCGGTCGATCGGCTTGCTGGCGACGGTTACGGCCTCGTCGGCGGTATCGGTCAATACGAGAACACTTGGCTCATGGCCTACGTGCGTGGTCCGGACGGGATCATCGTGGCCCTCGCCGAGCGTGTTTGAGATTTGGGATACAAGCCGTCGTCGCGTGTCGATGCGTTGTTGGTCGAACTGTGCGCTGATTACGGCTATTGCCTCGCTCCCAACGACCAGGCGATGCTTCTCGAGCGTTCCTTTGCGAGCGCGACCGAGTTCGTTGACGAGTTCTTGATGGTCTACGGCTTGCAGCCCGTGCTGGTCGATCGACAGCGATATCGCGAACTTCTAGCCGTCGCCGAAAGGTGGCTCTCCTCCGACGGCAAGCCCGTCTGACAGTTTCGTCAGAACTGCCACTTCAGCGTTCGTTGCCATGGGCCTTCCAACCTTGCCGCCACGCGCGCACACCGGGCAACGTGCGTTGGCGGGAACCGCTGGCATTGAGCGAGCGTCCAAATCTTGATGAGTCGCGAACAATGTGTCGCCGTTGCGATGCTGGCGCTGTTGGCTTCCTGCACAGCCTCGGCATCGGGCGATCAAACAACTCCTGTTCGCCAGCCCGTGTTGCCTGTGGACAGCAGTCCGTCCACGAAATTTGGCGCTGCTCGGATCAAGCCAGCCACCGTACCTCGAGGTGGATCGCTGACAGTCGTGCCAGCGTCGGTTGTGGAGAGGTGGTGCGGGGGCTGGTCGATCCTGTATGCGATGGGGCCCGACGGTTTGGAGGAGGTTGGGCAGCTGACGAAGGAGGGTGACCTGACGGCGATGACTGAGGCAACCTTCATGCCTTGCGGAGTGTCTCCATCAGACGAGCCGGCCTCGTATGACCTCCCGGCTGGTTTGACTCCAGGCGACTACGTCGTTTGTCTCTGGTCGAGATTCGACCCCTCTTCGTGTGGCACGTTCATCGTCTCAACGCAGCGGTCGGCCAACCGACCCGCGCCATAACCGCTATGCGTGCGTCGTTCTGCGCTGGCAATCGTGCTTCCGTGTCAGCTCAACTTTCGATTCAGCGCGACTTGACCCCGTAGCGGATCAACTACTGAGGAGCAGGCACCGGGATGGCCGGGCTGACCGAGGTCACGCCCTGATCGGATACGTGGTCAGTCCATTGGCTGCCGTCGTGGTAACGGTGCTCGTGGCGTCCGAAAGGATCTGGCCACCACGCATCGTTGCGCTGTAGCGCGAGCGGCGGCTGCGGTATCACCAGTGGCGGCTGTAGCGCGAGCGGCGGCTGCGGTATCACCAGCGGCGGCTGTACCGCGCGACGCTGCTGCGGTATCACCACGTGCGGCTGCGCTGACCTGACGGATGTCACACGAGGCTGTGACCTGGACCGTGACATGCAGGAGATGATGATCAGCCCGAGCAAGCCGAGGAAGCAGCCGAGTACGAAGCCGAGCCCGCCGCGGCCCTTCTTCTTGCCGACGTTGTATGAGCAGAACGTGAAGAAGAGCCAGACAACGGCCCAGACGATCAGGCCGAGTACTGGTGATGAGGAGTTTGCGTCATTCATTGTGTGCCGTGGTTTCCTTTTCGGTTGAACTCAGCTGTTTGCTGAGTCTGCTCTTTGGTACCCAAGGCACAGTTGGAGCGCGAGCGAGATTTCTTGTCCTTTGGCGGCGTAGCCATTCGATGAGGCGGTTACCGTGCCGGATCGGGCTATGCATTGCTCATCGGCGTCGTGAACGGAATCTTGAGCTTCTCTTGACATTGACAAGATCCCGACCGTGGGCACGCTATGGATCGTCCCCCTTTGGCTCTTGCGTTCGCGCCCCGGGGCGGGCACTGTGCGCCCATGAGGAATCCATTTCGCCGAACCGTCGTGCTCGCGCGCCCGAAGCCGTGCTCGATGGCAGAAGCGCAGCATGCACTGGACCGCCTCGTCGCGGCCGGTATTGATGCTGAGATCGTTGAGCATGAAGACAACGGCATGAACATGTGGGCGAACACCAAGGTTGGCGGTGAGGTGACTCCGGACGAGCGCTACGTGATTCGCGTTCCCCGTCGACAAGCCGAGGCGGCGGGACGGATCTGACAACGCGCCGTATCTGCCGCTCGGCGCTTGCTGTTCTTTGCGCGTGATCAGCCTTGCGCCGGCGCGCCGGACCGAGCAATCTGAGCGTTCTGGGCAAGAGTCGCATAAGAAGGTCCGATGGTTGTTCCTATCCAAGTCACGTTCGACTGTGCGGACCCCGACCGCCTAGCCCACTTCTGGGCGGACCTGCTGGGCTACCAGCTCGACCCGCCACCGGAGGGCTACCACTCCTGGGAGGCCTGGCTCATCGAGCAAGGTATTCCCGAGAGCGAATGGAACTCCGCCAGCGCTGTCAGCGACCCCGAGGAACGCGGTCCTCGAATCTTCTTCCAGCGTGTTCCCGAGCCGAAGGAGCTCAAGAACAGAGTTCATCTCGACGTGAACGTCGGTGGACCTCGGGGCACACCCGACGAGGAGCGGCGCGCAGCTGTCGATGCTGCGGTCGAACGCGCCATCGGCCTCGGGGCCAAGAAGGTCCGTTTGGTCGAAGAGCGCGGCGAACGCCACTACGTCATGAATGACATCGAGGGCAACGAGTTCTGCCTGCAGTAGCACCACAGAACTGGTTCCTTGGCTACCTTCTCGGCTCGTACCGCGCTCGTTTCTGCCATGGTGGTGGGAGATACAACACAATTCGTCGGTGGGCAAACCGCAACCAACGCATGGAGGCGATCATGAACGACCAATCACCCAGCCCGTCCCATCCCGCCCGTGGTGAGCAGAAAGGCCTGGCAGGAGGCGCGGGAAGCACTGTTCGCACGGGAGAAGGCGCACACCCGTGAAGGGGACGCGATTGCGGCGGCGCGGTCGGCGGCTGCCGATGGTGGAGGTCGACGCCACCATCGAGGTCATCGGTCCTCACGGACCGATCAAGATCCTCGACGTCTTCGAAGGTCGCAAGCAGCTCATCGCGTACTTCCACGCATGGTGGCCCGGCCAACCCGCCGCTGAGCAATGCGAGGGCTGCACGTTCTTCAACAGCCAGGTCCGCGAGCTGTCCTACATCCACTCCCGCGACGCCACCTACGCCACGCTCTGCAAGGGCCCGTACGAGGAGAGCGTCCGCTACCGGGACTTCCTGGGCTTGGACATGCCGTGGTACTCGGTCGAGAAGACGGCGCCGCAACTCCTGGAGGGTCGTGACTGGCAGCGACATCACCTCGTCTGCTACGTCCGCGACGGCGAGCGGATGTTCGAGACGTACTACACCGGCGGTCGCGGCGTCGAGATCATGGCCCCCACTCACGGTCTGCTGGACATGACCGTCTACGGACGCCAGGAGACGTGGGAGGACTCCCCCGACGGCTGGCCCCAGCCCTGGGGTGACGCCAAGAATCCCGAGGTCTGGCGTACGAACGGACGCCCCATCGCCCAGTGGTCCCGCATCGAAGCCGGCCGCTCCGACGAGCTCTAGCAACATGTCGTCCGAGTCCATGGCCGTTCATTCGATCCTGTCGACATGCCTAACTGCTGCGGTTGATGAGGTGATCACGCGGGCCGGGGTGCGACACGTCGCCCACGGAGATGCGAATCCCGTGGGCGCTGCGATCGCCGCGGTGAACGACCCGCACGCCCGAGTGGTGATCGGTCCGTGTCGGTCCAGGGACGTGGTGGAAGCCGTGGAGGTGACGGCCGACGCCGGGCTTGCGATGATTGCACCGATCGCCACGTGGGTCGGCGTTACTCGTGACGACGAACCGGGCTGCGAGGACCCGGCTCGACATCGCGGGACAATCTTTCGACTCGTTGCCCGTGACAGCGTCGTGGCGCAGCGGATCGCGGAGAGGGTTCGGCAGGCCAACCAGCGTGCGGTAGTCATTGCGGGCGACCACGAATATGGCGCACAACTCGATGCCCAGCTGACCAGAAGCGGGCTGCCGCGGGTGTCCGTCGCGAACGACGCCGATGTCATTGTGTTGGCTGGGCTTGCAGGCCACGAAGAGATCGGTCGAGCACGTTCGCTCGCGCCGCTGCCGATCATCGCCTTTGATGGAGTCCAGCCCGAGCGATTTCCAGATCAACAGGCTGAGCTCGCTGTCGTGTACGCCGTCACCGACGACGCTGTCGGCACACCCGAAGCGCGACGAGCTGCCGAACTGAGTGTGGCCGCCCTCGGTCACGGCGGCGACACCTTGCAGAGGTTGCGTGAGCTGGGGCCCTTCGATGAGCACGGCGATCTGCTCAGCCCCGATGTTCGATTCGAGCCCTACTGACGCCCCATTCAGTGGCCGAGCCGGCAGTCAGGTCCGCCATGTTCTCCGGTCGAATTGTCGAAGTGCGTAATCTCGATGCACACATTGCGCGTCGAAAGTACGCACTTCGCGACAGTGGCCGACTTCAGAACCGCCAACGCATTGAACCCGGCGTCTCTTCGGCGGTACCAACTGCGGTCGCGGTGCGCGGCTTGACTTCGTAGACGAACCACGGCGGTGGTCCGAGCGTCGGCGCGTTGAACGGTGCGGTGATGCCGGTTCCCGAGTCGTCGGGCTGCGCGGGCCATCCGCTCTCCGCCCACAAGGCCGCGATCTCGGCCACGATCGTCGGGTCGGTCACGCGGCGGGCTTCGCCCGAGACCATCACGTCGAAACCTTTCGTGGCGACACTGATCGTGCAGCGCGGGTCGTGTGCAACGTTCCTCGCCTTGCGGGTACGTTCGCCGGTCTGGAACCAGCATGAGCCCGCGTGCCAAAGCGCGCCCACGCTCGTCACGTGCGGGCTTCCGTCGGCGTTCAGGGTCGTCAGCCAGAACGTCGAGCGGTCCGGCGAGCGCGGGTCGTCGTGCGTCAAGAGGTCGGCGAGCTGCGTTTCAACCTGGGACCACTCGATCGCGGGCAGCCCCTCGGCTTCACCAAGGTTTGTGGTTTTCATAGTTCTTGAGCCTCCATCCCTACCCGAATCATGTCCTGTCTGCGCGCCCCCCTATTCAGCCGTCGCCGTTGCTGCTCGGGCGATCGGGCTCTCCGGCCTGAACCCCTTCCACGCCGCATAGATCCCGAGCGACAGCTCCCATGCGGCCTCCGGCAGTGTCAGCAGGCCGGAGGCTCCCTCACCGTTCTTGTACACACCGCACAGGATCAGCACGTGGGAGAGGATCAGCACAGGGCCACCGATGAGACCCAGCATCGCCATCCGGCGTGGCACGAGTTCCGATCGGTACATCAAGTAGCCCAGGATCAACCCGTTTCCGATTCCCGCAACGAGTCCGGGTCCCCACTGGAACGCCCATTCGTAGGTACTCGCCAGCGAATTACCGGTGACGCCCAGGGCCGTGGCGTCGGCACCAGTGGCTGACGCCAACGAGTCCGCCACGTTCACCACCGACATGATGCTTATGAGGCCGATCGCGGCGAAGACAGACTCCATGACGCGAGCGGTGACGTATCCGAGCGACAGGGTCTCGCTCTGACGTCTGACGAGCGAATAGATGACGACCGCTGTTCCTATTTGGGTAACGATGAGGCCGAACTCGAGCACCGCGCCGAGCTTGAGGCTTGCGGTAGAAGTGTCCCCAGGGACGAAGCGAATGTCGGACCAGCTTGCGCCAAGTCCGTGAACGAAGAGCAACCGCGCAGGGATGCTCGTGACGAATGTGCCGATGAACAACCAGCCGAAGATGCGTCCAGTTCGCTGAACATCCACGAGAATTCCTTCCTTTCTCTATCCCGCTCAACCCCTTCGGTTCCCACTGGCGAGGTTAGCTTGCGGTCCGAAACCGCCCAGAACTGCCCATCGGTCTCTACCACGAGTCTGTGACAAACTCGTCGGCTTACAAGGAGTGAACTGCCGAAAGGGAGTGAGCCATGCCGAAGGTCATCGCTGACATCACCATGTCGCTCGACGGTTATGTGACGGGGCCCGGCGCCGACCCTGAACACGGGCTCGGAGATGCCCCCGAACTCCACGCGTGGGTCACCGAGCAGGACCCGGTCGACACCGAGATCCTCGAAGGAGCGACGGCGGCCAGTGGCGCGGTCGTGATGGGGCGACGGCTGTTCGATACCGTCGACGGTCCCGACGGCTGGTCGAAGGACATGGGCTATGGCGCGCAACAAGTTGGGACGCCTCCGTTCTTCGTCGTCACCCACTCCCCGCCGCAGGACGTCCGCCTGGAGCGGGAGTTGGGTATGCGATTCACGTTCGCGCCCGATCTGGAGACTGCGATCGATCACGCTCGGGCCGCCGCGACGGATGGCGATGTCGTGATCATGGGCGGCGGCGACGTCATCGGACAGGCGCTCGAGAAGGGCCTCGTGGACGAGTTCCGTGTACACCTCGCGCCGATGGTGGTCGGGGGCGGCACGCCTCTGTTTCGGGCGGGTACGCGTCAGCGGTACCGCCAACGAGATGTCCGCCCTTCGAGCAACGCTGTCCACATCGCCTACGAGCGGTTGACCTAGCGTTTGGCGCCTGCGGACCCGTATGGGGTCTCCCGGTGACAAACAAGCGAGTCTGGGGGTTCGAATGAGCGAGGTTATTGCAGTGACAAGATGACTCAGTGGATGTTCGTGAGTTCCGATCAGATGACCTTGAGGCTTGCCGCCTCTTGTTCGCTCAGCTCGTCGAGCACCATCGTGAGATCTACGCCGACTCAACGATCGGTGGCGACGACCCGGCTTCGGGATTTGACGAGTACCTCGCCTTGTCCGACCGCGTCATGACCTGGGTCGCCACTGACGGCGACTCCGTCGTGGGTCTGAGCGGACTGCTGTGGGCCGACGGCGAATCCACCATCGAACCCGTTGTTGTTGATCGTCTTCGCCGCAGAAGCGGAGTCGGAAGAAAGCTCATCGAAACCGCTATCGACGAGTCGCGCCGACGCGGTGCCAAGTACGTCAACATCAAGCCCGTCGCCCGAAATGCGCTAGCGATCCAAGCCTTCCACGACTTGGGCTTTCGCACGCTCGGTCACCTACAACTGTTCTTGAGCCTCGAGCACGACGACTCCGACTGGCTTGCCGGCCCGCAGATTCATGGGCGTGTGTTCGACTGCTGACCTCCATCTCGCCAACACTCGCTCGCGACGGAACGCCGCTGGGCCGTGCTTGTGCGAGCGAGCCTGACCGGGCATTGTGTACGGGTGAAGGGCGACGAGATCTCGAGCGGCGATGGCATCGGGTCGGCCCGGCGTCCCTCCTTCATGCAGCGCCAGGCGCTGAAGGGACTCTTGAAGCAGGCCCGCAAGCACCCCGACGAGCCGTTGACTCCCGCCGACTGGGAGTCGTATTGGAGGTTCGCATCGCAGCCCAGCAATCGGGCGTTCAAGCGAGTTCTCCGCACGCTGCCCAGCACCCCTCGCTGTGGTTTCTGCGGCGCGCCGTTCGCCGGCGTCGGCGCCCGGCTCGTGCGGCCCTTGGGCTACCGCCCATCGCGTAAGAACCCCAACATCTGCTCGACGTGCGTCGAGCTGGCTCCGCCCGGCGGAATGACGTTGGAGATCGGGGTGTTGTTCGCCGACCTTCGCGGCTTCACCGCAGACTCGGAGTCGCGCACCCCGGCCGAGGTCAGCATCGAGCTGAGACGGTTCTATGCCCACGCCGAGAAGGTCTTCTTCCCCGAGGCTCTCATCGACAAGCTGATCGGCGACGAGGTCATGGCGCTGTATGTGCCGACCTTGATGATGCCAGCAGCGTCAATCGATGATGACGCCCGCCGGCACGTCGCCCACGTGATGCTCGAGCACGCTCGTGAACTCCTCGAGCGCGTCGGGTACGGCACCGCGGGTGTTCCGGACTTCGAGATCGGCATCGGACTCGACTTCGGTCAGGCGTTCATCGGGAACATCGGGGACACCGCCGTGCACGACTTCACCGCGGTCGGCGATGTCGTCAACACAGCCTCGCGCCTCCAGGGCTGTGCGGAGGCTGGCGAGGTCGTGCTGTCCGCTCGGCTCGCTCGGCTCCTTCCGACACCGGTCGGCGTGTCCGAGCAGGTCGTGCTCAAGGGCAAGGAGGAACTGTGCGACGTCCGCCGCGTGCAATGGTATGGCGATTCCTGAACCGCGCAGACGAGGCTGGATCACAGTTCGGCGAAGCGGTACTCGCCGTCCGGCAACGGTGTCTGATTGCGGGTGACCGTGTCGAGCAGCACCGGGCCGTCGTTGCCGAAAACGATCGCTTGATGACCGTTCGCGGAAAGGTCGACGACGTAAGCCGCGAAGCCAAGGTCCACCACGCGGCCGTCGATCACCAGCTTGGCGTGTATTCCACCAGACCACGTGGTGCAATCGTCGGCGCCGAAGAAATCTTCGGGGCCGAGATCGAAGGTGGTGATTGTTCGACCGCTGCCGTTGTCGACGAGCGAGGTTTGCTGGACGTTCCATTGTGTGAGCAGCGAACAGCCACCTCGCGCCGCTATCGGATACATCCCGGCCGGAAATTCAGCAACTGTCTTGCCCGCGCCATCGATCAGTAGCGTCGGCTGTTCGTCACGAGCGATCCAGATCCGGTCCGGTGACGTGATCCATATGTTCGATGCCTCCGGGAAGTTGGCGATCTCGCGATCCACCGCAGTCGCAAAGTTGTGAACCGAGATCGTGCCATCGATGACGGTCAGAGCCGAACTGTCGTCGATCAATTCGACCCGGATCATGTTGTTGACCGCGAGCGCGAGCGGGCCGCCGATCTGATGCCCGTCCCGTGACAAGGTCAGGCGCCACTCAGACGTCTCGCCCGACTTGGTCGTCTCGGCGGTGACCTCGAGCAACCCACTCTTCGCGACGAGAAAGCCGTCGACGAGGTGGTGCTCCAACTGGTCGCCTTCGATTGTGATTGCCAATGAGTGGTCGCGCAGCTCTGCGACGTAGAGTCCCGTGCCGAAGCGGGACAGGTGGAGCCAATCCTCCAGACCATGTTGCTTGCGGACATCCTGGTACTCGCCGGTCTCGACATTGACCGCGAAGACACCGCCGCCAACGGGGCGATCGATCAACTTCCACGATGAATCGACAGGTGTCCCGGACTTGAGCTCCAGACCTTCGTCGTCGATCGGCAGGTCGAAGGTCGTGCCCATTCGCAGGTCGTACACCGTCAAACCATCGATGCGCACATCGACCAGCGCCGAACCATCGACGCCGCGCGGCATCGTGAGACCGGCGTGGGTCACCGGGATGGTGCGCTCGACGTTCAGCTGGTCGTCGAGGACTTCCAACGTTCCGGCCGATTCGTCATAACGAACCAGTCGGTTGGTGGTGGTGACAACGCTCACTCCTGCGGCTTCGACCGTGCAGCCGGCGACGAGAGCCCCCAATACCACCGCGGCGATGCAGCGGATCAGAATCGGACGACCTGCGCACCACACCTTGCAGTCATCGGCACGATGTCGGCGCCCCTTGAGAAGTCTTGGCGACCTGACCTCGAACATCTCCGAACAGGGCAATCCGAACGCTGGTGATCTTCTCTGGGCCGGGCAACGCAGCGATACGGTGGTCTGCGACGTTCGCCTCGAAGGGATGGTGCGTGATGGCTGACAGCAGGGTGTGGTTCATCACGGGTGCCAGCCGTGGCATGGGCGTGGCCTTCACGAGGGCTGCGCTAGCTGCCGGCGATTCCGTTGTCGCGACCGGTCGTCGTCCCGACGAGGTGTTGAACGCTGTCGGTGCATCCGACCGTATGCATGTGGTGAGGCTTGACGTGACCAGTGTGGATGACGCCGACACGGCAGCCGCCGCCGCAGTTGAGCGGTTTGGTCGGATTGACGTTTTGGTGAATAGCGCGGGCGCTTCGTTCAAGGGCTACTTCGAGGAGATGTCGCCCGCACAGGTCGAGCAACAGTTGGCCACCAATCTGATCGGACCGATGAACGTTACCCGGGCCGTTCTACCGGTCATGCGCAAACAGCGCTCGGGTCATCTGGTCGCGATTTCGTCGGGCGCCGGACTGGTCGCCTTCGAGTACTCGTCGGTCTATGCGGCGTCCAAGGCAGGTCTGGAAGGGTGGATGGGCGCGCTCGAACAAGAGGTTGCGCCGTTCGGTATTCGGACCACGATCGTCAATCCGGGTTTCTTCCGAACCGGGCTGGCTAGTCCGGAATCGCTCATCTGGCCAGCGTTGTCGATTCCGGCCTACGCCGAGCGCAGCGCTGCCCAGCGGCAGTGGTGGCAGTCGCAGGACGGCCAGCAGTCCGGTGATCCGAACAAGCTTGCCCAAGCATTGGTCACGATCGTCGGTGAAGACCCGCCACCGCGACGCTTCCTGGCGGGCGCCGACGCCGTGGCCTTGGCCCAGCGAAAGATCGACGAACTGCAAGAACAGATCGCATCTCACCGCGAGCTGTCAACCTCGCTGACGTTCGATCCGGGGCACGAGTAGCTGACGCTACGACCCGAGCAGGACTGCGGCTCGGCGCTTGTTGATCTGCGCTGATCTCTCACGCCTTGCGCTGACGCGCCGGAGCGACTGGGCAATCGGGGCGAGCTATCGTCAATCGGTCCTGTGGAGTTCTTGGCGCCCACCTGGGTGCCTCGAAAGACTCCACAGGCACCGGTACAGCTCCGAACCGCCGGTCCGATGCCCAGCCGTCGCCCAGCAGTTGCTGAACTCGTTGTTGGAGACGGCGTTTGTGCCGCCAACGTGACTGTGCGCCATCGTCAGCAAACGTACTTCGCAACCCATCAGAAAGCGCTGAGAGGACGAATTCGCGATCAAGCTATGCCGGGGTCGGCCGATATTGGGATGTGAAGTGGATCTTTCGATATGAGTAAAGCAGACGTGCCCATTGGGCCGACCCCGCCACCCGGCTGGTACACGAACGTAGGCAAGGGCGCCGAGCAACGATGGTGGAATGGCTACAACTGGACCGTGCACGTACGGTAAGCAACTCGCCTTAGCCCGATTGAAGGCCGCCGCGGCCGACTAGGACTCTCCCGTGAGGTTCTTCGAAAGCGGTCGAGCGACGGCGCGCCGGGGGGGGGGGGGAGGTATCGGCGACACGGCCTGTGGAGTGCTTGGCGCCCACCCGGGTACCTTGAACACTCCACACGAATGACCGGGTGCGCGCAGTCACTTCGCGGCGGTCACCACGATCTCGACAAGTTCCTTGCCTTCGAGCGTGACCCCGAGAGATGCGCGGTATCGGGGGTTCTTGCGGTCCACCCACTCGCCCCAAGCGCGGTCCATCTCACCCTTCTGCGCGATGTCGGCGATGTAGACGAAGGTCGTCAGGATGCGGCTCTTGTCGGTTCCGGCCTCGGCGAGGTTTGTATCGATCGCGACGAGCGCCTGCTTGGTCTGCTCGTAGTACGAGTCGACCTTGTCGCCCGCGACAGCGACGGTGAAACGAGATTGTCGTAGATCATGGCGCGGCTGCGGGTGGGGTTGCTTCCGGCGAGGCGAGTGATCATGCGGGCTCCTTGTGGTAATTGTGGGATTGCTTCTGCGGGTTCGTCGGGCGCTTCCACCCAACTACTGCGGCGTGAGTTCGCTGTGGTTGATTGGTCGACCGTACAGTCGACGAGATGAGCGACAGCGTCACGTACGAAGCCCGCGGCCGGATCGGCCTGATCACACTCAACCGTCCCGAGGGCGGAATGCCGTCAACGGCGACGTCGCCGCAAGCATGGAAGCGGCCATCGATCAGCTGGAGAACGGCCCGCAGGTGTGGGTCGGTATTCTCGCTGCAAACACCGAAGGGCAGGATCGGCCGGTCTTCTCGGCCGGTGCAGATCTGAAGGCGATTGCCGCCGGACAAGGACGCACGCTCGACACCGAACGCGGTGGATTTGCCGGGTTCGCCTACCGCGATCGCGAGAAGCCGGTGATCGTTGCCGTCGACGGCCTGGCGACCGCCGGTGGATGCGAGATCGTTCTCGCAGCCGACCTCGTCGTCGCCACAACCCGATCGTCGTTCGGACTCGCAGAGGTCAAGCGCAACCTCATCGCGGGTGCCGTGGGCTGTTCCGGCTACCACGCGTGATTGGCCGAGCGGCCGCGATGGAAGCGATCCTCACGGGTGAGCCGTTGCCGGCCCAGCGCGGACCCGAGCTCGGCCTCGTCAATCGCCCCCCCCTGGCCGAGGCTCTCGAGGAAGCGACGTGCCTCGCAGAACAGATCTGTGCCGTCGCTCCCCTGGCCGTGCGTGCGAGTCGTAAGGTCGTGCTGGCCTCGGCGTACGAGAACGACGAG
>CAVVBH010000037.1:0-14122 GCA_963746365.1 Ilumatobacteraceae bacterium | reverse complement strand
CACATAGGCGACGGCGGTGTGCGCGGTCAGGTACGGGTCTTCGCTCATGCACTCGAAGTTGCGGCCGCCGATCGGGGTGCGGTGCAGGTTGACGGTCGGCGCAAGCAACACCCTGGCACCCTTGGCACGAGCTTCTCGCCCGAGCAGGCGACCGATCTCTTCCACCAGCGGTGGGTCCCACGTCGCGGCCAACGAGGTACCACACGGGACGTTGACCGATGCAGGCCCGCCCTCGAACAAGGTACCGCGTGCACCCGGCCGGGCCATCGCTGACGCGCATCGACGGTATGCCGGCGCGTTCGATGGGCACCGTGTGCCAGAAGTCGGCGCCGGCCAGCAGCGAGACCTGTTCTTCGAGTGTCAGTGAATCGACGAGGGCGTCGATGGGATCGTCGGTGGCGCTGCCCGTCATCCCTTGACGGAGCCGGCGAGCAAACCTCGAACGAAGTAACGCTGCAGCGAGAAGAACACCACCAGCGGCAGGATCATGGTCACGAACGCAGCCGCAGTCAGCAGGTGCCACGACTGGCCACGCGAGCCCGACACCTCGACCATCTTGGCGATGATCGGCAGGTTGTCGGATCCACCGAAGATGCGCCCGACCAGCAGGTCGTTCCAGATGTAGACGAACTGGAAGATGCACAATGACGCCACTGCGGGAACCGACAACGGCAACGACCAGCTTGTAGAAGATCTGGAGGTGACTCGCGCCATCGACGCGTGAAGCCTCGATGATCTCGCGCGGCAGCGACGAGACGAAGTTCTTCAGGATGAAGATGCAGAACGGCATGCCGAAGCAGGTGTGTGCGATCCAGATGGGAACCACGGAGTTGTTGAGGTTCAGGTCGGGGAAGATCGTGAAGGTGCCGATGTGGGCACCGCCGTTGAACAGCCGGCTCAACGTGACCAGTGACATCTGCAGCGGCACGACGAGCATGCCGATGACCGCAACGAAGAGCCAGTCACGACCCTTGAACTTCATCCACGAGAACGCGTAGGCAGCCAGCAACGCGACGCCGACCGAGATGATCGTGGCGGGCACCGTGATGCGAATCGAGTTGAGGAAGAAGTGCGACAGGTTGTCGCCGCCTCCGCTGGTGCCGAGCACGCTCTTGTAGTTGTCCAAGGTCACCTGCGGGTCATAGAAGAAGGTCCACCACCCGGTCGTCTTGACGTCGATCTCCGGCCGGAACGACGACACGAACACGCCGAACGTGGGGATCGTCCACAAGAACACCAACAGGTAGACGATCATGCGACCCCGCCTGCTCGACAGCGCGGAGCTGGTCGATCGGCCGATCGGTTCCTGGAAGCCAGGCGTCGGTGCGTCGGTGACGATGTCGCCTTCAGGGGTCATTTCGGCAACGCTCATGCGCCCATCAACTCCTCAGCACGCCGCTGCGAGCGACGATTGATAATGACAACTGGGATGACCAAGACGAAGATCAGGACCGCCATCGCTGAACCGAGGCCCTCTCGTCGTTGGAGGAAAATGGTGTTGTAGAAGTCGTTGGCGAGCGTGCTGGTACCGAAGTTGCCGCCCGTCGACGCGGCGACGATGTCGAAGGCCTTCAGCGCGGCGATGGTGGTGAGCGTGGCAACCGTGACGATGGTGGCCCGGATGTACGGCAGCGTCACCTTGTAGAACACCTGCCGGTTCGTGGCTCCATCAACCCGTGCTGCTTCGATCAGTGAGTCGGGCACGCCCTTGATCGCGGCCGAGAGGATGACCGTGGAGATTCCTGCGGACGCCCAGATGAACACGATGATCAGGAGGAAGGTGTTGAACCCCGGCGCGGTCGCCGGCGGGGTGATGCCGGCGTAGCCCCGTTCGAGCAACCAGAGCTGGTCACCGTTTCCCCCCATGTTGGCGGGCAGGCCGGGAATCGACTTGGTGACCTGGTTGAGCAGACCGACTCTGAACGGCGGGCCCGCATAGACGAAGCGCCAGATGATGCCTGCGCCGGCCAGCGAGATGGCCGCTGGAATGAAGATCATCGACTTGGCGACCTTCTCGCCCTTCATCCCGTCGGCGAAGCGGGCGATGGCCAGCGCCAACACGGTCGTGGCGACCGTGCCCACCACCACCCACGTCAGGTTGTTGATGACCGTCAGGCGGGTGTCCTTGCGGGACCAGATCTCGCCATAGTTGGCGAGCCACTTGAACTGGGGGCTCTCGCGGTCGACGTAGAAGCTGCGGTAGATCGTGCGGACTGCCGGAACCAGCAACCCGACGAAGATGACGAACACGGCCGGCAGCAAGAAGACCGTGATCTTGCCGCGCTCGGCCCATCGACCCGGCAACACCGACGCCACCGTGTAGAACGCCACCAACGACGATGACGAGCACGCCCAAACCGATGACGACGGTGATGAGCGTGTTCCATAGGTCACTCATGCGCGAACCCCCCAGACTCGAAACTTGTTCTTGCTTAGACCGCTTTCCCCGAAAGACGGTTGTTCCCCGAAAGACGGCTGCCTGCAGACCCCGAAGGACCTGCAGGCAACCGACATTACTTACTTTCACTACCTACTTGTCACTACCTACTTGTCACTACTTGCTTGTCCACTGTTCCTTGTGACTCAGCCCGCGAGGCAGGGCCTTCCAGGCCGCTTCGATGTTGTTCAACATGTCGTCGGTGCTACCGCCTGCGATCCACGCAGTGGCTTCCTTCCAGAACGCACCCGAACCGATGGCGGCCGGCATCATGTCGGCACCGTCGAAACGGAACACTTCGGAACCCTTCAACAGCTCGGCGAAGCCCCTGATGACCGGGTCCTCGAAGTTCGCGGTGTCGAAGTCCTTGCGGGTCGACAGGCTGGTCTCGCCGATCGGCCGACGATTGCAGCCTGGTACTCACCTGAGTTGGTGAATGCGAGCACGTCGAAGGTCTCGGGCTTGTCGGTGCCTGCTGCGATCAGGTCGCCACCACCGAGCATGTACTTCGGGTCGCCTTCCTTCTGACCGGGAGATAGAAGGTGTCGACGTCGCCGTCTGGGCCGATCGTCGTGCCTTCTGGCCAGATGGTCGCATAGAAGCTTGCCTGCCTGTGCATGAAGCAGTTGCCGTCGAGGATCGGGAAGCCGCCCTCTTGGAACTTCGTCGTGGCTTCTGCCTTGACCGCGTTCTCGCCACCGATGTAGTCGGGGTTCTTCACAATGCCGCCGACGGCGTCGGCGACTGCCTTGACCTTCGGGTCGTTGAACGGGATCTCGTGGTTGACCCACTGGTCGTACACGTCCGCCCGTTGATGCGCAGCATGAAGTCCTCGAACCAGTCGGTGATCGGCCAGCCGGTGGCGACACCGGACTCGATGCCGGCGCACCACGGGATGCCGCCGTCAGCGACGATCTTGTCGGACAGTGCGGTCAGATCCTCGAGGGTTGTCGGGATCTCGTAGCCCTTGTCGGCGAATGCCGACGGGCTGTACCACACGAGCGACTTGACGTTGGCTCGGGCAGGGAACGCCGTACACCTTGCCGTCGACCGTTGCCAGTTCTGGCCAGCCGGGGACGTTGTCGGCAGTCACGGCTGCACCCAACGCGTCGGGGAATGGGAAGAGCTGACCCTTCTTGATGAGGTCGAGGAAGCCGCCGGGCTGCGGGAAGTCGATGATGTCGGGCGGGTTGCCGCCGTCGACGCGGACGATGACTTCGGTCTCGAACTGGTCGGTGCCGTCGTAGACGACCTTGACACCAGTGCACTCCTCGAGTGCCGCGTATCCACCGCGCAGGCGACTTGCGCCCTTGTCGGTCTCGGTGTCACGAACCGGCGAGAAGATGTGGACTTCCTTGCCGTCGTACTGGTTGTCGCACGGGATGGTGGTGCCGAGCAAGCTGTCGCCACCTGTCGCTGGCGCAGTGGTGTCGCCGGTTGCGGCGGTGTCACCGGTTGCGGCGGTGTCGGCCGGAGCCGGTGCGGTCGTGTCGCCGGCTGCGGTCGTGCCGCCGGCTTCGGTCGCTGCCGGAGTCGATGCGTCTTCGTTGTCGTCGTCTCCGCACGCTGCGATGAGTAGACCAGCGATACAAAGTGCGCTCAAGGCGCCTCTGCGTGTCTTCATGTACTTCCCCCTCAGGAACAATCACGCCGGGAGGCGTGGTGGAAAATTGTGGAAATTCTTGAGAACTTCCACCGAGGGACCCTAGCATGCGGTTCGTCGTAGGGAAAGAGCTATGCAAGACTTCCCCCCGACACATGCCATGCAGAAGAGATGGGGGTCCTGTGGCAACGATCACGCTCAACGACATTGACAAGATCTACGACAACGGCTTTCAAGCCGTGAGTGGACTGTCACTCGAGATCGACGACGGCGAGTTTCTCGTACTGGTCGGACCGTCGGGCTGTGGCAAATCCACGGCGCTGCGGATGATCGCCGGTCTCGAGACGATCAGTGGTGGCGAGATGAAGATCGGCGACCGGGTGGTCAACACGCTCGAACCCAAGGACCGTGACATCGCGATGGTGTTCCAGTCGTACGCGCTCTACCCGCACCTGACCGTGCGCGACAACATCGCGTTCGCACTGAAGCTGCAGAAGATGCCGAAGGAAGAGATCGAGCGACGAGTTGCGGATGCAGCGCGCACGCTCGAGCTGACCGACAACCTCGATCGCCGCCCCGCGCAGCTCTCGGGCGGTCAGCGTCAGCGAGTCGCGATGGGCCGAGCAATCGTCCGCCAGCCGCAGGCGTTCTTGATGGACGAGCCGTTGTCGAACCTCGACGCAAAGCTGCGCGTGCAGATGCGCGCCGAGATCGCCAAGATCCAACACGATCTCAACGTCACCACGGTGTACGTCACCCACGACCAGATCGAAGCCATGACGATGGGTGATCGAGTCGCGGTGATGTCGAAGGGTGCGTTGATGCAGGTCGACTCGCCACAGAACCTCTATGACCATCCCGACAACCTGTTCGTCGCGGCGTTCATCGGCTCGCCGCAGATGAACCTGTTGCGCGGCCGGTATCAGACCGGCGACGGTGGCGGCACGCTTCGCCTCGGATCCTCCACGATCACGCTCACCGACGCGCCGGCGAGTGCTGGCCGACTACAACGGTCGTGACGTTGCCGTGGGAATCCGGCCGGAGCATCTGACGGAGGCCGCCGGCACTGGTGGCAACGTCATCACGGGGAAGGTGACGGTTCGCGAGGGCCTTGGATCCGAGGTCATCCTGCATCTCGAAGTCGATGCCGATGGCGTCGACACCGAGGCTGTGCGCGACGCGATGGAGGGCGAGAAGGCGGGGCAGACCATGTCGGTCCGGCTGCCACCGACGACGGCACTGAAGATCGACGAGACGGCGTACCTCACGGTCGACCCATCGCAGTTGCACCTGTTCGATCTCGAGAGCGGACTCGCCATCCGCTGACGCTGCGCTGCTACAGCGTGTACTTCGGTGCGGGCACGCTGAGGTTGAACGTCGTCCCCTGATCGTCGACACAGTCGGCCGACCAGCCGCTGTCGTAGTGCACCGGGTCCTCGGCGCTGCCACCGAGCTCACGAACCTTGGCGACCGCCGCATGGATGTCGTCGACGACGAACCACAGTTGAGCGCGCGTGGATGCCGCCGGGCTCGACCTGGGCGATGCCGCCGGGTGGCGCCGAGATGTTCTCGATGTGGCCCTGCTCGGCATCGCCGAACTCCCAACCCAGCACAGCGCCGAAGAAGGCCTTGGCCTTCGCGAGGTCGTGGACCGGCAGCGTGAAGTAGTAGAGATCGCCGGAGTTGTGAGGCTTCAGCTGATGGCGGTTCTCGATGAGCTCGTACCCCTCTTCTCGTGCGACCTTGCCGTACTCGGCGTCGACGAATTCGGCGATCGGGGTGCTCAGGCACCAGCGGTGCCCGAACGGATCGCGCACCCAACCCGTGCGATTGCCGTGGAACTGATCGGCGACGGGCCGCTCGACGATCGCCCCGGCCGCAACAGCACGCTCGAACGACGCATCGGCGTCGGGTACCTCGATCGTGAACGAGCAGGTCGGCCCGCCGCGCGTCTCCGGCCCGACACTGTCGATCTCGGGATATTCGTCGGCAAGCATGAGCTTGCTCGAGCCGATCACGATCTCGCTGTGGCCGACGCGTCCGTCGTCGCCGACCAGTCGGCTGAGCTCGACGGCACCGAAGGCCTCGGTGTAGAACGCGAGCGCAGCTGGCGCGTTGCGCACCGAGATGTAGGCCGTGATCGTTTGAGCGCCGGCTGTACTGGTGGTCTGTGTCTCTGTCTCGGTCTGTGTCATCGCGTTCTCCAATGTGGTTGCCAGGGTGGTGGATAGTGTGCGCCGGAGCTCGGCGGCGAAGTCGGGGCGCGGGTCGAGCGGGGCATCGGTGATCCGCAGGGCGTCGAAGGGGTCGGTCACTTGCTGTCCCTCTCGTCTGTCGGCGCGCCGCAATGGTTGCGAAACGCGGCCTTGGCGCGGGTGAGCAACGCCTCGGTCGCATGCACCGTGCGGCCCATTGTCGTGGCGACGTCTCCGACCGGCAGGTCGTCGAGGTAGCGCAGGGTCAGTACGGCGCGGTGCTGCGGAGCCAGCGCGGCGAGCACGGCATTTGCCGCGGTGACGTCGATCACCGCATCGTTCGGATCGGGCACGGCGATGTCGTCCCAGAGGTCGGCGAGCTCTTCCTTGCGGCGTTCGGTGCGCCGCCAGTGGTCGATCAGCTTGTGCCGAGCCGTGCCGATGAGCCAGGCCGTGTTGATGTGGAGTGTTGAGGTCGAGGCGGTTGCCACCGCTGCCGGCCTGGCTGTTGTGCAGCGCGGCGACGGCTGCCATGAACGTCTCTGCCGTCAGATCCTCGGCCGTCGCGGCGTTGGCGCAACGCCTGGCCAGATACCCGTAGACGTGGGGGAGCGCGTCGTCGTACAGCTCCAGAAACGCCGACGTGTCGGTCACGATCAGTACATCGTACGTGCCACCACTTTTCCGTCACCCCAAACCCGAGTGGAGTGTCCGGGTGCACCCAGGTGGGCGTGAGACACTCCACACCGACCTTGTGGAGTGTCTGGGTGCACCCAGGTGGGCGTGAGACACTCCACTCGGACTGGCTTTGACTGGTCGAACGGGTGTTCGATAGAGTCGGAACTCCTATGGGGTTCAACAACCCGAACATGCCGTGGTGGGAGCTGGAATCGATGCTCTCCGACCGCCACGCAGACCGGCCGGCGCCGAGCCGTGGCAAAGATGGCCGCGCCCCGGGCTCGCCGTCGTGGAACGCGGGCGGCGATGGGCCGGCATGGAGCCGCAAACGCCAGCCCTACCAGGCACCCGACGCCGATCTCACCAAGCCGCTGCATCCGTCCCGATTCGCCGGCGGTGCCCTATGCCGAACTGCACTGCCACACCAACTTCTCGTTCCTCGACGGTGCGTCGCATCCCGAGCAACTGGCGGAAGAAGCCGCTCGCCTCGGCCTCGAGGCGCTTGCGGTCACCGATCACGACGGTCTCTACGGTGTCGTTCGCTTCGCCGAGGCAGCGCGCGCCGTGGGGTTGCCGACGGTGTTCGGCGCCGAGATCACGCTGGGCGCAGCCACCACCCGTCAGGCGATGAGCGAAGACGACACCCAACAGCAGATCGCCACCGGTCTCGTGCCGGATCATCATGCTCCCGATCCGCATGGCGATCATCTGCTCGTGTTGGCCGATGGGCCCACGGGGTACGCCCGCCTTGCCCGTGCATTGAGCCTCGGCCATCTGGCCGGCGAGAAGAGCGCGCCGCAGTTCACGCTGCTCGACGTCGCCGATGCGATGAGCGGTCACGGTTGGGTGCTCACCGGGTGCCGCAAGGGAGCCGTTCCGGCGGCGCTGGTCGAGCATGGGCCTGCGGCAGCCGCGAAGGAACTGCAGCGATTGATCGAGTTGTTCGGGCGCGATCGTGTGGTGGTGGAGTTGTGGGATCACGGCGACCCGCTCGACTCGGCGCGCAACGATGCGCTGGCCGAACTGGCGGCGCGCCACGACCTCGTCTGCGTCGCCACCAACAACGTGCACTACGCCACGCCGTCGCAACGCAGGTTGGCCACGGCCATCGCCGCAGTGCGTGCAAGGCGCAGCCTCGACGAGCTCGATCCATGGCTGCCGGCGTCGACCGGTGCACATCTGCGCAGTGGTGCCGAGCAGGCGCGCCGGTTCCTGCGCTACCCGGGCGTTGTCGAGGCAGCGGCAGAGATCGGGCGTGCGGCAGCGTTCGATCTCGCCCTGGTCGCCCCCAACCTGCCGCCGTTCCCATGCCCGAGGAACTCCGAAGGTACGGCGATGCTGACCGAGATGCAGTACCTGCGCGAGATCGTCGAGCAGGGTGGTCGCCGTCGGTATGGCGAGCGACCGTCGGCCCACGAAGACCTGTCGCTGCGTGCCAGGGCGTGGAAGACCATCGATCACGAGCTCGACGTCATCGAACATCTCGGGTTCGCCGGCTACTTCCTGGTGGTGTGGGATCTCGTCGAGTTCTGCAACCGGGCCAACATCTTCTGCCAGGGTCGCGGCAGCGCGGCCAACAGCGCGGCGTGTTACGCCATGGGCATCACCAAGGCCGATGCGGTGTCGCTGGGCTTGTTGTTCGAGCGGTTCCTGTCGACCGAGCGCGATGGACCGCCCGACATCGACATCGACATCGAGAGCGACCGCAGGGAAGAGGTCATCCAGTACGTGTACGAGCGCTATGGCCGTCACCACACCGCGCAGGTTGCCAACGTCATCACCTACCGGGCGCGGTCGGCGGTGCGCGACATGGCCAAGGCGCTCGGCTATGCGCCGGGCCAGCAAGACGCGTGGAGCAAGCAGATCGATGCGTGGGGCAATGTGGCGACCACTGCCAACCAGCCCGATCACGGCATTCCCGACGCTGTGCTGGAGTTGGCGACCGAGATCGAGGATGCGCCGCGTCACCTCGGCATCCACTCCGGCGGCATGGTCATCTGCGACCGCCCCGTGATCGAGGTCTGCCCGGTCGAGTGGGGACGCATGGACAAGCGCAGCGTGCTGCAATGGGACAAGGACGACTGTGCCGCAGCCGGTCTGGTGAAGTTCGACCTGCTGGGTCTCGGCATGCTCAGCGCGCTGCACTATGCCGTCGACCTCATCCGCGAGCACCGTGGCTACGAGATCGACCTGGCCACCATCCCGCAAGAGGACGACGTGTACGCGATGTTGTGCCGCGCCGACACGGTTGGTGTGTTCCAGATCGAATCGCGGGCGCAGATGGCCACGCTGCCCCGGTTGAAACCGCGCCGCTTCTACGACCTTGTGGTCGAGGTCGCGCTCATCCGTCCAGGCCCCATTCAGGGCGGGTCCGTGCATCCCTACATCCGCCGCCGCAATGGTCAAGAGCCCATCACCTATCTGCATCCGCTGCTCGAGAACTCGCTCGGCAAAACACTTGGTGTGCCGCTGTTCCAGGAGCAACTGATGCAGATGGCCATCGACGTCGCCGGGTTCACGGCAACCGAGGCCGACGAGCTGCGTCAAGCAATGGGATCAAAACGCAGCAGGGCGCGGATGGAGAAGTTGAAGTCGCGCCTCTACGCAGGCATGGCCGAGCGCAACATCACCGGCGATGTCGCCGACGAGATCTTCACGAAGATGGCGGCCTTCGCCAACTACGGGTTCCCCGAGTCGCACAGCGTCAGCTTCTCCTACCTCGTCTATGCCTCGTCGTGGATCAAGTTCCACGAACCTGCAGCGTTCTGCGCGGCGCTGCTGAATGCCCAGCCGATGGGTTTCTGGAGCCCCCACTCGCTGGCGCAGGATGCGTCCCGGCACGGCGTGGTGGTGCGAAGCCCTGATCTCAACGCCTCACTTGCTCTGGCAACCTTGGAGCCGTGTTCGGAATCGGTCGGCGATGTTGCCGTGCGTTTGGGCATCGGCTCGGTTCGCGGTGTCGGCACCGACCTGGCGAAGGAGGTCGAGACGGGCCGGCCGTACGAGTCGCTCGAAGATCTGGTGCGTCGGGTGCCGTCGTTGCAATTGCAACAACTCGAGGCAATGGCAACGGCTGGGATGTTCGAAGAATGCTTTGGTCTCGAACGCCGTGAGGCGCTGTGGGCGGTCGGTGGCGCTGTGCAATCGCGGTCCGACCGGCTGCAGGGCATCATCACCGGCGCAGCGTCCACCGCGATTGCCAGGCATGGATCCGATGGAAACCGTCGTCGCCGATCTGTGGGCAACCGGCGTGGCGCCCAATGGCCATCCCACCCAGTTCCTGCGCGATGAGTTGCGTCAGCGTGGTGTCGTCACGGCGAAGGGCCTGTGGGATTGCAAGCCGAAGAGCAAGGTGCTGGTTGCCGGGATCGTCACCCACCGGCAGCGACCGATGACGGCCCAAGGGGTCACGTTCATGAACCTCGAAGACGAAACCGGGCTCATCAACGTCGTCGTGTCGAAGGGGTGCTGGGCCCGTTATCGCACGCTGGCGCGCAGCGCGCCCGCTCTGTTGATCCGTGGCCGCCTCGAGCGCGCCGAAGGTGTGATCAACATCGTTGCCGACGAGTTGATGCTCTTGCCCGTTGCGGCATCCAACCCCAGTCGCGACTTTCGCTGAGCCTTCCCTGGTTCGGCGTGGACCCTCGTCTACAGTCGTCGGAGAGGGCTCGGAGAGAGATCGGTCGGAGAAGGAGAGGTGTCTCGACCATGCAATACGCGTTGCAGAATGCCGCGCCGCAACCGACGTTGCAGCACCTCGTCCGCGACGTCGAAGGCAAGCGGGTCAAGCTCATCACCTTCAGCGGCGTGGTCACGGTCGCGCCGGCACAGCAGCGCGGCATCGTCGTGCGCACGACGCAGGAGCAACCCGGCGCACCTGTCGGGTTCTACGTCCCCGAAGCCTTCGGCATCCCGGTTGCCGAAGCGACCGTCGTCGTCGAGGCCACGCCGACCCAGATCGTCATCGATGGCCGCACGCAGATGGCCACGGGGTACGGGCTCAGCGACATCACGGTTCGACTCGTGGAATCCGAGCAATGGCCCGGCGTGGGCTGGCCGTATCTCAGCTTCACGTGCCACAGCAACGACCTCGCGCTCGGCGTGCACTACCGCGTCACCATCCAGCACCCGCTGCATCCGGCGCCGGAAACGGCTCCCGCGCCGTCGTCGACGACGACAACGACAACGCCTGCTCCTGCACCTTCAGCTTCACCCTCATCCTCACCTTCAGCCTCCGCTTCACCTGCGCCGACCGAGACGTGACACGTGTCAGTCGTGTAGCGCTTCTTTCGACAGGGTGCGCGACAGGAACGGCTCGCTCGTGCCCACGACGCCGTCGTCGCGCAGGCGCTCGGCTGCGGCAACCAACGCTCCGAACGAGATCAACGTCAGCAGGCTGCCGGTCGACACACGCCGCACACCGGCTTCGGCGAGCTGGGCGACGCTGGGACCACCGGGCAGGATGAGGACGTTCACCGGAACACCGACGGCGGCGACCAGTGTCGTGATCTGGTCGATGTCGATGAGCCCGGGCGCGTAGACGACCTCGGCGCCGGCGCCGACGTAGGCCTGCAGCCTGGCGATGGTGTTGTCGAGATCCGTGACGCCGCGGAGGTGGTTCTCGCACCGCGCCGTCAACACGAGGCCGCTCTTGGCGGCACCGGCAGCGGCAGCAGCGACGCGCTCGACCGATACCTCGAGGGCGTCGATCGACTGTGTCGTCGGGGTTCCAATCCTCGATCGAGCACCCTGCAGCGCCCTCGCCCGCCAACAACTCGACGGTCTCGGTGACGCCGGCCGGATCGTCGGCGAAGCAGCGTTCGGAATCGACGTTGAGGGGCAGGTCCGTGGCCGCGGCAAGTGCTGCGACGTGAGCGAGCAGCTCGTCGCGGCTCACCATCATGTCGAGCCGACCCAACGTCGCGGCGAACCCTGCACTGGTCGAGGCGAGAGCCTTGAATCCCAGTGTCGCCAGCAGTCGGGCCGAACCGAGGTCATGAGGGTTGGGCATCACGAAGGTGCCGTCGGCGTGCAGGTCTCGGAAGCGGTCGGTCGATGTCGTCATACCCACAGCCTGCCAGCCCCCACCGAGGCAGCCGGTCAGGGCAGTATGGCGCGCATGCGGGCGTCGGGCTCCGGGCGGGCACCGAGGTGCTCGATCACCCACGCAGAGATCGTCACCGCGAAATGTGCAGCGTCGGCCGCAGTCGAACCACTGAGGTAGCGGGCCAGGAATGCCCCGGCAAAGGAATCGCCGGCGCCGGTCGCATCGACCAGGTTGTTGGTGGCCGGCGGAACGCGAGTGATGTCGCCGTTGTCGAAGACGAGCGCACCGTCGGCGTCGAGCTTCAACATGATCAACGCGCTCGGGTAGAGCTTGGCGAGTGCCACGGCGATCGCCTCTGGATCATCGAGACCCGTCAGCACCTCGCCCTCCTCGAAGTTGGGCAGGAACACGTCGATGCCCAGGTCTTGGGTGCAGGCTAGGAACTGACTGACGCCCATCTCCTCGATCATCTGGAACGATCCGGGATCGAATGACAATGTCGCCCCGGACTCCTGGGCGAGGTGCGCTGCGGCACGTGCCGCCGAGCGGGGCGGATCGACGAAGAAGGACCAGGCGGTCATGTGCAGATGGTCGGCACGTCGAATGGTCGGTTTCGGAACCTCTGACGGCAGCAGGTAGAAGTCGGCGCCGCGGCCCGAGACCATCGAGCGTTCGCCGTTCTGGTCGACGAAGACGGCAACGCAGCCGGTCAGGTGCTCGTCGCTCTCGATGAGGTGACTGACGACGCCCTCCTTGGCGAGATCCTCCTGTGCCAGCAGGCCGAACCGGTCGCGGCCGATCTTGCCGATGAACTCGGTTTGCATCCCGCATCGACTGGCCCACACGGCGACGTTGGCGGCACTGCCGCCGGGCGTCAGCATGACCTCGCCGAAGGTGTCACCACCAGTCAGCAACTTGCTGTTGGTACGGATCAACACGTCCCAGGCGAAGTCGCCGATGACACACAATTGGGCAGACACGCCGGGCACGGTAGCCGTTGATCCAGCGGCTGCGACGGTCGAGTTCCCAGCTTTGTTGGAATCGGGCCCGGTCGCCTGTCACGTGAGTCTGATGGTTCGCACCTGCTGCAGGTTCTCGCCCCGGTAGCCCTCGACGCGAATGACCTCCTGCGGATGCCCCAGCATCAACTGCAATTCGTCGGCGACATCGTGCGATCGATCTGGTCGGCCGTCCACGTAGACATCGATGCGATCGAGCCTGCTGACCTCGCAATCGAGCACGGGAGCGTTCCACCGGACCGACAGCGAGCTGGCCGGCTCCGACTCGATCAGCCTTGCGCAGAACGTCATGAGATCGGTGTTGCCGCCGAGCAGATCGTCGCGGGTCATCGCGTACGTGCGGTGACCGACGATGCCGATGTCTTCGATTGGCGCCCCATCGGACGCGCCGATGCGAGTGGCACGGCGAACCGACATTGTGAACCCGACACCTTTGGGAAGGCGTGGCAACCGTTGCGGCGTGCCGGCCAGCACGCTGTTCAGCGTGTCGGCCCACCAGACATTGGCGCCGCCGGCGCCCGTCGCGCGGCCGACGCTGACGACCGTGCCGATGCCGTTGTCCGCGAACCCTGCGGCAAACAGATCGGCAGCGGAGTAGGTCGTCGAATCGACGACAGCGATCACCGGGCCGCCGTACACCTGGCCGATGTCGTTGCATCGCTCGAACGGCGTGATCGGAACGGATTGCGAATACACCTCGCCGGTGCCGATCGCGTCGAGCAGGGTCCGCCGCCATGGGCTGAGCGATCGCCGATTCTGCGGCGCGTCGGTCATGGCACGGGTGAGATCCGAGGCGATGATCGAGAACCGGGTCGGCGAGATCTGCGACGGCGTGAACAGTTGCAGCAGGCGTTCTGCTGCCCAGATCAAGCCGCCTGGATTGCCGCGGAGGTCGATGATCAATCCGTCCTGCGGCAGCTCGGCGAGCAGTCGCACGACCTCACCAACGAACCCGTCGTCGTCCGACAGTTCGAAGCTCCACAGACGCAGGTAACCGTGGTCGCGCCCAGCGACCGTGACCACCCGGGCCGACACGTTGTCCTGGAACTGCCCCGTGATCCACCCGTTGTCCGCGACACCGACCCCGGCGGCGGCAAGGCGGTCGTGCCGCTCGTTCCGCCAGAGCTCGGCGTTGAACGAGAG
>CAVVBH010000036.1:0-30301 GCA_963746365.1 Ilumatobacteraceae bacterium | reverse complement strand
GACATGCTCGCGGTCGGAGGGCTGGATGGGTCGCTTCGGTTCATCACCGAACTCGGCAGCGTCGTATCCGATCCAATTCCCGGGAGGGAACGCACCGATCACCGAGCATGCAATGGTCGACCAAGGACCGTCTCCTGACAAGGGACTCGGCGGGAGTGATGCGGATCTATAGCGCAGGGGGCGAGAAGATCGCCGAGGTCAACACCGAACGGAATTGCAGCGACCCCATGTGGTCGTCGTCGGGTGATGCGTTCGTCACATCGTGCAACACGTCGTCGATCTCCTTCTACTCGACGGGGCGGCGAACGCGTACGGGGACCTTCAGTTCAGACGTCGAGTCGAACTCACCGATCTGGTCGCCGAACTGCTCGATGATCGCGCGGCAGCCGATACTCAAGGTCGAGTTCAGCTCGTCGCAACAGATGGCGCGCTCATCAACGCTGAGACCGTGTTCCAGGCAGCGGGCGAGACCGGGTTGCCCCGCGTCGTCTGGGCTCCCAATGGTGAGGTTCTCGCCGCGGCGTGCACGCGCAACCGGCGGGATTCTGATGTACGGGCGGTCCGAGAACGATGCGTGTCAGTTCCTACGCCGTTTCTTCGATTCGGCGGCGATGAACGCGATGCTGGGCTCGGGCGAAGTGTCGACCTGCGGATCGGACGTGGAGCTCAAGTCGCTTCCCCTCGTTCCAGTCATGAAACGCCGGCCCGACCGTTCGTGATCGAAATCAAGGTGTCGCCACTCAGATCGCCAGATCCAGGTAATCCGAGAGGACCATTACGGGGCTGTCCCGAGTTGGAGCTGCAATGGGACGACCTCCGGTGGGCGAGCCCCGACGGCGGCGGCGCGCAGGCGGATGTGTTCGGTGTCGTCGGTGAAGTGGATCGGTACCTCGGGGTAGTGCGAACGGATCTTCTCGAGAGCGTCCTCGTCGGGGTGGTGGAACTTGGAGCCGTCGGTGCAGACCAGGACGGCACCGGGATCGATGAGTTCCAGAAGACATCGGTCATGTTCTGCCGGCTCCCGTGATGGGACAGCTTGAACAGGTCGACGTGCAGCTTCGGCTCGCCTCGCTGCGCAAGCAGTTGGCCAATCGTGGTCTCGAGGTCCGCAGCGAAGGCATCACCGGTGAGGAGCAGCGAGGCGCCACCTGCCTCGAACAAGAACGCGATGCTCGACCCGTTCGCCACGCTGCTGTCCTCCCCGAACTCGCCCACGCCGCGGGTGCAGCGGGTCGTCGAGCTTTTCAGCAGATCCTCCGTGGGGTCGTCGACCACCCTCACCGGATCCGGCCACTTGTCGAGCAATTTCTCGAGCCGTTTCCGCGACGGCGACAGCAGCGTGCAACGGGCTCCACCGGGAAGCTCGAACTGCACCGGCCCTGTCGGCGGGACGTGGATCGCCTGGCCGTCGACCACACGGTTGCGCCGGTCGGCAGGGATGAGCGCACTCAGCTCGTCGCCTTGCCGAACGCCGCGGGTGCCTCCGTTGACGAGCGTGTCGATCTCGTCGCGGCCGTTGAACCAGATGTCCGCGGACTGGAGATGCTGCCCGCGGAGGGCATGGATGACGCCGTCGATGTGGTCGCGGTCGACGTGAGTGACGATCACGATGTCGAACGGTGGCTCGCCTGCTGACCCGGCCAGGTGCTGGCCGAGGCCAACCTCATACTTCGAGCCGAGCCCGCCATCGATGAGGATCCGATGCACGTCCGAGCCCGACCCGTACTCCACCACGAGGCAATCGCCACATGCGGCAGGAATCGCCGTGAGCCGGACCGGCGCAGTCGCGGGTGCACCTCTCGCAGCACATGGAACTCGTTGATCCGCTCACTCTGCGGGGAGCCCGTCGAGCGCGGCGAGGAAGTCGAGATCGTCGAGGTCGACGGCCGTCGGCGTCGGCTGCGTCGTCCTCCCCGGGCAGGCCGCGGGTACCGACGGTCACCTTTCTTCTTCACCCCGAGCAGCGCGGTCCAGGTTTCGGGGCCGACGATCGCGATCGGATCGATGCCACTGACCTGTCTGGAAGTCGCGGACGCGCTGCTGTGTCGCCGGACCGTAGACGCCGTCGAGGTTCGCCGCGGCGTCTCGTATGAGGCTGCGCACGATGAGCGCGGTCTGCAGCACCTTCACCATCGGCCCCGTGTCGCCCGGATTCACCGTCGACAGCAGCTTGTGACCATGTCTGCGGACCGACCTCGCCATCGACGGTCAGACCGTGTTCACGCTGGAACTGGAGCACGAGCTCCTTGTCGTCCGTGCCGTAGTTGCCGTCGCGGCTGGCGGCTGCATCCGGATGCAGACCGCGGGCGACCAGCGCCTCCATCAGCAGTCGTGCCGCCGGGCCGGCGTCGCCGGGTCGGGCGACCAGCGCCGGGGTGAGGGTCGGCGCAGCAGCGCGCCCGACGCAGCCGATCGCGGCCGCCGGGCTGCCGGGCTGGCTTGGAGCAGCGCTTCGGACGTCTTGGTGCGCGGTTCGTACGACGGGTACGCCCCCCACTTCGAACCCTGCTGTTCGTACTGCTGTCGGCCCTTCGGCAACTCCACCGGTTGCACGTGCCATGGCTCGTTGTTGACGTCGGCGAAGGTCATCAGCCCGAACCGGCGCGACGTTGTTCCCGAGCCATCGCGAAATCACCCATCAGATCTGCGGCCAAGCCGACCTCGTGCATCGACCGGCCGGGTGGGACCGCGGCAGCCACCCCTGGGCGCCTGGAATACGTCTGTCCGTTCCAGATGATCGTTCCGTTGGGATCCGGGGAGTGGCGCTCCAGGAACAACTGCAACTGTTGTTGCGGTGTCCGCACGCCCTGGCCCCAACCCACCTTGCCGCCTGAGTCCTCGATCAGCGCTTGAACGCCGTTCCTGCATCGTCGGATGCATGCCCGTGAAGTTCTTGGAGCGGGCGATGACGTCGAGCCCGACCCGACCTGAGTACGTCGGATATCTGACCATGTTGCGTTCCTTTCTGACGAGGCCTTAGGCCACCGGTGGCACTTCCACGACCAATGCGACCGTGGTGGCGCACCAGTCGGCAGCGGACGGCTCGAACTGTGCCGGGTCGACGGCCGTGACTCCTCGGCTGACGGTTCGGGCGGCGATCAGCTCCAGCATGTTGCTCGGCGATCGTGCCGCTCGATCTCGCCTGTTCGCCGACCGCAGCGAGCTCGAAGGCGTTGGCTTCGAACGGACTCTCGCTGACGATGATCTTCAACCAGTCCTGCGTACGCGCTCCCGGAACCGGATCGACCCCGCTCGACAGCGTCAGCTTCATCGGCCCGCCCTTGCTGTTCACGTTGTCCTCCGTGCCCGCGGCGAGCGTCTTGGTCTGATAGAGGACATCGCACTCCAGGCGGTCGGTCAGATCGAGCAGAGCGACGTGGAGATCTCGATCCGAGGTGTTCTTCAGGTGCATGAACACGTTTGGCGGCTCGCCGTTCGTCCCGTACGGGATGGTGTACTCGCCGGCGAGTCCGAACGGTTGCCGGTCGGGCGGCAAGGCCGTCTCGCCTGGTCCGGCCGGGTAGATCCTCAGCTGCACCGCATCGGCGAGAGCCGAACGGTGGCTTCCCAGGTCACGGAGCTGCTCCCAACGTGCCACGTGCTCCAACTGCTGCACAGCCGTCGCGGCGGCGCGGGCCGGATCTCCGCAAGCAACCGCCGACGCCGCGGTGGGGATGGCAGGTGAGCCATCGGCCCGCAGCACCCGCAGGCAAGGACCGCCGGGCTGGTTGTCCTCGAACCTCACGCGGAGGGCGAGCCCGGCCGGAGACGATCCCGCGACCCTCTCACGCACATAGGGCGACGGGGTACCCGACGGGCCGCTCGACGCCAACTTCTGGCGGACCTGTTCGTAGACAGCCAGCGGCGGCCTCACCATCGGCGGGGTCGAACGTGACCGTCGCCGTCGGAAGAGGCACCCACGAGATCACCGCCCTGTACGCGGTGTCGGCCGGCTCCCAGCCGATGGGCTCCACCGCCGCGCGACCGGTCTCGACCGAGACCACACGAACCTGTCCGCACGGCGTGCCGTCGGGCTGGAGGCACGCGAACCGGAACTCCTCACCGTCGGCGGGAGCTCGCAGCCCGTGCACCGCGCCGGCATCGACCGACCAGCCGGACTCGGACTTCGTCATCAGGAACGCACGGCGGAGCGGGCTCGATGGTGCCGTCGAGGAACAGACCGTCGCCGAGGCCGCCCGCGTCGATCGGATACACGCTCGGTCGTTGACGCTCCACCGTGCGCTCCAGACGGGACCGTACGGCGGCTACGACCGAGCGGTAATCGGCCTTGCTGCCGACGGTCTCGAGGACCTCGATCATCGTCGCCGTGAACGCGCCTCGATGCTCGTCGCCGACCATGAGCTCCTTCGCCAACTCCGAGGACTGGCAGGCGGTGAGCGCAACGTGCCCTGTCGACGTCGTCGCCTGGAAGTGCTGCAACGTGCCGTCCAGAAAGCCCTCGACAGGCCGTGGTCCCTTCAGCTTGTCGATCGCCGTCTGCACCGCCGCATCGCCGTCGCGGGCGCCCGCCGGATCCCATTGGCGGGCGGTCACGAACGCGTCCGCGAGTTCCGTCGCCCGAATGACAGCAGTCGAGCATCGCCACGACATGAGCCCCTCGCGCGACGACCTCGTCGAGGAGGAGGCCCAGCTCCTTGTCGGCGAGCGGCCAGACGAACTGCCCCCCGGTCTCGTGCCCGGCGTCGAACAACAGCAGGTTCTGAATCTTGCCCGACGCATCGCCGAAGGCGAACTCGGTCGGTGGCAGTTCCTGGCTCCCGTGGCCGGAGTAGGCGAACAGCACGATGTCACCGGTCCCGGCTTGGGCGAGGTGCGACCGGAAGCCCGCGACGACACCGTCTCGGGTTGCCTCGCCGTCCACCAGGGTGACGATGGAGGCGGCCTCGCCCAGCCGACCGCGCAGGTACTGCTCGAGGTGCCGCATGTCGTTGCGGCAGCCTTGCAAGGGAACGTTGACCGGCGGTCCGTAGGCATCGACGCCGACGAGCAGGCAGAAAACCCTGCGATCCATGGCGCGATTGTCGCGCAGATCGTGACCGGCGTCGCGCGACACGTGCGGCCAGACGCACCAGGAGCGGCTACAGTTCGGCAGTCAATGGGGGAGGTGGAGTACACCAACCTCCGCCTGTCGTTCAAGCAGCGCGGCGATCGTGAGTACGAGGTCACCGCAGCGATCGACGGCGGAGCGACCACGACATCGACGTTCACGATCCCGATGTCGGACGAGGCGCTGCAAGAAGCGATCCGCAACTTGAGCGAGACCCGCTCGGCGCTGACTGAGGCCGTGACCCGCAAAGTCACGCCGGTGACCGTGCACGGAGTCACCGCGCAGCAGTTCGGTGCGACCCTGGCGGACGCATTGATCACCGGTGATGTCGCAACGATGTTCGACGAGGCTCGCAGCCAGGGTGCCGTGCGGGTGCGGCTCAACATGACCAACGAGCCCGAACTGCTGCGCATCCCGTGGGAGTTCCTTCGCCGCAACGGCAAGGACCTCGCGAGTCAGCGGGATTCGACCATCGTCCGCGAATTGGAGACAGCCGAACCGGCGCGGCCCCGTGTCGTGGAGGGCAAGATCCGCATGCTCGGCGTCATCGCCAACCCGATGGGCGACCTCGACGTTGCGGGCGAGAAGCTGCGGGTGACGGAGGCTTTGGAGAAGTGCAAGGACCAGGTCGATCTCGAGTGGCTCGAGGATTGCACGTTCAAGTCGCTCCAGCGAAAGCTGCAGGACCCCTTCCACATCTTGCATTTCGTCGGGCACAGCGCGTTCACCGCCGGGGGCGAATCGATCCTCTTGCTCAGCGACGAGAACGGGCAGAGGAAGGAAGTGCCGGCCGACACGATCGCCCAACTGATCGGTCGCCAGAACTCCTTGCAGCTCGTCGTGTTCAACTCGTGCGATGGAGCGCGGACCAAGCTCGACGATCCCTTCGCGAGCATCGCGACGATGTTGGTGCAGCAGGGCAAGAGCGCCGTGATCGCGATGCAGTTCGAGATCACCGACGCCGCGGCGAAGACGTTCGCCGAGGAGCTCTACTACTGCCTCATCGACCGCCGCTACGCGATCGATGCGGCTGTGGCCGAGGCGCGCATCGCGATGTTGGACGTCAACCCGATCGAGTTCGCGACCCCGGTGCTCTTCTTGCGCGCGGGTTTCGTCGATCTGTTCACATTCAAAGACGCTCCAGACCCTGCACCGCCGGCCTTCGCCCCGCCGAGTCCTCCCGCCGGCGCTTCGGGCGATGTCGGCCTCCCGCCACCCCACCGGCCCCACCGGCTGGGGGGTCGAAGCGGAAACGTTGGCTGGTCCCCGCTGGCATTGGGGTACGTGGTTGCAATCGCTGCTGTTGCCGGGTTTGTTGCGCTGTCATCGGAAGACGACGAAACCGACGTGACGACGCCGGTGCCGACCACCATCAGCGGAGAGTCGTACCTCACCATCCTGGACTGCATCGAGAGCGACCTGTTCCTCCCGCCCTACTTCGATGACACCTCACCGGAATCCGACGGATTCGGCCTATGCGATGCGGCGCGCCAGCAGTTGGAGGCGGACCGCCTCGATGCTGATCCGATCTATGCGGCCGTTGTCGATCGATTGAGCGAGGCAGGCTTGTTGAGCTCGATGATGCAAGACGGGACGGATGCGCCGGAGGATCATCAAGCGTTTGCTGACAACGGCGACGGGCTCTATAAAGAGCTTCGCTCGATGGTGCGCACGCTCCGAGGCTCGGACCCATCGGGAGGGTTCTCGTTCGTCGAGACGGTCGGGGGTGACGTCGCCGACGAACCCGACGTGGCGACGCCCGAGGCGCCCGCGATCAGCGGCTACGAGACCGTCAAGGACGAGACGGGGGTGCTCACCGTCGAGGTACCGATCGAGTGGGCCGACAGGGACATCGCACAGTTCACGTTCGACGACGGCACCGCGCAGCCACATATCACGGCGTCGCCGTCGATCGCCGAGTTCGACGAAAGCTATCTGACACCCGGGCTGATCTTCATGGCGCTTCCGCCCCAAGAATCGCTTGACGACGCCTTGGCCGAGTTGGCCCCGGCCGAGGGCGAGTGCACCGATGAAGGGATCGAGGACTACGACGACGGGACCTACACGGGTCTTTTCCAGATGTTCACGGCCTGCGACGGCACAACCACCGGGTACGTCACGCTCGCAGCGGTGCCAGCTGACAACTCGTTCACGGCCACCGTGTCGATGCAGGTCGTGTCCGACGCCGATCTGGAAGTCCTCGACACGGTCCTCGCCACGTTCACCGTCACGGCCTGAGCTTCGGTGTCGGCTGATCGTTTAGTCTGAGCGGTCATGAGTGATGACAAGCCAACACGGACGACCATGTCGGACATCGGCGTGGCCATGTTCACCGTCGCTGACCAGGACGCGGCGCTCGCCTTCTACACCGAGAAGCTCGGATTCGAGGTGCGCTCCGACACGCGCTTCGGTGAGAACAACGAGATGCGATGGTTGGAGGTTGCGCCTCCCGGCTCACACGCCCGGCTCGCGCTCAACCCGCCGATGGATGGCCAGCCCGGTGGCAGTTCAATCGGCGTGGAGACCGCCGACGTGCTGGGTGAGCATCAACGGCTGAGCGCCATCGGCGGCATCGACCTCGATCCCGAGCCGATGCGCGTGCCAGGCGCCCCGCTCCTTTCATGCTGCGCGACCCCGACGGCAACCACATCGCCGTGGTGGAGACGCAACCGGCCACGTAGACGCGCCGCTCGACCTACTTGGTCAGGCCGCGAAAGCGATCTGGGTGCCACGCTCGTCCATCGTCCCTGATGAGCACGAGAGCCTGGCGCCCGGATCGTCGGCGGTACGCGCGGGTTCGTGCGGGTCAGTTCGCCGGAAAGTAGCCGTTGACGTCGGCGAGGAGTTCGGTCCCGGATTGGGTGAACAGGCAAACCTTGCCGCCGGCCCCGACCTTGGCGATCACAGCGTTCGGTGAGGTCACACCCGGTGCCAAGTTGAGACTCGACGCAGTCGGGCGGGCTTCGCCGCATGGCCAGATCGTGACGAACCCGTTGGCGGACGGGTCGTCACCTGTCACGTTCAACACGACGGCCGCAGCGTCGGTGGGGACACCACCGACGCCGGTGACTTGCAACTCGATCGTCTGCCCGGCAGTTGGTTTGGCACCGCTGTAGCCGACCTGACCGTAACCGGTGCGGGTCCCCAACACGCGGGCCGGGTTGAGCGGATGGAACGACGACGATGCTGGAAAGTAGCCGTTGACGTCGGCGAGTAGTTCGGTCCCGGATTGGGTGAACAAGCAGACCTTGCCGCCGGCCCCGACCTTGGCGATCACAGCGTTCGGTGAGGTCACACCCGGTGCCAAGTTGAGACTCGACGCAGTCGGGCGGGCTTCGCCGCATGGCCAGATCGTGACGAACCCGTTGGCGGACGGGTCGTCACCTGTCACGTTCAACACGACGGCCGCAGCGTCGGTGGGGACACCACCGACACCGGTGACTTGCAACTCGATCGTCTGCCCGGCAGTTGGTTTGGCACCGCTGTAGCCGACCTGACCGTAACCGGTGCGGGTCTCCAACACGCGGGCCGGGTTGAGCGGATGGAACGACGACGATGCTGGAAAGTAGCCGTTGACGTCGGCGAGTAGTTCGGTCCCGGATTGGGTGAACAAGCAGACCTTGCCGCCGGCCCCGACCTTGGCGATCACAGCGTTCGGTGAGGTCACACCCGGTGCCAAGTTGAGACTCGACGCAGTCGGGCGGGCTTCGCCGCATGGCCAGATCGTGACGAACCCGTTGGCGGACGGGTCGTCACCTGTCACGTTCAACACGACGGCCGCAGCGTCGGTGGGGACACCACCGACACCGGTGACTTGCAACTCGATCGTCTGCCCGGCAGTTGGTTTGGCACCGCTGTAGCCGACCTGACCGTAACCGGTGCGGGTCTCCAACACGCGGGCCTGGACGAGCGGCTGGAAGTCGGTGGGAGCAACAGGCGACGACGCCACCAGAACGAAGGCAGCTGTGTAAGTGGTCGCGACATTCGGGGAGTTGATCGTGTGGTTCGCCGCGCCGCCGTCCGACCATGCAGAGAAGACGTAGGTGTTCCCCTCGAGAAGTTGGGGCGACACCACGTCGAGAGTGCGCTTCATGCTGACCACGCTGTTCTCGGAATACGGCGTCATGTGTGGCTGACCGTCGAGGATGATCTGCAGTCCGGGCAACGTTGGTGTGGCTGCAAACGTCAGGGTCGCGATGTGGGGCAGCACGTCGACGAAAGATCCCGTCGAGTTCCCTGCGGAGTCGGTGACCGTCAAATGGATCCGGTAGAAGACATCGGTGGCGGTTTCACCGGTGTTGGGTATGACGAAGGTTCCACTTCTGGCATTCCCAGTGGGGCCCGGGCCGATGGCCGGCCCCAGATGCGTATGGGTGTTGTGGTGGAAGATGATCTCCCACGCGAACGCGCTCGCCGGCAATGTGCCGTCTTCGGGATCGGTCGCAGAGCCGGTGAAGGTGATGGTGGCCCCGGCGTTGTAGTGCGTGCCGACCGTTGGAGTCAGAATCGTGCCCGTCGGTGCCCTGTTGTTGGTCACGGTCAACGTTGCACTGGCGCTGGTCGTGCTGCCCAAGGGGTTGGTGACCACTACCCGGAACTGGGCTCCACTGTCGGCCAACGTCGGTGCTTGGAGCGTGTAGCTCGATGATTGTGCCCCGGCGATGTTGACTCCGCCACGCTGCCATTGGTAGCTCAACGGCGCGCTGCCGGTTGCGACCACGTTGAAGGTTGCCGGCTGTCCGGGTGACACCGTGACGTTGGTCGGCTGCGATGAGATTGCCGGCTTGCCGGAGAAGGCGACCTTGTGGACGAAGCCAGGATTGCCCGTTCCGTCGAGGCGCGCAAGATAGTAAAGGCTGCCGTCGGGACCGGTCTTGACATCGATCAGACCGTCCCCGCCGGACAGGAACAGTTGGGCCGTCTTCGTGGCCGGGTCGAGCAGGCGGATCCATCCACTGCACGCGTCGGCGAAGAAGTACTTTCCGAGGTACGACGACGGGAACTGCTGGACCGGCGGGTTGTAGAACGTCCCACCCGCGATCGCGCACCCGGTCGTCGTGGTCGAGCCATGGTTGTAGGCGAACAGCGGGCTCGTGAATCGAGGATCCGTCGTCGGACCCTCCGTTGTCGGCCATCCGTAGTTCGCACCCGACGCCCCATCGTCGATCTCCTCCCACGTCATTGCGCCGACGTCGTTGATGAAGGTTCGGCCCGTCCCGGGTTGAACGCCGAAAGTGAACGGGTTGCGCAAACCAAGCGCCCAGATCGACCGGAACACCCCCGTCGTGGTGGTGTAGAACGGGTTGTCGGTCGGGATCGTTCCGTCAGGGTTCAGGCGCAACATCTTGCCGAGCAGGCTTGTCTTCGACTGTGCCAGCGTGCCTTGGACGTTGTCGCCGGTGGCGATGTACAACTTGCCATCGGCACCGAAGTGGATCGATCCCCCGTTGTGCAGCGTCGCCGTGCCGAGATCTGCCAGCTCGATCAGTATCTTCTCGCTGCCGGCGACCGCAACGTCGCCGTTTGCGGTGAACCTGCTGACGCGGTTGTGAGGCACCGGTAGCGGGGCGGTGTAATACACGTACACGAAGTGGTTCGTGCTGAACGCCGGATCGAAGGCGATCCCAATCAGGCCGCGGTCACCACGGGAGTCGACAGACACGGTCAGGAACGACGTCGCCAGAAGCACGCCGTTCTTGATCACACGCAACCGGCCACCCTGCTGTGAGACGAACAGGCGGCCGTCGGGCGCGAACTCCATCTGATACGGACGACTGATGCCCGACACCCACTCTGTGTCGGTGAATCCCGTCGGTAACTCCGTTGCCGCGACGGCCGGCGGCGCCTCCGAGAATGTGACCGCGACTGTGACCAACAACGCCAAGATGCCGGGAACGACTGCGCGCCGAGTCCGCCGAGACCGCTTCATCATCCACCCTCTTTCGAGCGCCCGCGTGTCGCCAGAATTCAGCAGCCGCCCTTGTAGAACCTTAGCGCCTCGGTCAAGAGCAGTGTTACTAGCGAATACGAATGGGTACCGTCTGGATCGCATTGCCTCCGTAGCCGAGCCGGTTCCACTCCGGATGCTCGGGTTGCACCCGGCCGGCTAGGTCGGTGGCTCGGGAACGTAGCGTGGTCGTTCCCGATCCACCGAGTTGGGTGAGCAGCTCCCACCACTGCCAGCTGTGCCGGCGGCGTTCGCCGATCAGTTGCGCCGCCTGCCATGGACCATCACCGACGCTCACATCGACTCCCGCGATCGGTGCCGCTCCGGACCAGGCAACACCGCGGACGGTCAGCTGCCCCGCGTCGATTTCAGCCTCGGCGGTGGGGGAGGTGATGATGGACCGGACCCGCTGCAGGCGAACTGGCTCCCTCACAGTCGTGCCGTCGCGTTGCCACTCGAAGAAGTAGCGCTCGGTCTGGAAGAACGCCTCGAGCGATGAGCCGATCAGATCGATCTCGGTCAGCCACTTCACCGACGTCACCGCGTACCATCCGGGCACGACCAGCCGGAGCGGGTATCCGTGTTGGACCGGAAGTGGCTCACCGTTCATCGCATATGCAAGGAGAGCATCGGAGCTTCGTGCATCGTCCACTGTCAGGCTTCGCTCGAACGGCACGGGCACACTCGATGACTCGACGACACCTTGGTCTGCGCCACGGAAGACAACGTCGCACGCGCCGGGCTCGGCCCCGCGCGGTCGAGAACCTCGGCCAACGGCACGCCGGTCCACTCCGCCGTGCTCACGGCACCGAGGTGCCATTGCTCACCGGGGACCGGCGGATTGAACATCGAGCGACCGTTCCCGGCGCATTCAAGCGTTGCGACCAGTGAGTGTGATCGCATGTTCTGCAGGTCCCGTAGGCTGAACTGCATCGGGCGCTCCACGAGGCCACCCACCGTCAGCCGCCAGTCCATCGCGTCGAGGGATGGCGTCTCGAAGTGGTTGCGGACATAGAAGCGAGCGTTCGGCATCACAACGCCGCCGAGCAGCGCAGGAATCGCCGTCTCACAGTTGAGTGGGTTGACACGGTGGACCACGAGGTCGTGGTCGGCCGCCGTCTCCGTCTGCAAGCCCGCCGACGCCCACGCACACATCCCACCGGCAAGGTTCACGGCGTCGAAGCCCCATGAGCGCAGCGATTCGGTGACGGCCGCAGATCGACCGCCGGAGCGGCACACCACCACGACCCGGCGGTCGCGCGGCAACTCGGACTGGCGGTGTCGTACCTGCCCCATCGGCATGAGCAAGGCGCCGGGTACATGCTCTGCACGCCACTCCTCGGGCTCGCGCACGTCGAGCAGCAGCGCGCCCGCGTCGACGAGTGCCCGCGCTCCTCTCGCACCGACCGCTGGGGTCGTGCCGCCTTCGAATGAGCCCTCACCGGCGGACGTCGGCAGTCCCGCGTTCTCCCACGCGTGGTAGCCGCCGAGCAGGTCCGAGACATCAGCGAAGCCGGCCTCGACGAGGACACTCGCGGCAATCTGTGAGCGGTAGCCGCTCTCGCAGTACACGACGACAGGCGCCGCCTTGTCCATCGCAGCCAACGAATCGGTCAAGACGGCGAGGTGGATCTCGCGGGCGCCCGGCAACGTTCCCGCCACAGTCTCTCCCGGGCCGCGCACGTCGACCACCTGCAGGCCGGGCTCGAGGCCACGCAGCTCGGCGAGCTGCTCGATGGTGAGCCGTGAGCTCGTCTCGATCAGGTCCGGCCGGCTCGTGAACAGTTCAGCCGGGTCAGACAACTGACCAACGACGTGGTCGTAGCCGACTCGACCGAGCCGAACCTTGGCTTCGACTCCGAGCGCAGGGTCGCCCACGAGCACGACCTCGCGATCGGGTGTCATCACGTCGCCGCCCCACTCCGCGAACCGGCCCTGGAGTCCGACGTTCACCGCGCCGCGGAGATGCCCGGCTGCGAAGTCGGCCGGTTCGCGGGCGTCGAGGAGCACAGCTCCCGCGTCACGGAGGCGAAGGACGTCTTCGATGTCGAGCGGCGGTGGGGCGTGGGTGTCGAGCAGGGGACGCACCTCGCGGTTGCGTTGCACCTCGAACGCGAAGTACTGCGGCTTGGCGGACTGGCCTTCGGTGACGGCCTCAACGAAGGCGTCCTCGCTCATCGGTCGAAGCGCGTAGTTCGTGCGCCGCTGCTCGCCGATCGTGGAGCTCGTCTCGGTCGAGAGCTGCTTCCCACACGACGAGCCGGCGCCGTGCGCGGGAAAGATCGCGCGTCGAGTCGGGGAGCTTGAGCAGCTTTTCTCTCAGCGATCGGTAGAGCTGCCGAGCCAGCGCGTCGGCCGAGAGATCCACTCCCGAGGAGGCGAGCAGGTCGGGACGTCCGACATCGCCGACGAAGAGCGTGTCGCCTGTCATCACGCCGTACGGCGTGGCGTCGTTCGCGTGTTCGTACACCACGATCGAGATCGACTCGGGGGTGTGTCCCGGCGTGGCGAGGATCTTGAGGCTGACGTCGCCGAGCACGAGCCGCTGACCGTCGTGCAACGGCTCGATCGAGAACTCGACGTCGGCACCCTGACCGTAGGAGATGGTGGCCCCGGTCTCCGCGGCGAGCTCCAGATGGCCGCTGAGGAAGTCGGCGTGGACGTGCGTCTCGATCACCCGTTCGATCGTCAGGCCCTTGGCGGCCGCCTCCTCCAGATACACGCCCACGTCGCGCCGTGGATCGACGACGACGGCGCGACCGGTCCTTTCGTCACCGACGAGGTATGACGCGTGGGAGAGGCAGGCCAGGTAGTGCTGAGTGAAGATCACTTCGGTTGCGGCACCACGCGGATGTATGGCTTGGGCGACTTCCAGCCGTCCGGCCAAATTGTCTTCGCCTCGTCGTCGGACACGGAGCCGGCGATGATGACATCGTCGCCCTGTTGCCAGTTCACCGGCGTCGAAACACGATGCTTGGCGGTGAGCTGCAGCGAATCGATGACGCGCAGCACCTCGTCGAAGTTTCGGCCTGTCGTCATCGGATAGACGAGAATCAGCTTGACCTTCTTGTCGGGCCCGACCACGAAGACGTTGCGGACCGTCTGGTTGTCGGCGGGCTTGCGCGACTTTGCATCTCCCGACGTGTTGGCGGGCAGCATTCCGTACAGCTTCGCGACGTTGAAGTCATCGTCGGCGATGATCGGGTAGTTGGGTGCGTGCCCCTGGGTCTCTTCGATGTCACGAGCCCATTGCTCGTGGTCACCGGTGGAGTCCACGGACAATCCGACAACCTTCACGCCGCGCTTGTCGAACTCCGGCTTGATCTTCGCCATGTAGCCCAGCTCGGTCGTGCACACCGGGGTGAAGTCCTTCGGGTGCGAGAACAGCACCGCCCACGAGTCGCCGATCCAGTCGTGAAAGTGGATTGGGCCCTCAGTCGTCTGCGCCTCGAAGTCCGGCGCGGTGTCACCAATCGCGAGAGTCATTCCCCTCCTCCTTTTGCCATCTGGGGAGGTGCAGCGTGTCCGTCCCCTGCAACCGGCGTCGTTGCCGGTTGTGCGCGTTGACGTTAACGCGAATCGAGGAAATTGGACACACCGGGTCTGGCCTGCGTGCGTCGGTCAGGTCCCGAGGCCGTGCCGATGGGCGAGGACGATGGCGCCGGGTCGATCTGGGGCCTGGATCTTGGCGAAGACGTTGGAGACGTGGTTGCGCACCGTCTTCGGGCTGAGCACGAGCCGGCGGGCGATCGACGCGTTGTCGAGTCCCTCGGCGAGGAGTTGGAGGATGTCGAACTCGCGGTTGGTGAGCTGCGGGAACGGGCGAGTCGTCGACCCGCGGCGAACCTGTGCCAACTCGGTGACACCTTGGGCGAGGCGTGTGGTCGAGCACCACGTCACCAGAGGCGACGGTGCGCATGGCGTGCTCGACCCGCTCAGGCCCGGCGCCCTTGACGAGGTATCCGCTGGCGCCGTCGCGCAGCGCGGTCAGCGCGTTGTCGAGGTCCTCCGACATGGTCAGCATCACCACCCGCACTTCGGGGTGGTGCTCGGCGAGCCATCGGTTGACCTCGAGACCGGACGCATCGGGCAGGCGCACGTCGAGCAGCAGCACCGTTGGTGAGGCTGTCTCGACGAGCGCGAGCACCTGGTCGGCGCGTTCGGGCTTCACCGACGAGCTCGATGCCATCCATCTCCTTGATCGCCGCGGCCAACCCCAGGCGGAACATCGGATGGTCGTCGACGATGGCGACACGAAGGGGCGTGGGCTGGTTGCTCACGGCAGCGCCACCGGGAGGCGAACGTGGATGTGGGTGCCGTGTGGGTCGTGCCGTGTGACTTGAACACTGCCGCCGAGCTCGGTCGCTCGCTCGCGCATCGCCGTCCACCCGACGCCGCGTGACACGCCGTCTGCAACCCCGATCCCGTCGTCGACGACGTCGATGTCGACAGTGGGGCCGGTCGAGATCGACAACCAACATTGGGCGGCCTGAGCATGGCGAACGACGTTGGTCACGGCTTCGGTGACGATGCGGTACGCCGCGACCTCGACCGCCGCCGGCAACTCGACGGGCGCGGTCGGCATCGTGAGGTGGAACTCGAGGTCGTCGCCGAAGGTGCGGGTGAACTCACCAACGGCATCGATGAGACCGAGCTGATCGAGCGCTGTCGGCCGGAGATCGCGGACGATGCGCTTCACCTCGATGACGAGCGCGTCGACCTCGTCGGCGACACGGTCGAGGAGCTCGCGCGACGGTGCGAGCGCTGACGCGTTGGGAGAGCGATCGAGCTGGCGCACCGCGGTCCGCAACCCGAGCGACACGCCGGTCAATGCGGGACCGAGCCCGTCGTGGAGATCGCGTCGCAAGCGCCGCCGCTCCTCCTCGCGGGCCGACACGATGGCAACGCTCGATCGACGCAGCTCGGCGGCGAGGCGGACCCATCCGACCGCGAGTCCGAGCGGCCCGGCGAGCTCGGCCAGCACTCGCTCGTCACGCGCCCGGAGGGACGGGCCGTGCTCCCAGCCGACGACCAGTCGTCCGACGACCTCGTCGCGCTGTTGCAGTTCGACGACTCGCTCGTACGGGGTCGCTGGACCGCTGGCCGCCTCGCGGCGCCAGCCGTCCGGGGTGCGGACGTCGATCGCCACGGCGTCGAGGCGAAGTTCGCGTTGCAGGCTGGCCGCGAGCGCTGGCAGCAGCTCGTCGCCAGAATCGGCGCCGACATGGTCGACCACGCCGCGCACGACTTCCAGCGGGTCGTCCCGGGCGCCCCACACAAGCCGGTCGACGGCGTAACGAATGCGCCGTCGGGCCGGTTCTGCGAAGACGGCAATGACGCCGGTCGTCGCCACGAGCAGCCAGGTCGGGCCATCGCCGCCGACCAGCCGGCCGAGACCGGCGACGACGCCGGTGTAGACGATGATGATCGCGCAGGAGAACGCCAGCCAGCCGATGACATCGTGCGCGACGCCGTGGAAGCGTCCCGGGCGGTCGCGCAGCGCCCTCACGAGCACCGCGACGGTCAGCACCGGCAGCGTGGCGAGGAGCAGCATCGGCCCCAGAACGTCAACACCAGGGAAGGTCCACCCCCAGATACCGAACCGGTCGGGCACCACAGCCAGCCAGGCGGCGACAGCGCCGACCGCGAGCCACCCCTGGAGCGGATCGTCGTCGTGTCGAGCACCGACCCGCCACAGCACCACGAGTCGCACAGTCGCTGCTGTAGCGGACCCAGCGAGGAGCCAGGTGGCGACGTCGACGACATCCAAACCTGGCGAGCCGGCGCCTGCGGCTTCCCCGATTGCGAGAACGGCGATCAATGCTGCGGTCGACCACCACACCAACTCGTACCGCGGCCGCCGTCCCGTGGCGGCGAGCTCCCATGGCACGAGTGCGGCGAGCACCCCCGCCGCCACCGGGCGACCCCACGTTTGAGCGCCGCCGAGGCGGCCCCAGATGCGGGCGTGCTCGATGGACTCGGCATACCCGCGGGCCTGCATCGCCACGGCGACGACGAGAAAAGCAAGACCAGCGATCACCAGGCAGCCGCCCAGTCGGCGGTGCCCATAGTGGGTCAGGAGCGCCGCACCTGCCACGGCGTCGACGAGACCGACCACGAGCCACGCGACGAGCCACCAGTTCAGATGGCTCGGCTCGGAGCCTTTGTTGGCGATGCGCAGTCCGAGGATCACACCGACCGCGGCCAGACCCGCGAGCGTGACGAGCACGCTCGTTGCCAAGCTCGTCGCTCGGCCGGCAGGCGCTGCCGCCGTGGCCCCGTTGTCGTTCATGTGTCTCCTCTGAGCCAACAGTACGACGGGTGGCGTACCGGACGGATGGTACTCCTGTCCTGAGTTGTGCCCGTCCGAGAGCCGGGACTCGGCCGGGACACGGCCCGGCCTCGACGTGACTGTGGGCCGTTGTCCCCAGGACGCGCAACAGCGGACGATCGAGTCACGCCAAACGCTCGAAGGGAGCACTTCCATGAACACACGCAGATTGAGTCGCGCCGGTGTTGTCGCTGCGATCCTGACCCTCGTCCCGCCACCCGTCGCAACTGCCGATGGTCGTCACGGCCGTGACGACCCACACCTCGTTGGACGGGCCGTTCTGCCCGTCGAAACCTACGCTGACGGGCCGCCCTCCGGAGCCGGTCTCGTTCCAGCCGGCCAGACAGAAATCGTCATCAACGGCGTTCACTTCCCGACGCCGTCGCAGCCCGTCGAAGGCTTCTCGGCCATCATTGCCGGTCGCCGGCACGGGGAATACCTGGTGATGCCCGACAACGGGTTCGGCGGCAAAGCCAACTCGCGCGACTTCCTGATCCGTGCGTACTACTTCACGCCGGACTTCAAGACATCCAAAGGTGGGTCTGGTGCCGTCACTGTCGGCAGCTACGTCCAGTTCTCCGATCCCGATGCACTGATCGGGTTCCCGATCGTGCGTGAGGGCACGTCGGAACGTTGGTTGACGGGCGGAGACATCGATCCGGAGTCGTTGCAACGCGATCGCGGAGGCGACTTGTGGGTGGGCGATGAGTTCGGTCCCTGGATCTTGCACTTCGATGACGTGGGCCGTCTCGTGGAGGCACCGATCGAGCTGCCTGACGGCCTGATGTCGCCCAACAACCCGCATCTCGTGGGCACGCCCGCAATTCTCAACAGCCGCGGGATCGAGGCGATGGCGGTGCAACCAAATGGGCGCGATCTCGTCGTCGTGCTCGAGGGAGCGGTGGTCGGCGACGACCCGTACTCCCGACGGATCTACGAGTACAGCACCACCAACGGAACATTCACGAGGTTGGGCGACTACCGCACCGACGACCCGGTTCGATTCATGAGCGACGCGCAGGCGCTCGACGATCACCGGCTGGTGGTCATCGAACGTGACGGCGGACGAGGACCGACCGCCATTGCACGTCCCGTTTACGCCGTAGGCCTCGCTGCCGCCGGGGACACAGCAACCAAGACGCTGGTTGTCGAGTTGGCTGCGATCCCGGATCCTGATCTCGTATCGTTGCCGGCTCTCCACGATGGCGACATCGGTCTCGGTGATCCGTACCAGACGACGTGCGAATCGATCGAGGCAGTGCACGTGATCTCCGGTGCCGAGTTGTTGTTCGGTTGCGACAACAACTTCCCCAACACGGGGCGCAACCCGACACTGGCCGACGACAGCGAGTTCATCGTGGTCAAGGCTCCCGGCCTTGGACGCCAAGACCGGGATCGCTGATGTTCGCAGTTCATCTCGCAGCTGCTGGTTTCGCCGCCACAGGGTCATCGGTCGTCGACGAGCGCGACTCGCGACGAGTCCGCTTCGCCGGAATGATGTTCGCCGCTGCCATCTGTCTGACGTACTTGGTGGTCAACCCGCCGTCGCAGGATTTCGCCAGCGGGCACTTCCGTGCCCAGCTGGCGAGTCGCGGCGTCTACGTGTGGAACAACCTGTGGTTCGGGGGCCATTCACTTCCGGGCTTCGGCGTGGTCTCGCCGGTGCTGGGAGGTCTGTTCGGCGTCGTGCCAGTGTCGGTGGTCTCGGTCCTTGTGGCGACGTGGTGCTTCGCCCTGGTGATCGAACGTTGGCGCAGCACGAAGCCCGCGCTACCAGATCCGGTCGTCGGCGTGGTGCTGTTCGCCTTCGGGTGTGGTGTGAATCTCTGGGGTGGTCGGCTGACGTTCCTGCCAGCCATCATGTTCGGCGCGTTGGCGCTGCTCTTGCTGCAGCGTCAACGTCCTTGGATGTTGGCGGCGAGCGCAGCCCTGTGCGGTTTGTCGTCACCACTGGGAGCTCTGTCGTTGTCGGTGATCCTCGGTGCAGCATGGTTCGCCCGCTCTGCGCCGCGACGACTGATCGTGATCGCGGCCGTGGCGGCGGTGACGCCCATCGGCGTGCTCATCGCGCTGTTTCCCGAGGGCGGCTGGTTCCCGTTCACCGCCGGCAGTCTCCTGCTGTTGACGGCAGCAGTGGTGGGAGCGGGCTGGTGCGGTCGCGACGTGCCGCTCGTTCGTTGGGCGGTGGTCAGTTATGGCGTCGTGATCATTGGCGCCTTTGTGCTCGAGTCGCCGCTGGGTGGAAACGTGGTGCGGTTGGGCTGGCTCGTCGCCGGTCCCACGGCGGTGCTCACCCTCGCGCGGCGTCGTCGCACGATGGTTCCCGCAATCGTCGTGGCCAGCCTGGTCTGGAACGCGGCGTACATCTCGATGGCGTTCATGCCGCCGGATCGAACCGCGAGTGCTGCCTACTACGACACCCTCGTCTCATACCTCGACACGCTCCCGCAACCGTTGCGTCTCGAAGTCGTGCCGACGCAGACGTTTGCACAGGCAGACACGTTGGCACTTCGGATCGACGGGATCGCTCGGGGTTGGGAGACCCAGCTCGATCGCGAGCTGAACCCTGAGTTCTACACGGGTCGACTCGACGCCGAGACGTATCACCGTTGGTTGCTCGAGCACGCGGTCTCGATCGTCGCGTTGCCGTTGGGACGGTTGCGCGACATGTCGCTCGACGAAGCCGCCGTCATTCGCAGCAGACCGGCGTACCTGCGCGAGGTCTGGGGGAACGAAGACTGGCAGGTCTACGAAGTTGTCGACGCGGCGCCGCTCGTCGACAGCGGCGCCGTCGTCGTCGACGTGCAACCCGACGTGTTGACCATCGACGCGACGCGCACTGGGTGGACGACGTTGAAGTTCAGGTTCACCGATCTGTACAAGGTGTCGGAAGGTGCTGCCTGCATTGCGCCCAGTGATGAAGGCTGGATCCGCATCTTCGTCGAACAACCCGGCCGCATCCGCCTGACCATCTCCCTGTCGATCGGGGCATTCGTCGCTCGGGGCGAATCCGCGTGCGCCGCGGACTGACGGGTCACGCAATGTCCGGCTCCTCCGGAGATTCGGTGACGTGCTCGCCGCGACGGCCGGCGAAGTCACACTCCCGGCAGTCGGGACGCAATCACGCGGCCGGTTTCGTCGCGGAACTGCGCCTCGAAGTTGTAGGCCTCGGCTTCGAGCGGGTTGCGGTGGTAGGCCGTCACATCGCCGATGTAGGCGGGAAGCGTGCCGCCTCCGTCGATGTAGCCGCGACCGTATTCGCAGGCGAATGCGGATTCGCTTCCGTTGCGTCTGACCTGATCCACGTGCACGAGTTCGTGGACGAGCTTGACGAGATCGTCCGGCTTGCTCTCGTCGAGCTCGTCGCGCCAGTAGATCGTGTAACCGAATGTCATCGCGTAGATGTTTCCCGTCGGACGGAAGTGGTTCGACGGCAGCCGGCAACGGGTTCGCACTCTCACGTGCTCGATGTCGAGGTCCGGGAGGAGCTCCCTGAGCCGCCTGATGGTCGTGTCCTGCAGTGATCGGCTGCGGCGCATGATGTTGACGATCTGCGCGGAGCGCTTCGCCTCGGTGTAGACGGACTGGCCGAGCATGCACCCGACCGGCACGACTCGCCGCTTCTTGATCCCGAGCACATCGCCGACAGACCGTACGGTCGACCACCACGACACGCCGGCAAGCTTCTCACACCGCACGATGGCGGCATTCGATCACGCGTCGAGCGGTACCAGGGTGTCGATCTCGTGGCACGTCTGCGCCGCGGACCACGCTTCTTCGGCTTCGCCGGGGTCGTTCGTGGTGGACACACCGCGGTTGAACATCACGCGCACCAACGCGTCGACGACGACGGGGTCGAAGTGCGAGCCTCGGCCGGCCTCGATGTGAGCGAGGGCATGGGCGGGATCCCAGCCGGCACGGTAGGCGCGGTCAGACGTGAGGGCATCCCACACGTCGGCGACGGCAACGACTCGCGCCTCGAGCGGGATGGCCGTGCCACAGAGTCCGGTGGGGTAGCCCTGCCCGTCCAGGCGCTCGTGGTGATGGAGGATGACAGTCAGCACTTCTTGCAGCGATGGCGCTGTCGAAGCGAGCTCGTAGCCGAGTTGAGGGTGTGTCTCGACGATCTTGCGCTCATCGGGTGTCAACGCACCCGGCTTGTTGAGGATCTGATCGGGGATCGCGATCTTGCCGAGGTCGTGGAGGTATGCACCCCGGGCGATGATGCGCAGCCGGTCAGACGGCAGAGACATCTGCAGGCCGAGCTCGACGGCGAGCTCGGCGGTCCGCAAGCTGTGACCGTGCGTGTACGAGTCCTTGACTTCGACGGCCTTCACGAGCGTCGACAATGCCTCGGGATAGCCGCGGACGATGTGCGCGAAGGGATCGTCGACGAACACGTCGACGAGAACACCGCTGATGGCGCTCTGTCGGCGGCCGCGTATGACGACGGCATAGACGGCTGCGGAAAAACCGGCGAAGAGATACGCGTGGTAGTCCCACCACGACAACTGTGCGAACTTGCCGTGCTCGAACGACAGCACGGCTCCCACCGACATCGCTGCGGCGAGCACGAGCGCAAGTTGCACCGGGTCCTTGCCGAGGTGCCAGCGACGTCCATGACGCCAGATCGCCGCCAAAAGGCAGAGGATCACAGCCGTGGAGAGGAATGCCAGTATCAGGTTCTCATGCGGGAACGGAGCCGACCCGTGGAACCTCGACGAGTCGGCAACGACAGCTGCCACGAACGCCGTCGCTGGGACGAGGGGAGTCATCACTGCGATCAGTGGGTGGCGGCCGACCCAGCGGTTCAGACCACGATCCTGTCGGCGGCCGGCGATGAGCAAACAGACCGCGAAACCCGTGAGCGCGAGATAGGGCAGCCGTCCGACCCACATGTTGTAGCCGTGATGATGCAGCGCCCCCGGGGTGCTGAGACCATGCCCGACCATGAAGAGTCCGACGAACGAACAACCGAGAGCCAGCCAGACAACGCCCGCCTGCGGGGTATGCGTGGCCGACACGACCGCGACGACGGCGACGAACAGCGCACAGGCCGCGATTGCCGACACGATCACCATATGACCGTTCGCGCTGAACCATGCCGGGTCGGACCCCGGGAACGTGCGCAGGAGAATAAGTAGCAGAGTTGGCGCTGCAAGCAGTACCAAGACCACAAACCACCGTCGAATCGTCTGAAGCATCAGGTGGTACATCGGCCGACTTGCCGCAATCTTGAGGGCCGATGGCTCCGCCGACCGGCATGCCGTTCCCCAATACCCTGACGGGAGGACCATAATGCGCAACGAAGAGCACGTATCCCGAGAGCCGAACGACGAGAGGCGAGCCATGAGACGACCATTTCGAGGAGTTGTTCGCACCGGCGTCGTCGCCGGTATCGTCGGAACGCTGGCGATGGATCTTGTGTGGTACGGGCGGTACCGACGCGATGGCGGCACATCCTCGTTCACCGACTGGGAGTTCCGATCGGAGATCGACGGGTTCGACGACGCACCGGCGCCGGCCAAGGTCGGCAAGTTCGTGGCGAGCAAGGTCAACATCGAACTGCCCGACAGCTCAGCTTCGCTGACGAACAACGTCGTCCACTGGTCGACCGGCATGTGGTGGGGGATTCTCGCTGCGATACTGCAGCGCTTCCGCCTCGGTGGGATCAAGGCCGGCGTGATCACCGGGGCCGCGGCGTGGGGCACGAGCTACGCGGTGCTCCCACAGATAGGTGTCTACAAACCCATCACGGAGTACGACTCGAAGACACTGTGGAAAGACCTCAGCGCGCACCTCGTCTTCGGGTCCGCGATTGGCGTCGTCACGTCTGCGGCACGCGGCGTGCGCGAGGTTGCCAAGCGGGCGCGGGATGTCGTAGGCAGCCACTGAGTGAATGCGCTCGCTACGCAGTGAGTCGGTAGAGGTCTGCCAACTCGCGGGCTGCGTCTGTCAGACGCGACCTCAGTTCGATCGGCTCGAGGACCTCCACATCCGCGCCGAGACGCCACAGCAGATGATGTGCATCGCCGATCGACTCGATCGGGATCGTCGCGGTCACCCATCCGTCGACTTCTTCGCCGGTCACTTCCGCAGTCTCGGACGTGAGCTCTCGATAGCGCTCGACGCCGTGCCGGTTGAACTTGACGCGGGCGGTTCCCGTCCGCATCCGATCGCGGAACGACAGCAGGCTCTCGTTCCAGAAGGTGGCGAGGTCGAAGTCGTCGGGACGTGTGAACGTTTCGTCGAGCACGGTGATCTCGGCGATCTGATCCACGCGGTATGTGCTCGGCCTACTGGCTCGGCCTGTCGACGCGGCGACGAGGTACCAGCGCCCGCCCTTCTGCACGAGACCGTACGGGTCGAGCATCTTGGTGGACTCGCGTTCCCAGCTGCGAGTACAGCACGCGTATGCAACGTTGCGCGAGCACGGCATCGGTGACCGTTGCGAGATGTGGAGGTCGATCGAAGTGCTGGAACCAGCCAGGGGCATCGAGGTGGAACGAACGCGACATCCTGGTCGCTGACTGTCGTTGCTCTGCCGGCAGCGCAGCGACCAGCTTGTGACGAACAGCCGACGCCGCGTCTCCCATCCCGAGTTCGGAAGCGAGGCCGGGCGTCCCGGCGAGGAACAGGGCGGCTGCCTCGTCGGTGGTGAATCCCGTGAGGTTGGTGCGGTAGCCGCCGCTCAGCTCGTATCCACCGTCGTGCCCGGATTCGCTGACCAACGGCACGCCTGCAATCTGCAGCGAGGTCGCATCTCGGTAGATGGTCCGTACGGACACCTCGAGCTCCTCGGCGAGCTCGTCGGCGGTCATCCGCCCGCGAGCCTGGAGGAGCAGCAATATCGAAACAAGACGACTTGCGCGCATTCACTGACAATAGCTGTCAGTGAATGTGTCGTACCATTCACACATGGGCTTCAACGACAAGAACCTCCGGTCACTCGCCGTCATCAACCTGCCGGATCGGCAGTTGAAGCGGTACCACATCGATCAAGCCTCACGGCCGCTCGAGTCGGAGGTCATCGAGGCCGCCTACCACGTGCTCCCCAAGATCCTCCCGCCCGCCGAGGCCGATCTCACCTCCGGCTGGGTCGTGCTGCATCGAGGATCCGACACCGGCGCGTACATCGTCGCCTACAGCTGGGTGTGGGACAACGTCGTCGAGGTGCACAGCTGCGCAGCCGGGCAACCCGCCCTCGACTGTCCAGACCTCGACCCCACCAACTTCGTCGAGGTGGAGCGGTCGTGGGCGGGCTGCGTCTGGGAGCTCGGTGTCCTCGAACACGAGCGTTCTGCATGGGTACGCCACGTGCTGTCGCCCGACAAGCCCGACCTCGGCGGCTACCTCTACGACACGGTCGCAAACGGACCGATCGGAAGCTGACACGACAACTCGAGTAGTTGCGCGGATCGGGGTGACCTTCTACAGTCGCAAGTGCCTCGAAAGGGAAAGCCGGTGAAATGCCGGCGCTGACCCGCAACCGTAGGCCAACGTCGCGGATCGCGTCGTGGTGCTTGCCGATGGCGAGGTGGTAGCGGATGGCACGACGGCCGACGTTGTCGTGGCGTCACCGATCTTCGCCCCGCAGGTCGCCAAGGTGATGCGCCCGGCGCGCTGGCTGACAGTCGGTCAGATCAGCCGAGCCATCGCCGCGGAGGGAGTTCGATGAGCTCACCTCAGCCCGTTCGCGTCCGCCCCTACACCTGGTTGGTCCTGGGGATCGGTTCGCTCGCCGGCCTGGCGATGTTCCTGTGGCCGTTGCTGATGAGTCCTCCGGCCGGCACAGCGCACAACGCCGAGGCGCCTTTCGTCTTCGTGCTGATCCTGCCGCTCGTCATCGCGGTGGTGCTGGCCGAGCTGAGCAACGGGGGACTCGATGTGAAGGCGATCGCCATGCTCGGCCTGCTGTCGGGCGTCGGCGCTGCGCTGCGGCCGCTCGGCACCGGTACCGCTGGGGTGGAAACGCTGTTCTTTCTCCTCATCCTCGCCGGGCGCGTGTACGGACCGGGATTCGGCTTCGTGCTCGGCTCCACGACGTTGTTCGCGTCGTCGTTGCTCACCGGTGGGGTCGGCCCGTGGCTGCCGTTCCAGATGCTCGCGGCATCGTGGGTTGGGTTGGGCGCCGGCTTGCTTCCGAGGTGCAGGGGTCGGGCCGAGATCGCGCTGCTCGCGATGTATGGCGCAGTCTCCGCATACGCGTTCGGGTTTCTCCTGAACCTGTGGTTCTGGCCGTTCGGTGTCGGCACGTTCGGCGGCGCGGGCGCGGACCCCGGGCTGCAGTTCGTCCCCGGCGATTCGGTGCTCGGGAACCTGCACCGGTTCTTCCTGTTCACCGTCGGGACATCGACATTCGGGTGGGACACGGGACGCGCTCTCACGAACGTGATCGCGATTTGCACGCTTGGCACCGCCGTGCTCGCTGCGCTACGGCGTGCACGACGGCGCGTGGCATTTCATCCCGAGATCGCGTTCCAGCCTGCCTGAGGGTGCTCAGCCCGGACACTGCCGCAGCGCGCCGCTGACGACGATTTCGCCGGACGAGCCCTGCGCAGCGTCTTTGGGCGGCGCGACGTGCTCGCGGGTGACGGTCAGCACCGGGTAGTCGTCGATCGAGACGCCCGCCCACCCTGTCGCATCGTCGAGCTCGTGATACGTGCCGATGGGGACCAACTCCGTCCCGTCGCAGTTCTTCAACCATCCCTGGTAGAAATCGCCGCCGTCGCGTCGCGGCAGTCCCTGCACCGAGAAGTCGATGCGGACGCCCGATGACAGTTCCGTGATCCCCGCGTTGCCGCGAACACCTGGCGCCAGGTCGGTGCCGACGACGTCGATTCGGGCGTCCGCCTGCTGGTCGTTGTCGCGAGGCACGGCGATCAGCACCACGGCGGCTGCGGCTGCCGCACCGAGGGCTGCCGCAGCGAACCGGCCTGGCCAGGCGCGACGGGCGCGCCCGATCGGCACGACCACCCGGCGCTCCTCGGCGATGCCGGCGACGACGCGGTCTTCCAACTGCTCGCTCGGTTCGAGCCACATTGAGGCGTCACCTAGGAGCGCGACGATGTCGGGGTCGAGCAGATCGTTGTCGTCGTTCTCGTCCATCGTCACCTCCTTCCTTCGGTTCGGTGAATCCATTTCGCACTCATCAATACGTCATCCATCGTCGATCGGTTCTCGAAGGTGCCTGAGGCGATTCGCAAGATGTTGGTGAGCACGGTGCGAGCGCGATTTCACCGTACCGAGTGCCAATCCCAACTGTTCGGCAATCTCACTCTGGCTGTGGCCCAGCAGATGCTGGAGCCGCACCACCTCGCGCTCGTCGGGCGGCAGCTCGTCGATCGCTGCGCGCACCTGCCATGTCTCCCACACCGACTCGGCAGAAGGCGGAAGATTGACCAGCGCCGGTTCGTCAGCGCTGGTCACCTCCAGCGACGTGGCCGGGCGGCGGGCCTCGCTGCGTTGCATGTCAATCGCGACACGTCGGGTGATCGTCGCCAGCCACGGCGCCGGATCCCTGTCGGGGTCGAACGTCGACGATGCCCGCCATGCCTGCAGGAACGCCTGCTGGGTTGCATCTTCGGCGAGCTGACGATCGCCGAGGATGCGCACTGCGATCGTGAAGACCAGACGTCCGTAGTGCCGATACAGCGTGCGCACGGCATCGGCGTCGCCGGCACGGAATCGCTCCATCGCCGCCGAGTCGAAACCTGCATCGGGCACGGCACGATTGTTGCAGACAGGGGCGCATGTGCTGTGGAGTCCTTCGAGGTACCCAGGTGGGCGTCAGACACTCCACAGGAGGGGGCGGGCCGCTGGGTTCAGAGCCCGCGTCTCTCGGGTCCGGCGGAGACCACGAGATCCAGCACCGAGAATTGCAACGGGCACGTACCGCCCCGGGCAATCCCCTCGGATGTGACACCCTCGAGAGCGAAGTTCCGCAACTGTTCGCTCGTCGCGCCCAAGCTACTGGTCTCGATCTTGACGAGCCGGTACCGCCCGAACTTCCAGTCGGCAGGAATGGCCAAACGGAAGTCGTTGAGAGAGTCGAACGGCACGGAGAACACTCCATCCCCCGCCTTCCGGAAGTAGAAGGTGCTGCTCGGGCGAGTTTCGACATTGATGTAGCTGAAGCCAACGCTGACCGTCTGCCCCGGCGAAACGTGTGTCGAAGTGGTTGGGAAGAGCTGCACGAGTGCTGGCACGCCGATGTCGCACGACGCCAGCGGGTCCGCCGCCGACGCCGCCGCAGGCATCGAGATCAATGACACTGCTGCTGTTGCAGCAAGCCACACCGTGATTCGACGAATCATGAGGCACCCCCTCGGTGAGCCGCGAGATGGTGGCTGTTCACCAGCCGCAAACGGATTGTGGCACGATGCGACGAGCGGCGCAATCAGCCCGCCCGTTCTCTTCTCACGTGAAATCGCGCTGGTGTGTCGCGATCCACCAGCGGTTGTCGAACCGGTCGATGATCCCGCCCACGCGGTCACCCCACGGCTGGTCTGTGGGAACGTGCAACGCTCTGGCGCCCTTCGACACAGCGCGGTCGAAGATGAGGTCTGCATCATCGACGTAGACGAAGTGCACACATGGGCGGGCCGGGTATCGGTCACTGGCCTCGCTGATCATGACGAGCGAATCGCCGATAATCACGTCGGCATGTTCGATGACGCCATCGGCGGACACCTCGCGACCCTGCTCGCGTCCGTCGAAGACCTCGACCAGGAACGTGATGAACGCGTCGGCATCATCAACAACGACGTACGGGTTCACGCTGTGATAGCCGAACGGAAGCTGCGCAGGACTCACCAGTCCATTGTGCCAGTGGCGGCCAACCGAGTGTTTGCGACCACCCCGGGCGGGTCGGAAGCACTCGTCTAGGCGCCACCGCCAGCCGTGGCGTGTGTCAGCCGGCGCGCCGCGCAGTCACGCCGCCGTCGATGTGCAGCGTCGTGCCCGTGATGTAGCTGGCGTCATCGGAGGCAAGAAAGCGGATGGCGTTGGCGATTTCGACCGGCTGACCGATGCGTCGAAGCGCGATGCCCCGCACGATGGACTGCTCGGCTGCGTTGGGATCCGGGTTGCGGTCGATGCTGGCCTGCACCAGCCGGGTGCGGACATAGCCGGGCGCCACCGCGTTGACGCGGATCCCGTGAGGCCCGAAGTCGAGCGCCAGGCTTCGTGTCATGCCGACAAGTCCCGACTTCGCCGCCGCGTAGGGGAAGAACCCCTCGAGCGTCGCGAGGGCGTGCATGGAGGCAACGTTGACGATGGCGCCACGCCCCACCTCGCGCATGTGCGGCAGCACGTACTTGGCGCCGAGCCATGCGGATTTGAGATCGACGCCCATGAAGCGGTCCCAGTCGTCGCCGGTCATGGTCGTCGCATCGAAGTTGGCGTTGACACCGGCGTTGTTCACCAGGATCGAGGCGGGTCCGAACGCGGTCGTACACGTCTCGGCCATGGCTGCGACGTCGGCTTCGGAGCTGACATCGGCACGCACGAACCGTGCGCGGTCGCCGACCCTCTGCTCGACGGCGCGGCCGAGATCGGCGTCGAGATCGCAGAAGACCACCGATGCACCGTGGGCGACGAACACCTCGACGACCGCCTCGCCGATGCCGCGTGCGCCGCCGGTGACGATCGCGATCTCACCGTCGAGTGAAGCGCCGTCTGACATGTGCCCCTCCATCACGGTGGTTGAACTTGAGCTGGACGCCAGATCAGATCACAATGCCACGATGCCGAACAAGCCCTCGTCCGAGGCGAGCGTTGCCGTCCTCGGGCCCGACGAACTGGGCGAGGGCCCGGTGTGGGACGACCGCAGCGACGAGTTGGTGCGCGTCGACATCTCCGGTCGATTGGTGCACCGATGGAACCCCGCGACTGGAGCGGCGACGTCGTTCGCGACGCAGGGCGACGTCGGCGCGGCGGTGCTTTGCGAGGACGGCGGTCTGGTGTTGGCAATCGAATGCGAGCTGTGGCACGTCGCACCGTCTGGGCAGATGACACTGCTCGGCGACGTGGAGCCGCGACCTGGCGTGCGATTGAACGACTGCCGCGCCGATCCTCGCGGACGACTGTGGGCCGGCACCCTCCATCGCGATCGCGACCCCGGGAAAGCTGCGCTGTACCGCCTGGAATCAAATGGTGAGCTGACGGTCGTGTTGCCGGAGCGAACCATCTCCAACGGGATCGGCTGGAGCCCCGGCGGGGCGGCGATGTACTACATCGACAGCGCGACACAGCGGGTCGTCGCGTTCGACTACGACCTCGACACCGGTGAGCTCGGGCAGGAACGACTGTTCGCCGAGATCGATCCTGTCGACGGTTTGCCCGACGGGCTCACCGTCGATGCAGACGGGTGCATCTGGGTGTGTTTGTTCGGTGGGGGCCGCATCCGCAGGTACCGTCCGGACGGCGCTCTCGATCAGGAGATCGTGCTGCCGCTGACCAACCCGACGTGCCCCGCATTCGGTGGCGCCGACCTGCGAACCCTCTACGTGACGACCGCTCGTCACAGGCTGACGGAGGAACAGCTCATTCGCGAGCCGTTGGCGGGTGCGCTCTTGCAGCTCGACGTCGGAGTCACCGGGCTTCCGGCGCATCGCTTTGCGGGCTGACGCCGCATCGGGTCAACATTCGCACCGAACGTGCAACGATCACACGATGGGCGCAACGGCTAGTCGAGGATCGCGCGATTCGCCAGGCCATCCGGGACGCGACCCTGCAGGACGTCGATCACCGATGCCGTCGCCAGCCGGGTCATCGTGTCGACCGACTTCGTGCTGATCCCGCCGACATGCGGGCTGACGACGACATTGGGCATCGCGAGCAGCGGTGAATTGCCGGGAGGCTCGACGTCGAACACGTCGAGAGCAGCGCCCGAGATCAGACCGTTCTGCAGTGCCTCGACCAATGCGGTCTCGTCGACAACCCCGCCCCGAGA
>CAVVBH010000035.1:0-334444 GCA_963746365.1 Ilumatobacteraceae bacterium | reverse complement strand
ACCCGGCGACGCTCGTCGATCTCGGAGGCGATTGCGCGACAGCCTTGGGATTGGACGAGCCATCGGGACCGGGAGTTCTCGACTGGTTGGCTTCGCCGTCTGCAGGCCCCGTCGAACTCGTCGCGTCTGGCTGTGACAATCCGCGACGAGGTGAGGCTGATACCGCGTGGTCGCCGGACTGCACCCGACGACCAGTGGTCGCGGTTGGCGGCCGCATTGACCGGATCTGCCAACGTGATCGTCGACGCGGGCACCGGATCTCCGCCGCCACCGCTGCACGACGCCGCACAGCACTCGCTGCTGGTCACCCGTCCGTGTTTCATCGCCATACGTCGGGCTCAGCACCTGATATCCGTCCAACCGGAATCATCCTGGTCGACGAGCCCGGCCGTGCGCTGACGTCGGCCGACATCGAGCACGCGCTCGGTGTGCCGGTGGTCGCGGAGGTTCGCCTCGACCCTGCCGTTGCCCGCTCGGTCGATGCCGGTCTCTTGATCGCCCGGCTGCCGAAGTCGTTGCTCGTCTCGTTGCGGAGCGCGGCGTGATCGATGTCATCGCCGAACGCTCGCCGCTCGGAGGTCTCGAGCGATGGCTCGGCGACCCGGCGATCGACGAGGTGATCGTCAACGGCAGTGGCGACGTCTGGATCGAGCGCTCTGGCACCTTGCTGCGAGTTGCAACGATGAGCACGTCCGCCGTGACCACCGCCATCGAGCACATCCTTCGCCCGATCGGTCGTCGAATCGACCGCTCGAATCCAACGGTCGACGCTCGGTTGCCCGATGGCTCGCGGGTGTGCGCAGTCATCCAGCCCGTCGCGGTCGACGGACCGTGCCTCACGATCCGCCGCTTTGCCATACGCGCCTTGCCGTTCTCCGCGTTCGCAGCGCCCGACGTCGCCGGTTTGCTCGCACGCCGTCGTTGGCGCCCGCTGCAACCTCTTCGTCAGCGGTGCAACGTCGTCGGGCAAGACGACGCTTCTCAATGCACTGGCCGCACTGGTCCCGACGACCGAACGCATCATCACACTCGAAGACGTTGCCGAGTTGCGGCTCCCGCACCCACACGTCGTGCGATTGGAAACGCGACCAGCTACCGCAGAGGGAACCGGCGAGATCACGCTGTCGCACCTCCTGCGCACGGCCCTTCGTATGCGTCCCGACCGTCTGGTGCTCGGCGAGGTACGAGGCGCCGAGGCTGTACAACTGATCCAGGCCATGAACACGGGGCACGACGGCTCGATGTCGACGGTGCATGCCAACAGTGCGCTCGACGCGATCGGTCGGGTGTGCTCCTTGGTGCTTCAGGAGGTCCCCGGATGGCCGCTCGATGCCATCCACGACCAGGTTCGCCGGTCGATCGACATCGTCATTCATGTGGGAAGAGGTGCGGACAACGAGCGGCACGTGATCGAGATCTGCGAAAGCGATCCGACGGCGGGCGGTGTCGAGCTACGTCGATTGGCCGAGACCACAACGACGGCCGCGCTGCGGCGCCGCCGACAGTGATGACTGCGCTGTGTGCAGCTGTGCTCGTCGCGTTGATCGCGACACGAGCTGGTCGTCACCTGCTTCCTGGTCCCGAGGAGGAGGATCGAGCAACGCGGGGTTGCCAAATCGTCGCGCACTGTGATCGTCGACTATCCGGGCATGCTCGATGCGATTGCCCGTCGAGTTCGCAGCGGCTCCAGCCTGACCACCGCAGTCGTCGAGGAGATCGACCGCTCTTCACCACTGGGCGAGGTGGTCGACCGACTGGCGACAGGTGGAGCGTTGTCCGACGCATTCACTGACATTGATGCGAAAGACAGCGACCTGGCTCTCACCGTTCAGGTCCTGTCAGCGACAGCCCACCTGGGAGGCCCGATTGCAGCCACCCTCGATGAGGCTGCCGCCGTGCTGCGAGAACGCGCCGCCGCACGCGCCGAACGCAGGGCTCACAGTGCCCAGGCTCGGCTCAGCGCTCGCGTGTTGACGGTCGTCCCTCTCGGGTTCGCCACGTGGAGCACGTTTGCCAGTCAGCGGACGCGAGATGTCTATCTCGCGACAGCGGTCGGTGGAATCTGTGCTTTGTGCGGACTCGGCCTGAACCTCGTGGGTTGGCGATGGATGAAGCGCATCGTCAGTTCGACATGATCATCATCGTCTGCTCGCGCGGTTGTGGTCGTCGGGTTGCTCGGTTGGCGTCTGCGGCCGACGCCGAACTCCAGAGGGTTGGTTCGGCGGCGTGGACTTCGGCGGTGGCTGCAGATCACGACGATCTGCATCTCCACGTACGTTTCTCCACTACTCGGCCTCGCCGCGGTGATCGGTCCCATCAGCTGGCGTCGTTGGACCGACTGTCGACGCGCTGCGAGGACCACACGGGCCGTTGCGACCGACTTTCCCAACATGCTCGATCTGTTGGTTCTGTCGATCCGGGCGGGATATCTCCCAGCGCAGGCCATCGGCGAGATTGCTCCCTATCTGCCGACGACAATCCGTCCGTCGTTCGCCGCGGTCCGCCAGGCGATGAACGCCGGAGACCGATTCGCCGATGCACTCCATCAACTCCGCGCGGGGCTCGGTCCTATTGCCCAGCCGCTGATCGACTCGCTGTCGGCCGCCGATCGCTACGGACTACCGCTGGCCCCGGTGCTCGAGCGGCTGTCGTTCGAGGCCAGGCAGCAACGTCGACGCGACACCGAGGCCTCCGCCCGCGAGCTGCCCGTTCGCCTGGCCGTGCCGCTGGTGCTCTGCACTCTTCCGTCGTTCGTCCTCTTGGCCATCGTCCCCTTGCTCCTCGGAGCCCTGTCGTCGCTGCACACCTGACAGCGACCGAAGCCATCGCCTTCGTCGAACGGAGCTCGCCATGAGCAGATTGTTTGCACGTCTACACGCCTGGTCGCTCGCGGGTGAAGACCGCGGTCAAGCCACTACCGAATACGCCCTCGTCATGCTCGGCGCCGCTGTCGTAGCCCTGCTCGTGGTCAGTTGGGCCACCAGTGGTGGAGGCGCAGGCAAGATCGGCCATCTCTTCGACCGGGTCATCGATGCGGTCACCGGCAGGCTCTGACCGCCGCGACGCCGGCCAGGCGGCAGTCGAGCTGGCGCTGTGCCTGCCATTGCTCTTCATGTTCCTGCTCGGCATGGTGCAGATCGTCGTGGTCGTCCGCGACCAGCTCGCAGTTCAGTTCGCCGCGCGAGAGGCGGCCCGCGCGGCGGCAATCGCCCTATCATCCGGCGCGTCCGCAGAAGCTGCAGCTTCACGTGCCGTCACGTTGCGTCCGCTGAACGTCGCGACCAGCACGTCGGCGGGCACGGTCACCGTCACGGTGAGCCACGTGACCCACACCGACGTGCCGATGATCGGGGCGTTCCTCCCCGACGTCACCGTCACCGCCGCGGCGACCATGGCGCTCGAACCGCCATGACCGTAGTCTGAGCCGCTATGAACCTGTCGACGAGCACCATCGTGGCTGGTGATGATGCCGTCATCAGCTTGTCCGGTGAGGTCGACATGGCAACCATCCCACTGCTGCACGACGCACTGTCGAAGGCATTGGCACACCATCCCGGCCGCTGCTTGATCGTCGACCTCGATGGAGTGACCGTGCTCGACGACAGCGGTCTCGGTGTACTGCTTGGCGCGGCGGGGTCTGCGCGTCAGGTCGGCGCTGATCTCGTCGTCGTGTGCAACAACAATCGGCTGCGTGAACGATTCGACGTGACCGGCTTCAGTCGCGCCGTCGAGGTGCGCGAACGGCTGAAAGGAGAACGGTCATGACGTTGGACGACGTGATGGACCTTGCCGGTCGCGAGCAGTTCCTCGCAGTTGTCGCCACGTTGCGGGATGACTCGACGATCCAGTCGTCGCTCGTCAACGCGGGCGCGCTCGACCATCCCGTGACGGGAGAGCCGGCCCTGGCGTTCGTCACCTACGGGGCCGCCAAGTTGCGCAACCTCAGGGCAAGGCCCCAGGTGACGGTCACGTTCAGATCCGGCTGGTCGTGGGCGACGGTCGAAGGCACGGCCGAACTGATCGGCCCCGACGACCCGAATCCTGCTATCGACAGCGAGCGTTACCGGCTCTTGCTACGCGACGTGTTCAGCGCAGCGGGCGGTCAGCACGACGATTGGGACACGTACGACAAGACGATGCTCGAACAGGGTCGCGTTGCAGTTTTCGTCGAGCCCACTCGCATCTACAGCAACTGAATCAGACCGCGAAGATCTGGCCCTCGTCTGCGAATGCCTTGAACTCCAGCGCGTTGCCGGCCGGGTCGTAGAAGAACATCGTCCACTGCTCGCCGGGTTCGCCGGCGAATCGCACGTACGGCTCGATGACGAATGCGGTACCGGCCTCGCGAAGCCGACTCGCCAATTGGTGAAAGTCGTCGATGGTCAGGATCAGGCCGAAGTGCGGCACCGGAACGTCGTGGCCGTCGACGGGGTTGTGGATGCGCTCGACCTTCGACGCAGCGAGATGGGTGACGATCTGATGGCCGCGGAAATCCCAGTCGACCCATGTCGTGTCGCTGCGGCCCTGCGCGCACCCGAGCGTGCCTCCGTAGAAGGCTCGCGCCGCGTCGAGATCGTCGACTGGCATGGCCAGGTGGAACCGCGGTCGTGGCGAAGTGTCCATCGCGTGGAGTCTTACATCCGGAAGTCAGGATCGTGGCGACGCAACTCGCGGCGGGCGATCGTCATCTTGTGCACTTCGTCGGGCCCATCGGCAAGACGCAGCGTGCGCTGGTGGGCGTACATCTGAGCCAACGGCCAGTCGTCGCTGAGGCCGCCGGCACCGTGCACCTGCATCGCCCGATCGATGATTCGCAGAGCCACGTTGGGTGCTGCCACCTTGATCGCGCTGATCTCGACCGCGGCGGCCTTGTTGCCGACGTTGTCCATCATCCACGCCGTCTTCAGCGTCAGCAGCCGAACCATCTCCAGGTCGATGCGCGACTCGGCGATCCAATCCATGATGTTGCTGCGCTCCGCGATGCGCTTGCCGAACGTCGTGCGCGACAGCGCCCGCTTGCAGAGCAACTCCAGCGCCCGCTCCGCTGCGCCGATCGAGCGCATGCAGTGATGGATCCGGCCGGGCCCGAGCCGTGCCTGGCTGATCGCGAAACCGTCGCCGTCGTTGGCGATGAGGTTGCTCGCCGGCACACGGCAGTTCTCGAAGCGCAACTCCACGTGCCCCTCGGGATCGATGTATCCGAAGACCGGCAACGCCCGCACGACGGTGAGGCCGGGCGTGCCCATCGGCACCAGGATCTGGCTCTGCTGACGATGCGGCGGGGCCGACGTATCGGTCTTGCCCATCACGATGAAGACCTTGCAGTTGGGATGCATCGCCCCGGTGATCCACCACTTGCGGCCGTTCAACACGTAGTCGTCGCCATCGCGTTCGATGCTCATCGCGATGTTGGTGGCGTCGCTCGATGCGACGTCTGGCTCGGTCATCGCGAACGCAGAACGGATCTCACCGTCCAGCAACGGCCGCAGCCACATGTCCTTCTGCTCGTGCGACCCGAACATCGTCAGCACTTCCATGTTGCCCGTGTCGGGCGCCGAACAGTTGCAGGCCTCGCTGGCGATCGTGCTGCGACCCATGATCTCGGCCATCGGCGCGTACTCCAGGTTGGTCAAACCCGGCCCCCACTCCTTGTGCGGTTGGAACAGGTTCCACAGGCCGCGCTTGCGAGCTTCCGCTTTCAGTTCCTCCATCACCGCGGGGTGATGGTGCGGGTTGCCGCTGGCCGTCAACTGCTCGTGATAGACGCTCTCATTGGGATAGATGTACTCGTCCATGAACGCCAACAACGTCTCTCGGTACTCGTTGCAGCGGTCGGTGAAGGCGAAGTCCATCCCGCAAACGTAGATCAGCGGCCGCGGTCGCCGGACGTGTCGACGGCATCGCTGACCCGCAGTAGTCGCGGTCCCATCAACTTGGCCGTCAGATGTTGGCCGGCGGTGACAGGCGCGTAGCGCGGTGGATCGGCTGCACTCGTGCAGGTCGGCAGGCACTCGACGACGGCGTCCCAGTTGCCGTCGAGGAAGAACGCCGCGCTGCGCCGCACCGCCGGTCCCTCGGCGGCCGTAGGCGGCACCACGCGATGGACCGTTGATCGCCAGTGGTCATTGGTCCACTGAGCCGTCAGGTCCCCGAGGTTGACCACCAAGGCATCGTCGGCGGGGATCACATCGATCCATTCGCCGTCGGGAGCGACGATTTGCAGGCCCGCGACCGGCTCGGCCCACAGCACCGTGACGATTCCGTAGTCGGTGTGCGCCCCCATTCGCTGCTGACCGGGAAGCGGATCATCCTCACCAGCGCGGCGTTCGTAGCGGATGGCTCGCATGGTCGTGGTGGAGCGATCGACGAATGGCGAGAACCAACGATCGGGCAGTTCGAGCGCGATCGCGAAGACCTCGGTCAGGGTCAGTGCCAACCGACGCGCCGACCGGAAGTACTCGACGAGCGTGGGTCGAAGCTCGGCAGGCCACAGTGGCCAGATGTTGGGAGCGAACGCTCCATGTCGATGCGAGTGGTAAAACAGCTCCGAGTAGTCGACCTCGTCCTCGCCGATGTTGAACGCCTCGAACAGATCGGGCGGAGCGTCGCGACCGATGCTGTACGACAGCGCCTCGGTTCCCCGCGCCGCGTAGCCACGATTGATCGAAGGATCCGACGGCGTGCAGTGCTGCTTGATCTCGGTCGGCAACGCAAAGAATCGCGAGGTGGCGTCGACCATCGCGTCGATGTGCGCTTGTGGCAGGCGATGGCCGACGATCTGGAAGAACCCGAACTGTCGAGCGGCGGCATCCACATCCCGGCCAAGGGCGAGGCGGTCGGCTTCGTTGCCCCACCACCGTGCCAGGTCGATGACCGGGATCTCCATTGGCTACTTCACCCGAATCTTGCGCACGCCACGCCGATCCTGCGCCTTGAGTTGAGCGCGTTGCTCCTCCTCCAGGGCGAGCTCCTCGGCAACCAGCCGCTTCATGCTCGACAGACGCAACGGATCCAAGCGGCCGTCGGCGATCGCCGCCTGTACCGCACAGCCCGGTTCGTCCTCGTGCTTGCAATCGCGGAAACGGCAGTGGTCCATCAGTTCGAACACATCGGCGAAGGCCCGCTCGATTCCGTGACCGCTGCTCCACAAGCTCACCGCGCGCACACCCGGCGTGTCGACCAGCCACCCATCGCCCGGCAGGCGCACGAGCTCGGTCGCCACCGTCGTGTGCCGACCGCGCCCGTCGCCTTCGCGCACCGCGGCCGTCGCCTGGGCACGACTGCCCACGAGCGCATTGATCAGCGTGCTCTTGCCGACGCCGCTGGCGCCCAAGCAGCGCGATCGTTGCGTTGCCCGCGGCGAACGCGGCCAGATCGTCGACTCCTTCGCCGCTGATCCCGCTTGCGGTCACGATCGGCACACCCGGCGCGGCTGCTTGCAGCGACTCGACCGAGGCGGCCGGGTCGTCGACGAGGTCTCGCTTTGTCAGGACGACAACAGGCCGGGCGCCGCTGTCCCACGCCAGCACGAGCTCGCGTTCGAGACGGCGCTGGTTGGGTGGCGACGTGAGCGCGTGCACCAGCATCACGACGTCGATGTTGGCGGCGATGGTCTGAGCCTCGGCGCGATTGCCCTCGAACGATGCGCGGCGAACGAAGGCACTGCGACGAGGCAGCACGACCTCGACCCGGTCGAGCTCTGCGGATGGAACGACCCAGTCGCCGACCGCGACATCGGCGCCGATGTTGCGGATGCGCAGCGGGTCGTCATCGAGGTTGCGCAGCACCGTGCTCCATCCTCGATCGAGCCGAGTGACACGACCGGGAAGCTCGGCGAGCCCGGTCTCCCGCCACGACGCGTCCAACTCCTCATTCCAGCCGAGACGAATGTCACACCGTTGATCGATATCGCTGAGAGTAGCGTCGCGCAGCGAGGCAACCAGTCGACGGCCGAAGCCATCGACCGATTCTTGGAGGGGTCCACAGTGCTCGCACGTCTTGCTCGGTTCAGTTTCCGCAGGCGCCGATTCATGGTGTTCGCAATCTGGCTGCCGTTTCTCATCGGGCTCAGCGCGATCAGTGCTGGGGTCGGCACCGACTATCACACCGACTTCGCCCTGCCCGACAGCGACTCGAAGGTCGTGCAGGATGCCCTGCTCGCCGGTGCAGATCCGGAGGATGGCGGCTGGACGGCGCAGATCGTGTTCACCTCGCCCAATGGCACAGACGACCCCGCCGTCAAGGCCGCGATGGAACCGTTCTTCGCCGAGGTCGACAAGCTCGAAGGTGTCAAGGTCGACAGTCCGTACAGCCCCGAAGGCGCGCTCGTTCAACAGCACGACCAAGCCGATCTCTTTCGCACAGCTCGGGCGTGACGGAGCGCAGCCAGGCCGAGACACTGACGTTGGCAGACGACATCAAGGACCTCGGCAAGGCGGTGCAGCGCCCGGCCGGTTTGCAGATCGAGTACGGCGGCCAGCTCTTCCAGCCATTCGAACTGCCCGAGAGCGAGGTGCTCGGCGTCCTCGCCGCCATGATCATCCTGGTGCTGGCCTTCGGATCGGTGCTGGCGATGGGATTGCCGATCGGCACCGCTCTGTTCGGGCTCGGCGTGGGCGCCGGCGTCCTCGGAATCGTCTCCAACGCCTTCGGGATGCCCGAGTTCTCCCCGCAGATCGCCGCGATGATCGGACTCGGTGTCGGCATCGACTACGCGCTGTTCATCGTCAGCCGATATCGCGAGAACATCCACGCAGGGATGGAGCCCGAAGAAGCCGTGGTGCACTCGGTCGACACCTCCGGTCGCGCCGTCATGTTCGCGGGCATCACGGTGATCATCTCGCTGCTCGGCCTGTTCATCATCGGCTTGGCGTTCGTGCGCGGGTCTGGCGGTCGCCAGCGCCCTCAGCGTGCTGGTGATGATGATCGCATCGATCACGCTGCTGCCCGCATTGATCGGCATGGCCGGTCGGCGAATCGAAGAGACATCTCGTGCGGCGGCGATTGCCGTCGGAGCATTCGTGTTGCTGGCCATGGTCGGTGTGTTCACCGGTTTGAAGCTCGGCGCAGCGTTGGGGCTCGCGTTCGTGATCGCCGCACTGGTCGTCGGGGGCAGCTTCCTGCCCTTCGGTCGATCGCTGCGCAAGCACATCCCGCACCACCGGGTCAAGCCGCGCGAGCAGCAGTTCTGGTATCGCTGGAGCCGCCTCATCCAGCGGCGCCCGTGGCCGCCGTTGCTGGTCGGCGTCGTCATTCTGGTCCTTCTCGCGCTGCCGCTGTTCTCCATCCGCCTCGGATTCGGCGACACCGGGAACCTGAAGGAAGACCAGACAGCGCGCAAGGCGTACGACCTGATGGCCGAGGGCTTCGGCCCAGGAAGCAGCGGACCGCTGTTCCTCGCTCAGCACCGATCCAGCAATGGATGCCGCACGCGGCCACGCGCGTCGACGACGTATTGGCAGCCGACCCCGGCATCGCGTTCTTCAACAACGGCGTCGAGCGTTCGCCGGGCATGTGGTTCTGGCAGGCATTCCCCACATCATCCCAGCAGGACAAGGCGACCGCGGAGCTCGTCAATCGACTGCGCGACGACCGCGCTCCCGCCGACGGGAGTCGACGTCATGGTCGGCGGCTTCACCGCGGCCAGCGTCGACTTCGCCGAGTACCTCGGTGGACGGCTGCCGTTGCTGATCGGCGCGGTGCTGATCCTCAGCTTCTTGCTGCTTGATGGTCGTTTTCCGCAGTCTGCTCGTGCCGCTCAAGGCGGTGATCATGAACCTGCTGTCGGTCGGCGCGGCCTACGGCGTGATCGTCGCCATCTTCCAATGGGGCTGGGTGAAGGATGTCTTCGGGATCGGCAAGGCCGGCCCCGTCGAGGCGTGGGCGCCGATGATGCTGTTCGCCATCATCTTCGGGCTGTCGATGGACTACGAGGTGTTCCTGCTCTCCAGGATGAAGGAGGAGTACGACCGCACCGGCGACAACGCTGAGGCCGTTGCCGACGGTCTGGCCGTGACGGCCCGGGTCATCACCGCCGCCGCGTTGATCATGGTGTGCGTGTTCTCGGCGTTCGTCCTCGGCGACGATCGCGGCCTCAAGCTGTTCGGGCTCGGTCTGGCCATCAGCCGTGCTGATCGACGCAACCGTGGTCCGCATGGTGCTCGTTCCGGCGACGATGGAGCTGCTCGGCGACCGCAACTGGTGGCTGCCGAAGTGGCTCGACCGGGTGCTGCCGACGATCAACGTCGAAGGCGCGTCACCTCGACGACCGAGCGAGCGCGAACCGGAACTCGTCTGAGGTGTGCAGCGGCGGGCCGCCTTGACAAGTACCCCCGTCATCACGTAGCGATACCGACACATGGCCAAGCCACTCGTCATCGTCGAATCGCCCGCGAAGGCGAAGACCATCTCCAAGTTCCTGGGCGATGCGTTCGACGTGCGCGCCTCGGTGGGCCACGTCGCCGACCTGCCCAGCAAGGGTCTGTCGATCGATGTCGACAACGGTTTCAAGCCGACGTACGAGCTGACCGAGCGTGGCAAGCAGGTGGTGAAAGACCTGCGTGTGCTGATGAAAGATGCCAGCGAGCTGTACCTCGCGACCGACGAGGACCGCGAGGGCGAGGCGATCAGCTGGCACCTGCTCGAGTACCTCAAGCCGAAGATCCCCGTGAAGCGGATGGTGTTCCACGAGATCACCAAGGCGGCCATCGACCATGCGGTCGCCAACCCGCGCGGCATCGACTACGGCCTCGTCGACGCGGCCGAGACCCGGCGATTGCTCGACCGGCTCTACGGCTACGAGGTCTCGCCGGTGCTGTGGCGCCGCGTCAACCGTGGTCTGTCGGCCGGTCGCGTGCAGAGCCCGTCGGTCCGCCTGATCGTCGAACGCGAGCGCGAGCGGATCGCGTTCGTGCAGGCCGGCTACTGGGACATCGAGCTGCTCACGGCCACGTCGCCTGCGTTCACCGCGACGCTCGTCGCGCTCGACGACGCCAAGGTGGCGACGGGCAAGGACTTCGGCAGCGACGGTCAGGTCAAGAAGCAACGTCGTGGTGCGTCGACGAGGCGCGCGCCCGAGGTCTGGCCGACGAGTCTGTCAGACGTCGGAGTTCACCGTCCGTTCGGTCGAGGAGAAGCCGTATCGCAGCGCCCCCAAGGCCCCGTTCATGACCTCCACGCTTGCAGCAGGAGGGCGGCCGCAAACTGCGGCTCAGCGCGTCGCAGGTCATGCGTGTCGCGCAGGGCCTGTACGAGCGTGGGCTACATCACCTACATGCGAACCGACAACGTCACGCTCAGCGACGAGGCGCTGTCGGCCGTGCGCGCCGAGGTGAAGCGCGGCGTACGGCGACAAGTTCCTGTCGCCGTCGCCCCGCCAGTTCTCGTCGAAGACCAAGAACGCCCAGGAGGCCCACGAGGCCATCCGTCCGACCACGCCGCTGCGTAGTCCCGACTCGCTGGCCGCCGAGTTGAACGGCCAGGAGCTGGCGCTGTACCGCATGATCTGGCAGCGCACGCTGGCATCGCAGATGGCCGACGCCACGGGCACGACGGTCAGCGTGCGCCTCGGCTGCAACCGCGGTCGACCGCACGCGTGACGAGCGTCGGAAGTTGCGGTGTTCGCGGCCAGTGGCACGACCATCAGCTTCGCCGGCTACCGCCAGGTGTACGTCGAGTCGGTCGACGACAGCGAGGCAGGCGACGAAGAACGCGAGGCGCTTGCTGCCGCCGCTCACCGTCGGCCAGGTCGGTTCGTCGTCGAGTCGCTTACACCCAACGGCCACACGACATCGCCGCCGGCGCGCTACACCGAGGCATCGCTCGTGAAGCGTCTCGAAGAGCTCGGCATCGGCCGGCCGTCGACGTGGGCGTCGATCATCCAGACCGTTCAGGACCGCGGCTACGTGTGGAAGAAGGGTCAGGCGCTGGTCCCCACGTGGACCGCGTTCGCCGTCGTCGGGCTTGATGGAGAAGCACTTCGAAGGCCTGGTCGACTACGCGTTCACCGCGCGCATCGAGGAGGACCTCGACTCGATCGCCCGCAACGAGCGGCAGAAGCAGGACTGGCTGCAGCACTTCTACTTCGGCGACGACGGCCGACGAGCTTGCCCGGTCTGAAGCGACTGGTCGAGGAGAACCTCGACGAGATCGACGCCGCAGAGATCAACACCTTCCCCATCGGCAACGACCCGGACGGCAACGAGATCGTCGTCAAGCCCGGCAAGTACGGGCCGTACGTGAAGCGCGGCGACGACACGGCGAGCGTCCCCGACGACCTCACCCCCGACGAACTGACCGTCGAGATGGCCCTGAAGCTGCTGGCCTCGCCGAAGAGCGACGAGCCGATCGGCGAGCTCGATGGCTATCCCGTGTTCGCCAAGAACGGCCGCTACGGGCCGTACGTGCAGTGGGGCGCGCCCGACAACCTGCCGCCGGGCTTGGAGAAGCCGAAGATGGCCAGCCTGTTCAAGACGATGGTGCTCGAGCGGGTCACCGTCGCCGAGGCCGAGGAGCTGCTGCAGCTGCCGCGCACGCTCGGTGTCGACCCCGCCGACGGCGAGAGCATCATCGCCAACAACGGTCGCTACGGGCCCTACGTGCAGAAGGGCAAGGACTTCCGCAACATCGCCAACGAGGAGCAGTTGCTCGACCATCACGCTCGACGAGGCACTGCAGATCTTCTCGCAGCCGAAGGTGTTCCGCCGCGGCGGTGCCACCAACATGGCCGCGAAGGGCCCGCTGCGCGAGTTCGGCAACGACCCCGTCAGCGGCAAGCCGGTCGTCGCCAAGGACGGCAAGTTCGGCGTCTACGTCACCGACGGCGAGACCAACGCGTCGCTGAGCAAGGGTGACCGGCTCGAGGCGATGCCGCCCGAACGGGCCTACGAGCTGCTGGCGATCCGCCGCGAGGCGATCATCGAGCGCGGCGGCGCGCCGGCGAAGAAGGCTCGAGCCACCAAGAAGGCAGCAACGAAGAAGGCCGCTCCTCGCAAGGCCACTGCCAAGAAGAAATCGGCGAGCTAACCGGCGATCATCACGCCGAGCACGCCGGAAAGCACCAACGCAGCACCTGCGAACTCGCGCCGCGTGTTGCGCTCGTGCAGCCACCAGTGGGCGACGGCAAAGGTGAACAACAACTCGACCTGGCCGAAGGTGCGAACCTTTGCTGCGTTCTGCAGCGCGAATGCCCATGCCCAGCACGCCGAGCCGCACACGCTGAGCACGCCCACCACCGAACTGGATCGCCAGTGATGAAAGGCCAAGCCGATCTGCCCGCGCTCGCGGACGGCCAAGTACCCGCCGTGGACGATCGTCTGCATCGTGTTCATCACCGCCAGCGCGACGACGGCCCGAACGATGGCCGGTGAATCACCAAGCGACTGAGTCGCTGCCCGGATGCCAACGGCGGCCAGCCCGAAACCCGTTCCGGCGAACAAGCCGAGCGCCGCAGCCCGATCGGGATGACGCAGCAGAGTTCGCCCTCCGGCGAGCAGCACGACGCCGGCCATGCACAGCACAGTGGAGAGCCAGCCGAGCGGCCGAAGTGTCTCGTCGAGCAGTACCGCCGAGAACACCGCGACCTGCACCACTTCAGTCTTCGAATACACCGTTCCGACCGCGAAGCCGCGGGCGTCGAACGCGCTGATCAGGAGGATCGTCGCAACGATCTGGGCGACGCCGCCACCGGCGATCAACGGCCAGAATCGAGCAGGTGGCGACGGCAACCGCTGACCGCTGACGGCGATGACGGCCACCGCGGCGAAGGCAATCGGCGCGCCCCACACGTAGCGGACGAACCCGGCGCCGCTGACCGACAACAGTGACCGCAGCCGTTGCTGCATGGCGGTGCGCCACGTCTGAAAGATCGCTGCAGCGACGGTCACTGCCATCCACATCTAACGCATCCACATCTCAGGCATCCACATCGCAGCCACACCTCAACCACACGCTCGTATCGTGTGCGTCTCAACATTCGGGATCAGTTTCTCAAACGCACCCGAGCCTATCCTGCTCGATATGGTGCGCCAAGTATGACGGGTCGCTACATCGTCCTCGAGGGAGCCGAGGGCACCGGCAAGAGCACGCACGCTGCCCGCCTGGCGGCACACCTCGGCGCGGTGCTGACCCGTGAAACCGGTGGCACCGACATCGGGGCGCGCATTCGTACGATCCTCCACGACACGGCCCTGACGCATCTATCACACCGGGCCGAGACGTTGCTGATTGCCGCGGATCGTGCTCAACACATCGACGAGGTCGTCGCACCCGCGCTCGCTGCCGGCCGTCACGTGGTCAGCGATCGCAGCGTGTACTCGACGCTGGCCTACCAGGGATACGGGCGATGCCTGCCGCTCGACGAGATTCGCGAGATCAACGAGTGGGCTCTGCACTCGATGTGGCCAGACCTCGTCATCCTGATCGACACACCCATCGAAGTGCTCGAACGGCGCATGCGCAATCGCGATCTCGATCGCTTCGAACGCGAGGGCGTCGACTTCCATGCACGAGTGCGCGACGGCTTCCGCTCGATGGCGGCCGCCGACCCGAAACACTGGGTGGTCATCGACGGAGCGGCCGGAATGGAAGAGGTCGGCAACAACATCCGTCGGTGCGTCGCGGAACGGCTGGAGCTGTGACGACGTCGGTGTGGTCCGATGTGGTCGGCCAGCCGCAGGCCATCGGCCGGCTGTTGCACGCCGCACAGGACCCGGTGCACGCCTACCTCTTCGTCGGACCGCCCGGCTCGACGAAGGCCGAAGCAAGTCGCAGCTTCGCCGCGCTGCTGATGGCCGGCGTCGACGACCCATCGCATCGCGACGCCCGGTTGGCGTTGCGCGGTGAACATCCCGACGTCCGGGAGGTCCATCGCCAGGGTGCACGCATCAGCGCCGATCAGGTTGCCGACATCATCCGCAATGCGTCGCTCGCGCCGGTCGAGGGCAACCGCAAGGTGATGATCCTCCACGACTTCCATCTGCTCGATGCGCCCGCCGCGGCACGCCTGCTGAAGACGCTCGAGGAGCCGCCGGCCAGCACCATCTTCGTCGTCATCGCCGATCAGGTCACGCCCGAGCTCATCACCATCGCGTCGCGGTGCGTGCGGATCCTGTTTGCCGCGTTGTCGAACGACGTCGTCGCGGCCCGGCTCGTCGAGTCGGGCATCGATCCTGCCATCGCCGAGATCGCCGCGCAGGCTGCGGAAGGCAACCTCACCAGGGCTCAGGTGTTGGCGACTGACACGGGTTTGATGGCTCGACGCGATGCGTTCGCAGGGCTTGCGGCGCGCCTCGACGGCACCGGCACGACGGTTGTGAAGCTCTGCACCGAACTGCTCGGGCTCATCGACGACGCCGCAGCGCCGCTCGCAGCCCGCCAGGCCCAGGAGCTCGCGGCGTTGGAGTCACGAGTTGCTGCGACCGGCGAACGAGGCAGCGGACGCAAGCAGATCGAAGAGAACCACAAGCGAGAGCTGCGACGGCACCGCGTCGACGAACTCCGCAGCGGGCTCGGAATTCTGGCCGGGTCGTACCGCGACGCTCTCGTGCTCGGGAAGCTGACGCGTCCCGATTCGGGTGTCAACGCCGTGACGCGAATTCACGGCGCGCTCGAAGCCATGGAGCGCAATCCCAACGAGGCGCTGTTGCTGCAGTCGCTGATGCTCGACCTGCCGTCGCTCTAGCCAGTTCCAACCGGCGAGCCTCAGCTCGACAACAGGGGACGCAGGAGATGCGAGATTTCGCCGGTCGGCTCATCCTTGGGCCGCGGGTGGGCGTCGAGCCGCATCCCCGCAGGAGCCGGTGCAGGATGGGCCTCGTTGGGGGCCAGCTGGCCAGTTGGCGGGGGCAGAGTCTTGGCAGCCTGCGCCGGGAGCTCGATCGTCGGTCCACCTTCGTCGACGGGCTGGTTCTCGAACTCGCTGAGAGCCGTCATCGCAACCGCCGAGAGCGGCTTGAAGAACAGATAGCCCTGGGCGAACTCGCATCCGATCCTGGCCAATTCCACCGCCTGGTTCTCGGACTCGACGCCTTCGGCGACCGTTCGCAAGCCCAGGTTGCGAGCCATGTTGACGATGGTGTTGGCCAGCGCCTTGCTGCGAACCTCGTCGACCGACTGCACGAACTCCTTGTCGATCTTGATGATGTCGAGCGGCAGGCGCTGCACGTAGGCGAGCGAGCTGTAGCCCGTGCCGAAGTCGTCCAATGCAGTGCTGATGCCACACGCGCGCAGTTCGCTGAGCTGCCGGGTAGCAAGCTCGCTGTCGTCGATCAAGGTCGACTCGGTGATCTCCAGCACGAGACGCTCAGGTTGGAGGCCACTGAGTCGCAGGCTGCGCTGCACCCCTTCGACGAAGTTGGGTTCACGCAGCTGAACGCCCGAGACGTTGACGGTGACGAACATCGATTCGTCTGCCCAGCCCACGGCCGACATGCATGCCTGCTCGATGGCCCACGCGCCGATCGGAATGATGACACCGGTTGACTCGGCAAGGGGGATGAAGTCGATCGGGGGCACGTTGCCGTAGATGTGGTGGTCCCATCGCAACAGCGCCTCGGCGCCGACGGTTCGACCGTCCGACAGACGAACGATGGGCTGGTACACGAGGTAGAGCTGGTCGCGGCCGAGCGCTGCCATGAGATCTCGCTTGTACTCGTTTCGACGCTCGGTCTGGCGACCGAGGTCGGCGTCGAAGCCCTCGACCTGACCCTTGCCCAACTGCTTGGCACGGTACATCGCCAGATCGGCATGACGCATGAGATCGGAAGCGGTGTTCTTGGGCTCGGCGACGGCGATGCCGATGCAACCGCTGACCGAGACCGATTGGAAGTCGTTGACTTGGATCGAGTCCTTCAGGTCGCCGATGGCCTGCTGGGCGAGCACGCTTGCCTCGGCAGTCGACGAGTCGAGCAGCAGCACGCCGAACTCGTCACCACCAAGTCGAGCGACGAGGTTCGATGCATTGGCGAAGCGGATCTTCAGTCGATCTGCCACGACGCGCAACAAGACATCGCCGGCCGAGTGTCCGAGACCGTCGTTGATCGCCTTGAAGTCGTCGAGGTCGAGGAAGAGCACCGTGGGAAGCTGACCTCGCTGCAACTCGTCGCTGACCCTGGTCAGGAAGTTGGCGCGGTTGGCGAGGCCCGTCAACGAGTCGTGATCGGCGCGATAGCTCAGCTGGCGTTCCAACGTTCGATTCGCTGTCACGTCACGCAGCGTCAACACGATGCCCGCTACAGCGACGTTCGACATCAGGTTGACAGCCGACAGTTCCATCGTCCGCCATTCGCCGTCTGCGTGCAGCACCGACACCTCGATCGTCAACGAACCCTCGTGCGGCAACTCCTTGAAGTCCGACCACAGGCTGGCCTGCAACTCGCCGTTGGCGCGGATGTCGACGGCCTCGAGCGCCAAGCCGACCCACAGGTCGCCCTCGTAGCCCAGCACTGTCCGGAGCGCAGGACTGGTGTACGAGATCCGGCCGTCGATGTCGACGAGCATCACCACGTCGCTCGATCGTTCGACGAGAGATGCGAGGCGGTCGTTGCCTCGCCGCTCGGTGAGGTTGCGGACGCTGACCGCCAAGCCCCACAACCGGGTGAGCGCGAGCAGCGACACGACGGCTGCGATTCCGGCCGAGAAGAGGATCGTCGAACGCTTTGCCGAGTCGTTCATCAACACTGCGATCAACACGACCTGCGGGGCGACCGCTGACAGCACGATCGAGAGCAGCCGAACGCGGCTCAGTCGTACGGCGTGTTCGGCGACGTGAGCAGGCTCGCTGTGCTGGCGATCGAGTGCAGCCCACACGAGGAACCCGAACGACGCAACGGTGAGGAGGTTGCTGGAGAACAACGAGAGGTGTCCACTTCCGACCTCACTCCAGTAGGTCATCATGTTCGCGGCGAATCGACCGACGAGCGCGAGCTGTAGCGCCACGAACGATCGACTGCGCGCTCGGTAGCCGAGCGAGAGTCGCGCGCCAAGTGCAACGAGCACCAAATCCGACGCTGGAAGGCTCAGCGACAGCAGTCGACCGGACGAGTCGAGCGGTGACCTCGTCAGGGCGGGCTCGATGACTGCAACCCACATCACCAGCGCTGTGGCAAGCGCAACGATGCTGGCTTCGATGGCGAGAAGGCGATCGCGGATGGGCGAGCGGTCGAAGATCATCGCCATCAGCGCCAGCGCTATGAGCGTTCGATCCGGAGCTCGCATCACACTCGCGAGGTCCGATAGATCGCTCATGCCGAAGGATCGCGACATCAGCATTGCGTAGGAGGCTGCTGTCATGACGCACGAGCCGGCAATCGCAACCCACGCGATCCGATCGCCGTTCTGCCGACGGCGCGCGCCGAACATGGCTGCGACCGCAGCGACGATGGGTGGGAAGATCATCCACCGATATGAAGGGACCCAGATGATGCGAAGCTGCCAAGCGCACAGTGCCACGACGATGCCGAGGCATGAGATAAGACCGACACGCCGCCACTTCACAAGGAAATGATCGGCAAGAACTCTTCAAGGTTGAGCAAGTCACATGGACGTAGTTTCAGTTCCGGATGCCCGCGACACGCCTTCTGATATGGGATGTCATCGTCGGGTGCCTCACGCTACGATGCACGCCGCGCCCAGGTAGCTCAGTCGGTAGAGCAACGCACTCGTAATGCGTAGGTCAGGAGTTCGATTCTCCTCTTGGGCTCCAGCCGACATGGGCTCCAGCCGACTGCCGCTCACGCGACGGTGCGCACGGTCGAGAACTCACTGGTGTTGCCGGCCGGGTCTATTGCGATCGCGGCTACGAGCTGGCCGCTGCTGAGACCGGCGACAGGTGCGGAGAATGAGCCGTTGGACGCAGCCGTTGTGCTGCCAACGAGATTGCGGCCCTCGCCTCGATTGCCCGTGTCGAGAGTGGATTCGTACACTTCGACGCGGCAACCAGCACATGTCGTACCCGAGACAGACGCCGTCGTCGCCGTTTGCAGCGACGGATAGTTCAAGCGCATGTTGGGGCCGGTATCGGCGTCGCCGGCATCGTTCGCTGTGGGGCCGCTCGGCGCGAGATCGATGGCCAGCCCTCCGTTGCTGATGAAGCGGTTCCCGGTGAACCGGTTTTGCACGGAGACGCTGGAGGTGAGGTAGATGCCGCCCGACGCGTTGTTGGCGAAGATGTTGTCGCGCACGGAGAAGTCGTGGCCCTGCATGTACATGCCCCACTTCGCGTTCGGAAGCGCCGTTCCATCGAGGGCGATGCCAACCCGGTTGTTGTAGATGTCGTTGTGACCGGTGTAGTTGTCCCGGTGCCACATCGGATACTCGGTCGATCCACCAATCACGTTGTCGTGCACGCTGTTGTTCAAGATGTCGTCTTTGAAGGTGATCCCGTAGAACGTCTTCGTGTAGGACGTCACGGCGTTGCCGGCAAGGGTCGTACCGAAGAAGTTGCCAACCACCTCGTTGTTGCTCGTCGATTTGCTGTGCGAGAGATCGACTCCCGTGAACCTGTGGCCGGAAAAGACGTTGCGCTCGTTGGATCCGAGCCCTCCGATGATGTTGAAGGAAGCTCCCCACTGGATGTCGATGCCGGTCTTGCCGTTCGGCAGCTTGGCGAGCCCGTTCGGGGTCAGCCCGAAGATGTTGTTCCGCACCACGTTGGCATCACTGTTCTCGTGGTCGATACGGATCCCCGCGAGGGGCGCACCGTCGAACACGTTGCGATCGGCGAGCGCTGGCGTACCGAAGACGTTGTGATGAGAGCCGGCCTCGAGGTGGACGCCGGTGCCACCGGTCGCTCCCACAATGGATTTGAACGTCGCCGCCGCATTGGTGCCGATGAAGTTGCCCACGAAGGTGTTGTGGTGCGCGCTGCGCCCGTAGAGCTCGATCTGGTCGAAGGCGTTGTAGAGAGCCAGACCTTCGAACCTGTTGTTCGGCGACACGATACGAATACCGTCGAACGTGCCGAGCGTCGTGCTCGTTCCGTTACCCCGAATCTCGATCATGATCGCGGCGTTGCTGGCCCGCGCTGCCGTGTTGCGTTGTGCCCCCGGCTGGCTGTAGCCATCGATGGTGACCCCGCCCGTGGTGTCGCTGACGCTGAGTTGGCTGCCGAGTTGGATGGTGTGCACACCGGTGCCAGCGATGTTGAACGCGATCGAGTTCGCGCCAGTGATCCGGTTTGACTCTTGCAGGGCGGCGCGGCAGACTGCACGTGCCAGCGGACGTCGCGCAGATGCCGTTGCCGATGCTCTTGTCGGATAGGTCGCTGGTGGTGTTCACCGTGAAGGACTGTCCCGCTGCCAGAACCGCCGGAGCGAGCGTGGTCGTCGGGGCGTCTGCGGAGGAAGCGACGGCCTGGAGGTCGGACACGTCGACGCAGCCGTCGCTGTTCACGTCGGTCGCGGCGAGGTCCTGACACGGGCCTCCGGCAGTTCGGGCGTCGATCCAGTCCAACGAGAGTTGCGCTGCGTCGGCGAACGTGACTGTGCCGTCGTTCGTCGTGTCGAGGCTCTCGGCGGCAGCGCCCGCGGGTGCGGCAGGCTCGACGGTCGGCAAGTCGGACAGCTCGAAATCGCCAGGGGCGCGGGGATGGGCTCCGACGAGCCCAGGACCGACACCGTGACAGTGTTGCCGGCGACGGGGACGTCGATGCGTTCGCCCTTCTTGTTGACGAAACGCAGTTGGTCCAGATTGATGGTCAGCGTGCCTGACCGCAGCGGAACGACGCGAAGCGTCACATTCTCCAGCTGCCGGCGGCCTTCCTGTTTATGGCCGGGCTCGCCGCAACCAACGGCTACACAGGTGTAGACCGCGAAGGCAGTCCCCTCGTTGACCTCGTCCGCGATTGTGGTCTCGACGTTGACATTGGTGGCGTCCTCGCCCCCTGCGAACAAGCCACCGAACTCGGCAGCCGTCTCGTCGAAGTGCGCGAACGCCTCGTACCCGGTCACCTGCGGCGCCCCCCGAAGGCTCAGCGTGATTGGGATGGCTTGGCCGACTTCAGTCTGTCCGGGTGCACTGACCACCAGCCCCGGCCCAGCGGCACCGACCGCCGGTGCCGAACCGACAAACGGCACCGCAGCCAAGGTCACGGCGAATACGAGTCGATAACGACGATCATTCATGTTGCCCTCCCGCGAAGAAGCACACATTATCGCACGCGGGTGGTGGACGGAATTTCATCAGCCCATGAACGATACTGATGCTTCGATGTCTCGTTCGGTCCCGCCCACACCGTCGTTGCAGATCGGTCGATTGCCATATCTACCAGGGCTCGACGGGTTGCGGGCCGTAGCCGTGGTCGCAGTGATGATCTATCACGCCGACCACGAATGGCTGCCCGGCGGCTTCCTGGGCGTTGAGGTGTTCTTCGTCATCAGCGGTTACCTGATCACACAACTGTTGGTCAACGAGTTCGAACGCGACGGCCGGATCGGGCTACGGCAGTTCTGGATGCGCAGGTTCCGGCGATTGCTGCCGGCCTTGTTCGTTCTGCTGGCAGGCCTCGCCGTCTACATGACCGTGTTCAGGCGAACGCCGATGGGACGCACACGCGGTGACTTCGCCGGCGGCATCTTCTACATCAGCAACTGGTATCAGATCGTCGTCGGACAGGGATACACCGCCAACGAGGCGTTCGTCCCGTTGCGTCACCTCTGGTCGTTGGCGGTGGAGGAGCAGTTCTACCTGATCTGGCCGCTGGTGATGGCGGCTGTCCTCGCTCGCAGGTACGGCCGCGACCTACCGCGACTGGCGCTGTGGTTCGCCGGCACGAGTGTGGCGGTGACGGTGGTGACGGCGGTGCTGTTCCACACCGGCGACGTCGCCGCGACGTGCACCATCGACCAACGACAGGGCTATTGGACGATCGCCGGTCGTTGCATCAGCATCAACGAAACGCTGTACCTCGGCACGCTCACCCGAGCGGGGGGCCTGCTGCTCGGCGCGGCGTTCGCATTGGTGTGGCGACCGTCGGCGCTACCGCGGCAGGTGCGCAACAAGCCACACACGCTCGACGCAGTCGGTCTGTTGGGCCTCGTCGGGTTGGGATGGTTGGCCTGGCGGCTGTGGCTGTCGGAAGGCGGCCGGCAGTTCGGTCTCCGTTTCGACCCGCTGCTCTTTCGTGGGGGCTTCCTGGTCACCGGCATCGCCACGCTGGCGGTGATCGCCGCGGTGGCCCACCAACGCAGTTGGCTGGGCTGGCTGCTCGGCACTCCCGTCTTGAACTGGGTGGGAACGCGCAGCTACGGCTTGTACCTGTACCACTGGCCGATCTACCAGATCATCCGCGGCGAGGCGGGGCAGCCGTTGCGACCGGCCCAGTTCGCTCTGGCGATGCTATTCACGCTCCCGATCGCTGAGGCGAGTTACCGATTCATCGAGTTGCCAATCCGTCAGGGACGACTATCCGAGGGCTTGCGCGACAGGCAACGCCGGCCCGCAGAGGTGTACCAACGCCGCCGCCGAATCGTCGGTGCGTTGTTGGTCGTCACAGCACTCGTCGGGTTCGCCAGTGTCAGCATTGCGTTGGCGCCCAACAAGTGCGTCGGTCAGGTCGAGTGCGACCTCGCAGCTGCAACGGCGTCGACGGATTCGGTTGCGCCGCCCCCCGGTTCGTCACCGGTCGACACCGTCGCATCGACACCGGTCGACGACACGACAACTGCACAGACCGAAGCGTCCACGACCTCGTCGTCATCCACGACCAGCACCACGCTTCCCTTGGATCAGCGACCGCCGTTCGCCATCGGCGAATCGGTCATGCTCGGAGCCAAGTCACAATTGCAGGCGGCTGGATTCGTCGTCGATGCCGCCGAGAGCCGTCAAGGCAACCAGGTCATCGACCTCGTCGCCAGGCTGCGCGCCGCCGGGCGACTCGGCAACGTCGTCGTCATCCACATCGGCACCAACGGCGAGGTCTCCGACGAGACCTTTGCGGCGATCATGTCCAACCTTCCGCCCGAGGAAGTGAAGTCGGTGTGGTTCCTCACGGTCCGAGCCGACCGCGCGTGGATCGACGGCAACAACGGACGGATCGTCGCGCTTGCGTGCAAGTACCCCAACGTGTGGGTGGGTTTCTGGGGTGACTTGGCGCCGGACGTCCCCGGAATGTCGAGCGACGGCATTCACCTGGTCACCAACGAAGCGAAGAATGCCTACGCCAGTCTGATTGCCGGGTGGATCGGCGCGCCGTACGAGAAGCAATGCTCGTAGCGCGGAGCGAATCGTCCGACGAACTCACACCTCCCATACGTCGGAGTGTTGAAGCGTTCTGGTTCGAACCTCGGGGAATCGGCGACGGATAGCGGCATCGATGGTCGCCTTGCGCTCGGGAGCAAGGACGAGTCGACGCTGGTGACCGCGTGGGTCATGGCCTCCGTGCCACGCGATCAGCACCGAGCCTGCCGGCCGTCGCACACGCGCGATCTCCTTGAGACCTGCATCGAGGTCAGGCCACATCGGAAGGTTGTTCACCGAGACGACGAGATCGGCGTGATCGTCGGGGAACGGCATCGCTGCCGCGGCGCCGAGATGTAGGTCGGCTTGCCGGTTTCTTCGCCGCGCCCGGTCGACCATGACCTCGCTCGGATCCACACCTGCCATGGCGAGATCAGGAGCACGATCGTGGAGCATCCGCAACAATTGACCCGGACCGAATCCCACCTCGATCAACTGGGCCTTGCCAAGCGCGGGTATCTGCCGAGCGAGCTCACGATGTTGAGCATCGGGCATTCCCATGTACCACCCGGCGAGCCTTCCTGTGAGGCCTACGGGCAATGCGAACGGACTGCTGTGTGCACTGACGAGGCCATCGGCGATGAGATCGGATGTACGCGACGCTGGTGTCGTGTGATGTTGGGCCATGTTGCTCTCCCTCCTAACTGACTGACCGTCAGTCAGTTAGAGTCTGTCATGACTGACGGTCAGTCGGCAACTAGAATCTTCCGGATGGCCGTGACGACTCCCCGTCGCCAACCCGCTGAGGTCCGCAGGGAGCAGATCCTCGACGCAGCGGAGGCAGTGATGCTGCGCAAGGGCTTGCACGACGCGACCATCTCCGAGATCGCCGACACCGCCGGTCTCGGCAAAGGCACCATCTACCTCCAGTTCGAATCCAAGCAAGAGCTCGCTGCTGGTCTGCGACGTCGTTACGTCGAACGAATCGAGGAGGAGGTCAGGTCGACGATCGAGCAACACGAAGACGACCGGGCTCGGTTGACGGCGTTCGTGCGAAGTTTCGCGAGTGCAGCGACGAGTCGACCAGACCTCCACCATCTGCTCTTCGAGGAGGCCGGGGCAGACGAGACCGATGCGTTCGCCGCGCTCAGAGCCATGTTCGCCGAAATCGTCAAGGGCTGTGACTTCGAGAGTCGGAACATCGACCTGGCCATCGACTTTGCGTTCGGGGGGATCCACACGGCGATGATCGCAATCGCACACGCGCCACAGGCCAGACGAAGTCGCACCACGTCCCAGCTTGCCGAGCTGGTCGCCCGCACCTTGTCTTCGTGACTCGCACTGCAAGCGTGCTCCGACTGCCGACGTGAGCAGTGCTCACTTGTACTCTCCGTCGTCATGGAAGCCCCAGTCGATCTGCACCAGCGCGAGATGTACGACCTCGCGGTGAACATCGGCAGGTCGTGGGTTCAAATCCGTCGGGGTGCCTCGATGGGAGCGTTGCGCGACTACCTGCTCGGTACCGGCGACGAAGCACTCGAGCAGGGCCAGATGGATTCACTCGACCTGCTCGCCCGCCAATCGTCGTGGCGGATGAGCGATCTCGCCGAGGCACTACGTATCGATCCTTCGACGGCCACCCGCGCTGTGCAACGTCTCGTCGGTTCGGGCCTCGCTGTCCGAACGCCTCACGATGACGACGGACGGGTTGTGATGGTCGAGATCACCGACGCCGGCCGATCACGCCACGCCGACGTCAACGCGAGGCGCGGCGAGTTGATGGCGCACATGCTCGGCGCCTTCACGCCCGAGGAGCGGCCGGTCCTGGCCGACATGCTCGAACGGTTCGTCGCTGCCGTCGACGAATTCGTCGGCCACCTCGACGACGTCCCTGTCTGAGCGCTGCTAGGTGGGGTCGGAAGTGGGTGCGGCTAGGGTCGACCACGTGGCAGACCGGGCCGAATTCGCGGAGCAGGCAATGCAGTACGCACCGCAGCTGTACAGCGCGGCGCTGCGCATGACCCGGAATTCGTCGGATGCGGAAGACCTGGTGCAGGAGACATATCTGCGCGGATACCGCAGCTATGCGGGGTTCGAGGAGGGCACCAACCTACGGGCGTGGCTGTTTCGGATCATGACCAATCAGTACATCAACACGTACCGCGCCAAGCAGCGTCGTCCAGTGGAGACGGATCTCGACGACGTCGAAGATCTCTACCTGTATCGCCGGGTCGGCAACCTCGGGGCGTTGAGCAACAGCGCGGAGGACACCTTGCTGCAATTGTTCACCGACGACGAGGTCAAGACCGCTCTGGAGGAGCTCCCCGAATCGTTCCGTATCCCGGTCCTGCTGGCGGACGTCGAGGGATTTTCGTACAAGGAAATCGCGGAAATGGTCGATGTCCCGATCGGAACCGTGATGTCGCGGCTACATCGGGGAAGAAAAGCGATGCATAAGAAGTTGTACGACTTTGCCGCGGAACGTGGCCTCGTTGCAGCAGGTGAGGATGAGCCCGTGAGAGAACCGACCAATGGATAGCTGTCAGGAAGCGATCAGGGAGCTCGAGGCCTTTCTCGACGGCGCGCTGTCGACGGAGAGCCACCAGGCCATTCATGCCCACCTCGGTGGTTGCAGCGACTGCCTGCAGGCCTTCGACTTTCACGAAGAGCTCCGCACGGTGATCGCGGCCAAGTGCCACAACGACGAAATGCCACCTGGGTTGCTCTCCCGCATCGAGAAGTGCTTCAACGAGGACTTCGACGGCGACGGCCGCATCGGCTGAGCCCTATCGGGGTCCGCGAGCTACGCTGGCGTCCATGACTGCCATCATCTTCCACTTTTGGCTCGGTCTCATCCTGCTCGCAGTTTCGATCCTGGCGGTCGTCGGTCTGATTGGTGGCTATCTCAAGAAGGTCACCGCCCCGCAGTTCCCCTCGAAGCGAAACCGGGAAGAGTAACCAGGTCTTGGCTGTGGCTTCCGCTGAGTCGCCGATCGACTGGCGACGCGCCGAGCAGATCGCCACACGTATTTCCGGCCGTCATGCCGACGTCTCGACCACCGAGTTCGTTGACTTCTCGCACATGATCCCGAAGTTGGAGGATCAGATCGAGAGCACCACCGGATTGCGATCCCTTGCAGGCCCGGCTGTGGTCGAGGTCATCGATCGACCGGCGTGGATCCGGGCCAACATCTCGTCGTTCCAGCACCTGCTCGCGCCGGTGATCGACGACTGGGCGACGAAGATGCCGACCAAGGGCCTCGCCGCACGCATCAGCGGCCAAGTGGTCGGCGCCGAGCTGGGTGCGCTGCTCGGCTGGATGAGCACTCGGGTGCTCGGGCAGTACGACCTGCTGGTGGGCCGCGACAACGATGACGACGCGGTGTACATGGTCGGGCCCAACTTGGCGGCCATGGAGAAGCGGTTCGCCTTCGATCAGGCCGAGTTCCGCACCTGGGTCCTGCTGCACGAGCTGACGCATCGCGCCCAGTTCACGGGCGTGCCGTGGATGAAGCAGCATTTCACCGGCCTGGTCAACACCAGTGTGAAATTGGCCAACCCCGATCCGCGCCGGATCGCAGAGGCGATCCGCGAGGCGTTCAGCGACCGGGATCGGGCCCGGCAGCAGGTCCGCGACAGCGGTGTCTTCGGGTTGATCGCCTCGCCCGAGCAACGCGATGTGATCCAGCAGATCGCCGGATTGATGTCGCTGCTCGAAGGTCATGGCGACGTGACGATGAGCAGAGCGGTCGGTGACCTGGTGCCATCGGCGGCACGGTTCTCTCACGTGCTCCAGGCCCGGCGCAGACGATCCAATCCCCTCACCCGGCTGGTGCTGCGTCTCACCGGCATCGAGGGCAAGCTCAACCAGTACGCGGCAGGCGAGCGATTCATCGCGGCAATCGAAGACGTCGGGGGCTCCCGCTCGGTCGACGTCTGCTGGCGGGCACCCGAGAACCTTCCGTCGATGGAGGAGATCCGCAACCCGCAGCTGTGGCTCGATCGCATGGGAGCACTCGTTGGCTGACGGCGAACCGGCCACGCTGAACCTGCTCGCAAAATGCACGTTCCCGCCACCAGGCACCGAGGTCACGTGCGCTGTCTCCGGCGGCGCCGACTCGATGACCCTGATGGCTCTGGCGATCGCCGCCGGGTGCGTGGTCACGGCGGTGCACGTCGACCATGGGCTGCGGCCCGATTCCGCAGCTGAGGCCGACGTCGTGGCCGCGGCTGCTGCCCGGTTCGGTGCAGCGTTCCGCTCCGAGACCGTCGAGGTCGGGTTCGGCCCCAACCTGGAAGCTCGGGCCCGCGAGGCCCGGTATGGGGTGCTGCCCAACGACGTCATGACGGGACACACCGCCGACGACCAGGCCGAAACCATTCTGATCAACCTGATGCGAGGTGCGTCGAGCACGGGTCTCGCCGGGATGCGTCCCGGCCCCCGGCGCCCCATCATGGGCCTTCGCCGGGCCACGACCGTCAGGTTCTGCCACTCCTTCGGCATCACCACTGTCGGCGATCCGTCGAACCTCGACTCGGCGTTCCTGCGCAATCGGGTACGCCATGAACTGCTGCCGACGATGAACGAGTTGGCCGGGCGCGACCTGGTGCCGGTGCTGACCCGCCAGGCGGATCTGCTCCGTGACGACGGCGACCTGCTCGACGAGTTGGCCGCGCACATCGACCCGACGGACGCAAAGGCGCTGATCGCCGCGCCATTGCCGCTGGCCAGACGGGCGATCAGACGGTGGCTGTCGACCGAGCACCCACCCGACGCGGCCACGGTCGAGCGGGTGCTGCGGGTTGCCGGCGGGCAGGCCAGCGGGTGTGACCTGGGCGCAGGGCGACGGATTGAACGGTCGCGGCAACGATTACGGCTGCTCAGCGAACCAACGACGACCCCGAGCCGGTAACCTCGCTATCCGATGTTTGCGCTCGATGGAGGGAATTTCTGATGCCGCCGCGTCTTCGAGGCAAGTGGGCGCTGGGCATCACCCCCCGCAACTTCACCTGGATCATGAAGGACAAGCTCGCGGTCTGCGAGCGTCCCGGTGGGTACGGCGACAACCATCGCCGTGTCCGCCGCCAGGAGGAGATCATCTGGCTGCGCGAGAACGGCTTCGGCTGCCTGATCAGCATCATCCCCGCGCCCCACAACCTGCACAACTACGACGAGCTCGCCCTGCCGTACCTGCACCGGCCGTTCACCGGCGTCGACGACCTCGGCCAGTGGCTGCAGAACTTCTACGTCGAGCTCGGCGCCCTGCTGGAGGGCAGCACCAAGGTCATCGTGCACAACGAACCGGTCGACGACCGCCTCATCGGCATCATGGGCGGCTACATCCGCTGGAGCGGTCTCGTCGACGACCCGTCGCAGGCGATCACCATCATCGAGCGAATCGCCGGCCGCCAGCTCGACCCGTTCGCCCGCGAAGTGATCCTGATGGTGCACGAGCTGCGATAGCTGATTTCGGCGCTGCACGTATGCTGGCGCCGCATGAGCACGAACCCTGCCAACTGGTATCCGGACCCGATGGGGCGCCATCAACTGCGCTATTGGGACGGCAAGGCCTGGACCGATCACGTCAGCGACAACGGCGTGCAGGCGACCGATCCGCTGCAGCCCCGCGGCCTCGACAGGGTCGACGCGCGCCTTGACGCGTCGGCAACGAGGGCGACCCGGCGAAGATCCAGCAGCAGCTGCACGGCGAGTCGAGGTACCGCAGCGCAAACGTCGGCGACGCCGCGTTCGTCGGCGGCGGAACCATCTTCACCGAGCCCATCCTGGTCGTCAACCAGAAGGCGAAGCTGATCGAGCTGAACAACCAGTACGGCGTGTTCAACGAGAGCGGCCAGCAGATCGCCTCGGTCAACCAGGTCGGCCAGAGCGCAGCGAAGAAGGCCCTTCGCCTGCTCACCAGCCTCGACCAGTTCATGACCCACAAGCTGGAGATCGCCGACGCTGCCGGGCGTGTGCTGCTGCAGATCACCCGTCCGGCAAAGGTGATGAAGAGCACGGTGATCGTCAGCGACGGCAGCGACCAGGAGATCGGCCGGATCGTGCAGGACAACGTGATCGGCAAGATCCATTTCATCGTTGCAGGCCGGCGGCCACACGTACGGGGCGATCAAGGCCGAGAACTGGCGGGCCTGGAACTTCAGGATCGAAGACCACACCGGCGTCGAGGTGGCACGGATCACCAAGACGTTCGAAGGCGTCGCCAAGACCATGTTCACCACGGCCGACAACTACGTCGTGCAGATCCATACCCAGATTCCGCAGCCGTTGAACTCGCTTGTCGTCGCTGCTGCGCTCTCGGTCGACACCGCCCTGAAGCAGGACAAGCGCGGGTTCGGCTGACGCGCGGCCGTCAATCCGCGCGAGGCGGTTACCGCCTCGGGCGCGCGGTGCCGTCGAGGTACGTTGTATCTCGACGGTGTGCTACCGGGACGTACACCGTGGTGGTCGTGGGTGTCGGCGCTGTGACTGGGGGCAGCGTCGGTGCCGGGCCAGTCGGCGGCGGGACCGTGGTTGCCGGGACGGTCGTGGCCGGCACGGAGCCGTCAGGCTGCGGCGGGACCGCTGTGGTCTTGCACCCGTCGACGGCTCGGATGGTCGCCGTCGGGTTGATCGACGACCCACCACCGGGGTGAACCTCGAAGTGGAGGTGCGGGATGGGGGCATTGCCGGTCATCCCGACCTGACCGATGATCTGTCCGGCCCTGACAGCCGAGCCAACGGCCAGCCCGGGCGCGAACGCGCTGAGATGGGCGTAGAAGAAGTACGTGCCGTCGGATGTGGTCAGGCGCCAGCCATTGCCCGAGAGCGAAGCGGTGGCGTTGAAGTACTGCCTGGTCAGGGTTCCATCCTTCACGGCGTAGACCCACTGACCGGCCTTGGCGATGACGTCGACGCCCTCGTGGAAGCGGCCTCCGGACCTGGTTGCGCCGTAGGTGTCGGCGAACGAGCAGGGCCCCTGCGTGGGAAACACGCTGATGGGATACACCGTGGTGGTCGGCGCTGGCGTCGCACCCGGCGTTGGTGCAACCGTGGTCGGCGTGGTCGGCGTGTGGCGTCGGTGCGGCGCGGCAGCGTTGGCCGGCAGACAGAGGGTTTGACCAGGGTGAATGACTGTTGCCGTCGTGGCGCCATTGGCGTTGATCAGTGACGTCATCGAGATCTTGAGGTTCGTGGCGATCCGGTACCAGGAGTCACCGCTGACGACCGAGTAGGTCGCTCCGGGGCACGCCGGCTTGGCAGGAGCAACCGCTTGGGCGATCTGGAACACCGGCACGATGCCCGCCACGAACATGGTGATGGCGAAGATCCAACGGCCACGGGTCGACGCAGTTCGCGGCTCCGCTCCCTTGGATTGTTCGGATACAGGCGGCATCCGCGACTCCCTTCGTCGGTTGTGGTATCGGCTGACTTGACAGAACCCTTGAGCGACCCGCCGAACCGGTAACGTTCTGTGCATGCGCGGGCAACGAGTGCTCGTCAGCGGGATGGGCGGGGAACTTGGTTCGCTGGTTGCGTCACTGCTCGAAAACGAGCCCTGGGTGGGCTCGATACTTGGCATTGACAACGACCCACCGCGGCGTCGACTGCACCGCAGCGACTTCCACCTGATCGAACCCAGCGACCGCCAGCGGATCGTCGACGTCGTGACCGCATTCGATCCGCACGTGTTGATCCACCTCGCCGTGTGGGAACCCGACGCTCGGGCCGGCACGACCTTGGCCAAGCGGCTCACCTGCGAGGCGGCCACATCGATGCTGTCGGCAGCCGCCGAGTGTCGGTCCCTGCAGGCCATCGTCGTGCGCAGCGGCATCGAGATCTACGGGCGCGGTCGCGGCGCCCTCACCCGGCCCGACGAAGACGCGCCGACCAGGCCGAGCAGCGAGTACGGCCGGATGGTGGCCGAGATCGAAGCGACCGCCAACCGCGTCGGCCAACGAATCGGCGTTGCCGTCAGCGCCCTTCGTCTGGCGCCGGTCCTGGGCCCACACGTGCCGAGCCCCCTCGGCCGGGTGCTGCGTCAGCCCGTTGTGCCGTTCAGTCTGCTGGCCGATTCACCGTTCACGGTCATCCTCGACTCCGACGCAGCCAGGGCCTTCGTCGCAGCCGCCGAGCAGCGTCCGCAAGGCCCGCTCAACGTTGTCGCGCCCGGTGCGATATCGACCATGCAGGCCATTCGACGCGGTCGGCGCCTGCCGCTCCCGCTGGTCGGGCCGGAATGGCGCGTTGTCCGCCAGATCAGCTACCTGCTCGGCGCGCCGTTGCCCGAGCACGTGATGGAACTGATCCATCGCGGCCGGCTTGCTGACGGCGCACGACTGACTCCGACGCTCGGTGTCACACCGCGTGCGACCACCCAGGAGGTGATCGACCGCCTGTTCGAATGGGAGGCGATCGTACGCATTCCGGCGCGAGCCGCGGCGTGACCATGGGCTCTGTCATCCGACTCCCCCGATCCTGGTACCCGGCCGATTCTGTCGACGAGTGGGGCCGCGACGCGCATCTCATCGAACTGCTCACACCCGCCGCCACCTTGCGATGGGACGTCAGCGTCGGCGGCGTGCACCACCTGCCGAAGCGCGGCGGCGCGTTGCTCGTGACCAACTCGCGGCGTTTCTCCCTCAGCACCGTCTACTCGGCATTGGCCCTCAGCCAGGCAAGTGGTCGACCGGTGCGATTCGGCGGCCGGCCCGACATCGCTCCGGTCGGCCCGTTCATGCAGCGACTCGGTGGATTGCTCGGCAACGCCGACGAGATCAGCGGGGCGTTGCGCGCCGGCGAACTGGTAGTGGTCTCGGCTCACGGCACGCGCGACCCGCGCCACGCCGGCCCGGTCGATGCGGCGCTGATCGGTACCGCTGTCGTCAGCGAGGTGCCGGTGTATCCGGTTGCGTCGATGAGCACACCGTTCGGTCGCACCGCTCGCGTCGAGGTGGGTCCACAGATTCGCCCTCGACGAAAGAGGCGTGGACCGTTGGCCGAGCTCGAACTGGCCGAACTGACGCAGCGTCACCTCCAACGGATGATCGACGGTCTCGGTGGTCTGCACACGGGCGTCGCTCCGATCGACTGGTTGGCGGAGGGCTGATGGCATACGCCCGTGCCGCCGATGGCGCTCGGATTCATTACGAGGCGTTCGGTCGCCGCGGCTCACCGGCGGTGCTGATGATTCAGGGCCTGGGCGCCGACAAGCACGGATGGGACATGCAGCGTTTCAGCTTGGCGCGTCACTATCGAGTGATCGCCTTCGACAATCGCGGTGCGGGTCGCAGCGACAAGCCGTTCGGTGTCTATTCCATCGAGCAGATGGCCGACGACGCCATCGCCGTCCTCGACCATGCGGGCGTTTCTGCAGCACATGTCGTCGGGGCATCGATGGGCGGGGCCATCAGCCAAGTGATGGCCGTGCGACACCCCACCCGCGTGCTGTCGTTGACGCTGGCGTGCACCGCATGCCGCAACCAGCCGTGGCGCAAGGAGTTGTTGGAGCGCTGGATGCAGACCGCGCTCGAGCGGGGGATGGGCGCGATGACCGGCGAGGCCGCACGTTGGGTGATGGCGCCGCGTTCGTTTCGGCGTCTCGTGCCTGCCTTCGGATGGCTCGGACCGCTGGCGATGGGTCGGCCGGCGCATGCGTTCGCCGCGCAGGTGCGAGCGATCCTCGCCGCCGACGACACGCTGGCCAACGAACTGCGCACCATCGACGTGCCGACGCTCGTGATCGTCGGCAACCAAGACATCTTGACGCCGCGTGGCGACAGCGAGGAGATCGCCGATCGCATCTCCGGTGCGGAGCTGGTCGTGATCTCCGGTGCTGCGCACGGTTTCATGATCGAACACGCCAGTACCTTCAACAGGATCCTCAAAGAGTTCCTGCAACGCGCCAGTCAACCGCCGGCCGATGCGGCTGTCGGCTAGATGATCCCGTACGACGCCAGCGCTTCGGGAGTTGCTCACCGCGAATCTCGCCAGACACCACGTCGCGTCGATCCCGGCCGACGACCGGCTCCGCGCAGCCGTAGCGATCGTCGTTGTCGACAGCGAGGTCGAGCAGGACGATTCGGCGGAGTTCTTCGCCGACGTCGACATGACCGACATCCCAGGTGACCTCACCGATTTCGATGGCGGGATTCGAGGTGTCGCCGGCGGGGCGGCGTTCCTGTTGTGTCGCCGGGCTTCCGGGATGAATCGCCACAGTGGCCAATGGGCACTGCCCGGCGGCAAGATCGACGACGGCGAATCGGTCGAGGTGGCTGCACTTCGGGAGATCGAAGAAGAGGTCGGTCTCACGATCGCGCCATCCGAGGTGCTCGGAAGGCTCGACGACTACGCCACGCGGTCCGGCTTCGTGATCACACCGGTCGTGGTGTGGGGTGGCGTCGGACGTCGAGCTCTCACCCGATCCTCGCGAGGTCGCCCACGTGCTGCGGGTGGGCCTGCACGAGCTGTGCCGAGCCGACTCGCCCCGTTTCGTGTCGATCCCCGAGAGCGACCGGCCGGTCGTGCAGGTACCGATCGGGCGCGATCTGATCCACGCGCCGACCGGGGCAGTTCTGCTGCAGTTCCGCTGGGTGGCAATCGACGGACAGTCCGGCGCCCGGGTGAACGAGTTCGAGCAACCCGTCTTCGCCTGGCGCTAGCCCTCCCGAATCGTCCGTGACGATATGACCCCCGCCCGGCACGGACCCCTCGTGAATCGTCCGTGACGATATGAGCCCGCCCGTCCGGACCCCCTCGTGAATCGTCCGTGACGATATGAGCCCCGCCCGTCCGGACCCCCTCGTGAATCGTCCGTGACGATATGACCCCCTCGAGCCGGGTGGGATCTGGGCGCCACGCTCTGGCAAATGCCGCGCCGGTGATCCTGCGCGCCTGGCGCCCAGATCGGGTTGGGACGACGCATCATTACGTCACGGACGATTCGGGAGGGATCGGCTACTCGCGGCCGGTGTGGCCGAACCCTCCGCCGCGGTCGTGGCCGTCGAGGGAGTCGACCTCGGTCCAGCGGACCTCTTCCACGCGTTGGATCACGAGCTGGGCCAGTCGGTCGCCGCGCTTCACCACGAAAGGCTCGTGCGGATCGGTGTTGAGCAGGATCACCATCAGCTCGCCCCGATACCCCGAGTCGATCAGCCCGGGTGTGTTGGCCATCGTCAGGCCGTGGTTCAGCGCGTTGCCACTCCGCGGCAGCACGAAACCGGCATACCCAACCGGGATCGCAATCCCCAATCCGGTCGGCATCAACAGCCGCCCACCACCCGCTGGAACGACACCGTCCTCGCGTGCTCGTAGGTCGAGCCCGGCATCCCCGGGGTGTGAGTAGGAGGGAAGGGGGAGATCTGGATCCAGTCGGACGATCGGCACGGACAGCACAACGTGCGACTCTGCCACACCCGAGTGATGCGTGGCTACGCTCCGCACGATGGTTGCGTCGACACATCCGCCGAGCGTCGATTCGCTGGCACGGTTGATGGGTGAGAGCGGGCTTCCACATGCTGTGTGCGTCGAGCTGGCCCGCGCGGCGATCGCCGAAGGGCCATCCGGCTTCGAGTCGTCCGCGGCCATCAGGCGCGCCAACGCATTTGCGCATTCGTTGTTGGGCCCGGTGATCAACGCGACGGGAGTGCTGCTGCACACCAACCTCGGTCGTGCGCCGTTGGAAATGAGTCACGCACCGACAGCGATGAACATCGAGCTCGACCTCGACTCCGGCGAGCGTGGGTCGCGACAGCAGGCGGTGGGCTCGTTGCTGGCAATGCTGTGCGGTGCAGAGGCTGCAACCGTCGTCAACAACAACGCGTCGGCGGTGCTGCTGGTGCTCGCCGCCAACGCGCGTGACCGCCAGGTCGTCGTCAGTCGCGGCGAATGCGTCGAGATCGGCGGCGGCTTCCGTATCCCCGAGGTGATGGAGCAATCAGGCGCGCAGCTGGTCGACGTGGGGACGACGAATCGCACCCGGCTCGGCGACTATCGCAAGGCCATCAACCGCAAGAGCTCCGACGTCGCCGCGGTGCTGAAGGTACATCCCAGCAACTACCGCGTCGAAGGTTTCGTGGAATCGACGACCGTCGCCGAACTCGCCACGCTCGACGTGCCCGTGATCGCCGACATCGGGAGCGGGTTGATCGATGCAAACTGTCCGTGGCTCAGCGGTGCACCTCCCTCGTGGTTGCACGGCGAGCCGGCGGCTCGTCAGACGCTCGAGGATGGCGCGGCGCTGGTGACGTTCAGCGGCGACAAGTTGTTCGGGGGACCGCAGGCCGGAGTCATCGCCGGTCGTGCCGACATGGTGACCATGTGCGAGCAACATCCGCTGGCACGAGCTCTGCGGCCGGGCGGGCATGTGATGGCCGCGATGCAACGCACCGCCCTCGCCTATCTCGGCAAGACCGCAGCGACCGAGATCCCGTTCTGGGCGATGGCCAATGCAACGGTCGACGACCTCCGCACGCGTGCGGAGAAGATCGTTGCGTCGGCCGGCATCGGCGAGGTCGACTCGACCCAGGCAGTTCCCGGAGCAGGCTCGGCTCCCGGCACGACGATTCCGTCGATCGGCATCCGGCTCGGCGGCGACCACCTCGCCGTGCTGCGATCGTGCGATCCACCGATTGTCGCCCGGGCGCGCGACGGGTCGACGTGGCTGGATCTTCGGACGATCGATCCCGGCAGCGACGGTGCCGTGGCGGCCGCAATGCGACGATGCGTGTAGTTGCCACGGCCGGCCATGTTGACCACGGCAAGTCGTCGTTGGTCGAGGCGCTGACGGGCACTCACCCCGACCGTCTCGAGGAGGAACGAAGCCGGGGCCTGACCATCGATCTCGGTTTCGCACACACGACGTTGCCCAGCGGTGAAGGCATCAGCTTCATCGACGTTCCGGGCCACGTGAGGTTCCTGGGCAACATGCTGGCCGGTGTTGGTGGAGTGGACGCGTGTGTGTTCGTCGTCGACGCGGCGGAAGGGTGGAAGCCGCAGAGTGAGGAGCACCTGCGAATTCTCGAGTTGGTCGGAGTCGGTCACGGAGTCATCGCCATGACCAAGACCGACCTGGTCGACGACGAGTGGCGCCAGTTGCAGGAGCTTGACATTCGTGACCGGGTTGCCGGAACGTTCCTCGCCGATGCCAGGGTCGTGCCCGTCAGCGCGACGACCGGCGAAGGTCTCGACGACATGCGCGCTGCACTCGATGTGCTCGTGCACGAGACCCCGGCTGCGGCCGACCTCGGTCGGCCACGCTTGTGGGTCGACCGCGTGTTCGCGGCGAGAGGCAGCGGCACGGTCGTCACCGGCACGCTCACCGGCGGCTCTCTGCACGCGGACCAGTCGGTGCATGTCGCCGGGCGTGAGGTTCGGATTCGTGCTATGCAGTCGCACGGCCAGACCCATGCAGCGATCACACCGGGCAATCGCGTCGCGCTGAATCTTGTCGGGATCGATCACGGCGAGGTGCAGCGCGGCGATGCGGTGATCGTCGGCCGGCAGTGGCGGACCACGATGCGCTTCGACGCCTCGCTGCAAGTCCTTCCCGCGCCTGCAGCACCAGGTGACACGTCGTGGTGCGTACCTCGCGTACGTCGGATCGGGCGAGTTCCCCGTGAAGGTGCGCGTGCTCGGTCAGGATGCCATTCCTCCTGGCGGCAACGGACTGGTTCGATTGCATGCCGCTGTTTCGCTTCCGGTCGTGCCTGGCGATCGATTCGTGTTGCGCGAATCCGGCCGCGACGAAACCGTCGGCGGTGGCGAGGTGCTCGACGTCGCGCCTCTCCTGCCCGCTTCGAAGGCGCGACCCGATCGCTCCGTCGACAGAGTGATCGCCGAGCGCGGCTGGATCAACGCCGACGACCTCGAGGCGCTGACCGGAGAGCGCCGCGAGCCGACGCTCCATCAGGCGGTCGTGTCGCCGGAGTGGCTGGAAGCGACGAGGAACACGGTCGCCGCGCGCATCGCTGCAGCAGGCGACGCCGGCCTCGACTTGGCCGAACTCGACGAACGTCAGCGTGCTGTCGCGAACATGCTCGACGACGTCACGGTCGAGGCGGGGCGAGCGCGGGCTGCGAGCGCGCGCGATCGTCTGACAGATCATGCCTTCGTTGCCGCCTTGCTTGCCGGTGGTGTGGCGCCGCCCGAACCTGACGGTGTCGACCGGCTCGAGTTGCGCGAGCTACTGCGCCGCAAGATGATCGTGGAGCGCGATGGTGTGTACTTTCATCCCGCCACGATCGACATGGTCGCCGCGACGGCCGCGCAGTTGCTGAGAGCGCATCCGGATGGATTCACCGTCTCCCAGCTGCGCGACGACCTCGGCGCGTCGCGCAAGTACGTGCTGCCGTTGGTCAACGAGCTCGATGCCCGTGGTATCACTCGGCGACGGGGAGATCTTCGGGTGGCGGGACCGCGACTGCCTTCCGGCGGCGAAGGGTCGGAACCCGCCTGAGCCCACGTTGCTTGGTGTGGTCGAGGCTGCGTTCGAGATCACGTGCAGCCTGCGCAACGCGGACGTCGTTCGTGATGACCTCACCGAAATGCTGCGGGTCGGCGAGCAGCCAGCTGTGCGATCCCTCGACCACGGTTCCCTCGACGCCAGACGCGACACACAACGCCTCGAACGACTCTCGCGGAATGATCCCGTCACGCGTCCCCCACAGGATCGTGATCGGCACCCCGCGATCGCGGAGCCGCTCGAGTTCGACACGCAGATCCGCCCGCCGGGCGAGGTTGGCGACTCGGACGATGGCACGTGGGTTGCGTACGAGGTTGGGAAGCAGATCCTCGAAGATCACGGGTATCACGCGAGTCGCCTGACGTACGGGCCACACGTCGCTGGGAAAGTGCAGCCCCCAGTCCCACAACGGCCGCTCACCGATGCTGCGCAGCGTTCGCCCGCTGCGCCACGCCGAGCCGCCGATCGAGTTGACGAGCACCAGCGATCGAGCTCGCGTGCGGCATGTCGTGGGCGAGCTTGATGGCCACACCACCACCGAACGAGTGCCCGACGAGCACTGCGGGCTCCTCGATCTCCAACACGTCGAGCAGATCGGCGACCCACTTGGCGTAGCCACTCATCGAGAACGCCGCGCCGGTCAGATCGCCGCTACCCCCGAAGCCCGGCATCGACGGAGCGATGACCATGCAACCCTGGTCGGCGATCTCCTCGATCACCCTGCGGTAGGTGTGCTGGGCCAGTGCCCACCCGTGCAGCAACACCACCGGCATGCCCTCGCCAGCCATGCTGTATGCCGCGGGACGGCCCTGCACCCAGGTGCGTTGGTTGACGACGATCACGAGTCACGAACTCTTACTGTTTGGCCCGCCGCTCACGGTAGTCACGGGCAGCCCCTTCTTCGGGTTCTACCTCCAGGGTGACGCCGTCGATCGCAACGACCTTCAACACGGCGCCGGCGGTGATCGGCGTCGCCCGATTGGTCCGTGCTCTCCAGCGGGCGCCGCTGACCATCGCGATGCCCTCGGGATCGATCGACGTCGTCGCCGTTCCCTCGTGTCCGATCATCCATTCGCGACCAATGGTCGGCGTGGCGAATCGAGTGCGAACCATCGATGGCATGCCGACGATGAACGTCAACATCACCCCGCCGACTGCGACGATCAGCGTGATCCACCCGAGTCGTAGATCGTTGCCGGGCACCGGCTCGTAGAGATACCAGGCACCGATGATGAACAAGACGATTCCGACCCCCGTCCACGTTCTGGGGATGCCCACCTGCACGTCGATGGCGAACGCGAGCATTGCGAGCACGAGAACGGCGATGGCAACCGGTCGCGTCGGCAGCGCGCTGAGGCCGTAGCAACCCAACACCAGGCACACCGCGCCCACGCCGCCGGCGATGCCGACACCTGCCGTGAAGAACTCGAAGATCAGCAGCGCGAGACCGATGACGAACAGCAGGAACGCCATCGGTGGGCTGGCGACGGTGTGCATCACCTCGTCGAACAGGCCGAGCCCGCTGAAGACCGGTGTGGTCGAGAAGTTCTGTTCCTCGCCCTTGTCGTTGAGTTGCACGACGACGGTGTTGACCTCGTGCCCGTCGATCGTCTTGCCGTCCATCGCCAACACCATGTTGCGCACGGTCGGCACGCCCTGGTCGGTGGTGTCGAGCTTCAACACACCCGCGGCGCGGGCCTCGTTGAAGCTCATCGACCCGTTGACGAGTTGGTCGGTCGCGTCCCCAAAACTGATCGGCTTGCCGTCGACCGACAGGGGCGTACTGATGTAGCCGATGCGGCTGCCGCCGACCATCGCGGTCACGTCGGCGACGGCCATCAACTGCGCGGGCAGCCCGTATGCGCGCGACGAACGCGAGGGTCCGACCCAGATTCCGATCGGCACCTCGGCATCGCTGACGCGCTGCAGCAGTGACGCCATTTCGTCGTCCGACACCACAGCGCCCCGGCTGGTGAGCTGCAGGATCAATGCCTCGGATCCGTTGGATTCGGCGCGCTCGATGGCCTCCTCGATCGAGCGCACGACGATCTTGTCGAAGATGCCGGAGACCTGTAGAACATCGACCGGCGCGAGCTGCGATGCATCGGTGGCTTCGCCGGTGTCGGCAGGTTCGGGCGAGGTGGCCGGTACGGAGGCGTGGGCCGACGGTGACAACAGCGACAGACCCGCGAGCCCGACAAAGGGCGCGATGAGAATGGTGATCGCTAGCCTGCGCACAAGTGCCTCCGAAGAGCGTGAATCCGCTGCAGTTCCTGACCGACGCCCGTGTTGCCATCGTTGCTGGCAAGGGGGGCGTCGGGAAGACCACGGTAACCGCGGTTCTGGCGAGAGCGGCAATCGATCAGGGACTTCGAGTGCTCGTGGTCGAGCTCGATGGAAAGCCGGCGCTGGCGGGCTTGGTCGGCCCCGATGTCCCCTGTCTGGCGCTCACGCCCGCGGCCGCGTTGGCCGAGTATCTCCAGACCCACGGTCTGGGACGTGTGGCGAAACGCCTGGCCACCAGCGGTGTCATCGAGGTCGTCGCCACAGCAGCTCCGGGCATCGACGACATCGTCGTGCTCGGAAAGATCAAGCAACTCGAACAGAGTGGCCAGTACGACCTCATCGTGGTCGATGGGCCGGCGGCGGGGCATGCGATCACCTTCCTGATGGCGCCGGTCAACCTGTTGAAGCTTGTGCGCGGCGGTCCGATCCGCAGTCAGGCAACAGAGGTCGCGGGACTCTTGACCGACCCATCGCGGAGCCAGGTGATCCTCGTGACACTTCCCGAGACGACTCCCGTGAACGAAGTCATCGAGACCGCCGAAGCGCTGAAGAAGGAGGGCGGTCTGCGGCTCGGGCCTGTGGTCGTCAACGCCTTCGACGCGGGAGAAGACCTGCCGGTCGACCGTGCGGCCGAAGGCACACCTGTGCGCGCCGCGGCCGAGTTTCGCAATGCCCGGCGCGGGCTTCATCGACGAGAGTCCAAGCGGCTCGCCGAGACGCTCGATCTGGCGCACATCTGCCTGCCGCTGATCACATCAGCGGCACTCGACCAAGAGTCGATCAAACAGCTGGCGGCAGAGCTGGGCGCACCGTCATGAGCGAGCTCGAGGAACTGATCTCGACCGCCGACGTGGTGGTGTGCTGCGGGTCGGGTGGCGTCGGCAAGACCACGACGGCCGCCGCGCTCGGGCTGCAGGCGGCGCGCGACGGGCGGCGCTGCGTCGTCGTCACCATCGATCCGGCAAAGAGACTCGCCGACGCGTTGGGAGTGCCGGGCGGCTTGACCAATGATCCCGTTCGACTCACCATCGAGGGCTCCGGCGAACTGTGGGCCCTGATGCTCGACTCGGCGACGACGTTCGACGGTTTGGTCGTGGCCAACGCCATCAACGCACAGCAGGCGACGCGAATACTCGCCAACCCCTTCTATCGAAACATCGCCGGATCACTCGGCGGCACACAGGAGTACATGGCTGCCGAGCGGCTGCTCGCGCTGCACCTCGACAAGCGCTTCGACCTCGTGATCGTCGATACCCCGCCGACGCGCAACGCGCTCGACTTCCTCGATGCCCCCAAGACATTGGCACGTTTCCTCGATCATCCCGTGTTCAAGCTGATGATGATGCCGACGCGTCGCGGGCTCCGTGTGCTCAGCGTCGCCGCGCAACCGATCCTGCGATCGATCGGCAAGGTGATCGGCACCGAAGTGCTCGCGGATGCCCTGGCGTTCTTCCAATCCTTCGACGGGATGGAGACCGGCTTCCGCAACCGAGCCGATGACGTGATCAGGTTGCTGCACGGCGACCGAACGAAGTTCGTGCTCGTCGCCTCGCCGCGGATCGACACGATCGACGAGGCCATCTACTTCGCCGACCGGCTGGTCGAGAAGGATCTCGAGGTCGGAGCGATCATCGTCAACCGCGCCACTCCCGACTTCGGCGAGCCCGATGGGAAGCGACCCCGGGGCGTTGCCGATGCGGCGCTGTACGACAACCAGGCGCAACTGCACGAGCTGGCCGTTGGCGAACGTGAACACATCGCCCCACTCGTCGCCGACACCGGCCGAGAACCGACATGGGTGCCACTACTGCCAGGTGACGTGCACGACCTCGAGGCTCTCGACGAGATCCGATCGCTGCTGTTCACCGGTTCAGCGACTGCAGAGGCCAGCCGGTAGGGTCGGCTCGTGCACATCCTGGTGGCAGCCGACGCCGACTACGTACTCAGCGAGGTCATGTCCGCGCTCGGCGGCCCCGACGTGTCGTTCACGATTTGCCGCAACGGGCGTGACGTGTCTGATGTCGTCGAGGCGCGCACGCCCGACCTCGTCGTGCTGGATCTGCAGATCGGCTCGATGGGCGGCATGGCCGTGACGATGGCTCTGCGCCTGGACGAGAGTTCCGGCGCGCTGAACCACGTGAACGTCTTGATGCTGCTCGACCGCAGAGCCGACATCCACCTTGCCAAGCGCTGCGCGGCCGACGGTTACCTGGTCAAGCCACTGAATCCGCTGAGCCTGAAGCGGGCGGCGAAGGCAATCCTGAACCCGCAGGTCGCAGCTGCTGACCCGGTCGCCGAGCAAACGCCTGAGGAAGAACCCGCACCCGTCGGATAGATTGCTCAGGCACTTTCGGGGTGTAGCGCAGCTTGGTTAGCGTGCCACGTTCGGGACGTGGAGGTCGGAGGTTCAAATCCTCTCACCCCGACTCCGCCGGTATCTCCGGTGTCTTGCTGGCACGGGTCGGAGACCAATTGTGGTTGGATACCACGAGGAAGGCCACGACACCCGGAGGAAAGATGCGGCTACTTCTCACCTCGGCCGGCGTCAACAACCAGACCATCCACGACGCGCTGGTCGACCTGCTCCGCAAGCCAATCGACGAGTGCACGGCACTGTGCATCCCGACCGCGCAGTACGGCCATCCACAACGACACCGCTATCCGCGTGGTCGACGGCGCCGTCGACGTCGTCTCGGAAGGGAACTGGCGGCGGTTCGACCCTTAGACCGCCGACGTCTGGACCGGGCGCCCCCCCACATCCTCACCGTACCCAAGGGATGGGAGAAAGCACCGAAACGCCGGTTCGTGGAGCGCCAGATGCGCCTACTTGCGTTTCCAAACTCCCGTGCAGCTGTGAGTCAGACCTGACTCGATGCGCGACATCTGACTCACACCCGACCGGCCGACCCATCTCGTCAGGGGGACTCCGATTGAGCCGCCGCCGGCAAGGTTCACCAGCCCACGCTGTCAGGGCGGTCCGCGAATGTGTCGAATCCGGCGGTCCACGGCGGCACTTCGAGGGTCGTCTCGTGGCCGTCGACGATGACTGCGCCGTCGACGACCGCAGCCCACCGGGTCCCTGATCCGTCGAGTTTCACGAACGTCGAGCGGTCGATTGTGGCGATTTCGGCTACCTCGCGTCCGGTCGTCGGATCAAGCGCGACGATGCGCACAGCGCTGTCCTCCCCCTCGGCTTGAAAGACCTGAGCCAGGACGGTGCCGTCAGCTCGGGCGCCGAGCAAGACCAGTTCGCCAGGGTCACCGTGGGCAAGCTGGACCGCGGGCCCGTCGGATCTTCTCGGAACATCCGGATCGCTCAAGTCGAGTTCGATCAATCGTCCCTGGACCAGTACCAGCAACGAATCGCCGTACCAGACAGCCGAGTCAACCACCTGCCGCATCATCGGGTCGTCGAACGCGCCAGGAAATGTCCAGCTTCGCTCGTCGCCGGTAGCCAGATCTCGAACGACGACTGTGTCTGCAACGGCGGCGAAGCTGTAATCGGGTTCACTTGGATCCGGGCGGCACTCCGACGAACGGACATAGGCCAGATGACTGCCGTTCGCGGATGCGTGTGGTCCACCACCTGAACCGATCGTCGCAAGCTCGCCCTCCGGGGTCAAGGCGATGACACTCCCCTCGACTGTTTCACACGAGTACCAAGAGTCCTCCACTCCCATGCCCATGTAGGCCGCGCCGTCAGGGCTACGCACAAGGTCGTAGAAGCCCCGTCCCTCGGTATCGACCGTGGTGACGACGCGGATCAGACGTCCGGTGTCGGGATCGTGGATTGCGATGGCCCCGCTCGCCCAGATGACAACAAGCTCATGTGCGCGAACACCAACGTCGAGAGTCGTTGACGCTACGACTGAGGTAGTAGAAGGACTCGCGACGAGCACGGTCGTGTCGGGAATCGTGGCGGGAATGGTCGAGTCGGGAGAAGTCGTCGCCGTAGTCGATTCCCCAATCGTCGAGATCGGCACGCTCGATGCAGCCGGGTCGGCGGCTGCGATCGGAATTGACTGTGCGGCGCCGCCATTCCCGGAGCTACATGCTGCTGTCGCGAAGAGCACAAAACCGCAAGCGAGCACCGATCGAGACGTCATTCACCGTTCACCGACGAGACGTGACTCGCTCGGCGGCACGCCGCCACCACAAGCGCACGTTGGCCACCGAGTACGCCTGGTAGAGGTTGGCCGCGCCCAAGAGCGCTTTGCAGGCCTCTCGAGGATCGCGCGCTCGCATCGAGCGCCAGAACTCCCGGCGCAGCTCCGCCGCGGAATGGAGATACCCCATGCGCGCGATCCGGAGCTGTGCGGGTGTGTTGGACAGGTCGGTGACGGCCTTGGCTCGTACACGAAGCGCAGCCTTCCGCCAGCGCGACGATGTGTTCGAGAGCGTGTTCGGGTGGCGGCGCCAGCGGAGGAGAGAGTGATCGACGAATCCGATGTCGCCGTGCCGGCTGAGTCTGATGATGAGGTCGGCGTCATCGCATGGATCGGTCGTTGTGTCGAGCCCACCCACTCGCGTCAACACGTCGCGACGGAGTAACGCGGTTCCAGGCGTGACGACCCAATTGTGAAAGACCACCGCGCCGAAGGTGGTGGGTTCGTGAGGCTGCAATCGCACGACGTGACCTTCCTGGAAGGCGGACCGATTGCGCAAGTGCTCCACCAAGCTGTCATCCGGGACCAACGCTCCGTTCGGGTCGATGCATCGCGCCAAGCAGTGAACGGCGACGAACTCCGGATGGTTGTCGAGCTCGTCGACCAGAGTCTGGAGTGCCTCGGGCTCCCAGAGGTCGTCGCTGTCCAGGAAGGTTACGAACTCTGTGGTGCCGTCGGTCATCGCCAGACCCCGATTGCGAGCCGACGCCACCCCGCCGTTCGGTCCGTGCCCGTACGCGAATTCGGCTGTCACGGTCGGCGAAGTCGCTCGCCACGGCGAGCGTCCCGTCGGTGGAGCCGTCATCGAACACGACGAGCTCCCAGTCCTTGAATGTCTGGCGGCACACGCTGTCGATTGTCAAGCCGACGAATCGCTCCCGGTTGTAGACGGGCACGACAACGGACACACGTGCACCGCTGTACTCGCCGTCCGGTTGCCTTCCCATCGCCATCACCCATCCACAGTCACTGGGGCGGAACCTCGCCAGCCGCAAAGAGAAATCCTACACCCTCATGGCTCTCGTCGGCCCGGGCAACCTCGTCCATGTTGCAGGAGTTGGGATGGTCACGTGGTGCGGACGAGGTCCCGGTCGCACGATCGACCGCGCAGCGTCGCGGTTAGTCGGCGGGCGAAGCCGCCGCGATTCGCGGCTTGATGAGCACGGCAATGGCTGCCGCGCCCAGGATGGCCCCCGCAGGCGGTAGGCCGGCCATCGCGGAACGCGCCACGCGACCGAAACCCAGCGGGCTGCGCGCCGCCAACAGTCCACAGATCGCCAGTCCGAGTGCGACGGCGAGCAGGGTTGCCATCGCGACTGCGCGCATCCCTCGACCGAGGCCGAGGACCGAACGCACGTCACGGCCTCTCGCGCCGCCCCGACTCGCCGCCGCCACGACGCAAACCACGACGAGCGCCAGTACAAGCACGACACGGCCGACTGCTCGAAAGCGACCGGCCGTGTCGTCGGCTCGACGTGCCTCGATGGCGACTGCATCGTTGGGCAGCGTCAGCACGAAGTAGGGGTGCACTCGAGCGACCGCATCACCGGTCGCCGTCACTCGCTTCAACCAGGTTCCCACCCCAATATCGACAAGAAATGCTGAGTCGGCGGGAACCACCCAGCCATACGTCCGTCCCCGGGTACTCAGGGCAGCAACCGACGCAACGGCCTGCGTTCCATCGCCGACGAGCAGGGGAGTCGTCGGATCAGGCGCGAACGTGCCCGACAGCAGCAGATCATCGGTGCGTTCTGCCCTGCCGACGACTACCAACCCGAACGACGACAGCACGACTCCGGCATCGAATGTCGTCGACGTCGAGGTTCCGACCTCAACCACCTCACACCGCGTCGGCTGACATTCGGTCGGCAAGTTCCCTTCGGTGACTCGCACGAGACCGGCCAGACCGTCGACGCCACCCAGAAAGAACCCGCCGCCCTTGGAGTCGGACACGGCGCGGTAGATCACTTGGCGGATCGATACACCACCGAGGGGTGCCAATGCAGTCCTGACACCGGAGTCGAGCGACCCGTACCGATTCTGACCAGTCGAGTCAACGATCGACGCCGTGACGCTGCGATCAGCAGGTTCGAGCGCCGACACACCACGACGCAACGCAGCTTCGGCCGCCACGACCCGGGACGCGCTGACCGCTACGGGGATTGACAAGACGATGGAGAGCCCGCCGATGAGCGGCCACACCCGCTGCCGAAGAATCACTCCGTTACCGTTCCCGGATCATTGAGCGGGCGATTGATGGTGGAACACGTTACAACGGTTCTCACCCGTGTTGTCGTGCTTACGATCCTCACATGACTCTCGACGACTTCCCTCGCCATTCGCTCACGTTCGGACCGTCGCCCATCCATCCGCTACCCCGACTCAGCGCCCACCTGGGCGGCAAGGTCGAGATCTGGGCCAAGCGCGAAGACTGCAACTCGGGGATCGCCTTCGGCGGCAACAAGACGCGCAAGCTCGAATACCTCATCCCGGATGCATTGGCACAGGGATGCGACACCCTCGTCTCCATCGGCGGCGTGCAGTCGAACCACACACGACAGGTCACGGCTGTGGCGGCACACCTCGGCCTCAAGGCCGTCACCGTCCAGGAGGCTTGGGTCGCGTGGCCCGACGTCGTCTACGACAAGGTGGGGAACATCCAGCTGTCGCGGATCTTGGGCGGCGACGTGCGCCTCGACCCAGCCGGCTTCGACATCGGGATCCGCGACAGTTGGCAGCGCGCCCTCGACTCGGTCGTCGCCGCGGGCGGCAAGCCGTATCCCATCCCGGCGGGTGCCTCGGACCATCCGCTCGGCGGCCTGGGCTTCGCCAACTGGGCTCGCGAAGTGGGCAAGCAGGAAGCCGAGCACGACACCTTCTTCGATCACATCATCGTGTGCACCGTGACGGGTTCAACCCACGCCGGCATGATCGCCGGATTCGCCCTCGAAGACCGCGCTGACCGACATGTCATCGGAATCGATGCGTCGGCGACAATGGAGAAGACCATTGCGCAGGTGACCCGAATCGCGCACAACACGGCAGCGACGATCGGGCTGGATCGGTCGTTGCGCGCCGACGAGATCACGGTGGTCGACGGCTACTCGGCCGGTACATACGGCATTCCAGACGCACAGACGATCGACGCCATCCGCCTCTGCGCACGGATGGAAGGGATGCTCACCGACCCCGTGTACGAGGGCAAGTCGATGGCCGGCATGATCGGCATGATCCGCTCAGGCGAGATTCCGCCAGGGTCGAAAGTGCTGTACGCCCACCTCGGCGGCCAACCCTGCCTATCGGCGTATGCGGGCGTCGTGTGATGACGGGCAGCGCCGAGTTCAGGCGTCGGCGGTGAGCCACCGAATGACGTTGCGCGTCACCTGTTGCACCAGCGGATCGCTGTCGAGCCCGTAACTCCAGTCTGTGGTGCCGGCGTTGAACACCCTGCCCTTTCCCTTCGTGAACGTCCCGATGACGGCCCTGTTGTGGGCGATGCGGGCGACGTTCTCGGGCGAGGCTGATCCGAACAGCCCAGCGGCCACAGCTTCGAGATCACCGGGCGGGCCGGCGTCGGCCCAGAGGGCGCGGGGAGCCTCGCAATGCTCGTCGGTGATCGACATCAGGCGAGCTGGAGCGGTGGCGAGCACCTCGAGCCCGGCCGGTGTTCCGTCGGCGTACGTGGGCACCGGATCACCGTTGACGATGGTGAGCTCGCAACCGTCGACTTCGTAGCCGACGATGCGCGACGGCGCACCCAGCACGTCGCCGTATCGCAGGTTGGTTCCGGCGAACACCGGGTGATCGGGCCGATGAATGGAGTACCCGCCAGAGCTTCGCGGCGTTGCCTCGCCCACTCGCGGCGTACCCACCGCGGGTGAAGCTGAGACCGGTGGTTTCCGCCTCGGGCCGTCCGATCGACGGCATCGACCACATCGACGTCAGGCGACGGTGATCGTCGGTACCGGCAACGGGATCCTTCGATTGCGCCAACCCCTTGTAGCCGACCATCGTGCGGCCGTCGTCTTCGTAGCGCACTTGCCAGAAGCACGTGTTGCCGGAGAAGACGGCCAGCGATCCTCCCCCTTCGACGAACGCATCCACACGATCACGCATCCCCCACGACCAGTACTCGTCGTGGCCGACGCTCAGCATCAGCCGCTGACCATCGAGCACCTCGGGGTGGAACTCGAGATCAGAGTTGACGGCGTAATCCAGAGTCAGGCCTTCGTTTTCTGCCCAGCGCACGAAGCGTCGCTCCCAATTGTGCCAACTCCCCGACCCGCACCACATCGGGTACTGGAAGTCGGCGAGGTACTGCTGCAGTTGCAGGTGCTCCTCGTCCGGCTCCTCCGGGAGGCCGGCCATTCGGCCGTCGTACTCGACCTCGTCGGGTGCGGCGGGTCGGCGGAGGTAGCCGCGCTCCAACGGACGGTCGAACGAGACTTTCACCGCACCGCTGTAGAAGCACTTTCCGCCCCACTGGTTGTAGGCGTTGTACGTGTTGGTGGCCAGCACGAGGATGGCCTCGGCGGACGTGGGAGAAGATGGCCGCACGACGAAGAACGCCTCGGCGTGCGACTTCTCGCCGGTCTCGCCATCGGCCTGCAGGCCGACCTCGTAGAACCCGGATGTCCAGGATGGATCGACATCGATCGTGAACGCCACGGGCCAACCGCAACCGGTGGCGTACGCGTCCTCGGGATAGGCGTGCTCGCCGATCTCGATGCCCTCGCGGCGCCAGACCTCGACGCGTTCGCTGCCCACCCTCGTCACCGAGGCGGTCACCGACGGAACGCGGCTGCTGCAGCGGAGCTCGACGACATCGCCCGCCGCATAGCTCTGTCGATCGGGGTACCCCTCGACGAGTGGCCAACCGGTGTAGTTCACATGCACGATCGACTGCCTTTCTTCGTGGCCCGCGGAGCAGGGCCCGGTGTGGTTTCGCGCACGACGAGGGAGACCGGCATCAGCTGCGAGACCGGCAGCCTGCCATGCTCGAGAGTCGTCAGGAGAAAGTCGACACTGACCCGACCCAGATCGTCTGATCGTTGGGACACGGTGGTGAGGCGAGGGTTGGAGATGCGCGCGAACGGAGTGTCGTCGAAACCGACAACACCGACATCATCGGGCACCTTCAAACCCGCAGACCGCAGCTCGTCCATCAGGAACAGTGCAGTCTTGTCGTCGTAGCAGACGACGACATCGGGGTGCGATTGTCGAATCTCCGCCGCGACCGCACGGAGGCCGCCCGCATCGACATCGTCGGCTCGCAACACCACCGGTTGGTCGCGACCGCGCTCGGCCAACGCCGCTATCAGTGCGTCGCGCCGGATCATCTGCGTCGCGCCCGACGAACCGCTGACGTACGCGACACTGCCGTACCCGCGATCGATCAGGTGCTCGACGACCTGCCGCATGCCGTCACGATCATCGGGACGCAGACAGCCACGCGACACATCCAGATCCGCGCCGTTGCTCGGCACATGCTCGGAGCCGATGAACAGCACAGGGCTCGGCGACATGATCCGCTTGACCTCGGCGTGGGGAAGCACGCTGCCCATCACAGCGACCGCAGCGACGCGATGAGCCGCGAACTCGCGCAGCGCCCGACGTTCGGTCTCGGGAACCCAAAATCCGTTCGCCAGGACAACCGAATACCTGCGCTCCGCTGCCTGCTGTTGAAACCCGGTGACAACCTGCGCGTGGATCGGATCGGTCACGTCTGGCGTCATGAGCCCGAACGTGGAGCTCGATTGCATGACCAGGCTTCTGGCCGTCGCGTTGGGGACGTACTTCAGCTCGTCCGCAATCTGGCGAACGCGTGTCTGGGTCGCCTCGCTGATCTGTGGGTCGCCGCTGAGCGCGCGGCTGACCGTGGCGACCGACACCGACGCCCGCTCCGCCAGATCGACGAGCGTCACCCGTCGCGGCGTCATGCGTGCTCCGTGTTGGCCGCGCCCGAGTTGTCAGGCGAGCACAATGCGTCAGGCGAGATGATGTTCAACGGCCGTGCGGAATCGATCGGCTGCCTTCTCGATGTCGGTCGCAGTGGATCGCACGTTGATGCCGAAGGCCGAGCCGATACCTGCGTCGACGACGCCCACGCCGAGGGTGATCGACCGGGCGAGCAACGCATCGGTCTTGGGAAGCAGACCGGGTTCGGCAACGTAGTCGGCCACTGCGCTCGCGAAGCCCGAGACGATGCGCCGACTGCGGAGATGCTCCATGTTGGCGTAGACGTGCCAGCCGCTGTCAGCGAGCGTCTTCGTGTCGAGATCGCGGGCCACGGCCGCCGCCATCGAGGCTTCGGGCAGCACCACCACGAGGTGCGTCGCGATGTCGCCGATCGGGTCGACGAGTCGCCGGAAGCCGACGCCCGGCGTCGACTCGATGGCGTTCTGGAACGACGTCCGGTTGCCACGAAGGGTCGACAGGATGCGGTCGAGCTTGCCGAGTTGCACGTTCAACACTGCGGCGGACAGTTCGTTCATCCGCAGGTTGAGACCAAGGAACGGCCGCTTGCCGATCTCGGTGCCGCGGCGGAGCGGAAGGTGGCCCTGGTCGTGCAGCGCGAAGCAACGCTCGTAGAGATCGGGCAGGTCGGTGACCAGCATGCCGCCGTCGCCGCAGGTGATGGTCTTGTACAAGTTGAAGCTGTACGCCCCGCCCACACCGATCGAGCCGAGCCGACGGCCGTGATAGCTACCACCGAATGCCTGTGCGGCGTCTTCGATCAGCACGATGTTGTGGCGCCTGGCGATGTCGCCGAGCGCATCGAGATCGCACGCCGCCCCGAGCATGTGCACGGCGAGGATGGCCTTGGTCTTGCTGGTGATGCGAGCCTCGACGTCGACCGGGTCGAGGTTGAAGGTGTCGTCGATCTCGGCGAGCACCGGTGTGGCACCTGCGTAGATGATGGACGACATCGATGCGACGAACGTGAAGCCGGGCACGATGACCTCGTCGCCCGGACCGATGCCGAGCGCCGAGAGCAAGATCCAGATTGCACTGGTGCCGGAGTTGACGGCGACCGCGTGGTCGACGCCGACTAGTTCGGCGATGCTGTGCTCGAGCGTCAACACTTCTGCACCGAAGGCGGGATCGTCGTCGGGACCGTACCGACCGAGGTATCCGCTGCGCAGCACGCGCGCGACTGCTTCTACTTCGAGTTCATCGATGAGATCATTTCCTGGGCCTGGCATGGTTCCTCCTGGTGAGAATCGCCATCGTAGCGCAAACGTTTGCGTAACTGTCAAGCAGATAGCCTCCGCGGCCGTGGACCTCGATGCCTTCCAACGCGTGATCGACGCAACGTTCGGCGAGCGTGACCGGGCGCGTGGCGTGCCCAGTTCGGTCGCCTGGTTGGCGGAGGAGGTCGGAGAGCTCGCCCAAGCGGTGCGGAAGGGTTCGCACGATGAGCAGTTGCACGAGTTCGGCGACGTGCTGGCGTGGCTCACATCGTTGGCCAATCAGCTGGGCGTGAACCTCGATGAGGCCGCACAGCGTTATGCCGACGGCTGCCCCCGCTGCGCCTCAATCCCCTGTGGTTGCGTCTCATTCGAGTGGAGTGTCTGACGCCCACCGGGGTGCCTCGAAACACTCCACTCGGGCTATAGCAGCAGTTCGGCGATCTGGATGGCGTTGAGGGCGGCGCCCTTGCGGAGGTTGTCGTTGCTGACGAACAACACCAGCCGCGCGTCCACCCTCGATGGTGGTGTCCTGGCGGACGCGACCGACGTAGCTCGCGTCCTGACCCGCTGCTTCGAGCGGCGTCGGGATGTCGCTGAGCGCCACACCCGGCGCTGCGCCAAGGATCTCGAGTGCACGAGCGACGCTGATCGGCCGCTCGAACTCGGCATTGATGCTGAGCGAGTGACCGGTGTACACGGGTACGCGTACGCAGGTGCCGCTGACTCGCAGGTTCGGGATGGCCAGGATCTTGCGGGTCTCGTTGCGCAGCTTCTGCTCTTCGTCGGTCTCGAACGAGCCGTCGTCGACGTACTTGCCGGCGTACGGCAAGACGTTGAAGGCGATCGGCTTGGCGAACTTGGTGGGTGCGGGGAAGGTGACGGCGGCACCATCGTGGGTCAGTTCGCGGGCCTTGTCGACCACCTCGCGGGCTTGCTTGTCGAGCTCGTCGACGCCCGAGAGCCCGGCGCCGCTGACAGCCTGATAGGTCGCTGCGATCATCCGGACAAGACCCGCTTCGTCGTGCAGTGGCTTGAGCACCGGCATCGCCGCCATGGTGGTGCAGTTGGGGTTGGCGATGATCCGCTTGCGAGCGTTGGCGATCTCGCCGGGGTTGACCTCGCTGACGATCAGCGGCACATCGGGATCCATGCGCCATGCCGACGAGTTGTCGATGACCATCGCCCCACCGGCGGCGAACTTCGGCGCCAGCTCACGCGATGACGAGGCGCCCGACGAGAACAGGGCGATGTCGAGGCCGGATGCATCGGCGGTCGCGGCATCCTCGACCGTGATCTGCGTGCCCTTCCAATCCAACGTGGTTCCCGCCGACCTGGCCGAGGCGAAGTACCGAATCTCCGAGACGGGAAAGTTGCGCTCAGCCAGGATTTGACGCATGACCGAGCCGACCTGGCCGGTTGCACCCACGACACCAATTTTCATGGTCCAAAGGCTAACGCCGCGTCCTCTCCGGCGAAGGAGAATTTCCGTCGGTCGAGTCAGCGGCGCGATGAGAGATGTGCGGAAGGCACCGGCTCATCTCTCATCGCACACGGGTCAGCGGACTGCGCCGACGAGCCACCAGTGACTGGGGTTGACACCTTCGAAGGACTCGTCGGAAGTACCTGGGATCGCGAAGCTGCGCCGCTTCGGCGATCGGACGATCTGCACGTCGCTCAGCCTCGCTCCAACGGCCGCCATGACCTCGGTCGGCGACAGGCGGTTGGCTTGCCAGCCGAGACGAGCCATCGAGCGACGCCTCGAGATGGCACGGTCCCAACTTGGGCACTCGCCACAGGGCGCGGACGATCTTGCCGGCAGGCCACAACACAGCGTCGCTGCCGGTCCAGGTGCGGTAGTTCAGCACGACGTGTCCGCCGGGGCGCACAACCCGAATAGCCTCGGACGTCAACGCCAGCGCATCATCAGGATGGCAGTGCTGGAACGTGATGTAACTGAACGCCACATCTGTCGTGTCGTCGGGCAGGGCGATCGTTCGACCGTCAGCGACGGGACTGGTCTGCAGCCGCTCTGGGCGGCCGAACTGGGCGACTGTCTCGCGGCACCGTTCGAGAAAGGCGGCGTCGAGGTCGCAGGCGACCACGCGGGCGAACAGACGGGTGAAGCTTGCGGTCATCCGACCGATGCCCGAACCGATCTCGACAAGGGTCTGCGACGCGAGCGGATCGTCACCGAGTCCGAATGCGGTCAGAAACGCGAGGGTCTCGTTGTTGCCGCTCTCGACGAACTCTGCCAGGTTGAGATGGCTACCCGTGACGTTGTTGAACACCCAGCCGGTCTCGCGCACCACCTCGTCGGCGGTGTGCTTTGCCTCGCTCTTGGTGCCCGCGGCCCTCCACGGCACGTGATTGCGTCGCATCGGTGAGCTGGCTACCTCCGCTCCGGCAATGGCGACGAGTACGCCTGGCCGGAATCGAGACCGAACGCGGTGTGCAGCGCACGAGCAGCGCGCTCGAGGTCGGCGAACGCGATGACCACGCTGATGCGAATGGTCGACGTCGAGATCATCTCGATGTTCACCGACTCGTCGGCGAGTGTGCGGAACATCTTGGCGGCGATGCCGGGGCTGCTCTTCATGCCGGCACCCACCAGGCTGATCTTGGCGATGTCTGCATCGTGATTGACACCCGAGGCGCCGATCTCGGCAGCGACTCGGCTGACGATCAACTCGGCGGTCGCCATGTCGGCCTTCGGCATCGTGAAGCTGATGTCGGTCTTGCCGTCCTGCGACGTGTTCTGCACGATCATGTCGACGTTGACGTTGGCGGCCGCCAAGGGTTCGAACAGCGCAGCCGAGATTCCGGGCCGGTCGGGAACCGAGATGACAGTCACCTTCGCTTCGCTGGTATCGGTGACGACACCGGAGATGATTGGATCTTCCATGCTTGGCTCCTGATCGGTGACCCAGGTACCCGGCTCCCACGTGAAGGCGGAGCGGACGTGGACGGGAACGTTGTGATTGCGGGCGAACTCGACGCTGCGCAGCGCCAGGACTCTGCTGCCCGAACCGGCCATCTCGAGCATCTCGTCGAAGTTGACGTGAGTCAGCTTGCGAGCCTGAGGCACGATGCGCGGGTCGGCCGAGAACACACCGGTGACGTCGGTGTAGATCTCGCAACTGTCGGCGCCGAGCGCTGCCGCCAGCGCCACCGCCGTCGTGTCGCTGCCTCCACGCCCCAGCGAAGTGATCTCCTTGCCGATGCTGATGCCCTGGAATCCCGCGACCACGCAGACCTTGCCGGCGGCCAAACCCTCGCGCACGCGATCTCCTTTGACCTCGAGGATCTTGGCCTTGGTGTGCACGGAATCGGTGATGATCCCCGCCTGGCTGCCGGTGAAGCTGACGGCCTCGATACCGAGGTCGGCCAACGCCATGCAGAGCAGCGACATCGAGATCCGTTCGCCGGTGGTGATCAGCATGTCCATCTCGCGGCCGGGCTGCGTGCTGGACACGTCGTTGGCCAGCTTGATGAGGTTGTCGGTGGTCTTGCCCATCGCGCTGGGCACGACCACGACATCGTGCCCGTGGCGTCGGGTGAAAGCGACGTTCTCGGCGACGGCACGCATGCGGTCGGGGTCGGCGACGGATGTGCCGCCGTATTTCTGCACGATCAGGGCCACGGGTTCCACAGGCTATCCAGTTAGTGTCGGACGTCGTGCTTGGCCGGGTGTTGGACGATTCGTACGCGCCGGAGGTGCGTCGAGATCTCACGGCCTTCGCCGTCGCGCGCACGACCTCCAACGCCTGCTACCGCTTCGTCGGTCCCTTCATCGCCACAATTGCCCGGGGACTCGACGTCGAGCTTGCGGACATCGGGGTGGCGATCGCCGTCTCCGAGCTGTTCGGATTGGCCTCACCGGTGATCGGGAGGATCGTCGACCGCCTCGGTGCCCGCCGTGCGGTGGCGGTCGGGCTGGGCGCTGCAATCATCGGCACGTGCCTCGCCGCGGCATCGCAGGGCGTTGCCATGCTGGCCATTGCCCTGGTGTTGATCGGACAGGGAAACACCACGTTCTACCTGGGGATCGGCTCGTGGATCGCGATGCACGTGCCGTACGAACGCCGGGGACGGGTGACGGGCCTGATCGAAGTCTCGTGGGCGTTCGGGCTGTTGGTCGGCGTCAGCACCATGGGCCTGGTCACAGCCGCTTCCAACTGGCGCGTCGGGTACCTCAGTGGCGCTGCAGCGATGATCGTGATGGCCATCGTCGTGGTCGGGCGCATCGACTCGCCGAGCGACGAGCATCGCACCGCTGCCCTGGTCAAGGCGACGGGCCGGCTGATCTCGCGTGGCTGGCTGGTCCTGCTGTCGGGGTTCGCGATCACCGCGGCCAGTCACACCCTGATCGTCACGTTCGGCAGTTGGCTCGAAGACGAGTTTGGCTTGACGCCGGCCGGCCTGTCGGCCGTGACCTTCCTGCTGGGCGCTGCAGAGCTGGTCGCCACGTTGTCGGTCGCGCGGTTCACCGACGGGTGGGGCAAGCGGCGTTCGGTAGCAATGGGTGCCGCGCTGATGATCCCCGCCAGCGCCGGCTTGGCGCTCTGGCATCACCATCTGATCCTGGGGGTCGCGCTGCTCGCGGTCGGCGTGCTGGGCTTCGAGTTCTCGGTCGTCAGCGCGATCTCCCTCGGCACCGGGCTGATCCCTGGCTCACCGGCTCGCGGCCTCGGCCTCCTCATCGGTGTCGACACGGTCGGTCGCGCAGTGATGTCAGTGCCGGCGACCCGCCTCTACACCAGCTACGGGATCGGATGGCCGGCAGCAATCGCCGGCGGGCTCGCGGTCGTCGCGGTCGTGACGATCTCCATGTCGGCCCCTCCGACACCACGGCGCGCCGACCCCACCTAGGCGATCGCGACCCCCTTCTGAATCGTCCGTGACGTTATGAGCCCTCTGTCCACAGGATCTGGGTGCCACGCTCGACCAAATCCCAGCGCCGTTCGTACGAGACTGGCACCCAGATCGGTCCCGGCATCGGGGCTCGTATCGTCACTGACGATTCACGAGGGGCCCAGGGCACCGGGCAGCCGGCACCCCGGCGGGCCTAGGAAACCCAGGTCAGCCGCGGTAGCCGTTGGTGATGGGCAGGCGGCGGTCCTTGCCGAAGGCCTTCACGCTGACCCGCACGCCCGGCGGGCATTGGCGACGCTTGTACTCCATCACGTCGACCAGTCGGGTGATTCGGCGAACCATCGACTCGTCGTGACCGAGCTCGATGATCTCGGATGCTGTGCGATCATCCTCGACATACAGCTCGAGGATGGGGTCGAGCACGTCGTACGGCGGCAGGCTCTGGTCGTCGCGCTGGTCGGGGCGCAGCTCGGCAGACGGCGGCTTGGTGATGACGCTCTCGTTGATCACCTCGCGCCCCGCACGCCGGTTGTAGTAGCGGCACAGGTCGTAGACACGGGTCTTCAGCACGTCCTTGATGACGGCGTACCCACCGACCGAGTCGCCGTAGAGCGTGAAGTACCCGACGGCCATCTCGCTCTTGTTGCCGGTGGTCAGCACCATCCATCCGAACTTGTTCGACAACGCCATCAAGGTGGCACCGCGGACACGACTCTGGAGGTTCTCCTCGGTGAGATCCGCCGGCTTGCCGGCGAACGCCTCACGAGTCATGTCGAGATAGGCACTGAAGGCCGGCTCGATGGGGATCGTTCGAAAGTCGATGCCGAGCGCCTGTGCAAGGTCGGCTGCGTCGGTCTTGGATCCTTCGCTGGAATAGCGCGACGGCATCGACACGCCGTGTACGTGATCGGCGCCGAGGGCGTCGACGGCGATGCATGCCACCAACGTGGAATCGATACCGCCCGACAGGCCGATGACCACATCGGTGAAGCCGTTCTTGCGCACGTAGTCGCCGGTGCCGAGCACCAGGGCCTCGTACAGCTCCGCGTCGGGCTCGAGTCTCGGGGCAATTTGGGACTCAGTGCCGGCGACGTGTCGCGCGACATCGCGGCCGAGTGAGGCGTCGGACACGTGAACAAGGGGCATCTCGATCTCGGTGCGCCGACCACGCGGGTCGAGCAGCCGCTTGCGATAGACGGGCTCGATGTGGACCTCGGTGATCATCAGGTCCTCGACGAACTGTGCTGCACGGGCCACGAGCTTGCCGTCGGCATCGAACACCATCGAGGCGCCGTCGAACACCAACTCGTCCTGCCCGCAAGCCTGGTTGACGTACACGAGCGCACAACTGGCATCGGCGGCGCGAGTCGCCAGCATGCGCTCGCGTTCTGGGGCCTTACCGAAGTGATACGGCGATCCGTTGATGTTGATGTTCAACTCGGCACCACCGGCGGCCTGATCGGCCAGTGGCCCAGTAGGGCTCCACACGTCTTCACAAATTGAAATACCGACCTTGACCCCGCCGATCACGTACAACTCGTACGGATCATTGGCATCACCCGGCGTGAAATATCGCGCTTCGTCGAACACCGCGTAGTTCGGCAGCAGTCGCTTGCGATAGGTGCCCAACACCTGACCGTTCGCGCACATCGCCGCCGCGTTGTAGATGTCGCGATCCGCATCGACGAAGCCGACGACCGCCGCGCAACGTCCGGTGTGCGCCGCCACCTTGGACAGCGCTTCGAGGTTGTCGGCGACGAACCCGGCCTTCAGGACGAGATCCTCCGGCGGATACCCGGTGACGGACAGTTCGGTGAAGGCGACGATGTCGCAGCCGGCAGCCTCCGCCTGGTCGTATGCGGCGATGATCTTGGCGACGTTGCCGTCGAGGTCGCCGACCGTGGGATTCAGTTGGGCGAGGGCAATTCTCAGGCTGGCCACATCGTCAAGGCTATCGATCAGCCGCCTTCGAAGTAGCCGGGAGTGTCGACCACGAGGTCGGTGTTCATCAGCGTGTAGTAGCTCATCGTCGCGGGGGGCGCGCTGAGTTGGGTGAACGACAGCACCGCGTGGATCTGCCCGGCAGCGCTGGTGTTGCCGGCACTGACCACCGGCAACGTGCCACCGGGATACGGCGTGACGAAGCCCGGTGTCGCGTTGTCGACGATCGTGATGTTGTGCGCCATCGCCTGCCGCGTTGGCGGGGACGCTGACAGGGTCGATGGAGCGCGATTGCTCGCCCGGCAGGCGGGAGAACCCGACATTGAGACGGGTGTCGACCTCGCGGAACGGTTGGATCACGTGGAAGCGTCCTGCTGTCGCAACAGGGGAAGCCGCCGACGTGAAGTATCCGGCAACATCGACGACCACATGGGGCACCGAGAGCAGATGCAGGTCGACCGTGCCGTCCGTGCCGAGCGGTACGACGACGAGGTTGGCCCGTATGTCACCGGCACCATTGGTGTTGAGGTTCGACGAGCCCGCGTACGGCGAGCCGCCGGGGCTCGCGCTGAGGAATCCACCGCCGCTGTCCGGGTTCGTCACGGCAGTGACCACCAGGACGGCCGCATCCATCATCGCGGCCGCCGGCAGGTTGGCTCGGGCGGCAACAGGAACCCGAACGTAGGGCAGCACAGGGCCGACACCGCGAGTGAATTGGTTGTTCGCCGACAACGGTTCCCGGGTATCGGCGATGCGGTTGGGTGGTACCGCAACGAATCGCCCCGGGCTCGCCGCGCCGGGAGCGACGTTGAAGTAGCCGAGCACATCGATCACGACGTGCGCGGTGGCGAACGCGTACACGAGGATGCCGCCGTTGCCATCGACGGGCACGACGGCCGAGTTGGCGACCACCTCCCCAGGGAACGCGTTGATGTTCGACGCCAGAGGACGGCCACTGCGCCCGGCCCACGCCGTGAGATATCCCGATGTGCTCGGAGCGACGAACGCGACGTTGACAAGCACCGCCTTCGTCACGGCCGGGTCGATGCCCATCGGCACGTAGCGCGTCGTGCCGGCCCGTACCACCTTGTCGCCGGATGTCGGCAGACGGGTGTCGAGCACCCGCGTTCCGTTGGGAGCCGCGGCGAACGTCAACGCCCCAGGGGCAGAGAAAGGAATCGTTGCGCGCGTGATCCTGCGGACCTCGCCACCCGTCATCGAGTAGTAGAGCGCGATGCTGTCGGCCGTCGAGACGAAGGCCATGTCGGCGATGCCCTCGACACCTGTTGCGAACGGCGTGGTGTAGTCGATCGCGCCACTCGAACGTCGCAGGAACATGCTGCCGCTCCCGGCATCGGCGAACAGATACGCACCGTCGTATTCGGCCGGCCAGTGACCGTTGGGGACGAACGCGCCGGCGGTGATGACCTGGCCGACCGTACGCGGATAATCGGTGATCGGATCGGTGAACCCAGGGCCAGCGGCTGCACATGGCTTGCTCTGGCCGGTCGGGCAGAAACCCTCGCGGATGGGCCAGCCATAGTTGAGCCCGATTCCGCCGAGGTCGACCTCCTCGTGGGTGCCCTGCCCGACGTCGTTGATGAAGAACCGATCGGGACCGGTGTTGGGATCGAACGCGAATCTGAACGGGTTGCGCAAGCCCCACGCGTACAGCTCCTGGCAGGCCGTCGTGGGGGTCGACGGCAGGTTGCCGCGAACCCGGCAACTGGCGGTGTTCGCCCCAGTCAGAGGGTTGCCGGGCGCTGGCTCGCCTGTCGAGGGCACGACTCGGAGGATCTTGCCGTTGAGGAGGCTGAGATCCTGCGCCGCGGGATTAGCGCCGGAACGGTTGCGCGGGTCGGAGCCTGCATCGCCCACCGAGATGTACAGGAAGCCGTCGGCGCCGATCTCGACATCGCCGCCGTTGTGATTCCCTGCCTTCGACGAGATGTTGTCGACCAGCACGATCTCGCTGTCGGGGTCGATGGCGTCGCCCGACATCGTGAAACGGCTGACGCGATTGACACAGCCACCGGGAGAAGCAGGGCTCGGCCTGGTGAAGTACAGGTACACGTAGCCATTGGCCTTGAAGTTGGGGTCGAGCGCAACACCCAGCAGTCCGCGCTCGCCGCCGTTGCAGCCGGAGAGCGCAAGGGTGAGGGCCGGCGTGGGTAGCAACGCGTCACCGCGGATCAACCGCACCGATCCCTTCTGCTCCAGCACCATCACCGTGCCATCGGGCATTCCGACGATCCCGGTGGAGGCACTCAGCGACGCCACCGGCGAGTCGAAGAACCCGCCAGGGACCGTTGCTGCTGAAACCGTCGGTGCTTCGACGTTGACCACCGGTACGACGACTGCTGTGATCAGCAACGCGACTGCTGCGCACTTTCGCATATCGAGACCCTTCGACTCGCGCCCGATCACGAACGTAACACGCTCAGCTCAGCAAGCGGGATCCCCCGGCAGGACCCCTGCGACGGAGACTTGATACACGATGTCACCCTCTTTGAAGTAGGTGTTCTGTGTGGCGTCGGTGAACAGCGAGCCGACGGCGGAGGCGGCGACTCGGGCGCATTCCGTCGCTGTGACCAGGGAGATTCCTGACGCTGCGGGCCAATCGATGACGGTCGGAGCCGGGTCCTGGGTCGAGGTCTCGGTGGGGTCAACCGCGTGCGCCTGCAGCCGATAGGCGGACGCCACAAACGGCTCGTCGGTGCCGAGGTTCGAAACGCCGGCAGCCGTCTCGATGTCGCCGAGAGCGGTTGTCACATCGAGCAACGTCTGTCGCGCAGGGCTCTCCGGAGTATCGAGGCCGAGCGCGTACGCGCTGTGCACGAACGTGCCGCCGTTGGCGTTGATCGCCAGCACGGTGCTCGGGGCGTCGGCGACGTTGTCGCCGCCGGAGTAGTCAGGAATCTTCGCGAAGAGACCGGCCTTCTGGACGAGGGCGAGCAACGCCTGCAGCCCATCCTCGGAGATCGTGCGCACGAGCACGGTCGGCAGCAACGGTCCGGGGAAGATCGCTGGGACTGCCCCCTGCGTGAACACACGTCCATCACCACTGACGAGCAGCGCCGGGGTGTTGACGAAGAAGAACCCGGCCGGCACGAAACCGCCTTCGTACGTCACCTTCAACACGACGTCATCTGCGCCGGTCGGATGAGTGATCCCCACCCCGGTCGGTGTGGTGCCCGGAGTGGTGCTCGGCGTGGTCGGATTCGTAGTGGCTGCTTCCTGGTCGGGATCACCACAGGCGGCAAGCGCGGCGAGGAGGGGTGTCGCCATCACGGCGGAGAGAAATGCACGTCGATTCATGTGAGGTTGGACGTTTCGTTTCGGTCGGACAGTTCCCCCGATGCGTAGCATCCGGTGTGATGTCAGCCCTCTTCGATCTCACGGGTAGGAAAGCACTTGTCACCGGCGGCGGACGCGGGCTCGGTCGAGCCATCGCGATCGGCCTTGCCGAACACGGCGCCGATGTCGCGGTGACCAGTCGCACCGTCGCCGAGTTGGATGAGACCGCGAAGGCGGTCCGTGGCGCCGGGCGCGAATGCCTGGTCGTCCCCGGCGACGCATCGCAGACGGCCGAGATCGACCGGGTCGTGTCGGAGGTCGCGTCCGATTTCGGTCGGATCGACATCCTCATCAACAACGCCGGCGTCGATGCTGCCGCGCCCGCCATCGACTACACCGAGGCCGATTTCGACTTCGTACTCGACGTCAATCTGAAGGCCTATTTCTTCTTCGCCCAGGCTGTCGCCAAGGTCATGATCGCGAACGGAGGCGGCGCAATCGCCAGCAACTCGTCCATCTGCGGTGACGTGGCCGTGAAGAACATCTCGGCGTACAACATCTCCAAAGGCGGGGTCAACATGCTGACCAGGTCGCTGGCACTCGAGTGGGCGCCGCACGGCATTCGGGTCAACGCGTTCTCGCCCGCCTACATGGAAGTGTTCATGCCCGGCGCGGCGGGCGAGCACGACGAGGCCAAGGAGCAAGCAGTTCGCGACCTGACGCCGCTCGCCCGTCGTGGCCGGCCGGACGAGCTCGTCGGGCCAGTGGTGTTCCTGGTGTCGGACGCTTCGTCGTACGTCACCGGCGAGGTCTTGATGGTCGACGGCGGTTGGACCATTCGATGAAGACCGGACGCTGATGGAAAAGACCGAGATCTTCGACTACATGGCCTCCAACGGCCACGAGAAGTTGCTGTGCTTCCAGAACGAGGAGGTCGGCCTGCGCGCGGTGTTGGCCATCCACTCGACCGTGCTTGGCCCCGCCGCCGGCGGGTGCCGCATGTGGACGTACGACGACGACCTTGCGGCCATGGAGGACGCCCTGCGGCTCAGCAAAGGCATGACGTACAAGTACGCAGCAGCGGGCATCAACCTGGGCGGAGGCAAGATCGTCGTGATCGGCGATCCGAAGCGCCAGGAGGGTCGCGAGATGCTGTTCAGGGCGCTCGGACGGTTCATCGATTCTCTCGGCGGCGAGTACCTCACCGGCGAGGACGTGGGCACGACCCTGCAGGACATGGACCACATGCGCGTCGAGACGCGCAACGTGATCACACTGCCCGAGTCAGCCGGTGGTGCCGGTCCCATCGGTCCCGCGACCGCGTTCGGGGTGCTCCAGGCGATGAGGGCGTGCATCGAACAGCACACCGGATCACCGTCGCTCCGAGGCAAACGCGTGGTCGTGCAAGGTCTCGGTGCCGTCGGCGTGCCGATGGTGCAGTACCTGGTGGACGAGGGCGCCACGGTGCTGGTCAGCGACATCGACCCGGCGAAGGTCGCCGCAATGGTCGACGCGTACGGGGCGACGGCGATCGCCCCCGCCGACGTCGTGGCTGCCGACGTGGACGTGTACTGCCCGTGCGCTCTGGGGGCGACGTTGAACGACGAATCGCTCGCCGTGCTGAAGGCGCCCATCGTGTGCGGGTCGGCCAACAACCAACTCGCCGAGCCACGCCACGGTGACCAACTCCACGATCGTGGCGTGCTGTACGCACCCGATTACATCGCCAACGCCGGCGGCACGGTGTTCGACACCGACCGCTTGTGGGGCGGCGTCAACAAGGAGCGCGGCATGGCGAAGGTGTCGATGATCTACGAGCGCATGCACGAGGTCTTCTCGATCTCGAAAGCCGATGGGGTGCCCTCCTACGTCGCCGCCGACAGGCTGGCCGAGGCCAGGATCAATGGCTACAAGGCCATCAAGCGCGTTCACGGGTTCGATCAGGGGCAGCGAGTCACGATCTGAGACGGCCGCTGATCTCGGCGAACTTCACACAGCGTTCACAGTTCGGCAACGGCTCGGAAACGGCGGGACTGGCACAATTTTCCCGTCCCGACCGCGGCGCGCTCGCGGTCCCGAGAACGAAGGAACTTCGTGGCTTACCAAGCTGAATACATCTGGCTCGATGGCACTACACCCACCCCGCTTCTGCGCTCGAAGACCAAGATCGTTGGCGAGGGAAAAGAGCTTCCCATCTGGGGATTCGATGGTTCGTCGACCAATCAGGCGACTGGGGAGCACAGCGACTGCGTGCTCCGACCGGTTTTCTCGTGTCCCGATCCGCTCCGTGGTGGCGACAACGTGCTGGTGCTGGCCGACGTGTTGAACGCCAGCGACATGAAGCCACACCCCACCAACACCCGTGCCGTGTGCGAGAAGGTGGCCAAGAAGTACTCCAAGGCAGGGATGATCTACGGCATCGAGCAGGAGTACACGATGCTGAAGGCCGACGGATCGCCGCTCGGATTCCCGAAGGACGGCTTTCCCGAACCGCAGGGCCCGTACTACTGCGGCGTCGGTACCGGCAGGGTGATCGGCCGCGAGATCATCGAAGAGCACACGCAGGCGTGCCTCGATGCCGGCCTGATGATCGAGGGCACCAACGCCGAGGTCATGCCCGGTCAGTGGGAGTTCCAGATCGGCGCCGCCGACGCCCTGACCGTCAGTGACCACCTCTATGTCGCCCGCTGGTTGCTCCACCGCATCGCCGAGGACTACGACGTGATCATCAGCTTTGCCGCGAAGCCCGTGAAGGGCGACTGGAACGGCGCCGGTGCACACACCAACTTCTCCACCCAGGCGATGCGCGAGGGATACGCCGCGATCGAGGCGGCATGCAAGGCCATCGGCAAGCGCATCGACGCCCACATCAAGGGTTATGGCGACGACATCCAGAGCCGGCTCACCGGCGCCCACGAGACCGCACCGTACGACAAGTTCAGCTACGGCGTGTCGAACCGTGGCGCCAGCATCCGCATCCCGTGGCAGGTCGCCCGCGACGGAAAGGGCTACGCAGAGGACCGCCGCCCCAACGCCAACAGCGATCCCTACACGGTCACGCGTCTGATCCTCGAGAGCGTTTGCGCGTAGCTGATGATCAATCGCCTCGGGCGGGGCCAACCCCTCTACGAGTTAGATTTGCCGAATAGAGAGAAACCGACATGCTCGAACAGCAACGTGACTACGTCCTGCACACCGTCGAAGAACGCGGGGTGCGGTTGGTCCGCCTGTGGTTCACCGACGTGCTCGGCAACCTGAAGAGCTTCGCCATCAGCCCGGCCGAACTGGAGAACGCCCTCGAGGACGGCATGACCTTCGACGGATCGTCCATCGACGGCTTCAGCCGCATCCAGGAGAGCGATGTGCTGGCGATGCCCGACGCCAACACCTTCGAGGTGCTGCCGTGGGGCGACCCGAAGGCGACCGAGGCCCGGGTCTTCTGCGACATCCACAACCTCGACAGCACGCCGTTCCAGGGTGATCCGCGGCAGGTGCTGCGACGCAACCTCCAGGCAGCGCACGAGCTCGGCTACACGTTCTTCGTCGCACCCGACATCGAGTTCTTCTACTTCGCGCCGCCGGAGAAGGGCCAGGCGCCCGTGCCGCTCGACGAGGGAGGGTTCTTCGACCTCACCACCACCGACGTCGCCGGCTCGTTGCGCAAGCAGACCATCCGAACGCTCGAGACCATGAGCATCCCGGTGGAGTACAGCTTCCACGAGGACGCACCGAGCCAGCACGAGATCGACCTGCGCCACACCGACGCGCTGACGATGGCCGACAGCATCATGACGTTCCGGTTGGTCGTCAAAGAGGTCGCAGCGAGCCAAGGCGTGCACGCCACGTTCATGCCCAAGCCGCTCGAGAGCGTGCAGGGAAGCGGCATGCACGCGCACCTGTCGCTGTTCGACGGCGACGAGAACGCGTTCTATTCGACGTGGACGACGGCTACAACCTGTCGCCGATCGCCAAGCAGTTCATGGCCGGCCTGCTGCGCCACGCAGCCGAGATCACCGCCATCACCAACCAGACCGTCAACAGCTACAAGCGGCTGGTGCCCGGCTTCGAGGCGCCGGTGCACGTCAGCTGGGCACGCAACAACCGCAGCGGCCTGATCCGCGTGCCCGTCGCCAAGCGTGGCAATCCCAGCGCGACCCGGATCGAGTTCCGCTCGCCCGACCCGGCCTGCAACCCCTACCTGGCTTTCGCCGTGCATGCTCGCTGCCGGCATGCGCGGCATCACCGAGGGCTACGAACTTCCGCCGGAGGCCGACAGCAACCTGTTCGAGATGAGCGATGCAGAGCTCAACAAGCTCGGCATCGATCAGCTGCCGCAATCGCTCAGCGACTCGCTGAGGGTGATGGAGCAGTCGACCCTGGTGCACGAGGCGTTGGGCGAACACATCTTCGAATGGTTCCTGCGCAACAAGCGCAGCGAGTGGCGGGCGTACAAGACCCACGTCAGTGCCTTCGAACACGACCGATACCTCAGGACGCTGTAGCTGCCGTGATGGAACTGAACTCGCCGTCTACCCCGAACCCCCGCCGCCAGATCTGGCTCGCACGCTCGACCTCGGCGGGTACCGATGGAAGGCCGTCGTCTCGGCGGAGGACGCAACCAGTCACGAGCCGCCAGACGGCTGGGCAGGCGCGATTGTTGCCTGCGACGTCGACCCCGAAGGTGCTTGGGCCATGTGCCGCGCGCTGCGCAAGCGCGACGAGCCGACGAAGCTCTTGCTGCTGATCACCGGTGGCCAGCTAGACGAGTTGGAGCTGCGCGACGACCTGTACGACGACTTCTGCCTGACGCCGTTCCACCCGGTCGAGGTCGAGGCGAGGCTTCGCCACCTGCTGTTCCAAGGGTTCGCACAGACCAAGGCGGAGACGGTCGAATACAGCGGGCTGGCGCTGAACGTCGAGACATATCAGGCATCGATCGAGGGCCGTCCGTTGGACCTCACGTACATGGAGTACGAGCTGCTGAAGTTCCTCGCCCAGAACCCCGGCAAGGTGTTCACCCGCGAGATCCTGCTGTCGCGGGTGTGGGGCTACGAGTACTACGGCGGCGCCCGTACGGTGGATGTCCACGTCCGCCGCCTGCGCGCCAAGCTCGGCGAGGAGCAGGCCAACCTCATCCAGACGGTGCGCTCGGTCGGCTACCGCTTCGGCCAGAGCCGCTGGGGCTCATAGGAACAACTAGTCGAGCGCCGCCGACACCAGGTCGGCGAACACGAGGGTGCCCTTCGCGTTGGGGTGGATGTGGTCGGTGCGCAGGATCTTCTCCTGGGGATCCGACGCCAGATCGAACCATGACAGCACCGTGGTGTTGCCTCGCACCTCTGCGCGCTCACGCAGCACCTCGTTGAACAGCTTCGTGCCGGCGAGCTGGTTCGGGTTGTACACGTCGACCCACACCATCGGAACCTCGACGTCGGGCACGGACATCATCTGATCGATCAGGTCGGCGTACTCGTCGGCGGTCTTGTACTTGCCGACATCGTTGGTTCCCATCGCGATTCCCCAGACGTCCGGATCGACACCGTCGGAGATCATGGTGAACAACGTCTTGACTCCCGACAACGGCTCGCGCTTACCGTCACCCACCGTGATGCGCCGGCTGACCTCGGCCTCGATCGTGATGTCGGTGAACCCTTGATTGGCGAGGACCTCTGTGAGCGTCTTCGACGACGCCTTCGTGATGGAGTCGCCGACCATCGCGAACTTGGTGGGGGTGACCTCGTGGAGCGGGAAGCTTTCCGACGCCCGTTGGTTTCACCGGCTCAGCAACGGTGCCGTTCTTCTCGGAGGCCGAGGAGCGCACGCCGCTGTCGCCGCACGCCGCGATGACTGCAAGCAATCCAGTCGACGCGCCGGCGCGCAACAGAGCTCTCCGACTGATCCGCATGCCACCAGTCTGGCGGATCAACCACCATAATTTGCGTCAACCACGGATCGCCGAGATCGCCGTCAGCACACCGAACACCATGAAAAGGAACCCGGCTGCGCGCTGCACCGTGCGCACCGGAAGCCGGCGTTCGAGCCATCTACCAGCAAGAACGGCCACGACGGCGACGACGAAGTGGGCGGCCAAGGAACCCGCAGCGACCGCAACGGCGTATCCGCGATCCGCAACGATGCCGATCGTTGCCAGCTGGGTGAAGTCGCCGAACTCGGCGATCCCGATGATCAGCGCCGAGCGGCCAACGACGCCCCACGCGCTGTGAACGGGAACGTCGCGAACCTCGTCGTCGTCGTCGCTGTCATCGCGAAGCAGGAGCAGTCCACCCACGACGAACAAGGCGGCGACGCCCAGTTGCGTCGGGGTGCGCGGCAGGCGTCGCAGCGCCTCCCCGACGGCGACGGCCAGCACCGAGTGCACGGCCATGGCCAGCGTCACCCCCAGTACAACGGCGATCGGACGGCGATAGCGGGTCGACAGGACGATCGTCGCGAACATCGTCTTGTCGGGCAGCTCCGCGAGGAACACAACACCGAACGCAACGAGGAAGGCTTGCAGCACTTGTGGCATCAGCTGGCGAGACGTTGGATTCGCGCCGCATGCTCCGCGTGCGTCGCGCAACACATGTGGCAGATCGTTGTGCACGACGCTGCCGTCGCGGACGACGAACCGTCCGTTCACGATCGTGTGCCATGCCGCCACGGGGCCGCAACGCAGCCACGCCTCGACCGGGTCGGCGACCGCCCCGGCGAACGGCGGCCCGCTCAGACGCCACACAGCGAGGTCGGCGACGCGCCCCGGCTGCGATGACCCCGATCTCACCGAGGCGGCCGAGACACGCTGCGCCGCCACGACGTGGCGCACTCCAGCGCCATGCGCGCCGTGCCGGCTTGCGCGCCATTGCGCAGCTTTGCAAGCAGCATCGCCTGGCGAGCCTCGAGCCACAGCGACGCGCTGTCGGCCGACGACGAACCGTCGACACCCAGGCCGACCGGCACGCCCGCAGCGCGCAACTGGACGATCGGCGCGATGCCCGACGACAGGATCATGTTGCTGCTGGGGCAATGGGCAACACCGACACCTGCGGCGCCCAGCCGCGCGATCTCGTCGTCGTTCGGCATCACGCAGTGGGCCACCCATGTGCGGTCCTGACACCACCCGGTCCGCTCGAGGTACTCCATCGGCCGGCAACCGAACCGGCTGAGCGAGAAGGCATCGTCCTCCGCGTTCTCGGCGAAGTGGGTGTGCAGGCGAACGTCGAGGCGCTCGGCCAGCTCGGCCGAGCGCACCATCAACTCCTCGGTCACGGTGAACGGGCTGCAGGGAGCCAGGGCGATGCGCACCATTGCGCCGTGGGCCCGATCGTGATGGCGGGCGACGGCCTCTTCGCACGCCGCGAGGATCTCGTCGTCGTCGGCGACCACATCGTCGGGCGGCAGTCCGCCGTCCTTCTGGCTCAGCGACATCGAGCCGCGGGTGGGGTGGAAACGCATGCCGATCTCCGTGGCTGCGGCGATCTCCGCCGACAGCAGGTCACCCGAGTTGCGGGGGTGCAGATACAGGTGGTCGCTCGATGTCGTGCAGCCTCCGAGGGCCAGCTCGGCCAGACCCACGAAGGCACTGGCGTACACGGCCTCGGTGTCGATGGCGCGCCACAGCGGGTACAGCGACTGCAGCCAACCGAAGAGCGGCTTGTCGGTCATCGGCGGGTAGGCCCTGGTGAGGTTCTGGAACATGTGGTGGTGGGTGTTGATGAGGCCAGGGGTCACCAGGCACTCGTCGGCATCGATCGTCTCGGCGGCGTCCGGTACGGCCTCCGGCGGACGATCCGACCGCGCTGATCAGCCCACCGTCGATGGCCACCCAGCCGCCGGCAAGCTCGCGCCGTTCGGCGTCCATCGTTGCCAACAGCCGTGCATTGCGGACGAGCAGGTCGGCCACAGGCTCAGGCCAAGGAGTCGACGATGAGGCGAAGGTCGTCGACGGATGTGAGCGGGTTGATGACGCACAACCTCAACAGCACCTCACCGTTCCACGACGTCGGCGTCACGAAAGCCAGCCCCTCGTCGAGCATGCGGTCGCTCCACGCCTGGTAGTCGTCGGCGTTCCATCCGGTGCGGCGGAACAACAAGATGCTGAGCTCTGGCTCCATGATCAGTTCGAGGTAGCGGACTGTCGTCGATCAGCCGGGCACCCTGACGGGTGACGGTCAGCGCGGTTTCGATCGCGTCGCAATACGCCTCGGTGCCGTGGGTCGCCAGGCTGAACCAGAACGGCAGGCCGCGGGCCCGGCGCGACAGGTGATGGGCGAAGTCGCTGGGGTTCCACTCCTGCTGGCCGACGTCGTCGCCGCCGTGGAGCACATCGAGGTACTCGGCGTGCTGGGTGTGCGCGGCGCGACCGACGTTGGGATCGCGATACAACAGCGCGCAGCAGTCGAACGGCGCGAACAGCCACTTGTGCGGATCGACGATGAAGCTGTCGGCGTGCTCGATGCCGCGGTAGCGATCACGCACGCTCGGCGCGGCGAGGCCAGCACCGCCGTAGGCGCCGTCGACGTGCATCCACACGTCGGACTCGGCGCACACCTCGGCGACTCCGGCGAGGTCGTCGATCACTCCGGCGTTGGTCGTTCCCGCGGTCGCGACGATGGCGAAGACGCGGTCGCGGTCCTCGTCCGACAGGCCGGCGAACGTCTCGCGCAGTGCGGCGCCCCACATCCGACCGTGTTCGTCGGCAGGTACGCCGCACGACGTCGGCGTCGATCGCCCTGGCGGCGGAGCCGACGCTGGAGTGAGCCCCCTTGCCCGTCAGCAGCAGCCCACGTGTGCGGTCGTGGCGCCCTCGGCCCTGTGGCGCCACCGGAACCGTGCGGCGATCAGCGCGCTGAGGTTGCCGGCGGTCCCACCGGTGACGAACACGCCTCCGGCGGTCTCGGGCATGCCGACCAGGTCGGCGATGTACCGCAACGCCTCGTTCTCGGCGAAGACCGCGCCGCCGCCCTCGAGCCACGACCCGGCGTAGATGCTCGACGCACCGACGACGAGATCGAACAGGATCGACGCCTCGGTCGGCGCCGCCGGCACGAACGACAAGAACCGCGGGTGGTCGATCGAGATGCTCGCCGGGCCGAGCACGTCGGCGAAGATGCGCAGCGCCTCGAGGCCGCCGATGCCCGTGGCCGTCACGGTCTGACCGACCATTGCCCGGAGCTCGGACGCGGGACGGGTCTTGTCGAGCGGCGGCGGATCCATGCGCATCCGCTCGACGGCGTAGCGCACGACGGCCTGCGTCAACACCTCGGTCGACCGGTCGTGACGGTGCATGGTCAGACGTTGAGATCGAGCAACTCGCTGCCCTCGTGGCGAACCTCGGAATCGCGGTTCAGTGCCTCGCCGAGCGCCAGGCAATGACCACGCTGCCCATGCACACCAGCACCGGCAGGAGCAAGAGCACGAGCACGATTGCGATTGCGCCAGGCACGGGGTCACCCTACTGGCTTGTACGCCCAGGCCTCGATCTCCACTGCCCCGCTCGCGGGCAGCGCGGCGACGCCGATCGTGCTGCGCGCCGGCCGGTGGTCGCCGAACCCCGCGATGTACGCCTCGTTGAACGTCGCGAACGTGTCCATGTCGGTCAGGAAGCACAGCGTCTTGGCGATGTCGGTCAGCGATGCGCCGACGCTGGCCAGCTGATCACGCAGGTTCTCGACGGCCTTGGCGGTCTGGGCGGCGACGCCGCCCTCGACCAACGCGCCGTCCTGCATCCCGAGCTGGCCGCTGACGATGATCCAATCGCCAGCACGAACGACGGGGGTGTACGGGCCGAGGGGTTTGCTCATGTGCGCATCGTACGCGCGAGTCCTACTTCGAGGACACAACTCATAGACTCCCGCACGATGTGGATGACGCGGCGCCATCTCCTCGCCGAGCGCCGGCGCAGCGCTCGTCGTGGCGGCCTGCGGCAAGGACTCGAAGCCGGCCGCCGGCATTCGGCGATGACGCTGCGAGCCCGATCCGGGCACGACCGGATTCACGTCGCCCAGCGGTATCCGAGCAACACGTTCGTACCCGGCAACGTGCGCCTGCCGATCTCGCTCGCCGACAAGGACAGCGCTGCTGCACGACGGGACCAGCGGTCCTCGACGGGCGCGTGCTCGACAGCAGCGACAGACAGATCGCCACGGTCAGTGCGCCGATTCACGCGACCGACCTGGTGATCCCGTACTGGGCGATCAACGTGCAGATCGAGCCAGCCGGGCATCTACACCCTGCGCCTCGACGGCGACGACGGGATTCGGCGCTCCGTTCCATGTTCGATCGCCGCCCGAGGAGGTCACCGTGCCGTACATCGGGTCAACGCTGCCGCCGTTCGACACGCCGACCGTCGACGACCACCGCGGCGTCGAGCCGTATTGCTCCGCTGACACCCGCCCCGTGCCCGTTCCACGACATGACGCTGACGCGAGGCGCTCGCCTCGGGCAAGCCGGTCGCCTACATGGTCGGCACGCCGGCGCACTGCCAGACCGGCACGTGCGCGCCGGGGCTCGAGTTCCTGGTCGAGCAGCCCACGCCCGCCTCGGAGACGCCGTTGCGATCGTGCACGCCGAGGTCTACGCCGACGATGCGGCGACACCAGGTGGCGCCCGCCGTGTCGGCGTCTCGGACTGGACTACGAGCCCGTGCTCTACTCGTCGACGGACGGACGCGTACAGGACCGACATCGACGTGATCTGGGATCAGGGCGAGCTCGACGAGCGGCTCGACGTCCTCGTCTGAACGGTCAGCTGAAGCTGGAGCCGCAACCGCACGTGCGGCTGGCGTTGGGGTTGGTGATGTTGAACCCGGCCTGGTTCAGCCCGTCCTTGTAGTCGAGCGTCGCGCCCTCGAGCAGCTGCGCCGACGCCGGGTCGACCACGACCTTGACCGGTCGCGTCCGGTGCCGAACGTGGCCTTCTCGTCGTCGGCAGCGATGTCGCCGTCGAAGAACATCTCGTAGGAGAACCCGCTGCATCCACCGGGACGCACAGCGACGCGAAGTGCCAGCTCGGTCGCCCTCGGCCTCGAGCAGTTCCTTGACCTTGATGGCGGCGGTATCGGTGAGCGTGATCACTGTGCTGGCTCCTCCTGGGGTTGGAAAGTCATTGTATCGACCTACAACCGTAGAATTGGTGTTGTGATTCCCAGCCCACCCGATGTCGAAACGGTCACCGACGCTGCTGCGTTCCGTGATCGACCCGAGCTGGGCGCCGACATCGTCACGCTGGGCATGGTCCCATCCGTCAGCGTGACCGCCGACGGCGTCGTCACCGTTGGCGTCAAGCTCACGATCGGCGGCTGCCCGCTGCGCGCCCAGATCAAGAAAGACGTCGAGACCAGGGTCGCCGTGCACCCGGGCGTGACCAAGGTCAAGATCGACTGGGGCGAGATGACCAGCGAGGAACGCACCGAGGTCATGCTCAAGGCGCGCTGGAACGCCCGCGAGAACGCACCCGACACCGAGATCCCTCCGTCGACGCGGATCCTGGCCGTCGCCAGCGGCAAGGGCGGCGTCGGCAAGTCCTCGGTCACCGTCAACCTCGCCGCCGCGATCGCCGCGCGAGGGCTTCACGGTCGGCGTGCTCGACGCCGACATCTGGGGCTTCTCGGTGCCGCGCCTGCTCGGAATCGACGATCGGCTCGAGGCCCAGGCGGTCGAGGGCCGCGACAAGCCGATGATCATCCCGCGCACGCTGCCGATGGGTCGGGGGATGCTGAAGGTCGTCAGCACCGGCTTCCTGGTCGAGGAAGACACCGCGCTGATGTGGCGGGGGCTGATGCTCAACAAGGCGGTCGAGCAGTTCCTGCGCGACGTGCACTGGGGCGAGCTCGACTACCTGTTCATCGACATGCCGCCCGGCACCGGCGACGTGCAGATGGGGCTGGCGCGGATGCTGCCGCGCACCGATCTGCTCATCGTCACCACTCCGGCGCTCGCTGCGCAGAAGGTCGCGGCGCGAGCCGCCGACATGGCCCGACGAAGCTTCCTGCGGGTGTGCGGCGTGATCGAGAACATGTCGTCGTTCACGTGCGAGCACGGCGTCGAGTACGCGCTGTTCGGCAAGGGTGGAGGTCAGGTGCTGGCCGACGAGATCGGGGTCGAGTTGCTCGGCCGCGTCCCCCTCGAGCCTGCGGTGGCTTCCGGCGGCGACGCCGGCCGCCCGGTGTCGATCGATGGGACTGGACTGGCAGCAGCCGAGTTCCGGGCGATCGCCCGCAAGATCATCGATGAGGTTGCTCCGCCGATCAACATGGCCGGCTGCTCGGCGCGGATGTTGTCGCTTGTTGCTGCTGCGCTCGACGCGGCCGATCAGCCCCGGTCTGCCTGACCCAAATCCGCGTAGTCGTCGTCGGTCGGCAGCGACACGCCTCGAATTCGTCCGCCGGCGTCCCTGCGCATTCTCGGCAGGATCGCGGTCGGCGGCCCCAGTTGCCGGGCTGACTGCATCGCCGAGTCGGCATCGGCGTGCGCACCGACGAACTCCAGGTTCTTGATCGTCGGAGGCATCATCACGAGTTCGCCGTCGGCTTGACGACGCAGTGCATCGCTGGGCCTCACCCAGGCGCTGGCGATCGTCTCGTTGTCGTCGTGCTTCGAGGTCTGATCGGGCGGGGCGACGGCAATGAAGAAGCGGGTGTCGAAGCGACGAGGCGATTCCTCGACCGGCGTGATCCAGTGGCTGACCCACACGAGATCGTCGACGGCAGGGCGGAGTTGGTGCTCTTCGCACAGTGCGCGCAGGTCGACATCGCCGTCGTACACCGCCTGGCGATGTGCGAGCGCCGGGTGACCGTCGTTGACCATGGCTCCGTTCGCCGTCGGTCGCGAGCAGGATCCCCGCCTCCTCGAAGCACTCCCGGATCGCCGCGATCACGTAGCCCACGTCGCCCTCGCCGTCGGCCGGCTCGACCTTGCCACCGGGGAAGACGTACATGCCGCCGGCGAAGGCGGCAGCAGTTGTGCGGCGGAGCATGAAGACCTCGATGCCGTCGTCGGTGTCGCGAGCAACATCACCGTGGCGGCGGGCTTGGCCGGGATCGTGGCGTCGGTGGCGTCGGCGCGCTCCATCGCGGGCGACCGTAACGCACACGCGTAGTCTGGCGAGGTGTTGGTGTGGATGGATCTGGAGATGACCGGTCTCGAGCCGTCCCGGCACGTGATCGTCGAGATCGCCACGCTGATCACCGACGACGACCTGAACATCATCGCCGAGGGCCCGGATCTGGTGGTTCACCAGGACGATGACGCCTTGGCACAGATGGACCCGGTGGTGATCGACATGCACACGCGCAGCGGGCTGCTCGAACAGATCCGTGCCTCGACGATGACCTTGGCCGACGCCGGCGCCCAGACGTTGCAGTTCATCAAGACACACGTCACGGAGGCGAGGCGGGTTCCGCTGTGCGGCAACTCGATCGGCATGGATCGGCGGTTCCTTGCCGCGTACCTGCCGGAGATCGAGGAGTATCTGCACTACCGAAGTGTCGATGTCAGCACCGTCAAGGAGCTGGTCAAGCGTTGGTACCCCGCGCTCAACAGCGGCCGGCCTCGCAAGGCGGGCTCGCACCGCGCGCTCGACGATGTGATGGAGAGCGTCGCCGAGTTGAAGTTCTACCGGGACTATGTGTTCGTGCCGCAGGTTGTTGCGCCTCCTCCCGTGCTGGCCGAGCCGGGGTCGGAACCGCCTATGGAGAGTTCGCCAGAATCCAGCTGAGCGCACTCGTCGGAGGGACTCGCTTCTCGCCGATGTCGTCGAGCAGTGAGCGCAAGCGGGCCAGTTCGTTCGATGCGCTGATGCCGTATCTCAGCGGGTTGGAGTCGCTGACCGCGGTACAGGTGGAACAAGCACGAGGATGCAGGGCGGTGAAGTGTTGGCCGGCGATGGGTAGGGCCAAGAGCCCGCACAAGGTTTCGCGCCGCCGGCCTTCGGGCCTGACGCTGGTGCGCAGTGCATGGGTCCGTCCGAAGGGTGCGATCGAGCCGCCGCGCTCGTAGCCGGAGCCCGACCACGAATCACCGATGACCTGGCCCGGCAGCGGCCGAACCGTGCGTTGGTGCTCGAAGCCGTGACGGTGTTCGTACGCCCTCTGGCGACAGGCGTGTCTGCAATACAGGCGGGGTCGGCCCGGGCGGCGGACGATGAGGAATTCGGAGGCGCACCATGAACATGCGCGATGCGTCGGGCGTGGGTGGACGATTCGAGGCATGTACCCCGTTCTACTGCGGGGGTGTGACAGGGTCCGTGACGGTGTTCATTGGCCCGCCAGTGGCGCCGGACCTGGACGGGCGACCCCGCCCTCAGACTCCCTCGTGAATCGTCAGTGACGTTACGAGGCCCGCGAGCCCACATCGCGGCGCCCTCGCGAATCGTCAGTGACGATATGAGCCCGCCTCGAGCCCACAGTCGCGGCACCCTCGCGAATCGTCTGTGACGAAATGGGCTCACGGAGTTTCGTCACGGACGATTCACGAAGGGCTGCCCAGGGGTGCGTCGGGGGCCATTTCGTCACGGACGATTCACGAGGGGCTGGCGCCTGGAGTACGTCGGGCTGTTTCGTCACGGACGATTCACGAGGGGCTGGCGCCTGGAGTACGTCGGGCTGTTTCGTCACGGACGATTCACGAGGGGCTGGCGCCTGGAGTACGCTCGGGCTGTTTCGTCACGGACGGTTCACGAGGGGAGAGGGACCTGTGGCGGGCACTGCGGACTGTGGCGCCGGCCCTGCGGCGGGCACTACGCGCTGTGGCGCCGGCCGTGCCACGCCGGCCGACCATCGACCCCGGCGTCGACCGCCTGCCCGGAACGCGGCGGACGGCTGATTCGGAAGGCGATCGGGCAGCGGGCTTGATCGTCGACGAGCCAGCCGTCGTGTTGTGCTGCAACTCGTGGTCCATCGGGCGCGCTCGATTCCACCAATTCGGAGAGCGACATCGCGATCGATCGACGATCGGTATTCGACTTCGACTCGCAGAGGCGCTCGGAGGTCTCGTCGGCCGGCCAGGACTTCTTCGACGAGCGTGAACGCGATCGCGTTGTTGATGTGGTTCATCACGTCGAAGTCGGTGAAACGTGTGGGCCACGGGACCAGATCGAGATCAGGCGGCGCAGGATCGAGTGTCAGGCGGGACGACACCGTCCGGCCACCGGTGCTCGGCGAGAAGATCTCGTCGAACACCGCTGGGGGTGTGGCCGGGCGAAGCGTCTCACCATCGAGATGGACCCAGAGGGTGGCCGCGCTGATCGAGCTGGCGATGTCGACGCGACGTTCGGCCCATCGCGACCCGATACCGGAGCACCACGTGACCATGTCGAGCGACTCGAGGTACGTCGGGAACTGGTGCACATCGATGACCGTTCGGCGCACAACCCACGTCATTTGGGCGAGGCCCGCGTCGCGCGTGTCGTCGTCGGAGAGGTCCTGCAGGTATCGAGCGGTCGCGTCGAGCCGTAGGCGGCCGCCCGGTGAACAGTCGCCCAACCGCACGCGCCGCTGTCCGACGTAGGTCCGCCCGTCAGCAGGCCGACCCACCATCTCGAACATGACGTGACAATAAATGAGTTGACGCAGCCAAGAAGATCTGGTTGCCTATGTCTCGGCTTGGCAGATCTGTGCCCGGCCGACGAATTACGGAAGGTATGGAATCCATGAGAAACACGTTCGCACCGCAAGCAGCATTGGTAGCTGCAAGCGCGCGCCCGTGCCTCGGGCTCGTCCATGGCTACCAGTGGCGTGCAGCAGTGTCGTCCGACATGACCAGCAATTTCATGAACGAGACCGCGATCAAGCGCCCAGCCCGACGCCTCGGGAAGCAACCGACGTAGAGAACTACGTCGAGAGCATCCGCTCCGAGGCCGTCGGGATCCGATCCCGGCGGCCTTTCTGATTTTTCCGCCTTCCCACTCGTCCGAGAGGAACCGAAATGTACGCAATCGACATCAACCGACACACCGACAACGACATCGACATCGACAACGAGTTCGCCGGACTGGTCGAGCCGGTCGCGGTGCGCGCCCCCGGCCGCGCTGCGCCGACGGACACGGCACCCTCACGCACCTGTTCTTCTCGGACATCCCGCTGAACATCGCCCGCGCGAAGGCCATCTGCAGCAAGTGCTCCCTTGCCGTAGATTGCGTCAGCGGCGCGATCGAGCGAGCTGAGCCGTGGGGTGTGTGGGGCGGCGAGCTCATCGAGAACGGTCGAATCGTGGTCAACAAGCGGCCACGCGGCCGACCACCCAAGAACCCCCGCCCGGCGGCGGTGATCGACGAGGTGCCCATCCCCCCGCACCTGGTTGCCTGACGACAGCAACACGTCGAGTCACCGCCGCCCACGGCGGGCTGATCGGCGGTCCGGGGCAACGCTTCGCGCGACCCCCTGACTGCGCCCGAGCGCCCCCTGCCATCGGATCCCCCCGACGATGGCAGGGGGCGGTCCCTCGGTAGCCTTCAGCCCGTGAGCGTCAACAAGCGCCTGCTCTTCGGCTCGCTGGCGGTCGCAGCCCTCGTCGTGGTCGCGTTCAGCGCCATCGCAGCAAGCCGAGGCGACTCGGACGACGTCGTCACATTGACGTCGAGCGACGACCTCTCACCGTCCATCGGCACCAACGCCGCGGTGACGGGCGAGGCGTTCCCTGCGGTCAACGTCCAGACTCGCTCGGGCGACGCGTTCCCCACAGCGGATCTCGTCGGGAGACCACTCGTCGTCAACTTCTGGTACTCGACGTGCGCACCATGCAAGAAGGAGCTGCCAGGGTTCGCCGCCGTGCACACCAAGCTCGGCGATCAAGTGCGATTCGTCGGCGTCGACACTCTCCCGCCATCCGACACCGAAGAGGCCTTCGCGCGCGACAAGGGGGTGCAGTACGAGCTGCTGTACGACCCGGACGGTGAACTGACATCGGTGGTCGGTGTCGCTGCCTTCCCGCAAACGCTGTTCATCGATGCGAGCGGGACGATCCTGGAACAGACGGGCGAACTGACAGCTGAGAGGCTCGAAGACCTGATCAGGACGACATTGCTGTGATCGCACTCGACGCACGTTTGGCGACATCGTTCACCGCCGGCCTGCTCGCGTCGATCAATCCCTGCGGCTTCGTGCTACTGCCGACCTACCTCGTCTACTTCCTCGGCATGGAGAACCTGCGTCCCGGCGCCGAGCGCGGCATCAGTGCTGCGCGCCCTCAAGGTCAGCCTGGCCGTGTCGGCAGGGTTCATGTCCATCTTCGTGATCATCGGCGCCATCACCAAGCTCTCGACGAACTGGCTCGTCGAGAAGGCCGAGTGGGTGTCGCTGGTCGTCGGTCTCGCACTACTCCTGCTCGGGATCGCGATGCTGTTCGGCTATCGATTGCCCTTCACCACCCCGCAGCTCGACGTCGGTGAACGCGACCGCAGTGTGCGCTCGATGTACGTGTTCGGGCTCGCCTACGCAGTCGCCTCGATCGGTTGCACCATCGCCCCGTTCAGCTCCGTAGTGCTCGGCAGCTTCAGCAGCGACGGCGTCAGCACGGGTATCACCGCTGTCGCGCTGTACGGGATCGGAATGGCGCTGGTCGTCACCGGCCTCACCGTGACCTTGGCGTTCGCGAACACCGCGTTCCTTCGCGTCCTGCGGCGCGGGATGGTCTGGTTCGAGCAGCTCGCCGGAATCCTGCTGGTGCTCACCGGCATGTACCTGTGTTGGTACTGGTACAGCAGCATCACCGACGGCACCGGCGGCCGGGTTGTCGCCAAGGCAACGAGCTGGAACGACAAGCTGGCCAACTTCGTCCAGGACCACCAGACGGCCGTCGTCTGGACCGGCGTGGTCGTGATCGTCGCTGCGGTGGTCACCGCCCTCGCACTGCAACGCAACGAGCCGGCGTCGTGACCACCACCGACCCCTTCGCCGAGCTGCTGGCCATGCCCGGCGTGCAGGAGGTCTGCGAGCTGCGCGGCCGGGTCGGATTCATGGCGTATCACGGTGGTTCGCTGGAGGAGCAGACCGACGTCATCGCCTCACTCGCCGCCGAACGGAGCGGATCCAGCTTCTACGCCGTGCTGCAGCCGGAGGACCTGCAGTGGCACATCCCGTCGCACAAGGTCAGTCCCGACTCGTCGGCCCAATTGCAGTCGTTCATCGATCACGTCGACACCGTGATCACCATCCACGGTTTCGGCCGCCGCGACCACTTCACGTCGCTACTGCTCGGCGGGCAGAACCGGGATCTTGCGGATCACGTCGCCAACCATCTTCGGCCACGCTTGCCGGACTACGAGATCGTCACCGCGCTCGACCGGATCCCCAAGGACCTGCGCGGCATGCACCCCGACAATCCGGTGAACCTTCCGGTGCGGCAGGGGGTTCAGGTCGAGTTACCCCCACGTATCCGTGGCTCGAGCCCGATCTGGGCAGATTGGGACCATTCACAGATGGTCCCGCCCATGGCCGCGCTGATCGATGGTCTGGTCGACGCCGCGTTGTCGTGGGCTACGGAGCCAACCGCTCGATGACCCAGCTGTCCTCGCCATCGGTGTCGGCGCGGCGATAGCGGACCCGGTCGTGTAAACGACTGGGCCGCCCCTGCCAGAACTCGAACGACACCGGACGCAGCAGCCATCCGCCCCAATAGGCCGGGCGCGGAATGTCTTCGACGTTGGCGAAGGTCTGCTCGAACTGAGCGACGCGCTCTTCCAACGAGTCGCGGTCGGGCAACACCTGGGATTGCGGCGAGGCCCATGCCCCGAGCTGTGATCCCCGTGGTCGCGATGCGAAGTACGCGTCGCTCTCGGCCTCGGGCAATCTCTCGACGATTCCGACCACTCGCGTCTGCCGGTGCAGTTGCAGCCAGGTGAAGAGCATCGCCGCCCGAGGCTCTGCCACCAGCTGAGCAGCCTTGGCCGACTCGTAGTTGGTGAAGAACGAGAACCCTCGCTCGTCGGCACCGCGTGCCAGCAGGTAGCGAGACTGCGGCCAGCCTTCATCATCGACCGTCGACAGCACGAAGGCGTGCGGCTCGACACAACCGGCGTCCGTGGCCTGCGAGTACCACTGCTGCCACTGCACGAGAGGGCTGGGATCGACATCGCCGACATCCAGCCCGGCCGACTCGTAGTCGGCGCGCCGCGATGCGAGATCGCTCATCGTCCCGTGATCCGCTCGACACCCGCGCATGTATGGATGCAGCACGTCGGGCACGACGACCGCTGCCGTCGGTATCGCGATAGTTCTCGACGATCGCTGCCCAGACACGCGGAACTGCGAGGGCCGACCCGTTGAGCGTGTGAGCGATCTGCGTACCTTTCTGGCCGGCGACCCGATATCGGATGTCGGCACGCCGCGACTGGTAGTCGCTGAACCACGAGATCGACGACACCTCGAGCCAAGCGTCGCTGCCCGGCGCGAACACCTCGATGTCGAAGCTGCGGTGGTGGCTCTGACCCATGTCGCCGGTGCAGATCTCGATGATGCGATAGGGCAGACCGAGCCCGGCGATCAGTGCCTCGGCACGACCGGTCATCTCCACCAGCAGATCGGGCGCTTGCTCGGGAGTCGACACGGCGAGAATCTCGACCTTGTCGAACTCGTGAGCGCGCAACATGCCGCGCGTGTCGCGACCTGCCGAGCCGGCTTCGCGGCGATAGCACGGCGTGTAGGCCATGAGGCGCAACGGCACTCAGCTCCGCATCGACGATCTCGCCGGCATAGATCGACGTCAACGGCACCTCGGCGGTGGGAATGCACCACAGGTCGTCGCGCTCGATGCAGTACGCATCGTCGGCGAACTTCGGGAGCTGCCCCGTGGCAGTAAGGGTCGCCGTCGTGACCAGCGTCGGGGGGCGAATCTCTTCGAACGCATCGACGTTGCGATCCAGCGCGTACTGGCACAGTGCCCGCGCGAGCGCAGCACCGCCACCACGCAGCATGGTGAACATCGCCCCGCTGATCTTGGTGGCGCGTTCGTTGTCGAGGATGCCGAGCGCCGTGCCGGTCTCCCAGTGAGGAACGCGCCGATGCGAAGGAAACTCGGTCGGCAGATCGACCGGTCCCTTCACGAGCGGGTTGTCGGTCTCGTCGGCCCCGTCGGGCGCATCGGGGTGCGGGCAAGTTGGGAATGCGCAAGCAGCACGTCGCGCAGGTCGCCCTGGACGACATCGAACTCGTTCGCCAGGACCCGCTCGTGATCGCCGAGCGCGCGGCTGCGCAGCTGCAACTCCTCGGCACCATGCGTGTCACCGTTGCGACGCAGTTCACCAACAGCCTTCGACAAGTCGTTGACCTCTGCCCGAATTGCATCCCGCTTGGCGACGATGTCGCGGGACAGCGCGTCGAACGCGATCGCTCGATCGAGCTGGTCGATCACATCGGGCTGGCCACGCCTGGACAGTGCGGCACGAACTGCATCGGGGTCAGTGCGCAACAAACGGACATCGATCACAGATCGGAGAGGTTACTGGCGGTCAGCGCGTGAGGGCGTAGGAGAATCGTCCGGCAACGCCGCCCCGGCACGATGCCGTTACCCGTGCTTGCCGAAGGTTCACGAACCTGCGCCCGCTGCGGAGACCGTGGGTTCGCAGGCGCCGCGCGAAGTCGAAGTCGTCGACGGTGGCGACTCGTTCGTCGAACCCTCCGACCGCATCGAAGTCGTCGCGGCGGCACCAGTACATCCCGCCGCCGAGACCGTTCAGGAACGTGATCAGTCGGGTCAGCGCCATTGCCACGTCGATCGCCAGTGAATGACGCTCGGGATTCTGGATCGCGCCGCCGCCCACGTAGCAGCCGGTCGCCAAGAGTCGCTCGATCTCCGCAAACGTCACCGACGACATCACTCGGTCGGCATCGATCGTCACGAGTATCTGGGCCGTCGTCAGCATGGCTCCAATGTTGCGGGCCACGTTGATGTTGCGTCGAGCGATCTGGATGACGCTTGCGCCTGCGGCGGCTGCGAGGCGAGCGTTGGGGGACTCGCTGTCGAGCACGACGACGACCACCTCTGTCTCGGTGCGGATCGCTTGCGCGGCTCGAGCGATGGCGCGCAAGCAGCGTCCCAGATCGGCCTGCTCGTCGAGAGCCGGCACCACCACGGAGAACCGCGCCATGCCCCAGTGATCGGTTCAATGACACCACGACTTGATCGCGAATTCGGCGGAACGGTCGCCTAGGGTCGCACGCTGTGACTGCGGTGGAGGTCGATCGGCTGACGGTTCGCCATGGTGACCTGTTGGCGGTCGACGGGATTTCGTTCACCGCCAACGCCGGCGAGGTGACCACGGTGCTCGGCCCCAACGGCGCCGGCAAGACCTCGACGATCGAGGTCTGCGAGGGCTATCGCAAGGCCACGGCGGGCAAGGTGACCGTGCTCGGGCTCGATCCCTTGACACAACAACGTCAGCTCAGCAAGCGAATGGGCGTGATGCTGCAAGAAGGTGGCGTCTACCCAGCTGCCAAGGTGTTGGAAACGGTCCAGCACTATGCGTCGCTGTACGACAACGGCGCGGATGCTGCTGCGCTGGTCGATGCGGTGGGGCTGACCTCGAGACGCGATGCGACGTGGCGGCGCCTATCGGGGGGCGAGAAGCAACGTGTGTCGTTGGCACTCGCGCTCGCTGCGAAGCCAGACGTGGCGTTTCTCGACGAACCGACTTCGGGGGTCGACATCATCGGGCGCGACGCCATCCGCGGCATCATCCGAGATCTCGCGTCCAACGGGTGCGCTGTGGTGCTGGCGACCCACGAGCTCGACGAGGCCGAGCGGCTCGCCGACCGCATGGTGATCATCGATCGAGGCGTACTGATCGCCGACGGGACGTTGGCAGAGCTGCGCAAGGGTCACGACGAGATCCGCTTCCGCAGCGACCCTGAGCTCGATCTTCGAGCACTTGCATCCGCAACGGGGATCATCGCCGCAAGGGTCGGTCACGACGAGTACGTGATCGACGCACCGCCGCAGCCGCGGCTGATGGCGCAACTCGGCGAATGGCTGGCCGAAGGCAGGTCATCCTCTGCACGATCTGCGTGCCGGTGGTCAACGACTGGAAGACGTGTTCCGACGACTGACCGGTGGTGATCAGCCGTGAAGGTGCTGCTCGTTCAACTGCGGGCCGAACTTCGTCGGGTCGCCGGCAACGGCGAGCAGTTGCTGCTGACACTGGGGATCCCAGTGCTGCTCCTTGTGTTCTTCAGCTTGGTCGACGTCTTGCCGACCGACACGAAGGACCCGATCGACTTCCTCGCGCCCGGGATCCTCGCCCTCGCCACGATGAGCACGGCCATGGTCAGCCTCGGGATCGGCACCGGTTTCGAACGGAGCTATCACGTGCTGAAGCGTCTGGGCACCACACCGTTGGGAAGGCCACGCTTGATCGCCGCCAAGATCGGATCGGTGATCGCCGTCGAGATCGTGCAGTTCGCGGTGCTGATACCCGTTGCCTACGCGCTCGGCTGGGACCCCGGTTCTCCCAACTGGCTGCTCGCGGTCGCCGGGGTCGTCATCGGCACCGTGGCCTTCGCAGGAATCGGCCTGACGCTCGCCGGCAGGCTGCCCGGTGAGATCAATCTTGCTGCGCAGAACGGGTTGTACCTCGTCCTGCTGCTCCTCGGCGGGATGGTCATCCCCTTCGCAAAGCTTCCCGACGCCGGTTCGTTCCGTTGCCCACGCCTTGCCGTCGGGCGCGCTCGCCGACCTGCTGCGCGACGCCCTCGGCAGTGCGGGCACGCAGCCGACACGTTCGTGGGTCGTGCTCGCCATCTGGGCGATCGTGGCGCCCGCCGCAGCGGCTCGCCTGTTCCGCTGGGACTAGATCGACATCGAGCGCGAAGTTGGCCAGGTTCCCGGCCGTCATGCCGAGCGCTGCGCCGCCCGACGACGTCGAGCGGCAGGTGGGCGCCGACGAACTGCCGTCCCGTCCCGACGAGCACCGGCACCACCCAGACGAGTCGCGACGCCCGTCGCGGGAGCAAGCGGGCAGCGATGACGGTCAGCGTGGTCGCGACCGCTGCGTGCCCGGACGGGAATCCCCGACCGCTCTGCTGGTTGCCGGTGACCAACACGTCGGCGAGCACGTCGGCGGGCCGACCGCGTTTGACGACACGCTTGACGAGCTTGCACAGCGCCCACACCGCAGTCCCGTCGATCGCCAGTGCGAGCGCTGCAGCTCGGTTCTTCGGCAACGCCAGAGCGGCAGTGACGGGAACGGCCCCCAGGCTTCCCGCTTGCATCACCACCCAAGCGGGGCGATGCAACTCCGGGCGGTGCTTGTTGATGAAGCGAAAGACCTGCTCTTCACCTGCACTGACTTTGCCCAGCCGTGCACGTCGGGCAAGGACGAGGAATGCGATGGGACTGGCCACGGCGACGACGCGCCGAACGTTCACAGGTACTCCTTGCGCTGCAGGAACCACCACGCGCCCCAACCCGGGAGCACCGGCAGCCAGTACGTCGCCAATCGATAGGTGAGCACCGTCGAGACGGCAGGACCTGAAGCCATCCCCACGCCCGTGAGCCCGGCCACGAGCGCGGCCTCGATCGCACCGAGACCACCGGGCGTCGGCGTTGCCGCGGCCAGCGCAGAAGCCGCCAGGTAGACAGCTCCGATCTTGGCGATGGGTACCCCGCCGCCGAACGCGTTGATGGCCGCGGCGAGCGCGCCGACGTATGCCAGCGTCACTCCCATCGAGCCACCGAACAGCATGGCGAGCTTGCCTGGCTCGTTTGGCGACGCTGGCAAGGTTCGAGCCTGCCGAGCGAAGGCCCTTGACCAACGGGCGCAACACGGTCTTGCGGCCCCAACGAGTGACGATGAGGATGCCGAGGGCCGCCAGAACCACGGCGAGGATGAGCAGCAGCTTGCTCCCCGAAGGTAGAGCAAAGGCCTTACTCGAGATCGCTCCCGGACCACACGAAGAAGACGATGATCAGCAGGACGTGGACGATGCCGCCGACGACGCTGTTGAGTGCGACCGCTGCGACTGCCGACGCCGGCTCGACACCGTTGCGTCTGCAGAAAGCGAACGTTGGCGGCCATACCACCGACGTTGGCGGGTGTCACCCGGTTGACGAACGACGAAGCGAGCTGCACCGAAATGATCGGACCGAACGGTATGTGCTCCGGGACCGTGCCGATCATGCCCGAACGCGCTCGCGACGTACGTCAGGAATGACATGAAGATGATGACGGGAACCCATCCCCAGTGCGCCGACTGGAACGCCTTGAAGCTGTCGCCGACCTGTGCGAGTTGCGGCAGGATGAAGTAGAACGCTCCTGCGGCGAGGGCGATCATGATCAAGGTCCGAGCTCGTACGCGCCGGATCGGCGCGAGCTCGAGCTGGTCGGGCGATGTGCCCGAGGCGGCTGCGGCTGCGGCGCGGATGCGCGCCAGCAACTTGTCGCCGCTCGCCTCGACGCCCGCGTCGCCCCGCGATGACCCGACGAGTTGCTGCCGACAGTGCCAGCGGTTGCAGAAGAGGAACCGCCATGGCGAGCGCCGGCGCGCCGATCTCGGGAAGAGCACTGTCGACTGCTCGCTCCGGACCGACCTTGGCCGCCAGTGACGCGAGCAACTCGGCGACGTCGAGCTCGAGGGCGCGTGAATTGGCGCCAACCTCGGAGAAGCTGAAGTCGACGATCCACGGTCGGGGCTCGTGGTCGATCATGACGTTGGCCGTCCGCAACGAGCGGTGAGCGATGCCGGCACGATGCAGGTGGTCGACCTCGCGCCAGAGTTGCCGCAACAATGCATCCGTCAACTCGTCGTCGGTGAGATCTGCAAGCGACGACCCGTCGACGAAGTCCATCACCAACATCACCGACTCGTCGGGTCCGGCAACGATCCGTCGGACCGACGGCACGTGCACGTCGGCTCGCTCGGCCATCAGACCGACCAGCGCCTGATGTTCGACGGCTTGCTTCAGCGACGCCGCAGGCCGTACGTCGCCGACGTCCCGGAGACGAATCGAGCGGTACGCGCGATAGAGCAGATCGGCGTCGCGCTGGTCCTGCCCGAGGACCTTGACGAAGAATCGCCGGCCCTCGGCATTTGCCACCACGAACGGGCGCGAGCCCTTGCCGTCGGTTGATGCGAGCTCGGCCGATACGACAGGGAAACCCCCGGCCTGCAACGCAGCGGCAACCTGGTCGGGCCCGGGGCGCAGATCCGGTGCGCCGAACGCCACGAGCAGCCCAGTGCCAACGGTGGCTCCGACAGCAAAGGCGAGAACGACCTCCATGGGCAGAACCGTTCCGGAGATCAGCCTCGCCGCGGGCAAGGATGCCCAGACGCGATCCAGGTGGCGCGTTTCCAGGACACGGTGAACCACCGGGTGACGATGACCACCACCGCCACGGCGGCGGCCAGCACGAGCGGGCTCGGGAAGGCAGCGCTGGCGAACCATCCGCCGCGTGCCACGTTGGCCATGAGCGCGGCGGGAGCTTCACGGTCGAAGAAGCAGTTGGATGCCCTTTGTCAGCAGTGCTGCGACGGCGCCGGCCAACACCAGGCTGCCGAGCAAGCGATAGCGACGACGGCGCAGTACCGCGAACAGGACCGCAACAGTCACGACGACCACCACGAGCTGCACCAAACCGACCAACAGCCGGCCCGCGGATGTGCTGGGGGTGACACCGCGCACCGTTGCAGCATCGGGGCCGAGCAGGCGATCGTTCGTGATGGCCGTGATGACCAGCACGACGAGCAGCAGGAGGACGCTCCCGATGAAGCGAATCGCGTCGCCAGCGTGTCGATAACGCGAGCTCGACCTCACAGGCGGTCCTCCAATACCGATTTTGGCAGTAGAGCGTTTGGTAACACAGGTTCATTCGAGAATGCCGAGGTTGCGCCAGAGTTCCGACGCCAATGATGTTCGCGAGCCATCTCCAGAGCCGCCGGCCACACCAACGCCAGCCCCGTGCCGATGCAGGCGCCGGCGATCGTGTCGGTCAACCAGTGCGCGGCGAGATAGGTGCGGCTGATGGCCATGATTCCGGCGAAGGCGGCAGCAACGCCGATCGCCATCAATCGCCGTGGTGACGCCGGCCAGAGCACCACGACCAAGCCGAAGGCGGTGACGGCACCGGAGATGGCATGGCCGGACGGGAACGATGCTGCACTCGTGCCGATGAGAGGATTCGGTGGGCGGGGTCGATCGATGAGCGCTTTCAGCGGACCGATGCACAGTTCGGACGTGATCACAGCGCCGACGAACGCGCCGAACTGCAACCAACGCCGATGCCAGATCAGGGCCGCCGAAACGAGAAGGCGCAATGGCAGTGTCACCTTGACCGAGCCGATGGTGCTGACATTCTTGGTGAGACGGGTCAGCCATGGTGTGCGCAGGTCGACCATCCATCCCAGCCATCGATCGTCGAGGCCCTGCACTGCCGACCCAGCCGGATCGAGGGCGACGATGACCGCGAGCACCAGCGCTGCGACGAGCAACGCGATTCCGGCGATCAGTGCGTGCAGGCGGCGTTCGAACATCCGGTGCCGGATCTCTTCTGACTGCGTGGCGATCTCATCGAGCATCACCGACGCACGTCTCCGGCTCGGGGACTCAAGAACAGGTTGATGACGCCGGCGATGACCAAGCCGAGTGCGGCACCACACACGACATCGAGGGGGTTGTGGGCGCCGACGTACACCCTCGTCACCATCACCAGGGCGACGACGACCCAGGGCACGATCTTCCACCTGCCCGGAAGGTACGGCGTGATGAGACCAGCAATGGCTGCAACCAACACCGCATGACCCGAGACAAAGCTCTCGCCCGTCGCCGAGACGTCGCCGCGGAGGTGCACCTCTCCGCCGGTCGATGTACCGGGGCGTTGCCTGCTGACCATCGCCTTCACCACTCGTTCGAGACCCAGCTTCGCGATGGTCGCGATCACCACGGCTATGGCCAACCGGTAACGCTTCAGCAGCGCGACGATGATCGCCACGGCCGGTCCCACCAGGAGGTTGCCGAGCTGCTGGAACGGCCAGAGCGGTCGATACAACCAGCTGGGCAGGTCGTTGACGGCATGAAAGGTGCTGCGCTCCCATGCGGGCACCGAACCGTCGCGAACGATGAGCATCCCGATGGCCAGCACCACCAGGCCGACGACGATGGCGGGTACCTCGAGGGGCCGTCGCCACGAACGGGCGTCGGGAAGAAAGCTCATGTTGTGCCGTCCCTGGCCACAGCCGCGACCACGCGCAGCACGAGGACGACCCCGGCCAACAGGCCGCCGTAGCCGAAGATGTCGAACAGCCCTGTGCGGTCGGCGACCGCCGGGCCCGCGTCGGGGCTGACGAGCAGCATCGCGGAAACGATGAGCAGGACCGCGCCGATGCCGGCGAGCAGCACCCGGTTGACGAGCGTTCGCAGGACCCGTCGACCGTCTTCGTCCACGATGGTGCGAAGCCGCAGCTCACCGCGGCCGGTCAACGTCAGTATGCGGTCGACCTGCTCGGGCAGCTTTCGAAGGCGTGGCAAGCGCACTCATCAGTTCGTTGCGAATCATCACGTCGCGATCGAACACCGGATCCTTGGGTGACTTGAGCAACTCGACGAACGCCATCATCAGCGAGCGGCCCGGACAGAGAACCCGCAGCGTGCCGTCGAGGGTGACGAGTGCTCGCGAGAGCAAGACGATGTCGGCAGGCATGTGCAGACCGAATTGGGTCAGCGTCGTCACCAGTTCCTGCATGACGCGCGGGTCGACTGCCACGCCCGGCCTGACGTGTTCTGCCAGCAGACGGGCGAGCGCACGCTCGAGCTCGTCCTGTGTCGCGCTGTCGGTGGTACTGGTGACCCGCTCGACACCGTCACGCAGCAGGCGCACGTCGCGCTGCGCCATCGCAAAGAGGATGTCGGTGATAGCAGCCTGCTGCAGGCTGTCGAGCCGGCCGGTTGCACCGAAGTCGATGAGGCCGAGCGACCCGTCCGCCAGCACGAAGACGTTGCCGGGATGCGGGTCCGCGTGGAAGAAACCGAGCGCGATGACCTGGTCGAGCGTCGAGCGCACGAGCTTGTCGGCCAGCCCCTCGCGATCAGCGCCCATGCTGTCGAGACCCGCCGAATCGGAGACCGTCCATCCCTCGAAGCGCTCCTGCACCAGCAAGCGGCGCGTGCACAGATCGCGATAGACGATCGGCACGCGAACACCGGCGGCTTGGTCGAGCCGTCCCGCCATCTCGTCCATCGCGTCGGCCTCGCGCCGGAAGTCGAGCTCGCTGCGCAGGCTCTGCGCGAATTGCTCGAGGATGTCGCCGGAGCGGATACCACGGCCGAAAGGTGTGCGTCGCTGAGCGAAACCGGCAACGAGGCCGAGCGCGGCAAGGTCGCGCTCCATCGTCTCCTGGATGCCCGGCCGCTGAACCTTGACCACAACCGCTTCACCCGTGTGCAGCCGGGCCACGTGAGTCTGGCCGATCGACGCTGCGGCGAGCGGCTCCCAGTCGAATTCCGAGAAGAGCGATTCGTAATCCGGGCCGAGCTCCGACTCGAGCACTTCGGCGACCCGCTCGCGAGGCTCGGGCGGCACGTGCTGTTGAAGGCGGGCCAATTCCTCGCAGACATCGCCGGGTAGGAGGTCGAGGCGAGTTGCCGCGATCTGTCCGAGCTTGATGTAGACACCACCCGCAGCCTCGAGGACGCGCCGGAGGCGTATGGCCTGAGCGTCGACGGTCCGCTCGGCACGCCCTTCGACCGACATGAACGGGCCGAAGCCCTCGCGCCGCGACAAACGCAGGAGCTCGCGATAGCGGCGAAGCACGCTGATGCGCTTGCGAACAGCGCGCCCGGGTCGCGGCGCCGTGACGAGACCGGCGCGCTCACCGATTGCCAGCGAACCGGGACGGGCGAGGAGGTCGAACGCGACGGCGATGGTCATCGTCGTCGGAATGCCGATGGCGAGCAGATGCAACGCGAGCCCGTCGGCACCCCAGTCCCAGCGATTGAGGCCAAGCGCGACGATGATGGTCACGCCCCATCCCAACACGCCGGACAGCAGTGCCGTCACCCACCCGCGACGGATGCCGAGCAATCGCAACGCAAGGATCGTGACGACAACGGCGACGAGTATGCCGCCGACGGTTCGCAGAGCAATGCTCGGCAACGTGGCGGCGACAACCTCGTGACTCGTCACGGCGAACCCGTGCAGGCAGGAGCGCCGGCGCCGCACAGTTTGAGGTCGGTTCGACGAGCTACGTCGCGTATCAAGTCCTCACGGGGCTGGAACCCGAGGCCGGAGTCGAGCACGACGAGCGCCGATGCGTTGGTGTCGCCATCGAACTCGAAGCGATAGGTCACGCACTCGCCATCGGTGACGTACATTCGCTCGGCTCGCAGGTCTGGCGGCAACTGGATAGGCCGCTCGAAGCGCCGCAAACCTGGCTCGTCGCTGGCCACCTCGCTGGCACCGTCGAGGTTGCACGCGCTCTCGGGACGCAGGGTCACGTCGAGCGCGTGCTTTCCGGCCTGGTCGGAATCGAGCCAGAACCGCCCTTCGCCGCGTTTGATCCGGGCCCCTCCGACCGACCATCCGGCCGGTAGAGCAGCCACGCACGGAACAGCGGTCGCCGACGGAACGGACTGTGCCATCAGGACCATCACACTGTCGGTTCCGCACGACGGCTCGTCCTCGATCGACAGGTCGACCGGCGTGAACATCGAGTACGTATTCGTGAGGGCGATCACCGTGACGACGATGAGACCAGCGGCCAGGAGCACGCGCCGCGGACCCCACGTCTGCAGCGAGATCGGGCGGCGCGCAGGAGCCAACGCGCGGAACTGGGCGACGAGATCGCGCCCGTCGCTCTTCATCATCGTGCGAAGTTGAGACGGGCTGGCGATGCCCCGCGCAGCGGCGAACGCTTCCGCGATCTCATCGGGCGTGAAGTACAACAGGGCCCGGTTGTACACACGCTCGGCGTCGGTGCGCACGCCGAGCACCAGCATCATGTTGGCGAGGTCGACGGCCTCCCGCCACGCCGACGGTCGCACCTGCGCGAACGCAGGGTCGACGACGAAGAGGTGCCCGTCCTTGACCATCAGGTTGGCAGGTTTGATGTCGCGATGAGCGAGCCCGTTGTTCCAGAGGCGCCGGACCAGCGCAAGGCCCTGGTCGATGACTGCGTCGTCGACCTCTGCTTCGCCGATCTCGACGGCGCCGTCGAAGAACTGGGTGACGAGCAGATACTCACGCTCGGGTGTCAGCTGGACGATGCCTAGGGGTGCTGCGATCGGTATCCCCGCGTCGCGCATCACTCGAATCGCGTAGTCCTCGTATTGCACGAGGCGCCGCACGGATTGGAACGGTGCCTCGTCCTCCAGCCGGCCGTACAAGATGGTGCGCCCGAGCTTGTACCAGCGGTCGGCCCGCACGTGGTTCATCGCGTAGAGCTTGCCGAACAGGTACGTGTCGGGGTCGCCGGCAACCCGCAGTCGCAGCGGAGTCGAGCCACCGGAGCCACCAAGCCCCACCGGCTTGATGTCGAGGATCGTCACACCGAGTTGCTCCTCGACGGCTTGTCGAATCGCCTCGCCACGTTTCCCGCCGACATCGAGGTGCGCGGACTTGCCCTGTCGATACTTGAGCGGGAACACCTCGTTCGGGGTGAAGAACCTGAAGGCGATGAGGGGAATGGCGACACCGAGCACCGCACCGACGAGGACGTCGAAGGGGTGGTCGACCCCGAGATACAACCGCGCTGCCGCAACGATCGCCACGGCGGCGAACCCGAACCACTTGGCAACGTCTCGCACGTGGCCTTGCACGGCAAGCATGTAGATGAGGCCGACCACGGTGAACGAGAAGACCGCGATCGTCGCGGATGGCAATGAATATCCCTGCCACCGACCGATGATCGTGACGTCGTACGGCCGCGGCCTGCTGTAGCCGTTGATCAGGTTCTCGCCAAGCACGGCGAGCACCACGATGCTTCCGAGGAAGGTGAACAGGTGCCGCCATCGGCGGAACACGGCGGTGACGGCGAGCAAGAACATCGCGACGAAGAACATCGTCCACCCCGTGGCGATGCGGTCAACCGCACGGGCCACATCGGTCAGCCATCCCGCGCGCCCTCGTGCAATGGCCCGCATGATCGCGGCGTCGACCTGATCGGTGCCGCGACGAGCCCGCAACGACGCCCCGGTCACGATCATCCAGATGATCACGACGACGACGGCAATGATCCAACCGCGGCCCGAGCGACCGATGCTGCGCGGCAGCGGCGGAGGGGCACCCGACGGACGCCGCATGCGCTTGGTGCGGCGGACGTTGGGCGGCACATACGCCGGGCTGTCGACCAACGGGGCCGCGGTCTCGATCATCGGACCCGACTCGGCGTTGGTCGTCATCGTTCCACCTGCGCCCACCATGCTGCGGCCACGGCTGACACATCGGTTCCTGCCTTCGCCGTCGCCCCATTCAGGTCGCGCACTGCATCCGTCGTCAGCAACGCCGACACGGAGTCGATGACGTCGACGACGTCGGGTCCCCACCGGTCGATGATCTCCTCACGCACGAGCGGCGTGATGCTCTCGGCCGGCTGGAGGCCCATGTCGTCGACGAGCTCCACGAGTCCCTGGCTCCCAATGGCTGGATCGGTGGTGAACATCAGCGCCACATCGACGAGACCCTCCCTCAGTGCCGCACGGGTCAGCGGACCTCCGGCGTCGAGCGTGACGATCTGCCCGAACGCCAGGCCATACGTTCTGGTCAACCCGACCAGACAGAGCTCGCGGGTTCGACACTCGGGTGGACCCCCGAAGGTCAACTGATCGTCCACATCAACGAGGTCGCTGATGGTCGTCAGACCGAGCCGGCTGGCCGTCGATTCGGTCACGACGAACGTGTTGCTGTCCTCGGCCCGGGAGGCGTCGAGCGCGACCATCGGATCGCCGCGGAGAGCTCGCACGAGCCCAGCGTGCATGAGGGCGGCATCGCTGGTCGATTCGGAATCGCCGAGACTGTAGAAGTCCGCAGCCGTGCCTGCGTACTCCGGGACGAGTTCCACGAGGCCGGTCGCCAGTGCCGGCCCGACGAACTCGCGGGGACCGAGGCTGAACGCCCGGTGCACGTTGTAGCCGGCTGCTTCGAGACCCTGGCTGTACACCTCCGCGACAACGACGCTCTCGGCGAAATCGAACGAACCGACCGTGATGGCGTCGTCGGTCAGCGGCGACTCCCTCGTCGTCTCGGCATCGCTGCCCCCGCAGCCGACTCAGCAACACCGCCACGCCCGACAGGGCAACGACCAGCAACGAGCTTCGCACGGATCGATCGGGCCCCGAGCGCGTGCAAGTCCCCCACGGTCTGTGCATGCACACGATGTTAGCCCCGGGCCTCAACGCGTCTGATTTTGTGAGTGCCTTTCGCGGCAGCGACGCCTCAGTGCCGGCTCAGCGCCCTCCGGCACGATGCGCTCATGAACAACACCCGCAAGTCCACCACCGCCCCATCCACCAACAACAAGCAGGCCCGTAACCATCGGCGCAGGAACCTCCTCGTCGCAGCTTGCGCCCTCACCGTGCTGGCATTCACGAGCTGCAGCGCCGCCGATCGCCGCGAGTTCGGCGAGATCGACATCCATGACTCGCTCGCAAGCCACGTCGAACGAGCAGTCAACGACCTCTCGCTCTCGATCAGCGATTCCCTCGACTGCACGTCGAGCATCGACCTCGACTCGCATGTCTCGGCATCGTGTGTCGGCACGGCTAGCTCCGGGCAGGCCGTTTCGGCCTCGTTCACCGGCACGGCCGACGTCGACTCCGAAAAGTGTTCAGCCGTTCTGGTCGTCGCGATCGCCGATGACCGGATCATCGACCAGCCCTACGTCCAGTGCTTCGACACTGCATAACGCGACCGCACCACCCATCTGCCGCCTCATAGCCCGTGACCGAGCCACTCGCTCGGTCACGGGCTATCGCACTTTTTCGGTCGGCGCAGGAGTGCTGTCGAACTCGGACTTCACCTGATCGAACGTCAGCGGCGGGCGACGATAGGAGTTCTCTTCCTTCCAATTCGTGGCGAATCGCCTGAAGAAGTAGAAGACCACCAGCGCCCACAGGAAGATCGAGCCGCCGATCTTCATGATCGCCCCCGCCAATTGCTGATCGTCGGTCGGGCTGATCCCCCACACGCGAACAGGTTGGTTGTAGTGCTTGTAGACGACGCCCTCGGCGAAGGTCAGCCAGCCGGCGGGCACCGTAGGAACGACGCTCTGGAGGAAGAGGTAGATCGGCTTTGCTGCATCGCTGATGCGCAGTTCGTGGATTGGTCCGACGACGGGCATCCACATCAGCACCGCGGTCAGCACGAGCAACAGGTGCAACGCGTAGTGCAATGGAGCACTCTGCACCGAGGCGTTGACGACCGGGGGGATGTGGGTGACCATCACCGCCACGTTGAACACCACTGCGGCGACGACCGGCTTGGTCACGAACGTGACGACTCGCCAGGTGCGACCGGTGCCGACGAGCAGGCGCATCAACCAACCCGGCGTGGCCAACAGCACCAAGGGTGGCATGAAGTAGCTCAGCATCATGTGCTGCAACATGTGCGCCGAGTAGAGGTAGTCCTCCGCGATCTGGTGGATGGGCCATGTACTGGCCGTGAACAACAGGACCATCGCCCCGCCGAAGCACCACACGTTGGTACGCGTGACGACCGGCTGATTGGCGGCGACCGCACGTGGACCGATGACGCGAATCGCGTACACGTAGGCACCGATCAGAAACGCGACGAGCAGATAGACCTCCGGGTTGGCCTCGAACCTCCAGGGGTCGGCGAAGGTCGCGCCGAGCATCTGTCAGCTGCCGTCGAAGAAGCGGAACGTCATCAGCGCCGCGAGGTACACGAACACGGCCAAGAACAGGCCGGAGTAGAACAACCAGCTGAAGATCTTGTTGTCGAACTTCAGGTGCATGAACAGCGACACGACGGTGACGAACTTGACGACCATCAGCACCAGCAGTGTTGGAAGGAACAGCTTGCCGAGGTCGAGGTAGTACAACCCCACCTCGACACCCGTGACGATTGCCAACGCGATCGCGACCTTGACGTAGAAGCTGTTGGACTTGTGCGCATGCGACTCGTCGTGTGGTCCCGCTTCGACGTGCCCCGTGTCTTGCCCGTGATCGGCGTGTTCGGTTGTAGTCATGATGTGGACCTCATGCCGGGATCAGGTAGACGAGGGTGAAGATCACGATCCAGATGATGTCGACGAAGTGCCAGTACAGGCCGATGAGCTCGACAACCTCGGCCTTGTCGCCGGGAACCTTGCTGCGCGAAATGATACCGACCAGCGCCATCAGCATGATGATCCCGACCGTCACGTGGATGCCGTGGAAGCCGGTGAGCGTGAAGAAGCTGGAGCTGAACAAGCTGGTCGTGAAGCCGACACCTTCGTGGTAGAACGATGTGAACTCGTAGACCTGCGCTCCTACGAAGGTCGCCCCGAGCAGGGCGGTGACCGACAGCCACAGTTTCGTCAGCCGGTCGTCGCGTTGCTGCGCGGCGCTGACGCCGAGCACCATGGTGAGCGAGCTCATCAACAGCACGAAGCTCGACACCGACGTCAGCGGGATGTCCCAGAGTTGTGCGGGGCCGGGCGTACCGGTGTGCCTGCCGCGGTACAACATGTACGTCGAGATGAGCCCGCCGAACAGCAGGCATTCGCTGCCCAGGAACAACCACATCGCCAGCTTGTTGTTGCTGAGCCCGGTCGAGGTGACCATGTGCCCGCCGTGATCACCCGCACCATGATCGTCGGCGACGTGATCGTCGTCGACACGCACCGCAACGGTTGAATCGTCGCCGGACTGGTCGTCGGCCGGAGACTCGGTGAGGGTTGCCTCAGACACTGACAAGCTCCTGACTGGGCTCTCCACCTTGGGCGGGCGGGTCGTAGTCGCTGTCGTCGGCGACGGCTGGCTCGAGCGCCCACGCGAACATCGCCATCAGCAGGATTGCGCCGCCGGCGACCGTCAGCAGGTGTGAGTAGATGATGCCGTAGGCCATGATCGGCAGCGCGACAGCCACAAGCATCGGCCAGTACGTCGCCGACGGCATGTGGATGTGCTTGTCGGCATTGGCCTCTTGGTCGGCATGCAGTTCTTCCGCGCTGCGCACCTTCACGAGGCGAGGACCGGTGTCAGTGTCGACCTCCTCGTATTTCAGGTGGAAGTACTCGTCGAGGGAATGGACATGCGGAATGACATCGAAGTTGTGCACCTTCGGCGGACTGTTGGTGAGCCATTCGAGGCTGCGCGCATCCCATGGGTCGAGTGGCGCCTGCACACCTTTGCGGGTGGTTCGCCACACGTTGACCAGGAACACGAAGACTCCGAGGGCGATGAGATACGAGCCCACGGTGGCGGCGGCGTTCCAGAAATAGAGGTTGAAGAACCCTTCGCCGGTGAGCTTGTCCGGGTACACGACCATTCGGCGCGGCTGACCCTGCAGGCCGAGGATGTGCATCGGCCCGAACGTGAGGTTCATGCCGATGACCATGAGCCAGAAGTTCCATTTGCCCAACTTCTCGTCGAGCATCCTGCCGAACACCTTCGGCCACCAGTAGTAGAAACCGGCGAAGATGCCGAACACCGCACCGCCGAACAGCACGTAGTGGAAGTGGGCGACGATGTAGTAGGTGTCGGTCTGCTGCGTGTCGCTCGGGGAAACCGAGTGGGTCACGCCCGACAACCCACCGATGGTGAACTCGACGATCAATCCGATCGCGAACAACATCGCTGTCGTGAAGTGGATCTTGCCGCCCCACATGGTCAACGTCCAGTTGACGATCTTCACGCCGGTGGGGATGGCGATCAGCATGGTGCTGACCGAGAACACCGCGACGCTGACAGGGCCGAGCCCGCTGGAGAACATGTGGTGAGCCCACACCCCCCAACCGAGGAACCCGATGGCAGCGCCGGAGAAGACCACGAACTTGTAGCCGAACAACGGCTTGCGGCTGAACACCGGCAGCACCTCGCTGACGATGCCGAAGCTGGGCAAGATGAGGATGTAAACCTCCGGATGCCCGAAGATCCAGAACAGGTGTTGCCACAACAAGGGGTCGGCGCCGGCATCGACGTTGAAGAACTGGGCTCCGAAAACACGCTGGAACATCAACAGGAACAGCGCCACGGTGATGACCGGGATCGCGAACACCAGCAAGAACTGCGTCACCAGAATCATCCACGTGAAGACAGGCATCTTCATCAGGCTCATGCCGGGAGCACGCATGTTGAGGATCGTGACGATGAGGTTGAGCGCACCGGTCAGCGAGGCGATACCCGTGATCTGCAGGCCGAGCGACCAGAAGTCGACACCGTGGGTCGGCGAGAACAGCGCATTGGCGTTGGGCTGGTACATGAACCAGCCGCCGTCGGCTGCACCGCCCAGGAACCACGAGGTGTTGAGGAAGATGCCACCGAACAGGAAGCACCAGAAGCCGAATGCATTGAGCCGGGGGAAGGCAACGTCTCGCGCGCCGATCTGCAGCGGCACGAGATAGTTGGCCCACGCGGCCGCCATCGGCATCACGAACAGGAAGATCATGGTCGTGGCGTGCATCGTGAACATCTGGTTGTACAGGCTGGCGCTGAGCACGGTGTTGTCGGGTGCAGCCAACTGCGTGCGAATGAGCAGCGCCTCGATGCCGCCCACGAGGAAGAAGAACATCGCGGCGACGCCGTACATGATGCCGATCTTCTTGTGGTCGACGGTGAACAGCCACGACCGCCAGCCGGTGGTGGTGACGGGACGACGGAACACGCCGTACGACGACGCCGGAGTGACGAATTGCGGTACGTCGCCACCGCGCGACTGCTGGAACTGTGGAGGGTCGTTCGATGATGGCCATCTGGGATCTTCCTTACTTCCGCTCGAGCAGATAGGCGATGATCTGGTCGATCTGATCGTCGGTGAGATTGAGGTTGGGCATCCCGCGGTACTTCCCGCCGTTCTCGGTCTTCTCTTCCTCGCTGGAGTACATGGGCTTCTTCGCCGGTGGATTGCGGATCCACTCGCGCAGTTCAGCCTCGTTGAAGCACTCGGGCGTGACGCCCTGCAGGTACATGGCCCCGAACTCGTCCGGGCTGGCGTTGCGCAGTGCGTCGCGGCACGAGTCGGTCAGTAGATCCCATGTGGCGCCTGCGAACGTCGTGCGACTCATCAAGTGGGTGAGGTTCGGCGCATTGCCGGAAACGACGTAGAGGTCGGGGAAGGCGATCACCGGCTTCTCGGAGTTGGTGCCGTCAGGATTCTCCTCCATCAGGCCGTTGACCTGGTGGCAACGCGAGCACTGCCCGCGGAAGATGTCCTCGCCGAGCACCGCGACGTCGTCGGTCGGTTTGCTCGCCGGCTCCAGCTGGTTGGCGACCCATGTCGCGAAGTCGGTGGGCGTGAGGCCCACCGCATCCATGCGCATTCGAGCGTGGCTGAGGCCACAGAACTCGGTGCACTGCCCTGCGAAGATCCCCGGATGGTCGGCCTCCATGCGCAACGGGTGGATTCGACCGGGCACTGCGTCACGCTTGCCGTTGAGCTTCGGGATCCAGAAGGAGTGGATGACGTCGTTGCTGGTGATGCGCAGCAGCACATGAGCCTTGGTCGGCAACACCAACTCGCCGCTGGTGACGAGGGGTTCCGCGATCTCGACGCCACCGCAGGTCTGCACCGGATACTCGTACTCCCACCACCACTGCTGACCAGTGACGTTGACGACGCATTGCGTGTCGCTGGTCTTGGCCAACGAAAAGACCGTGCTGACCGTGGGAATGCCGACGGCGATCAGGATCACAGCCGGAAGAATCGTGAGGGCGATCTCGAGTGTCGGGTTGCCGTGCGTCTGCTTCGGCATCTCCTGACCGCGATCTCGGAAGCGAATGACGACGTAGATGATGGCGCCGAACACGATGACGCCGACGATGCCCGCGACCAGGAAGACGGGCCACTGCAGGTTCTGGATCCTCTGGGCGTTCTCGCCGGCGGGCTTCCATGTGTCTTGCGGAGCATCACGGGCGCAGCCGCCGAGGAGTGCCGTTGCAGCGACCACGGCCAGGCCGATGGCCATTCGCTGTTTCACCATTCGCACGGTACTCACTCGCTGCTCGACTCCGCTCATCACTAGGGGACCTGGATCTCGATCTCGGCGCCCGGCACACCGGGCACGCTGAAGCTGTAGGGCTGCGAACTGGCAATGCTCGGCTTGGTCGGTCTGAACGTCACGAGCTGACTGCCGTCCTCGCGCGACGAGCGTTGTGCACACCTTCGGTCGCTGCTTGACAATGGTTCCGTTGATGTCTTCTTCGAACTCACCCAGGTTGACCGTGAGGCGACGCTTCTCAGGATCGCGGTTCTTGAAGATGACGTTGACCACGTTGCCGCGGGAGATCGTGACGGGATCTTGTGGGCCGGAAAGTGCCTGTTCGTAGGCCGTGAGCTGGCCGTCCTCGAAGATGACGGTCACACCGACGCTGGCCTTCGATGCCACCGCCTGCGAGCCCTTCTCGTCGATCTCAGCCTGCTCGCCCGGACCCTCTTCGGCGAGGTCGCACACGGCGCCGTTGTCGGACTGCGTGGTGGGGTGCTCGGGGATCGTGCGCTGCCCGTCGACGGCCATCACCGCACCGGTGCTGATGATGCCGAGCGCTGCGATGGCACAGACGCCGGCGACAACACCTTTCTTCAGACCTGGCTTCGAGGCGAACACGAACCCGCCGAACAGTACCAACGCACCGGCGATGACGAACACGACCGGTCCGCCACTCTTGTCGATCCACAGCATGATGCGCGAGAAGGAATAGATGATCGCGGCGAGGCCCGCCGCGGCGAGCACCGGGAATTCGAGTGGGTGCAGCATCCTCTTGCGGAGGCTGGCGTTGTAGGCAGGATCAGCAGACGCTCGCTCGCTCCACCCGTGCACCATCCATTCGACGCCGGCGGCCAGCAACAGCACCACCCCGGCCTTGAACACGATCGGCTTCGACACCGCGCCGACCGCGATGGCACCAACGGCAACAGCCGTGAGCAGGGGCCACATGCTGCGCTCGACAGGCGGCTGGGCGGCAGGCGACTCTGTGGTTGAGTCGTCGGACATCGCCGAGACGTTGCCGTCGCGTATGTAGTAGTTGACACAGAAGAGGAACGCCAGCCCAACGGTGACGCTGACCAGAGCGAGGGCGCCGAGGTAGGCCGTCGGAGCCACCCTTCGACATGCCGAAGACCACCGCGGCGATGATCGACAGCACTGTTGCGCCGAGGAAGAATTTGGATCCAGTGGTGAACATTCGTGCCCCTCGCCTACTTCGTCACGTACACCACGAACCACAGCGCAAAGAACAGCGCACTGAGGAAGTACCAATACAGCGCATGCGCAGACACGATCTCGCGATCAGTGGTGCGGCCGCCCATGTAGCGGAACGCAGTGACCGCACTGAACCCGACGCCGATGATCAACAGCAACATGAAGGTGCCCGTGATCGCATAGAACATCGTGTTGTACGCGGTCGCATCCTCGCCGCTGATCGGCAGTTTCATTCGTGCGTAGATGTACGCCTGTGCGTTGATGATCGCGATGCCGATGATGGCAACAAGCGCAGAGCGCGAGGGCGGTATGGCTGCGGGCGTCGCGTCGGGCGGCGTACACCGACCACTGGGCGAAGACCCAGATCAGGACGAACGCCAACAGCATCGTGTTGGCCGGCACCATCGGCATCTTGATCCCCCTGGGCATCCATCGACCGTCGGCCGCGTCGAGCGCCTGGGTGCGGAAGCGCATCCACAGCGCCAGCATCGAGCCCACGAGAGCGAACCCGCGGCAACGCAACCGAGGGCGGTGCCCACGAACATCTGCCGGCGAGGCGCAGGTGCTGCAGCGGATGGCAGAGCGAGCATCAGCGATCTCTCCGTGGCTTGAGGTCGAGCAGGGGTTCGGCCGACGCCACGGTGTGCACGTCGGCAAAGTTGCGTACGGCGCCGGCGACGACGTCGCCCATTCGAGCGTCTGACCGTCCCACGGATCATCCCCGGCCGCCGAGCCCTTGCGGAACGATCGCACCACGAGGCCGATGAAGGCGAGCACCGTGACGAACATCAGGAAGTGGCCGGCAGCAGCAAGCCCGTTCCACAGTTTCTGGGGCCCGCGTAGTCGAACTCGCTCGGCGTTTGCAGGCTGCTTGGCGAAACCCGCGATGAGATACGGCAGCGACGCCAACGCCGTAGCGAGGAACCCGAGCGCTGCCAGCGGCAGACCTGCTTGTCGGGGATCAACCGGCCCCACAGCTTCGGACCCCAGTAGACGACTGCGCCCATTGCGCTGAGCACGGCGCCGTAGACGACGTAGAGCCACGCACCTTCCTCGAAGACGGTGCCGGCGAGCTGGGCGTCGCCGACCTGATAGACGGCGTTGGCGAGAATGCCCACGAACACCATGAGGGCACCGAGCAGTGCGAACACAAACGGGGCGATGATCCGCGGCTTGCCGCTGCGCATTGCCAGAGCACCCAGCGAGATCACGATGAAACCACCCAGCAACGGCAGCAGGTTGAACAATGCGTACGGAAGGACATCGCTGAGCCACCGGCCCAGCGAGACGTGGCTGATGTCGCGAGAGAGGTTCGCCGGCTGCTGCAGCACTCCACCGAGCGATGCCGAGATTCCGAGGAGAGCGATACCGGTGAAGACCACGCCGCGCATCGGCAGCCTGCGTCCGACTCGCCACGGCGATCATCTCCGCCGCGAACCCGAACACCGGAACGGCATAGACAAAGGTGGCCGGCTGCGTGAACCCGAAGCCGATCCAACTGTCGATGGCCAGGTTGCCGCCGAAGCCGACGCGCCCGTAGCGGTAGTCGATGTACGTGAAGATCAGCGCGCCGATGACTGCCGGGAGCACCAGCAGCAGGCCGAGAGCCCCGATCAACGCCGACCAGCTGAACACCGGCACACGACGCATGTTCATGCCCGGCGCACGGGTGGTGAGCACGGTCGTTGCAAGGGACCCCGCCGCTGCGACCAGGCCGAGCAGGGCGACGATGAGACTGACGAGGAACAGCCCGACGAACTTCGCGTCGCCACCGCCCGGACCGCCGTTGGCTGCGATCGACACGACCACCAGCACCGCGCCGATGAACCACGTCCAGAAGCCGGCGGCCGCGAGCCGCGGGAACGTCAGCGATCGTGCACCGAGCTGCAGCGGTACGACGGCGATGGCGATGCCCAGCAACAGCGGGACGAGCACGACGAACGTGAGCCCGATCCTGTACAGCGCGAACAACTGCGGTATGGAGTTGATGTCGAGCATCGCGGCCTCGGCGTCGATGCGTTCGATGCCCAGCAATGCAGCGACGACGATCACGCCGAGCAGGCCGACGAGCGACACCGAAATGAACAATCGTCCGATGCGCTTGTGGTCGGTCGTGGTCAGCCAATCGCTCACCGACGACAAGCGGGCGCCGGCCGACGCCGAAGCGTCTGCTGAGGCGCCTGCAGCGTGCGTATCGATGGTGGTCATAGGCTGGGAACTCTTTTCGCTTCGGGCGCGGAAGCGCACGCCCGATTCAGCGCTCGATCGGTTACTGACGATTGGGTTACACCTGCGAGATTACCCATAGCTCGGCGCGCGGGCGGAAATCCTCAGATGCCCGAGCGCACCAGAATGTCGATCGTCATCGCGGCGAACAACACGGTGACGTACGTGATGCTGAATCCGAACACTCGCATCGATCGTTGCGCCGTGGGGCTTTTCCCGAGATCGATCGTGCTCCACAGGAACAGGCCGCCCGCGAGCACGGCCGTGACGGTGTAGATCGACGCCCAGGTCGGCGACGGGCGCCAGCAGCAGCGTGAACGCCACCATCGCCACGGTATAGCCGACCATCTTGCGCGCGGTGACCTGGGCAGTCTCGACGGCCGGCAACATCGGCACGTTGGCCGCCCTGTAGTCGTCGGCGTAGCGAATGGCCAGCGCCCAGAAATGAGGAGGGGTCCACAGGAACATCACGACGAACAGCACGATCGGCGCCCACGTGACGTCGTTGCGGACGGCTGCCCACCCGACCAGTACCGGCACGGCACCGGCGGCACCACCGATGACGATGTTCTGAGTGCTCGTGCGCTTCAGCCACAGCGAGTAGACGAAGACGTAGAACAGCGTTGCCGACAGCGCCAGCACGGCGGAGAGCAGGTTGGCGCCCGCCCACAGCACGCCGAACGCGATCGCCTCGAGGAGCAGGGCGAACACCAGCGCGCTGCGCGGTTTGATGAGGCCGGTGACCAGTGGCCGACCCTGCGTTCGCGGCATCAACGTGTCGATGTCGCGATCGATCACCATGTTGATGGCGTTGGCGCCGCCCGCGGCCAACGTGCCACCGAGCAGTGTGATGGCGACCAGCGACCACGACGGCCAGCCGCGCTCCGCCAGGACCATCGTGGGCACCGTCGTGATCAGCAGCAGTTCGATGATCCGCGGCTTGGTCAACGCGACGTAGCCACCGACGACCGTCGTCGGGGTGCGGCGAACCCCGTGGGCGATGCCGTGACGGCCGAGCCTTGCCGGCGCCAGCCGCGAAGGCACGAGAGGACGAGCGCCGACAGCCATTGTCACCATCGTACGGGCGTCCGAAGACAGCGGCCAAGCGGCAGAATGGGGAGATGGCCCCAACGCCCGTTCCCGTCGAGGTCGGCAAGACCGACATCGACGAAGACGTCGTGCCCGACCGGCCTTGGATCGTGCTGGTCTGGAACGACCCGATCAACCTGATGAGCTATGTCACGTTCGTGTTCCAGAAGGTCTTCGGCTACAGCTTGGAGAAGGCGACGTCGTTGATGCTCGACGTCCACCAGAAGGGTCGTGCAGTGGTGTCGAGTGGTGCCAGGGAGAAGGCCGAGATCGACGTCTTCCGATTGCACGAGCACGGCTTGTGGGCCACGATGCAGCAAGACGATTGATGGCCCGCAAGCGTGCATTCATCCCTCCGATCGAACGAGTTCGAGACGGCTTTGCCTTCAACATCGGCGACGAGGAGAAGCAGCTGGTCGCGCGGCTGCTGACCGAGCTCAGCCAACTGTTGATGGGCGAATCGGGCGACCCGCGGCTGATCCAGCGATCTTCCCACCCGCATATCACCTTGCCGACGATGCCGAAGCCGACGCCGAGTACCAGCGACTGATGCGCGAAGACCTCGTGGCTTCACGATTGTCGGGAATCACCACCGTCAATGCCGCACTCGAATCACCAGGCGCCGATCGACGAGGAGACGATGATCGCGTTCATTCAGGCGATCAACGGGCTGCGGCTGGTGCTGGGAACGATGCTCGACGTCGTCGAGGATCACGATCCGGACGACATCGCCGAGGACGACCCCCAGATCGGCGAGCACCATCTCTACAACTTCCTGAGCTGGCTGCTCGACTGGGCGGTTCGTGCGCTGGGCGAGGAGCCCGTCACGCGGTAGGAAACATGAAGCACGCCACCGATACCGAGACCCGCGTAAGCCCCGACGCTGGGCCCGATGCGGTAGCGAACCACTTCCCGGACGTTCGCTGACTCGCCGATGACGCCGGCCAGCGAATCGGTCAGACGCACGCCGGACAGGTCGGCCATTCCGACGCCGACATTCAGCCGCGCACCCCACGCGATGGCCTTCTCGGCGATGGTCTCGACCGCATCGGCCGCCGTGCCGACGCGCGCGACCACCTCGAGTTGCCCGTCGCGCGCGGTCATCACCGAAACGCCGGCCTCGTCCTTCGAACCACCTGTTCGAAGGAAGTCGGGCTCGCCGACCACGAACAGCGTGCCGATCCGTGGGGCGAGGGTCTCGGCCACCTGCACGGCCGACTCGAGGTCTGCGCCATCCAACACAGCCTCTGCCGCAGCCCACACACAACAACTGACGCCGAACCCCGCGGTACCCGAGTCGACCAGGCGCACCGGCACGGGAAGGGCCCGGGTTGCCAGGCGAGCCGCGTTGATCGTGCCCGATGTCGCCGCAGTCAGGTGGATCGACAGGATCTCGTCACAGCCACGTTGCAGGAGCGATTCGTATGCTGCGGCAAATTGTCCCGGGCTCGGCTGGCTGGTTCGTACCGCGTGGTCGCGGATCGCCGCTGAGCATCTCGTAGAACTCGTCAACGTCGAGGTCGACGCCTTCGAGGTATTCGTGGTCGTCGACGGTCACGGTGACCGGCACCACCTCGATGTCATAGCGCTGGGCTAGCGCTCTTGGCAGCTGCGAGTTGGAGTCGGTGCAAATGCCGATCATCCAGCTGCCCCGCCGAGGTGCATACGGGCACGATAAGCGAATCATGCGGCGATGCCGCCGGGCGCCAGGTTAAAAAACGTCAAGGAATGGTCAAGAAACGTTGGTCAGCGCAGCGTCGTCACGAGCCCAGATCGATCAGCCATCGGGGCAAGCGCGTCGGGCGCCCAGCTGCGGTGACGCAGCCGTGAACGGTGACGGCGGTCGCGCTGACCGTGTCGCCGACCGTCAGGAGATATGCCATTTGGAACGAGGCGCGCGTGGCCGATGCCAGCTGTAGGTGGACGTCGACCTCGTCGTCGAACCGCAACGGCTGCCGGTACCGCACGAAGCATTCGAGCACTGCATAGTCGACACCTTCCGAACGCATCTCGGCGTACGGATGGCCGAGATGGCGCAGATAGGCGACCCGGGTCTCCTCCAAGTACGGCAGGTAGCGGCTGTGGTGGACGATTCCCATCGCGTCGGTTTCGGCGAACCGGACCCTGATTCGATGGTGGAAGGGATAGTCATTCTGATCGAGCGACGGGTCCACGGAGAGACGCACCCTGAGCACCGTAGTTCGCCGCGATCGTGAACCCGCCGGGCCGAATCCCTGGCGCGATTCCGCGGACCTGCTGGTAGTGTTGCGACGCTCTCAACCGGAAGAAGATCCCTAGCCCCCATCGTCTAGTGGCCTAGGACACCACCCTTTCAAGGTGGCGGCACGGGTTCGAATCCCGTTGGGGGTGCTGGTCAGATTGTTCACAGTCTGGTCCCGTGGTGAAGCTGGAGTTCACGCCGGCCTGTCAAGCCGGAGGTCGCGGGTTCGAGTCCCGTCGGGACCGCTCAAACCAAAATGGGTTTGAAGTGGTTTTCGCGAGCAAGTTACGCGAGCAAATTTTCAACATTACGGTCGAGTAGCTCAGTCGGCAGAGCACACGCCTGAAAAGCGTGGGGTCACCGGATCGACGCCGGTCTCGACCACCGAGAGATGGTGATCGCTGTCATTGATCTGGGCCTATACGGCCCAGTCCGGTGACAGCGATCGAATTTGGCCCCACCCACGGCGCAAAATGAGTCGAACGGCCTAGGCGCTAACCGCCGTTCCCCATCGGGACGCACCGAACACCTTCGATAACCTTCGTCGTGTGGCATCCAGCCTGATGGTCCCGATCGCAGGCGCGAGCCAACCATGACTGACCGCACGCGCGCGCCACTCGAGCGACAGCTGATCGAGGGCCTCGAAGCAATCCAGAGGCCCCGCGGATCGGCCGCATCCCCGGCAACGGGGCTCGATCTGGCCCATCTCTTCGACCTGCAGTTGGCCAGCCGGCACTGCGATCTGGCGGCGCGGTGGCTGCGATCGCAGGGCAAGGGCTACTACACCATCGGTTCGGCCGGCCACGAGAGCAACGCGATTCTCGCGCTGACAACGCGACCGACCGATCCAGCGCTGTTGCACTACCGCAGCGGAGCCTTCTACCTCGGTCGTGCGGGGCTGCCGGGCGTCAGCGACATCCTCTCAGGTGTTGTCGCCGCGACCAGCGAGCCGATCTCGGGAGGCCGCCACAAGGTGTTCGGCCGTGTCGATCTCGGCATCATTCCGCAGACATCGACGATCGCCTCGCATTTGCCGAGAGCAGTCGGTGTCGCGTTCGCCATTGATCGCGCGACGAAGCTGAAGGTGAAGTCGCCATGGCCTGGCGACGCGATCACGCTGTGCAGCTTCGGCGATGCGTCGACCAATCACGCGGTCGCGACGGCAGCGTTCAACACCGCTGCGTACTGCGCGTATCAACGGCTGCCGATGCCGTTGATGTTCGTCTGCGAGGACAACGGTCTCGGTATCAGCGTGCGCACACCGGCCGGTTGGATCGAGACGTCGTTCGCGTCGCGCCCGCACTTGCGGTATGTCGCCGTCGATGGCGACAATCCGATTGCGGTCGCCGAGGTTGCAGCCGACTTGACCGAGTGGGTGCGCAACACCCGCAAGCCCGCGTTCCTGCATCTACGAACTGTGCGGTTCGGTGGACATGCTGGCACCGATGTCGAGGGCGCATATCGGACGGCGGCGGAGATGCGCGCAGACGCCGAACGCGATCCGATTCTCGGAACCGCCACAGCATTGGTCGCAACGGGCTGGACGCGATCCGATCTCGTTCGGCGACACGACGAGATCGCCGACACCGTGTACAAGGTTGCCGGCGAGCTGGCCAACGCCGAGCAGCTCACGACAGCGGCCGACGTCATGAGCCCGCTCGCCATTCGGCGGCCGGAAGAGGTCGAACGACTCGCCCGCACGCTGATGCCGACGTCCGACAGCGCCGAGCCGTTGACGTTCGCGCAAGCCGTCAACAGCACGCTCGCAACCGTGCTCGAACGCCAGCCCAACGTGTTGGTGTTCGGCGAAGACGTCGCGGTGAAAGGCGGCGTCTACGGCGTGACGAAAGGGCTCATGGCACGGGCAGGAGGCGGGCGCGTCTTCGACACGCTGCTCGACGAGACCTCCATCCTCGGGCTTGCCAACGGGAGCGCCATCAGTGGGTTCGTCCCGATCCCCGAGATCGAATATCTCGCCTACCTCCACAACGCGGAGGATCAACTGCGCGGCGAAGCCGCCACGCTGTCGTTCTTCTCCAACGGCCAATACCGCAACGGTCTGGTGGTCCGCGTCGCCGGCTACGGCTATCAAGAAGGCTTCGGTGGCCACTTCCACAACGACGATGCGATTGCTGTGCTGCGAGACATTCCCGGGCTCGTCGTCGCATCACCGTCGCGGCCGGACGACGCCGCGGCAATGTTGACCACCTGCGTGGCCGCCGCACAGGTCGACGGGACCGTGTCGGTCTTCCTCGAACCGATCGCTCGTTACCACACCCAGGATCTGTTCGAGCCGAGCGACAAGGGTTGGATGACCCCGATCGAGTCCAACGACCACGTCCCCATCGGCAAGGCGAGGACATACGGCGACGGGCGGGATCTCACGATCGTCACGTGCGGCAACGGCGTGCTGCTGAGCATGCGCACTGCCCGGCGTCTGACCGGTCGGGGAGTCGGCGTTCGCGTCGTCGACCTGCGCTGGTTGTCGCCTTTGCCGATCGACGACATCGTCCGCGAGACCCATGCAACCCGCGCCGTGCTGATCGCCGACGAGACCAGGGCAAGCGGTGGCTGGAGCGAAGGTGTGATCACAGCATTGGTGGAAGCAGGCATCACCACCCGAATCGGCAGGGTCACCAGCAAGGACAGCTTCATCCCGCTGGGCGATGCTGCGAAGCTCGTGTTGCTCAGTGAGGAAGAGATCGAAGCCGCCGCATACCGCCTGTTGCACGGCTGACCGACGAAGCCCCGCCGTGCCACTGCAGCTGACGTTCGTCACCTCCGCGAAGCGCCACACCGACCTTCCTGACTCGCCCGGCGAAGTCGCGTTTGTCGGCCGCTCGAACGTGGGCAAGTCCTCGTTGATCAACGCCCTGGCCAACCGCCGCCAGCTGGCCAAGGTCTCGAACACACCCGGGCGCACTCAGCTGCTCAACCTGTTCGTGCTCCCCAACGACGCCACCGTGGTGGATCTGCCCGGCTACGGATACGCGAAGGTGCCTGGGCGCGAGCGGGCCACATGGCAGGCGATGATCGAGGGCTACCTGCTGGAGCGCGAACCCCTGACGCTGGTGTTCGTGCTGGTCGACGGCGAGATCGGGCCGACGAAACTCGACCTGCAGATGCTGGCGTGGATGCAGAGCAATGCCGTGCCGTACCAGATCGTCGCAACCAAGCTCGACAAGGTCAAGCCGTCGAAGTTGGCGGGTCGCAAGCAACAGCTGGCCCGCGCCTGTTTTCTTGACGAGAGCGACGTGCTGTGGGTCAGCGCCACAAAGGGCACGGGAATCGACCGGCTCCAGGCCCACGTCAACGCCATGTTGACCGTCTGACGGGGGCTCTGCGACGATGTCGGGAACACTACGGGTTGCGTCAAGACCACCACGTGGAGTAGTCTCTTGGGCGTGGCAGGACGGGATCCCCGAAAAACCGGACAATTGAAGACACGGCTGGGCTACTCAGCCGACGCCTCGCGCTCGGAACAGGTGCGATGGCTGGTGTCACGGTGCGAGCCCCTCGTGCTCGTCTTCTTGTCGGTGCACTACCTGCTGCGCACCTCGGTGTGGCCGGTCTCGATCCCGGTCCTCATCGCTGCCGTTGCGGGCTGCGCGCTGGGTCTGTTCGGAGCCGTGTACCCCACCAACTCACGGCTCGGGATGCTCCGTGCAACCGCCGCGACGTTGCTGCTCATTGCGATGTCGATGGCGCTCTCGAACCATCTGGTCGACTTCGTCCCGTGGTATTCCGATCCTCGGCATCAGCTATCCGCTGGTGTTCGGCCTTCGCCGCGCATACCCGTTCCTGGTGATCAACTCGATCGGGGTCGGATTTGCCGCAACAGAGGCGTTCGGCGTCACATCGGGCCTTCTGCGTGTTCCTGTGGTCGTGATCGGTGGCGTTCTGGCTGGTCTGGTCGCCGACGCTCTCGAACAGGCAACGACCTCGGCATCGAACGCAACCCGCGACGCGATCAGGGCCCGCACCAGTGAGAACTACCTGCGCACCGTGCTGAACACTGCTCCCATCGGGATCCTGGTGATCGGCGGCGAACACGAGAACTCGTTCATGAACGCGCGCATCTCGCAGTTCCTCGACACCACCCCGGTGCTCAACGATCTCGAAGCCCTTCGCGATTATCTCGTCCCTGAAGACCGTCACGTCTTCGAAGAGTTGCGTACAAAGGTGGCCGAGGGAGAGACCGCGACGTACAACTGTCGCCTCGAACTGCCGCACCTCGGTCGTCGCAACGTGCAGATCGTCGCGGCCCCCGCCATCGACGACACCGGTCAGCACACCGGCACGGTCGTGGTGGTTCGCGACATGAACGACGAGGTCGGACGGCGCAGGGAGATGGAGCGCTTCCGGGCGGTTGCCGATGCGACGACCGATCTTGTCGCCATCGCCTCGTTCGGTGACGGCACCAACTACCTCAACCCCGCGGGCGAGCGCTTCTTCGGCGCCAACCCGTTGAACCGCAACGACACACTGAAGTTCATTCCCGAGGAGTACCGCGAGACGATGTTCGCCGAGATCGGCGAGGCCATCCGCGACGGTGGGACGTGGAGCGGTGAGATCGAGATGGTTGACCAGGACGGCGAGCGCCACCCGATGTCTGGGGTTGCCGTCGGAATTCGCGACGAGCACGGCCACCTCGAAGGTTTCGCCGTCACCTACCGCGACTTGTCCGATCGCAAGCGGCTCGAGGCGCGCCTGGCCCACGACGCAGGCCACGACACGCTGACCGGCTTGCCGAACCGCCAACAGCTCTTCCACCTGCTCACCAACACCATCGGCGACCGCGAGCGCATGGCCGTGATGTTCTGCGACCTCGACGATTTCAAGGTGGTCAACGACAGCCTCGGCCACTCGGTCGGCGACCGCTTGCTGCAGGTCGTTGCCGATCGACTGCAGACTGCAACGCGCGGCGGCGACATCGTCGGCCGTCTCGGCGGCGACGAGTTCCTGGTCGTCTGTCGCAACATCGGTACCGACCTCGAGGTCGCTGCGATCGCCGACCGCCTGCTGGCCGCAGTGAAGGCGCCCATCAGCCTCGACGGCCGTGAACACGTCGTGTCGATGAGCGTCGGTGTTGCCTTCGGTATCGGGACCGACCCTGCCATCGAGATCGTCCAGCGCGCCGACTTGGCCATGTACGCGGCCAAGCAGGCCGGTCGCCGACGGGTCGCGATGTTCGATCAGACGATGCGCCGCCAGGTCGACGACCGTCTCGACATGGAGCGCGAGCTGCGCGCCGCGTTCCGCGACAACCAACTGTCGCTCCACTATCAACCGATCGTCAACACCGGCAACCGCGAGGTGCTGGGCTTCGAGGCTCTGGTCAGGTGGCAGCACCCGACCCGAGGCCTGCTGCTTCCCGGCAAGTTCATGCCGATCATCGAGAGCTCCGGGTTCTCCATCCAACTCGGCGACTTCGTGCTCAACGAGGCCATGCGTGCCGCGTCCTTGCTGCGACTGCGGAACCCGAACCTCAGCATGTCGATCAACCTGTCGGCAGCCGAATTGAACAATGGCGACCTCGTCGAGAACGTCGCCAAGGCCATCACCCGCGCCGGCATCGGCGCTTCGGCCCTGACCGTCGAGATCACCGAGGACATCGTCATGGCCGACATCGTCGCCGCCAAGCCTCAGCTCGACGAGCTGCACGGGCTCGGGGTGCGCATTGCCATCGACGACTTCGGAACGGGCTACTCCAACCTGGCGTTGCTGCGACAGTTCGCCGCCGACTTCGTCAAGATCGATCGCAGCCTGATCAGTGGCCTCGACACCGAACGTGGCGGCAGTGAGTTCGTTCGACTGATCCTGTCGCTGGCTCACGAACTGGGCTTCGCACCCATCGCGGAGGGTGTCGAGACCGAGGCGCAGCTCGACGAGCTGCGCAGGTTGAACTGCAAGATGGCGCAGGGATTCCTGTTCGCGAAGCCGATGACACTCGCCGACGCCCTGGCGTTTGCCAGCAGCGGGTCGTACGGACAGCGGGTCTGAGACGCCTGTAGGCTCTGAGCCTGTACAGCCGGGGTTTCCGGCCAACGAGGTAGGCGGCATGGGACAGTTGCAGAAGGTGAGCTGGCGAGCGGTTGGCTATTCCGCGCTCGGCACCGTGCTTGCTGCTGCATCGGTGATCGCCATCGTCAACAGCGACGGCGTACGCCCGACATCGTTGACATCCAACGCCGCAACGCGTTGGCTCGTCGACCGGGTCAACGATACGGCGGTGCTCGTCGACGGCTTGGCCGGCCGCGTGGTCGCACGAATCCAAACCGATTCGGTTGCGGGCGACGAGGTTGCCGTGCAGGGGGCAGGCGGCGCCTTCCTTGTGGCGAAGGGAGAGGGATCCCTCCGCACGATCTCGACGTCAAAGCTGCAACTCGGAACCGCCCAGGCAGTTGGCCTTCTGTTGCAACCCGATGTCGTGCTGGGAGTTGGCGCCACCGGGCTGACGATCGTCAGCCCGGACGCCGACCAGGCCAGTGTCGTCGCGGTCGACGACGCCACCCGTCCCATCAAGATCCCGTCGGCGACAGAATCGTACGTTGCCGCCGACGGCAGCATGTGGCTGCTCGACGGGACTGTGGCGACACATGTCAACATCGACCAGACCTTCCCCGCCGTGCTGCTGCGCAGCGCGCCGGATCAGACCGTCACGATCGGCCCTCACGCCGTCGCCTACGACAGCGAGAACAGCACGGTGCGTTGGCTCGACGGCGGCGAGGTGCGCGTCGACTCGATTCCCAACGCCAGCGAGGCGGTGCTGCAACAGTCCGGCGAGGACGCCGCGTGCGTTTGGCTCGGAGTCGGCGACAGGTTGGCATGTGTCGGCAAGACCGGCATCGATCGCACGCTGGTCGTCCCCGGCATGAACATCAGGTCAGGCGACACGTTGGCAGTGGCAGGCAGCGCAGCAGCCATCGTCTACGCGAACAAAGAGATCGACTCGCATCGACCTCGAGGGCGAGCAACTGGCTGTCGACGTGCCGCCCAGCGTGCGCCCCAACGCAGCTCTGAAGATCACCGCGACCGGCAACCTGATCTGGATCGACGACGAGGCCGGTCAAGCCGCCTGGGTCGTGCATCCATTCGGGATCAACCCCATCCAGAAGAACGACGACAAGGCCCCGCTGCTCGACGCCCAGGGACAGGTCACGACCGAGGGCGAGCCCGGGTCCGGACAGTCGACGGGCGGCGGCAATGCCCCCGGCGACGACGAGAATGACCATCTCGACGACAACAATCAGCAAGACCCGCCGACCGCGGTCGACGATTCGGTGACTGCCCGCTCGGGCACCACCGTCATCATCCCGGTCACCGGAAACGACTATGACCCCGACGATGACGCCATCGCGGTCAGCGCCGTGGGCACTCTCAAGAAGGCGGGGAATGGCACGACCGACGTGCTCAGCGCGACGTCTGTCGCATACGTGCCGAACCCGGGGTTCAGCGGCGCCGACTCGTTCGACTACACGATCGTCGACGAGAACGGAGGCACGGATACCGCAACAGTCAACGTGCAACTGTTCCCACCCGGCACTCCAAACCAGCCCCCGATAGCCCGCACCGACCACGTCAAGATCGGTACCGGCCGGGCCATCACAATCGATGTGCTGGCGAACGACATCGACCCAGAGCGCGACCAACTGACGCGTGTCGAGCTTCCGGCAGAACGGTGCGAAGATCACCGACGACATCGGACCAACGGGGTTGCCGGCGTTGAAGTACCAGCCGGCGTCCGACAAGCCGGGCATCTTCACGTTCACCTATCAGGCCGCTGATCCGCAAGGCAGCACCAGTCAATGGACCCGCGTCACGGTGGAAGTAACGGACGCGGTCAACACCGCGCCCGACGCCAACCCCGATTCCATCCGCCTGCCGGTCGGTGTCGCCGGCGATGTCCCGGTGTTGGCGAACGACGTCGACCCCGACGGCGACGAGCTGACGATCACCGACGTCACCGCGCCTGACGGTGTCGAGGCAGTAAGGAAGGGCCAACAACTGCACATCACCTTGGGAGCCGCCGCGGGCGAGCGCTCGGTCGTGCATTACACGATCAACGACGGAGAGCCGACGCACGACACGATCGGCTCCGTTCTGGTCCTCAAAATCGACGACACGTCTCCGAATCGACCGCCTGTCGCCAATCCCGACGCCGAGCGGGTGGTGATCGGCAACACCGTGAAGATCGCCGTGACCGCCAACGACATCGACCCCGATCGCGACACCATTCGTCTTCTCTCGGTCGGAATACCGGCCGACGGCGCCGGCACCACGGTGGTCGAAGGCAATTCCGTGCGCTTCACGCCCATCCTTCCCGACATCACCGAACCGACTCCTGTGACGTTCCTGTACACCATCACCGACAACAACGGTCATGACGTAACCGGCAAGGTCACGGTCACGGTGCTCGTCGAGGCTCTGCCGCGTGCGCCCTTTCGCACGCGACGACTTCGCCGACACCGTCCAGGACAAATCCGTCAACATCGACGTGCTGGCCAACGACAGCGATCCCTCCGGTGGCAAGCCCAGTCTGATCGGAGAGCCGGTGTGTGCAAACGGCGGAACTGCGTTGAGGACGACCGACAACAGGGTGACGTTCGATCCGCCGGCAGGCCTCACCGGCACGTTCCGTTGCAGCTACACCGTCAGCAACGCGCAGGGGTTCCTCGCTGACGCCTTGATCATCATCACCGTCACGGCGGCCCCCGCCGGCAACAGCGATCCAGTGCTCAACCAAGGCGGCCTTGCAGCCTGAGGTCAACGTCGGTGAGTCGCTGGTGCTCAGCGCCAGCAACACCGCATCCGACGCCGATGGCGACACTCTGGTGTTCTCCTCGGTCGGCAAGCCGTCGACCGGCACGCTGATCTTCACACCGGGGACCTCGAGCTTCACCTACCAAGCGCCCGCAGCCGACTCGGCCGACAAGACTCCTGACGCCATCTCGCTCAATTTCACGATCAGCGACGGACACGACGGAAACGTTCAGGGAACGTTCTCGATCAAGATCGTCGACAATGCGACTCCTGATTCGCCCGTCCCGCCTTCGACCTTCGAGATCACCGCTGTTGGATTCGCCGGCGACACCGTGCCCGTCAACGTCATCAGTGAATTGGCGGAACGGAACCCCGGCACCACACTCACCGTTACCGAGGTGAGGACCGAATCGGGACCGGGCACGGCCCAGATCGTCGGCGGCAATGTCAGCATCGCAACCACCGACGCAGGCGTCGTGATCGTCACCTACACCGTCACCAACACAGAGGGCGGGGTCGCCAGCGACAAGATCCGACTCACGGTCAACCCGGTGCCTCAGTCCGAGCCACCACTGGCAGCCGACGACGCGATGACTGTCTCCAGTGGTGGATCCAACAGCGTCGATCTGCTGGAAAACGACTCCGGGATCTCGGACCCGGGCGACGAGGTCGACGCTCTCCTGAAGAACAGGCCACCGCTCTCCTTCGGAAGTGTCACCCTCACCAACGGCATCGTTGGCGTTCACCGCCGCTCCGCAAGCGCAGGGTTTCGTCAAGCTGACGTACGTCCTCACCGACGGCTCAGGTTCGGACGAAGGAGAGGTGATCATCACCGTGCAGCAGTGCTCGGAGAGCCCGCCATCGGCTCGAAACGGCACCGCCTTCACTCCGTACATGACACCCATCAACGTCGACCTCACCGAGCTCGTCGATTCCGGCAACATCGTCGCCGGCAGCGTCTCCGGTGCTGGTCTGTCCGGGCCGACAGGTGTCTACACGCCACCCGCCAACATGAACGGGACCGAAACCGTCACGTTCACCGTCGCCAACGGATGTCGACAGACCCATGAGGCCCAGCTGGTCATCGACGTCAACCACACGCCCGTAGTCGGCAGCAATGTGAACGCTTCGACGTCCGCCGGCGCACCACCAATGACCTTGACGGTCGACGACCTGGCCTCCGACGACGAGGCGCTGACGATTGTCGATCTGACCGGCAACCCGGGGTGGGTCACATGCGACGCCACGCACGATTCGCATCGCTCCACCCACCTCCGTCGCCGACGGCGTGTACACCTTCACCGCCACCGTTCAGGATCCGGGCAGCTTGACGGCTAACGCGGTCGATCAACGTGTCACGTCACCAACCAGCCCCCCGTCGCGAACCCCGACTCGTACACGGCTCACCTCGAGCAACTTCGACTTCAATCCCACGGACGAACGACTTCGATCCCGAGGGCGGTGGATTGTCGATTCAGACGTTCAATCAGCCCAGCAACGGCTCGGTTGTGACGCGCTGCGGGTAACGATTTCCACGCTCAGCTCGTGGCCGGCGTCACCACGTTCAACTACACGATTGTGGATGACGGCGGGCGGACGGAGAGTTCGACGGTCACGATCACCTTTGCGCCGCCACCGCCGCCAAACAGTCCGCCGAGCGTCCCCAGCAGAAGTGTGAACGTTGGCGGTCAGCAGGTACTGCACCTCACCGTGGTGGTCACCGATGTCGATGGTGACGAAGTGGACCTGAAGTGCAACGGACCTGACAACTTCATCATCTTCCCCAGCAAGGATCCCGGCGGGGGAGATCCGACCCAGTCGAATTGGAGTGTCGACATCTGACTACCTGAGGGCTGGGAATCTCCCGCACTCATCCAGTGCACGGCGACCGATTCACACGGCGCAACAGGATCCGGCACGCTGACGCTTACGAGCGGGTAACCGTTCTGACCGGCTTCGTTCGGTCAGCGGAGGGGCGACTGCGTGCGACGACGCAGCGAGCGAGTGCTGAGCCACCACTTCCAGCGCCACCATCTCGACGACGAGTTTCGAATGCTCGACTCGACCGACTTCAACTGATCAACGGCGTCAGCCGCTCGCTGCGGATCGCAGGCGGCTGAGGCAAACGTGACCGCGTCGGCGTGGCGCTGCAGCCGTCCGAGAGACGGACCGGCGGCAGGTTGAGTCTTGACCCCTGCCTCGACGAGTTGGGCATTGGTGTCGCTGGTCTGCAGCGATGCCCCGGCATCGACCAGGGCATCGGTGGCCAAGGTCCACGCCGTGGTGACGCGGCGCGCCGGGTCCGGCGCCTTCAAGCCCTTGCGTCGCCGCAGCTTCTTCCAGGTCACGACCAGCGCAAAGAACAGCAGCGGCCACAGCATCAGGCCGGTGAAGACTCCACCGCGCACCAGCCAGACCCGCAGTGCCGACCAGCCCGCGTCGGGTGCCGGAGGAACCGGCGCTTCGACCGGTTCATTGGGGTCTGCCTCCTCGACCTGCGGAGGTTCGATTGGTTGCTCTGCTGGAGGTGTTTCCGGTTCGCCGCCAGGAGATTCTTGTGGGTTCTCCGTCGGAAATCGTGTCCGGAAAGACATCGACGCCGACCCATCCAGTGGCAACGCGCACCTCCGGCCAGGCGGCGGCATCCTCGGTCGTGATGATGGCCGATGTCGAACCGTCGCTCGTGTGCTCGTATCCAGTGGCGATCCTGGCGTCGACCCCCAGGCTGCGCGCCAGCAACACGAACCCTGTGACGAACTGCTCGGCATTGCCGACCTTGGAGGTTTTCAGGAAGTCGTCGATGCGATTCTGCTGGACTCCGCCGGCGATGTCGGGGTTGAAAGCGTAGTTGTCGTGCAGTTCTGCCGCGAGCTCGGCGACCTGCTCGGCGACCGTGCCGTCGCCGACGATCGAACCAGCCAGCGTCGCGTACGAGTTCTCGATATCGGTTGGTTGCACGGTTGCTACCGATCGGGCGGTTGCCGGGTCGAAATCGGGCAGCGGCTCGACGGTGAACACCGTGTCGATCGGTCGTTCGTCGCCGATGATGCGCACGATCCGACGTTCGCTGTCGGTCTCGACCGGGCTGGTGCTGCGTAACACGCGCCCGGGCGACACCCACAGCACGGTCTCGGGACCAAGGGCCGAGACCCTGACAGTCACCTGTGCGGCACCCGGTGTTGGCTCGTCGAGCCTGTTGCCGACGGGCGTCAGCTTGCCGCTGGTCGACCAGGCCTCCCCGTTGTAGACGTCGAGTGAGGTTGCCCGCCATCTCGTCAACTGACCGAGCTCCGGCGATTCCACCTCGTACAGCGGACGCGACGGCCTTGCCTTCTTCTGCGCGGCGACATCAGCGAGCGGGTCAACGAGCGAGATCTGGCGGTTGGCGGGCTCACCGTGACGAGGGTTCGCCCGATCGGCGACAGCAACGCCGACGCCCACCGTGGCGATCAGTGCTGCCAGGCCCGCCGAGGCAGCGACAATGAAACCCGATCGCACGCTGGCGACGCGGTCATCGAGACCGATCCACAACAAGACGAACGCCGCGACTGCAGCGCACAACAGCGCCTGCCACTGCGGCCCGTCGGGCGCACCAACAGCGATCATTGCAACCATGCCGATGACCATCGGGGCGATCGCCAGCGCGCGCCAGCGAACTCGCATGGCAAAGTCGATCGCGAATGCTGTGACCAGGAAGATCAGCGCAGCAAGGGCGACGAAGATCGTGGAGAAGCGCGGGCTCGGCCACGACGTGGTGACGAGTTGGCGGGGTCCGTCGAGCAGACCGTCGGTCACAGACCTCGCCGTACCGTTCGACGCATACGCGACAGCGAAGCTGGAAGCGGCGAACACGGCAACGTACCCGGCGACGCGGGCAACGGCGCGCAGGCGCGACATCAGCCATCCGGAGAGCACCGCCATTGCTGCGGGGATCAGAAAGATCGGCTCGAATCGAGTGCCAACCACCCTGGCAGCGCTGAGAGCGAGACCGCCTGCGAATACCGCCACGGCCAGGACTCGAACGAGGCGACGACTGTTGGAGAGTCTCGGACCGGCGGCTAGTTCCACAGCGCCCACCGTTCGGCGAACTGGGCGGCGTCGTTTGCCGCGATCGCCGGGCACGACAGCCCCGTCGTCTCGGCGCCGACGCCGACCCTGGCGACGCTGATCTGGTCGCCGTGCGAGAAGACGGTCGAGGGCCCTTTGGGGCCGGTGACCACCAACACCGCGACTCCGCCGAGGCCCCCGGTGAACAAGCTGGCGACCGTCAGCACGTCGGTGCCGCTGCCCTGCTCCAAGGGCGTCAGCAGGTCGAGCATCTCCGATTGGTCGACCAACGGATAGTGCCGGCCGGCACGAAGCCGCGAAGTCGTACGCACGACCACATCGAGGCCGGACCGCAGGGCGAACGCGGCCACGCTGGCACCAGCGTCGACGATCTCCTCGAAGTCGTCCTCCGACGCCACTTCGCTCGACGTGTCGATGACCACCGTGAACTCGTGTCGTCGAAGATCGACGAACTCGCGGATCATCAGGGTGGCAGCGCGTGCCGAGGTCGGCCAGTGGATCAAACGGGTGTCGTCGCCGTACTGATATTCGCGAAGCGACTGGAACCCTGATTGCGGGTCACCGGAGGGGCGCCGCAAGACGGCGTCGTTGGTGATCACGCGCACCGCGCCCGACGCAGTGATGAGCGGGTACACGCGTGGATGCACGACGATCATGTTGACCTGGCCGATGGGGCGGCTCGCCGTCGCCAAGCCGAGTTGATCCGTACGCTCGAACGAGAGCGGGCCGATGGGAAAGATGCCGCGGCGACGCGTTGCGAACTTGGCGTCGACCTCGTGCCGGGTCATGCGCGGCAGGGTGGGCACATCGAACGATTGATGCAGGCCCTGGAACTCGTCGGTGAGCCGTGTCGAGCCGAGCCGGCGCTGTGTCTGATTGAAGATCTGATACCGAACGTGCACCGTCTCGCCGCGTGCTACACGAGCGGTGATGAGCCTGCGCCGCGCGGTGTGGCGCGTCGGGCGCCGCGACGTGTACAGCGCAAGCGCCAACAGCCACCGCACCCGCGGCCGCTAGAGCCAGCAGTTCTTCGTATCGCCAGAACAGGCCGAAGAACGTACAGATCACCGTGCCCATGAGCACGCCGAGGCCTGTACGAGTCAGCATGCCGTCATCCCTCGCGGTGACGGGGCACTGCGATGTCGTCGACGATTTCGGCCAGCACCTGCTCGCTGCGAACACCGCGCAGTTCCGCCTCGGAGCTCAGCGAGATGCGATGGCCGAACACCGGCTCGATCAGGGTCTTGATGTCGTCGGGGGTCACGTAGCCACGCTGCTCCGACGCGGCGTACGCCTTGGCGACGCGCATCAACGAGAGGGTGCCGCGGGTCGAGACCCCCAGTCGCAGGTCGGGGTGAGCGCGGGTGGCGTTGGCCAGGCGAACGATGTAGTCGTTGATGCTGTGCACGACCTCGATCTGCTCGATCGCGGCGATGAGCGTCTCGAGTTGGGTCGCGTTGGTCACCGCAGGCACGCCGCGATCGCGGTTCTCGCGCCGATACGACTCGAGCACGACGACTTCGGTGGCTTGATCCGCATATCCGAGCGACAGTTTCATCGCGAATCGGTCGAGCTGCACGTCGGGGAGCGGGAACGTGCCGTGGAAGTCACGCGGGTTCTGCGTTGCGATGACGAAGAACGGCCTGGGGACGAGGTGAGGCACACCGTCGGCCGTGACCTGACGCTCCTCCATGACCTCGAGCAACGCCGACTGAGTTTTCGGGCTGGCGCGGTTGATCTCGTCGCCGATGAGAACGTTGGTGAACACCGGACCCTGGCGAAACGAGAACGACGACGTCCGTTGGTCGAAGACCATCACGCCCGTGACGTCGCTCGGCAGGAGGTCGGGGGTGAACTGCACTCGCTTCCACGAGCCGGCGATCGAGCCGGCGATCGCCTTCGCCATCGACGTCTTGCCCGTGCCGGGCACATCGTCGATCAGCAGATGGCCCTCCGTCAGCAGGCAGCACAACGCCAGGCGGATCGATTCCGCCTTGCCACGAACGATGCTCTCGACGTTGTCGATCAGCGCGTGGAATACGCTGGCTACTTGATCCGCCATGGCCGGGGATGCTATCGCCCATCTATCCTGGGCACGGGCACCGCCACATCGCGGAGGTCAGAACTTGACGTTGTCTTGAATCTTGGGGTTATCTCGTGGAACTGTCGTGCCGATAACAACATCATGAGGCCCGCGTCCGTCCCCGAGCCCCCGCAACACCTACGGTCGTGCCCGCAACCATGGATCTGATCGTTTCGACACCGCAAGGCGAGGCAGAGATCTCGGTCAATGCCGTCCACGAGTCGGTCACCGTCGGTGATCTTCTCGGCCGCGTGCTGAATTCCGCTCCACCCAACCTGGTGTACGTCGACGGGCGTCCAACCCCCACGGGGACCCTGATCACGGCAGCAGGCCTCGTGACCGGATCACTGATCGAGCTCAGCACCCCGCTCGAGCGTCTGGGCGATGGAGAGGTCACGTTGGTGCAAGCTGCAGGCGAAGGCGGAGGCAATCGCCGGCCGCTCGGACCTGGCCGCTACTCGTTGGGGACGGCGCGCCGGGCCAATGTTGCGCCGCTGACGTTCAACCAGGTGTTGGTGCCACGTTGCGAGATCGTCGTCGAGCATTCGAACCGTGTCACCGTTGCCGCCAACCAGGGCGATCTCGACGGCAACTCAGCGACGCATCCGGCACCATGGGAAGACCAGCGGCTGCGCATCGGTCATCGCGTGTTCCGGCTCGACAGCGAGATCCAGGACCGCGCCGCATCGTTGCTGCCGACCCCCCTCGGCCAGCTCAACTTCGTTCGGGGTCCACGCGACGAAACAGCCCCTGAACCCGAGCCCAACGGTCGGCCGCGAAATGGAGGAAAGCGACTTCGCAATCGGCGCACCAAACCCGCCGACGTGGCGCCGGCGCCCGCGGTTGTCACCGACCCGGCGCGGCTCGCCTTCGAAGCCGAACTGGAAAGCATCCGACGAACCCATCTCGACCTTGCCGAGGTCGTCCGGCGGGCAACGAAGCTGTCAGAGCACCTCTGGGAACGCCGACCTGCCGACGACGACGCGTTCCTGTTCAGCGTCGGTCTCGCCGATCAACCCTGGATACCGGAGGACGGCGGTGAGGTCGATCGCCGCGATCTCGCCGTGCTGCCGTCCGCACCGGTACTCGTCGACCTGGTGAATCAGCGTGGCGTCGGGTTCGCCGGTACTCCCCCGCAGGCTCGGGCCGCAGCGAGGGCGCTGGTCATGCAGGCCTGTGTCGCCCATAGCCCGACCGACCTCGACGTGGTCGTGCTCAGCACTCCAGCCGGTGCAGCCCGCTGGGAGTGGATCAAGTGGCTGCCGCACGCACGCGCCTCGCACGGTGTGCAGTTGATGAGCGACGACGAAATGATCACCGACTGGATCAACGCTCAGCGCACGCTGACGACTGTCGTCGCCAGCATCCAATCGCTCGGCCGGCCGATCACACCAAGCCGCCTGACCCTGGCGGTCGTCGACGATCCGGCGCTCTGGCGAGGCAGGGCGGCCATGCTGCGTGGTCTGTTCGCAGAGGCCCAGTTGCCGGTGCGCTTCATCGCGATCACCGATCGAGCCGACGACGTGCCCGCGGTCTGCACCACCGTCGTTCGCATCGAGGCCAACGGTTCCGCCGAGGTCGACTATCCGATCAGCGGTCCGACGATCACCGATGTGGTCCCGTTCGTGCTCGAACACGATGTCGCGGTCGCCGCAGACGCGCAAGCTCAGCCCTCTCGAGGATCACACCGTGCAACCATCCGCGAAGGCCGTTCTGCCACCGGTGGTCTCGTTGGCGTCACTGGTCGATCCCGATGGGCCCGACGCTGGCCGTATCTCCGAGCGGTGGGCAGCCAGCCGGAAGAGCCGCAGGCTTCGCGTCGCGGTAGGCACCGGCGAATGGGGTCCTGTCGATCTCGATCTTGCCGACGACGGCCCGCATGGCTTGATCGTCGGCGCGCCGCGCAGCGGCAAGACAGACCTGATGCGCACGATCGTTGCCTCACTCATCGCGACCACTGATCCGTCGGCCGTCAACATCGTCTGCGTCGAGCCGACCGACGGGTCATCGTTCGGATCCTTCGCCGACGTCGATCACGTCGTCGGCCACGTGAAGGCGTTCGACGAACACGGTGGCGGCCGCTTACTGCGCGCCCTGCAATCCGAGATCAACCGTCGAGCGCGAGTGCTGTCGGAGAACCATGCCGTCAGCCTGGCCGACTATCAGCAATCCGACCGGCATACGCCCGATTGGCACCACGCGGACCGACCGATCTCCGAACAGCAGGCCGCCGAGATCGAGGCTCGCCGCGACGATGCTCATCCCATTCCGAGACTCGTCATCCTTGTCGACGACGCCGACGCGGTGTTGCTGCGCCACGCCGCATTCCTGCCTCAGTTGATCGAACTCGCCGATCGATCGCGACACCTCGGCATCCACTTGATCATCACGACCGGTCAAATGCCCCGATCCGTCGAGCACACTCTGAAGTCGTTTGCCAACATTCGGATCGCCCTGCGGATGAGCGACCCGACTGAAGCGATTGCGCTGATGGGAAATCGTGATCCCATACAGGTCTCGCTGCACACACCTGGACGCGGCGCCATCCGTCTGGGAGACGGCGTGCCCACGCACGTGCAGTTCGCTTCAGCGGTTGCCGCTTCAGGCGATCTGTTGGAAATCACTCCGTTCATCCTCGCCCGCGATCTCAACGCCGCGGAGCGCAAGATCATCAATCGCGCACCGGACGCCACGTCCGAGCCGCCTCGAGAGGGAGGCCTTGGCCGACTCGTCGAAGCCGTCTTGGAAGCGACCGCGAGCCAATCCCGTCGCGACACGCAGCCGATCCTCTGCCCGGATCTTCCGACCGAGCTTGCGTACGAGCACATCGCATCACCACGGCCCAGCGCTGCGGACGCCGACGGCGCGGCGTTCGCCTTGAGCGATCTGCCCGACGACCACACCCAGAACCTTCGCCGATGGAACCCTGTGCACGATGGGAACCTTCTCGTGATCGGCGGCTCGCCGACCGAACGCTCGGGTGCGCTGGCGACGTTGCTCGTCGCTGCCACCGATCGAATGCCTCCCGATCGACTCCACGGATACGTGATCGATTGTGCGACCGGTCCGCTCAACCGATTGAAGGCGCTGGAATCGCTGCCGGCGTGTGGTGCGGTCGCGTCGGCCGATGATCCCGACCGCATCCTCAGGGTGCTGGTGCACCTCGTCGAGGAGCTCGAGCATCGTGCCGGCCGCGATCACTCGTCGAGCGCGGCGCACATCGTGCTGCTCGTCAACGACATCGGCCCGCTGATGCGCAGCCTCGAGCTCGGTGGCGAGTTCGAGCAGGGCCGGGAGATGCTCGAGCGGATCATCAGCAACGGACCACTGCACGGCATCACGACCGTGATGAGCTCGGCCAGCGAACACGCTGCCCCTGTGAGGATGCTCGGACAGTTCCAACAACGCATCATCCTCCACCTCGACGACCGGGGCGCGTATCGGGCATTGGGCATCGAACCAGGCCGCATCCCCGTGCAGGCGGCGGGCCGCGCCATCACACTGCCCGACCTCGTCGAGATCCAGATCGGCAGCATCAGTGATCTGGCAGAGACCGTCGCAGAGCGCACTGACCGGTTCGACGGGACCAACGGACCCGCCCTCGTCCCTCGCACTCCCGACCTGGTCTCGGTTCGGGAGTACGAGAGCGTCACGGAGTATTCGAACGATCGGTGGCACATGCCGGTCGGGCTCGATGCACGAACTTTGCAGCCCGCATCGCTGAATCTAGAGGGACCTGGCGGTTCGCTGATCCTCGGCGATGCCGGCACCGGCAAGTCGACCCTGCTCACCAACATCGCCCGCTGTGCGCTCGCTGCGAACGCCGACGTCGACGTTCACGCCATCGCTTCGACATGGAGCCCGCTGTTGCTGCTGCCGGGCCTGACGAGCGCGACCACGTTGGCGGGGATCGACAAGTGGTCAGCGGAGTTCTTCGAGCGCAGCGAGCGAGCGCGCCTCGTGCTCGTCGACGACGCCGATCGCCTCGATGGCGAAGTGTTCGAACGGCTGGCCCTGCTCGACGACGCTCGCACGGCGCTGGTGGTCGCTGGTCGGACCCGGGATCTCGAGCTCCCAGGGCACTGGACGGCGCCCCTGCGCCGATCACGCTCTGCCGTCATCGTCCGTCCACTGGCCGGCGACGGCACGATGTTCGGTCTGCACCTGCGCGTCACGTCGGCTCACCCGGCGATCGGACGAGGCTTGATCATCGACGATGACAAGACGATTCCGATCCTGCTCGCCGGTCCTGCCGACGAGACAGAGAACGACGGTGATCGGTCATGATGCGGCGCGGCGACGGCATCGGCATCGAGGTCCTGCCCGACGCTCTACGCGGCGTACGCCTGCAGCAGGATGCTCCCGGCCGTGTTGCCAAGGTTGCCGGAGTAGCCTGCGACACCAACAACGACCTGCTGCTGCTCGATGGGCTCACGCGGCTGCGCAGCCTGCTCGACGAGGACGGCCAGCCGACCCGTGCGTGCATGTGGCGGAACGACTCGTACATCCAGTCGCTCGATGTCACCGGGTGGAGCACGACCGAGCTCAACCTGCACCGCTCGAAGCTCATCGACGTCTCGGCAACGATCGAGATGTCGTCGAGTGCTCGACGACTGCTCGCTCATCTTCGCACCGACATGATTCACCATCGGCGTGTCGAGCGATTCGTTCGCCAGGCCGGATTCGACCTCGACTCGATCGAGCCGACACCCATCGCGATCGCCCGCTTGGTCCCCTCGTACACGATGCGACTGATCGGTAGCCGCGGCGACGCGCAACCTTGGATCGCGGTGGTTCACGACCACCTGGTGTTGGCGGCCGCGCCGGTCACCGAGCCCCGAAGCGACACCGACCGAACAGAGCTACTGGCCACCAGTTGGTCGGCGTCGATCGAAGACCTCCGCGAGCGACTGCTCGATCCGTTGGACCTCGCCGATACGGTCAATCAGCCTGCCGGCATGGCGGTCTCGCTCGGGTTGAGTCTTGTGGGTGACGCATACCCCGAGTTCCCGGATACGCATCCCGCGTGGGGTCCACGCCTTGCAGGCGCGATCGGATCAGCCGTTGCCGCAGCGGGTCTTGCCGGACGTGTTCATCAGGTGCAACCACTGGTGGCGCCGCACGCGTTCAGCGATGACGGAGGCGTGTGGGTGATCGAGCGAATCGGTGATGTGGCGCCCGACGCGGCGGTGCCCGCGCCACGAAAGCGGTGGCGCCGCGCGCCCGAGGGCTCCTTGATCTGAGACGGTCAGTTCGATGTGCTGACTGCACCGGCGACGATCTCGTGCACGAGATCACCAGCCAGTTCATCGTGTTCGCACAACGCGTCGGCCACGGCCAGCAGCGCGCTGCGGTGCTCGAGCAACATGCATGCCGACTTGTCGGCGGCGTGGTACATGATCTCATCTGCCTGGATCCGCGAGCGCTCGTCGGCAAGCACCTTTGCGGTGATGTTGCCCGCCATGTGCATCTCGGCGGCCTCGAGGCTCAGCAAGCTGTCACCGGCTCCGACCATGCCGATCAACTGGGCGGCGATGTTGGTGGCCGCCGCGAGATCGGAGGCGATCCCCGTCGATGCTTCGCCGTACTCCTGGATCTCCGCGGCACGTCCGGCCAGGGCGACCACGATCAGATCACGCAGCTCGGAAGGCGTCCGCAGGTGCCGCTCCTCGTTGTCATCGTGAGCAACGAGACCGAGCGTGCTCGAGCGACGCAGGATCGACGCAACGCGAACGTCGCGGCCGACGAGCACGGCAGCGACGGCATGGCCGGCTTCGTGAATGGCGATGCGGCGACGCTCGTCGACCTGATAGCCGACATCTTGGGCGAGACCGATCTCGGTGATCAGTTGGGCTTCGACAAGATCGTCGATGTCCAGTGCCTTGCGCCCTTCGCGCAGGGCGATGATCAGCGCCTCGTCGAGCAACCGCTCGATTCGCACCGGTGTGTAGCCCGCTGTGCGATCGGCAACCGTCACGGCGTTGACCGACGGCATGTGTGACTTGCGGTCGAGGTAGTACGCAGCAATGGCGATGCGGTCGGACCGCGGCGGCAGGTCGAAATGGACGGTGCGGTCGAAGCGGCCCGGCCGCAACAGCGCCGGATCAAGACCGTCGGCTCGGTTCGTGGCTGCAAACAACAAGACGTTGGCCGTCTTCAGCTTGGGTCGCGGAAGCGCCCACTCTGGCCGAAGGAGCAAGTTGAGCCGATCGATCATCTTGCTCTTGAACTTGCCCCAGCCGGTGGGTAGATCGAAGCTCTGCATCTGCACCAGCAGCTCGTTGACGATGCCGGCTGCACCTTCGCGCATCCCGCCCGAGCCCATGCCGGAGCGCGACATTCCGATCGCATCGAACTCTTCGATGAACCCGATGGCGCCACCCTCGGCTCGTGCCGCCTTGCGGAGCGCCTTGAAGAACTGACGGATCTTGCGGTTGGTCATTCCATAGAAATGGCTCTGGAACTCGCTGGCCGATACGAAAAGGAATGGGACGTCTGCCTCGGCAGCAATTGCCTTGGCCAGATACGTCTTGCCCGTACCGGGGGCACCCTCGAACAGCACGCCGCGGCGCGGCGAGCCGCCCATCTCCTCGGCAAAGGTCTCGTGGTTGAGGAACAGGTTCAAGGTGTCGATTGCTTCGCGTCGGGTGGCGTCAGCACCCACGACATCGGCTAGGCGGATGGCCGAGTCGGAGGGTCGCAGCGTCGTGTGCGGTGAACGCCCCGACGACAGCAGGGGGACCATCATCATCCCGGTGATCAACAGCAGCATCAGGCCGAGGATCGCCAGTTCGGGACTGTCCCGGATGATCGGCGGTATACCCGGGCTCAGCGGATTGCCGGTCAACTGCCGGTACCAGAAGAACGCCAGTGGTATGCCCAGCAGGACCACGACGCGCATCAGGCGCTGTTGCCGCTTGCGCTCACGATTGGCGCTGGCGTTGACCTGGTGGCCTCGGAGGATGGCTCCGTGCTGCATCTGGCTGATGTCCATCAGATTCGACTCCCAATTGTCCTGGTCGTGATGCGGTCACAGTAATGGATTGACACAGAGTGTGCAACACATTCACTCAGAGTGATAATGGCGTGGACCGGGCGCAGGACCTGTTGACGAGTTCTTGAGGTTACGACAGCCGAAAATTGGTCCTGAACAGCAATTACTCGTCGACGGACGGCCGTCTCCTCGTCTGCTTGCGTTCGGCGATCAGTCGCTTTGACGCCAGCCGCTTGCGAACGGCCGAGGCCGAAGGTCGCGTTGCTCGACGGGCCGGCGGCGGGGGCTTCGCGGCCTCGTCGATTCGCTCCAACGCTGCCGCCCACGCTGTCGCCCGATTGCGAAATTGAGACCGAGATCCGGCCGACGATGCGGTGATGATCGGTCCCACCGCCGCGACGACGCGGTCGCGCACAACAGCGCTGAATCCGGCGCGCTCGACATCGATCGTGATGGTGACCGCCGTATCCGACGTGTTGGCATGCTGACCGCCCGGGCCACCCGAGCGAGTGGCGAGCCACGAGACCGCGTCCGCGGCGATCCGCAACCCGCGAGGGGTTCGATACACGCCATCCACCGGTTCCACCGACCCATTGTGACTGCTGTGGCGGCGATCGCTGCACAGCATTAGCGTCACGATGGTGAACCCCTGGGAACAGCTGCTCGAGGGAATCGAACTTCCCTTCCATCCCGACCTCGCAATACCGACGCTCACGGAGGTCACGCTCTCCATCCCGACACCCGAACCCGTCGACGACGTCGAAGGTGTGGCCCATCGCCAGGTCGTCGAGCGGTTGGCGGGTTCCGTGACTCCGGGCATGACGGTCGCCGTCGGCGCCGGCAGTCGAGGTCTCGTCGAACGAGTCGGCTTGTTGCGGGGTGCGATCAGTGGGTTGCGAGACCTCGGCGCAGAGCCGTTCGTCGTACCGGCCATGGGTAGCCATGGTGGCGCGACGGCCGAGGGTCAGCGGTCGATGCTGGAGACCCTCGGGATGACCGAAGAAGCCATCAACTGCGAGATCAGGGCGACCATGGAGACGGTCGAGGTTGCTCGAACGTCCGACGGCATGCCGTTGTACCTCGATCGCAATGCGGCCGGTGCTGATCGGATCATGCCAGTCAATCGAATCAAGCCGCACACGTGCTTCAAGGGGCCGATCGAGAGCGGCCTGACGAAGATGGCCGTCGTCGGGTTCGGCAAGCAACCGGGCGCTGCGCAGATCCACGCGTGCGGACCGGAGGAAATGCGCAATCGTCTGCTCAATGGCATCGCCGCGTTGAAGGACACCGGCCGACTGCTCGGTGGTGTCGCGTCGTTGGAATCGGCCGATGGTCATGTCGTCGAGGTGCGTGCGCTGACCGGAGACGAGGTGGGCAGCGATGTCGAGGTCTCACTCACCGACGATGCCCGCGACCTCGTCCCGCCGCTGCCGTTCCCCGTCATCGACGTGCTCATCATCGAACAGGGCGGCAAGGACATCAGCGGTACGACGCTCGACCCCAACGTCACCGGCCGATTCTGGGTGCAGGGCCTCGCCGACTCGGACGCACCGCTTGTCGGCAACATCGTCCTGCTGGGGATCACCGAGGCGTCGGGTGGCAACGTGCTGGGGATCGGGTTCGCCGACTTCATCCCGGCGTCGGTCGCCGCCGGGATCAACTGGCAGAAGACGTATGTCAACTGCTTCACCGCTGGTCCGTCGGGCGTTCGCCGCAGCCGCATGCCGATGGTCCTGCCGACCGAGAACGACTGCATCAAGGCCGCGCTCAGCATGTGCGGCAAGGCCGTCGACGAGCCCAAGCGCGTGGTGCGCATCCGCAGCACCCTGCACCTCACTCGCTGCTGGGTCAGCGATGCCCTCTTGGATCAACTCCCTCCCGGCGCAAAGATCGTCGCCTAGCAGTCTTCACCGACACTCTCACCGCAGCGCGCCCGTGGGCGCGCGAAAATGCCACCCGCAAGCGTGATATCGCGCCCGCGGACCCTGCGCGGGCGCGGAAAATGCCACCGGAGCGTGATATCGCGCCCAACGAGGTTTGCTCGGGAGTATGACCCGCGGGGTCAGGAGCGGGTGGATTCGGCGGCGTCGAGTTGGGCGCGGGTGAGCAGCGCTGTCATCGTGAGGCCTTCGGCCTCGAGCGCGGCGCCGTGGTCGGGGCTGCGGTCGATCACGCAGACGACATGGTGGACGATGGCGCCGAGCGCACGCAGTTGCGACGTCGAGATCACCACCTGCCCGCCCGTGGTGATGACATCTTCGATCACGGTGACGCGCTTGCCGTGGATGTCGGCGCCCTCAGCGAGTTGCGCGGTCCCGTACGTCTTGGCTTCTTTGCGCACAAACGCTGCGGGTAACCCGGTGTGCAATGACAATGCAGTGGCGATCGGTACACCCCCCAGTTCGAGGCCTGCCAACACCTCGGTATCGGAGGGCAACAGTGGCGCCAACGCCGCGGCAATGTCGGCCAGCAGCACGGGGTCTGCTTCGAACCGGTACTTGTCGAAGTACTCACTTGCGACCTGCCCAGAACGGAGCGTGAACGTCCCGGTGAGCCGGGCAATCGCGTTGACCCGCTGGGCGAGTGAATCAGCTGACATGGCCGTCAGTCTGTGCATCGCGCTGACCTCGCGCCAACACTTCCTGCGCAACGGTCGCAACGTGCACGCCGTCCGACGAGAAGACGTGACCGATTGCCAGGCCGCGGCCGCCGCCGTAGCTGTGGCAGGTGAAGTCGTGGAGGTGCCAGTTGTCGGCAAGGACCGGGCGATGGAACCAGATGGTGTGGTCGAGGCTCGCGACGAACCTGCCTTCGCCGCCGATCTCGGTCGCCGCCCGCACTGTGTCGGTCGGGAAGTCGTCGCTGAGGTATGCAAGCCAGCAACGGTGCAGCAACTGATCGTCGCCCAGTGGTGCGTTGACCTTCACCCACGCCAACGTGCGCCCGGCGCCGATGTCGGGGATCAACGCTGTCCACGACTGCGGCACGAATCGCCGGTCGGCCGAGGGCGACCAAGGGTCGGACTGCAGCGAGTCCGGACTCGGAACTCCCGGTGGCATCGCGATGGTCTGCAGATCGATGGAAGGCTCGGGCCGCTGGAACGACGCCTCGAGGTTGAGGATCACCCCGACTGCCTGACGGGCGACCACACGCCGTGTCGAGAAGCTGCGGCCGTTGCGGATGCGATCGACCTCGTAGCGAATCGGTTCGGTGTGATCACCCCGTCGGATGAAATATGAGCGAAGGGAATGGACGTGGAGATCGCTGTCGACGGTGGCCGCTGCAGCGCGTAAGGCCTGGGCAACGATCTGGCCACCATACAATCCGCCCCACGGATACCGCGGCCCAATTCCCACGAAGGTGTCGGGGCCGTGTGACTCGAGATCGAACAGTCGGCTGAGATCCATTGCCCTCAGAGTAACTATTGAATCTGTCGATTATGAAACTATGATGTCTGCCATGGCAAAACGAGGACCAAAAGGGCCGATGACGGACGAACACAAAGCTGCGCTCGCGATGGGTCGAAACGAGGGCAACGCGGTTCGCAACTATCTCGAGGCGCTCCGCAACAACAAACCGAAGCGTGGCCGTCGCCGCACGCGTGAATCGATCGCCACCAGGCTGACCGCGATCGACGCCGAATTGGAGTCAGCGGATCCGATGAACGAACTGAGATTGCGCCAGGAACGACGTGATCTCCACGCCGAAATGGCCTCGCTCGGCACCAAGGTCGACATCAGCGCGCTCGAGAACGGTTTCATTTCCGTTGGCAAGTCGTACAGCGCCCGCCAGGGCATTTCCTACGCGACATGGCGGGAAATCGGCGTCGATGCGGCCGTTCTGAAGCGTGCTGGCATTTCGCGCTCCGATTGACGTCGGCCGTCACCGGGTCGATATCACAGTTCGTCGAGGGCATCGAACACCGCTGCGCTGTGTCGTAACGAGCGCTGCAGATCGAACGCCTCGTCCAACAACTCTGGCGCCACATCCACTCGCTCGTCGGCGTCGAGCAATTCGCGAAATGGCCGCTTTTCGCGCCAGGCCTTGGTCGCATTGTCCTGCACGATGCCATAGGCAGCGTCGCGCCCGAGCCCGCCCTGCACGAGAGCGAGCAGCACGGGTTGGCTGAAGACCAACCCAAAACTGGAGTCGAGATTTGTGAGCATGCGATCGGGAAATACTTGCAGCCCTGCGAGCAACCTCTGCATCCGACGCATCGCGTAATAGGCCATCAGGGAGCTGTCGGGAAGGATGATTCGCTCAACCGAGCTGTGGGAGATATCGCGTTCGTGCCAGAGCGCGATGTCCTGCATTCCGGCCTGAAGGTTCCCTCGCAGAACTCGTGACAGGCCGCTGATCGTCTCGGCGCTGATCGGGTTGCGCTTGTGCGGCATCGCACTGGAGCCCTTCTGCCCGGGCTTGAAGCCCTCCTGCACCTCGCCGACCTCGGTTCGTTGCAGATGGCGGAGTTCGACGGCGATCATCTCCATCGTCGAGCCGACCGCAGCACACGCCCACAGGTACTCGGCATGCCGGTCGCGCGCGATCACCTGTGTTGCCGGCACGGGGGTGAGACCGAGTTGCTCGCCCACATATGCCTCGATCGACGGATCGATGTTGGAGTAGGTGCCGACCGCACCGCTGAGCTTGCACACAGCGATGGACCGACGGGCGGCGCGCAAACGATCGCGATCGCGAGCAATCTGCAATGCCCAGAGCGCGACCTTCGCGCCGAACGTTGTCGGCTCGGCATGGATGCCGTGGGTGCGCCCGATCATCACCGTGTCGCGGTGGGCACGAGCCAACTCCACGACGGTCTTCAACAGCGACGACGATGCCTCGAGCAGCAGGTCGGCCGCGTCGCGCAGTGCCCAGCACCAGGCGGTGTCGACGACGTCGCTGGAGGTCAGCCCGTAGTGGATCCACGCCCCCGCCGGCTGCCCGATGGCAGCCTGTACGACATCGACGAACGCGGCGACGTCGTGATCGGTCACCGCCTCGCGATCACTGACGCCCTGCACGAACGCATCGTCGATCACCGGGGCGTTGGCACGGCAGGCGGCCGCATCTTCGGGGGGCACGATTCCGAGCTTGGATTGCGCCTCCGTCGCGAGGAGCTCGATCTCGAGGTAGCGACCGAAGCGAGTGGTGTCGGTGAACACCGCCGCCATCTCCGGCAGCGAGTACCGATCGATCACTGCCACTCCAGCACGGCGTCGCGCGCCGGGCCGGTACCGACGATGCGCACCGGCACACCGACCTCGGCTTCGACCAGCGCAACGAACTCGGCCGCTTTTGTTGGGAGATCGCTGCGAGTGCGCACGGTCGAGATGTCGCACAACCAGCCGTCCAAAACCGCGTAGACGGGATGACCATCGGCGTCGTACTCGGTGCACACCTTGATCTCGGCGAACGTATCGAGTACATCGAGCTTCGTCAGCGCGATCTCGGTCAGCGAGTTGATCCGCACCGCCTTGCGCAGCATCACGCAATCGAGCCAGCCGGTGCGACGCCGCCGTCCCGTCACGGTGCCGAACTCGTGTCCGATGTCGACCAGCTTGTCGCCGGTCTCGTCGAGCAGCTCGGTGGGGAACGGACCGCTGCCGACCCTGGTGGTGTACGCCTTGGTGATGCCGACGATTCGCGTCAGGTAACGCGGCCCGATCCCGGTGCCGACACAGGCGCCTCCCGCGGTGGGATTCGACGACGTGACGTACGGATAGGTGCCGTGATCGAGGTCGAGGAACGTCGCTTGGGCACCTTCCAGCAGCAGGTGTTCGTCGGCGTCGAGCGCGTCGTGCAGCAGCTGCACAGTGTCGATCACGTACGGTGCGAGCCGACGGCCAAATGTCGAGAACCGCTCGACGAGATCATCGACATCGAGCGGCTCGCCGCCGAGCGCCACGATCTCGGCGTTGTGGCTGACAGCGCGGGCTTTCACCGCTGTCGCGAAACCGTCGGGATCCAGTACCTCGCCGGCGCGCACACCCTCCCGGCGCGCTTTGTCGGCATACGCGGGCCCGATGCCTTTCAGGGTGGTCCCGATGCGGGCGTCGCCGCGGCCTGCTTCGTACAGCGCATCCAGCGCCTGGTGCCACGGAAAGATCAGGTGGGCCTGGCTGCTGACCATCAGCTTGGCGCAGCTGACGCCGCGGGCTTCCAAGGTGTCGATCTCGTTGAACAACGTGGGCATGTCGATGACCACACCGTTGCCGATCACGGGGATCACGTGCGGGTACAGCACGCCCGAGGGTACGAGCTGCAGCGCATACCGTTCCGTTCCCACGACCACGGTGTGGCCGGCGTTGTGACCACCCTGGTACCGCACCACGTGGGTGTGTTCGCCGGCGAGCAGGTCGATGACCTTGGCTTTGCCTTCATCACCCCACTGGGCTCCAACGACGACGGTGACGGGCATGGGCGAGACGCTCCTAGCGGCTTCGGGCGGAACGTGTGTGAACCCTACCCGATACCCTCCTCGCTCATGTCGGTGCTGCGCTCGATGACCTGGTCGACGATGGACGAAGAGGCACGCCGCGCCCTGTGTTCGCGCGGTGTCGAGGCAATCTTCGACGCCGACTTGAAAGCCGCGATCGGTCGCATCATCGACGACGTGCGCGTCAACGGCGACGAGGCCGTGTGCCGCGCCTTGCGCGAATTCGACCATGTGTCGCTGGAGCCGGATCAACTCCGCGCCACCCCCGAGGAGTTCGCCGATGCGGACGTGGCTGATGAGGTCGATCGGGCGATCGACGACGCCATCGCTCACCTGCGCGCCTTCAACACCGAGGTGATGAAGCGGGCGGCCGACTGGAATTTCGAGAGCGAGCCGGGCCTGTCGGTCGGCGAGAAGATAACCCCTATCAGCTCCGCCGGCCTGTTCGTGCCGAGCGGTAAGGCCAGCTATCCCAGCGTTGCCTACCAACTGGCCGTGCCGGCCATCGTTGCCGGCGTCCCGGAAATCGCGCTGGTCGTGCCTCCGATGCCCGGGGGCGGCGTGCGAATCGACCCCGCGGTGCTCGTCGTGTGCCGCAAGCTCGGGATCGACAAGGTGTTCCGGGTCAACGGCCCAGCCGGGGTTGCCGCGCTCGGATTCGGTACCGAGTCCATTCCTCAGGTACGCAAGATCGTCGGACCGGGCAGCCCACCCGTCGCCTGTGCGCAGGTCGAGATGCAGCGGTACGGCGTCGCCACGATGATGATCCTCGGGCCGACCGAGAGCATGGTGATCGCCGATGACTCCGCGGACGCCCGCTACCTGGCTGCCGATCTGTTGAACGAAGCAGAACACGGCACCGACTCGTCGGTGGTGCTCGTCACGACATCGGAGAAGCTGCGCGACGACGTCGACCGCGATCTGCTGCTACAGATGGCGGGTCTGCCGGCGGCACGGTCGGAAGCAGCACGCGCAGCGCTCGGTGTCAACGGCGGATGCGTGATCGTCGGCGATCTCGCCGAGGCCGCCGAGGTCGCCAATCGTTGGGCACCGGAACATCTCCAACTGGCCGTCGACGCTGCCGTCGAGGCCGAGATGGTCGACCGCTTGGTCAACGCCGGCGAGATCCTCGTCGGCCAACACACGTTGTTCGCGGCCGGCAACTACGTCATCGGTTGCCCGGCCAGTCTTCCCACCGGAGGATTCGCCCACGTCTCGAGTGGCATCACGGCGGATGCGTTTCTCAAGCGAACCGCGGTAGCTCGCGCCGACGCGGCGGCTCGACGGCGCATGACACCGACCATCCTGGCGATGGCCGAGCACGAAGGATTTGCGGCCCACGCCAATGCGGCGTCGATCCGACGCGACTGATTCGGTAAGGGCGATGGTGACAGTGACGGTGATGTGCATATATGCACATCTGAAGTGACGCGCTACGCTCCCCGCTCATGACCTCATGGGAATATCCTGTGACACCTGGGGACTCGTCGAGTTTCTTGCCGCCTCCCGCCCCCGCCGGCCCGCTCGGCGAAATCATCACGGTCGCTCACACCAAGGGTGGCGCCGGGAAGACGTCGCTGACGTTCAATCTGGCATTCGCGTTGTCGACGTGTGGTGCACGGGTGCTGGTCATCGACCTCGATCAGCAGAACGGTCAGACGGTGTTCCTCGGCGAGGCCGCGGCGGCGCGCACGCCTGGCGCCCAGGACACCGCGGATGTCGGCGCCGTCCTGCTCGGCCGCGCCAAATTCGAAGATGCGCTGATACGTGGTGTGCACCCCAACCTCGATGTCCTGCCGGCCGATCAGGAGTCGATGAGCAACGCCGGTCGGCAGATGACCGATCCGTGGGTGCGCAGCCGTCTGATCGACATCCTCGACGCGGCGCGCGACGAATGGGACATCGTGCTCGTCGACACCCCCGGACATCAGTCGGCCGTTGTCGCCGCAGCGCTCGGTGGCTCGTCGGGTGCCCTCATCCCGATGGTGCCGGAGGCGGGGCCCGTCACTGCTCTTCCGACCATCCTCGAGACCATCCGCATGACTGCCGACTCCAACGCTCGACTCGAGGTGTATGGCATCATCAAGATGCGGATCTGGGGCACCAGCGTCTACCGACGCGTCGCGGAAGACCAGATCCGTTCGATCGCCGATCGATTCCGGGTGCCTGTGTTCCGCAACAAGATCCCGGAGGACGCCAAGTTCGGCGAGGCGCATCTCGTCGGCCTGCCGGTCGGCGCATATCACCACGGCGCACGATCAGCCACCGCCTACCGTCACGTCGCCTACGAGCTGATCCAACGGCGAGGTTGGCGTTTCTCTGTTCCCGAGCTCGTCTAATGGACACATCGAAGCCCGACGACCTCGCAAAGCGATTTGCCGACCGCTTGCAGCAGCCGCGACTCGGTGGTGGTTCCAGTGGGGCCGAGTCCGACGACAGGTCGATCGCACCACGGCGCGCGTCACCCAACCACCCGTCGAACGGTCGCGTCGAGCAGCTGGGTCGCGGTGCCCCCGGAGGACGTTTGCGAGGTCATCTCGTTCCGCACGCATTGCACGCCGACGCCCGTCGCCTGAAGCTCTCGCAACAGGCTCGACGAGGTCGCCGGGTTACGTGGGACGACGTTGCCGTCGAGGCGCTCCAGTTGATGCTCGCGGAGCGTGACGAGCTTCCGCGCAGACTCGCCGACGTGCGACGTCTTGCCGGCCAGGCCACCACCGGCCCGCGTTTGATCCAGGCGACGATCCCGCTCGACTTGGATCAGGCACTCGGCGAACTGCGACTCGACCTGGCCGACGAGTTCGGGAGCGATGTCTCGTACGAACAACTGTGGGCGGCGGCGCTGCTGATCTGGCTGCGCGCCCACCGGTAGCGTCGCTTTGACAATGACCGACGAGACGCAGCGACATGCCACCAACCTCGAGCTTTTCCTCGATCTTGTCTTCGTCTTCGCCGTCACCCAGATCGCATCCCTCGTCAGCCACGACCTCACACTGACGGGCGCGGCACGGGGGCTGTTGATCGCCTGGTTGGTGTGGTGGCAATGGTCGCAATTCACGTGGGCCGGCTCGGCGGCCGATCTTCAGCAACGCCCCGCAACCCGGATTCTGGTGCTGTGCACGATTCCGGCGACGCTGACCATGGCGGTCTCGATACCCAACGCCTTCGAGGAGTCAGGGCACGGCAGCTCAGCCTCCTGGTTCGGAGTCGCCTACATGGCCGTGCAGTTGTTGGTGCTCGCCATGCAGGGCACAGAGGCGTGGCACGACGCTGCGACCCGCAAGGCGTTCATCGACTTCGTCAGCTTTGCGTCGATCGCGCCAGTGTTCGTCATGGCGGGCGGGTTCACCCACGATGGCGTCCGCGTTGCGCTGTGGATCGCTGCCGCCCTCGCCGATGTCGTCAGTGCGATACGCGGAGCTTCGGGCGAGTGGGTGATCAACCCCGTTCACTTCGCCGAGCGCCACTCGCTGTTCGTCATCATCTCGCTCGGGGAGGCCCTGGTGGCCATTGGAGCCACGGCATCCGGAATCGGTCTGTCCCGACGAGTGTTCACCGGACTCGTCGCGGCGACGGCGGTGGCCTGCGTGCTGTGGTGGGTGTACTTCGCGTTCATCCCCAGGGTCGCGGAGCACATGCTCGAGCACTCGCGCACAGCGCAACGCGGGCGAATCGCCCGTGACCTTTTTACGTTCGGACACTTCCCGATCGTGACGGGCATCATCGCCTATGCGGTCGTGGTGAAGCACATGGTCGCCCACCCGAACGAGTCGCTGCCGTACGCCGACCGGTGGCTGCTGGTCGCCGCATTCGTGATGCTGCTTGGCGGATGCCTGCACATCCAGTGGGAGGTCACGCGTCAGCTCGCACTCGAGTGCTTCATCGCGGTTGGCGTGATGGCGGCCTGGCTGCTGATCGGGGCATCGCTAGCGGGTTGGGCCGCCGTTGCCGGCATTGCGGCCATCCTGGCTGCGATGCAGTCGATCACGTGGCGACGGTTCCGTGTCGCCGAGGTCGCCGAAGCAAGCGGCGATCGCTAGTGGCTCACTGCGTGTGACGGGCCATTTGCAACAACAACAGGTCGTACACCATCTTGAACAATCCGGCGATGATCAACGGCCAACCGAAGGTGGAGTGGTCGAGCATCCAGCCGGCCGCGATCGGGGGCAGGGCAGCAGCGAGGCTCCGTGGCACGTTCGTGACGCTCGCGGCCGCCGCCCGTTCGGCGGGTGTGACCACCGCCATCACGTACGCGTTGCGTACCGGCACATCCATCATCGACAGCAGGCTGCGACCGACCAGGCATGCAACCGCCAGCGTCGCGTTCGGCATGAGAGCGGCGGAGATCAGCAGGATCTGTGCTGGGAGGTGCGTGAACGCCATCGTCCGCAACGGTCCGAGACGCCGCTCGATTCGCACCGCGACGAACCCCGATGCGGCCGAAACGATCTGCATCACCGCCAGCACCGCACCCGCTTTGCCGACCGAGAAGTGATGGTGACGCAGGAGCCACAGCACCAACAACGACTGCACTGCGAAGCCGCCTCCGAACGAGTCGAGGCTGAACAGGGCAGCAAGCCGGTAGACGAAGCGCTTCGACGGGCCGAGTTGGGTCGGCGGAGCAGCCTGCGCCGCCGCTTCCACCTGCGGCGACATCGTCGAGTACACGCCGAGCATCGCCACCCCCACTACCGCGTACACGATGAAGACGGAGTCAGGCGACCAGCCCAAGCGCTCGGGCAAACCCGCCGACAGTGCGCCGAGCGCGGCCAACGATCCGCCGAAGAACGTGTAGCGGGCGAAGACATGCGACCGGCTCCGATCGTCCGTCGTCAGTGGCAGCAATGACTGCTCGATGGGCTGCACCACGCTGACGTCACTTCCGCTCGGGTTCATCGTGCCGATCACGCCAAGTGCGAACAGCACCAGGAATGTCGTCGAGGTGGCGAAGACCAGACCGGTGATGACCATCAAGAGCGCCCCGGCCCGCAGCAACAGACGACGCTGGAATCGCCATCCCCACGTCCCGGTGAACATGGTCAGCACGGCGGACCCCAGCAGCATGCCCGTCACGATCACGCCGATGCGAGTTCCGCTGTAGCCCAACTGATCCCCGAGGTACCCGGCGAGCGACGCGGCTATCAATCCATCGGCATAGCCACGCAAGCCGCGCGTCGCTATCAGGCGCCGCCCATCGGGGGTGATCATCGCCCCTTTCTCTAGTCGATGGACTCAGATCACGCGGCTATCGGCACCTGGTCGAGTAACTCGCGCCGGCAAGTCACGAGATATCCGGGCACGCCGGATGGCCGGTGACTGGCCCCACAAAACGTGGAGCTAGACGTTGACGGTGATGCGTCCGTCGATCGAGTCGACGGTGATGGTGTCGCCCTCCACGGCCTTGCCCTCGAGGATCAGCATCGCTGCGGTATCGCCGATCTCGCGCTGGATCACCCGCTTCAGCGGTCGGGCACCGAACGACGGGTCGTAACCATCGTGGGCCAGCTGCGCCAACGCCGCATCGGTGACGTTGAGCGTCAAACGGCGTTCGGCCATCCGCTTGCGGAGATGAGCGAGTTGGATGGTGACGATGCGGGAGAGGTCTGCTTCGGTCAGCGCGCGGAAGCGGATGATGTCGTCGACGCGGTTGATGAACTCCGGCTTGAAGAACGAGGACGGATCACCCTGCAGGTTGCTGGTCATCACCAACACGACGTTGGTGAAATCGACGGTTCGCCCCTGCCCGTCGGTCAGACGGCCGTCGTCGAGCACCTGGAGCAGGACGTTGAACACGTCCGGGTGCGCCTTCTCGATCTCGTCGAGCAAGATCACGCTGTAAGGCCGCCGACGCACGGCCTCGGTCAGTTGACCACCCTCGTCGTATCCGACGTACCCCGGGGGCGCGCCGATGAGGCGGCTGACGGAGAACTTCTCCATGTACTCGCCCATGTCGATTCGCACCATCGCGTGCTCGTCGTCGAACAGGTACTCGGCAACAGCTCGGGCGAGCTCGGTCTTCCCCACACCGGTTGGGCCGAGGAACATGAACGAACCGATCGGGCGATTGGGGTCGCTGAGGCCGGCGCGCGAACGCCTGATTGCATTGGCAACTGCCGTCACGGCGTCGTCCTGGCCGATGACTCGCTGGTGCAGCAGTTCTTCGAGCTGCACGAGCTTGGCCATCTCGCCTTCCATCAACCTGCTGACGGGCACGCCCGTCCACTTGCTGACCACCTCGGCGATGTCTTCGGCGTCGACCTCTTCCTTCAGCATCCGCGTGCCCGACTGCAACTCGTCGAGATGTTCGGTTGCCTCGGCGATGCGCCGCTCGAGCTCGGGCATGCGCCCGTAACGGATCTCAGCAGCAACGGCCAGATCGCTCTCGCGCTCGATCTGCTGACCGAGTTGACCCAGCTCTTCCTTCAGCGAGCGGATGGCATCGATCGCCTGCTTCTCGCCCTCCCAGTGCTGCTTCATCTCGTGCACCTGGGCGTTGAGCGAGGCGAGCTCGTCGACCAGCGCGTCGCGACGTTCCTTGGACGCTGCATCGGATTCCTTTTCCAAGGCGACCTGCTCGATCTCCAACTGCAGGATGCGGCGCTGGACGACGTCGATCTCGGTCGGCAACGAATCGATCTCGATGCGCAGCTTGCTGGCGGCCTCGTCGATGAGGTCGATGGCCTTGTCGGGCAGGAAGCGATTCGTGAGGTAGCGATTCGACAGCACGGCTGCGCTGACGAGTGCGCTGTCTTGGATCCGCACACCGTGGTGCACCTCGTAGCGCTCCTTCAAGCCACGCAGAATTCCGATGGTGTCTTCGACACTGGGCTCGCCGACGTAGACCTGTTGGAAGCGCCGCTCGAGCGCCGCGTCCTTCTCGACGTGCTTGCGATACTCGTCGAGGGTCGTTGCCCCGATCATTCGGAGCTCACCGCGGGCCAGCATCGGCTTGATCATGTTGCCCGCGTCCATCGCGCCCTCGGCGGCACCGGCGCCCACGATGGTGTGCAATTCGTCGACGAAGGTGATCACTTCGCCGGCGGCATCGGTGATCTCCTTCAACACTGCCTTCAGCCGCTCTTCGAACTCGCCGCGGTACTTTGCGCCGGCCAGCATCGAGCCGATGTCGAGCGAGATCAGTCGCTTGCTCTTCAACCCCTCCGGCACGTCGCCGTCGGCGATACGACGCGCAAGGCCTTCGACGATGGCCGTCTTGCCGACACCCGGCTCGCCGATCAACACGGGGTTGTTCTTCGTGCGCCTGCTGAGCACCTGGATGACTCGGCGGATCTCGTCGTCGCGACCGATGACGGGATCGATCTTTCCGTCGCGGGCACGCTGAGTCAGATCCTGGCCGTACTTCTCGAGCGCGGCGAAGTTCTCTTCTGGGTTCTGACTGGTGACGCGGTGGCTGCCGCGGACCTCTTTCAGCGCCTGCAGCAACTCCTCGCTCCCGACACCGAGACGCTGGTTCATGGCCAACAGGAGGTGCTCGACCGACAGGAAGTCGTCCTTCAGGTCCTTCTGGTAGGTCTCTGCGTTCTGGACGACGTTGTTGAGCTCGCGGTTCATGTGCGGCTCGTCGCCTCCATACGCCTTCGGCAGCCTCTGAACGGCCTCGTCTGCCTTGTTGCGCACCATCAGCGGGGCGAGGCCCAGCTTGGCCAGTACCGCCGGGACGATCGTGTCGTCCTGGCGCATCATCGCCGCCATCAGGTGATCCGGGGTCAGTTCGGGGTTGCTGAGCGCCTTGGCCTGGTCGATGGCCGCGGCGAAGGCCTCATTGGTTTTCAGGGTCCACTTCTTGGGATCGAACGCCACTGTGTTGCCCTCTCAGTGTGAGAAATGTTGAGTCATATCATATCAACCTTCGCCGACCGGTCAAACGTGCCCAGACCCTGCGATGAGAGATGAGCCGTCCCAGGCGGCTCATCTCTCATCGCGGGGCTAGCGGGGGCACGACATGGTCGCCAGCTCGGTTCCGGCGAGGTCGCGGATCGACACGCCCTTGGTGTTGGCGGTGGTGCGCCGGACGAACAGCTCGAACGGCGCCGTGCCGGTCATCTCGGCAACCCCGTCGACCCGGAGCTCGCCGAGGGACTGCGGGTCGCGGGAACCGTCCGGTTGATAGGTGACGCCGAACTCGATCATCACCGTGGTCGCCGCCTCCGGATTGTTGTCGGGTGCGATCGCGACCAGGCGGTAATAGGTGACGTCGTCGCTGAAGTTCGCGGACACGACCAGGTCCGGCACGCCATCACCGATCAGGTCGACCAGCACTGCGCTCCCCTTCTGTGCGGGCGCGGCCGGTTGCACTCCGTTGTTGGTGGTGATCAAGGCCACGACGCCGGTGACGGCAGGATCCGCCAGCGGAACCGGCACGGCTGTCTCGGGTTGCAGTCGCCAGTTCGGGGACTCGACCCAGAGCCCGAGTGGTTCGGCATTGTCGGCGGCGCGAGGCTGCACCGCGATCGGGCACGACGCCGACATCTCGAGCGGGTCGAGCGGTCGTATCTGCACGCTGAACTGCGATCCGACGAAGTTGACGATCGACGACATCTGTGCAGGTCCCTGACGCAACTGCGACACGGCATCACCCTCGTACCGGGCAAATCCGGCGGGCGAGATGTGACCCAACGGATATCCGTCGGCAAAGACCATGTGGTCACCAACCACGGGTACGGCCGTTGTCGTCGGAGCCATGGTGGTGGTGGTCGGTCGTCGTCGTCGGGGCGATCGTGGTGGTTGTGGTGCTGGTGGACGTCGAGGTCGACGTCGGCGCGATCGTGGGCGCAGCCGTGGGCGCTGCTTCGGCACCGTCGCGCGAGTCCTGCCACTGGGACAGGACGTACGACACGGCGCCACCGGCGACCAATGCGGTCACCACGAGGAGAACGATCCCGACGCTGCGATTCGAGCGTCCAGCATAAAAACCGTTGTGGTGCTGCTCCGGATCGGGAGGATCCCACTGTCGCGACATGTCGCTGACAGTCTTACCCACGACAACGCCGGAACCGGCGCACACCCCACTCCTACACTCGACATGTGCCGAATCGCCCCACCGCCGCGCCGTCGCCGGGCTTGCAGCTGACCTGGCTCGACGGCGAGGTGGTGGCGTGGCAGCCAGGTCGGGGCGTCTACGGCGGAAATCTACAGGCGGTCGTCAATTCGACGTTCCGCCGGCCGCCCGCCACGACGCACAGCGGCTCGATGCGCGTGGTGCGCATGTCGCTTCCCGGCGGCGAGCAACAGGTGATGTGCCAACGGCTGACCGTCGCATCGCTGGCCGCGCTGGGCCAGCTCGATGCTCTCGGTAGCGATGCCGGCCCGTCGGTCGGTTGGCTCGGTTCCGCATATTCGGTCGCCATGCGACTCGTCACATCGGGCCGGGTCCTGCCTCAGCTGACCGACACCGGCCTCGGATGGTGGGTAGCCCGCTGGCGGCCGCTGCGCGCCGACCTCGCCGCTCCGGTCGCCGAGCTGGCTGCAAACCAGCCGCCGGTCGTCGCCGTCGCGAGCCCGGGTTTCACTGCCGAAGAACTGACCACGGTGATCATCGACTCGTTCGTCGACCAGACCGCGCGACTGCTCCTGGCGGGGGCCGGCTGGCACGCACCGATCACGGATACACGTCGCGTCACGGCACGCGCCGCGCGCGCGGCCACTCGTGCACTCAGCGCACCGGCCGGTGAATTTCGCGCCGATCCTGAGCTCGGTGAAGCGCTCGACGACCTGTCGACGATCTTCGATCAGGCAATTCGCCGCGCGGAGGGCGAGCCCGTCGTGCGGGCACGCCTGCGCCTCGCCTTGCCCGACGACCCTCAGGGCGATTGGCCGCTCTCCCTCGAATTGGTCGATCCCGACGATCGCGGCAGGTGGTGCACGGCTGCCGACGTCGCGGTCGGCTCGCAAGCTGCGGTCGACCTCGCCGGCGAAGAACGGTTCCTGCCGATGCTCGCCGAATGCCTCGCCACCGCGAACGTCGACATCGACATGCTCGCCCCGTGGCTCGCCGACTGGCTCACCCAACCGCAGCGCGGCGTCGATCTCGATGCGGCCGCGGCCACCCTCGAGGCAGTCGACGCGCTGGCCACTGTCGACATCGAGCTCCTCACGCCCGAACGGTTGACGCGTCGCACGGCAACCACGCGAGGCGTGGCCCAGCCGAAGAACGAGTCGGGCAAGAGCCGATTCGGTGCGGCGGCGATCATCGACTGGACGGTCGTCGTCGACGACACACCGGTCGACGAGGCCTTGCTCGAGCGCGCCGCAGCGTCGGGCGCCGGCCTGATCAACGTCAATGGCCGGTGGGTACGTCTCGATCGCACGGAAGCGCGGCGAGCTTTGGCCAACCTGGCCGAACACCGGCAAGAACACAGCGAACTGTCGACCCTCGAGCTGTTGCGGCTGGCCGCCGAACTGGCCACCGAGGATGAGGCATCGCTCGCCGCGGACGTCGCTCCGCCGATCGCTGCCACTGGTTGGCTCGGCGATCTGCTGCAAGGCCTCCCCGATGCCGCGCTCGCCGAAGGTGTCGAGCCACCGGGATTCATGGCGGCGCTGCGTCCCTATCAGCGCCGCGGTCTCGGGTGGCTGCAGTTCCTTCACCAGCTCGGACTGGGTGGCTGCTTGGCCGACGACATGGGGCTCGGGAAGACACCAACGACGTTGGCGCACTTGTCGGCACTGCCCGGTCCCCACCTGGTGATCTGTCCACTCTCGGTCGTGCGCAACTGGGAGGCCGAGGCGGCTCGGTTCACACCCCTCATGCGCGTCGCCGTGCATCACGGCACCAGCCGACACGGAGCGAACACGTTCGCGAATGTCGTCGGGCATCACGACCTCGTCATCACCACGTATCACGTGGCCGCGCGCGACATCGAGACATTGCAGGCCGTGCAGTGGTCGACCGTGGTGTTCGACGAAGCCCAGGCCGTGAAGAATCCCGAGACACGCACCGCCAAGGCGTTGCGTACGTTGCCGGCCGAGCAGCACATCGCGCTGACCGGCACGCCCGTCGAGAACAGGCTCAGCGAGTTGTGGTCGATCATGTCGATGGTGACCCCCGGCTTGCTGGGCAACCTCTCGCAATTCCGCCGGCGGTTCGCGACTCCGATCGAGCGGAATCACGACGTCGCCGCAGCCGAGGCGCTGCGTCGGCTGACGTCGCCGTTCCTCCTTCGGCGAACCAAGGCCGACAAGTCGCTCGTGCCCGACCTGCCCGACAAGGTCGAGCAGTTGGCGTGGGCATCGCTCACCCGCGAGCAGGCCGGCATGTACCAGGGCGTCGTCGACCAGTTGCTGGCCGATGCCCAACAGGCCACGGGCATGCGCAGGCGCGGTCTGGTTCTGGCCGCGCTCACTCGGTTGAAGCAGATCTGCAACCATCCCGCGCATGCGCTCGGCGACGGGTCACGCCTCGGCGGGCGGTCGGGCAAGCTCACCCGTTTCGACGAGTTGGTCGCCGACCTCCTCGATGCGGAGGAGCAGGCGCTGGTGTTCACCCAGTTCCGCGAGATGGGCTTGCTGCTGCAACGACATCTCAACGAACGCTTCAACCTGCCGACACCGTTCCTGCACGGCGGGATTCCTCGACAGCGTCGCGACCGCATGGTCGACGAGTTCCAGGCCGGTTCGGCGTCGCCGCTCCTGTTGGTCTCGCTGCGAGCCGGTGGCACGGGGCTCAACCTCACGGCTGCGTCGCGTGTCGTGCACTACGACCGCTGGTGGAACCCGGCGGTCGAAGATCAGGCCACCGACAGGGCGTGGCGCATCGGCCAACGGCGTTCTGTGTTCGTTCACAAGCTGGTCTGCCAGGGCACGATCGAGGAACGGGTCGACGCGATGATCAACGAGAAGCGAGCACTCGCGGATGCGGTCGTCGGCACCACTGGCGAGACGTGGCTCAGCGAGCTGTCGACCGACGAGTTGCGCGATCTGATCGTGCTCGACCACAACGCGGTGCGCGGCACATGAGCATCGTCATCGCGCCCAACCCTTCGCACCTGCGACGCGAGCCGACGCCGGCCGGTCGCCTCGCGTCGTCGCTCCTGTCCGTCACCGTCGCTGGCCTCGCGGATCCGCAGAGGTTTCGGCGCGGCAAGACCTACCTTGCCGACAACGCAGTCGCCCGGCTCGAGCTCTCCGAAGGAGTGCTGCTGGCAACCGTGATCGGCGGCAGGCCCGATCCGTACCATGTGACGATCACCGTCGAGATCATCAGCCGTCCCGACGACCTCGGCCAGGTACCTGAACGATCTCACGTCGCCAGACTGATACCGCGTGCCGACGAGTTGCTGTTCTCGTGCAGCTGTCCAGATTGGGACGATCCGTGCAAGCACGGTGTGGCGGCGTTGCTCGCCCTCGCTGCGGAGCTGGGGAGCCGACCCGAGCTGCTGGTGTACTGGCGCTGTGGCGATGCCGACGATCGGCCGCGCACCAAGGTTGGCTCGCGAGCGAAGGCGGATCGCCACCTTCGCCTCGTGCCGCCGGCTCCGCCACCCTCACCGTTCGAGACGACCGAATGGCACGAGTTCGCCGGCGACGAACTGGCAATCCCACAGTGCGCCGTTGCGACCGAGCCGTTGTCGTTGCCGTCGATGCAGCTCGAGCGCACCGACGTTGCCGAGGTGATCCGGTCGGCCTGGCAGGCTCTGCGCCGCTTCAGACCCGGCGACGATTCCTCCGAGTGAACGAGCGCTAGCTGGAGCGACCCAGACGAGACCCGCCGAACACCGACACCTCTTGGCGCAGCGGCACCAGGTCGCGTCGTGGTGACCGGCGGTCGGCCTCGGCCATTGCCGACGTTGCCCGCTCGCGCAGCTCGGCGTTCTCGGCGCGCAGTTGTTCGTTCTCGGTCTCGAGTTGCATCACGCGGCGGATGCCTTCGAGGTTCATCCCCGACGCGGCCAGCTCGCTGATGCGGCGCAGGCATTCGATGTCGACGTCGCTGTACCGGCGATTGCCGCCTTGGGTCCTTGCTGGTTGTACGAGTCCGCGTCGCTCGTAGATCCTCAGGGTCTGCGGATGCATGCCTGCCAGCTCGGCGGCGACCGAGATGACATAGACGGCGTGATGTTGAGATCGCATGGTCATGACTCCAATCGAGTCCTTGGTGAAACGGTAGTCGCCGCGGCGAGGGCCTCGACGGCTGTGCGTTGTTGATCGGTGAGTTGTGCGGGCACCTCGACCTCGACCGTGACGATGAGGTCGCCGGTCCCCTTCTTGGCCTCGATGCCTTTGCCCTTGACTCGGTGCCTCGAGCCCGAGGGCGTGCCGGGCCGCAGTCGCAGCATGACCCGCGGCCCGTCGAGCGTCGGCACATCGATATCGCCGCCGAGGGTGGCTTCGGCATACGTGACCGGCACTTTGACTGTGAGGTTGTTGCCGTCTCGCCCGAACAGCTTGTGCGGGGCAACGTGGCATTCGACGATGAGGTCGCCGGCTGGTCCACCATTGCGACCGGGAGCACCTCGCCCCTTGAGGCGGATCTTCTGGCCATCGGCGACACCGGCGGGAATCCGGGCCTGTACTTCTCGAGCGCGGCGCTCGGTTCCACTTCCGTGGCATGTGGGGCACGGATCCGTGATGACGACACCGCGACCACCGCACACTCGGCAGGGAGACGAGAACGAGAACAACCCCTGGTTGTCGTCGATCACCCCGCGGCCGCCGCAGTTCGAGCACACCGTGGGCTGCGTGCCGGGCCTGGCGCCGCTGCCGTGACAGGTGCTGCACTGCGCGTCGCTGGTGAGGTACAAGGTGGTGGTGAGGCCCTTGGCGGCGTCGGCGAAGTCGAGGCTGAGGGTCGCTTCGACATCGGCGCCGCGCTGCGGACCGGCGGCTGCCGACGGGCCACCGCCGCGTCGCCCGCGGCCGAACATGTGGCCGAGGATGTCGCCGAGGCCGTCGCTGCCGACGTTGAAGTTGAATCCACCGGCTCCACCCGGGTTGCCGCCCTGAAACCCGCCAACCGGGCCGAGCCTGCGGATCTCGTCGTATTCCTTGCGCTTGGCTTCGTCACCCAACACGTCGTAGGCGGCGCTGACGTCCTTGAACCGCTCCTCGGCAGCGTCGTCGCCCGGATGCGTGTCGGGGTGGCTGCCGCGGGCCAGCTTCCGATACGCCTTGGTGATGTCTTTCGACGTCGCGTCGTCGTTGACGCCGAGGACTTTGTAATAGTCCTTCTCGTACCACTCACGTTGTGCCGCCACAGATCATCACCTCCTCGTGTACTCAAGATCTGGCTGTTGCGAACCTTGTGCTCAGCCGCGGACCTTGACCATCGCCGGTCTCAGCACCTTGCCGTTCCATGTGTAACCGGATCGCAGAACCTCGCTGACGATGGGTTCGCCCTCCCCCGGCTCGTGCAACACGGCGTCGGCAAGGTGCGGATCGAATGGCTGCTCGTGGAGGTTCATCGACTCGAGCCCCTGCTTCTTCAACTCACTGAGCATGAGGTTGAACAACGGCTCGATCTCCGCGGGATGCTGCAAGAACGCGGCCTCGCAGGCATCGAGCACCGGCAACAACGCCTCGGCCAACCGTCCGGTCGCCCGGTCGATGTCGTCAGTTCGCTGCGTCGCCAACCGCCGTCGATAGTTCTCGAAGTCGGCCGCGATCCGCTGAGCCCGATCCATCCACTCATCCCGCTCCAGCAGAGCCACCTCAAGTTCGGTTAGCTCGGGTCCGTCAGTAACGGCCTCTTCAGCCGTTTCATTGGGATCGGTCAGTTTCAGCGGATCAGTGCTTTCAGCCGCGCCCATAGAAGCGTCAGACGGTTCGGACGTAGGAGTCCGGGGGTGGCGCCGGAGGAAGGAGGGGCCCACGAGCCGAAGGCGAAGTGGGAGGATCTTCTCCGGTGACAGGACCCTCCGACTCCGGGGGAACGGTACGTCACTCACGCTTCGTCCACAATCTCCGCATCGACGATGTCATCGTCGTTGCTCGTGGCTCCGCCGTTGGGCTGACCCGACGCCGATGATCCTGCTGCGTTCTCGTCGCGAGCGGCAGACTCGTACAGCTTCTGGCTGAAGGCCTGGCTGGCGGCGGTCAACTTCTCGTTGGCCGCGCGGATCGCGTCGATGTCGTTGCCGGCCAGAGCGGTCTTCAGCTCCGTCAACGGGCCCTCGACGGTTGCCTTCTCGGCGTCGTCGACCTTGTCGGCGTTGTCGCGCAACACCTTCTCCATCTGGTACACCAGCGAGTCGGCGTTGTTACGAATCTCTGCCTCTTCACGACGCTTGCGGTCGTCTTCGGCGTGGGCCTCGGCGTCGCGGATCATCTGGTCGATGTCCTTCTTGTCGAGCGTCGACTGACCGGTGATGGTCATCGACTGCTCTTTGCCGGTCGCGCGATCCTTCGCGCTGACATGCACGATGCCGTTGGCGTCGATGTCGAATGTGACCTCGATCTGCGGAACTCCGCGAGGCGCGGGCGGCAGGTCGACCAGTTGGAACTTGCCGAGCGTCTTGTTGTATCCAGCCATCTCGCGCTCGCCTTGCAGCACGTGGATCTCGACGCTCGGCTGCATGTCGTCTGCTGTGGTGAACACCTCGGTGCGCTTGGTGGGGATGGTCGTGTTGCGCTCGATGAGCTTGGTCATGACGCCACCCTTGGTCTCGATACCGAGGCTCAACGGGGTGACGTCGAGCAACAGCACGTCCTTCACATCGCCGCGCAACACGCCGGCCTGCACCGCAGCACCAACGGCCACGACTTCGTCGGGGTTGACGCTCTTGTTGGGCTCTTTGCCCGTGAGGCTGACGACCAGATCGACAACGGCGGGCATGCGGGTGGAACCACCGACGAGGATGACGTGGTTCAATTCGCCCTTGCTGATTCCGGCGTCCTTCAACGCCTGCTCGAACGGGACGCGGCAGCGCTCGATGAGGTCGGCTGTCATCTCCTGGAACTTGGCGCGGCTCAGTGACTCGTCGAGGTGCAGCGGGCCCTCGGCCGTGGCGGTGATGAACGGCAGGTTGATCTGTGTCTGTTGCACTTGGCTGAGCTCGATCTTGGCCTTCTCGGCGGCTTCCTTCAGCCGCTGCCCGGCCATGCGATCGGCCGACAGGTCGACGCCGTGGGCCGACTTGAACTGTTGCACGAGCCAGTCGATGATCCGCTGGTCCCAGTCGTCGCCACCCAGATGGGTGTCGCCGTGGGTGCTCTTGACCTCGAACACGCCGTCGCCGATCTCGAGCACCGAGACGTCGAACGTGCCACCGCCGAGGTCGAACACCAGGACCTTCTCGTCCTCGGCGCTCTTGTCGAGACCGTACGCAAGCGCGGCCGCTGTGGGCTCGTTGATGATTCGCAGCACCTCGAGGCCGGCGATGGCGCCGGCTTCCTTGGTCGCGGTGCGCTGGGCGTCGTCGAAGTACGCGGGAACGGTGATGACGGCCTGCGTGACCGTGCTGCCCAGGTACGCCTCGGCGTCGCGCTTCAGCTTCATCAAGGTGCGGGCGCTGATCTCTTGCGCTGTGTACTGCTTGCCGTCGATGTCGGGGCTCTTCCACCCCTCGCCCATGTGCCGCTTGATGCTGCGGAAGGTGCGATCGCTGTTGGTGATCGCCTGACGCTTGGCAACCTCGCCGACCAGCACCTCGCCTGCCTTGGAGAACGCCACGACGGATGGGGTCGTACGGGCGCCCTCTGAGTTGGGGATGACGACCGGGTCGCCACCCTCGAGCACCGCGACGACGGAGTTGGTGGTTCCGAGGTCGATTCCGACTGCCTTGGCCATGAGGGTTTGCTCCTTAGATTCGAGTTCGGCGGGGACGCGCAAACTTGAGTGAACTTGACGCAAGTTTACGAGTTGCTCCCCCGCTCGCGCAACACCGAGGAGAGGAAACTTGAGTCGACTCTACTCAAGTTTTGCGAGGCACCAGAATCGGGAGGTGAATGCGAGAATGGTGGGGTGTTGAGCGAGCAACAACTCGATTGTTTCCAGATTGACGGCTTCGTCCTGGTGCCCGACGTGCTGTCAGAGGACGAAATAGCTGTCCTGCAAGCAGGCGTGTGGCAGACCTTTCCGCCTCCCGAGCAGTACTTCGCCGACCCGGCCAGCTATGCCCACATCACCGAAACGGCGTTCTCCGGATTGGTCAACTTCCCGTGGGCATCGCCGGAGCTCAACCGCCTGGTCGCCCATCCGCGCATCCTGTCGATCGTCCGCCAGATTCTCGGCATCGACGACATCCGGTTGTACAAGGGCGAGTTGTGGGCGAAGTATGCGGGCAACACCGACTACGACCAGCACCACCATCGTGACTTCGGCAATCACACCCTGGTGGTTCCCAGTGTGCAGCGCCGCTGGATGCAGGTGACGACATTCATCTACCTGTGCGATGTCGACGAGACCAACGGGGCAACCGCCGCGGTGTCGAAGCGGTACTCGGTCAGACATCCCTCTCGGCCAGCGCCGTACCGAGCCTGGCCAACTGCGCGACCGCGAGGTGCTGGCCTGTGGCAGGGCCGGCACCGTGCTGGTGTATTCCACGGAGGTCTTCCATCGGGCCACGTCACTGACGTCGCCCGACGCATCGCGTTCACGATGCTGGCCGACTACAAGGCCGCGGATGCCAGTTGGACGAACAAGCACGCCTTCGGTCACCTCGGGCAGCAACCCGAAATGATCGAGTTCGTGACCAACGTGGATCCCGCAACACGCACACTGCTCGACATCCCGGCGCCCGGCCATCCGTACTGGACCGACCAGACCATCGCCGATATGGAGGTGCGCTACCCCGGCATCGACATGGCTCCGTACCACGCGGCCCGTCGCTGACCTTTCGAGCACGAATCGTCGTATCGTCGGCGCCGATGGCAACGCTGCAGATCGAGGGCGACCCAACCGACGTCGGGATGTCGGCCGAGCGACTCGCACGAATCGACACCCACTTCCGCAAGTACGTCGACGACGGGCGGTTGCCCGGCTGGTTGATCAGCGTCAGCCGGCGCGGCAAGATCGTGCACCTGTCGACGTACGGTCAGCGCGACATCGAAGCGTCGCAACCCGTCGAGAACGACACGCTGTGGCGGATCTACTCGATGACGAAGCCCATCACCGCTGTCCTGGCTCTGCAGCTGTGGGAGGAGGGTGCGTTCGAACTGAACGATCCCGTGTATCGATACATCCCGGCCTTCCGGCATCAGAAGGTGTGGCGAGGCGGAAGCTCGACCTCACCGATCCTCGATCCGGTTGTCGAGAAGATGCGACTGTGGCACCTGTTGTCTCACACGAGCGGGCTCACCTATGGGTTCATGTACGCCCATCCCGTCGACGAGCTGTACCGCAAGGCCGGCTTCGAATGGGGCTTTCCTCACGACCTCGACCTCGAGACGATCGTCGACCAATGGGCGGCGACTGCCGCTGTTGTTCCAGCCGGGCACCGAGTGGAACTACTCGGTCGGGCTCGACGTGCTCGGCCGCGTGCTGGAAGTGATCACCGGCCAGCGACTCGACGAGCTGATGCGCGCACGGCTCCTCGAACCGCTCGGCATGGATGAGACGACGTGGTTCGTCGACGACTCGCATGCGCCGCGCCTCGCCGCTCTGTACGGCGCTGCATCCGCAGACCCGACTCGGCCGTTCGCATGGAAGCGATGGACCGCGGCACGCTGCGCGAACCGAAGGCTCACGGAGGCGGGGGCGGGCTGGTCAGCACCGCCCACGACTACCACCGCTTCACGCAGATGTTGTTGCGCGGTGGCGAGCTCGACGGAGTACGGATCCTCGCGCCCGGCACGGTGAAGTACATGGCCAGCAACCACCTTCCAGGTGGTGTCGACCTCACCGCGTTCGGACGACCGTTGTTCGCCGAGACCACGTTCGACGGGGTGGGATTCGGGCTCGGGGTGAGCGTGTGCATCGATCCGGTCAAGGCCCGCGTTGCCGGGAAGCGTGGGCGAGTACGCGTGGGGCGGGGCAGCCAGCACGGCCTTCTGGATCGATCCGGCTCGAGGACCTCACGGTGCAGTTCTTCACCCAGCTGCTGCCCAGCAGCACGCACCCGATCCGCAGCCAGCTGAAGCAACTCGTCTACCAGTCCATCATCGACTGACGCCGCTACTCTCCGGAGATGCAGCTTGCCGATCTGTGCATCTTCACCGAGCCTCAACAGGGCGCTTCCTACGACACCCTGCTGACGCTGGCGCAGCGGGCTGAAGCGCTGGGCTTCGGCGGGTTCTTCCGCAGCGACCACTACCTGAAGATGGGCAAGTGTCAGCGGACTTCCTGGACCGACGGATGCCTGGGTGACGCTCGGCGCCTTGGCGCGCGAGACCTCGACGATCCGCCTCGGCACGCTTGGTCTCGCCGGTCACGTTCCGCAGCCCGGGTCTGCTGGCCATCAGCGTCGCCCAGGTCGACCAGATGAGTGGCGGCCGCGTCGAACTGGGGATCGGCGCAGGTTGGTACGAGGCCGAACACAGGGCATACGGATTCGACTTTCCGGATGCAGCAGCGCGCTTCGACAGCCTCACCGATCAGCTCGCCATCATCAACGGCATGTGGAGCACGCCGATCGGCGAGACGTTCAGCTACACCGGCGAGGCCCACAGCGTCATCGATTCGCCAGGCCTGCCGAAGCCGGTGCAGCAACCGCTGCCGATCATCATCGGCGGCGGCGGAAAGCAACGCACGCCGGCGCTGGCCGCACAGTACGCCGGCGAGTACAACGTTGCGTTCGCGTCGGTGGAGACGTTCACCGAACGCAAGCAGCGGGTCGAGGCGGCGTGCGCGGCCGTCGATCGCCGGCGCCCGATGCGCTACACCGCGGCGCTGGTGGTGTGCACCGGTGCAACCGAAGCCGACGTCGTGCGGCGTGCAGCGGCAATCGGCCAGGATCCCGCCGAACTTCGCGCGAAGGGGGCGGCGGGGTCTGCCGAGGAGGCTGCGGCGAGCATCCGGCGCTACGTCGACGCGGGTGCAGAGCAGGATCTACTTACAGATCCTCGATCTGTCAGACCTTGACCATGTCGACTTCATCGCCGGCGAAGTCGCGCCGCTGCTCGCCGGGCACGGCGAACGCTGACACGAGCAGCCGGGGGCGGCGGATCAGTCGTCGCTGCCACCGCCGTCGCCACCGTGACCACTGCCGCTGCCGCTGCCACTGCCACTACTGCCACTGCCACTGCTCGCCGCTATCGCCGCCATGGTCATCCACACGAATTGCTGGTGGAAGAAGCATCGTCGGTTTCGGTCGAGACCGTGACGACGCCGAACAACAGGTTGGCGTGGAACTCGGCTTTCTGTTCACCCGCCTCCAGCCTGATCTCGACGTTGATTGCGTCCTGCGACTCGGACTTGGTCACCGTCCATCCCTCGGCGGGCGTGACGGTGACGATTGTCAGCACATCGCCGGCGGTATCGAGCGTGACGGTGCCTGCGCTACCGATCGCGTAGTTGACCTGCGTGGCCGAAGGCGACGTAGTGGGCAACGTCGCCACGACGGCATCGGGTTGCGTCGCCGCCGGCGCGGGAACGACCGAGGTGGCGGTGACCGTGGGTGCAGTCTGCTGGGTCCGCCGGGTCTGCTGCTCCGCGTCGATCGAAAACGCGGTCGGGGTCGCACTGCTGTCGAGCACCTGGGTGTTCACCAGAGCGGCAGCCGAGCCGGCGACGAGCACGCCCGCAACCGACAGCATCATTGCAACCCTTGTCCTCATGCATCACACGGTACGAGTGCGCGTGCCAAGAGACAGGCCGTGAACATCCAAGATTTGTCCAAGAAGGTCCGGTGCGGCGGCCGGGTTGTCACAATGTGCAGGTGAACCTGCTGCTGGTCGAGGACGACAAAGCCATTGCCGACTCGTTGGTGGAAGGTCTCACAGCGGCTGGTTACACGGTCGTACACGTGACCACCGGTGCCGGTGCACTCGCCGAACGCGGCTACGACCTGGTGCTGCTCGACCTCGGCCTGCCCGACATGGACGGCCGCGACGTCTGTCGCGAGCTGCGGCAGCGATCGTCGATTCCGATCATCATGCTGACGGCGCGGAGCGAGGAGTTCGACCGCGTCCTGGGGCTCGAGCTCGGCGCCGATGACTACGTGACCAAACCGTTCAGCCTCCGCGAGCTGGTTGCCCGGATACGCGCGGTTGGCCGGCGAGCGAACGACGGACAACCCTCCACCGAGGATCGCGACATCCCAGGCCCACAAGTGATCGGCACGATGGAGCTGGATCGGCGCACCCGGCGGTTGCGCATCGATCGCACCGAGATCTCGCTGACGGCCAAGGAGTTCGATCTGCTGGCGTTCCTGGCCAACGACGTCGGCGCGGTGCACACCCGCACCGAGATCCTGGAGACGGTGTGGGATGCACACTGGTACGGACCCACCAAGACGGTCGATGCTCATGTCGCCTCGCTGCGCAAGAAGCTGGGAGATCCGCGCTGGATCGAGGCGGTTCGCGGCGTCGGCTTCCGGTTGGAACCTCCGCCGTGAGATGGCGGCTGGTCGCCGCATTCGTCGGCGTGATGGTCGTGATCCTGGCGGCCCAGAACATCCCGTTGGCCCGGTACCTGCGCACCGTCGAGAGCGAGCGGGTCCTGGCCGGCATCGAGCGGGATGCGTTCGTCCTGGCCGGCAGCGCCGAGGACTCCTTGTCGGGCGAAGACACCTCGCAGGATCCCAACGCCCTCCAGTCCACCGTCGATGTCTATCGGGCGAGAACCGGAGCGCTCGTGGTCGTCACCGACAGGGCAGGAATCGCGACGGCCGTGTCGGGCGACGAGGGTCGACAGGGCGACAACTACTCCACTCGTCCGGAGATCGCTGCAGCACTGAGCGGCACCCCCGTCTCGGGGCGCAGGAGCTCCGAAACCCTCGGCGGCGACATCGTCTATGTTGCCGTGCCGGTGCTGTCGGGCGCACTGCCCGTCGGTGTCGTTCGCCTCACGTATCCGGCGTCGAGGATCGACGACCGCGTGTCGGGCAAGGTCCGCGGAATCCTCGCCGTCGGACTGATCTCGTTGGGTACGACAGCGTTGGCCGCGGCGTTGGTGGCCAGCACCATCGTGCGACCCCTGCGACGCCTGCAACGGGCGACCGAGCAAGTTGCCGGCGGCGACTTCGAGAGTCGCGCGGTCGTCGACGAAGGAGGTCCCGAAATTCGTGGGCTCGCTTCATCGTTCAACGCGATGACGGAGAGGATCTCGACGTTGGTCGCGCGTCAACGTTCGTTTGCCGGTGACGCTTCGCACCAGTTGCGCACTCCGCTGACAGCACTGCGGTTGCAGCTCGAACGTGCCGCCGCCAACATCGACACCGACCCCGTCGCGGCCCGCGGCGACATCGAGGCGGCCAGCGAGGAGACCGAGCGACTCCAACGACTCGTGGAGGGACTTCTGATGCTTGCCAGGGCCGAACAGGGGACGTTGGCGACCGAGCCTGTCGATGTCGCCGCGACTGTCAACGAACGGGTTGCGATCTGGTCGCATCTCGCCGAAGAGCGCGGAGTGGCGCTGACGGCGGGCCACGTAGCCCCGGTGACGGCTGTCGGTGTGCATGGCGCGCTCGAACAGATCGTCGACAACTACATCGACAATGCTCTGAACGTCAGCAGGCCTGGCAACGAGATCACCATCTCGGCCGGGGCCGTCGACGGGTGGGCGGTCATCAGCGTCGCCGATCGCGGCCCGGGCATGCCCACCGATCAATTGCAGCACGCTTTCGACCGCTTCTGGCGGTCGGCCAGTGCCGGGCACAGCGGATCCGGTCTTGGCCTGGCGATCGTCCGCCAGCTTGCCGAGGCCAGTGGCGGACAAGTGGCGCTGGCCAATCGTCCCGGCGGCGGGCTCGACGCCGTCGTGCGCCTACCGCTTGCGTGACGTGACGAGGCGGTTCAACAGCAGGTCGAGTCGCCCCCACGTGATGCAGTAGTTGCTGTCGTACGCGCCGCTGTGATGCACCGAGTGATGTTCCTTCGACAGCACGATCCCGTGCCGCTGAGCCACGGCAACAACTCGGGGCACGGTGGGCATGTGCGCCCACTTGTGCAGCTGGTTGGTCATGATCACGCCACCGACGAGACCGATGATGAAGACACCTGCGTACGGATGCCGTTCGATCTCCAGGAAGAAGAAGGCGGGAATGATCACGGGCAGGCAGACGAACACGTTGTCGGCGTTGACTGCGATGAAGTCGCCGCGTGTCATCTCCATGGGGTCCACGTGATGGTCTCGGAACGGCTTGACGAACTTCTGGCCGATCACGGGTGTGTCGGGCGAGCCGAAGTTGTCGAGCAGGAAATGAACGACTCCCGAGGCCATGTCGGCGACGGCGTAGGCGGCCAGCCCGACGCCCACCACCAGGAGTGCAATCGGCCACGAGAAGCGGTCGGCGACCTCGATGACGACACGCAGGGCCAGCGCTCCGGCAAAGCCGATGAACGCGGCAACCGACACGAGCTCGAAAACTCGGTGGCTTCTCGGGTAGTCGTAGGTTCCGAGCACCTTTCGATCATTACCTCCGTCTCATGGGGATCGCTACCCCAGCCACCAATGTGCGGCCACCAATTCGGCCACGATCACCTCGGTCAGCAACGCGACAACGGGGTCGTCGTCGCCCGGATACCGCACGCTGGCATCGGCACCGTCGGGCTCGCCGCCGATCGTCACGACATGACTGCGGCGGTCACTCATCCACTTCAGTGCATCCGCGTCGAAACGCGATCCCGTGAACATCAGCGCGCGATAGTCGAGCGTCTTGGTGAGGTAGACGTCGACGTGGTTCCAATCACCCGTCTCGCAACCGTCGGCGGCGCGACGCGGACCTTCGCGAACCATCAACGCTCCCTGCAGTGCGGACCCGAGCCGTTCGGCCGGCGCCAGCAACCACAGTCCCTCCGTCCCCTCGATCGCTTCGAGCACGGGCGGCAGCCAGCCATCGCGACGATCGAGCAGATACGCGATGGCCGCAGCACTGCGGCGAACGCGTTCGCCCAACCGGAGGTCGACACCGGCGAGTTGGCTCTCCAACGCCAGGAGAGCGACGAGCGTGTGCAGATACGTGCGGCAGGCGACACCACCCTCCTCGGTGCCGGCGCGCATCAACACGACGTCCTGCGCAGTCGACCGAGCAGATGCGTCGTTGGTCAGGGCGATCGTGCGGCTGAAACCGTCGTGTGCCTCCAACAGACCGATGGTCTCGGCACTTCGACCGGAGGCGGTGATCGCAACGATCGTGAGATCCGGCGATGGCGGAAACGTTGCCTCGACCGATGCGAGTTCTGCAGTGGCGGCGATGCCGTGGCGACGCAGTCGTCGCGCCGCAACGTCGGCGGCGAACCACGAGGACCCCATGCCGGTCAGCACGATCGGACCGCTCGCCAATCGTGGCCATGTGGGGAGGTCCTCGAGCAGCGCCAGCAAGGTGGCCGGCTTCGCCTCGAGATCGGCGAGGAAGGCAGCCGGGTCCACGAATCGAACCTACCCGCCCGAACCTACGTGCACGGGCCAAGCCGCCTAGCGGACCTCCAGCAGGCCTGGCAGCGCAGCGTCGGCCACGTACCGCCAGTGCGGCAGGTAGTGAATGGAGTACGCGTATTCGTGCAACTCCTGGGCAACACGAAACGCCAGCATCAATCCGTCGGCGATGCTGTGTGTCGACGAGTACGTGTCGAGTGCGGCCGTTGTCGCCGCGACCGGTGAATCGCCCGACATCGCCCGCTCGATCGGGCCGACGCCGTTTGACGACCACGGCACCGACGTGCTCGATCGATTGCACCATCGAGGCGACATCGCGCAATGGTGACTGCGAGCGAGTCCTGCGGTCGGGATCCTCCAATGGATTGCCGTCGAAATCCGTCACCACCATCACGTCGCCGGCGCGGAGGAACTGCCCGGCATGCAGGTCGCCATGGATCCGGTGCCCGGGTACGTGGCCGGCGTCGCGCAACGGTTGCAGCACCGAACCGACCCGACGTTCGTCCAGCCAGTCCAAACCTTCCAGCCGTTCCTTCGCCAGCTGCAGGTCGGCCATCGCCTGCTCAGCCACAGCAGCGGATGCAATCATCGATGGCTCGAGGTCGGCGAGAGCGGTGTGAAGGTGCGCCGTGATGGCCCCCATCCGACTCCCGCAGCCGACCACATCCTCGAACGTCAGCTTTCCGTCGAGCCAGGCTTCGACATCGTCGACGTACCAATCCCATCCATCCGACGCGTCGGGTAGGTACGACGTGACGATCGCGTGGACCATTCCGTCGCGCTCGTCGACGCCCACGAACGACGGCATCTCCTCGAACCCCGCGGCGACGAGATGTCGAATCAACTGCACGCCCGGATGCGGGACGGGCACCGGTGGTCGCAGCCATTTCACCACGACCGCCTCGTCGACCACGACGCTGAAGTTGGTCTGGTCGACCGTGATCGGCCGCTCGACGCTGCACTGTCGACCGAGCAATCGTTGTGCCAGCTCGATCGAGGCGCCCGGTCTCACGCTAGAACGGTAGCCATGGCCACCTTCTTGTTCATGCCGGAGAGCGCCTACGGGCCGACGAACAACTGCATCGGCATCGGCAACATCCTGCGCAAGCAAGGGGGGCACAAGGTGGTGTTCGCTGCCGAGGCGTCGTGGGCCGGGCGACTCGAGCCGCTCGGCTTCGTCGAGGACCTCGTCGATCTCGCTCCGCCGCCGCCGCCCGACGCGCCCGAACAGGCCGCCGGGCAGTTCTGGACCGACTTCATCCGGGAGACCAAGCCGGTGTTCCGCACCTCGACGTTCGATCAACTCAGCGGGTTCATGCAGCCGACCTGGCAGGCACTGATCGACGGGGCGATGTACTGCGAACCGCAGTTGAAGGAGATCATCGATCGTCAACGACCCGACGTGATCATCGAGGACAACGTCAACTGCTTTCCGGCGTTGACGACTGCGGGCGTGCCGTTCGTGCGGATCGTCAGCTGTCAGCCGTTGGAGATGAAGGGCCCCGACGTTCCCCCGACCTACAGCGGGCTTCCGGCCGACGACCGCACGGAATGGGACGCATTCCGTGGCGAATACGACCGCACTCACCGGTCCATGTGGCAGGACTACAACGAGTGGGTGCAGTCGTGCGGCGGGCGCCCGCTGGCGGATCTCGAGTTCATCCACGAGAGCGATCACCTCAACCTGTACACCTATCCGGAGGTGATCGACTACACCGATCGCCGGCCTCTCGGTCCCACATGGCATCGTCTCGATTCCTCGGTGCGGGCCACCGACGCACCCTTCGAGGTGCCGGCGGAGCTGGGCACGGACGGTGCGTTGATCTACCTCTCACTGGGTTCGCTCGGCTCGGCCGATGTCGAGCTCATGCAACGGCTGATCGACGTGCTCGGGCGCACACCCCACCGATACATCGTGTCGAAGGGCCCGTTGCACGACACCTTCGACCTCCCCGCCAACATGTGGGGCGCTCAGCAGGTACCCCAGACCAACGTGCTGCCGGAGGTCGATCTGGTGATCACCCACGGCGGCAACAACACCACCACCGAGAGCTTCCACTTCGGCAAGCCGATGGTGTTGCTGCCCCTGTTCTGGGATCAATACGACAACGCCCAGCGTGTGCACGAGACGGGCTACGGGGTGCGGCTGTCGACGTACGGGTTCGAGGATGCCGAGTTGATTGAGGCGGTCGACCGGCTGCTGGCTGACGACGCCCTGCAGACACGAATGGCTGCGAATGCAGCCGTAATCCGCTCACGCGATGGCACGCAGCGCGCCGCTGACCTGATCGAGGCTCTCGCCCGCTGACCCTGCAAGCGGGCGGTCGAATCGGGTTGGCCTCGCTGAAGGTCGGCGACACCGCGGCCGTGGCCGCGGCGCCCTCGCGAATCGTCCGTGACGATGAGCCCGACCCGCGCACCAGGCCCTCCCGAATCGTCCGTGACGATATGAGCCCCGCCCGCGCACCAGGCCCTCCCGAATCGTCCGTGACGATATGAGCCCCACCCCGCGCACCAGGCCCTCCCGAATCGTCCGTGACGATATGGGCCGCTAGCCAGGCGGATCTGGGTGCCAGACTCCGACGAAGTCGCAGCTGGTTTTGAGAGCGTGGCACCCAGATCGCTGAGGCGCTGAAACGTCACAGACGATTCGGGAAGGTGCCCAGTGGGGCGGGCTCATAACGTCACAGACGATTCGGGAAGGTGCCTGGTGAGACGGGGCTCATAACGTCACTGACGATTGGCGAGGGCTCTGACCAGCGGAAACCGGTTCGTCCGGCAACCAGCGTTGGCGGCGGTAGAATCAAATCCTCTCATGCCGGTCCCCAGCGACGTCCGACACGGGCGTTCGTATTCAACAGCAAAGGGATCGCCATGACCACTCCGAAGACTCGTCCGCCAACCAAACGAGCGAAGGCCGCGGCACTCCTCGCCGAAGACCTCACCACGAGCGAGGGCGTTGCCCAGTCGATTCGCACCGAGTCGATCGATCTCACTCCGTCCGTCAATCGCATCATGAATGCCGGTCTCCACGAAGCGGCGGCCATGAAGGCCCTCACGCTGTTCCGGCAGTCACTGGGCGTGCCCGGCGACCCGAATCGCTATCCCGACAACGCCATCGCAGCGGGACGCAAGGTCAAGGAGACCGCTCAGCACTCAGCCCAGAAATGACCGGCGACATCAGCCGGTAGCTTCGTCGATGTGCATCACAGCGTCGCCAAGGCCGCAGGAGTGGTGCTGGCCGGTGGCCGATCGACGCGAATGGGCGCGCCCAAAGCAGCGCTCGAGTGGCACGGCTCCACGCTCCTGTACCGCACCGCCGCGCTCCTCTCTCGAACCATCGACGGTCCGGTCGTCGTCGTTGCCGCACCCGGCCAGCAGCTACCCGAGTTGCCGATCGGCGTGCAGGTTGTCGAAGACCCGGTCGAAGGACTGGGCCCGATGCGCGGCATCGCTACCGGGCTCGCCGCTGTCGGCGACCTAGCTCCAGCTGCATTCGTCTGCTCGACGGACATGCCGTTCCTGCATCCCGCGTTCGTCAATCGCGTGCTGCGCGAGTTTGCGGTGGCCGACACCGATGTCGTGCTACCCATGGCGCGGGGTTTCCGACAGCCGCTTGCGGCCGTCTACCGAACGTCGCTGGCCGGTCTGATCGCGAACCTCGCTTCCGACGGGGAGCTCCGCCCGGGGATGTTGTTCGAGCACTGCCGCCTGCGGCGTATCGACGACCAGGAGTTGCTCGACGACGTCGATCTAGCGCGGTTCGACGCGGATCTCGATTCGGTGATGAACCTGAACTCACCGGATGAGTACGAGGCAGCGCGGGCGCGTCCGCCCGCCGAGGTCACCGTCCAATGCTTCGGGGCTCTGGCATCTGCCGGTCATCGTGGCCCGCGCAAGGTTCGGGCAGCGACGCTCGGGGCCGCCGCGCAGGCCGTTGGCACCCCGCTCGACCCGTACGTGATGGCAGCCCTCAATGGCGACCTGATGACCCGCGACCCGTACCTGCCGCTCGTGGCCGGGGACACCGTGGCGCTGTTGTCGGCCGACGCCGGAGGGTGAGCCGGAGATACGATTCCGGCGTGGCGCCCGGTGGATATTTCGGACAAGCCCTCGTCGTCGAGGTCGACGGCCGTACAGCAACAGCCACGCCACTGCAGCTCGAGGAACGGGTCCTTCGGGCTTACCTCGGCGGCGTGGGGCTGGGCACCTGGTTGCTGCATCGCCTGGCACCGCCGCTCGTCGATCCGCTCGCACCAGAGGCGCCCCTGGCGTTCGTCTTCTCGCCGTTGGTCGGCACGCCCCTCACGACGAGCGCGAAGTTCGCAGTGGTCGCCAAATCCCCGTTGACCGGACTCGTCACCGACGCGTTGGCCTCGAGCCAGTTCGCCATCTCGGGCAAGCTGACCGGCAACGATGCCATCGTCATCCGCGGACGTGCCGATGTGCTGTCGGTGCTCCTGATAGCCCACGATGGCGTCCGGCTCGTCCCGGCCCCCGAGCTGGCAGGAATGGCGGCGGCGGAGGCCGAAGAGTCGGTGCGGCAGACGCACGGGCGGGGGTGGCGCACAGCGGCCATCGGACCCGCCGGTGAATGCGGTGTCCGGTACGCGACGATCAGTCACGACGGCCGCCACGCCGGCCGCGGCGGCCTCGGCGCGGTGCTCGGGGCCAAGAACATCAAGGCCGTGATGGTCAAGGCCGGGACCCGGGTCGCCGTGGCCGACCCTCCGGCGGTTCTGGCCGCCGCCAAGGACCTTCGCGCCCGCAGCTTCGGTCCGGCCACGAAGAAGTACCGAGAGCTCGGCACGCTGGCCAACCTGCTCGCATTCAACGCGGTCTCGACCCTGCCGACGCGGAACTTCACCGCGGCGACGTTCGAGGGTGCTCCTCGCTTGGCGGCCGAGGAACTGCAAGAGATGCGCGAGATCGCTCGCAACAGCTGCGCGTCCTGCTCGATCGGCTGCGAGCACATCTACGCTCGCAAAGACGGTGGCAGCCAGAGGATGGAGTACGAGAACGTGTTCGCCCTCGGGCCCCTCTGCGGTGTTTCGGACCCCGACGACGTCTTTGCCGCCAGCGCCCGCTGCGACGAGCTCGGAATCGACACGATCTCGGCCGGCGGCACGATTGCGTGGGCGATGGAATGCGTGGAGCGAGGTCTGATCGACGAGCCGTGGCTGCGCTTCGGCGATGGCACAGCAGTCCTGCGCGCCCTCGATGCCATCGGCGAGCGCAAACCCGGCCTTGGTGAACTACTCGCTCAAGGTTCACGACATGCTGCGGGCGTGGTGGGCTCGAACTCGATCGACTTCGCCCCGCAGGTCAAGGGTCTGGAGCTGCCGGGATACGAGCCGCGCACGTTGCAGGCGATGGCGCTGGGCATGGCGGTCAACGCCAGAGGCGCCGACCACAACCGTTCGGGCGCCTACGAAGCGGACATGTCCGGTGCGCTCGACCGCCTCGAAGGAGGCGAAGCCCACGTCGAGGCAGCGATTGGCACAGAGGACCGTGCGGCAATCATGGACTCGATGATCCTGTGCAAGTTCCTGCGCGGGGTCTTCGACGACCCGTTCACCGAATGGGCTGCGCTGCTCTCGTCCGTCACCGGTTGGGACATCGATGCCGCCGAGCTCCACACCACCGCGCAGCGGATCGTGATGGCCAAGCGCGTGTTCAACCAACGCGAAGGTGCTACGGCATCCGACGATCGCCTGCCGGCACGAATGTTGGAGACACCGTTGGAGATGGGTTCGGGCCGGGTGGCCGCGCTCACCGCGTCGCGGTTGCAGACGATGGTCGACAGCTACTACGCGGCCCGCGGACTGGACGAATCAGGCTGCGCCGACCCGGAGGACTTGGACGATCTGCTGCTAGGGCCCGGCTAGGTCAGGGTGCGACATACCTCAGCTACCATCGGATCGGTGCAGCAGATGACAACCGCCGTCCGGACCGTCACCCTGGAAATTGACGGCCACCCGGTCACGGCTGCCGAGGGAACGACGATCTTCGACGCAGCCAAGCAGGTCGGGGTCGACATCCCCGTGCTGTGTCACAACGAGCGCTACGACCCAGTGGGCGTGTGCCGGATGTGCGTCGTCGACACGGGCGGGCGGGCGTTCGGCGCGGCATGCGTGCGTCCGTGCGAGGACGGCATGGTCGTCAAGACCTCCACCCCGCAAGTGGTGCGCGCCCGAGCTGTGCTGACCGAGCTCCTGATCTCCGACCAGCCCCGGCGAGACGAAGACCCCAAGCAGACCACCACCTGCGACAACATGTTGCTCGGTCTTGCCGACGACTTCGGCCTCTCTCGGGAAACGACCGATCTGCCCACCGGCTCCGGCCGCGGCACCGATTCGTCCAATCCCGTGATCGACGTCAATCACGACGCGTGCATCCTGTGCGACCGTTGCGTTCGCGCGTGCGACGACATCCAGGGCAACGACGTCATCGGGCGATCGGGCAAGGGCTACACCACGCGGATCGCATTCGACCTCGACGATCCCATGGGCGCAAGCTCATGCGTCACGTGCGGCGAATGCGTGCAGGCCTGCCCCACCGGCGCGCTGACCAACAAGGCGATTCGCGGCGTCGCGATCCGTCCGCGTGAAGCGCTCGATGCGGTTCACAGCGTGTGCCCGTATTGCGGAGTCGGCTGTGCGCTCACCTACTACGTGGATCGCGAAGTCGGTGCGATCTCGTTCGCCGAGGGCCGCGACCAGCCCGGGTCGCAGAGCAGGTTGTGTGTGAAGGGCAGGTACGGATGGGACTACTCCGCATCACCCCAGCGTCTCACGATGCCACTGATCCGCATCCCGTCTTCGTACCCGAAGGGCCCGCTGTCCGCCGACGTTCGCGGCGACGGCCAGGGAGGCACGCACAACAGCCGCGGTCGGGGCGGTGGTGGCACCCGTAGCGGCGGTGTGAAGGACGAGCGACCGGGCAAGGACCGCGGCCGCAAACCCGGCGGGCTTGTCGACTACGACGAGGTGCTCCCTCACTTCCGCGAAGCCACGTGGGACGAGGCGCTCGATCTGATCGCCCGGCGTTTGAAGGAGATACACGCGGCCGGCGGCTCCGGGGCGATTGCCGGATTCGGCTCGGCCAAGTGCTCCAACGAAGAGGCCTACCTCTTCCAGAAGCTCCTGCGCACGGGGTTCGGCACGAACAACGTCGACCACTGCACCAGGCTGTGCCATGCATCGTCGGTCGCAGCGCTCTTCGAGGGGGTCGGCTCGGGCGCGGTGTCCACCACATACGGCGACGTGGCCAACGCCGACGTCGTCATCATCACCGGCTCCAACCCGACCGCGAATCACCCGGTCGCCAGCTCGTTCTTCAAGCAGGCCCGCCGCCGCGGTACGAAGATCATCTACGTCGACCCGCGGGCCTCGACGGTTGCCGAGCACGCCGACATCTTCGTGCAGCTCAAGCCGGGGACCGACGTGGCGTTCTACAACTCCGTGATGCACGAGGTGATCCGGCTCGGGCTGATCGACAGCGAGTTCATTGCCAACCGCACGTCGAACTACGACGCACTGGCGCGCACCGTCGCCGACTACCCCCCCGATCGCGCCGCCCAGATCACAGGCGTAGACGCCAACATGATTCGCAAGGTCGCCAAAACGTGGGGTGAAGCCAACGCTGCCGTCGTGTATTGGGGCATGGGCATTTCACAGCACACGACCGGCACCGACAACGCCCGCTGCCTCATCGCGTTGTGCTCGATCACCGGCAACGTCGGCCGGCCGGGCACCGGCCTGCATCCGCTCCGCGGGCAGAACAACGTGCAGGGCGCGTCGGATGCGGGCTTGATCCCGATGTTCTACCCCGACTACCAGGGGGTCGATCGGGAGGCCACGCAGCGGTACTTCGAGGAGGCGTGGGGCACACCGCTCAACCCGAACCGCGGGCTCACCGTCACCGAGATCATCTCGTCCGTCCTGAAGCCCGACGGCGTTCGTGGCATGTACATGCTCGGCGAGAACCCGTTCCTGTCCGACCCCAACATCAACAAGGTTCGCAAGGCGCTGTCCGCGCTCGGATTTCCTCGTCGTGCAAGACATCTTCCTCACCGAGACGGCCGAGTTCGCCGATGTGATCCTCCCGGCAACCTCGTACCTCGAGAAGGACGGCACATACACCAACACCGACCGGCGGGTGCAGCTCGGGCGGAAGGTGATGGATCCGCCGGGCCAGGCGCGGACCGACTGGGAGATCGTGCAGGACATCGCCCGACGCATCGGGCTGGCATGGGACTACCAGTCGCCGAACGAGGTCTTCGACGAGATGGTCGCCCTGATGCCTTCGTACAAGAACCTCTCGTACGCGAACCTCGGCCTGTCGGGCAAGCTCTACCCCAACGCCGACCCCGAGCATTCGGACGGCACGATCGTCATGTTCAACGAGAAGTTCAACACCGACGACGGTCTCGCCCACCTCAAACCCGCAGAGTGGCTGCCACCGAAGGAGCTGCCCGACTTCGAGTACCCACTGGTGCTCAACACCGGGAGGCTGCTCGAGCACTGGCACACGGGATCGATGACCCGCAGATCGTTCGCGCTCGACGCCATCGCTCCGCAGGCCGAGGTGTACATGCACCCCAAGGACGCCGCCGACCGGGGGTTGTCGCATGGCGAGATGGTTCGGGCGAGATCTCGACGCGGGTCGATCGAGCTGGTGCTGCGCGTCAGCCACCGCGAGCAACTCGGCAACTGCTTCATCCCCTTCCACTTTCGGGAGGCTGCGGCAAACCTGCTGACCATCGACGAGATCGATCCCGTCGGCAAGATCCCTGAGTTCAAGTTCTGCGCCGTGCAGGTGGAGCAATTGCGCCGCGAGTCCTCGGCAGCAACTAGCTCGGCGGGAACGACCTCCAGCGGCAGCGCTCCCGCATGACCGGGTTGACCGACCAGCCGGTCAACATCCGCGCCCGCTGGATGCCGGGGGTCGAGGCGCGAGCGGGGAAGTTCTCGGGCCCTTCGTTGATCCCTGCGCTCAACCTGATCCAGTCGCGGCTCGGCTGGCTACCTCGCGAAGATCTCGAGCAGCTGTCGCGCGATGCCCGCCGGCCGCTCTACGAGATCCAGGGCCTGATCTCGTTCTATCCGCACTTTCGCACCGAGCCGCCGGCCAAGATCACGTTGAACGTCTGCCACGACCTCTCCTGCTTCCTGCGCGAGGGCGAGGCGCACATCGCCCAGCTGCGCGGTCGCTACCAGGACGACGACGACGTCGAGGTCGTCGAGGTCTCGTGCCTCGGCCGTTGCGATGTCGCACCCGCAGCCGCCGTGAACGAGCGGCCCGGACCAGTGGCCGAGGTACAGCAGCTGGTCGAGGACGCGCGGGCCGGCGACGTTGGCGAGGCCGGCGCGAAACCCGCACAGAGCCGTGGCCCAACGACCCCTATGCAGCAGGATCCGGTGTTGCCGAGCGCTACTCGTCGTTGCGGGCATTGCTCGCCGGGGATCTGCACGCCGACGACGTGATCGCCACCATCAAGGACTCTGGCCTGCGGGGCATGGGCGGTGCCGGCTTCCCCACCGGGCAGAAATGGGCAGTAGTCCGGGACGCGCAGCCCTCGAGCGTCAAGTATGCGATCTGCAACGCCGACGAGTCCGAGCCCGGCACCTTCAAGGACCGCCAGATCCTGGCGACGCAGCCGCACCTCGTGTTGGAGGGTCTGCTCATCGGTATGGCGGTCATCGGCGCCGAGCAGGGTTGGGTCTTCATCCGCCACGAGTACGGGCCCGAGGAGCACGTGCTGCGCGCCGAGATCGACGCCGCTCGTGCCGCAGGGGTCATCGGCCCGGACGCGTGCGGTAGCGGGCGACGGCTCGAGGTCGATGTCTTCGTCTCACCGGGTGGCTACATCCTCGGCGAGGAGACGGCGCTGCTCGAATGCATGGAGGGTCACCGCGGCGAGCCTCGCAACAAGCCTCCGTTCCCCGGCAACTACGGCCTATACGGCCGCCCCACGCTCATCAACTCCGTGGAGACTTTGGCCGACGTTCCGGTGATCGTGCAGCGCGGCGCGCAATGGTGGGCCGACCAGGGCACCGGCGACTCGGTCGGGTGGAAGTTCTTCGCAGTGTCCGGCCACGTCGTGCGACCGGATGTCTACGTCGTTCCGATGGGCACCACCGTGCGCGAACTGATCGAGCTTGCCGGTGGCGTCATCGGCGGGGCGGCCGTCGGTGCCGTGCAACCCGGCGGTGCGTCGTCGAACCTCATCGGGCCCGACCAACTGGATCTGCGGCTCGACTTCGACACCGCCGCAAAGGCCGGCACCATGCTCGGGTCGGGCGCCGTCGTGGTGATGGCCGAAGGCACCAACCTGCTCGCTGCATCGACGAACGTCTTGCGGTTCTTCCGCGACGAATCGTGCGGGAAGTGCGTGCCATGCCGCGTCGGTTCCACAAAGGCCCACGAACTGCTCCATCACATCGTCGATTCAGGATCGTCGACGGTCGATGAGCCGACGCGCGCTCGGCTCCTGGAGCTCGAGGAGGTGATGCGCAAGACGTCGATCTGCGGCCTCGGGCAGGTGGCCCTCGGTCCCGTCGTCAGCGTGATGGGCTTCAACAAGGGAGGTGCCATGGCGGCAGAACAAGCGCAGTCCACCAAGCCCACGTCGTGAGCGGACGGGAGTTCTTCAACGTCGTCACCGTGTCCGAAGCGTTGGCCGGGTTCCGCCCGTCACGACGAACGAACATCGAATCCGTTCCGTTGGAGCAGGCCTTGGGACGAGTTGTTGCGTTCGACGTCAAGGCCACCGACGCCCTGCCCGGCTTTCCCCGGGCGACCGTCGACGGATTCGCGGTGCGCGCCGCCGACACGTACGGTGCCTCCGAAGGACTGCCCTCGTACTTCACCCTCGCCGGCGCTGTGCGCATGGGCGCCGCCCCCAGCGTCGCAGTTGCACCCGGCACGTGCGTGGCGATCCCGACCGGCGCCGTGATACCCGATGGCGCGGACTCCGTCGTGATGGTCGAGTACACGGCGGAGACGATGCCGGGCACGATCGAGGTGACCCGACCGGTCGCCCCCGGCGCCGGGCTTGTGCGAGCCGACGAGGATGTGGGCGCGGGTGGCGTATTGATACATGCCGGCAGACCGCTGCGAGCGGCGGAGCTCGGGCTCCTGGCCGCGGCCGGCGTCACCACGATCGATGTTCACGCCCGACCCAAGGTGGCCATCATTTCGACGGGCGACGAGGTGGTCCCGCCTTCGACCAGGAAGCTGGCCGCAGGGCAGGTGCGCGACGCGACGGCGTCCGCCCTGGTCGGTCTCACGCTCCTAGCGGGCGGCGATCCCGTCGCGGCGGGGATCGTGGCCGACGACCGCGACGCTCTGGAGCTCGCGCTGCGCCAGTCCGTCGGATTCGCCGACCTGGTGGTGATCTCGGCGGGCTCCTCGGTCGGAGCGCGCGACGAGACCGCCGGCGCGGTCGCCGCGCTCGGCACCATCTGGTGCCATGGCCTGGCCATCAAGCCGGGCAAACCAACCCTCCTCGCGGAGTGCAATGGTGTTCCGGTCATCGGGCTGCCAGGCAACCCGCTGTCCGCGCTCGTGGTCTTCCGGATGATCGGAACGCCTGTCGTTTGGCGATTGGCCGGGTGCGAGACACCACCGCCGGAACCGAACACTCGGGCCCGCCTGGCCCGTGATGTCGCCTCTGCAGCCGGCCGGCTCGACATCATTCAGGTGGCCGTGCGCGAAGGCCTGGCCGAGCCGTTGTTCGGACCATCCGCGCTGCTGTCCGTGCTGACGCGAGCCGACGGTTACATCGTCGTGCCGGAACCTGCGACCGGCATCGACGGCGGCACCGACGTCGAGGTCGTCCTGTACCGATGACCCATCGATCGAGCGCATTCATCTCCGACGTCCCTGCGGGCCAGGCGCTGCAGGCATGGCACGAGGCATGCGTGGCGGCGGGGTGTCCACCGCGAGTACCCGCCATCCGCGCGCCGGTCAGCGAAGCCGTCGGCCGTGTCACGGCGGAACCGGTGTGGGCGCTGCGCTCGTCGCCCGCCTACGACTCCGCCGGGATGGACGGCATCGCAGTGAGGGCCGCCGACACGGTTGGAGCGGGCGAAACGACGCCGGTGCTGCTCGGTGCCGGCGAGTTCGAAGTCATCGACACGGGCGATCCGCTCCCAGCGGGCTACGACGCTGTCGTCATGCGCGAACACGTGCACCACACAGCCGACGGTCGAGCCGAGCTGCGCGCCGCGGTGCCGCCGTATCAGCACGTTCGCACGATCGGTGAGGACATCACGGCTTCTGAACTCCTATTGCCGGTCGGGCACCGGCTGCGGCCGGTCGACATCGCTGCATGCGCAGCGGCGGGCGCAACCGAGCTCGTGGTGCGGAGGCGGCCGAAGGTTGTGATCGTCCCGACAGGAGACGAGATCCGACCCGTCGGAACCGACCTCGGCCCGGGCGAGATCGTCGACACCAACTCGATGATGCTCGCCGCCCAGGCCGGCGAGATCGGGTGTGAGACGCAGGTCACCGCGATCGTCGGCGACGACCCACATCTGATCGCCGACGCGCTGCGCGACGCCGCAGTCGGAGCAGATCTCGTGATCCTCATCGCCGGCTCGAGCGCTGGACGCGACGACTACACCGCACGCGTGGTTGCCGAAGCCGGGTCATTGGCAGTCCACGGAGTGGCGGTCAAGCCCGGTCATCCCGTCGTTCTGGGAACGGTCGCAGGCCCAGCGGCAGGCTCAGCTGCCACACCGGTTCTCGGCGCCCCGGGCTACCCGGTGTCCGCAGCGCTCACCTTCGACATCTTCGCCGCGCCAATGTTGGCGTCGCTCGAAGGGACTGCCCCGCGCGAGCGGTCGACGACGACTGCGCGGCTGGCTCGCAAGCTTGCTTCGTCGATCGGCACCGACGATTGGGTGCGGGTCCGGCTCGGTCGCGTCGGCGACGACATCATCGCCACCCCGCTACCTCGCGGCGCCGGCGTGCTGACATCGCTGGTGCGCGCCGACGGACTGCTCGTCGTACCCGCGGGGCTGGAAGGGCACCACGCCGGTGAGCAGGTGCACGTCCAGTTGCTGCGCGGGCTCGCCGAGATCGGCCGCACGATCGTGGCCATCGGCTCCCACGACCTCGTCCTCGACGTCGCCTCCTCGGCACTGCGCTCCGCCGATCCATTGATCACGCTGGCATCGTCCAACGTCGGTTCGCTCGGAGGCCTCGTGGCATTGCGCGACGGTCTGTGCCACCTCGCCGGATCACACCTGCTCGACCCCGACACCGGCGAGTACACCCTCCCTTACGTCGAACGGATGCTCGGCGACGGTCCCGAGATCGCTGTGATCCGGCTCGTACACCGCGATCAGGGTTTGATCGTTGGGCGCGGCAACCCTTCGGGGATAACGGGCATCGAAGACCTCACCCGTCCCGAACTCCACTACGTCAACCGGCAGCGTGGCGCCGGCACCCGCGTGCTCCTCGATCACGAGCTCAGTCGACGTGGTCTCGATGCCTCGCAGATCTCCGGCTATTCGCGCGAAGAGCACACCCACCTCGCCGTGGCCGCCGCGGTTGCCGCGGGACGCGCCGACGCCGGCATGGGCATCCTCGCTGCCGCTCGGGCGTTCGGACTCGACTTCATCCCGGTCGCCCGCGAACCGTACGACTTGGTCATGCGGGCCGCGACGGTGGATGACGAGTTGCTGGCGCCGTTGTGGACGCTCCTGCAGCAACCCTCATTCCAGGCACAGGTCGAGTCGTTGGGTGGCTACTCGTGCGCCGAAACCGGACGACGGATTCGCTGACGAGTTCGGAATCCGGTGGTCCGGCGTCTGGGTGCGGGGTTGTCCCCACCTACGATGGGGCCGGTGATCGGCACTCTCGTCATCCTCCGCCACGGTGAAAGCACGTGGAACCAGCTCAATCTCTTCACCGGCTGGCACGACGTGCCGCTCAACGAGAAAGGCCAGGCCGAGGGTGCCGCGGCCGGCAAGACAATGGCTGACGCCGGCCTCCGATTCGATGTCGCGCACACCTCTGTGCTCACTCGCGCCGTCGACACGTGCAACCTGACGCTCGATGTAATGGGACAGGTGTGGCTACCGGTGCAACGCCATTGGAGGCTCAACGAACGTCACTACGGCGCGCTGCAAGGGCTCGACAAGAAAGAGACCACCGAGCGGCATGGAGCCGAGCAGACCAAGTTGTGGCGTCGTAGCTACGACGTACCTCCGCCACCCGTCGACACCGACAGCCCGGAGCATCCCATCAACGATCCGCGCTATCGATTGCTCCCACCCGACGTGTTGCCGGCTACCGAATGCTTGAAGGATGTCGTCGCGCGGGTGCTGCCGTATTGGCATGACGTCATCGCGCCGCAGTTGCTCACCGGGCAGAACGTCTTGGTCACGGCGCACGGCAACTCGCTGCGCGCGCTGGTCATGCATCTCGAGGCAGTGTCGGTCGACGACATCGCCGAGCTCAACATCCCGACGGGCGCTCCGCGTCAGTACCAATTCGGCCCGGGACTGCGAGTGACCTCAGCGGAGTACCTCGGCGACGCCGACGCGGTGGCTGCAGCGGCCGCGAAGGTCGCCGCGCAGGCGGGTGGTTGATCGTCGCCCGAAACGCTCGGTACGACCGGCGCACGCTGGATGTCTACACTCTGCGCCATGGCAAGCAAAAAGGCGTACCTCGACCACCTTCGTAAAGTTTCCCTGTTCTCGGCATGTTCGCAGAAGGACTTGGAAAAGATTGCAAAGGCGGGCGACGAAGTTGTCATGCCGGCCGGCTCGTTGATCGTCGATCAGGGTCAGACAGGTCGCGAAGCGTTCGTCGTACTCGAGGGGTCGGTGATGGTGAAGCGCAACGGCAAGAAGGTTGCGTCCCTCGGCCCGGGCACCGTCGTCGGCGAACTGTCGCTGCTCGACCACGGCCCGCGTACTGCGACGGTCATCTGCGAGACCGATTGCACACTGCTGTTGCTCAGCCAGCGCCACTTCATGGCAGTACTTGACGATGTGCCGTCGATGGCGCACAAGCTGTTGGCCTCGCTGGCCGGCCGCATTCGCGATCTCGACCGCCAGTACTACGGCTGAGACGCCACGCGCCGGTCGAGGGTGCGCCGCAGATCACCGATCAGGATCAGCACGAGAAGCAGCGCTGCGCCCCCGGCGGAAATTGCCAACCTCCACAGCCACACCTGTTGACCGACACGCGTGCCGCGCTGGACCTCACCTCGGCAATCGATCGTTCCAGGTCGCTCGGGCAACAGCCTGCAGCGCAGACAACCGTGTCGTCGAGCAACGGTGATGTCTCCTCGATCGAACCCGACGCCTCGGCAAGATCGATCTCGACCTCTGCAATGGTGGCCTCGGCGTCCTTGAGGCTGTCGGTCAGGTTCTCGACGCTGCCGATGAACGAGGCGATGTCCAACAGGCCGCGCACGTTGGCGCTGACTTGACGTGTGGCAACGAGAGCCTTCGAAGTGCTGCCGAGCCCCTCGCCGATCACGCCGACCACCCGCTGCAACTCTGTCGCTGATTCCGAGGTACTGGCGGCGAGATCACGCGCCACGTGCAATGACTCCTCGGTGCGGTTCAAACCGCGTTGCGTCGCTGACGCGACTCGACCGATGGCGATCCATCCCGCTATCACCGAGCCGACGATGAGGACAGCGGCCAACCAGGTCACCACACGCGACTGAGACATCGCCGTCCATTGTTATCGAGCTACAGCTCGATGGACGGCGATGCCACAGGATCAGGTCTTGATGTGGCTGTCAGTCGGCGAGTGAGTAGTGATGCTCGAGCTCGCGGCGCAGCACTGGCGTCACGACGTGGTTGCGGTGAACCTTGGGGGCTCGCAGCACATCGTCCTTGTCATATGGCACAACGACCGCGCCACCCGTGTCGAGATAGACAGGAGGGCTCAGCGGAATGTAGTGCCGGGCATGCAGGCCACCTGGAGAAACGACCCCCCAGGTCGGCTCCTCGGTGATCTCGTCGTACACGACATCGGTGATGGTGCCAACTTCGGTGCCGTGTCGATCGATTACGGGATGCCCGCTGAATTGCTTGAGTTCGTCGTTCATCTGTCCTCCTCGCGAGCATTTGTCTCGCAGATTGATGTCCGACCGCTTGTCCACTGATTGTACCCCTGGGCCATCATTCCCAAACGACAGTACGGTGCAACTAGGGTCTGACCTGCCATGACCACGCACTCGGACCCCCCGCCGCCGACCTCCGAAAACGCCCGCACGAGGGTCAAACCGCATCAGCTGGTGATCGGTATCGGCTGCTTCATGGGGCTGTTCACACTGGTCTCCGGGATCCTGCCGCAGATCACCGATTGGCACGACGAGAAGTCGCCGTCGCGCGAAGTGTTCGGTGGAATTCCCGGTGCGTTGCAGGTCGCGTTCTACACCGTGATCCCGGTGATGCTGGTGTGGGGCGCCATCGTGTTCGCCGATCGCGTTCGCAACTGGGAACGTGGCGCACCTGAGCGCCGGCCGACCACGGCCAAGAACGTCAAGCGACGCCTGGCCGACTTCCGTTCCGGCGTCTACATGCGCACCTTGCTGCGCGACCCCGCGGCCGGGTTGATGCACTCGATGATCTACTTCGGGTTTCTCGCATTGCTCGGCGTCACGACCGTGCTCGAGGTCGACCACCAGATGCCGGAGAGCGCCAAGTTCCTGCACGGCAAGACATACCTCGCCTACTCGTTGTTCGGCGACTTTGCCGGTCTGGTGTTCATCGGTGGCGTGGTGTGGGCGATCCTGCGACGCTACGTACAGCGTCCATATCGCATTCGCATCAAGACCAAGCCGGAATACGCGGCGATCCTCGGCACGTTCTTCGTGATCGGCGTCTCAGGGTTCTTCGCCGAAGCGTTTCGCATCACGTCGATCGAGCAACCGAGCTACGAGAAGTGGAGTTTCGTCGGTTATCCGTTGAGTCGATTGTTCGACGGCTTGGCGCCCGACACCCTCACGCTGTGGCACCAGATCATGTGGTCGCTGCACGTCGTGGGGTTCGTGGTGTTCCTCGCCCTGCTGCCCATCACCATGTTGCGGCACATGTTCACGTCGCCGCTCAACATGTACCTGCGCGACCGTGCACGTCCCAAGGGTGCGATGAAGCCGATGCCCAACCTGGCCGAGACGTCTCTCGAATCATTCGGCGCTTCGGTCGTCGAGGATTTCACCTGGAAGCAGTTGCTCGACACCGACGCGTGCACGATGTGTGGCCGGTGCACCAGCGTGTGCCCCGCGCATGCCACCGGCAAGCCCCTCGACCCGCGCGAGATCGTGTTGAAGGTCGGCGAGGTGATGGCCGCGACAGCCCCTCACGGCCACGTGAGCCCACCGTTGGGCACTGATCCCGAGATCACCATTTCGTCGAATTCGGTGTTCGAGCGCATCACCGCCGAAGAGATCTGGGCGTGCACCAGTTGCAAAGCATGCGACGAAGTTTGTCCCGTCAACATCGAGATCCTCGACAAGATCCTCGACATGCGTCGCTACCTGTCGCTGATGGAGAGCAACTTCCCCGCCGAGCTCGGTACCGCCTATCGGGCGATGGAGAACCAGGGCAACCCGTGGGGGATGAACCAGGGCGAGCGAGGCGACTGGGCGCGAAATCTCGATGGAGTCAAGGTCGTCGATCCGGGTGAGCCGATCACCGCCGAATACCTCTATTGGGTCGGTTGTGCCGGCTCGTTCGACGACAAGAACCGCAAGGTCTCGCAGGCAATGGCCAAGTTGCTACGGCGAGCTGGCATCGATGTCGTCATCCTCGGGCCGAGCGAGATGTGTACGGGCGATCCCGCACGACGCAGCGGCAACGAGTACCTCTTCCAGATGCTGGCGATGCCGAACGTCGAGATGCTCAACGGCATGGGCGTGCGCAAGATCATCACGCAGTGCCCGCACTGCTTCAACACCTTGAAGAACGAGTACCCGCAACTCGGCGGTAACTACGAAGTGGTGCACCACTCTCAACTGCTCGAGTCGTTGATCGAGGCAGGCACGCTCGACGTCTCGCAGGCGACGCTCGAGGAGCGCATTACGTACCACGACTCGTGCTACCTCGGCCGGCACAACGATGTCTACATGGCTCCGCGCAACGTGGTCGCCTCGATCAAGGGGATCGAGGTCGTCGAGATGCCGCGCAACGGCACCAAGGGCATGTGCTGCGGCGCCGGTGGTGCTCGAATGTGGATGGAAGAATCGATCGGTACCAAGGTCAACGACGAGCGCGCCCGGGAAGCGATCTCGACCGGTGCATCGCGTGTGGCCACGGCCTGCCCGTTCTGTTTCATCATGCTCGACGATGGCGTGAAGGCTGCCGGCGTGGAGGAGACCGAGGTGAAGGTCGCCGATATCTCCATCCACCTGCTCGATGCCATCGAGGCCGGCGAGCGCAAACTCGCCAACCAGTCGCGCCCTCTCAACACCCCCAATCGGTGAACAAGTCACCAAATATCCGGCTGAACCGGTCATTTCGTACCCGGCCAGGTTCCCTTAGCATTGCTCGATGGGCGGACGCACGGCGCGCGTGATGGTGGTCGTGATGGCCGCGTCCGGTCTCGTTACCACGGCGCCAACCGTCGCCCATGCAGAAATCGCGACGGAGTGCGCGATCGGCACCGATACCGAGAGCCTCAACAACTTCATTGCCCGCGAGGTCGGTGATCTCGTCTCCTTCGACACGACCAGGGTGATCGCCCTTCCCGACGGTCGCAACGTGTGGACCGTGCAGGACTCGTTCGTCTCGGCCAATTCCGGCGCACGGTCGTCGTCGCTGCGGCCGCCCACCGGCTTTGCCCACAATGCGCTCATCGTGCAGGAGGACAACTGCTTCACCACGTTGCACGGGCCGGTGACGGAGGGCGAGCATTGCGCTGTCGGCGACGCTTCGTACGTCGGGCGTGAACAGACCGCAACCTGCAGTCACTGGTTCTGGCCGATGAGTGGGGGGCTCGACCACCTCGGCCGGCTCGCCGTGTTTTACGTCGAGATGGTCAACGAGCAGGGCTCCGGCGCGGCTGCATCCGCTCACCCAGTTGCGGTGTGGATCGCGCGCTTCAACGCGACAACGTTCGACGTGCTGAGCTTCGCGCCGGCGCCGGCCTCGTCTGCCGCGGTGGTGTACGGCGTCGCCGTCGAGAGCGATGACGCGTTCAGCTACCTGTTCGGGTGGTCGTACGATCAGTTCAACCTGCCTGATCCCACGTCGCCGCCGCCGTCGCAGATGTTCGTCGCCCGCGTGCCGGCCAAACGGTTCGACCTGCAACCGAAGTACTGGAACGGTACGGACTGGGTCGCCAGCCGCGCCGCCGCGATGCCGATCAGCACCGACCTCAGCGGCGCGAGCAATCCGATGCAGCCAAGGCTGCTCGATGGGATGTGGATCTCGGCGGTCAAACCCGATGATTGGAACGGCTCGACCGTGCGAGTCGACGTCGCGCCCGCACCAGAGGGACCGTGGAGCACGGTCCAAACGGTGACGGTTCCCAGCCGGACGCTGGACGGGCGTACCAACACCTATGCCGCTCAGTTGATGCCGTGGCGATCGGCCACCGGCAACCTCGTCGTGGCGTTGTCGAACAACGCGTGGCACATGGATCCGTTGGCGTTCGACAACCCGACCATCTACCAGCCACGGCTGTTCGAACTGGCCGCGCCCTGCATTCGCTGCAGTCCCCGCAGCTAATCGGCCACGACAGAGCCGCTCGGTTTCGTGCCGACGAGCCCTCCGATTCGAGCCATCGACACACGTGACACTCGGCCGCGTCGGTCAGGGCGAGGTGCTTCGTGTCGCTCTGGCCGGCATGGTCCCCGATGGCGCCAGCGCCGCAGTCATCGATCTCGCCGCGGTCGATCCATCCGGCTCGGGGTACCTCACTGCGTGGTCGTGCGACGAGGCGATGCCGCCCACGTCGAACCTCAACTACGTCTCCGGTGCCACACGTGCAATTCATGCGGTGGTGACCTTGTCGGCAGATGCGTCGATCTGCGTGTTCAGCATGGTCCGGACAGATGTATTGGTCGACGTCACGGGCAGCTACACGACCGCCGCGGGATCGTTGCGCTTTCATCCCCTGGCACCGACACGTCTCTACGACTCACGCCTGGTCGGTGGAATCTGGCAAGCCAATGAAACCCGAACCATTGACGTCCCGACCAGCGCGGCCGCGGTCGCAATCAACGTCACGATCACGGAGCCGGCGGCATCCGGTTTCGTCACGGTGTTTCCGTGCCAGGAGACGTTGCCGGTCGTATCGAACATCAACTACTTGCCCGGCCAGGTCGTGGCCAACCTCGTGCAAATCGGCGTGTCGGGCGGGAAGGTGTGTGTGCACAGCCGGGCCCGCACTCACATCGTGATCGACCTGCAGGGAACGTACGACTCGGCCCACGACGGCCTGCGCTATCAGGCAGTCGCGCCAACCCGCCTGGTCGACACACGCACCGGTGTCGGCTCGGTGTTCGGCCGGGTAGGCACCGACGCCGGTCCACACGGCATCTTGCCGGCCAACGCGCCCGTTGCGACAACCCCTGTGCCCGGTTCCGTCGAGGCGCTGATGGTGTCGATGATCGCGGTGTCGCCGCGGAACTCGGGGTGGGGCGAGATCGGGCCATGCGTCGAGCCGGCTCAATTCACTCCGTACCACTCCTCGACGCTCAACTTCGTCGCCAACGATGTGGTCGCGAACCAAGCCATCACCCCGACCCGCTCGAGCAGCGGCGCGGACGTGTGCAGCTTCACAACGTCACCCGCCTACCACGTGGTCGACCTCACAGGTTGGTTCGTCTAACCCGACCGTGTGACCCTAGGTCTTGAAGTTCTCGAAGTAGCGACTCGCAGTCGGGCCCGCCTGACCCTGATACTTCGACCCGGTGGCACCACTCCCGTATGGCTTGTCGGCCGGAGTGGTCATCTGCATGAAGCTGACCTGCCCGATCTTCATCCCGGGGTACAGCGTGATGGGCAGGGTCGCGATGTTGGTGAGCTCGAGCGTGATGTGACCGTCGAAGCCTGCGTCGATGAAGCCCGCGGTCGAGTGGATGATCAACCCGAGCCTGCCGAGGCTCGACTTCCCCTCGATCCGACCGACCAGATCATCGGGCACGCCGATGCGCTCGAGGGTGCTGCCGAGAACGAACTCGCCAGGATGCAACATGAACACGCCGTCGTAGTCGAGTTCGATCGGCTCGGTCAGGGTCGCCATGTCCTGCTTCACATCGATCACACCTGCGGAGTAGTTGCGGAACACCCGAAACATGTTGCTGATGCGCACATCGATCGACGAAGGCTGCACGAAGAGGTCGTCGAACGGCTCGATGATGATGCGCCCTTCGGCGATCTGCTGGCGCAGCGTTCGGTCGGAAAGAATCACGGGCCGACGCTAACCTCTGTCCCACCTTCGCGGGTGTAGTTCAGAGGCAGAACATCAGCTTCCCAAGCTGAGAACGCGGGTTCGATTCCCGTCACCCGCTCCCGCCTGTGGAGTACTAAACACATCGGACGACCGACACTGAACACAATGCGTCCGCTCGACTAAAACACATTGGTCGCCGAGTTTCCGGCGAGCTACGACCTGTGCTGGCCGTCCATTCAGACATGCCTGGTCGAATCCTCCCGCCTGGATCGATGTTCCGACCTTGCGCAGCATTGGTGCAGATCTCGCAGAATCCTCGAATGGACCGTAAGCCCGACCATCGCCAGCGAGCCCCCGCGGCAGGCCCGCCGTCGTGACTCGGACAGGTCACCGTCGCGGTGCAACTCCTGAACGGTGGCGAGTGACAGGGTCACCACCTTGCACTGTCAAAGGCACCAACCGCGACATGGCCATCAGTCCCGCAGCGAGCGACCACGTAGCTCTCGTCCACACCGCCCTCGATCAGCTCATCGAACTCCTTGATGACAAGTTCCTTCGATTCGCCGCGACCTCGCAGCGCGACTTTGAAGCGGCCGACGCGATCCCAGCCCCGACGACCGCATCACGTGTCGAGCGACTCTTCCCACTCGGCCCCGAGCGCCCATGCCAACGCGGACATGCGCCCGCTCAGCAAGATCCCTTCGTGCTCGTCCCACAAGATTCGGTGACATTTGGATTTTGGGGGTTTGCCAACCCCAGTTCATGCCGTGGTGCTCGTTTCCGCGGGTTCTACGCGTGCCGGGGATTCCAAGTCGACGCATTCGCAGTAGACAACATCCAAGCGATCGAGCGAAGACAAGAAAGGTGAGGTCATGGAGCCGAATCAGAAACCGATCATCATCGGCTACGACGGATCGCCTGCGTCCGACATGGCGGTGGAGGCAGCAGCTGAGCTGTTTGCACCCCGAAAAACACTGATCGTCACGGTCTGGGAGCCGGAGCAGGCGTGGACCGCCATTGCCCCGGCGGGCACCATCACCCCGGTTCCGATCGACATTCGTGTCGGGTTCGAACTCGAACAGGCCCTGTACGAGGGCGCGCAGCGGAATGCGCGCCGAGGCGCCGAGCTTGCCGAGAAGGGCGGCCTCGACGCCGAGCCGACAGTGGTGGCGGACAAGATCACCGTCGCCGAGACGCTCGTACGTCTCGCTGAAGAACACGACGCCGTCGCCATCGTCGTCGGGTCGCACGGCCACAACGCATTGAGGGAGGTCCTCCTCGGGAGCACGACCCGCGACGTGCTGAAGAAGGCCCCATGCCCAGCGGTCGTCGTGCGCGAACCAAAGGACTGATCGTGCGTACGCCCTTTGACTTTCTGGACGAATCGGCTCACCATGAACGTTGGCGACCACGAAGGAGTCGTGTTCCCGGCGTCTTCGTGGCCGCGGATACCAACATTGGGCGAAGAGGTGCTGATCCCCGCGCCCAATGGAGCACTCCCAGAGCAGATGGGGGTCATCGTCACTGTGTATTGGCTGCACATGGACCGAGAGGTCCAGCTCGTACTCCGCGACAAGGTCTAGCCAAGTGTAATTTCAGCGACGCTTCGCCGGGACTGGGAGTAATCCTCTCGTACTGGCCGTGTAATCGAGGACTCTGAGAAGGTCATGACGTCCCAGGTCATCAGCTATCTGTTTAGTACTCTCCCGCGATCACTGCGGTCGTGGTGCTGACCGCTCCCTCCCTCTCGCCTGTACTGGCGATCACTGCGCTGGTGGTGCTGACCGCGCCCGGGCTATGACCGCTGACCACGCCGCCGCTGCCATCAGCAGGTGGGCGACGGCTACCCGCGCCCACGTCGTTTCGTTGTGCGTGTGCTCGTTGCCGTTCCAGCCTGCCTCCGCGAGGTAGTTCAGCACGCCGAGCGTGGCGACCGTGGCGAGCGCGACCTGCGCCGCGTAGGAGCCGCGTACGGCCAGGACAACTGTGACTCCGATTGGCAGCATTGCGGTCAGCACGAGCCACATCAGAAACGGCGTCCTGTCCGGAACGAACGGGACGTTGATGAGCGTCTCGGTATCACTCCACTCTTCGTGCGTCGCAGCAACGAGCAGTGCCGCGCATCCAATCGTGATCACAACAAGCGGGACTCTGTATCGCGGGCGGCGAGGAGGTCGACTCCGAGGAGCGCTTTCGAAGAACCAGGTAGGCACCAACCAGGCAGGCGACCTGGGCGATTTTCAGGAGAACCCAAGAACCTTCGGTGAAACCAGCGGTGCCGTAGCGCAGGCTGCCGGAGGCCTGCAGGAACTCGAAGAGGAAGGTCGACACCGCAACGCCAGCCAATATGAAGCGCTGCTCGACAGGGTGTTTGCCCAAGAACAGCGGCACAGCTATTGCCAAGGTGAGCAGCATCACCATCACATCCGACTGCGTACCGCTGCTCATCTCGTTGAACTGAAACACGGTGTCGCTGATCCGAACCGATCGATTCAGAAAGAGTCCGACCACCCCGAGGACCAAGGCGGCGATGATCAGCAACTCGAATACTGGAACGTTGGCTTGCACGCCGGTGGCTGTTGACGGCACGGGCGGAGCCTCCGCCGCAGCTCTCGGCTCGAAGGCCGGAGCCGCTGTGGGCACAACGTCTGGTATTTCCGGGGGTGCTGCCATGACTGGTGGCGGCGCTTCGACGATCAACTCAGCTTTTCGGAGTTGTTCTTCGATCGCTTCCAGTCGGTCGCGTTGCAGTTCGATCTGACGTCGAGTGGCGATGTCCTCCAGCTCTTCCAGGCGGGCGCGAGCCGCTCGCTCCTCGGCTCGAAGTTGTTCGGCGCGTTGCTCGCGCTGCGATCGTTCGGCCTCCACTTGGCGAGCCCGTTCCTCAGCTGCCTCACGCTCCCGCACGATGCGGGCTTGGTCCTCGGCTACGACCGCGTTGATCGCCTCGACCAGACGTTGGGAGTCCCGTCGGAAGGCGGGATCGGCGTGCACCGAGATCGCATTGATCTCGCGGAGGGCACGGAGATCCGACGGCAACTCGTCGATTGAAGGGATCAAGGTGTCCTCGATCAGGACTGGCACGACCGGCTTGCCTTGCTTCAGCGCCTCGATCAGCTCCAGGAACACGTAGTCAGTACTGGCCGCAGCGTCACCACCGGACGGGCGAGCCCAGTTCGGGCCAATCACGGCGACGACGGCGTCGACCTCGTCGAGCGTGCGCAAGATGACCTGTCGGAAGTTGGTGCCTGGCGGGATCGAGTCGATATCACGAAACACCTTCTCTTCACCGAACGCGTCGCACAGCCGATCGTGCAAGCGGCCGATGAAATGACGGTCGTCGAGCGCGTCGATAGGACATGAAGACACGGACCGACCGGAGGCGGTCGGCCTCGAGGTTTTCGGGGCCCATCCGCAAATTGTCGCGCGGTTCGGTCGGCAGGCCAACGGATTCGAGGTGTCGCTACCTCGCAAGAGGTGCCGGTGCCGACCGTAGCGTGATGGGCGCGGTGCGAGCACCGCGCCCATCCCACCCGGTTTGACTGACCGGACGGTTCAGCTGACCGCCCGCAACGCGTTGACGATGCCGGCGCCGAAGAACGACGTCTCACTTGCACCACCGGTGCATTGACGGGAGTCGTCAGCCGGCCAGTCCGTCGGGCACGGTGTCGGCGTCGCGCTCCGCGCTATTGCCGCTGCAACCGCGCCGGACGACCAGTTCGGGTGCTGCTCACGGATGAGCGCGGCCACGCCGGCCGCGTGCGGCGACGCCATCGACGTGCCACTGATCCACACCCAGCGAGCGCCGTTGGCACCTTCGACGGCGCGGCTGGGGCTTGCTGCGGAAAGAGCCTCCCACGTTCCGCTTGCGTCGGTGCTCGACCAACCAGCGAGGATGCGCCCGAAGGTCACGCCAGGGGTCTGGACTGCGTCGCCACCCGGCGCAGCCACGTTGACGGTGTGGCCGGTGTTCGAGTAGCCCGCCAGCGTCGTGACGCCAGTCGCGGCGACAGTGACCACTCCTGGCAGCTCGGACGGGGCGACCTGGCACTGGTTACCGACATCGCGACTCACCGCTGTGTCCGGCGGCCAGTCGGGGCTCAGCTCGTCCGTGACGGGATGGCTGAGGTCGGTCGCCTCGTTACCGGCCGACGCGACGACCACAACACCGCGCTGCTGCGCGTACTTGGTGGCGGACGAGAGCGTCTTGAGGATGGTGCGCTGCTCGGCTTCGTTCTTGCAGTAGAACAGGTACGGATCGGCGAACAGGCTCAGGTTGACTACGTCGAGGTGTTGATCGCCGGCGTAGCGGAGTGCCGCGACGACCGAGTCGGCGAAGCAGAACCCGGTGACCGTGCACGCCTTGAGAGCAACGATCGTCGCGCCTGGTGCGACGCCGGCGATACCGACGCCGTTCACCCGACCGGCGATGGTCGTGGCGACGTGTGTGCCGTGACCCTGCAAGTCCTGGACGGCCGCCTTGTTCGAGCAGTCGCCGTTGGCGACCTCGACCGGAAAGGCGACAGCCGTGGGATCGTGGTCGAAGATGAACGAGCACGACAGCCCGACGTCGATCGCGCCGGCGAGATCTGGATGGGTGAAATCGACGCCGCCGTCGATGACCCCGACCTTGACCCCGGTGCCGTCGGCCATGGCGTAGGACTCGGCCCCGGCGTCGATCTCGCGCATGTCCCACTGGCACGCTGACAGTGGCTCGGGTCCGGCGGCGACGCCGAAGTAGGCGGCGCAGGCGGCCGATGCCTGCGCGGGACTGAGTGGAGCCGCCATCACCGGCGTTGCCGAACTCAGCAAGGCCACGGTCGCGCCACAGGCCAACAGAACTTTTCGCATCTCGTCCTCCAAAAAGTTTCGCCCGCTACGGCGCAAACTAACCCGCGACACGTGCCTTCGCAAGAGATGATCCGATTTCTGCCGGACTTGAAAGAAATGTTCCGGACGATCAACCTCGCCGTCTGCCTCGCCTCCTGACGCCTCAGAACACCAGACGGTCATGCGTGTGGAGTGTCTCGAGGCACCCAGGTGTGCGTGAAGAACTCCACAGGCCGTGACTCTTGTTCGGTGTCGGCAATCTGCTTGCGCTCTCTCGCCTTATCAGGGCAGTCTGGGCTGGTGAGGAGGGTCGCTATTGCGTTGTTGTTGGTCGCGGCAGCGTGCGGCGATTCGGGCTCTCCCGCCTCTCCTCAGGTGATCGCGACGTCGAGCACCACGGCCGAGGAAGCACGCGCCATCGACGGCCCGGTGATGCGCTATCAGGACAGATCGTCGACCTCGGGAAAGTTGGCGACCCTGTTGCAGGGTGTGCTCCAGCTCGACGGGGACTGCCTGTACCTCGTTCAGAGTGGGATCGAGCAGCGCTTTCCAATTCTCTGGCCGGCAGACACCCGGTGGGATGGTGGCAGTCAGTCGGTGGTCTCGCGGGTCGGCGAGGTCATGCCGATCGGCGGCCCAGTAGAGGGCCGTGGCGGCTATTTCTACCTGACCGAGGTCGGACTCCTTGCTGGCTCGTCGGCGAGGAATCTCGCCGCCGAGTGCGAGGACAACGGTCAAATCGCAGTGGTTGAGAACACCGACTCGGGGATCGGTCCAAAAGGCACCTAGTCGTCACCGACGAGGCGGGCGGCTCCGGGTCAGCCAGTCAGCGATCGCGTCACCAGAGTGCTTCGATTCCGCTGTTCCGTCGCGCACCCCGTCCGCCCAGGCGGCCCGATCCAACGCGAAGGCGTAGTGACACACGGATCGCTTTCCTGCAAGTCCCCGTTGATATCCCGCGCTATAGATCGGCTCGGTCAGCATGCGCCTAGCGTGCACTTCGAATCGGCCGTGCGTTGTCATGCCTTTGGTGTACCCCATCAGACAGCCGCGAAGCGGGACGTTGGTCCTGGATCGGAACGCCCAGCCGACCATTTCCTATGGACCGCGCCCGTTGACCGACGGCACCGAGGAGGATCAGCTGCCGTGCACAGGTCGATCAACTATCTCGATTGGCATAGCTAGCAGGACTGATAGATCATTCGTACCGGTGCAGCGTATTCGGAATGCCTCATCTCCCTTGGGCAATCCCGGTTGACACCGCTCCTGCGTCCATCGCCCGTCCCGTCGGACGGTGGACGCAGCTCAGCACCTCCTGAACGAAGGCCCCCGAGCGCCGCTAACGAGCGGCCGCGTGTTCGTCCGGATCGCTTTCAGCCAACATGCGATCGAGGGCTGACGGCACTCTGCCGAAGATGACGCCGCCGCTGATGACCAACACCGTGCCGATCACGACCGGCACGGCCCAACCGCCGTCACCCTGACCAACAGCGGCCGCCAGTTGGCCGCACCCGGCCGCGGCGACGCTATGTCCACCGCTCCCCGTTAGTCTGCGATGTCTGTCCCGCTGAGTGGATTGCGGCTGAGTTGGGGCTCCGTCGTCAGCGTGGAGGCGAGCGCGCGCGAAGGGCGCGGTGTTGAAGTGCTTTGACGGCGCCGATGGGCCGCCCCGTGATGCGGGCCACCTCTTCGATGGCGAGGTCGGCGACAAAGCGGAGCGTGACGACCTCCCGCTGCTCGGGTGTGAGGCCGAGGAGCGCAACCTGCAGCGTCGGGTCGATGGGTTCGTTGGGCGCGGGGGCCGCAGTTTCCGTCGTAGCCAGCGTGCGCATGAAGAGGCGGTGTCGGGTTCGGCGTCGATGCTCATCGATGAGACAGTTGTGCGCGATGGTGAACACCCAGCGTCTCAGGTCATCGTCGTCACCCCGAAAGCGACCGATGCCCCGAGCAACGCGAACGAACACCTCGCTGAGAACGTCTTCGCTCTCGTCGGCACCGGCCGCCCGAAGGTAGCCGTGCACCGCCGCCCCGAGTTCGGCGAAAACGCCATCAACCGTCGTTGCAGCAGCCGTGTTCTTATCCGCCCGCGCTTTCATTCTCACTGGTATAGCGGTTGCTGTCACGGTGCGGTCGTAGTTGTGCTCGTAGATTCAGTGGTCGTCGAGGTAGTGCTGTCGCTCGTATCGCTCGTCGTCGTCGTTGGCTCCTCCGCAGCCGTCGTTGCAGTCGGCTCCTCCGCAGCCGTCGTGGTGGGCTCCGCCACGACTGTCGGCGCGGTCGTCGTCGGCCCCGCCGTGTCCGAGGTTTTGTCGGACTCAGGCGAGTCTGGCTTGTCCTGTTTCTTGTCCTTGTCCTTGCCCTTGCCCTGGCCGGCCCACGGGGGCGGTCCATGGCGCCCGGCGTCATCAGGCGCGCCAGCTGGACCTTTACCACCGTGCCCAGGATTGTTCACGGATCGCATCGGCTTTCCGCACGGCGATTTCCCGGCGTTCGGATCGTCGGGATGCGCGTCGACGTACTCGCCGTGGTTGCGCACGTCGCCGCACTCTGGCCCGTTGTAGCGGTCCTTCCCGGGCGGCACGTGGACGCCGAGAGCACCGAGGGCGGCGTGAGCCACATCTTGGGCCTGTCCAGGCAACGCCCCAGCCGACGCCAGGCTGACGCTGCCGATCATGAATCCGCCGGCGATGCCCGCGGCCACTTTCAGCTTCGTCGAATGCAGCCAGGTCTGACGCGACCGACGCGCTCGGGCCAGCACCCGTTGCTCGACGGCGTGGTCCACTGGTTGTCGCCCAACCGATCGGAGACGGCTTACGACAGGCTCGAAATCGTCGACATCATCGTGCATGTCCTGTAAACGGGGATCGATGGCTGCGGGATACGGCCTCGGCGTACTTTTTCACGAGACCGTCAGGCGACGGTCTGTCCCAGGTAGTGCGACTCCAGCAGATCGCGGCTCGCACGCACCTCGGCGGCGGAGCCTTCCATCACGATGTGACCGTGGCGCATCACGAGGGCCCGGTCGGACACCGCGAGTGCCATCTCCACCGTCTGCTCCACGAGCAGCACCGCGGTGTTGTGTCGTTGGGCGAGCTCCTTCACCATCGTCAGCAGCTTCTCGGCGACGAGGGGCGCGAGCCCGTGGCTCATCTCGTCGATCAACAGCACCTTCGGGCGGAACAGCACTGCCTTTGCAAGCGCGACCATCTGCTGTTCTCCTCCGGAGAGCAACCCGGCTCGCCGTGACATCAGCGGTGGCAGCGCCGGGAAGAGGTCGGCGACGTCACTCATCGAGCTGCGCCATGGGTGAACGAGCCGAAGGTTCTCTGCAACGGTCAGTTGAAGGAACAGCCCGCGGGTGTCCGGGACGAAGGCGATGCCGAGCTGAGCCGCCCTGTTCGGGTGTCTGCAAGACACCGGCCGCCCGTCGACGAGCACGCGTCCGGTCCGCAGTGGCAACTGTCCGACGCACCCGAGAAGCAGCGTTGTCTTGCCCACCCCGTTGGGTCCGAGCAGGCACACGATCTCACCGGGTGGAACGGTGATGCTGACCCCCTGAAGGACATCGATGTGACAGTAGGCGACGCCCACGTCGATGATCTCGAGACCGGCGTTCACGGAAGCGCGCTCGTCGCTGGTTCGCCCCCGCGCGTCCCGAGGTAGGCAGCGGCGACACGCGGGTCGCGGCGGATGTCCGAGGGCGGACCGCTGGCGATGACCACACCGAAGTCCAGCACGACAACGCGGTCGCACGTGTTGAGCACCAGATCCACGTCGTGCTCGATCAGCAGCACCGCCAGTTCCTGCTCCGCGAGGCTGCGCAACAGGGCTGCGAAGTGCCGGCGCTCGGTCGAGTCCAAGCCGGCGGCGGGCTCGTCCAGTAGAACGGCGACGGGTGCGCCCGCCAGAGCGCGTCCGACTCCGAGTCGTTTGCGTTGGCCGAGGGACAGCTCGCTCGGGTAGCAGTTCATCACGTCGTCCAAACCGACCGCGGCCAGGACACGATCGACATGGTCGTCGTTTCGTGCGCGTCGCGGGCGGAAGATGTCGTGCAGGAACGATGTGACCGTCATGGTGTCGTCGGCGACGGCGACGTTGGCGCGCACGGTGAGATCGTCGAACAGTTCGACGGATTGCCAGGTCCGAGCGAGACCACGATGCTTGCGGCGGTGCGCGGCGAACCCGTCGAGACTGCGCCCGGCCAACGTCACGCTGCCCTGGTATGGCACGAATCCCGAGACGGCGTCGACCATGGTCGACTTGCCCGCTCCGTTGGGCCCGATCAGACCCACGACCTCGCCAGGCTCGACGTCCAATGTCACTCGGTCGTTGGCGAGCAGGCCACCGTAGGCGACGGTGAGATCCCGGATCCCGAGACCTGCTCGATCGCGGCTCATGTCGCCTTCTCCGCCAGCGCGGTTCCGACAACGCTCCTCGCGACGATCTGGCCCGTGCCGATTCGTCGGGTGTTCTTCGTCAACCGCTGCTTGGCCAGGGTCAGCTGTCCGGCTATGCCGATGGGGTTCAGTACGGAGGTGACGACCAGACCGATGCCGGAGATGAGGAGGTAGTAACGGTTCATGCTCTCCCCGAGCAGATCGCTGAGGATCACGTAACCGATGCCCAGCGGCGCGAGCGCTCCGGCGATGGCCGCGCCGGACACGCTGGTGATTCCGCCGAGGTATGCATATGCCAGCAACGCCACGCCGACCAGCGCAGTGAACGATCCGACGGACACCTGCCCACGGCTGTAGGCGAGTAGGCATCCGGCGAGGCCGGCGAGGAACGAGCTGACCGCGAACACGAGCACCTTGGTGGCCGTGACATTGATGCCGGCAGCAGCGGCGGCGCGCTCGTTGGAGCGGACGGCGAGCATCGCCCGACCCGCGTTCGCGCGCGTCAGGTTGATCACGAGCGCGATCACCGCCAGCAGGATGAGCAGGACGAAGATCGCGAAGGGGAGGCGCACCAGGTCGCCCTTGCGCCGGATGGCCAGGTCGATACCGGGAAGGCGTGGGTCCGGCACCGGGTTGCCGAGGAGCGGAGTGATTCCCGGATTGCCGAAGATGAACCGCTCGACTGCGACTGCCGCGGCCAGCGTGACCACGGCGAGCTGCGATCCGCGCACACGCAACGCCGGGATGGCGATGATGACTCCGACGGCACTGGCCGCGCACGCTCCGAGGATCATCGAGAGCGGGAACGGCACGTTGGCGTCGGACGCCAGCCTCGACAACACGAACCCGCCCGTGCCGGCGAAGGCGGCCTGGGCAAGCGAGACCTGCCCAGCGAAGCCGGTGAGGAGCACCAGCGACAGGCTGATGATCGTCATGATCATCGACGTGATGATCCCGAATCGGTAGGTGTTGCCCGTCACGAGCAATGCGACCAGCACGGCAGCGACGGCGATCGTGGCCGGAACAGGCCGCCATCGTGGCACGAACGCCGGCGGGAGCTTCGGCGCGGTCGCGCCCGCCCGGGTTGGCAGGTTCTTGCCGAGGACGAACAGGGCGACGATGACGACGACAACGGGTACGACGTCGTTGATGCCCGATGCGGCCCAGTCGGGCCACCAGCCCTTCGTGCTGACGAAGGTGAACTCCGATTGCACGGCGCCGAAGGCCAGTCCGGAGGCGACGGCGATTGCGACGGACGAGAGTTGTCCGAGCAGCGCCGCCGCCAGCGCGGGAACGACGTAGAGGGCATAGCTCGTCGAGTCGAGGGTGGCCGACTGTGACGCGAGAATCGCGATCGCTCCGGTCAACGCCGCACTGGCCACCCAACTCGCCGCGGCGAGGGTCTGCGGTGAGTAGCCCAACACCTCAGCGGATCGTTCGTTCTCGGCGGCGGCTCGCATCGCGGTGCCCCAACGGGTGTAGCGAAGCACCGCCCACACCGCCGCCGCCAGCGCCACGACGAGCCCGGTCAGGTAGATGCGGTCGATCCCGAAGGTGAGCCCGGCGAAGTCCACCTTGTCGGTGGGCAGCACCGGCTCGACCCTGCGTGGTGTCGCACCGAACCGCACGGCAACCAGGGCTTGCAGGGTCACCAAGAGGCCCGAGTGAAGCGACCACCTTCGCCAGGACCGGGGCCTGCCGCAATGGTCGAAACACTGCGAGATGGCAGATCAGGCCGATCACACCGCTCGATACCACCCCTAGCGTGATGGCAAGGCCCGGTTGCCCTGCCGACGTGCACGCGCCCGAAGACGAAGACCAGGTCTCCTGATTTGCGGACCTCGTCGTAGACGAACGCGGCCCACATCGCCATCGCCCCCTGAGCGAAGTTGATGACGCCGGTGCCCTTGTAGACGATGACCAATCCGAGAGCGAGCGCGGCGTACAGGGCACCGAGCCCGAGCCCGACGATGAGGAACAGCAGGTACACGCTCATCGTCGGTCCCAGGTCTCGGTCAGCACAGCTCTCGAATCAGCCCAGCAACTCGATGTACGGCGAGGTGTCGATGAAGTCCGGCGTGATCGCCTTCTGGGACCCGTCGTCTTGGACTTTGTAGAGCAGCACGCTGTTGCCGCACGCCGACTGTGTCGGCCAGGCGCTGTGGTCGCACGAGATGGTCGGTCCCATGAAGCTGTCGAGCCCGACCGTGCTGTTGAACGCATCGTTCACGGACTGGGCGGTGACGTCCCCGTCGATCGTCGACAGGATCGACGCGAGGTTCATGGTGTCCGAGAAGTAGTTCCAGGCGAACCCGTTCGCGATGTCCGCGTGCCCTGCGGCGTTCATCGTGTCGAGATACAGCTGGATCTGCTCACGCTTCTCCGCCGGAGGTGCGGTCAGATCGGTCGGCTTCCACAAGTCAGCGGTCGTGGTGACACCTTTGGCGTTGTTGGGGTCGACCGCGAGGAACAGTGTGCAGGCGCCGAGGAAGACCTCGCCGCCGTATCCGACCGATCGCACTGCGCCGAGCAGCCCGAGGCAGTCTCCATCAGGCGCGACGGTCGCGACGACGTCGGGGTTCTCGGCGAGCGCGGTCGTGGCCAATGACTCCCAGTTGACGGATGTCGCGTCGTAGAACGTCGTCTTGGTGTCGAGGCCGACGACGTTCGAAACAGGGTCGACGATCGTCTGGGCCGCATCACGGAACGCCGGGTTGTCCGGAAGGAACATCATGATGGTCTGGGCACCCGACTTCGCGTAGTAGTCGAGGAACCCGGCGGTGAACGACGGGTTCGCGGTGCCGAAGAAGAATGCGTTGTCGGACACCTGCTGCTGGGGACCGAAGGCGGCGTGACCGGTCAGCGCGATTCCGGCCGAATCGAGCACCGGAAGCATCGCGTCGCTGCTCGGGTCGTACCCCTCGAACATCAGCACGACACCCTGCTCAACGAGCTGATTGGCGCAGTCGATCGACTTCTCCGGAGTGCCGTCGACGTTGCACGGGATGATCTCGAGCGGACGTCCGTTGGCTCCACCGTGGGCGTTGGCGTAGTCGGCCGCGGTCTGCACGCCGATGCGCAGCTCCGGCAGCGAGATCGCTCCACCCTCGAGGTTGACGAAGCCGATCTTGATCGGGTCCCCGGTTGCGGGTCCCGCCTCGGTCGACACCGGCGCGTCGGTCGCCGGTGCGGCCGCGTCCGTCGCGGGGACCGCCGCGGCAGTCGTTGCGACCTGGGTCTCCGCCGGCGCGGCGGCAACCGTGTCATTCGCCGGCGCAGCGGTAGTACTGCCTGCCTTGTCGTCACTCCCGCACGCCGCGACGAGAAGTACGGCGCAGGTACCGAGTCCGATGGCAATGTGGCTCTTCATCGACGATCCCCCTTCTTGCAGCCCGCGATACGAGCAGTGCCCCCACGGAACCACGCCGACCGCTGAGGTGATAGTCCGGATTCCTCAACGACTTACGATGCGTACAGTGACGCGGGGATGAGCAAACAACCGATCCGGCAGCCAGCTCCGGGGCCGGCCGACGTTCAGTTCGTCGGGCGCCACGCAGAGGCCGCCCTCCTCGGTCTGACGCTCGAGCAGGCGCACGGTGGCGGGACGGCGGTGATCCTCCGCGGCGAGCCGGGCATCGGCAAGACACGCCTGCTGTCCGAGGTCATCGGTCGTGCCGTGGAGGCGGGTCGGCGCGTGATCTGGGTACGAGCCAATGCGTTCGAGTCGCGGGTCCCGTTCGGAGCGGTGTCGCGTTGCGCTCGACCGCGCCGCTGCACTTCATGCTTCCGTTGCACACGCGTGCGGTTGCCATGCACGAGTACATCGCCGGTGGCTCAGCCTCGGATCCGCGGATGTCGTTCGCTCAGCTGTGCGATGTGTTCACGCGGATGCTCATCGATCTCGCCGACGAGTCGCCCGCCAGCGTCGTCGTGGACGACCTGCACTGGCTCGACCACGAGACGCTGGCACTCCTGGCCGTCGCGTTGGGTCGTGTCGATCGCGCCGACGTGTCGTTCGTCTGCGCCACACGGTCGAGCGGCCGCGACTTCGACGCCCACGGCGCTGAGCTCCTGGCCGGCTTGAGCGAATGGGCCGACGTCGAGGACTTGACCCTCGGGCCACTCGGCGACGACGACGTTCATGCGGTCCTCGCGCAGGTCTTCGGTCGCGATGTGACTCGTGCACTTGCCGAGCTCGTTCAACGGCGCAGCGGCGGGAATCCGCTGTTCGTCCTGGAGATGGCCCGGTCGGTGTCCGAACTCGATCTGCTGCCGGAGGAACTGCCGGCGGTCGTGAAGCCGGGCACCGGCGACCTTCACCTCACTCGGCACACGGCTGTGCTCCAGCGGTTGTTCCCGCTGTCGCCCGAGTGCCGGCCGCGTCGCCCAGATCGTCGCCGTTCTGGATCGTGTCCGGCTCGACGATCTGGAGCTGGTCAGCGATGTCAGCGACATCACCCAGGCCGACGTCTCCTCGGCCTTCGACGAGTTGGAGCGGCGAGGCATCCTCAGCTCCGACGCTCTCGGGGCGTGGACGCTGTTCCATCCGTTCGTCGCCGACGCGCTGTACGACGACATCGGGCCCGCGGAACGGCGGCGCGTGCACCGCCTGGTCGCCACGCACCTCGAGGCCCGACGGGCCCACGGCGAGACGGTCGATCTCAACCGGCTCGCATGGCATGCAGCGCAATCAGCAGTCGTCGGCGACGAGAATTCGGCCAGGATCCTTCGAGACGCCGCCGAGGCGATCCGGACCACAGGCCCGGTTTCTGCAGCTGATCTGTGCCAGCGCGCCCTGGCGCTGCTACCCGAGCCGTCGGCGTTGCGAACCGAGCTGCTCTCACTTCGAGTGCGATGCCTCACGTTGGCGGCCCGTCCGCAGGCTGCGGTCGAGGCGGGGCTCGCTGCACTCGCAGAGATGGAGCGCGGTGAGGAGCGGGCCCGGGTCGCGGACGGGGTGATCGCCGGACTCTTCGACGCAGGGCGAGTGGAGGAGGCGCGTCAGCTGGCCGACCGCGAAGTGGCCGATGGAGGAGCCTCCGCGTTCCTCCTCTCGCAGCGTGCGTTGCTGCTCGCGGCCGAAGGTGATGCCTGCGGGGCGCAAGCGGCTCTCGCCGCGGTCTTCGCGACGCCGGTGCGGAGCCGTGGCGAGGAGGTGCTCGTACAGTCCTTCGTCGCAAGTACGTTCGCCGCATTGGGACGGGTGGCCGACGCTCTTCGGCACTTCGACAAGCTTCGCGAGGCGGCGCAGCTCGCTGGGCCGAACATGCAGGTCTACGGGCTCACCCGACGAGGCTGGTCGATCGTCGTCCTGGGATGCGTCGGACCATCGCAGGCGGCGATCGCCGAAGCCGAGGCAGTCATCGGCGACATCGGGCCCGGAGTCCATTCGACCGGTGTGCTGGCCTCGAAGATCGCTCTCGACTGGTTGCGCGGGGAATGGGATGCCGCACTCGCCGAGGCCGCCGCTATCAAGAGATCGGCCGATATGTCGACCGTGGTGCGCCGCTACCTGCAGAGCATGGAGATCGAGATCCGAACCGCGCGTGGTGAGCTGCGCGAAGCGCTCGCACTGGTCAACCAGCCCATTCCCGGCGCCTCGGCGACGATGTCGGCGTGGGCGACCGCCGGTGCGCTGGTCGCTGCGGGGGACGCCGCTGGCGCGCGCACGCTGCTGAGAGCCGCCGCGGAGCGACCGCTCGATTGCGCATGGCTCCCGCACGTGCTCAGTCGCCTGGTGGACCTCGAGCATGCAACCGGGAACGATGCGGCCGCGGCCGACGCGCTCGCCGCTCTCGAGCAACACGTGCTCAGCAACGAGGATGCTCGGCCTTGGGTCCGAGCGATGCTGCTGCGCAGCGCTGCGATCGTTCGGCGCGACGTCGAAAGTGCTGCTGAGAGCGCCTCGATCGCGACCAAGGAGGGCCTCGTGTACGACGCCGCCCTCGCTCGATCAGTCGTCGGAACGATCGACCTCACCGAAACCGAGTGCCTCCTCGCCGCGCACGAAACCTTCGGCGTCCTGGGTGCAGAGGGAGACCGGCGGCGTGCAGCAGCGCTGCTGCGCGATCGCGGCGCCAAGGTGCCGCGGCGCCGACGGAGCGCGCCAGGCCAGCTGACCAGGGCCGAGGTCCAGATCGCTCGCCTGGTGCAGAGCGGGATGCGCAACCGCGAGATCGCCCGAACTGCGAGCTACAGCGAGCGCACCGTCGAGGTGTACCTGTCGCGGATCTACGCGAAGCTCGGTGTCTCGTCCCGGTTGCAACTGGCACGTTTGCTCGACGAGCACGGGTTGCCCGACGGCGTCGATCCTGAGGATGCCTGACGCGGTTCAGGCGCGATCGGCGACGAGCCGTTCGAGCTCGTTGACGAGGCTGAGCCAGCCCGTGAATGGCCGCACCGTGCCGTCTTCGCACTCGAGCTCACCCTCCACGGGTGAGGTTCCGCTGTCGTCGACGTGACCCGCGCAGCGCAACAGCAGCGTTACTCGCCGAGCCCGGTCCACTGCACCACCCTCACAAGCACTCGTAGAGCGCTGTGAAGAGCGCTACCTGACGCGGGTCGAGGATGAGGTTGTTTCCCATGTGGTTCATCACGTAACCGAGGGACTGCGCCGGCCTCGGCGTCCGCCATGCCGAACGATCCGCCATACCCGCCGTGACCGAACGCGAGCGGGCTCGGGCCGAGCAATCCATGCTCGCCGGAGAGCAGGAAACCGAGCGCCCACTCCGTTGCCAGGCCGCCGGTGCCGATGCCGAGCACGACGTCCACCGTCGCTCCTTGCCCCTCGCGGGCCCGGGCGACGGCGTCCGCGCTGAGGAGCCTGACGCCGCCGTGCTCTCCACCGTTTGCCAGAGCCGAGTACATCGTGGCCAGGCCCCTGGCCGTGGCGTGACCGTTGGCGGCGGGGATCTCGGCACGGCGCCATGCATCGGCGCAGCCGATGTCCGCCGCCGCTGGCGCGGCCATCGAGGGGTTCATCAACGCAGCGAGAGCGGCGGGATCGAGTTGGGCGAACATCGCCGCGTTGGCGCTGTCCGGCGGCGGGGCGTCCATCGACAACTGGGCACAGCGGGCGATGGCGGCATCGTCGAGCCCGATGCGGATGTCGGCGCCCAAGGGCCCGGCGATCTCCTCCGCCACAAATTGGCCCACGCTGCGGCCGGACGCCCGCCGGATGACCTCACCGACGAGGTAGCCGAACGTGAGGGCGTGGTAGCCGGACTTCGTGCCGGGCTCCCACCACGGCTCCGTGGCGGCGAGGATGCCCGTCACCTTGCCCCAGTCCGGGAGATCGTCGATGGTGATCGGGTCGCGAGCTCCGCAGAGGCCGGCCCGGTGACTGAGCAGGTAACGGACGGGGAGGTTCTCCTTGCCCGCAGCAGCAAACTCCGGCCAATAGGTCGCCACTGGCTCGTCGAGGTCGAGCAGGCCACGGTCCACCAGCATGTGTGCGGCGAGGGCGACGGCACCCTTCGTGGACGACCACACATTGACGATCGTGTCTCGTTGCCAGGGTCGTCCGGGAGCAGCATCGCCACCCCACAGGTCGACCACGGTGCGCCCCCCGGCCACGACGCTCACCGCCGCGCCGATGTCGCCGCGGCTGTGGAAGTTCTCCACGAACGCCGCCTTCAGCGGCTCGAACGCCGGGTCGCATGTCCCGTCGATGGATGTCTGCTCAGTGTCCGACGATGTGTCACCATCGTGCCACTCTCCCGCCTCGACGGTCCTCCGTCAATCTCGGGAACCACTACTGATTAGCTGTTGAGGAAGCCGAGCTTGCGCGAGTCGCCCGGGTGTGGTGACGTTGCGCCATGGAGGTCACAGAATTCCGCACGTGCCCGTTGTGCGAGGCCACCTGCGGCCTCGAGATCACCGTTCGAGACGGTTCTGTCCAGCGGATCCGCGGTGACCGTGCCGACGTCTTCTCGCACGGATTCATTTGCCCGAAGGGCTCCACGCTCAAGCAGCTCTACGAGGACCCCGACCGGCTGCGCACGCCGCTGATCCGTCGCGGCGAGGGCCATGTGGAGGCGACGTGGGACGAGGCGTTCGCCGAGATCGACCGCCGGCTGACCGCCATCGTCGCCGAACACGGGCCGAACTCGGTCGGTGTCTACCTCGGCAACCCGAACGTCCACACACTGGGGTCGTTGTTCTGGATGCGTCCGTTACTGCACGCGCTCGGCTCGAGGAACATCTTCTCGGCGTCGACCGTCGACCAGATGCCACGGCACGTGTCTTCCGGGCTCATGTACGGCGACCCCAACGCGTTCGTCTTGCCGGATCTCGACCGCACCGATTACCTCCTGATGCTCGGAGCGAACCCATACGAGTCGAACGGATCATTGGCGACCGCGCCGGACTGGCCGGGGCGACTCGAGGCGATTCAGGCACGCGGCGGACGGATCGTCGTCGTCGACCCGCGGCGCACTCGCACGGCCGAAGCGGCCGACGAGCACCTCTCGATCCGGCCGGGTTCCGATGCCCTGTTCCTGTGTGCACTCGCCGGTGTCATCGCCGCGGAGGGTCTGGTGGACACCGGTGCGGCGACGCCGCATCTGAACGGTCTCGACGAGGCACTCCGCACGGTCGCCGCGTTCACCCCCGAGGCGGTGCAGGAACGAACAGGCATCGCTGCCGACGTCATCCGCCGCATCGCCCGCGAGCTGGCCGCCGCCGAGCACGCCGTGGTCTACGGACGCATCGGTATCCATACCGTGCCGGGTGGGACGGTCGCATCGTGGGCGACCGACCTGCTGACCACGATCACCGGCAACCTCGACCAGCCAGGCGGAGGGATGTGGGGCCTCGGCGCCCACGCCCGCCCGCGCCCACCGGAAGGCACCCGCCGCGGCTATGGGATCGGCCGGTGGCGCAGTCGCGTGTCTGGTCTCGCCGAAGTCAACGGCGAGCTTCCTGTCGCGGCGCTCGCCGAGGAGATCGAGACGGAAGGACCTGGGCAGATCCGGGCGATGGTCACGATCGCCGGGAACCCCGTGCTGACCACACCGCACAGCGCGAGGCTCGACGCGGCCCTTGCCTCGCTCCAGTTCATGGTCAGCGTCGACATCTATCTCAACGAGACCACACGCCACGCCGACGTGATCCTCCCGGTCCCCTCAGCGCTCGAGAAGAGCCACTACGACGCTGCCTTCTACGGCCAATCGCTTCGCCGGATCGCCAACTGGTCGCCCGCAGTGTTCACGACGGACCAGCCCAGCGACAGCGAGGTTCTCGGGCGGCTCGCACTCGTCCTGCGCGGCGAGGGCCCCAACGGCGATACCACGGTGATCGACGAGGAGCTGCTGATGGGCGTCCTCAACCATGCGGTCGCGAACCGGGAAGCGAGCGTGCACGGGCGAGATGCCGCCGAGCTTCGGCCATTGGTCCACGGGGATACTCCGCAAGATCGCATCGTCGATGCCTTGCTGCGCACCGGACCCTTCGGCGACGGATTCGACCCCGGGAGTGATGGCCTCTCACTGGCGCTGCTCCAGGAGAACCCGCACGGCCTCGATCTCGGACCGCTCGAGCCCCGCCTGCCGAGCGTTCTCAACACCGAGTCCGGCAAGGTCGAGCTCGCGCCACCTCAGATCGTCGATGCGGCCCGGCGGATGCTCGACGAACCGCCGCCGCAGGACGGCCTCACGCTCATCAGCCGCCGCGACCTGCGGTCCGGCAACAGCTGGATGCACAACGTCAACGTTCTGATGAAGGGCAAGGAGCGCTGCACGCTCCTCATCCATCCCAACGATGCCGACGCGCGTGGCCTCGTGACGGGTGATGTAGCTGCGGTTGAGTCGCGAGTCGGCCGGCTCACGGTGCCCGTCGAGGTGACCGACGAGATGCGGATGGGTGTCGTGTGCCTTCCGTGGGGTTGGGGTCACGACGCGCCGGGAGCGCGTATCGCGCGTCGCCCGGGGCCGACCCGGTGTCAACTCGAACGTCCTCACCGACGGAGACCGGCTCGATCCGGTGTCGGGCAACGCCGTCCTCAACGGGATTCCCGTGACGGTCACCCGCCCCGACTGACTGCGCGACAGAGTGGTCCCCGGTCGGTCGTCCAAGCGATCAAGCGCCAGGGCGGCTCGACCACATCGGCGCCGCGTCACAGTCCTCCGGCAGCCCCACCGGGCGCGGAAATACGCCTCCGGTAGCCAAAATCGCGCCCGCGCAGCCCCACCGGGCGCGGAAATATGCCTCGGATGGCCAAATCGCGCCCGCGCAGCGCCACCGGGGGCGGTATTACGCGGTGGGTGGCTGGAATCGCGCCCACGAGGCCGGGCTGACGGGGATTCCGAGGGATCAGACGGCGTTGAGTGCGTCCCACACGCGCTCGGGCGTGCAGGGCATGTCGATGTGGACGACACCGAGATGCGACAGGGCATCGACGACGGCGTTCTGAATCGCAGGAGTCGAGCCGATGGTTCCCGACTCGCCGATGCCTTTCGCGCCGAGCGGATTCCTCGGGCTGTCGGTTTGGGTGTTCGACGTCTCGAAGCTCGGCAGTTCAGCCGCCGACGGCACGGTGTAGTCCATGAGCGTGGATGTCATCGGATTGCCGTCCTCGTCGTAGCGAACCCACTCGAACAGGGCCTGGGCCGCACCCTGTGCAATGCCACCATGCTGCTGACCGGAGACCAGCAACGGGTTGAGGATTCGCCCACAATCATCCACTGCGATGTGTCGGAGCATCGCGACCTTGCCCGTTTCCGTATCCACTTCGACAACGGAAACATGGGTACCGAACGGGAACGTGGAGTTGGTGCCGTCGAAATCCAGCTCATGCCGAAGGGTCTCGGGACCAAGCCCCTCCGGCAGCTTGGAAGCATCGCGGGATGCGACAGCGAGCTCGGCCCACGAAATCGACTTCGTCGGAGTGCCCGCGACGTGAAGCGAACCCGCTTCGGCGACCATGTCCTCCGCTGCAGCCTCGAGCAGGTGGGCAGCGATTCGCTGTGCTCGATTCAACACCTCGTTGGAGGCCACGAAGATGGCCGAGCCGGCAGTCTGCAGCGATCGCGAGCCCAACGTTCCCGACCCTCGCGGAATCCGATCGGTGTCGGAGTTGACGAGCTTGATCTGGTCCATCGGGATGCCGAGGACGTCGGATGCCAGCATGGCGAACGCTGTGTGATGTCCCTGGCCGTGCACGCTTGTTCCAGCAAACACACTGGCCGTGCCGTCGTCGTGGATCTCTGTCGGCGCCGAACTCGACGTGCAGCCCCACCGGGGCGGTCACCTCGACGTATGACGACACGCCGATGCCGAGCGCGATCGGATCGTTGGCTGCGCGACGACGCGCCTGCTCGGCACGAAGCTCCTTGTAGCCCGATGCAGCCAGGGCCGCGTCCAATGCCTTTTCGTACTCGCCGGAGTCATACGCGGCGCCGGTGTTGGTGGTCAACGGGAACGCGTCGGGTTGGATGAAGTTTCGCCGGCGGATCTCTGCGGGATCCATGCCGATCTTTTGTGCCGCAACGTCGATGACCCGCTCGAGCAATTGTGTGGCCTCCGGTCTGCCCGCGCCGCGGTAGGCGCCGATCGGGGTGGTGTTGGTGAGCACGGCACGTGTCGCGAACTTGACCTTGTCGAGGTCGTAGACCCCGACGCTCATCATCTGCGTCAGCATCGGCAGGATCGCTCCGATTCCCGGGTAGGAGCCGGCGTTCGACGTGACATCGCCCTCCAGACCTGTGAACTTCCCGTCCTTCGTGACACCGAGCTTCGCCGTCATCACATAGTCCCGGCCGTGGACGAGCGCGACCATGTCTTCCGACCGTGTTTCAGCCCATTTGACCGGAGCGCCGAGGGCCCGACAGGCGGCGGCAGCGACCATGTACTCGGGATAGACCGCCGACTTCGGACCGAATCCCCCACCGACCCACGGACAGACCACCCGGAGGTCCGTCGGTTTCATGCCGAGCATCCCTGCGATTGCTCCGTGTGCGGCGTGCGGCGCCTGGTGCGAGATCCAGCACGTCATCGTTCCCGGCGAGTCGCCCGGCTCGGCGAGGATCCCGTTGGTCTCCATCGGCGCTCCCGCCAATCGCTGGCTCACCATGGTGACCTCGGCGATGGCGTCGGCGCCCTCGAACGGATCCACATCGGCTCCATGGTCGGTTCCGAAGCAAACGTTGGAACCGTGCTCCGGAAACAGGATCGCCGCGTCGGCCGTCAGTCCCTGGGCCGCGGTGACGACCGGTTGCAGCCTCTCGTAGTCCACGACAATCGTGTCGGCAGCATCCACAGCCTCGGCCTTCGACGTGGCGACGACTGCGGCCACGATGTCGCCGACGAACCGCACCACGTCGTTCGCGAAGATCGGTCGGTTCAACGTCGGCGGCAACATCTCGAAGCCTTGCAAAGTGGGAATGCCCAGGTCGTCACCGCGGGCGTGGTACACCGCCTTCACGCCGGGCATCGACTCCGCATCGGAAACGTCAACGCTGACCACGTTGGCATATGCCTGGTTCGATCGGACGAACGCAACGTGCAGGGTTCCCGCCGGCGCCAGGTCGTCGAGATACTTGCCCGCACCCGTCAACAGCGTCGGGTCCTCCAGACGCTGAACAGCGTTGCCCAAAATCGATCCTGCTGCGGCCATGACGAACCCTTTCGATGACGTGACGACGAATGCTATGACGCGCGCTCGGCGTGCCCCCTGTTGCGAACGCTACGCCAAACGAACGGGGCTCACGTCATGTCGTCGCGCGCCTTCTTGGCTCGCGCGGCTCCGATCGCGGTCTTGACGTCCTTCTGTTCCTCCGGCGGAGGCAGGACGGCAGGCATTCCGAGCGACTCGATCCACAGCTCACGGGTCCAGCCCGTGCTGTGGTACAGGTGCTCGTCCTCTTCCTCTTCGACCTGCTCGACTGCTTCCTTCAGCGCCTTGGCGGTGTCGCCGGTGGCCTTCTCGGCGGCGGCGGAGATCAACTCCCAGTTCAGGTGATCCTTGGTTTCGGCGCTCACCACGCACTCGCCGGCCACCAGCTGGGCTGCTTCCGGCCGCCCGGACGACAGAGCCATCTCCATCGCGGCGACGAGTGACTCGCCGATGTGACGCACCACGAGGCGACCTGGCGTTTCCACCGCCGGGTCGAGGCCGAGCTTGTCGAAGACGCCGCGCACGATGGTCTCGTGGTTGGTTGTCTGTTCGAGGTACTGCTGCCATTCCTTCTCTGAGGTCGTCGTTGAGCGCGCACCGCAGCGCGGTGGTGTACACGTTGACTCCACCCTGCTCGGTCTCCAGTGCTTGATACAACAGTTCGTGAAGCTGTTCCTTCTTCATGGTCTGGTCCTTTCGTCGCGGCGTAGTTGAAATGAGCGGCTGCCCGGGCCGCAGTGTCCCCCGCGAGGGGATGGCTCAAACGACAAAACGACCGACCGCCTGCACATGTATCTGGTGTCGATTCGCCAGCCTCCTCAAGTCATGATCATGCCCGCAGACCGCCGGTCCCACGCATGAAGGACCTGTGGGCGCGCCTGCGGGAGTTGCCTGAACCTCCTCCGAAGGAGTGGCCATTCGGACTGATCGCCGGGCTGAAGTATCTGCTCGCCGAAGTGGTCCTTGTAGCGATCACAGCATGGGGAGTCGGCCGCGAGTTGTGGCCCGTGTGGTTGGGCGTGTCGATCGTGGCCGGGCTCGTCTACTGGCACGCCAGCCATCGGTACCGGCATTGGGCGGTACATCGCAAGGATCCCTACTACTGGCGCCAATCGGTGCTCGCTGCGGGCGGGATCGTGCTCAACATCGTCGCTGCTGTGCTGCTCGAGCATGCGTCCGACACCAACAGTCCGCGCCTCGCCTCGATCGCGATTGCCTTGCTGCTTGCCGGGTTCATGCCGGTCATGCATGTCGTTCGAACCGACGTCAACGATTCGGCGCCTCCGGTGGAACAGCAGGGGATCTGGCCGTACGTGCGGTCGTGGCTGCTGAACGCCGCCGTCATCGCGGCGGCCGTCGCACCGGCGATGGCCATCGTCGGCTCGCCGTGGAAGGCGATGGTCGCGGTGCCAGTCGCGTGGTTTGCGGCCGCTCTCGTCGACAGAGTCGGTCGGCACCGGTGGTACCTGGTGGTGGTCGGCCTCTGCATCCTCGGAATCGTCGTCGCGGTGCTCGTCGTGATGCTGGTCGGCGTCGAAGGTCGATCGGAGTCGACACTGCAAGCGGTCGTGCTCACCGGCATCGCTGGACTCCTAGGTCTGGTCGACGCCGTCTCGGCGTGGGCCCGCAACCGGCCGGCTTCGACGCTGGAGTGGAACACCCGGCGACGACGAACCGGGATTGCCCTGGCCGTGTGTGCAGTCGCCGTGGCCGCTGCGATCGTGTGGCTCGTGCCGTTGCTCGGCGGAGTCCGCTGGCAGATCCAGGCGCTCGTCATTGCAATGGCGGTGGTCTTCGGCGCCTCATTCATCGCTCGCGGCCAAGGGTTTGCACTGGTGATCTTGCTTGGTGCGCTCGTGGTGTGGACGATCACCGATCGCAACGAACTTGTGTCGTTGGATCCGTCGCCCGACGGCACCGGCACGATCATCGCGCTCGGCGACTCGTACATCGCCGGCGAGGGTGCGCTGCGGTACTTCCCCGACACCAACGTCAGCGGGGGCAACGACTGCCGACGTAGTCCGTCGGCTTTCCCCTACCTGGTAGCCCTGCACTTCGACAAGTCGCTCGTCTTCGCCTCGTGTTCGGGAGCGCTTGCCGGTCAGATCTGGAAGACCGGACAGATCAAACACGGCCCCTCGGCTGGGCCGATCGGAGCGCTCGCGCAACTCGACAACACGTTCCCGACAGACCCGGATCTGGTGCTGATCTCGATCGGTGGCAACGATGCGCTGTTCGGCGAGGTGGGCAAAGGGTGCGCGTTCCCTGGGTCGTGCACGGACCTGAAGGAGACATTTGACGGGAACCTGTTGAACGTGCGCGCCGCAGCCGCCGAGGCGCTGCAGAAGGTGGCCGAGAAGTTCGACTCGACCCCAATCGTCGTGGTGCCGTATCCGCAGATGTTGTTCGACGTGGGATGCAACACCGCGCCGCTCGACCGCGATGAACTGCCATACCTGCACGGCTTCGTCGCCCAGCTGAACATCGCCATCAGAAATGCCGTGAACGACGCGAACTCGACGCTGAGCACCGCGACGATCACGTGGTTCGCACCCGGCGAACGCGCCTACGCCGGACAAGAATTGTGCAATCCGCAACAAACGGACTCGCCGATCAACGTCATCACGTTGGCTCCGACTGAGGGCGCGTCCCTCGCCAAGCGAATCATGCCGACCAACTGGTTGCACAACAGCTTCCATCCCTCTGCCTTTGGGCACCATCTCATGGCGGACGCGCTGATCAAGTGGCTGCCGGGGCGGTTCCCAGGCTTCGACGGTGAAGCAGCACAAGACGACCAGATCAGCACCGACGTGGTGTCACCCACCGCAGATCCCCAACCGACCTGCGCAGAACGCTCGGCATGCCAAGCACGGGTCAAGAGCTGGATGGCAGGACAGGCGGTCGAGTCATTACGGCGGATATTCCTGCCCGTGCTGCTGCTGTTCGTGGCGGGATGGTTCGGCGCCGTCAGCGTCAGATTTCTCTTGAAGGCCCCATAGTCAACATCACGACCGACACCGGGTGGAAACTTGCGGGACCCTTCGCCACCGAGCGAAGGGTCCCGCAGATCCCAGGAAATTGTGAACGTCTCGAGTGATCAGTCCTTGTCGAATCGATCGCGAACCCTGTCGACGAGGTCGTCGGCCTTGTCCTTCATGTCGTCGATGAATTCCTTGACCTTGCCGGCCTTCTCGTCGACCTCGCCCTCGCGCTTGAGGTCGTCGTTGTCTGTCAAATCGCCAGCGGCCTGCTTGATTCGGCCCTTGGCTTGGTCGAGATCGTTGTCCATTGTCTCCTGCTTTCTATGAGGTCGTCTGGCCTGCGCTTCTCCGTACAAAGGAACGTCGACCACGTGGGGCGACGGACTACCCGTACGGCAACATCGTTCAAACCTGTCGACCATCGCGGGGTGAGCTGTCGAACTATTGCCGGTTTGCCGTGTAACCCATTTGGGTAACACGGTCACCATGTTGCTCGCATCCGGTATCTACATCAGCGGTGGCCTCATCGGCCTCATCCTCCTCATCGTCATCATCGTGTTGGTGTTGCGCTAGCCCGACAGTCGCGACCCACTCGCAGGGCCGCACCATGTTGAGAACGGAGTGATCTCCGTGCACAATGTCGCCGATGCCAAGCCGTCGCCGTCCGAAGGTCCCGCCGCCACGCCCCCTCACCGATGTCGAGCGCTTTGCCCAGAGTCTGCGAGATTCTGAGGAGGCAGATCGCCGCGCCAAGCAGGCGGCAATCGATCTCAAAGCAGAGCAAGAACGCCTGCAGAGAGAGGCCACCGAGCTGGCCGCTCGCCTGCAGCGCGCCCGAGCGGCGCATCAGCGCGCCGTCGAGCTCGTCAAGGAGGCGAATCGCACCGGCAAGGGTGCAGCCGCGGCAGATCTCGCATGGCGCGAAGCCAAGGCCGAGCTCCTCGAACTCGAAACCGGCAAGCGTCCAGCGTGGGCTGCTCGACCGGCCGACTCGGCGGTACCAGCGTCAGGCGACGAGACGGAAGAATCTGTCGGCGAACCCGACGAGGTCGAGATCGACGCCGACTGATCTGCTTGTTGCTGCTACAGCAGTCGTCGATCCGTCGCCCACGCGGTGAGCTCGTGGCGGTTCGAGAGTTGCAGCTTGCGAAGCACCGACGACACATGCGTCTCGACAGTCTTCACCGACACGTGGATGCGACCGGCGACTTCTTTGTAGGTGTACCCGCGGGCGATGAGGCGAAGCACCTCCTGCTCGCGTTGGGTCAGTCGATCCATGTCGGGATCAGATGTCACCGGCACCGAACCGGCAAACGCGTCGAGTACGAACCCGGCGAGCCGTGGAGAGAACACCGCGTCGCCAGCGTGCACGCGGCGAATTGCATCGAGCAGTTCCTCGCGTGTGATGGTCTTGGTCACGTACCCACGGGCACCCGCGCGAATCACGCCGATGACGTCGTCGGCTGCATCAGACACCGAGAGCGCCAGGCATTTCGTATCGGGAAGCCCGTCGGCCAGTCCTTCCAGGATCGCACGACCACCACCATTGGGCAGATGCACATCGAGCAACACGACATCCGGCTTGGTCGCACGGATCGCCGCGATCGCTTCGTCGACGGTGCCGACATCACCGACAATGTCGACAGCATCGCCGATCTCCGCCTTGACCCCGGAGCGGAACAGCGCGTGATCATCCACCACGAACACCCGCACCCGAGCTGTCATCTCGGCACCACCAACTCCCACTCGGTACCAGCGCCAGCGGCGGACTCCAGCACCGCACGCCCGCCGACGCGTGCGATGCGATCACGGATCGACATGGCGATGCCCCTGCGGTCGTCACCGATCTCTGTCACGGTGAACCCGACACCCTTGTCCCTGACGAAGGCTGTGATGGCGTGCGGCTCCACCTCGATGTAGACGCTCACGAGGTCGGCTTCGGCGTGCTTCGCGGCGTTGACCGTCGCTTCGCGAACAGCGAGCAGCAACGCGTCGACCGACGGCGTGACGGTGACATCTCCGACGACGATCAGATCAACCGGCAGGCCATGATCGATCTCGACTTGAGCGGCGATCCCTTCGGCGCGGGCGCTGAGCGAGCCCACTGCGGCACTCGCTTTCACGTCGTACAACCAACTGCGCAGTTCCCGCTCCTGACGACGGGCGAGCATCACCATCCGGCGCGGGTCTGCTGCAGCGCGCTGCATCAGCGCAAGTGTTTGCAGCACGGAGTCGTGCAGGTGCGCAGCCATGTCGTTGCGCTCCTGATCGCGGATGCGCGCACGTTCTTCGTCGCGTAGCTGCGTCGTCAGACGGCCCAGGTACGGCCCGACCAACACGGCGGCTCCGGCCAAAGCCATCACCAAGGCAGCGAGCGCGGCGGGAAGCTGCTCGAGGCGCACGCCACGAGCGACCAACGCGATCACTCCGGCGAGTGCCAGCGCGACCCCACCCAACGATCGCAGGGGCGTGACCCTGCCCTGCAGTACGCGCTCGAGCGGATCGCCCGTCGCATGAGAATCACGCCCTCGATACCACAGCAGCGCCGACCCGCTGGCGACGACGACCGCAGGGATCATGATGGTGTCGCCGGGCCACAGCCCGACGTTGCGTGCAGTCATCAGCAAGCCGCCCGCGGCGGCGGCCGTCGCAACCGTCCGTGTCGACACGAGTCGTTGGTCGAGCGGCTTCGGTGGCGGCACTTCGTCCGGCGGCCGGCTCAGCGCCCAACCCACCGCGTACAGCAACACACCCAGGCCGCCCGTGAGGGTGAGCAGCAGCAACGCAAGGCGCACGACGTAGGCATCGACACCGAAACGCCGCGCCGCGCCGCCGCACACACCGAGCAACATCCGGTCTGTCGACGAGCGAGCGAACTCGATCCGGCGCTCGTTGTCCTCCGCTGCCGGCGTGCTGTGCATCCACCTATCGTGCCATCGAAAGGGGCCCGGCACATCAGGTGCCGACCCTGATAGACGGTGCTCGGACTCAGGGATCAACCAGGGTGATCCCCGATGGCGCCGCCGTGTCCGCGCCCGTACCGTGCAGCCCATGACGAATCTCGAGACGGAGTCGGCACCGCTGCCTCCACCAACTTCGGGTCCCCTCCCCCCCGAGCGACGCTGGGCACGATCCGACGACCGGGTCGTGTTCGGTGTCGCGGGAGGATTGGGCCGGGCTCTGGCCATCGAGCCACTGTTCGTTCGGATCGCCTTCGTCGTGCTCGCCCTGTTCAGCGGCGTCGGGATCCTCCTCTACGTCGCCTGCCTTGCCTTGCTGGCCGACTCGCCCACGTCGCCGCCAGTCGGCACTATCCGTCGCATCGGCGGAGCAATCGCCGTCCTGCTGTCGGCGCGGTGGCTGTTCAGCGGCGACGCCAGACTGCCCGACGCTGGTTGGGTCGTTGCGATCGCACTCCTCGGCGGCGCGGTGGCGCTGTGGCGTGGCCGGACCGTGGTCGACGTCGCCCCGGCACCGCTGCACACCGAGACATCCACCAGCACGGACGGTGGCTCGACGAGCGATCGGTGGGAATCGTGGACCAAGCAGCGACGTGACCGGCCGCCCCGGCCGCGATCAGCACTCGGACTCCTGACAATCGGAGCCGCCACCGTGGTCGGCGCGCTTGTGTGGCTGATTGCAGACAGCGGCAGCCGCGGCACGTTGGCGTTCGGATGGGCAACCGTCGTGCTGGGCGCAGGGCTGCTGGTCGGAACGTTCGCCGGCCGAGCACGATGGTTGATCGCTCCCGCGCTCGCAACAGCGGTCGCGGCAGTCGTCGCATCCGCGCTGAGCTTCGCCGGTGTCGGGCTGGCCGACCGCTCAGGGAACCGCACCGTGTTCATCGGCGACGGGACTGTGATCGCCGATCGGTACGAGACCGGCATGGGCAACTTCGATCTCGATCTTGGCCGACTACCCCGGCGACCTCGCCACAACGGTCGAGGTCGGGGTCGGCACCCTCACTGTCGTCGTGCCCGACAACGCCGAAGTGCAGATCGATGCACGCGTCGGAGTCGGTTCCATCGATGCGTTCGGCCGGTCGCGTAACGGCTACCGACGGAGCTTGATCCTCGACGACCAGCCCGACGGCGCACACTTGATCAAGCTCCAGCTTCGAGTTGGAGTCGGCGACATCGACGTGCGACGGGCGTCCGTCGCCGACTTGCCGTTCCTCGGTATACCCGACCCGAAGTTCTTTCCGATCGCCGATGTTCCCGCCACGCGGAACTTCGGTGATGGCACGGTGCTGTACGAGGACGGTTCGATAGGTTTCGCCGACGGCGGAAGGATCGAGGCCGACGGGTCGTACACGATCCCGATCGTCGAGCAGCGCGCCGACGGTTCGGTGCAACTCGACAATGGCGCAGTGATTCGTGCCGACGGCGGCGTGGTCAGCCCCGGCGGCTTCGTGATCTCGCGCGATGCAATCGAGGCTCCGGCCGTTTCGTCACCCACAACAGTCACAAGCGAGGTGCCACAGCCGTGAAGACCCCATCGATTCGATCCAGTGTCACTGCTGTTCGGCATCGTCGCCGTCGTCGTGGGTTTCGCGGCCATCAATGCGCGACTGGGCAACATGTTGAACGATCGTCCCGACACGCTCGTGCCACTGCTGCTGCTCGGTGCCGGCGTCGTGGCAATCGCGATCGCCACGAAGCGGTCACTTCAAGATGTTGACGGCGCGAGCGACGACCAGTACGACCGTTCCGAGCGACACGATTGACTGCAGCATCATCGCCATCTTCGCCCAGCGCACCAGTGGCAACGTGTCGGTCGGGCTGAATGCCGCAGCGTTCGTGAACGAGAGGTAGAGGTAGTCGAAGAACTGCGGCTGCCAGTCGGCCGGCGCCAAATCGGGGGCTGTCATCTGCGGGAAGAGGAAGTCGGGGAACGGCTTCGTGGCCTGGGCCCTCGCCGCGGGACCGCCACGGTCGAGGTTCCAGTACCACATGCCGAACACGATCACGTTGGTCATCCAGATGGCGCCACCCGTCAACAGCAGGCTGGTGGCAGATACGTTCTCCGCCTTGCCCTGCAGCAATGCGTTGATCAATCGGCCCGCCGAGCCGGCGTTGGCGAGCGTGATCACCGCGATCAGCATGATGCTGACGACCCGAACTTGCGGCGAATGGCGGGTGATGCGGTGTGGATGAGCGATCAAGAAACCGATGCCCAGGAGGGCTCCCAGCGTCGGCAGCAGCCAGTTCGGCGGAATCTCGTATTGGTTGGGCAGGGCAACCTGTAGTCCCGTCGCCACGATGACCGCGCCGAGCACCGGCCACGTCGACTCGCCGTCGGTCAGCCGTCGCCACGCGGGGACGATGACCGACGTAGGGATCAGCTTGGCGGGGAACGCCAGCATGCGTTCGAGGTCGTCGCGCATACCGCCCTGGTCGCTTGTCGGCTCCTTGTCATCAGTCACCGGAAAAGTCTCGCAGCATCAGCCACCGCGAGGGCTGTATGCGTCGACCTCGATCTCGACCAAGTGCTCAGGATCGATCAACCGGGAGACCTCGACCATCGTCGACACCGGTCGGATATCGGAGAAGATCTCGCCGTGTGCCGCGCCGACGGCCTCCCAGTCGGCGATGTCGACCACGAAGATCCGTGACCGTACGACCTGCTCGAATGTTGCGCCCGCCTTGGCCAGCGCTTCGCCGATGATCCCAAGGATCACCCTCGTCTGTTCGCCGGCATCGCCCTGGCCGACGACCCGACCGTCGACGGTGGCCGTCGTGCCGGCAACATGCACGTGATCGCCACTGCGCACGACCCTGCTGTAGCCGACGACGGCCTCCCACGGACCGCCAGAACCCCACCGCTCGATGCCTGTGACCATATGCGCAGCATTGCACACGCCTGTTCGGCGCCGATCAGCGTTCAACTTCGGGGGACCTCATGCCGATACAAGATGCGTGAAGTTCGTCCCGACCAATCACGCAGCCGTCACAGCGGCCGGCACACCGGATCGCACGATTCTGTTTGCCTTGATTGCGGTGGGCGTCCTAGCGACCTTGGGAGTGATCGTGGGAATCTTCGCTGCGGTTCGCAGCCGTCGAAACAGGCACATCGCGCACCTGGCACTCTGCGATGAACTGACCGGCGTCGGCAATCGCCGGCGACTCGACCGGGACCTCGCGATCGAGGCGAGCAATGGGGATACGCCCGTTGCGGTGATCAAGGTCGACGTCGACCACTTCGACCGGATCCACGACAACCACGGTTCCGACACGACCGACCAGGTTCTGCGGGAGGTCGCCGACGCGATGCGACGTGAAGTGAGAACCGGTGACGTCGTCTATCGGTACGCCGACCAGGAGTTCTGCGTGCTGTTGGCGAAGACGAACACGACCGAGGCCGGCCAGGTTGCCGAGCGAATTCGATTCGCCGTGTCGCGCGTGGCGATGTCGTTCGACGAGCCGTTGACCGTGTCGATCGGTGTCGCACTCGGCAAGGGCCTGCACGTCGCCCAGACGATGCTGCGTGCCGACGAGGCGTTGGAGAAGTCGAAAGATGATGGGCGCGACCGAGTGACGCTCGCTGCTCAGCCGTTGCTCGGTCCGATGGCGGTCTCACTCCCGTTGGAGCCCGTGCGCAGCGCTACGTTGGGCTGACGACTCGCCCGACCGGAGCACCCATGACTGCAATGCAAGCTGTCGGCAGGCCGCGCCCTGCCGTCGAACACATGCCCGCCTATCGTCCTGGCAAGGCAGCGGCGCAGGCGGAGGCCGAGCACGGCATCACCAATGCCATCAAGTTGGCCTCCAACGAGAACCCGCTGCCACCGATCGATTCGATCGTCGCCGCTGTCACGGCCGCGGCCACCGGGGCCAACCGTTATGCCGATCACCGCGCGACGGCGGTGCGCGAGCGACTGTCGAGCTGGCTCGACGTGGGCGTCGAGCACGTCACCGTTGGCGCCGGATCCGTCGGGCTGCTGCAACAACTGTTCTTGACCTATGTCGACCCGGGCGACGAGGTGGTGTACCCGTGGCGGTCGTTCGAGGTCTACCCGGTGTACACCCAGTTGATGGCCGGTACCGCCGTGACCCCTCCGCTCACCGCCGATCATGCCTTCGACCTCGCAGCTGTTGGGGCGGCGGTGACCGATCGCACCAAGTTGGTGTTGCTGGCGACACCCAACAATCCCACCGGTACCGCGCTGTCGACGGCCGACATGGCGACATTGCTGGATGACATCTCTCCGGCGACCATCGTGGTGATCGACGAGGCGTACCGGGAGTTCCTCGATCCGTCACTCGGTGACCCGGTGCGCGACCTCATCCCGCGCTACCGCAACGTGGTGGTGACCCGCACATTCTCGAAGGCACAGGGCATGGCAGGCATACGCGCCGGCTACGCCATCGCCGATCCCGACGTGATTGCATCGATCGACAAGACGCTCTTCCCGTTCGCTGTCAGTGCTCTCGCCCAGGCTGCCGCCATCGCCGCAATCGATGCCGAGGCAGAGATCGGCGAGCGCGTCGCCAACATCCTCAGCGAGCGGGCGCGAGTGATCGTCGAGCTCGGCAACGCCGGCTGGAAGCTCCCCGATGCGCAGGCCAACTTCGTCTATCTTCCGATCGGCGAGCGAACGGACGACATCTATCTCGGGCTCGAACAGCGTGGTGTCGTCACCAGGCCGTTCCCCAACGAAGGAATCCGGGTGACGATCTCGACGCCCGAAGAGAACGACCGGTTCCTCGACACCCTCGCCGAAGTGATGGCTGAGACGACCGGTAGCTAGCTGAGCAGTGACGCCAGGGCCCACACGGCGGCGACAAGACCGATCACGCCCATCAAGATGCTGCGACCGACGGGAGCCTTCTCGAGATCACCTTCCCTGGGTGGCGGTGGCTTCACCAGTGCCAGCGTGTTGCCGGCGAACAGGGCCCCACCGAGTGCGAGCACGAGCCAGGCCAATAAGTCGTCGCCGAGGAACACACGCCAAGTCTGGCGTCCGAATGACGAGAGTGCTAGCCGGTGGTGCCGGTGGCGTGGCTGGATCGTGGCGCTTGGTCGGCCTCAGACGCCGCGCGCCGCGTTGCCGAACTTGGTGAACTGACCACGGAACACGAGCCGCACGGTGCCTGTTGGGCCAGAACGATGCTTGGCAATGATCACCTCGGCCATCGCCTTGTCGGTGGATTCCTTGTGGTAGACCTCGTCGCGATACAAGAACATCACGACGTCGGCGTCTTGTTCGAGCGAGTTGTGGGCCACCACGCCGTTGGCCACGAAGTTGTGGTGCGGCTCGACCGTGGCGTCGAAGACCTCCATCTCGCCGAGCGGCTCGATCTCGATCAACCGATCCCACATCACATCGCTGGTGACGAGATCCGCCAACCACGGATCGCCGGTTGCAGTTGCTACTCGCTCGAGTCGGGCACGCGAGCAGCCCGATTTGTACAGGGCCGAGCCGCAGTACGACATGCCGATGGCAGCAGCGAGATCCCGCGCAGTCATGCCCGCCTCGGCGAGCGACTTCTGGCGGACGTGGTCCCAGACTTCCTTGGGAATGATGTCGACATTCGGGTTGGAACTCAGCTGACGATTTCGATCCGTTCGCTCGACCTCGGGCAGACGACGACTGGTGGCGAGGTGTGCACCAACTTCGAGGTCTTCGACTCGAACCCAGCCTCCCAGGGCCAAGAACGGATGGTTGGCGCTGGCGTCGATGGTGCGGCCCGATGCGAATTGAAGTCGGAACACGGGCTTGACCCCGCTCGAGAACGCTGCCGTCACGGTGCCCGGCACGAGGCGGTACCGCTCGTCGAGAGACCACACCGGCACGCCGATCTCGCCAGACTCCACCAGTGCGCCGAGCGTCACCTCCGCGTTGGTATCGGCGCGAACCAGCCGCGTGTCGGCCGTGAGACATCCAGATTCACGCAAATCGGAGAGCATGGGACGCTTGTCGCCGCGGGTCTCGAGGTTACGGCTGAGCTGGCTCAACGCGATGATCGGTACCTCGAGCTCGCGGGCAAGGATCTTCAAGCCTCTGCTGATCTCGCTGACTTCCAACTGGCGGTTCTCGGCCGAACTGCCGCCGCTCATCAACTGCAGGTAGTCGATCACGATCAGAGCCAGGCCACCCTGGCGCGCCTTCATGCGGCGGGCCTTCGCGCGGATCTCCATCACCGTGACCCGCGGGTTGTCGTCGAGGTACAGCGGCACGTCGAGCCGGTTGATCGCCTTGCCGATCTTCGTCCAGTCGGCCTCGACCAGGCGGCCGGTGCGCAGCTTTTGCGAGTCGACTTCGGCCTCGCTCGACAGGATTCGCTGCGTGAGCTCGGTGTGGCCCATCTCCAACGAGAAGATCAGCACCGGACGGCGGGCGGTCTGGGCAACGTACGCGGCGATGCCCAAGCCGAGGCTGGTCTTACCCATCGCCGGCCTCGCGCCGATGATGTTGAGCGTCGACGGTTGCAGGCCCGACAGGAGCTCGTCGAGATCGTGGAACCCCGTCGCGGTGCCGGTGATGATGTCGCCGCGTTCGAACGTCTCTTGCAGCTTGTCCATCGCGAGTGGCAGCAGGTCGCTGAGCGACCGGGTGGTGTCGGTGATGCGGTCTTCGGCGATCTCGAAGACCTTGGTCTCGGCTTCGTCCAGTGCCTTGGTGACGTCGTCGGGCTCGAGGTAGGCGATCTCTGCGATGTCGCTGGCGACACCGATGAGCTTGCGCAACATGGCAGTGTCTTGCACGATCTTGGCGTAGCGCGAAGCGTTGGAGACTGCCGGCGTCGCGTTCTGCAGTTCGAGCAGCGTCTGTGGCCCACCGATCTCGTCGAGCAATCCGTTGCGACGCAGCTCGTCAGCCACAGTCACCGCGTCGACCGGCTGACCCGTCGCCATCAAGCCGCGGATCGCCGCATAGATGTGTTGGTGACTGGGCTTGTAGAAGTGATCGACAACGACCCCGAGCTCGCCGATCTGGTCCACAACGTCACGCGACAGCAGCAGCGCCCCCAACAAACTCTCCTCGGCATTGAGGTTGTGTGGAGGGACACGGCTATCGGATCGGCGCGTGTTGCGATCGCGACCCGAGTCGCGGGAGAAATCAGTCATGTGTCACCTACCTTGCCTGATCGAGCCTGTGGGGCGTAAGGGCAACAACCTGTGAGTTGGCGGCGCAACAACCTGTGAGGTTGCTGTGCGCGTATGTGGACAACCGAGCCGACCGCGAAAAGCACACCCCCGCACACGGCCCGCGCGAAGCCGCCAGGGCCTGTGGACAACCCTGTGGAGATGACGTGCGACTACTTATGAAATCGGGGTCTTACTTGCTGACGACCTCGACGGTGATGGGGAACTCGACGTCGTTGTGAAGCTTGGCGGTCACCGTGTGGGTGCCGAGCGACTTGATCGGTTCCATATGGAGGTTCTTGCGATCGATGACGACCTTGGTCTGCTCTTCGACTGCGTGGGCAACATCGGCCAGCGTGACCGAACCGTACAGCTTGCCTTCGGGACCCGACTTGGCGGGGATGGTGATCACCCTCGGAACAAGCGCCGAAGCGATCGTCTGGGCGCCTTCACGATCTTGCGGCGTCGCGCAGATCGCGTGCAGCGACGCATCGACGCAGCCTGCGCCACCGCGCCGTCGGACGCCATCAGGGCATGGCCCTTCGGAAGCAGGAAGTTGCGTGCGTGACCGTCGGACACCTCGACGATGTCGCCGCGCTTGCCGAGGCCTTTGCGATCGGAACGGAGGATGACCCTCATGACTCAGTCTCGACCGTCTCGTCGTCGATGTCGTCGATCACAGCTTCGTCGACTTGTGGGATCACCGCGGCAACAGCGGCATCTGCCTTGAACGAATCGCGGCGACCGCCGCCGTCTTCGCGACCACCACGACCGCCACCGTCTTCGTCACGATCCCGCGGTGGGCGACCTGCACGGGTCTGTGACACGCGCTTCGTGTACGGCAGCAATGCCATCTCTCGCGCGTTCTTCACCGCATTCGCGATGTCGCGTTGTTGCTGAACCGTGTTGCCGGTGACCCGCCTGTTGCGGATCTTCGAGCGGTCGCTGACGAAGCGGTTGAGCAGGTTGACATCTTTGTAGTCCACGAAGTCGACCTTGTCGGTGACGAGCACGCTCGTCTTCTTCTTGAACTTCTTGTTGACTTCCTTTGGCGCTCTCGCCGATTCTTCTTGCTGGTCATCGTGGGGTCTTTCTCGGATCGATCGTCACGGGGTCAGAACGGCTCTTCGTCGCCGTACACAGGATCGCTGGGGCGGCCGCCACCGGCGGGTGCCGATGCGGTCGGCCGATTGCCGGCCGCGGGGCTGCCGTCAGGGCCGGTGCGCTGCGTGCGCTCGACCTCGGCACGGGCCCAACGCAGGCTTGGCCCGAGCTCGTCGGCAACGATCTCGACCGACGCTGCGCTTCTCGCCCTCTTTGGTCTCGTACTCGCGCTGCTCGAGACGACCGCTGACGATGATGCGGGCACCCTTGGTCAACGACGCGGCCGCGTTCTCGCCGAGTTGGTCCCAGGCGGTGACGTTGAAGAACGACGTCTTCTCCTGCCATTCGCCATTGACCTGGTAGCGACGATTGACTGCGACGCCGAAACTGGCGACACCCTTGCCGCCGGCAGTGAACCGCAGTTCGGGATCGCGGGTGAGGTTTCCTACGATGGTGACAGTGCTATCGGCCATGACGGCCTCCTTGGCTTGACGCGCGGCGATTCAGGCCGCTGGCTCCGACAGACCGCGGCGAGCTGCCTCGGTGTCGGGGAGACGGATGAGCTTGTGGCGGACGATGTCGTCTGCGATGCGGAACGAGCGCTCGAGCTCGTCGAGAGCGCCACCGGGGGCAACCAGTTGGTACACGACGTAGTAGCCGTATTCCTTCTTGTTGATCGGGTAGGCATATTGCCTGCGGCCCCACCAGTCGGGCTTGCCGTGAATCGTGCCGCCGGCTTTGGTGATGGAGTCGGTGATCGACTTCACTCGGGCCTGGGCAGCGGTGTCTTCGACGTCACCATCGATGATGACCATGAGTTCGTATGCACGCGTCATGCGTGTGAAACCTCCCTTCGGACCCGGGAGCATACCCGGGGCCCCGGTATGGGGCAGGGCCAATATGACCTGGCGAGTGTAGCGGTGAAAGATGATGTCCACGCTTGGCAGCATGACATGGGGGTGTGACACGGAGCCGACGCGACACCGTCAACGCGGGTGTCGCTGACGCGACACCTTGCCCACCAGCTCGGGACGGGTGAACTGGTGGGCTTGGCGCCACACTCGCCGACACCGGGAGGGTCAGCTGGTGGATTTATTCACGGCGGCTCGTCCACCGGATGAGCCGTTGTGAGTTTTTGCTCCGCCGGACCATTTGCGGCCCGGCAGGCACACTTTAGGACTACGTTCACCTCGTGGACGTGCATACCTGGATTGTCAACGACCTCGAGAGTGTTCGCAGCAAGCTTACCGACTCCATACTCACAGTGGTACCAAGACAACGCTGGGTCGAACGCGTTGACGACGGCGGGTCGTCGATCGCTCACTTGTTGCTGCACATGGCACGGCATCAGGACCTCGCCGTGGCAACCGCCATCCGCAATCGCCCGCCGTTGTTCGCTGCTCACCGTGTCGATCTCCGCCTCGAGGGTGCTCGGGCGTCCGCCGGCCTCGAAGAGCGCGAGGATCTCACGGTCACCGGTGCTTTGCCCCTCGACTCGCTGCTGCTCTACCTCGACGCCGTGTTCGCCGCGACGAGAACTTGGCTCGGCCGCATCGGCACGATGGCGCTCGACACCGTGCCTGCGAGCAGTCGCCGGCTGGAGACCAAGGCGGGGTTATCGGTGGCCGAGGTCGGTTGGCTTCACAAGATGTGGGCGGACAAGCCCGTGTGGTGGCTGGTTCAGTGGCCCGTCATCGGACACGCGAACGCTCACGTCGGTGAAGCGATATCGGTTCGCAATCGCATGGGCCTCAGCCCGTTCTAGCGATCCCCCCGCCGATGGGCAAGACGCGCAACAGGTGATGCCAACGGCACTCGGTGCACGCCTCGACCACGTACGCCGTGAGCGGATCGGTGCGCGTGTTGAGCTTGGCCAGCTCGGCCGCGGTCGACACGCACCGGCCGTGTGAAGGAAGGCGCGATCCGAAGACATACGTCACCAAATACAGCTTCTCCACGCGACAGATGGGACACGGCATCGACGCGGGTGTTCCGACGTTGCGCGCTGCCCGGATGAGCTCGGGATGGGCGTCGCACACTTGGTCCTGGCGAAGCCGTCCGCGGTGGAACTCGTTGATCAAATGTCGCCGTGACAATCGATGGTCGACCACTGCTCGCGCCCCGCGCAGTGAGTCGATCCCAAAAGCCATTCCGCAAGGCTAGCGAGTTGCGCATCCGCCAACGCCTCAGTCCGACAGGGCACACTGTTGTCCTATGAGCATCTGGTACGGCGACAACGTCGCCGACGACAGCGAGCTGCGGTTGTGTGGTGACATCGTCGGCAAACGGGTTCTCGAATTGGGTATTTCATCGACGTCGAACGCCATCGCGATGGCCTCAGTCGGCGCAAAAGCCATTGCCTTTGACCCGTCGGCCGACAAGATCGCTCGCCTACGGGCCGCCGCGGAAGCCGCCGAGGTGAAGGTCGAGTGCCATCAGGGCGAACTGGCCGATCTGGGCTCGGTGGCGAGTGGCTCGATCGACCTGGCGATCGCCACTCACTCCCTCGCCAACATCGATGACCTGCCCCGATTGCTGCGGCAGGTGCACCGGGTGCTGAAGTCCAGCAGTCCGTTCGTCGTCGCGATGCACCATCCGGTTGCGGCCATGTTCGACGGCACCGACCCCACGGCACGTCGGGCCTACGGCGCCGACGGCGTGACGTTCAGCGAGCTCTACATGGCCTTCGAGCGCACCAACTTCCACTTCGACGCGATGTACGAGCTGAACACCCGCCACGTACGCGACGCGGTCGCGCCATCGGTACTCGTGCTCCGCGCTCGCAAAGAGGGCAACTAGCCCCCGGCCCCTGTCAGGCGCCAATTCTCAGGCAAGCGAGTACTCCGACTCGACCAGTTCGGACGGCCGGGGACGGCCGAAGACATAACCCTGGCCGTGGTCGCAGCTGATCTCGCGAAGGCGTGCCAGCTGCAGCGGCGTCTCGACACCCTCGGCCACCACCAACAACCCCAGGGAGTGCCCGAGCTTGACAACGGCCTCGACGATGGTGGTGTCCTCGGGGTCGATACCGAGCCCGCTGACGAACGACCGATCGACCTTGATCGCCTCCACCGGAAAGCGCTTGAGGTATGTGAGCGACGAGTAGCCGGTGCCGAAGTCGTCGACGGCCAGGTGAAGACCCAGGTTGCGCAGCTCGCGCAGGGCGACCGTGGCCGCCTTCACGTCGCTCATCAACGCCGACTCGGTGATCTCCAGCCACAAGGCGTCGGCGGTGAGCCCGCTCTCGGCAAGCGCTTCCGAAACCATGCCGTGGAACGCGGGACTCATCAGCTGACGTCCGCTGACGTTGACCGACACGGTGAGGTCGGCAAACCTCGGCAGTCGAACGCGCCACTGGGCGAGTTGTGTCAGTGACGAACGCAGGACGGCAGCGCCGACCTCGCCGATCAGACCCGTCTCTTCTGCCATCGGCAGGAACTGCTCGGGTCCGAGCAGGCCGCGATCCGGGTGTCGCCAACGCGCCAGCACCTCGAATCCGATCAGATGACCGGTGTCGAGCTGCACGATGGGCTGGTAATAGGGAACGATCTCGCCGCGTTCGAGCCCCCGGCGCAACTCGTTGGTGGTTCGCAGCGTCAACACGGTGGCGTCGTGGGTGCCGGGTGAGAAGACCTCGACGCAGTCGCGGCCGCGGGCCTTGGCGCGATACATGGCCGCGTCGGCGTCGCGGAGCAGTTCGGTGGTCGACACGCCTGCGCGGTCGGCCACGGCGATGCCGATGCTTGCCGTGACGAACAACTCGGCGCCGTCGACCACGAGCGGCAACGCGATCTCGGCCCGCAACCGCTCGGCGATCTCGACAGGCGACACCGTCGCCCCGATGTCGCAGAGCATGACGATGAACTCGTCGCCACCGAAGCGGCTCAGCATGTCGCGATCGCGCACCACGGCACGCAGGCGCTCGCTCATGCCGCGGAGGAGCTCGTCGCCGACTCCGTGCCCGAGGCTGTCGTTGATGACCTTGAAGTTGTCGAGGTCGATGAACATCACTGCCACAGCTCCCGGCTCGCTGGTCTCGAGGAAGCGAGCGAGTTGATCGAGGAAGCGGAAGCGGTTGGGCAGCCGGGTGAGCTCGTCGTGGGTGGCCGCCCACTCGAGTCGCTCGGCGCTGTGTCGTTGCTCGGTGATGTCTTCGATGTGCGTGATCGCCAGCCCGTGGCCGTCGCCGTCGTCCATCACCGAAACCCATGCACGTGCCCACATCACGCTCTGGTCGTTGCGGATGTAACGCTGCTCCATGTGGTAGGAGTCGGCGGCGATCCCTGCGGTGTGGGTCGCTCCACGCAGCCAATCGTCGGGGTGCGTGATCGACTGCATGCCGCGACCGACCAGATCAGTACGGGTGTAGCCAAGCATCGTCGCCAGCGACTCGTTGACGTCGATGAGGGTTCCGTCGTCGGCGCTCGACAACGCCATGCCGGTCGGAGCTCCGTGGAAGGCTGCGCGGAATCGGGCCTGCGCCAGATCGAGATTCTGTGCCTCGCGCAAGCGGCTGGTGATGTCGCGCAGGGTCACCACGACGCGTTCGGGATCGCGAATCGGTACATGCACGTCGGCTTCGAGCAGGATCTCGTGCCCGTCCGGATGGTCGAACGGGAACACGGGGCTGCTCACGCGGACGCCACTGCGCAGCTTCTTCCAGACGTCGGCCAACATCGGGCGATCCGCGGGGCGGACCAACGAGGTGAACGTCTTGTTGAGCACCTCGGAATGCGATCGGCCGGTGATGTCCAGGACCAGCTTGTTTGCCTCGACGATGCGCCCGGCGCCGTCGAGCACGATCACCGAATCCGGAAGGTCGTCCAGCAGGGCACGTAGTTCTGCCTCGGTGTGCCGCAGATTGCTGATGTTGTCGCTGAGCCGATCCGACAACGTCGTTGAGTGGTACCACGTCGCCAGTTGCTCGATGATGAGCAGCAGACCGGCCAACGCACCGATGACAACCGTGACGGTGGTGGCCGGGGTGTCGTGCAACATGTACCGCCAAGCCGCCACCCAGATCGCGATCATCACCGGGAGGTGCACGACGAGGAGGCGGGACAGCGTCGGGCGGGTGTAGCGAACGACTCCACCACCGCGCAGGCCTGCGCTCAAGCCGATGACGGCGAACGCCAGGATCCAACATGGGAACGACACAGCGAACGACGCCGAGTTCGATGTCTCGCCCACCGATGCCGAGTAGGCCGTATCACCGACGGTCAACAGCACGGCGCCGACGAACAGACCGAAGCGGGCAGGCGACCGGCCGATCAAGATCATCAATCCGAGCATCGACGCCAGTGCGATGTCGGTCAGCGGATAGATCAGCATTGCCAGTTGGGCCGCTAGGGAGAAGCGTGCTGGATCACCGACACCGGCGCGAATGATCACTTCCCAGGCGACGAAGCTGAGAGCAACGGCCAGCACCATCGCATCGACCATGAACACCACGCGGGTCGAACGCTCGAACGGACGGATGTGAATGACAACGGCTGCGATCGCCGCGATCGGCCACACGAGGTATCCGATGTCGGCGAACGACGGCCAGGTGGTGGAGCCATCGATCGTGATCTGACCAAGCCACAGCAATTGTCCGAACGCCCAGCCGAACGCACCGATCGAGAGCAACAGCCATTCGATCCGACGCTCGGCACGGTAGCGAATCAGGTTTGCCAGCCCGGCCCACGCCGGAAGCAGGAACAGCGCGCTCCCGGAAATGGATCCCCAGACCTCGACATCGAGCCCGTGAACGGCGATCTCGATGAGCGTCGTGAGGAGAATCAGCGACAAGCCGACAAGCGCGAACCGGACCGCGGTGGAACGCGACGGCACGAACCAGGCCTCAAGCCGGCTGATCGGCCCGTCCCTGTTGTCGGTGGTTGTCTTCACTCGTGCCGATCGCTCCCGTCCTGGAATAGTATCAGCACCCCTCGTGGTCAGCCTGCCACTGATCGAGCCGACGACGAATCTCTGCTTCGTCGATCATGCCCTCCTCCAGACGGATTTCCAACAAGAACGCCAAAGCCTTGCCAACAATCGGTCCTGGCCCGATTCCGAGCTGCTCCATCACCTGCGTGCCATCGAGTTGCGGCCGGATCGAAGCCAGTTCCTCGCGCTGCGCGAGCTCGTCGATGCGCTCCTCGAGCTCGTCCATGCGCTTCGACAACATGGCCGCCTTGCGCTCGTTGCGCGTGGTGCAGTCGCAGCGCGTCAACACGTTGAGCTCCGCGAGCAGCGGTCCGGCGTCGCGCACGTATCGACGCACGGCGCTATCGGTCCAACCCATCTGATAGGTGTGGAAACGAAGATGCAACGCGACCAGCTCGGTGATTGCCTCGATGTCGTCGTTGGAGTAACGCAGGGCTGTCAGGCGCTTGCGAGTCATCCGCGCGCCCACGGCGTCGTGATGGTGGAACGTGACGCCCTTGCCCTTTTGATAGCCGCGCGTCTGTGGCTTGCCGACGTCGTGGAACAACGCCGCGAGTCGCGTACGCCGGAAGTCGAAGGCGTCGTGCATGTCGGGTTGCACGTTCTCGACCACCGCCAACGTGTGAGTCAACACGTCCTTGTGCCGATGGATCGGGTCCTGTTCGAGGCGCATCGACGGCAGCTCGGGAAGAAAGTCGTCGGCAAGGCCCGTCTCGATCACAAACCACAATCCCGCGCTCGGGTGCTGCACCGTGATGAGCTTGTCGAGCTCGTCGCGAATGCGCTCGGCAGAGACGATCTGCAAGCGCTCGTGCATCGCGGTGACGGCCGCCGTCAACTCGGGGACCGGTTGAAGGTGATAGCGGGCGATGAATCGGGCGGCGCGCAGCATCCGCAACGGGTCGTCGCTGAACGACACCTCAGGAGACAATGGGGTGCGCAACGTGCGCGTGCCAAGGTCGGCGGCACCATCGAAGGGGTCGACCAGGTTTGGTGTCGACGCGGTCACTTCCAACGCCATCGCGTTGACGGTGAAGTCGCGACGCGAGAGATCGGTCTCGATGTCATCGGCGAACTCGACATGCGGCTTGCGCGAGTCGTCGTTGTACGCCTCGGCCCGGTGGGTGGTGATCTCGTAGGTGCGGCCGTCCTTCATGGCACCGATCGTCCCGAAGCGCTCGCCCTGCAACCAGACGGCATCGGCCCAACCGGTCAGGAGGGCCTTGACCTCGTCCGGGCGAGCCGCCGAGGTGAAGTCGTAGTCGTCGTCGATGCGCTGGTCGGAGATCAGCAGATCGCGGACGATCCCACCGACCAGGTACAAGCGATGGCCGGCCGCCGCGAATCGCTCTGTGAGTGGAGAAATCTCGTCGAGGACCGGACGGAAACGATCCGGGATCACAACCAACCCTGCTGCTGCCAGTGGCGCGCCACGGCATCGACCGCTTGTGAGCCGGGGCCAGCCGATGTCGGACCCTCCACATCGCCCGCCGACTGACCTGCTCCGCGACCGGCAGCCGCCGGCGCGCCGGCCAGTTGTCGCATCACTTCGGTCGAGCAGTTCGCGAGGGCGTCGAGGTCGTATCCGCCTTCGAGCATCACCAGTCGTCGACCAGCGGGCACCAGCGACAGCACGCGGCCGGTCAACGGGCCGTAGTCGCCGGCAGCCAGCCCCATGTCGGTCAACGGATCATCACGGTGGGCGTCGAAACCAGCGGACACGATCACCCAGGTTGGCGCGAATCGTTCGGCCACCGGTGCAACGATCTCGTCGAATGCCCGCAGGTACAGATCACCGGTGGTGCCCGCCGGTAAGGGAATGTTGAGGGTCGTGCCCGCCGCCGCGCCTTCGCCGTGTTCGTCGATCGCGCCGGTGCCGGGATACAGGGGCCACTGGTGGAAGCTGACGAACAGCACCCGGGGGTCGCCGTAGAACACCGCTTGCGTGCCGTTTCCGTGGTGCGCGTCGTAGTCGAGGATCATCACCCGTTCGCCCGCGTCGGCGAGCGACGCGGCGACGATGGCCACGTTGGAGATCATGCAGAATCCCATCGACTCGATGCTCGAGGCGTGATGGCCAGGCGGGCGAACCGCGCAGAACGCGGCATCGCCGCGTCCCTCGCGCAGGGCGTCGACCGCGGTCAGGCCGGCACCTGCGGCCAGGGTCGCGGCCTCGAAGCTGGCTGGGCTCGCATACGTGTCGGGGTCGAGTCGGCCACCGCCGGCTGCGCAGATCGACTCCATCCGTTCGAGGTACCACGCCGGATGCACTCGCTCGAGGTCGGCCCGCTCGGCCGGCCGCGGTTCCAGCGGGGTCATCGCGTCGCCGAGATCGGCTCGCCGCACGCCTTCGAGCACGGCATCGAGTCGCTCGGGGCGCTCGGGGTGGCGTGGTCCAGCGAGATGTTCGAGGTACACCGGATGAGTGGCGAACAGCACGGTCACGCCGTTGGACGCTACCTCCCTGCCACAGACTCGGAGCTACCGTTCCACTCGTGAAGCCGGCGATGCAACCACTCACGACCGCACCACTGATCCTTCGTGCGGGCGCAGTCGTTGCCCGCGTCAGGCCGTGGGCATTCGAACCGAACGTGGCCCATCTCGTGCTCTACAACCAGAGCCGGCTTCCGACTGCGGCGGACATCACAGGATGGATCGGCGAGCTGCTCACGGCCGGCTACGAGACCATTCGCACCGGTGCACTGGGCGCACAGGCGGGTGCTCGATTCGAGCGCCTCGGCTTCGAATCCATCCAGAGCCTGGTGCTCCTCGAGCACACGAGCATCGGCTCGGTGGTGTCGGCGTCGGCCAAGAAGTCCGTGAATGTCGTGCGGCTGTCCGCCGATCAGGATGCTGAAGCCAGCCGTGTCGACGTCGAGGCGTTCGGGGCAGGCTGGTGCCTCGACCGAGTCGGTATCGGCGACGTTCGGTCGGCCACGCCCCGCCATCGCGCTCGCGCCGTGCGGTCCGATCAGAAAGTCGTCGCTTATGCAGTTTCGGGGCGCGATGGCAGGAACGGATACATCCAACGTCTGGCGGTCTCGCCGGACCACCAGAAACGCGGCTTCGGCCTAGCCCTCGTCACCGACTCGTTGCGGTGGATGGCGCGTTGGCGTGTGCAGCGTGCGCTCGTCAACACGCACGTCGGCAACGACGCTGCCCTGGTTCTGTATCACCGCCTGGGCTTCACAGATCTCAGCGACCGTCTGCACGTGTTCGAACGGCGGATCGAGTGAGTCGATGGCGAGGACTGCTGACGGTGGTCGGCCTCATCAGCACTTCGTTCGTCGCTCTCCTGCCAGCAGCTGCCGAGGCTGCTGAGGGCGACTTGCGATTGGTCGCTCAGAGCTTCAACGTTGCGGCCGACGGTTCGCTGACCGCAACCATCGCAATGCCGGCCAAGCTCGACGAGACGGATCTCTCGACGGCGGTGATCGCGGTGACAGTTGCGCAGCGCGTCGACAAGCGCGAGGACCTTGTCCCCATCATCAGCGGAGCGCTCTCCCGACCCGACGACACGGTCGCGATCTCACCTGCCTGCTGCGCCGGCCCTGGCGCGGGTGAGCTCACGTTCTCAATACCCCTCGAGGTTGCCGAGGTCCGTCCCGACGCGCTCAGCATCCCGCGCACCGGCCTGTACCCCGTGACGATCGCGGTGCAGCGCGAAGGAAGAATCCTGTCGACAGTGCTGACCTTCATCCACCGCTTGCCGGCGACCGGCGAAGAGGTCGGCGACGCCGAGAAGTTGTCGGTGGGCTTGGCCATCGGTACGCACAGTGCGGTGCACCTCGACAGCAAAGGCACCACGAGCCTCGATGAGAGGTCGACGGTCGACGAGATGACCGAGCTCGCCGACACGCTGGATGCTCTGAACGTCAATACGACACCGTCGACCGTGCGCATTGCACCCGGGGTGCTCAACGGTCTGCAGCAGCTCGACTCGTCACTGTTTGCCAGGCTCATCGAGTCGCTGCAACTCCATCAGGTCATCGCTGAACCGCAGTGGCCGATCGATCCATCGGCCGCGGCTGCCGCGGGGCAGGGGCCGCTCTACACGAGGTGGTTGCGCGACGGTCGGGCCCGCCTCGGGCTTCTCGGGCTCGGACCATCGACCATCTCCACGTCGACGATCTTCGCCGACGAGCCGATTGGTGGAGGCGGGGCGGCGCTGCGGTTCGATCTCGGCGCCGCACTGATGGTGATGACACCCCAGCTCTACGACAGCCTCGAGGGCACCATCTTCTCCTACAGCGACTACAAGGGCGAACTGATCTCGGCACAGCTGCCGAACAACCGGGACTTCGATGTCGCTGTCGTGGACCACTCGATTTCGCAACTGCTGGCCGATCCCCTGGCGACACCTGAGCTGACGAGGATCTACGCGGTCGCAAACCTGCTCGCCCTGCGGCAAGGCATCGCGATCTCCGGCGAGAACGTGCAACGACGTGCGGTCGTCGTTGCAACACCCGACCTCGGCATACCCGACGCCGGCCTCATCGGCTCGATCACCGCGTTGATCGCCGACACTCCCGGACTGGCCCTCGCAACACTCGACGACATTGGCTTTCGCACCGACCGGCTCCTCATCGAGGGAGAGGAACAACCCGTCGCGCTGCCCTCGGTCGACGGCACGGAGTTGGCGGAGCGGATCTTCAGACAAGCCGGGTTGAACGAAGAGATCAACGGCGTCGCGTCGATGCTGCCCGACGACAGCGAGCGACCAGAGGCCTGGCGCGACCTCACCGAGTTGCTGCCCACGACAGCCCTCGACGACGCCGGCGCCGAGGCGATGGACACGACGATCCGCGCCGAACTCGCTGACATCCGCGACTCGATACAGGTTCCGACCGCGTACACGATCAACCTGCCCGGGAGCCGCAGCACCGTCCGCGTGCGCTTCGTCAACAACTCCGATGTTCCGCTTCGTATCAAGGTCCAGCTGACATCGCCCTCGGGCAAGCTGGTGTTCGCCAACGATCCTCAACCTGTTCTGCTGCCGCCCCGCGAACCCACCAACGTCCCCATCGAGGTCAGGGCCCTCTCCAACGGAACGTCCGGTGTGTCGCTCGACGTGTTCATGCCGAACGACGTTCAACTCGTCGACACCGTGCCGCTGAAGTTCCGTGTCAACGCCCTCGGAGTCGGCAACGCACTCACCATCGCGTTGATCGGGCTGGTGGTGCTGTGGTGGCTCCAGCACATGCGATCCGCACGACGAAAACGGCGACGAGCCGCGACCGCTACCCTGCCTGATTCGTGAGCACCAATCGCGTCCGCATCGTCACCGACTCGGCTTGCGACCTCCCCCAGTCCGTCGCCGACGAGTTCGCCATCGAGATCGTCCCGCTGACGATCCGCATCGACGGTCACGAGTACGTCGACCGTCACGATCTGACCGTCGCCGAGTTCTGGGCGAAGTGCGCCGCATCACCGACACTGCCCGAGACGGCTGCGCCGGCACCCGGCCAGTTCGAGCAGACCTACCGGCAGCTGGCCGCCGACAGCGCCAGCGCCGTGGTCACCATCTCCCTGAGCGGGGCGTTGTCGGCCACCATGCAGTCGGCGGAGCTCGCTGCTCGCGCGGTCGCGGATCTCATCCCGGTCACGGTGATCGACAGCCGCTCAGCCACGTTGGGTCTCGGCGCCATCGTTGCGTCGTGTGCTCGTCTGGCTGCCGACGGCGCAACACACGACGAGGTCGTCGCGCACGCTCGAGATCTGGCCGGGCGAACTCATGTGTGGGGTGCGCTCGACACACTCGACAACCTGAAGAAGGGTGGCCGTATCGGGGGCGCCAAGGCGTTGCTGGCATCGGCCCTTGCGATCAAGCCGATCATCGAAGTGCGCGACGGCAAGGTCGAACAAGGCGGCAAGCAGCGCACCAGGAGCAAGGCGCTGGCGTTTCTGGTCGAGAAGGTCGCCGCCGTCGAGGGCCTCGACAGCCTGTTCGTGATGCACGCCGACTGCCGCGACATCGACCAGTTCGTCGAGATGTTGCGTCCGCACGTCGATGGCGAGATCGTGGTCGGCGATATCGGACCGGTGGTCGGTTCCCATGCCGGGCGCGGCACGATCGGTGTTGCGTTCTTCACGCGCGACTGACCTATTGCCCGGATTCTCAGGCCCTGCCCAACTAGCGTTCGAGGGCGGACATGTCAGCAACGATCCCAGGGGCGGCCAGCCCTCCACCCATCTCCGCGTCGATACTCGCCCAGCGCTACCAGCTGGAGCGACGACTCGCGCAAGGCGGCATGGCGGAAGTCTGGTTGGCGACCGACTTGGCACTCACGCGCCAGGTCGCGGTGAAGCTCCTGAAGCCGACGCTCGCTGCCGATCCTGTGGTCGCCGAACGCTTCCGCCGCGAGGCAATCGCGGTCGCCCAGTTGAGCCATCCCAACATCGTCGCCGTGTACGACGCGATCGAGGACACCAGCGGAAGTAGCCGACGCCTGGCCGTGGTCATGCAACTCGTCAACGGCAAGAGCCTGCGCCAGTTGCTCGACGAACAGCGCCGGCTCAGCCCCGATCTGACGATCCACATCGGTTCATGCGTCGCCGCCGCTCTCGACGCTGCGCATCGCGCCGGACTGGTGCATCGCGACGTGAAACCGGGCAACATCTTGATCACTCCCGACGGCCGTGTGCTGCTTGACCGACTTCGGTATTGCCAAGGGACTCGGCGCCACCGGCGACGATCTCACCACCGCCAACGTGATGATGGGTACGGCCAAGTATCTGTCGCCCGAGCAGGTACGCGGCAAGAAGCTCGACGGCCGCGCGGATCTGTACTCGCTGGGATTGGTGCTGTACGAATGTCTCGCCGGTCGAGTGCCGTTTCTGGGAGAGACCGACACCGACACCGCGTTGGCGCGTCTCAACCGTGACCCGACCGACCTCGCCCGCCTGCGACCGACACTGCCCTACGGGCTCGCCGAACTGATCCATCGCCTCCTCGCTCGCCGGCCGATGGATCGATTCGCGACCGGATCCGAGCTTCGCGTCGCGCTGACACGCATCGCCACGCGCGCCGACGACCCCGCGGCTGCAAGCCCTCCTCCGCCAGGGGCGCCTCCGCGACGGATCACGGGTGAGAACCCGGTGGTTGCCGGGCTCCAGCCCGATGCCGTGGGCAACTATCGGCCAGTCGCGCGCACGGGTCGACCGGTCGGTCCTGCGCACCGAAGTGACCGCACACCGGCGAGCGATCGCACGCCGACGAGCACGACCCGCCCCAGCCAACGACCCAATCGAACCTTCGAGCAGCGCCGAGGGCCGTCCCTGATCCTGGTGGGATGCCTCCTGACCGCCGCACTCGTGCTGGGTGGCCTGCTGTGGGCCACGCTCCGCGACGACACGCCCAACGAGGACTTTTCTGCTCCGTCGACGGTCGTTCCCGTCTCCACGACCATCGCTCCGGACGTGCCGGTGTCGAAGATCCAACAGGTCACGACGTATGACCCCGAGGGCGACGACGGCCAGGAGAACGACAACCTCGTGGGCCTCTCCTTCGACGGCGACCCGGCCACGGTGTGGTCGACGTTGTGCTACGGATCGCGGACTCTCGGCGGAAAAGGCGGCGTTGGTGTGGTGGCCGATCTCGGCACGGCTGCCATCGGAACATTCGCCGTCGCCATTGCCAGTGCGCCGTACCAGATCCAGATCCTCACCGCGGGAGATGGAGTCATTCCCCCGCAGATCGCCGACTGGGGATCACCCTTGAAGCGGGCCGTCGGCGCCGACCCCGAGGTCGTGACCGTGTCGATCAACAAGCCCACCCGATACGTGTTGGTGATGTTCAAGCAGCTCGCCAAAACCCCGGAGTGCACCAAGAATCCGTACCGTGGCGACATCTCGGAAATGAACTTTGTCGCCACCTGAGTGGGCCGTCGGCTTGTAGTCTCGCCGCCATCGCAACACAGCTCGCCGACCACGAGCTGGTGACTGCAGCCCAGGGGGGAGACCGTGGGGCACTCGACCAGCTCCTTCGCCGTCACTACGACCGCGTCCATGCGGTGTGCCGGCGGATCACCGGTCACGACGCCGATGCAGCCGACGCGGCGCAGGACGCGATGATCGCGATCGTGCGCAATCTGGACCGATTCGACGGTCGCTCGTCGTTCGGTACGTGGGCGTATCGCGTCGCAACCAACGCAAGCCTCGACGAGCTCCGCCGTCGCAAGCGCCGCGCCGTACCGACCTCCAACGAGAGCGACGACGATCACCCGAGCCACGAGGTCGCCGATCCCGACAGCGGCCGGCGCATCGACGCCATCGGCGAGCACATGGCGCTCGATGCAGCACTCCGAACACTCAGCGACGAGTACCGGATTCCCGTGGTGCTTCGCGACGTCGCCGACCTCGATTATGCCGAAATCGCCGAGGTGCTCGACATTCCAGCAGGCACGGTGAAGAGCAGGATCGCCCGTGGTCGAGCAGCGTTGGCCAAGGCCCTGTCGGAGGTGCCCGGGAACCAACAGGCCGATCCAGAACGTCCAAGTAGAGCACCATGAACGAAGAAGAACTGCCCATCAACGCCGAATTGGCAAGCGCCTACCTCGACGGCGAGCTCGAAACGGCAGAGCGCGCCTCTGCATCCGGAGATCCCGAGGTCATGGCGCTGGTCGATTCGTACACCCGGGTACGCGCCGTTCTCGCCCACGTGGAGCCGGTCGCGGACAGCACCCGCACCGCTGCGATGGCCGCGGCGCTCGCCGAGTTCGACGCTCGACAGGCAGCCCCCGACCTCGCACCTGCCGCAGCTGCGGCCAATGTCACGTTGTTGAGCTCGCGCCGCATGCGCGCCTACCGCGTGCTCACCGGTGTCGCCGCTGCCGCCATCGTTGGCGTCGTCGCGGTGGCCGCGCTCAACTCGGCGAACAGCGACGTCGACAACGGATCCTCGGCGATCGAGGCCAGCGCCGGCACCGAGGCGTTGCCCGACCTCAAGGTTGCCGCCCCGGCAGCCGCAGCTCCTGCCGACACCGCGATCGCCGCCGATTCGGCGGCGGGATCGGCCGAGACCCCAGCGTTCGAGAGCACGACAGTCGCGTTGCCCGAGATCGAGACTGCCGACGCGTTGAGGGACTATGCGGCAGCCGTCGAGGACCGAACGCTCGCTGCGCCAGCGAACCAGTCCGACGTAACAGCTGCTCCATCAGACGCGGCAGCGGACGACGCGGCCACCCCGAATCCATCGTGTCTCGCGTCCGATCAGAGCATCATCGGCTCGATCATGTTCCAAGACAAGTTGGCGTACGCCGTGCGCGAGACATCGACCGGGGCGCTTCGCGCCATCGATGCATCCGACTGCCGTGTGCTGATCGAGGTCGAGACTCCGTAATCGCGTCGGTTCGTCTGTCGGCCATCGAGCAGTAGGCTGAACGTATGCCGGGTAACCCACTCACCGACCCGAACTGGGCATCAGATCTCGCCGACACCATTGATCGCTACGTCGGCAAAGTGCGCACGACCGTCACCGATCGCGCGGTTACCGCAGTTCGGGCCGTGGTCTTCGGCCTCATCATCGCCATTGCCGCGCCGGTCACCGTCGCGCTGCTGGTGATACTCGGCACCAAGTTCATTCAGCGTCTCATCGCGTTGGCCGTCGATCACGATTCATCGGTCTGGTCCTCGTACATGGTCGTCGGTGGACTCTTCGTGCTGGGCGGCTCGCTTGCGATGCGCAAGCGGTATGTGGACGACCAGGCATGAGCCAGCACCACAAGGTCATCGTCATCGGGTCCGGCCCGTCGGGGCTCACTGCCGCCATCTACGCGGCGCGAGCCAACCTGCAGCCTCTCGTCATCGAGGGCGAGCCGTCGAGCACGTCGGATCAGCCGGGCGGACAGTTGATGCTCACCACAGACGTCGAGAACTACCCGGGCTTTCCCGACGGGGTCATGGGCCCTGAGTTGATGATCAAGTTCCGCGATCAGGCGGCGCGGTTCGGTGCCGAGTTCCTGACGGAGAAGGTCACCTCTGTCGACTTCAGCGAGCGGCCGTTCAAGGTCTCCGTCCGCGAGAAGGAGTTCACCGCTGATGCCGTCATCGTGTCGACCGGCGCGCAGAGCCTGATGCTGGGCCTCGAGGCCGAGTCGAGGCTGCTGGGTTACGGCCTGTCGACGTGCGCCACCTGCGACGGGTTCTTCTTCCGAGGTCAAGACATCGCCGTCGCCGGTGGCGGCGACAGCGCGGTCGAGGAGGCCACGTTCCTCACCAAGTTCGCATCGAAGGTCACCCTCATCCACCGTCGCGACCAACTGCGGGCCTCGAAGATCATGCAGGAGCGGGCATTCAAGAACCCCAAGATCGAGTTCATGTGGAACACGGTGGTCGACGATCTCGTTGGCGACACGAAACTGGAAGGCGCGGTCGTTCGCAACGTGCAGACCGGCGACGTGCAGACCTTGCCGGTCACGGGTTTGTTCGTCGCGATCGGACATCGCCCCAACACCGATCTCTTCAAAGGTGTGCTCGACATGGACGACAACGGGTATCTCATCACCAAGCCGGGCAGCACGTACACCAATGTCGAGGGTGTCTTCGCCTGCGGCGATGTGCAGGACCACACGTACCGACAGGCGGTCACTGCGGCCGGCTCGGGCTGCATGGCAGCCATGGACTGCGAGCGTTGGCTCGAGGCCGGCGGCTGACGTTCCCCTCACAACCGGTGGTGTCGCCAGTCACGACCGCCCCGGGAATGCATGTCGCGGCGCTGCCGTTCAGTACGGATAGCATCACGATTCCAATCGAAAGGACCGCCATGACCACTGGCATCGTCACTCTTACCACTTCCACGTTCGATGAGACCGTGGACGGGGCCGACAAGCCGGTGATTGTCGATTTCTGGGCCGAATGGTGTGGCCCCTGCAAGATGATCGCGCCGATCCTCGGCGAGATCGCCGACGAGCAGGGCGACCACCTGACCGTCGCCAAGCTCAATGTCGACGAGAATCCTGACATCGCCAGGCGATTCAATGTCATGAGCATTCCGACGCTGTTGATCTTTGACGGTGGTGAGGTGCGCAAACGTCTCGTCGGCGCCAAGGGCAAGGGCCAGTTGCTTCAGGAGCTCAACGAATTTCTGCCTACTTCCCGCTGACACCCGGTCAGCGAGGCGAGGCAATACGCGATCTGCAGCGCCGCCTCGGTGCAGCCGGGTTTCCACCCGCCGCCGGCGCCGAGCCGGCGGCTTTTTGTCGTGCTACCGAAGCTGCCGTTCGCGCCTTCCAGATCGGGCGCGGTCTGCGTTGCGACGGACAATGCGACGAACAGACCTGGACGGCCCTCGTCGAGGCCAGTTGGAGCCTCGGCGATCGATTGCTGTACCTGACATCGCCGAACATGCGCGGCGACGATGTCGCTGACCTGCAGTCGAGGCTCGCCCGGCTCGGCTTCGACTGTGGCCGGGTCGACGGCATCCTCGGCCCCAGCACCGCACGCGCCTTGCAGGAGTTTCAGTCGAACTGCGGCACCGCGGCCGACGGCGTCTGTGGGCCCGACACCGTTCGTACGCTGACGGTGATGAGCTCGCAGACCGGCGCGGGCCCAGGCATCGCCGCGGTTCGAGAACGAGACCGGCTCCGTGCAGGGCTCGGCTCGGTGGCCGAGTGCCGGATCGTCGTCGGCCAATACGGCGGACTCAGCGCCCTGACGCGAACCCTCTCGCGCGAGTTGAGGATGCGCGGCGCCACCGTGATGTCGCTCGACGAACCCGATGCTGTCGCCCAGGCCACGGCCGCCAACCACTTTGCCGCCGACGTGTACCTCGGCTTCGAGAGCAGCGCCGAGCCGGCCGCCTCGATCCAGTTCTATCGGGTTCCGACGTTCGAGTCAGCCGGTGGACGGTCGCTCGCCGAGCTCATCGCCGAAAAGCTGGTCGACATCGGGCCTCTGGTTCCTCAGGTGCACGGCATGCGGTTACAGATGCTTCGCGAGACCCGAATGCCGGCCGTCCAGTGCATCGTTGGTCCGGTGCGAGTAGCCATCGATGCTGGTCCTGCGATTGCGGCCGCCGTGATCGAGGCCCTCGAGCAATGGGTCTCACGGTCTACCTGAGGTTTTATCCACAGGCTTGTCCACTAGGTGTGTGCAACCCTCAACTTGACACTTTCATAACAATCAAGCGTATAGTGGTCGATATTCTCACTGATAGTGAGAGTCAGGCGATCGAGTCGGGAGGGTTGGTCATCGCGTGATAGATCCGCTCGAGGTCCTCGAGATCGGCGAAATCGATGACCACACGACCGCGCTTGGCGCCCATCGTCACGCCGACGCGCGTCTGCAGATGCTCAGCGAGCAGTTCTTCCAGTTCGAGGAGGCCTGGAGCTCGCAGCCGTGTCGCCGGAGTCAGTCCGGCGCCGTCCGGCACGCGGACCGGCAGACGGGTGACCGTGGAGGTCGGCTCGCCTCGCTCGCGGACGACGTCTTCGAGCATGCGCACCGACCAACTCTCGGCCGCTGCCTGGCGCGCGAGTTGCTCCTGCAGGTTTCGGTCGGGGGTACCGAGCAGCGCACGGGCATGGCCGGCGGTCAATCTGCCATCGGCCAAGAGATGCTGAATGCCGGGCGGCAACGACATCAGCCGCAGCGTGTTGGTGACTGCCGAGCGGCTCTTTCCCACCCGATTGGCGACCTGCTCGTGCGTCAGCTCGAAGTCCTCGATCAGCTGCTGATACGCCGCAGCTTCCTCCAGCGGAGTCAGATCCTGTCGGTGCATGTTCTCGACCAGCGCTCGCTCGATGAGACCGAGGTCGTCGGTGTTGCGCACGATGGCCGGGATGACGGCGAGCCCCGCACGGCGCGCTGCACGCCAACGGCGTTCGCCGGCGACCAGTTCGTACGCGCTGTCCCCCACCGGTCTTACCAGCACCGGCTGGAGCACACCGATCTCGCGAATTGATGCAGCCAGCTCGCCGAGTGTCTCCTCGTCGAAGTGCACACGCGGCTGGTGTTGATTGGCGATGATGCTGTCGATGGGGAGGTCGACGAGCCGCGGGGAATCCCCCGCGACGGATTCGGCCTCCGCGGGGATCGAGCGCACCGAGACCTTTACCCAGGCCGCCGAGTCGAGCCATGACTGACCTCCTTTGCCACACTGCGGTACGCCGAGGCGCCGCGAGACGTTGAGTCGAACGTGATGATGGGTTGTCCGAACGACGGTGCTTCGGAGAGCCGAACCGTGCGCGGCACCACGGTGCGGCACACCTTGTCGCCGAAGTGCTCGCGCACTTCCTTCACCACTTGATCGGCGAGCTTCGTGCGGGCGTCGTACATCACGCACACGATCGTCGTGACCTCGAGCGTCGGGTTGAGATTGCGCTTGACGAGATCGACATTGCGCAGCAGCTGGCCGAGTCCCTCCAGCGCGTAGTACTCGCATTGGATGGGAACCAACACCTCGTCGGCCGCATTGAGGCCGTTGACGGTCAGCAAGCCGAGCGACGGGGGGCAGTCGATGAGGATGAAGTCGTAGTCCTCGAGCACCGCCTTGATCGCCTTGCGAAGCCGATTCTCGCGACTGAACGCCGGCACGAGCTCGATCTCGGCGCCGGCCAGATCGAGGCTCGCTGGAGCAACGAAGAGGTTCTTGACCGACGACGGCTCGATGCAGTTCTCCAACGGAACCTCGTGCATGATCACGTGGTACATCGACGTCTCGATGCCTCGGTTCTCGATGCCCAGTCCCGTCGACGCGTTGCCCTGCGGGTCGAGGTCGATGAGCAGAGTGCGGAAACCGATCTCTGCCAGACAGGCTCCCAGGTTGATCGCGGTCGTGGTTTTGCCAACGCCGCCCTTCTGATTGGCAACGGCCATCACCCGAGGCAACGGGCGGCCCTCGGCGGATTCAATTGCGGTCATCGAGGACAAACTCCTGTTCGCGCGGATTCACGTCGGGTCGACGGCACGTTATGGTAACGGGAAACACCGCCCAACTGGGGGATGCCGTTGGCGCTGAATGTTTCACGTGAAACGAATCCGGCCACCCGCACAGTGACCGGCTCGATGTTTCACGTGGAACGTCACGAGCGTACGAGTCGGCGAATCCCCTGGTAGATGCCATCGTCAGCGAGGTGCGGATGGTCGTTCAACACCGTTGACCACAATTCGGTACGGTCCGTCGGCGGCTCGCTGACAAGCGCTACTCCCGACCCGTTCAGCAGCATGTCCGCATAGCCGCACGTTGTGGCGACGTCCGCGAAGCTCCGCGCAGTGACCACGTCGAAGGCGTGGGGTCGCCGGTCGGAGACGACGGAGACGTCGACATCGAGCACCTCGCAACGATCGCCCAGCCCCAATGACATCACTGCTCGCCGCAGCAGATCCGCACGAGTTGCCCGTCGCTCGACCATCGTCACCGCCAGGTCGGGACGTCGCGAGGCGATCACCAACGCAGGAAGGCCTCCGCCAGAACCCAGATCGACCAGCGACCGGGGACCGTCTGGAACGAGTTTCGCGAACCGATCAGCGTGGGCAATCGCGTCGTCGAGCGGCCCTTCACCGATCGCGCCCCGAGCCTGAATCACCGCCAGTGCGGCGACGAGCGCGCTGTCGTCAGCCATTGGCCGGCGTGATGACCACACGCCGGTACGGATCGTCGCCTTCTGAACGTGTGCTGATTCCTTCGACCTCGCTGAGTGCGTCGTGGACGATCTTGCGATCGGCCGACGACATCGGCTCGAGCACGCGAGCGACACCGGACTGCTTGACCTCATCGGCCATCTGCACCGCGAACCGGTCGAGCGCTTCTTTGCGACGCTGGCGATATCCACCGATGTCGACGCGCAGGCGTGTGTCGTGATCGCCGAGGCGACGCTGTGATGCGACCCTGGCAAGATCCTGCACGGCCTGCAGCGTGGTACCACGCGGGCCGACCAACAGGCCGAGATTCTCGCCGTGCACCCGCACCTCGAGATCGTCGCCGTCCTCGATCAGTTCGGTGGTACCGGTGAACGCGAACGCGGCAACCAGTTCGTCGATGAACTTGCGGGCCTCGTCGCCGACCTGACGTGCGTTCACTGCGTTGTACTCCCTGTGTGCTGGCGCGGTCCGTTGGGCCGCTTCTTGCGATCGTGATTCGGGGGCCGCGTCGTCGGGAACGGCCACGGTCGCCGCCGCGCGCTGGCGTGGCTTGGCCGGCGATTTCGGCGCAGCCGGGCTCCTCGGCTTCGCCGCTCGCGGTGCTGCGTCGCCACCTTCGGACTTGCGGGGACGGCGCTCGCGGCGATCCACCTTCTGGCGGGCCTGCGCCGGGCGAACCCTGGCGCGAACGCGGGCCTCGCCACGAAGGCGGCCGAACAGTCCGGGCTTTGGCTCTGCCAAGACCTCGAACTCGGCGTCGTCCGCTGCGACACCAAGCCGATCGAGGGCGAGGTCTTTGGCCTCTTCGAGTGTGCGGGCGGTGAATTCGACCCATTCCATGGGGACCTACTTCTTCTTGGGACGTGAGGAGTTTGGCCGTACCGACTTGCCCGTCGAGGCGGGACGGCTGCTGCTTCCTGAAGTCGTTGGACGGTTCTTGGGGGGAGTGACCCGCTTGCTGACGGTCGCGGGCTTGCCAGCGGCCTTCTTTGCGGGCTGCTGCTTGGCGTCGGCCATCTGGCGCTTGGCCTGGGCGAAGAGGCCTCCACCGCCGCCATCTTTCTTGGCGATCTCGCGGGCCCGTTCGCCGGCGACCTGAGCCTGGCGGCCGAGGGAATGCTCGCCCTTGTAGAAGCGGTGGGTGATGTAGTACTGCAACCCGATGCGGAAGATCGCCTGCGCCATGTAGTAGATCACCAGACCGGTGAGGTAGAACACCAAGAAGACGGCGAAGACCACCGGCAGGTACTGCATCAGCTTGGCCTGCATCTCGGACATGTTCGGTGCCACCTGGGCGCGGGCGGCCACCATCTTCTGCTGCACGTAGTACAGCACGCCGAGCGCCACGACGAGCACCGCGTAGACCATCCCCTTGCCGAACGATTCGGAGATCACCTCGGATGGCCGCTTGGCCAGGTCGAGTCCCCACGTCAGCATCTCGTGCTTGCCGACGAGCGACCTGTACAACTCGGAGCCCGTCGAGACGTACTGCGGCGCGAATCCCGGCGTCGCGCCGCCGTTGGTCAGACCCGCGCAGCACCTGGTACATGATGATGAACACCGGCATCTGCAGCAGCAGTGGGAAGCAGGAGGCCATCGGGTTGACCTTGTGCTCCTGGTAGAGCTTCATCATCTCGGCGTTCAGCTTCTGGCGATCGCCGCGGTGCTCCTGCTGCAGCTTGCGCATCTCCGGCTGCAGCTTCTGCATCTCCAGCATTCCCTTGGTGCTCTTCAGCACCAGCGGAGCGGTGATGATCATCACCACGAGGGCGATCATCGAGATGGCGATGATGTAGTTGTGGGTGAAGCTGTAGAACCAGGCCAGCAACGCTGCGGGTGGTTCGAAAAGGCCGGCGATCATGAGGAGCTGATCTCTTTCCTTCGGGCACGGGGTCGTACCCGGACGGGCCGAACGGTCGGCAACGGACGAATCGACGCAGCGTCAGCCACAGTCCACGGATGGTGCCGTGGACGTTGAGTGCCTCGAGGGCGTAGGAGGAACATGAGGGCGTGAATCGACATGGCGAGGGTCGACCCTCGACAGCCCGCTGGTAGCCGATGACCAGGCGAATCAACCGGGTACGCGAAGCCACGAGGCGTTCGAGATCGAACGCCAGTTCGCTTCGGGATCGTTGTGCGGCGATGGGCTGGGCGCCGATCAGGTACAGCCCGGGCGGTAAGCGCGGCGCTCGCGCCAACAGCGCCCGCAGTTGCCGGCGCAGGCGGTTGCGCACAACGGCTGGTCCGATGGCGCGACCGAGTGCGTACGCCACCCTCGGTGGCGTTGCATCGGGATCGAGGATGTACGTGCACCAGAGCACTCCGGCCCGGGTCCGCCGGCCCTCGTGGGCCAAGCGCGTGAACGCGCTGCGTTCCCGGATGCGCCAGATCAAGCCGACAGACTGTGCCGGCCCTTGGCGCGACGTGCCCTCAGCACGGCTCGCCCGGCGCGGGTGCTCATCCGGTGACGGAAGCCGTGCTTCTTGGCGCGGCGACGATTGTTCGGTTGGTAGGTGCGCTTCACGCAACCCTCCTCGGCTGCGCACGCACGGTGGCAGCACTTTCGATGGCAAGTGAGAATATGGAAAGGAACGCCGCAACTTCTCGGCTAACCCGGCCAACCGACAAGGCTAGGGCGGGACGCGACCGCATAGCAACCGAGAGCACGTGTTGGCGCGGTCTCGAGCACGCTGCTGCAGGTCACTGGGCGCCGTTTAGGCGGCCTCTGCTGAGCCTGCTAGCGTGCCTTCCTCCCGCAGATTTGAATTGTCCACATGATGTGGACAATTGTGTGGACAACGATCGATGTCAGGAATGGAGGTGCAGGTGAGCGACCATGATCAGTTGTGGACAGCGGTCGCCCAACTGCTGCGTGCCCAGGTGTCCGAGGCGGTCTGGTTCTCGACCTTCCAAGATGTGACTGCGCTCGACAGCGATCCGTCGATGTTGCGCGTCAGCGCACCGAACGGCCACACCCGCGACCGCATCCTGTCGCGCTACCTGCCGCTCGTGCGCGACGCCCTCGAGGAGATCGGCGCCGCCAACCGCCAATTCGTCGTCGAGGTGCAGGTCGCCGACGCGGCCGAGCAGGAGTTCGTCGAGCAGGCTCCCGATACGGCACGCGGAGCCGCAGCAACAACAGCGGCCGTAGTGGCTCGGCAGATCCCGGCCAGCAGCGGCGGGCATGAACCCGCGCTACACGTTCGAGGCCTTCGTCAAGGGCGCGTCCAACCAGTTCGCTCTCGCCGCCGCACTGCGCGTCGCCGAGACGCCGGGTCGCTGGTACAACCCGCTGTTCATCTACGGCTCGGCCGGTCTCGGCAAGACCCACCTGCTGCACGCCATCGGGCACTACGTGCACAGCCACTACCAGCACGACATCGTGCGCTACGTCAGCACCGAGACGTTCCTCAACGAGTACGTCGACGGCATCCGCACCAACACCATCGCCAACTTCAAGCGCCGCTACCGCGACATCGACGTGCTGCTGATCGACGACATCCAGTTCATGGAGGGCAAGGAGGGCCTCCAGGAGGAGTTCTTCCACACGTTCAACTCGCTGCACGGCGCCAACAAGCAGATCGTCATCTCCAGCGACCGGATGCCCGACGCCATCCCGACGCTCGAGGAGCGGCTGCGCGGCCGGTTCAAGTGGGGCCTGATCACCGACATCCAGCCGCCCGACCTCGAGACCCGCCTCGCCATCTTGCGCAACAAGGCCGAGCGCGACCACAGCCCGGTCCCGGCCGAGACGCTCGAGCTCATCGCCTCACGCATCACCACCAACATCCGTGAGCTCGAAGGTGCGCTCATCCGCGTCACCGCGTACGCCAGCCTCAACCACGTTCCCATCAGCACGCATCTCGCCGAGCAACTGCTCAGCGACCTGCTGACCGACACCTACGTCAAGCCGCGCACCGACGACGAGACTGCTCAGCGAGATGGCGGTCATCCTCGGCCACAGCGTCGAGGCGCTGCGCGGCAAGAGCCGCCAGCGCCCGCTCGTCACCGCGCGCCAGATGGCGATGTACGTCTTCCGCGAGCTCACCGATCTCAGCTACCCGGCCATCGCCCGCCTGTTCGGCGGCCGCGACCACACCACCGTCATTCACGCCGTCGACAAGATCCAGCGGCTGATGAAGGAACGCAAGCAGATCTACGACCAGGTCACCGATCTCGTCCAGCGGCTGAAGAAGGCGTAGACTGTGGGCGTCGTGTGGACGACGCGTCGACCAACCGCGGGGACAACACCACCACTGTCCACCGAACGACAAACGTGTCATTTCCGGCCTGTGTACGGCGGGGGATACGCATGGGGACGCAGTTCTGACCCCTACGCTGGCCGATCGACGGCTTATGCACAATCCACAGCCCTTATTACTGCTATTACCTTTATACATCACCTGATTGTGAGAAAGGCCGCCCTGTGAAGTTCCGTTGCGAACGCGAGTCCCTCGCCGAAGCGCTCGCCACTGCAGGACGTGCCGCCACCGGCCGCACCGGGGCACTCCCGGTGCTGTCGGGGCTGCGCCTCGAGCTCGTCGGCGACCAGTTGACCATCACCGGCACCGACCTCGATCTGACGATCCAGCTCGACGCTCGCGGTCGGCGGCGATGGCGATGGTGGCGTCGTGCTGCCGGCTCGCCTCGCGGCCGACATCGTTCGCTCGATGGGCGCGGGCAAGGTCGAGGTTGCCGTCGACGGCGACGAGGTCAACATCAGCGGCGGTCGCTCGCAGTTCAGCGTGCGGCCGCTGTCGTTCGACGACTACCCGAAGCTGGCGACGCCGGCGTCGAGTCGTCGGTCACGCTGCCGGCGGCGGCAGTTCGGCGAAGCGCTTGCGCCAGGTGGTGCGCGCCGCGAGCACCGACGAGGCGCGCCCGATCCTGACCGGCGTGCTGCTGACCGCCGAGAACGACGGCCTGCGCATGGTCGCCACCGACTCGTATCGACTCGCGGTCCGCGACCTCGCCGGATCATCAGCGTGCTCGGCGCCGACCAGAAGGTGCTCGTGCCCGGTCGTGCGCTCGACGAGCTGCAGCGGTTGGTCGGCGGCGGCGACGAGCTCACGCTGCGCCTCGGCGAGCGCGACGCGACGTTCGAGGTCGGCGACACGCGGCTGACGACGCGGTTGATCGAAGGCGAGTTCCCCAACTACCGCCAGCTCATCCCGGCCAGCCATCCCAACACGCTGACCGTCGAGCGCGAGCCGCTGCTCGAGGCCATCCGCCGCGTCAAGATCCTCGCCAGGGATGCCACGCCCGGTGCGGCTGCAGATGGGTGGCGACACGCTGCGGCTCACTGCCATCACCCAAGACGTCGGCAACGCGATCGGAGGAGCTCGACGCCACGTACGAGGGCACCGAGCTCACCGTCGCGTTCAACCCCGACTACTTCGCGGCCGGCGTCGAGGCGTGCTCGTCGGACTCGATCACGCTGTCGACGCTCGACGCGTTGAAGCCGGCCGTCGTCCGCGGCGTCGGCAACGACGACTACCTGTACCTGCTGATGCCGTGCGGGTGCCGTGAGCGATCCGACGAGCGTTGATGCGTGATCGTCACGCGGCTGGAGCTCGTCGACTTCCGCAACTACGTCGAGCGCGGCGTTCGACTTCGAGCCGGGCACCACGGCGGTCGTCGGGCCTCAACGGGCAGGGCAAGACCAACCTCGCCGAGGCGCTCGCCTACCTTGCCACGCTCGACAGCTTTCGCGGCGCGCCGCCCGACGCGATGATCCGCGTCGGCGCCGACGCCGCGATCGTTCGCGCCACGGTCGTGCACGACGACGGCCGCGAGGTGCTCGTCGAGGCTGGAGCTCAGCCGCAACGGACGCAATCGGGTGCTGGTCAACCGGCAGAAGCTCGGCCGGGCGCGCGACCTCCTCGGTGTCGTGCGAGTCACGCGTGTTCTCGCCCGACGATCTCGCGCTCGTGAAGGGGGGCCCGGGCGAGCGGCGCCGATTCCTCGACGACACGCTCGTGGCCCTGGCGCTGAAGTACGACGCGCTGCGTCTCGAGCTCGACCGCATCGTGAAGCAACGCAACATGCTGCTGAAGCAGGCCGGCGGCCGTCTCGACCGACGAGGCGGCGATGACGCTCGACGTGTGGGACTCGAAGATGGCCGAGGTCGGTGATCAGTTCGGGCACGCCCGCGCCGTGCTGGTCGCGCGCCTGTCGCCGATGGTCGGCGAGGCCTACGAGCAGCTGGCCGATCGACCGCACCAGCATCGAGCTGCGATACGAGCCGTCGTGGCGTCAGCGCGGTCTCGGCGCGCGCGCTGGCCGAGGCGCGCGCACGACGACGTGCGCCGAGGCGTGTCGACCGTCGGGCCGCACCGCGACGACATCGAGCTGTTCATCAACGGCATGCCGGCGCGCACGCATGCGTCCCAGGGCGAGCAGCGCACGTTGGCGCTGGCGCTGCGCTTGGCGCGCCCACCGACTGGTGGCCGAGAGGGCCGGCAGCGCGCCGGTGCTCGTCCTCGACGACGTGCTCAGCGAGCTCGACCCGACGGCGCTGCGAGGCGCTGCTGCGTCACCTCCCTCCGGGGCAGGTGGTGCTGACGACCGCCGGGGTGCTGCCGGACGCGGCCCACCCCGACGCGATGTGCGCATCGAAGCTGGCATGGTGATGTCGTGAGCCGCGACCCCGTGCCGCTCGCCGACAGCCTCGGCGGCGTCGTCCGATCGCTGCGCAACGAATCCGCCGTCCGATCGCCGGTCGTCGGCGCAGTCAGATGGGCGGCGTCTTCGGGCGGTGGAACGAGGCCGTCGGGGAGGCGGTCGCGGCCACGTGCAGCCGCTGCAACTCGACGGAACGCAAGCTCGTCGTCGAGGTCGACGACCCGGCGTGGGCGACCCAACTGCGCTTCCTGGAGACCACGCTGAAGCAACGTCTGCTCGACGTTGCGGGCGCCACGATCGACGAGTTCGAGATCACGGGTCGCGGTCGCTGCGACCGCGTCATCCCGAAATGTCTGGCGATCCACCTCGTCCGTCGACATCCCCGCGATAAGCGGATTGCGTGCTCGGATTGCCGCCTTTGTGTGACACCCATCCGGTAGGATGGAGGACGATCGCGACAGCAGCTGAAGCGCAGGAACGCCAGCTCGAAGTCGCCAATCAAACCGCAGGTCAAGCTGTGCTTTTCCTGCCGATCAGATTGAGGTCCGCGTGCCGCTGACAGCAACAAGCCAACGGCCGATTACGCGGCAAAGGACATCCAGGTTCTGGAGGGTCTCGACCCGTCCGCAAACGCCCCGGCATGTACATCGGCTCGACCGGTCTGGCGGGTCTGCACCACCTCATCTGGGAGGTCGTCGACAACTCCGTCGACGAGGCGATGGCGGGCTTCTGCACCCGCATCGGGTCACGTTGCTCGCCGACGGCGGCTGCCGCGTCGACGACAACGGGCGCGGCATCCCGGTCGATCCGTACCCGTCCGGTCCGCACAAGGGCAAGAGCGCGGCCGAGGTCGTGCTCACCGTGCTTCACGCCGGCGGCAAGTTCGGCGGCGAGGGCTACAAGGTGTCCGGTGGTCTCCACGGCGTCGGCGTCAGCGTCGTCAACGCGCTCAGCGAGCGGCTGATCCTCGAGGTCGACAAGCGACGGCAAGCGCTACCAGCAGGAGTACGCGAAGGGCGGCAAGCCGCAGGGCAAGATGGCGGTCGTCGGCGACACGCCGGCGCGCGGCCGCGTCGCAAGACCGGCACGTCGGTCACGTTCTGGCCGGACCCCACGGTGTTCCTCGCCGAGGGAACCGAGTTCGTCGCGCGCACCGTGCTCGAGCGGCTGCAGACGATGGCGTTCCTCAACAAGGGCCTCGAGATCGTCTTCCGCGACGAGCGCCCGAGCGCGAGTTCAGGAGCAGACCTTTCAGTACAAGGGCGGCATCGTCGACTTCGTCAAGCACCTCAACGCGTCGAAGGAGGCGCTGTTCTCGCAAGGTCGCCCACTACGAGGACGAAGACAACGCCGACGGCCAGACCCTCGACATCGCGATCCAGTGGAACACCGGCTACTACGAGGGCATCCACGGCTACGCCAACGGCATCTCCACCATCGAGGGCGGCATGCACGTCGAGGGCTTCAAGACCGCGCTCACCAGCGTCGTCAACAAGTACGCGCGGGCCAAGAACCTGCTCAAGGAGAAGGACGAGAACCTGCTCGGCGAGGACATCCGCGAGGGCATCACGGCGATCGTCTCGGTGAAGCTGCGCGACCCGCAGTTCGAGGGTCAGACGAAGGCCAAGCTCGGCAACGTGCCGATGCGGTCGTTCGTGCAGAAGGCGACCAACGAGCGCCTCGCCGAATGGCTCGAGGAGAACCCGACCGAGGCCAACCGCTCGTGAAGAAGGCACAGGCTGCCGCGCAGGCGCGGCTCGCCGCGAAGAACGCCCGCAACGCGATCCGTCGCAAGACGGCGCTCACCGGTGCCGGCATGCCCGACAAGTTGAAGGACTGCAGCAGCGGCAACCCCGACGAGAGCGAGCTGTTCATCGTCGAGGGCGACTCGGCCGGTGGCTCGGCGCTCAACGCGCGCGACCCGCGCACGCAGGCGACTACTGCCGATCCGCGGCAAGATCCTCAACGTCGAGCGGGCCACGGCTCGACAAGATGTTGAAGAACAACGAAGTGCAGAGCGCTCATCACGGCGATCGGTGGCGGTGTCGGCGAAGAGTTCGACTCGGCGAAGGCGCGGTATCACAAGGTGATCCTGCTGGCCGACGCCGACGTCGACGGCAGCCACATCCGCACGTTGCTGCTGACGTTCTTCTACCGGCAGATGCGCCCGCTGGTCGAGGCCGGCTACGTGTACATCGCCCAGCCACCGCTGTTCTCGACGGTGGTCGGCAAGGAGAAGGTCTACCTCAAAGACGACCAGGCAAAGGCCGTGTGCGGTCGAGGCCCACCCCAACCACAAGAAGGAGTTCCAGCGGTTGAAGGGCCTCGGCGAGATGGACTGGGAGGAGTTGAAGCCGACCACGATGGATGCCGCGACCCGCACGCTGTTGCAGGTCGAGGTCGAAGAGGCGGCGCTCGCCGACGAGATGATGAGCGTGCTGATGGGCGACGACGTCGAGTCGCGCAAGAACTTCATCGTCACCAATGCACGTGACGTAAGGAACCTTGATTTCTGATGAGTGATACCCCGATTCCCCCCACCAACGGCGACGACGCCGGCGACATCAACGACGATCCTTCATTGTCGGTGCAGCCGGTCGCGCTGCAAGACGAGATGGAGCGAAGCTTCCTCGACTACGCGATGTCGGTCATCATGTCGCGCGCCCTGCCCGACGTGCGCGACGGCCTGAAGCCTGTCCACCGGCGAATCATCTGGGACATGGAGGAGCAGGGCTTCCGCCCCGACCGTCCTTTCGTGAAGTCGGCGCGTGTCACGGGCGACACCATGGCGAGGTACCACCCGCACGGTGACAGCGCGATCTACGACTCGTTGGTGCGCATGGCCCAGCCGTTCTCGCTGCGCCATCCACTCATCGACTTCCACGGCAATTATGGATCCCCAGATTTTGGCCCGGCAGCTGCGCGCTATTGCGTAACCGGCGATACCCGTGTACGTCTCGCCGATGGCTCCAGCGTGAAGCATCGCCGATGTGGTCGATTGCCCCGACGACTCAGAGCGGGACGTCGATTTCAGCGTGGTCGATCGTGATGGCAAGCCGGTTCGTGCCACGAAGGCATTCAACTCCGGGGTTCATCCAACGAAGCGACATCACGACCAGTGCCGGCTTTAGCCTGCGCGGAAGCCTGAATCATCCAGTGCTGTGCCTGGTGCCCGTAGCAGGCGTGCCGATGTTTCAGTGGCTGCAACTCGATGAGATCGTTCCCGGCACCGTGGTTTGTATCGCGCGGCAACGCGTGGATGAATGTCGTGCCGACAGCGCGGGAATCGATGCTCGGTGTTCTCTGTGGTGCATGGGTCAGCGAAGGTTGGGCTTCTGACACACGCGCAGGGTTCAACAACACGGATCGATCGTTCTTCGACGACGTTGTGTATGCCTACGACGCCCTCGTCGGAGGTCCTCGCTACGTGAGCAGCCGACACACACGTGTCGATCGAAAGCAGATCTTCGAGCTGGATATTCAGAATCTGGCCGCGTTCCGGAATGGGCCGTTGGCCGAGTTGGTCGGTTCCCGGGCAGCTGACAAGTTCATCCCGGACGTCGTTTGGCGCGGTGGCTGGGGTGTGCAAACGAGCCTTCCTCATGGCGTGCTTCGAGGGCGACGGTGGTCCGAGGGTGGCCGACGACGGATTCAGCATCCACTACACCACGTACAGCGACCGCCTCGGTCGCGAACTACAAGAGATGCTCAGCGAGTTCGGGGTCATCGCCTCGCGCAAGAAGTACGTGCGAGCAAGCGGCAAGACCGAGCATCGGCTGATCATCTCTGGGCTTCGCAACGTTCGTGCATTCGCCGAGCGCGTCGGGTTTCTGGCCACGAAGCAAGCCAAGCTGCAAGAGCTCATCAGTCACGCTCCGTTGCGCCCGCATCGCCTGAGTGGCGACCATGTGCCGTACATCGCGGAGTTCGTCCGCTCCGAGGTCGCCTTCGACACGCGTGGGTCGGGTCGCAAATGGCTCACACAGCACAACTTTGATCGGGTGGAGCGGTGGGCGACCGAACGCCTCCGCATCATCGATCGCATCAAGGACGATGAGATCCTGAAGACGATCTTGCCGATCATGGATTCGGGCTACCGCTTCGAAGAAATCGTCTCAGTCACCGACGAGGCGCCCGCAACGGTGTACTCATTGCGGGTCGACTCCGACGATCACTCGTTCCTCGCCGGCGGCTTCGTCAACCACAACACCGAATGCCGGCTGCATCCGCTGGCCATGCAGTTGTTGGCCGACATCGACGAAGAGACCGTCGACATGCAGCCGACCTACGACGGCAGCCGCGAAGAGCCGAAGGTGTTGCCCTCGCGATTCCCCAACCTGCTCGTCAACGGCAGCCAGGGCATCGCGGTGGGCATGGCCACCAACATCCCGCCCCACAACCTGGGCGAAGTCATCGACGCCGCGATCCACCTGTTGGCACATCCCGAGGCCACCGCCGACGACCTGATGCAGTTCGTCAAGGGCCCCGACTTCCCGACCGGGGGAAGCATCCTCGGCCGCGCCGGCATCATGGATGCGTACCGCACCGGCCGGGGCAGCATCAAGATGCGTGCCACGGCAGCGATCGAAGAGGGCAAGCGCGGCCAGATGCAGATCGTGGTCACCGAGTTGCCGTACCAGACCAGTTGCTCGGCCATCGCCGGGCGCATCCAAGAACTCGTCGATGGTGGCGACCTCGACGGCATCGCCGACGTCAACGACGGCTCCGCAGGCGGAAAGACCAGCCTGGTCGTCACGCTGAAGCGCGACGCCAACGCCAACGTGGTGCTCAACAACCTGTACAAGCTCACCCAGCTGCAGACCAGCTTCGGCGTCAACATGGTCGCGCTCGTCGACGGCGTGCCGCGAACGCTCAACCTCGTCACCGCGCTTGCAGGGTTACCTGCGCCACCAGGTCGACGTCATCACCCGCCGTTCGCAGTTCCGGCTCGACAAGGCGCGCAAGCGCGAGCACATCCTCGACGGCCGGCTGAAGGCCCTCGATGTCATCGACCAGATCATCGCCCTCATCCGCGCCAGCGACGACCCAGCGGCGGCCAAGGCCGGACTGATGGCCGAGCCGTTCGAGTTCAGCGAGCTGCAGGCTCAAGACATCCTCGAGATGCGGCTCGCGCAGCTCACCCGGCTCAGCCGCATCGACATCGAGCAGGAGATCATCGACGTGCGGGCGCGGATCGTCGAGCTCGAAGCGATCCTCGCCGACCCGGCAGTTCTCAACGAGGTCATCCGCTCCGAGATGACGGCGATCAAGGAAGAGTTCGCCACGCCCCGCGTCTGCCAGATCGGTCTCGACGACGGCGAGATGACCGACCTCGACCTGGTCGAGGACAAGGAACTGGTCATCGTCATGACCGAGGCGCAGTACGTCAAGGCGGTCACCGCCGACAGCTTCAAGACCCAGGGTCGCGGGGGTCGCGGTGTCAGCGGCGCGAAGCTGAAGACCGACGACATCGTCCACCACGTCATCTTCACCACCGCTCACGCGTTCCTGCTGTTCTTCAGCAACCGTGGCGGGTCTACCGCCTTCGGGCGATGGACATCCCCGAGCGCGAGCGCACCGCCAAGGGCATGCCGATCGTCAACCTCCTTCCGCTGCAGGCCGGCGAGACGCATCCAGGCGATCATCGACACCCGCGACTTCGCCGGCGAACGCAACCTGTTCTTCGCCACTCGCATGGGCGTCGTCAAGAAGACGTCGTTCCACGAGTACGACAACGGCCGACGCGATGGGCTCATCGCCCTCAACCTGCGCGAGGGCGACGAGTTGGTGCGTGTCATCGAGACGTCCGGCAGTGACGACATCTTCATGGTCAGCCGCAAGGGCTCGACGATCCGCTTCAACGAAGACGAGGTGCGGGCGATGGGCCGCGCCGCCTCGGGCGTGCGAGGCATGAAGATGAAGGCCGGTGACGAGGTTGTTGCGGTCGATGTTGCCCGCGACGACACCGCCATACTCATGATCACTTCTGCTGGCTACGGCAAGCGCACGCAACTCGACAAGTTCAACGTGCAGGGCCGGGGTGGCCAAGGTGTGATCGGCATCCGGCTCACCGGCAAGAAGGGCCAGGTCGTCGCGGCGTTCATGGTCGGCCTCGACGACGAGATCGTCGCCGTGTCGAGCAACGGGGTCGCGATCCGCATGGGGGTCCGCGACATCTCGTCGCAGGGCCGCGATGCGACCGGCGTGAAGGTGATGAACGTCGACGACGGCCAATCGGTTGCGTCGGTCGCGCTGATCCTCGCCAACGACGAGGAGTAGATCCTCCGGCAGTACCAATCATCGAGCCTCAGCTTCGTATCGGCGTCAGCGCCCGAGGTGATGCCGAAGCGGAGGTGACGTGATGACAACCAAAGACCACGACAGCGGTCAAGCGGTGGTGCTGATGCTGGCGGTCGTAGCGATGGCTGCCTTGAGCATCGTTGCCGTCGGTGTGTTCGGGGAGCGCATCGTCGATCGTGGCCGCGCCCAAACTGCTGCGGATGCGGCAGCGTTGGCAGCGACCGTCGGCGGACGATCTGCGGCGCGGCGGCTCGCCGCCGACAATGGCGCTCATCTGGTGAGCTATTCGGAGATCGGCGATGTCGTGACGGTGGTTGTCGATGTCGATGGCGAGCGCGCCACGGCTCGAGCCACCGACGGCCCGTAGCCGCTGCTAGAAGGCGCGAAATGACGTGCTGCGCTGCCCTTGTCGACATGCACCGCCTACACTGCTTCGGGTGGACAGCGGTGTGCCTCCTACGTCTAAACGTGCAGGATCGCGCACAGGGACCGGTGGAGTTGCCAAGCCCGGCACCGGCAAGACCGGCGGGGCAAAGAGCAACGGTGCCGCGAAATCTGCTGGCAACGGCTCGGCCCGGCAGGGCCCGGTCGACCCACGAACCGAGGATCCGAGTTCGCCCCGCGGCGTTTCGCGTGCCGCGAAGACCGTGTGGCGTCGCCCGGGCGCGTTGACCCCGCGAACCGCCAAGCACCGCGAAGCCGGCAGCATCGACGCCCCGATTGATTTCTCCGTGGCCCTTCCGCTTGTGCCCGACCTGCCCGTCGCGAAGACCACCGAGACCGCGCGGGACGCGGCAGTCGAAACCCAACCGGTCGAGAGCCAAGCAGTCGCCCTGGCGCCCACCATCGAGGTGCTCGCTCCGCCTCCGCCGCCCACCGAGGTGGGATCGATCACGTCGGTACCGCGATCGGCGCCGACATCTGCGCCGACCACGCTCATGCCGACGACGCCTGTCCCCGCCGCGCCGGTGCCGACCGAGCTGGTGCCCGCCGACCTGGTGCCGACCGAGCTGGTAGAGCCAGAGCTGCTCGTCCGGCCGCCGGCGCCGATCCTCTACGACGAAGCGGCGACGATCGACGACGTCACCAAGATCGGTCCGATTCTCGACACCAGGCCGCTTCACCGGCCAGTCCATTTCCGCCGCGCTCCGAAAGCTCGAGTCCGGCGAGTCACCCGTGTGGTTCGCCACGTCGACACCTGGAGCGTGTTCAAAGTTGCGCTGGTGTTCAACGTGTTCTTCTACGCGGTTGCATTGATTGCCGGCGTGCTGTTGTGGCAGGTCGCGTACGCCACCGGAACCATCGACAACGTCGAGAAGTTCTTCGAGGGTTTCGGGTGGGAGACGTTCGACTTCAATGGCGGGCAGATCTTCCACAATGCATGGATCGCGGGGCTCTTCGTTGCGGTCGGGCTCACCGGTCTGGCGGTGCTGCTGGCCACCCTGTTCAACCTGATCACCGACCTCGTCGGTGGGATTCGCCTCAGCGTGTTGGAAGAAGAGGTGCAGTCACGCGCCGAGCGCGGTATCGAGCAGGTCCCGCACGAGCCGGCGGCGCCCGTGCTCGACGAACCGGTTGTATTTGATGGCGGCACCTTCCGTGTGCAGACGCGACAGCCGCCCGAGTCACCTGACGAGGCGATTGCCGGTTGAGTCCGACGGAAGGCGCCCGATAGCCTGGCGGCTCCGTCCTGCATGGGGGGCTATAGCTCAGTTGGTTAGAGCGTCACACTGATAATGTGAAGGTCGCTGGTTCGATTCCAGCTAGCCCCACGGTGAAAGCACTGCGTCGAGCCTTCGTGGCCCTGTCCCTTGCCGGTGCGGTTGCCGGCCTGCTGCGAGTGCGCGGCAAGGGTGGCATCCCTCCGCAAGAAGGCGGCTGGCGCGAGCTCAAGCTGCCCCCGTCATGACGTCGTCCGACCCGGCCGGGCCGATCGTCGGGGTGGTGGGCCACGGAATCACCGGACGCCGTCTTGGTACCTACTTGTTCCGACTGGGAATCAACGTTGCGATCTTCGATCCAGCAGCTTCGGGCGCGCCACGCGGTGCCGTGCTGGTCAGTCGTTCAGCCGATCTTGCTGTCACCGATGTGGTTGCCCTGTGTCATCCGCAGCCACACGCCCGCCTGGCTGCTGACTACCTCGCGCGCAGGAGTTTCGGTGGTGTCGATGTCGGCCGACGTCGCCGATGTGCGCAGCGCTCGTCGACCTCGATCACACTGCACGCCGACATGGCGCGGCGCTGATCGTCGGGGCAGCAATGAGCCCCGGATTGTCGGGCCTGCTGGTCGACCACTTGTGGAGGCAACTGCACGTCGCCGAGGAGATTCACGTCGCAACGCACGGCACCGCTGGCCCGGCGTGCGCAGTGCAACACCACGACGCGCTCGGCGAGACCGCAATCGGTTGGCACGACGGCGTGTGGATCGAACGACCCGGCGGCAGTGGGCGAGAGCTGAACTGGTTTCCCGAACCGATCGGTGCGAAGGATTGCTATCGCGCTGCATTGCCCGACCCGTTCCTGCTGCAGCGAAGCTTTCCCGGTGCCTCACGCATCAGCGCCAGGGTGTCGGGCACCCGCCGCGACCGCCTGACGGCGCGTTTGCCGATGCTCACGCCGCCGCACGCGGCAGGCGACTTGGGGGCGGTACGCGTCGAGGTACGTGGAGCAGGCCGCCGACGGCGCGCGCGATCACGGTGATCGCCGGCGCATCGGGGCCCACGGCGGATCTTGCTGCCGCTGTGACAACTGCCTGTGTCGAAGCCTGCCTCGCAGGTTCCGTCGATCCGGGCGTGCACGTGGTGGGCGGGCCGACGCTCGACGCGCCCGCATTGTTGCGACGCACCGCCGAGTTCGGCGTGCAACTGCAGGAATTCACCGGCGTTGCCCGCTCGCCCGCCTGGTAGCACCGCGCAGCCCGGTACCGTTTGCCGGGTGAGCGATTCCGTGACCCACCCCATGGTGCCATGGCTACCCGAGGGACGAACGGTCGTCGTGCAGGGTCGAGGCGAACTGTTCTACCGCTTCCACCAACATGCCGATCGCAATGCCCCCATCGCGTTCTTGTTGCACGGTTGGACGGCGAGCGGTGATCTGCAGTTCTTCACGGCATACCCAGCACTGGCCGAGCGCTGTTCGTTCATCACGTTCGACTATCGCGGTCACGGGCGCGGCTTGCGCCTGCCGGATCGGTTCGAGTTGGAAGACGTCGCCGACGATGCTGCCGCGCTGCTGAGGGCGCTCGATCTACCACCGGTGATCGCCGTTGGCTACTCGATGGGCGGGCCGGTCGGCATGCTGTTGGCTCGTCGCCATCCGCAACTCGTACGGGCGATCGTCATGGAAGCAACCGCTCTGGAGTGGTGCTCGTCGGCGCTCGATCGGCTGCGTTGGAAGACCGCGCGGATCATCGGGCCGCTGCTGCGATCGTTCGCCTACCAACGCTGGCTGACGCACGGCATTCGCCGCTTGTTGGGCAGGGGTCATCGCTTGCAGCAGTACGTCCCCTGGCTCAGTGGTGAGATGCGACGCAACGACGCGGTCAGCATCGTGCAGGCGGGTCAGGCGCTGAGCCGATACGACGCGAGACCATGGGTTGGCGAACTGCGGTTGCCGGCCGGGTCGTTGATCACCACTCGCGATCGTCTGGTCAGGCCGAGCAAGCAGCGAGCGCTCGCCAAGGCGCTCGGCTCGGACGTTCGCGAAATCGAGGCCGATCACCTCAGCGCGTGGGAGCATCCGCAGGAGTTCGCCGCGGCCACGGTCGAACTGGTCGAACTGGTTGCTGCCAAGTCGTCGCCTCGCGAACCACTCCTGAATCGTCCGTGACGAAACCCGTCGAGCCCTGTGGAGTGCTACGGGGCACCCAGGCGGGCGCCAAACACTCCACTCCGACCGTGTGGAGTGCTACGGGGCACCCAGGCGGGCGCCAAACACTCCACTCGGGTCAGTCGGCGTCAACCTTGGCGGCGCGAGCCTCCATGGCGTCAACTCGATCGGCGAGCCGCTCGATGGCACGGCTGATTCGCTCGAGGTGGTCGTCGAGCTCGCTGGAACTGGCGACATCGGCAAGCCCGAGGCGAACGCCGGCGAGCTCGCGAGCGAGGAACTCAGTGTCGGCCTGCGTGCGTTCCGCGACTCGGCGGTCGATCTCGGTCTGCACGCGGTCCCGTTCCTCCTGACGGTTCTGGGCCAGCAGGATCAGCGGCGCGGCATAGGCGGCTTGCAGCGAGAGCAGGAGGGTGAGGCCGATGAACTGCCATTCGTCGAAGCGCACGTCGGCAGGACCGAACGTGTTCCAGAACACCCAAGCAACGCAGAACACGCTTTGGAAGACAAGGAATCGCGCGGTGCCGATGAATCGGGCGACGCTCTCGCTGAACTGGCCGAATGCATCGGGGTCGTAGTGCACACCCAGGCGGCGCCGCTGCCGCGGCGTGGTGAGGTCTTCGCGGCGCTTCATCGCGGTACCGCCCCTGTGCTCACCCGCCTGCGCTGGCGCCACCCGGTGGGCAACGTGCGGTCGAGCACGTCGTCGACGGTGATCGCGCCGAGCAATCGACCCGCTTCGTCGCAGACGCCCAACGCCAGCATGTTGTAGCTCGCCAACCGTTCGGCGACCTCGCGCTCGGACAGGTCGGGAGTGATCGTCGGCTCCTCTTCGATGCACCGACCGAGCTCCATGCTGGGTGGCTCGCGCAGCAGTCGCTGAAAGTGAACCACGCCGACGTAGTTGCCGGTAGGGGTCTTGTACGGCGGTTGCACGACGAACACCTGGGCCGCGATCGAGACCAACCAGTCGGGGTTGCGTAGCTCGGCAAGGGCCTCGGCGACGGTCGCGGTCGGGCCAAGGATGATGATGTCGGGCGTCATCAGCGCGCCGGCGGTGCCTTCGTCGTAGCTCAGCAGGCGGCGCACCTGATCGGCGTCTTCTGCATCCATGGCCTCGAGGATGCGCGTGCGCTGGTCGCCGGGCATCTCGGCCAACAGGTCGGCCAGGTCGTCGTACTCCATTTCCTCGAGCACGTTGACAAGGCGCTCGAGATCGAGCCCTTCGATGATCCGCAGCTGCTCGGCCTCGGGCAGCTCTTCGAGCAGGTCGGCCAAGCGCTCGTCGTCCATCGCCTCGGCCAACTGCTTGCGCTGAGTCAACGGCATCGAGCGCACGACGCCGGCAACGTCGCTGGGATGCATGTCGCGCAGTCGAGCAACTTCGGCTGCAACCTCGGACCCGGCCGTGCTGAACAGCTGGGGAAACTCGGCGACGTCGACCAGTCGATAGCTGGGCCGCCGGCGCAACGCACTGCGTCGGGCGAGGCGCACCTTGGTGAGCTCCCACCAGGTTTGGCGACCGTCGCCACCTGCGCGCATCGCCACATCGCTGACCGTTTCATCGTCGATGCGACGATCGATGATGTCGCGTCCGACCAGCACTTCGCCGGGCTTTGGCTTGAACGGGTTGAGGTCGACGTCCCAACTGCGCAGCCGGGCACCCTCGCTGTCGATCCCCGCCAGCCGGGCGGCATTGACGAAGATCCGCCGGCGCTGACTGGTGGCCACGAAACCGAGCACTCGTGGAGCAACTCCGGGGCGACCAGGAATGACGACGATGTCGTCGAGCCGACCGATGGTCGCACCACCTGCATCGAGCAGCGGCAGGCGCATGACTCGGAACGCGTAGATCAGCTCGCCTGCCATCTCCCCAGGCTACCCCCGCGTGCCTGCTCAGACGGGATGGATTGGCGGATTAACAGGCGCTGACTTCGACGAGGGTGTCGTAGAAGGCAACGCCTCCGCCCCATTCCGTCAGCGTGTCGTTGGTCAGTGAGTTGGCGACCATCCCATCGGCGTGATGGCGACTCCACCAACCCCAAGGGATCGACACGAGCCCCGGTCGTACACGCTGCGTGATGCGAGCCGGCACCTCGACCGATGCCCGATCGTTGAACACCCGCACGGACTGGCCCTCGGTGATGCCTCGGCTGTCAGCGTCGTCGGCGCACAGTTCGACGAACGGTCCGGATTCGCGGCCACCATGCCCTGGCATGTCGGAGTACCCGGAGTTGAGGAACCTGGTGTGGTGCTTCGGGGTCATCAACTGCAGCGGATAACGCTCGGCCAACACCGAGCCCGGTCCCTCGCCGGGAGGAACGAACGTCGGCAGTGCGGGTTGACCCATCGCGACCAACGCGTCGCTGACGAACTCGACCTTGCCGCTGGCGGTGGGGAACACACCATCACCGAACGGTCGACCGTCCTCGGGGTACGGCACCCTCATGAAACCCACTCGCCGCAGCTCCTCGACGTCGACACCGGGCATCGAGTCACGAATCACGGTCATGTCGTCGTCGTACAGCGCCGGTTCGGTGTAGCCCATGGCGCGAGCGAGCCTGCGAAACATCTCGCTGTTGCTGACGGACTCGCCGCACGGCTCGATGGCCGGCTCGTTCCAACTCAGCCACAGGTGGCCCCACGGCGTGACGACGTCGACCGACTCGATCTGTGTGGTGGCCGGCAGCACGATGTCGGCATAACGTGCCGTGTCGGTGACGAACTGTTCGTGCACCACGGTGAACAGGTCGTCGCGCAGGACGCCCGCACGGATCTTCTCGCTGTTGGGGGCGATCACCAACGGGTTGCAGCCCCACACCATCAGGCCCTTGATCGGCGGATTGGCCAACTCGGTCAGGGTCTCGCCGAGACGGCTCATGTTGACCCACCGCGGCTGGCGATCGCCGAGCAGATCGGGCCGCTGAAGTGCCGCACCGTCGACCACCGACGCGGTCCAGACACCGATCGATCGCGCCAACCCGCCGCCGCGGTCCTGCCACGCGCCGACCAGCGCCGGCAGGCAGGCGAGTGTGCGGAAGAACATCGCACCGTTCTCGTGATGCTCGGCACCGATCAGCGTGCGAATGACAGCGGGGCGGATCGTGCCGTACATCTCGGCGAGCTTCTCGATGTCTTCGGATGCAATGCCGCAGGTGGCAGCGGCGCGTTCGGGCGTCCATTCATCGACGTGCAGTGCCAACTCGTCGTAGCCGATCGTGTGATCGGCGACCCACTGCTTGTCGGTGAGGCCGTCGCGGATCAGCACGTGCATCACGGCCAGCATCAACGCGATGTCGGTGCCGGGCCGTGGTTGGATGAACCAGTCGGCAGATTCGGCGGTCGTGGTGCGGATGGGGTCGAGCACGACAACTTTGGCACCGTCGGCGCGGGCTGCTTCGATGGTCGGCCAGAGATGGCGGTTCGTGAGCTTGGTGTTGGTGCCCCACAGGATGATCAGCTTCGAGTGACGGATCTCCATCGGGTCGAGGCACTTGGTGGTGCCGATGGTCATCTTCACCCCGGCGCCGACGGTCGGTCCGCAGATGGATCGCTCGACGCGGGTCGCACCCAACCGATTCCAGAACCGCTCGGGGAAGCCCATCGCCAGCAGGCTCTGGTTGCCCGCGTCGCTGTACGGCATGATCGCCTCGGCACCGTCGCGGTCGATGATCTCGTGGAACCGCGACGCGATCTCGGCGAGCGCCTCGTCCCATGTGATCTGCTCGAACCGGCCTTCGCCCTTCGGCCCGACGCGGCGCAAAGGATGCAGCACGCGCTCGTCGCTGTAGACGCGATCGAGGAACTTGTTCACCTTCGGGCACAGCTCGCCCTTGCTGTACGGGTGATCGGGATTGCCGCGCATCTGCATCGCCACCGGGGTCGGCCCCGTGCGGTCGACCGTGACATGCCATCCGCACGTGTCGGGACAATCGTGATGGCAGCTCCCGCTGACGATCTCGGCCGTGGTTCCAGCGGCGGCGCTCATGGGCCTACGTTAGACCCGTGTCGACGATCCAGTTTCAGCAGGTGGTCGTACCCGAGGGTGTGATCGACCTCGGCGTCGGCCAGCCCAACAACGCGATCCTTCCGGTCGACTACGTGCGCCGCGCAGCGGAGATGCAGTTCAACGACTCACCCGAGTTCCTGCAGTACGGCGCCGAGTGGGGCGATGGATACCACCGCGTCGCGCTCGGCGAGTTCCTCACCGACGCGTACGGAGTGCCGGTGAGCCCCGAGCAACTGTTCTCCACCAACGGCAACTCGCAGGCACTCGAGATGTTGTGCACAGTGCTGACCGAGCCCGGCGATGTCGTGATCGTCGAGGAGCCCACCTACTTCCTGGCGTTCCAGATGTTTCGCGATCACGGTCTGGAGATCCGCGGCGTGCCGATCGACAGCGACGGTCTCGTCGTCGACGCGCTCTCCGATGTGGTCGAGTCGATCCGCGCAGAAGGCAAGCGCGTGGCCTTCGTCTACACGATCCCGGCGTTCCAGAACCCGACCGGCGTGACGATGTCGTTGCAGCGTCGCGAGGAACTGGTGAACGCGGCGACGGCGGCCGACGTGTTGATCGTCGCCGACGAGGTGTACCACCTGTTGAGGTTCGCCGCCGGTGCGATGCCCCCCTCGATGTCGGCGTATGTCGACGAGGGCCCGATCCTGTCGATCGGCACGTTCTCCAAGATCCTCGCCCCGGGCATGCGCCTCGGGTGGATCCATGGCTCGATCGATCGCCTCGCCTCGCTCGCCGACAGCGGGTTGATCCTCAGCGGAGGTGGGCTCAACCCCGTGACCTCGAGCCTGTCGACGGCGATGATGCGGATGGGTTGGCAGCAGGAGTACCTCGAGTGGTTGCGTGCGACGTTTGCCCGCCGCTCGGCGACCATGATCTCAGCGCTGCGCGAGCACATGCCCGAATGGGTGCACTACGACGTCCCCAGCGGTGGGTACTTCGTGTGGCTACGCCTGCCGCCGGGCACCGATGGTTCTGCCCTGCGTTCAATTGCCAAGCAGCATCGGGTCGACCTACGCCACGGTGCACAGTTCTCGCCGACCGGCGCGCTGGGCAACCACTTGCGACTCAGCTACGCGTTCTACGACGACGACGACGTCGCCGAGGGGGTGGCCCGCCTCGGGCAAGCGCTGCACAGCGCCGACGCGGGTGCCGCGATGCGAGGTTGACTCGTCCCCGGTGTAACGAAACTGGAACCATCCGGATGTCGACCGGAGGGCGACGCCCAGATATTGTGGCGAACTCGTCCAGATACGGTGCGAGTTCGGCTTGTCAGGAGCCACAACGACGGGGGACGGCAGGTGGGTACCTTCGACATATTGATACGCGGCGGCACGGTGATCGACGGCACCGGCGCACCAGCGCGGTTGGCCGATGTCGCGATCATCAACGACCACATCGTCGACGTTGCTCCCGACATCGTCGGAACTGCGAGCAGGGTCATCGATGCCGCGGACCGTATCGTCACACCCGGCTTCGTCGACATCCACACTCACCTCGATGCCCAGCTCGCCTGGGATCCGATCGGATCCAGCAGCTGTTACCACGGCATCACCAGCGTGGTGATGGGCAACTGTGGCGTCACCTTCGCCCCGTGCAAGCCCGAAGACCGCGAGATCCTGGCAGCCATGATGGAGAGCGTCGAAGACATTCCCCGCGACGCAATCCTCGATGGCTTGGTGTGGGATTGGGTGACCTACGGGGAGTACCTCGACAGCGTCGGCCGCATGCCAAAGGGCCTCAACGTCGGCGGCATGGTCGGCCACTGCGCGCTGCGTCAATACGCGATGGGCGAACGCGGCATCGGGCAGGCTCCGCCGACCGCCGACGATCTGGCGACCATGACCGACTTGCTCGCCGAGGCGATGCGCGGGGGAGCATTGGGCTTCAGCACCAGCCGCACGATTCTGCACAACGTGCCGGATGGGCGCCCTGTGCCAGGCACGTACGCCGAGCCCGCCGAGCTTTACGCGTTCGCCGACGTGCTCGGGCGCCATGGCGCCGGCGTGTTCGAGAGCGCCAGCCGCATCGGCGAAGACGATCGCGACGACGCCGGCATCCCAGGCACCCGCGCCGAGATGGCATGGATGGGAGAGGCCAGCAGGCGCAGCGGCCGGCCGGTCAGCTTCGGTCTGCTGCAACACGACAGTCGTCCCGACCTGTATGCCCAGGTGATCGAGCTCGCCAAGCACGAGAACACTCGTGGCGCCAACGTCCGGCCGCAGACCACCGCTCGCAGCGTCGGCGTGCTGTTCAGCCTCGACACCCGCAGTCCGTTCGATCGTGCGTCGTGCTGGCGCGAACTACGCGCGATGCGCAACGGCCACAAGCTGGTGGCCCTGCGCGATCCGGTAACTCGAGCGCGATTGATCGAGTCGGCCGACACGACGCCACCGAGTGTCGACCTCGCTCAGCTGTTCATCGTGAACCAGCTCGACGGCTCGCACGGGCGGGCGCGTTACGACCTCGATCCGTCCACCTCGCTCGCCGCTGTCGCCCACCATCGCGGCATCAGCGCCGCAGCTGCGTACATCGAGCTGCAGCTCGAGAGCGACGGTGCGTTGATGTGCAGCTTCCCGTTCCTCAACCAGTCTCTGGCGGCCGTTGAGCACATGCTCGACGAAAAGCTCGTCACGCTCGGCTTGGGCGACGCCGGTGCCCACGTCGGTCAGATACTCGATGCCAGCCAGCCGACCTTTCTCCTGTCGTACTGGATCCGCGAACGTCAACGGTGGAGCCCGGAGGAGGGCGTTCGCCGGCTCACCAGCGACACCGCCGATCTGTTCGGATTGACCGGCCGTGGCCGACTGACAGCGGGTAGTTTCGCCGACGTGAACGTGATCGACTTCGATGCGCTCGACCTGCACGTGCCGTCGTATGTGTACGACTTCCCCCATGGAGCCGGGCGGTATGTGCAGGGCGCGACGGGCTACGACTACACGCTGGTCAACGGCGAGGTGTTCATGGATCACGGCGAACACACCGGTGCGTGTTCAGGGTCGATGCTGAAGAACTCGGCGTCCGCTTGACCGACACCGCAACCATCACCTGCCCACGTTGTGGCGCCAGTGCTGACGAACGTTTCTATGGGCCGTGCCACTCGTGTCGTACCGAACTGCGAGCCAAGTACCTCGGGGAGGGACGAATCGTCGACGTTGCCGAGTACGAGCCGAAGATCAACGTCACCCCAAACGCGGTGGCGCTGAAGGACGACTGACCGGCGGCGTGCTGAATCGTCCGTGACGTTTCAGCGCCGCGTCAGCGGATCTGGGTGCCAGTCTCGCCGTGCGTCTCTGCGGTTTCGTTGGAGTGTGGCGCCCAGATCGCCCAGGTCGCTGGGCGCCCGAGGGCTCATATCGTCACGGACGATTCGGAAGGGACCGTCGTCAGGCGTTCGGCAGGCCGGCGCCCGGGCGGAATGTGGGATCGTTCGCCGGGTCTTCGTTCTTTGCCTTCCGCGCCGCAGCTCGTTCGGCCATCTGCGTCATCGTCGTCGCCATTGCCGCTGCAGCGCCTTCGTGAGCCATGATCTTGCTCATCACCGCGGCAGACGCTCCGCCGATCAACTCCGCCTTGTTGTCCTCGACGTAGTCGGCGGACGCCTGCATCGGCCGCACGGAGCCGTTGAGGGCCGGAATGACATATCGAGCTACCAGATCCCACGAGCGCCGGGCGTTTTCCCGGTTGGCCCAATCGTGTGCGAAGCCCAGGACGACACCGAACCCTCCGGTCAGTTCCTGCAGCTTTTCGATCGCCTGGATGAGATCGTCGGGCGTTCCGATGACTGCCGCGCCACCACCTTCTGCGCCACTCTCCGCGACCTGATCGAGCAGATCCCACGGATCTTCGACGTGCATTGCCCCCGGCCGGCCCAGCACACGCACGTTGTACTCGTTGTGCCAACGATGCAGCCCATGAACAGACTCTCGCCGGGCCTGCTCCTTGGTCTCCGCGATGTGCCAACTCATCAAGACGCGCCAGTCGCGACGGTCGACCGTCGTGCCGTGCGCCGCGGCCGCTTCCTCGGCAAAGCTCCACTGAGTCGGCAGCGCCTGGAGACCCTCGGCGCTGGTCGACGCGATCGAGAGCACACCGATGCCGTACTTGCCGGCAATCTGCATTCCGCTGGGACTGATGCTCGATGCGGTGGCCATCGGCATTCGTTCCTGGATCGGAAGGATCTGCAGAGCAGCCTCGTGCAGCGTGAACCAATCGCTGTCGTAGCTGAACCGCTCCTCGCCGTTGAGCAGGCGGATGATGACACCCATCGCCTCGTCCTGCCGATCGCGCAGCAGCATCGGGCTGATGCCCATGGTGCGGGCGTCGCTGGGCAGTGCACCCGGACCGCTTCCGAACATCGCCCGGCCCTTGGTCATGTGGTCGAGCTGCACGATGCGCTGGGCAACGTTGAACGGGTGGTGGTACGGCAGCGACACGACACCGGTGCCGAGCTTGATGGTGTTGGTGACCTGGCCCGCAGCGGCAAGGAACATCTCGGGCGACGCGATCATCTCCCAACCGGTGCGAGTGGTGCTCGCCGCACCAGAACTCGTCGAACCCGAGGTGGTCGAGGTGTGTCGCCAGTTCGAGATCGCTCTGGAACTGCAGCGTCGGGTTCTCGCCCAGCGGGTGGTGGGGTGCCAGGAACGTACCGAACCGAAGACGAGGAGACCGCATGCCCATCAGACTAGATACCGGCAGCCGAGTGCCTCGGTCCGGACCCCCCGCCAGCGAATCGATCGGCAATCGTTTGCGCTGAGCGCTATCCTGATGACTCCCTTCGGGGACGTAGCTCAGTTGGCAGAGCGCTACCTTTGCAAGGTAGATGTCAGGGGTTCGATTCCCCTCGTCTCCACCCTTGTCTCCATCGGAGTGTTTCCGGACACCCCGTGGTGTCAGCAAACACTCGGATGGGTTGCGTGGCGCCCAGATCAGTCGCGCAAACGGGCCTATCCACACGGTCAGCGCAGATACCGGGTCATGCCTTGTAATGCTGGACTATACTACGTATAGTACGGGGTATGTTCCGAACGAGTCACCCATGAGCGTCCCCCACACGTTGCTAGCCCTGCTCAGCGAAGGGCCGAAGTACGGCCTCCGATTGCGCCAGGAGTTCGAGGTCCGCACCGGCGAGGTCTGGTCGCTCAATCTTCACCGGCGTCGTGATCGCCCGCAGCGGCTCCGGCAGCCGCGAGATGTTCACGGTTCGCCGGATCGTCGCCAACGAAGGCGTCGAGCGCAAGTTCCCGCTGCACTCGCCGAAGATCGAAAAGATCGAAGTGGTTCGCAGCGGCGTGGTCCGCCGGGCGAAGCTGTACTTCCTCCGCGACCGCGTCGGCAAAGCGGTGCGGCTCAAAGAACGCCGCCGCGACGGCAAAGAGGAATAGTCCGCCATGGGCCTGCGTTCCTGGCTCGCCGAGCGGTTTCCAAAGAAGTCGCTCGGGCAACGCGGCGAGGACGCGGCCGCGCGATTTCTCAAACGCCTCGGCTATCGCATCCTGGCACGCGGCCTCGACTCGCGCCTCGGCGAGCTCGATATCATCGCCGTCGACGGCCGCACGGTCGTGTTCGTCGAAGTCAAAACGCGCACGCTCGACCGACGCCGGCCACCCGGCCGATGCGATCGACGCGTCAAACAACGCCGCATGACGCAGGCCGCGCTGGCCTATCTCAAAGTCGCACGGCCTGCTGCAACACGCGGCCCGCTTCGATGTCGTCGCGATCACCTGGCCCGAAAACTGCACGGCGTCCGACGATCGAGCATTTCAAGAACGCGTTCTCACCAGTCGGTGCCGGCCAATTCTTCAGCTGAACGCGCCGGGGGATGCCCGCCGCAACTCGGCGACGCTAGAATGACATTGATCGGGTTCGCTCGCGGATGTCGTGGCCCCTCACACGGATCAGCTTCTACCAGGAAGGTGCGCACGCATGGCCAAACACATCTTCGTCACCGGTGGCGTCGTCAGCTCGCTCGGCAAAGGGCTCACCAGCGCGTCGATCGGCATGCTGCTCGAAAAGCGCGGCCTCTCCGTGCGGATGCAGAAGCTCGATCCGTACATCAACGTCGACCCCGGCACGATGAGCCCCTACCAGCACGGCGAAGTCTACGTGCTCGATGACGGCAGCGAAACCGACCTCGACCTGGGCCACTACGAGCGATTCACGCACAGCCCGCTCACGCGCGATTCCAACTACACGACGGGCCAGATTTACCAGTCGGTGATCAACAAAGAGCGGCGCGGCGAGTTCCTGGGCAAAACGGTGCAGGTGATTCCGCACATCACCAATGAAATCAAAAGCGTCATCGCCAAGCTGGCCGAAGATCGCAACGAGCACGTCGATGTCGTGATCACCGAAATCGGCGGCACGGTGGGCGACATCGAAAGCCTGCCGTTCCTGGAAGCCATCCGCCAGTTCGCGCTCGACGTCGGCAAAGAGAATTGCCTCTACATTCACCTCACGCTCGTGCCGTATCTGAAGGCGGCCAAGGAGCTCAAGACCAAGCCGACGCAGCACTCGGTCGGCCAGCTTCGCCAGATCGGTATTCAGCCGGACATCCTCATTTGCCGCACCGAGCACTCGCTGAGCCGCGATGACCGCGAGAAGATCGCGCTGTTCTGCAATATCTCGATCGACGCGGTGATCGAGGAGAAGGACAAGGACTTCTCGATCTACGAAGTGCCGCTCAGCCTGGTGGATAACAATCTCGACCGGCTGATCTGCAACAAGCTGGGCCTCAAAACGCCGGAGCCGGATCTGGAGGATTGGCGCGAGCTGCTGCGGCGGCTGCGCGATCCGGATCGCGAGATCAGCATCGCCGTCGTCGGCAAGTACGCCGAGCACCACGACGCGTACAAGTCGATCTACGAAGCGCTCGATCACGCCGGCATCGCCCACCGCGCGCAGGTCCGCATCGGCCGCATCCGCAGCGAAGATATTGAAACCGAAGGCCCCGAGCGGTTGCTGAGCGGCTACGATGGAATTCTACTGGTCAGCCACACCGTACCCACCCAAGCCCCCCAAAGCGACAAGAAATAGAGCGACAGAAAAACCATCAGGCTGACGGTCGAGCCAAATTGGCTTTCTACTGCAAATCCTATCTAGACTGTGGGGACATTCAATATCAGCATGATGGCGATGTAGTAGACGATGAGCAGCATGGCGTGTGTCCTCCTAGGACTGAAAAGCTTGATCGCAACAGGAACGCGTGAACGCGGGCCCGGCGGGCACCCGCGATCCGAACAAGATCGATTTCAGGTTTGAAACCGTGCCAACCGACGGCACCAGAGCTGCCAATTGAGGAAGCGGGGACTTCGGTACGTCGCCGTTTTTTGGGCAGCTACCGGCCAAGGACTCTGCTTGACCGTGGGGGGACGTTACAGCGTTACCGTCGCGATGTCGAATGTTCGCTTTGGATCAGAAGCGGACAGGCTCGGAGTGAGCATTTCCAGTCCGCTCCGGCGCATGACGTAAGTACACGCCCTAGCGTACCGTCCCCGCCACCGTCGACAGCAGCGCCTTCGTCTCCTGCCCCGGATCGGCGGCGCGCATGATCGAGCCCATCACCGCGATCCCCGAGACGCCGACCGCCAGCACCTCGGCGGCGCGCATGGCGTTGAGCCCGCCGATCGCGACCAGCGGCACGCGCGCGCTCTTGGCGAGATCGGCCAGGCCCTTGCGGCCGATCTCCGGGCCGTAGCCGGGCTTGCTCGCGGTCTCGTAGGCCGGCCCGGCGATCGCATAGTCGGCGATCGCGGGATCGACCGCCGCCGCCTCGATCGCGGTGTGGATCGACACGCCGATGAGCTTGTCGGGCCCGAGCAGCTTGCGGCTCGCCGCCGCGTCGCCGTGCCGGCCGACACGATGCACGCCGTCGGCGCCGGCGGCCTTCGCCAGCGCCGCATCGCCATGCAGGGTCAGCCGCGCGCCGTTGCGCCGCGCGATCGGCAGCAGCAGGCGCACCAGCGCGATCTGGTCGTCCTCCGGCAGGTCCTTCTCGCGCACGCTGACCCAGCGGCATCCGGCCGCCAGCGCCGCCGCCACCACTTCGGTCAGCGGCTTGCGCGCCTGCCGGCGGTCGGTGACCAGGAGCAGCGGCGGGTGCGGCAGCCTCACGTTCCGACGAGGCCGAATTGCGGGCTCGACGGCTCCGCATGGGCGATCTTCGGAATCCGCCCGGCGAGCCGCGCCGCGCGCCCGCCTTCGACGCCGGCGCGCATCGCCTTCGCCATCAGCACCGGGTCCTGCGCCTTCGACACCGCGGTGTTGAGCAGCACCGCCGAGCAGCCGAGCTCCATGGCGAGCGCGGCGTCGGACGCGGTGCCGATGCCGGCATCGAGCACCACCGGCACCGGCGAGCGCGCGCAGACCAGCTCGATCAGATGCGGATTGCGAATGCCAAGCCCGGAGCCGATCGAGCGAACCGAGCGGCATCACCGCCGCGGCGCCGGCATCGGCGAGCTTGCGGCACACCACCGGGTCCTCGGTGCAGTACGGCAGCACGACGAAGCCCTTCGCCACCAGCGCTTCGGTCGCTTTGATCAGTTCCTCGGTGTCGGGATAGAGCAGCTCGCGATCGCCGATCACCTCGATCTTCACCCAGTTGGTGCCGAGCGCCTCGCGCGCCAGCTCGGCGGTGAGGATCGCGTCCTTGGCGGTCTGGCAGCCGGCGGTGTTGGGCAGGAAGTGGATGTTCTTCGGGATCAGGTCGGCCAGGCTCTCGTCGTCGCCGGCGAGGCTGATGCGCCGGATCGAGGCCGTGACCATCTCGCTGCCGCTCGCGGCGACCGCAGTCGAGCATGATCTTCCGGTTCGGATAGCCGGCGGTGCCGAGGAACAGCCGGGAGCGGAACTCGCGGCCGGCGATGATCAGCGGATCGGACATTGCAGCAACTCCAAACTCCAAGCTCAGCCGCCCTGCCGGGCGCGCACGATCTCGACGCTGTCGCCGGGATTGAGCCGCGTCGTCGGCCACTCGGCGCGCGGCACCACCGCGCCGTTGAGCGCCACCGCGATGCCCTTCTGGCCGGCGTCGACGGCCTTCTCCGTCGAGCAGCGCGGCGAGCGTCGCCGCGGTGAGCGGCTCGTCCTGGCCGTTGAGCCGAATCTGAGCGTTGAGAGTGGCTTGCGTCATGGCCTTGACCCTATTCCGCAGCTCTTCGCGCCGGCGGCGCAAACCGCTCGATCCCGAACGGCCGGATCGCCGGTTCGAGCGTGCCCTCCAGCACCAGCCTGGCGACGGCGTCGGCCGTGACCGGCGCCAGCAGGATGCCATTGCGGTGATGGCCGGTGGCGTAGATCAGCCCCTGCGACCGGGCCGGGCCCGAGGATCGGCGCGTCGTCGCGGCTGCCCGGCCGATGCCCGACCCACATTTCGTCGATCGGCAGTTCCTCGATCGCCGGGATCGTGCGCCACGCCGCCTCCAGCAAGCGTCAGCAGGCCGCCGGCGGTGAGCGAGGTGTCGAACGCCTTCTCCTCGACGGTGGCGCCGACGATCAGCCGGCCGTCGCGGCGCGGCACCATGTAGACGCCCGGCGCCCAGATCACGTGCGTGATCAGCGGCGCCGCCGGGTCCATCTTGAGCGCCAGCATCTGGCCCTTGATCGGGCGCACCGGCGGACGCAGCTCGGGCGCGAGCCCGCCAATGCTGCGCGACCAGGCGCCGGCCGCCAGCACGACCACGTCGGCCTGCACCTTCGCTGCCGTCGGCGAGCACGACGCCGTCGGCGCGGCCGCCCGCGATCGAAATATCCTTCACCGGCGTGTGCTCGTGGATGGTCGCGCCGGCCGCTTCCGCCGCGATGCGCAGCCCGGCCGCGAGCTTGCGGTTGTCGACCTGATGATCCTCCGGGCGACCACACCGCGCCCGCGAGCTTGCCGGCGAGATGCGGCTCGCGCCGCCGCGTCTCGGCGGCGGAAATCCATTCCAGCGGCAGCCCGAGCTTCTTCTGATGGGCAAGATGATGGTGGATGCGCGCCTGGTCGTCGGCGGTGAGCGCGACGACGAGCGTGCCCTCCGTGCGCAGTTCGACATCGATGCCGGAAGCCTTCAGCAGTTCCGCGGCGAACGCCGGCCAGCGCGCCTGGCTTTCGCGTCCGAGCGCGACCAGGGCATCCTCGCCCGGCTCCGCCTCGCAGCAGGCGGCGAGCATGCCGGCGGCGGCATGGCTGGCGCCGCTGCCCGCCGCGCCGCGGTCGAACACCTCGACCGTTGCGCCCTTGGCCGCCAGCCGCCAGGCAATGCCAAGCCCGATCACCCCGGCGCCGATGATGGCGACCTTGGGCGCGGATTTGGGCGATGTGCCGAAGCGTGCTGGAACCGAGTTCAAGAAGCTGCTCCCTTCGCTGGCATTACCCAGACAGGTTCGTGGGTGTGATCTCAGCCGCGATCCCGCGGCACCCCAGAGCGTACGCCTTGATAATGGGCATTTTGGTGCGGTTCCACAAGTCCGCTGTCAAGTCGGGGATGGCGGCGGCGGAGGCGGTGGCGCCTTGCGGAACCGCAGATACCGCGCGCAGACGAAGGCGATCACCAGGACGACGGCCGCCCCGAGGAACATCAGCCATTCGAGGCTGCCGTGCGTATAGCCGAAGCCATAGACGACCGGTCCGGCCGCCTGCCCCATGAAGAAGAAGCTTGAATGCAGCTGACGTTGCCGCGCCGCGCGCGGTCGTCGACAGGTCGGTGACGTGCACCTGGATGCAGCCGTGCAGCAGGTAGAAGCCGAAGCCGAACATGCCGAAGATCGCGACTTGCGCGCCCCAGGGAAAGTGCAGCGCGGCGAAGCGCAAGTGCCGCGGCGGCCAGCGTGCCGCCGATCAGCATCAGCTTGCGCTCCGCGAAATGATTGACCAGCGCCGGCACCGACAGCGAATAGATCACGCCGCCGAGCCCGAATGCGCCGATCACCAGCACCCGCGATCGATGCGCGCGCCTCGCCGCTGGCGAGCAGCAGGATCGCGACATACGGAAAGATGCCGTGGATGAAGATGCCTTCGAAGAACACCGAGCCGAAGCAGAATTTGGCGCGCGGATCGGCGAAGATGCCGCTGGTAGTTCGCCTTCACCGCCGCGAGATTGAATTTCGGCCGCGGCTTCGGCACCGGGAAGCTGCGCAGGATGTAAAACGCGGCGATGGTGATGATCAGCCCGAAGCCGCCGATCACCGCGAAGATGCCGCGCCAGCCGAACAGGTCGCCGATCACGCCGGCGATGGCTGCGCCGAGCACATTGCCGGTGAGACCGACCGCGAGCAGCCGCCCGATCATCACCTGCCGCTGATGGATCGGCACCAGGTCGCCGACCAGCGCCATCGCGACCGGAAACACGCCGCCTGCGATCAAGCCGGCCAGGACGCGCATGCCGAACACCAGTTCAAAGCTGGTCGCGACCGCGCAGATCAGCGCGGCGATCGACACGATCAGCAGGCTCATGTTCATGAGCCGCGTCTTGCCGACGAAATCGGCGATGGTGCCGAGCACCGGCTGGGTCAGCGCGTAAGGCAAGGTGAACGCGGTCGACAGCAGCGCCGCCATCTTCACGTCGACCAGGAGGTCGGCCGCGATCTGCGGCACCACCGGATCGACGACGCGGCTGAACAGCGTCGACGCGAAGACGACCAGAAAGACGATTTTCAGGACGGGCGGAATGGCTTTGCTCGCTAGGTGTCAGGGCCGCTCAACCGCTCTGCCCGGGCCGTTTCGCATGCTTGGACAATGCGGATACGGCAATTGCAACAGCGATTTGCGCAATCCCCCTACCCGACGATGGCGTGCGGCAGGAAGCGCGAGGAATTCTTGGTGATCGGGCTTGCATCCTCCCGCACCGAAAGCCCGCAAGGCTGGCCGGCGGCGATCCAGGAGCCGAGGACCGCGTAGTTGCCGTCGAATTGAGGCAGCGGCGCCAGCGCCTGGCGCACGAACCCTTCGCCGCCGTAAGGGCCCGAATCCTGATCGACGGTATTGCCCGCGACCACCAAATCGATGTTGGCGCCCTCCCGCGAGTAAAGCGGCTTGCGCGCATAGGAGGCGCCCAGCTCGGCCGCCTTTTCGTCATCATCGAAATAGGCCGGCAGCAGGTTGGGATGGCCGGGAAACATCGACCAGAGCAGCGGCAAGATGCCTTTGTTCGACAAGATCGCCTTCCACGGCGGTTCGACGAACTGCGTTGACGCGCCCGGCAAGTACTGACCAAACGCCTCGCGCATCATCCATTCCCAGGGGTAGAGCTTGAACAGAAAATCGATCGGAACGTTCTTCTCGTCGATGAACAGACCCAGTCGGCGTTCGGCCGATCGTTTCCATCTCGATCATCGATGTGGCCAGCCCGGCCTGGTGCGCGCAGTCCTGCAGATAGGCGAGCGTGCCCTGGTCTTCCGGGGTGTCGAGCATGCCGGCGAGATGCAGCAGGCGGCCCTTGCCGATCGCCCGCCAGCCTTCGATCAGGCGTTCATGCAGCGAATTGAATTGATCGGCATCGTGGTCGAGGAGCTTGCGCTCGATCGCGTCTTCCAGCCATTTCCATTGAAACACCGCGGTCTCGAACACGGCGGTCGGGGTGTCGGCATTGTATTCGAGAAGCTTGGCCGGACCTTGCCCGTCGTAGCGCAGGTCGAACCGGCCGTAGAGGCTCGGATCGCCGCGCTTGAAACTCGCCGCGATCCAGTTCCAGAACGCCGGAGGAATCCGCAGGAGCTTCAGGATTCGATCGTCGGCCACTGCGCGCTCGACCAGCTCGCGGCACATCTCATCGAGTTCGGCGGTGGGCGCCTCGATGTCGCGCTCGATCTGCTCCAGCGTGAAGGCGTAGTAGGCGCGCTCGTCCCAATAGGGTTCGCCATTGATGGTGTGGAACGCGAAGCCGGTCTGCTCGGCGATGCCGCGCCAGTCCGCGCGCTCCTCGCAGGCGACCCGGCGCACGGGCCCTCAACTCGAAACCGAGGTCGAGCGACCGGTCGAGCCGAAGCCGCTGCGTGGAACGCTGGGCGTGCTGGGCCGGGTCGTCGGCGTCGTGCCGGGCCGCGTCACCGGCGTTGTGCGCCGGTCGCGCCGTGGTCGGCGTCGCGGTCCGTGTGAACGCCGGACGCGACCAGTGGCTGCTGCTGTTGGTGCGCGTCCAGCCGCTGCCGGAGCTGCCCGAGGACCGCCGCGGCGTGCATCCCTCGGGCGGCCGCTGCGCCCGGCACGGCCGGGCGCCGTCGCCGCCGGCGGAGTGCCGGCCGGAGGACAGTTCGGCGGCGTCATGGCGTAGGCCGAGGCGCCGACCCCGGTCGCGCCCATCAGCAGCAAGGCGACTTGCGAGGAGCGTTTCACGGCGCGCTCACCAGGTCATCGAGGCCGCGCTCAGCACGCCGGCGGTGACCGAGGCGAGGCCGAGCCAGATCGCGGCGCCCATCTCGCCGTCCTCAATTCGCTCGGACAGATCGGGCACCGGGATGCGCGCGACGTAGTAGGCGATGATCTGAACGAGCAGCGCGATGATGCTCCAGATGATGCAGTCGACGATGTCGGCGGCATGCGCGACCGCGCTCGCGACCGGCAGCGCAAAGCCCAGCATGCTCAGTCCGAGCGCAATGGCGGCGCCGGCGTTGTTGCGGCGGATCAGCTCATATTCGTCGTGGTGCGTGATCCAGGCGTAGACGATCGCGTAGAGGACCACGGCAACGAGCGACACGCAGAAATACAACAGGAATGCCGGCAGCCCGGCCAGCGATTGCAGCGCCATAACAGTCCCTCCCCCTTGGCTGCGCGCTAATGGCGCCTCAGCCGGTCGACTTCGCAAGACGATCGAACGCCTGCAGTGATCGAATCAGACCTTCCAGATCCTTCAATGCAATCATATTGGGGCCGTCGGAGGGCGCCTTGTCGGGATCCTGATGGGTCTCGATGAAGACGCCGGCGACGCCGACCGCGACCGCGGCGCGGGACAGCACCGGCACGAATTCGCGCTCGCCGCCGGAGGAGGTGCCCTGCCCGCCCGGCTGCTGCACCGAATGCGTGGCGTCGAAGATGACCGGCGCGCCGGTCGAGCGCGCCAGGATCGGCAGCGCGCGCATGTCGGAGACGAGCGTGTTGTAACCGAACGACGCGCCGCGCTCGGTCACCAGCACGTTGCGATTGCCGGCGCCGGTGATCTTGGCGACGACGTTGGCCATGTCCCACGGCGCCAGGAACTGCCCCTTCTTGACGTTGACCACGCGGCCGGTCGGCGGCGGCCGCGGCGAGCAGAGTCGGTCTGCCGGCACAGGAACGCCGGGATCTGCAGCACGTCGACCGCCTGCGCGACCCGCGCGCATTGCTCGGCCTCGTGCACGTCGGTGAGCACCGGCACGCCGAGCGACGATTTCGATCTCCGCGAAGATCGGCAGCGCGGCGTCGAGCCCGATGCCGCGGGCGCTGCGCGCGCTGGTGCGGTTCGCCTTGTCGAACGAGGTCTTGTAGACGAGGCCGATCCCGAGCCGCGCGGCGATCTCCTTCAGCGCGGACGCCATTTCGAGCGCATGCGCCCGGCTCTCGAGCGCGCACGGCCCGGCGATCAGCGCGAGCGGCAGCGCATTGCCGAAGCGCGTCGGGCCGACGGTGACGACGGGACTGGGCTCAGGGTCGGTTTTCAACATGGGAGGGACCATGGCGTCCCGGCCGCGGCCGGTCAACGGCGGAAAGATACTTCAGTCCCGGGACCGTCCCGGCGTTGTCCGGCAGCGAAAAGTCCGCAGCACGCGAGGGGTTTAGCGGCCCCCGGGCACGAGCGTGTGGAACCGCACCTGTGAGACGTCAGGCTGATTTAACGCACCCGCATCCGCAGCCAAAGTGGCGCTGGCCCCATAACGTTCGGAGCCAGGGAACACGTCCATGCTGGTGCGCCATGACCTACGCGATTGGAAGTACCTGCGCGATTGGAAGTGCGCCGAGGACTGGCTCCTGGACACTTACCTCAGGGGCTGGGCCGAAGCCGATGCGGATTTGATCCTCCGCGCCACCGCGCCTGATTTTCTCTTCGATGATCCCCTGGTCGGCCGGTTCGCGCGCACATCCTTGCCACGCTACTTCACCCTGCTGCACGAGCGCTTCGCGCGCGCCGGTGCGATGAAGCGGCGCGACGTTGCATTCATCCTGAGCGGCCCGATCATCGATACGCTTGGGCTTCAGTTCTGGCGCGAGGCGCCGGGGATCGGGCTGACCGGCACGAGCGAAATCGTTGTCGGCCCGCGCGGCATCGTGGCCGAGCGGATCGCCTATGATCTCAACCTGGCCAGCGGCCAATTGTGCCGCACCTCAACGCCACCCGCTTAGGCCCGCTCCAGCGCCGCCTTGACGCGTTCCGGCGTGAACGGCACGCGGCGCAGCCGCACCCCGGTCGCGTCGAACACGGCGTTGCCGATCGCCGCCGGCACCAGGCCGAGCGCCATCTCGGCGGCGCCCGACGGCGGCTCCTCCGGCCGCCGGATCAAGACGATGTCGATCTTCTCCGGCAGCCCATCCATGTGCATCACCGGGTAACTCTCCCAGTCGACGCTGGTCACCATCTTCTCGTCGAAGCGCACCTCCTCGACCATGGCGCGGCTGGTGCCGTAGACCAGCTGGCGGTCGATGACGTGCCTGAGCGTGTCCGGATTGACGATCATCCCGACGTCATGGGCGCAGACATAGCGCAGCAGATCGAGCTTGCCGGTGCGGCGATGCACGCGGACCTCGGCGATCAGCGCGATGAAGGTCGTGAAGTGCCGGCGGAACGCGATGCCTCGTCCGACCGCGACGTCCTTGTCGCGCTGGTCGTTGCGCGGCGACGGCCGTTTCTCCCAGCCGTAGTTTTCCGCGGCGATCCGCACCGCGTCGCGGTCGCGCGGATGCTTGAGGTATTGCAGCCGGAACTCGACCGGATCGGCGTTGGTCGCGGCCGCCAGCTCGTCGATGAAGGATTCGCTACCGAACAGGATCGGCGGGCCGTAGGGGTCGCGCAGATGCGTCGAGCGCAACGGCGACGCACGCTCCATCAGCGGCGGGATGGTCTCCCAGCCGAGCCGTCCGTGCTCGAAGGTGTAGGACGCGACCGGGATTTCGAAACTCTCGGCCCGGTTGAGCGGCAGCCCGAGCAACTGCCCGGCCAGCACGTCGGCGGCGCGGGACTCGCGGGTGTTGTTGTCGAGCCGGGAGAACGCCTTGCTGATGTTCTCGTAGGCGATGACCTTGCCGTTGGCGTCGAGCCCGGCGCGGCTGCGGTTGATCGAGGCGGTGCCTTTCGGGTCCCAGGCGAGCGCCTCGTGCCGCATGTATTGCACCCGCACCGGCCGCCCGAGATGCTTCGACAGCACCGCGGCGTCAGCCGTCGCATCGCCCTGCTCGTTGCGGCCGTAGGAGCCGGTGCCGAACATCCAGATCGCGCGCACCTTCTCCTTCGGCAGGCCGAGCAGTTCGGCGACGCAATAGGCCGAGTCATAGGGCTTCTGCGTCGAGGTCCAGATCGTCGCTTCGCCGTCGCGCACATCGGCCACGGCGCAGGCCGGGCCCATGCTGGCATGCGACTGGGTCGGGAATTCGTAGTCGCCTTCGACGATGCGGACCGCCTGCTTGATGCCTTCCTCGAAATTGCCGTTCTGGCGCTGGAACTCGCGCTTGACGATCGGCGCCTTGCGGATGTGCTCGAACAGCTTTTCGTGGCCCGGGAAATGCGGCTTCGATTCCGACCAGGTGACCTTGAGCGCGCGCGCCGCCTTGACCGCGTTCCATTCCTTCTCGGCGACGACCGCGAGCAGGTCCTTGATCCACACGACCTTGGCGCCGGCGATGTGGCTGATCGAGGCCTCGTCGACCTTCACCGGCACCGCGCCCGCCACCGCCGGACGCACCATGCGCGCGTGCAGCATGCCGGGCAGCCGCACGTCGTTGACCATTTCGAGCGTGCCGAAGACCTTGCCAGGCAGGTCCTTGCGCGGCAGCGACTGGCCGATGATCTTGAAGTCGGCCGGCTTCTTCAGCGGCGCCTGAACCTCGACCTGCAAGCCGTTGCTCAGCCGCCCGTTCCACTTGACGGTCCGGTCGAGATAGCGCCCGCCGACCAGGTCGGCATAGGTGACGCGCTTGGCCTTGTCGGCGGTATGGATGACGCCATCGGTGACGGTGAGTTCGCTCGCGGACACGCCAAGTTTCTCGCTCGCCATCTCAACCAGCAGGCGGCGGGTCTCGGCAGCGGTGCGCCGCAGCATGGTGCCGCCGTGCGACACGCCGATCGCGGCACTGGCGCCGCCCATGTCGAGGGTCAGCGCGCTGTCGCCCATCACCACGCGCACGCGCTCATAGGCGACGTCGATCTCTTCCGCGACCATTTGCGCGATCGAGGTGCCGAGCCCCTGCCCGCCGTCGATCTTGCCGTAGTACGCGACGACGCTGCCGTCGGCCTCGATGGTGATGTAGGACGAAAGCTGGTCGCCCTTGAGCGGCGGCCGCGCCGTTACCGTCGGGTGCGCCGCCTCGGCGAAATCCGCCGACGCCAGCGTGACGACCAGCGCACCGGTGGAGGTGAGGAACGCGCGGCGATTGAGGGTCATATCGTTCATGATGCCCTCCCTCACGCCTGCTGCGCGGCGCGCTTGACCGCCTTGAGTGCGGCACTGTGCGTGCCGCAGCGGCAGATCAGGTCGTTGAACGCCTCCTTGATTTGCGCGTCGGTCGGCTTCGGATTGCGGTCGAGCAATTCGACGGCGGTGAGGATCCAGCCGCTGATGCAGTAGCCGCACTGGTTGACCTGCTCCTCGATCCAGGCGGCCTGCACCGGATGCGGCTTCTCGGGCGTGCCGATGCCGGCGAGCGTCGTGATCTTGCGATCGGCGACAGACGAAACCGGCGTCACGCAGGAGCGGACCGCCTTGCCGTCGATCTGCACCGTGCAGGCGCCGCACTGGCCGAGCCCGCAGCCGAAGCGCGGATTGTTGAAGCCAAGCTCGTCCCGCAGCGCATAGAGCAGCGGCATGTCGGGATCGTCGATGTCGAGCGTGCGCGCCCTGCCGTCGACCGAGCAGCGTGACCTGCGCCATGGCTATCCTCCCGCAAGAGTTTCTTATGCGCGAAGAGCATAGCACCGCCTGAGGCCGGCGGCATCAGGCGGCGGGCAGGTGCTGAACCAGCAACTAGACCAGCCGGCTCTTCACCACCGCCGCCTCGATGAACGAGGCAAACAGCGGATGCGGCTCGAATGGCCGCGACTTCAGCTCCGGATGGAACTGGACGCCGACGAACCAGGGATGATCCTCGTATTCGATCATCTCCGGCAGCATAGCCCGTCCGGCGACATGCCGGAGAAGCGCATGCCGTGCTGCTCGAGCCGGCCGCGGTAGTTGGTGTTGACCTCGTAGCGATGGCGATGCCGCTCGGAGATCTCCGACGTGCCGTAGATCTCGGCCACGCGGCTGCCGCGCTGGAGCACGGCCGGATAGGCGCCGAGCCGCATGGTGCCGCCGAGATCGCTCTCCATGCCGCGCTTCTGCAGCTCGTTGCCCTTCATCCATTCGGTCATCAGGCCGACCAGCGGGTTCGCGGTGTTGCCGAACTCGGTGGAGTTGGCGTCGTCGATGCCGCACAGGTTCCGCGCCGCCTCGATCACCGCCATCTGCATGCCGAAGCAGATGCCGAAATACGGCACGCGATGCTCGCGCGCGAACTGCGCCGCCTTGATCTTGCCCTCGGCGCCGCGCTGGCCGAAGCCGCCGGGCACCAGGATGCCGTTGACGTGCTCGAGGAACGGCACCGGGTCCTCGCGCTCGAACACCTCGGATTCGATCCAGTCGAGCTTGACCGCGACCTTGTTGGAGATGCCGCCGTGCGAGAGCGCCTCGATCAGCGATTTGTAGGCGTCCTTCATGCCGGTGTACTTGCCGACCACCGCGATAGTCACCGCGCCTTCCGGATTGCGGATGCGCTCGTTGATGGTGCGCCACACCGAGAGGTCGGGCTCCGCCTTCGGCTCGATCCCGAATGCGGCCAGCACTTCGTTATCGAGCCCGGCGGCGTGATAGGCCTCGGGCACCGCATAGATGTTGTCGGCGTCGCGCGCCTCGATCACCGCGCTCGGGCGCACGTTGCAGAACAGGCCGAGCTTGCGGCGCTCCTCGGCCGGGATCGGCCGGTCGCAGCGGCACAGCAGGATGTCGGGCTGGATGCCGATCGAGCGCAGCTCCTTCACCGAGTGCTGGGTCGGCTTGGTCTTGAGCTCGCCCGCGCCGGTGATGAACGGCAGCAGCGTGAGGTGGATGTAGATCGCCTGGTGGCGCGGCAGGTCGTTGCCGAGCTGGCGGATCGCCTCGAAGAACGGCAGGCCCTCGATGTCGCCGACGGTGCCGCCGATCTCGCACAGCACGAAGTCGTAGCCGTCGTTGCCGTCGCGGATGAATTCCTTGATCGCGTTGGTGACATGCGGGACCACCTGGATGGTGGCGCCGAGATAGTCGCCGCGCCGCTCCTTGGCGAGGATCTCCTGGTAGATGCGGCCGGTGGTGATGTTGTCCTGCTTCGACGCCGGGCGGCCGGTGAAGCGCTCGTAGTGGCCGAGGTCGAGATCGGTCTCGGCGCCGTCGTCGGTCACGAACACCTCGCCGTGCTGGTACGGCGACATCGTGCCGGGATCGACGTTGAGATAGGGGTCGAGCTTGCGCAGCCGCACGGTGTAGCCGCGCGCTTGCAGCAATGCGCCGAGAGCCGCTGAGGCGAGGCCTTTTCCAAGGGAGGAGACCACGCCGCCGGTGATGAAGATGTACCGCGCCATGGGGCCTAACCTTTAGCCCTCGAGGGTCGATTCGACGAGCGACTTCTCGCCCTGTGGATTGGCCGCAAAGCGTTCATCTCTGGTCCTGTTTCTCCTGTCCGCTCAGGCCATTGGCCCGGACTCATCAGGCGCTTCTGCAACTCGGCATTCGGTGCGTGCATGACAGCCCATAACGGCGGAGGGCCGGTCACCCGGCCCTCTGTTGCATCCCCTATTTTGACTGTGGAACCTGCGGCCCGGAGGGCGCTGGCTCCCCTTTGAGCTGATCCAGCAGGTTGCCGCCGGGCGCCTTGGGCGCCGGCGCACCCGGCGACGCGGGCGGCCGCTGCAGGATCGAGGTCGGATTACGGTTCCAGCCGGCGATCACCGACAGCAGCAGGCTGGTACAGAAGAAGCAGGCCGCCAGGATGGCGGTTGAGCGGGTCAGGACGTTGGTGGTGCCCCGGCTGGACATGAAGCCGCCGCCACCGCCGCCGCCGATCCCAAGCCCGCCGCCTTCCGATTTCTGCAGCAAAACCAGCCCGCACATGGCGAGCACGATCATCAAGTGAATAACGATAATGAATGTCAGCATGAAACCTTGTCCGTTCGGACCCGGGAGGCCCGTTCCCCATATAGGAAGCCGGGCGGGTCCTACACAATCCCGGGCCGGTTTTCCATCACTTATCCGCCGCACCCCGGCCAGACGGGCCCGGCCTGCAACTACGGGTCACCGCCAAAGTCCTACCGCCGGGCTGGGCCCGCCCGCATGCCGCTTGCGCGTTCTCCCGTCTTCCGCGGCCATGCCCGCCTGCTAGGCTTGCCGGGCCAAGGCAACCTCCCCTTCACAGAAGGACGGCGCTCATGCACATCAGTCACCGCAGGGACTTCATCCGGAAAGGCCTCTTCCTCGCCGGTAGCGCAGGACTGGCCCTGTCAGGTCTTGCTCCCACCATCAGCCACGCGCAGACACTCGGCAAAATGCGACGCTCAAACCGCTACGACGACAGCTTCATCTTCCAGCGCAAGCCATTCGCCTGGCCGGGCGGCAAGACGCTGGCGATCTGGATCGCGCCCAATGTCGAGGTCTGGCACTACGACTCCGCGGTCGGCACCGGCATCTCGCCCAACCCGACCAATCGCGTGCCCGACGTCGTCAACTTCGCCTGGCGCGAATACGGCATGCGGGTCGGACTCTGGCGCATGGCCGACGTGCTCGACGGCCTCGGCCTCAAGGCGACGGTCGCGCTCAACTCGCAGGTCTGCGACGAGCATCCCCAGGTGATCCAGGAGATGAAGAAGCGCGGCTGGGAGTTCCTGGGCCACGGCACCACCAACAGCGAAAATCTCGGCGGCCTTTCGCTCGAGAAGGAAAAGGAAGTCATCGCCCACGTGCTCAAGACGATCGGCGATGCCACCGGGCGGCGTCCGCGCGGCTGGCTCGGCAGCGGCCTGACGCAGACCCACAACACGCTCGACATCCTCGCCGAGCAGGGCGTGACCTATTGCGGCGACTGGAACAACGACGACCAGCCGTATCGCATGAAGGTGAAGAGCGGAAAGATGCTCGCGATCCCCTATTGCATGGAGATCAACGACATCCCGCTGTTCATCCGCAAGGGCTACACCGGCGAGCAGTACTACCGTTCGGTGATGGACCAGTTCGAAGGCCTGCTGGCGGACAGCGACAAGCACCCGCGCGTCATGGGCATCCCGCTGCATCCGATGATCATCGGGCAGCCGCTGCGCGCCAAATACCTGCAGCGCGCGCTCACCGAGATGAAGAAGAACGACAAGGTCTGGTTCGCGACCGGCGGCGAGATCATCGACGCGTATGAGAAGGCGAACCCGGTCGGCTAGGCCGACACTGAAAATAGCTACGCCCGGAGCCGCTGGCTCCGGGCGATAGCAACGGCCCGTTCTAACTCTACAAGCGATCAGTAGTCCCAGACGATCGGTACGCATCGAAAGCCGTCGCCGGCGACCGCCACGTGGCAGACAGACGGGAATGGCAGGTGCGTGGCCACCAGCGCCTCGCGGTTCGCTGCCAGCTCCCGCAAAAGATTGATGCGGACGCGCGCCGATTCCTCGGGGTCGTGTTCGAAGCCATTGTGCCAGTCGGGCTGATCGAACCCGACCTGGAACACGAGGTCGCCGGCGAAGGTCAGCCGGTCGCCGCCTGACGCGAGGCGGACCACGGCGTGCCCCGGGGTATGGCCGCCGGTACGACGGACGATCACGCCCGGCGCAACCTCGTGCTCCTCCTCGAATGGCCGCAGCTGGTTGTGGTACAGGCTCACGAACTTCTTGGCTGCCTTCCGAAGCGCGTCCGGAAATCCCTGCGGCATGACGGCGCGAGAGAAATCAGGCGCCTCCCAGAACTTGAGCTCGGCCGCCGCCACGTGGATCCGCAGGTCCGGACGCAGCTGCTCCTTCACCCCGTCGATCAGCAACCCGCCGATGTGGTCCATGTGCATGTGGGTAAGCACCACGTCGGTCACGGATGCGAGATCGATGCCGGCGGCCTCCAGTCGCTGCGCCAACCGCCCCGCCTGCGGCAAGTGCAAATCCGGGTCCATCCCAAGCCCAGCGTCGACGAGGATGGTCCGGCCGCCGCTGCGCACCACGACCACGTTCAGCGGCCAGTCGAGCATTTCCGGCGGCAGGAACATGTCCTCCAGCCAGGCTGTCCGGACGGCCGGGTCGACGTTGTGGGCTATCGTCTTAGCCGGTATCGGCAGCACGCCATCGCTGACCACCAGCACGTCAATCTCGCCGACCTTCAGTGCGTAGCGGGACGGAACCAACTCGTCGCGGGCCGGTGCACCGAAGTGTGAGGTGTCGTGTACGTTCATGTTTGTCTCCCATTTCTGATGTTAAAATCGGAATTGGTCTCAAGCGTACGTTGGATTGTGCTCTCGCCTACCTGTGGCGCCGACGAGTGGCCGAGCCACTCTTCGAAACGGATCGCGCCGATCCGCGGGTTCTGGCCGGGCGTCAAAGATTGGTCGTTCAACTCCGTGCCGAAGTAGCGCGCGTGAACGTCGGCGATCACCTGACGTTCGTCGTGGTTTGCGGCCAGAACCTTGCGGGCGAGCTTGTCGAGCGGAATCTTCTCGGGACCAGCCACCTCGACAGTGCCGTTCAGCGGCGGTCCGACCGTAAGATCAGCCAATGCAGCGACGACATCGTCCGACGCGATGGGCTGCAGAAGCGCGGGTGACAGGCGGATCGTTCCTTCACCAGCCGACTTGATGATGCCGTTGACGAATTCGAAGAACTGCGTCGAGCGCAGGATCGTGTACGGAATCGTGGACCGCTTGATGAGATCTTCTTGCGCCATCTTGGCGCGGAGATAGCCGCTGTCCGGAAGGCGGTCGGACCCGACCACCGACAGCGCAACGTGATGTTTCACGCCGGCGGCAGCTTCCGCGGCAAGGAGGTTGTGGCCAGCCGTCACGAAGAATTCCATGACCGCCCGGTCCTCGAACGACGGCGAGTTCGCCACGTCGACGACGACCTCGGCACCTTTCAGCGCCTCGGCCAGCCCTTCCCCGGTGATGGTGTTGACGCCGGTATTCGGTGCAGCCGCCAGGACGTCGTGCCCCTTCTCGCGCAGCCGCTTCGCGAGCTTCGTTCCGATGAGCCCGGTGCCTCCGATAATGACGATCTTCATGGCCTGCTCTCCGTTCGTGGCCCGTCATCGGGCTGTTGATGTGCAGGCGGAGAATGCCTGCCGGCGGGCCGGAAGACTTTGCGGCGCCCTTGAATTGCTCTTCAGATTGTCTTGGTTATTCGTCCAAGCGGAGGTGCTATCCTGTCCACGCCGGGTCGCGCGGAGCGCCGAAGTGCAAGTTTTATTCGAAGATTACGTACTCGACCCTGAGCGGCGCGAGCTCACCCGAGGGACCGAGGCGGTCGCCATGGGGCCACAGGTCTTCGACCTGCTGCTCTACCTGGTGCAGAACCGCGAGCGCGTCGTCACCAAGGACGACCTGCTGAACGCGGTATGGGGCGGCAGGATCGTTTCGGAATCGACCCTGACCAGTCACATCAATGCGGTACGCAAGGCTATCGGCGATAGTGGCGAGCAACAGCGCCTGATCCGAACCGTTCCCCGCAAGGGATTCCGGTTTGTCGGCGACGTCAGCGAGGCGCAACAGCCGACCGGCGCCTTGCAGGCTGAGAGCGTCAAGACCGAACGAGCCTCTTGCACCTGTGCTGGCCCTCCCCGACAGCCCATCCATCGCCGCCCTTCCGTTCCTGAATCTGAGCGGCGACCCGGAACAGGAATACTTCGCTGATGGTGTCGTGGAGGACATCATCACGGAACTGTCACGCATCCGTTGGCTGTTCGTCATCGCGCGCAATTCGAGCTTCACCTACAAAGGCCGCGCCGTCGACGTGAAGCAGGTCGGCCGCGAGCTGGGCGTGCGCTACGTGCTGGAAGGCAGCATGCGCAAGGCCGCAAACCGCGTGCGCATCACCGGGCAGCTCATCGATGCGTCGACCGGGGCGCACCTCTGGGCGGACCGCTTCGAAGGCACGCTCAACGACATCTTCGAGCTGCAGGATCAGATAACCGAGAGCGTCGTTGGCGCGATCGCGCCACAGCTGGAGCGAGCGGAGATCGAACGCGCAAAACGCAAACCGACCGAAAGCCTCGACGCCTACGACTACTATCTGCGCGGAATGGCGAACCTGCATCGGGGAACCAGGGAGGCCATCGACGAAGTCGCTGACGTTATTCTACAAGGCGATCGAGCTCGATCCGGATTTCGCGTCGGCCTACGGCATGGCGGCGTGGTGCTATTTCTGGCGCAAGCTCAACGGCTGGATGACGAACCGCGAAAAGGAGACCGCCGAGGGCGCCCGGTTGGCCCGCCGGGCCGTTGAGTTGGGCAAGGACGATGCGGTTGCGCTCGCAAGAAGCGGTCATGTGCTTGGCCATCTCGTCGGCGACCTCGACGGCGGCATCGCATTGATCGACCGGGCGCTGGTGCTCAATCCGAACCTCGCGGCTGCCTGGTTCCTCGGCGGCTTCCTGAGAATCTGGCGCGGCGAACCAGACGATGCCATCGAACGCTTCGCGCGCGCCATGCGTTTGAGCCCGCTGGATTCGGAGATGTATCGGATGCAGGCCGGAACGGCGATGGCGCATCTGTTGGCGGGACGTTTCGACATCGCATCGTCGTGGGCGGAGAAGGCATTGAGGGAATTGCCGAGCTTCCTGATCGTGGCCGGCATCATCGCGGCAAGCCACGCGCTGACCGGCCGAATGGATGATGCGCGGCGAGCGATGCAGCATATGCGCAAGCTCGATCCCGCGCTGCGCATCTCCAATCTCAAGGATTGGCTGCCGCTGCAGCGACCGGAACATCTCGCCACGTTCGCGGACGGCCTGCGAAAAGCGGGACTGCCGGAATGAAAGCGGGCGCCGAGCCGTTCATTCAAGACGAAGCGTCGCCGGCGCTATTTCTTCTGCGCGTTGATCACGATGCCTTCGAGCGCCTTCCGATCGGTCGGCAGCTCCTTGTCGCCCGCCGGGATCTCGCTGACGGAAAACATATACGCGACGACGTCGATCGCCTGCTGGTCAGAGGTAGAACCCGGATTGTCCGGCGGCATCTGGTCGCGCACATAGGTGAACGAGCTCGGCCACCGTCCTGCCGTCCCACTTGCGCAGGAACCCCGCGCGCGCGACGGCGGGCGACGGCGGCTGATCGGACTGGCCGGCGCCGTTGAGCCGCGGCCCGTGACAGTGCGAGCAGCCGCCCCCATAAAGCGCCTGGCCGCGTTTGATCTGCGCCTCGTTATAGACGCCGCTCCAGACCGACACCGTCTTGGCGTCGGACTTGGGGAGCGCGGCGAGAATTGTCGTCACCTGCTCGGCCGGCGCCGGACCGAACTTGTTGCTCCAGGCATTGCGGATGTAGGTCGCGACCGCGGCGATGTCGCCGGCGCTCAGTTGCGAGAAAGGCGGCATTCCGCCTTTGCCGAGGCGGATCGTGCGCACGACCTGCTCGAGGTTGGACAGCTGGTCGTTGCCGCTCAAAGCCGGGAGAGCCGGTGGCGCTCCCGCGCCGCCGGCCTGATGGCAGGCAACGCAAGTCGTCTCGTAGATTTTTTGGCCCTGTTCGAACTGTGCCGGGTCGGCCGGCTGGGCGCGCGCACCAGCAAAGGCAAACGTCAACGCTGCACCAATCGTCAGGAACGTCAGCGAAACCAATCGTACGCGTACTGTCATCGAGTGCTGCTTTCTCGGCGTTTAAACGCCCAAATCCTCTTCGGGATTCACCCAGGGCGAATCCCCGTCCAGTTCCGCCCGGGTGATCATGTCGGCCGTCACGTCCGCACTGGTGGCGATCGAAACGTATTTGGCCGCCGACACGAAGATGTCGTAATGGCCCTTGGTCACCTTCACCCTGGCGATGCCGTTCTCGTCGGTCACCGCCCGGTACGGGTGCATGACCACGCGCGCATCCTTGATCGGCGTTTGCTTTTCTTTGTCGAAAGCCTCGATCGTGACCTCGCAGTCGGGCAGCCGCGACGACGCGAAGCGGCACCGCCACCACGCCGGCGTCATGCGGCAGCTCGCAATCCCATGCGGTGGTCCGGACCTCCCATTGATGGGATCCCGTGGACGACGGGGCTTCCGCTTCGACCTCGGCAACGTAAAGCGCGTCGGTCTCCGGCCAAACCTCGCTGCCGAGTTTGGCGGCACCGACTTGCTCGCCCTCACCGGTCGAAGATCGCCAGCTCCTGCCCGGCGAGACAGCAGCCGGCCGAGCATCGGACGCCGACCATGAACTTGAAGCGCGAGCCCGCCACCACCGCGGACGGAGCGTCCCAGGCGTTCAGCGCCGCCTCATGCGCCTTGACGACAATGGGAACCTCGGACGAAGCCAGTTCCTGCAAGGCGCCGTCCTTGTCGGGCACGAGCACGACGGCGCGATAGACGTACGCGCCCGCGCTGCGCGGCGCCGGCACGACGATGTCCTCCGCCACGTAGGTGTCGTCGTCTCGTCCTCCGCCTCGGTGAGTTCGGCCTGCGCCAGCTCGGCGCCTTCGCCGTCACGGATCGAAACCCGCGGCGCGCGCAGGCCATCCTCGCCGGAATACGTGACCTGAACCTTCAGCGTGATGTCGGTGCCGGCATCCACCTCGTCGGGTGAGACCTCGACGGTGCAGGTGCATTGCGCGTTATTCGTTTTGCTTTCCGACAACGAATTACTCATTCACAAGAGACGAAAGCGCCGGTGGGGTCTGACCCCACCGGCTGTTCATGCGCCTTCGCGTCTAACCGCGCGCCTGCGCAACGGTGGTGCCGGCGATGAAGCCGTGGACCAGGCACCGGCCCAGGCCGTGTTGGCCGGTGCCGCCGCTCGCCTCGCCGCCGCTGTAGAGGCCCGGGATCACCGCGCCCTGGGTGTCGAGAACTTCCATCTTGCCGTTGATCCGCAGGCCGCCATAGGAGTCGTGCCACACCGGGCAGATCGCCGCGGCGTAGAACGGCGGCTTGCCGATCTTGTGCATCGGCGCGTCCTTGCCGCGTCCGAAATCGGGATCGCCGCCTTCGTCCACGTAGGTGTTCCACTTGTTCACGGTGTCCTTGAGGTGCTTGAGCGGCACCCGCTGGAATTCGTGACGCGCGTAGATCTTCTTCGCCAGCTCGTCGATGGTGTCGGCGGCGAAGAAGTAGCCATTCTCCATGGAGGTGAACGGCGGCTTGATGTCCCAGCTGTCGCGTTCGACCGTGGCGCTGTCGAAGATCGCCCACAGCGGTCCCGAGTAGAAGTTCGGCGCCTGCGATCCCTCGTTGATCGCAACCGCGGCGTCGAGAACCGGACGATAGTTGTACATCGACTTGACATGCTCGGGGCTGCAGTTACGCCAGTCGCCCTGGACAATCTGCATCGAATGCTTCGGTGCGCCGACGCGCGGCCCGCCCGGCCACACCGGCGTATCGTGACGCCGCGCGAGAGCGAGCTCGTTGTAGAAGCGCTTGCCGACCTGGTTCACCGCGATCAGATGCTCGTAGGAGCTCGTGCCGAGCGTGATGCCGGTCGAACGCCGGAACGGGAAGGTCGGGTGACCCGGGTACATGTCGGTGTAGCTATCGCGCGTCGCCAGCCGCGGCGGAATGTGGAAGGTCTGGCTGGTCAGCTGGTTCTGCTGCATCCCCGCCAGATTGGCGCCGATCCGCATGCCGGCGATGATGCCGCTGCCATCCTGGCCCTGCGGCCCCATCATGGCCCAGGCGCTCGACACGAACGCCGGCTCGTTGAACGCGGGATAGAACATGCTGCGGAAATGCGTATTGGCGGGGTGACCGCCGGTGCCGACGTACACCGCCACCTTGGCGCGGATGTTGACGCTCTCGCGGCGCTCTTCGATGTTGCCGTTGTCCATATAGCTTTTCAGCTGCGCGCCGGTGTCGGGATCGAAGCGCGGCGTATAGGTGGTCTTGATGCCGAGGACGCGTCCGGAGAACTGCTGCTCGCGAACGAGCTCGGTCATGCGCCGGTTGAGCATGAACTTGATGCCCTTCTCGCGCGCGGCAAACTCCAGGCAGCGGGTGAGCGCGGCGCCGTTCCAGACCATGCCCGGGCCGGCGATCTTGCTCGCATCGCCCATGACGCGTGGCGTGAAATCGCTGGAGCTCTTGCCCTCGATGCCCGCATCCTGCTGCGTGACGGTTCCTGCCTTCATGTCGGTCTTGTTGCCGATCTTGAGGATGGTGAACGCCCGTCGGGCGCGTGAAATACCGCCGGCCGGGTGCGTGCCGGTGACGCGCGAAAAGCGCACGTAGTTGTCCATCAGGAATTGCCGGGTGCCGTAGCAATTCTCGGCCCAGGCGCGCTGCACGTCGCGGTCGTTGTAGCGGTAGGACGCCTGCGCCGCGACGTCGAGTATCGACCAGTCGGTCATGTCCCTGAACAGGAAGTCGACGTCTTCCCGCATTTCCTCGGGCTTGTGCAGCGGACCAACCGTGATGAAGCCTTCCTTGTCGCGCTCGCCGGCGATGTCGCGCAGCTGGCAGGGGTCGCCGCCGCCGAGCGAGACCTGGCCGCCGCTGTGCGCCATTTTACCACCGACGTCGAAGTTCTGGTCGACGATGAGCACCCGCAGGCCGGCATCGCGGGCCCGGATGGCGCATGGCAGGCCGGAAGCGCCCGAGCCGATAACGACAAGGTCGACCTCATAGTCCCACGTGATGCCGGCGGCGCCGTGTCTGCGCGGGCGCCTCGGCGACGCTGGCGCCAAGCGCGGCCGCGCTGACGCCGGCAACGGCACCTTTGGTGAGGAAATTACGGCGGCTGACGGACTTGTCGGGGCTCTTTTGTTCCGGCTTGCTGTCGCGCTTCTTGGCCATGCATTCTTCTCCCTAGGGCACGTGTTTTATTTGTTCGATGAGCCGGACCCGTCCCCGGCTTTGAGGCAAGCCTAACGCTTCGCATGACCGTCGGAAAGTGGGTTGGCGCGCAACGCAGCCAGCTTGTGGCGACAGCCTCAGACGACGAAAGGGCGCGGTCCCAGCCGCGCCCTTCCTACAATTTGGAAGGCAGGCGCTATCTCACGCCCGAGGTCGCATGAAACGCGATCGCGATGAGGGCCAGCGCGAGAATAACGATAATCATGATGGTGCAGACCTTCCCAAGAATTCGGCCAGCCATGGTCAGAGCGCGGCCTTGGGAGTCCATGATGCCGCCGTCCATCTTCTTGAGGTCGCGCGAGCCCATCACCCATGCAGGAATGGCGGTAAAGGCGCCGGCAATGACAAAACTCAGAACGCCGAGCGTCAGGATGAGACGTCCGCGATGCGGTCGCAGATGCTCGCTCACAGCACGAAGTCCGATACGACGAAGCTGATGTTGCCCTTGCAATGGATGGCATAGTCCGCCACGGCATCGCCATCCACATCGACGCTCACGGCGGTGTAGTCATCGTAGCCGGGCTTCAAGTTGATGAACTCGTAACGCAGTTCGCCCGCCGTGCCGGTGAAATCCGCCGTGCCGATAAACGTGAACGGCTGATTGTTCGGCAGATTCACATTGGCGTCGAGCACCGGGTCGATCGTGTCCCCCTGCGCATGGCTGAAGTCGACGACCCAGTCGGCGTCGGCGCCGAGACCGTGCGTTGAAGGCAAAGTTATCCGCGCCGTCGCCGCCAGTCAGCGTGTCCTTGTCGGCGCCGCCGTTGAGATGGTCGTTGCCCTCGCCGCCGACCAACGTGTCCTTGCCGTCCTCGCCGAACACCCAATCGTCGTCGTCCTCGCCATAGAGCTTGTCGTTCCTGCATCGCCCCACAGGGTATCATCGCCGTCGCCACCCTCTACAGTATCTTTGCCTTCGCCGGCCTGAAACTCGTCGTCGCCTCCGAAGCCGTAGAGCTGGTCGTTGCCGTCCTCGCCACGAAGTTCGTTTTTGCTGTCATTCCCAATCAGCATATCGTTGTAGTTTGACCCAGTGAGATTCTCGATCCCGAAGAGCGTGTCGCCGTCCGCATCGCCGCCAGCGCCCAGGCCCGTGACTAGGGTTACGATAACCTCCTCGTCGGAGGAATTGTATGAGGCGCGGTCCGTCCCGTCGCCGCCGCTGAGATGATCCGCGCCGGCGCCGCCCTCAAGCGTGTCGTGGCCCTCGCCGCCGAACAGATGATCGGCATCGTTGCCGCCATAGAGACTGTCGTTGCCGTCGCCGGCCCAGAGCCAATCGTCGCCGCTGCCGCCATAGAGTGCATCGTACGAGCCGTATCCGTACAACCAGTCGTCACCGTTGAAGCCGTAGATGATCTCGTCACCGTCGGTTCCAAACAGATCGTCGTCGTTGTTGGTGCCATAGACATAGTCGATGCGTGGCCAAGGTCGCGGCATGGGTTCCTCCTCGGTGTGCGGCCCGCAAGGACCGCGGCTGCTCGACCTGTCGTCGCGATGGAGGCGGCACGCGCGTTCAATCCCGAGCGCGTTTTTTCTCTGCAAACACATGCGGTTGTCCGCAGCCGCAATCGGCTTGTCCGGCGCTGCGCTACGCGAGGAGTTGCCATGCGACGGGGCCCTCCCGCGTTACCGTCGAGTTCCATTGAACCGAAACGAAGATTGGAGGCGACACATCCAGGATTGGTCGCGCCTGGGTGAACGGGGCGGTGCCGGACGATCTGGGAGCTAGGAACCGGTCCTGCGCAAATCGTGGAGTCACACACGATGCCGCTTGTTACGTTTTCGTCAGACAGCCTTCCCGCATCCTTGGACGACTCGACGCGTTTCAAAACGTGGCGGGATCGTTACAACGAGGCGCACGGCCTCCTCGAAATCAACCGCACCGAGGATCAGCCGTTTTCACTGCGCTTTACATTTACGCCCTACGGCGAGCTGGGCGTGGGCCAGTTCGACGGTACCGATCAGCAATGTGACGCGCACGGCGCATCACGTCGCCGCTCAATCAAACGACACACTCTGTCTCTTCCTCAATCGCGGCCAGGATCGAATGAACTTCTCGCATTCCGGGCGCGAGGGCGAACTCGATCCTGCCGAGCTCACCCTGTTTCGCGACTGGGAGCCGGCCGTGGCCTCGGGTGGCGCATTGAACAGAATGTTGTTCGTGCCGATCCCCAGAGCCCGCCTCCATGCCCTTGTCGCAAATCCCGAAGATCTGGCCGGCACGCGCCTCGATACCGACAAGCCCGCGTCGCGCTACCTCATCCGCTATCTCACATTGCTGACGCAGCTCGACGAAACGAATGACGACGAGCGCCTCAATGCGCATATCGGAACGACCCTGCTGGACTTGATTGCGCTGGCGCTTGGCGCTTCCAAGGATGCGGCTCACTGCGCCCAGATGCGCGGCCTGCGTGCCGCGCGGACACAGGACGTCATCGCCTGCATCGCCACCGGGTTTACCGATCCAGGCTTCTCCCCCGACAGTGTGGCGGCAAGCCTCGGCGTGTCCGTCCGCTATGTCCAGGACCTGCTCCAGGAAACCGGCACGTCATTTTCTGCGCGCGTGCTGGAGCATCGGCTGCAGCGGGCACGCGCCATGTTGGCCGATCCGGGCAATGACGGCATGCGGATCGGCCAGGTCGCCCGCGCCTGCGGCTTCAACGAGGTTCCGTATTTCAATCGCTGTTTCCGCCGGCGGTTTGGCGAGTCGCCGTCGGATTGTCCGCTCCGGCGGCAGCTCCACCACCCTCGCGTCCTAGGCCTGCGCGATCGTGCAATGCGGGTACGTCGACGGACAACCCGGCCGTCTCAATTCCGGAAATTCGTACTCAGGTTCATGAACCCAGCGCACCGTCCGACGACACTCACAGCGTAGTGGTCTCACTTCATCAGAGGGAAGCAATGAAGCGATTGATCGGATCGATAGCGCTCGCCATCGCCATGTTCGCAGCAACGCCGGCGCTGTCGCAGGGCGCACGCAGTGTCTCGCTGGTGATTGACGCCTCGGGCAGCATGAATGCCAAGCTGCCCGACGGGCAGACCCGCATCGACGCCGCGAAGAAAGCCGTTGCCGATCTGGTTTCGCAGATGGATCCAGGCACGCGCCTGGCGCTGCGCGCCTATGGCCATCAATCGCCGACGCAGAAGAAGGACTGCAAGGACACGGCATTGCTGGTCGGCTTTGCGCCGCTCGCGTCGAACCGCGCCGAGGTCATTGCCCAGGCGCAGGCGCTGCAGGCGCGCGGCTACACGCCGATCACCCACGCGCTGACCGCCGCCGCGCAGGACATCGCGTCGGAAGAAAGCGGCGAGCGTATCGTCGTGCTGGTCAGCGACGGCCAGGAGACCTGCGCCAGCGACCCCTGCGTCGCCGCACGCGCCCTCGCCGCGGCGGATGCGAAGCTCGTCATCCACACCATCGGCTTCGGCGTCGGCGCCGCGGCGCGCACGCAGCTGCAGTGCATCGCCAATGTGGCGCGCGGCAGCTACTTCGACGCCAACAGCACGGCCGGTCTTACATCGACCCTCACCAAGGCGGCGCAGACGAACGCGGCGCAACCGAAAGCCGCCGAGCAGAAGAAGACCGGCACCACCGTCACTGTCGCCAAGAAAACCCCGAGCCGGATCCTGATCAAGAACACCTATGCGGGCGCGAGTCATCCGATCACGCGCGCCGAGGACGGGCAGCAGGTCGCCGACATCAACGGCGCGGTGGGATACGCCGACGTGCCGCCGGGCATCTACAACGTCCAGTTTTTGAACGGCGTCTGGCGCGGCGTCGAGGTGAAGCCCGGCGAAACAACGGTGATCGTAGTCGGCCTGCTGCGGATCGAGGGAGGAGCGAGCGACCTCGAGGGCTACAACGTCATCGAACCGGAGACTGAAGAACTTCTCATCCGTGGCCGGATGATCAGCACGATCCCGCTGATGCCGGGCCGCTTCGACGTCCGGGCAGGCCCTGTCGGCTGGCAGGGCATCGAGATCAACGCGGGCCAGACCACTGTCATCAATCCGGCGCGCTTTGCCGTGACCGGCGACAAGGCCGGCGAATATCGGGTCACGACCAGCGACGGCCGGGATGCAGGCCGTGTCACGCGCCTGTTCCGGCTACCGCTGCCGGCGGGCAGCTACGTCGTCGACGTCGAAGGACAAACGATCAAGGTCGATCTCGTCGAGGGGCAAACCCACACCATCAAGGTGGAGTGATCGCGCCTCGGCATCTCGTCCACGCTACGGCGCGCCAGAATCGAAATGGGCTCCCGTCTTGCGTCCGGGAGCCCATCAATCGCCGCATTCAGCAGCGTGATCAGTATCGCGCGACCACCGGGCCACCGGCGCCGAAGCGATAGTTGATGCCAACCTTCACCAGGTGGATGTGCTGCTTGATGCTGAAGGTAGAACAGACCGGAACTGGATTACAGAGGTCGACATCGCGCGTGCCGAAGTGATTGTAGTTGTACTCGGCCTTGAATGACCAATTGCTCCCCAGCGCCTGCTCGAAGCCGCCGCCGATCATCCATCCCCAGCGCAGGTTATTGTCCGACTGGGCCGTCAGTGCAGCGATCGTCTGGTCGATAACGAACTGCTCGTGGATGAACGCCGCGCCGCCCTTGATGAACACGAGCGTCTGGCCGGTGGCGCCAAACGCATAGCCGAGGCGCGCCGAGATGCTGCCGATAATGTCCGCGTCCGTCCGGAAGTTGGCGGTGGCTGCGCCGACGATCGGCGACGAGACCGAACCGTCGATGTCGGCCCAGGATGCCTGGCCTTCGATGCCGAGCACCCATCGATCGTTCTGCCAGAGATTGCAGCCGACCTGGCCGCCGGCGATGAATCCATCGACGTCATGGTCCAGGTTTGACGCCGCGGGGAACACACCATCGAGGTCGGTAATTCTTTTCTTGCCCCACGCATAGCCGACATGGCCGCCGATGTAGCAGCCGGTCCAGCTGTACAATGTCACCACCGGCGCTGGCGCCGCCTTGACCGGCATCCGCATATCGGCCGCCATCGCTGGCGCGGCCGCCAAAGCAAACACCGTTGTGATCGTCGATAGCAGGGATGTTGCTTTCATTCTTGGCCCCCGTTGATGCGCAGCGATTCGTGCGCATCGCAGAGGCAAGTTTACTACAAGTATCCGGGGACGAGCGTGACGCCGTTGCAACAGTGGATAGAAATCATCCCTGTAGACTATTGATCGATCATAGAATTCTTTGATTGGACGCGGCCGCTCACCACGCGTAGCGCGCCGTCCCGGTGCCGGTCACGGTGGTCGAGCGGCCGGAGAACTCGCCGTCGAATTTGCTGATCAGCGTCCAGCCGCTGCGGAGCTGGATCTCCGCCACCGCCGAGGTGAGCGCCGCATCGCGCGGCGCTGCCGCGCCGTTGACGGTGAAGGCTCGCGCCCGGCAACGTCTGGAACGCCGGATTGATGCGGCTTCCCGGATTGTAGTCGTGCACCCAGGCGGCGCGGCCGCGCAGCACGACCGTGTTGCTCGGCGAACGGGAAGCGCGTGTCGGCCCAGAAGCCGAGCTCGCTGCGGGTGTCGGTCGTGGTCTGCGAGGCGAAGGTCAGCGCGAACTGATTGTTGCGTCGCCGTCTTCGCTGTAGGCGGGCGTGTGCAGCGACTGCACCTGCACCGCGGCGTAGGGCGTGAGACCGAATTGCGCGCCGCCGAAGCGATAGCCGCCTTCGAGACGCCCGCCGATGCTGGTGGCGTCGAAGTCGGCGTTCAGGCGATCGGTGCCGGCGACCGTCACCGTGCGCTCGGTCTCGGCCTTGTGCCACGCGAACGCCACGGCGCCGGAGAGATACATATTGTCCCAGCGGGTCGAGGCATAAGCGCCGACCTGCCCAACGTCGGAGTGGCCCTTGCCGAGCGCCGGCGCCGCCACGTTCCAGCGGGCCTGCCCGACCGCCACCGCCATGCCGATCACCGTGTCGCGCGACACGCGATAGTCGGCGCCGGCCGCGAAGCCCGCCGCGGTGGCGCGCAGGTCGTTGCTGCCGACGCCCGAGATCGCCATCGGTGCGGTTCTGCCCGCCATAGGCGGCGCCCCACATGCTCCAGCGCTGCTCGAACGTCGCCACCGGCGGTCTTGCCTTCACCGGCATGTCGGCGGCGAAGGCTTCGCGCGCCGCGATCTCGACGCGCGACGGCTGCTCCGGCGCATAGTTCATCGCCGACCCGAAGCCGCCGCTGCGGCCGGTGACGAACGGATCGATCATGGTGTTGAGGAACATTCCCATCGAGAGGTTCGCCGACGGCTGGATGCCCGTCGCCACCTCCCCCGACAACTGCGACAGCGCATTGGCGAGGGCATTGCCCGTCAGCCCGAACACGGTAGCGAAACCCGGCGACAACACGCCGCCGCCGTTGAAGAAGCTGTTGAGCGTATTGACGATGTTCTGCTGGTTCCCGTTGAGATTGCCGCCGACGCCGAGCATGGCGCTGAGGTTGAGCAGCACGTCGGTCGGCGTATAGACCACGCTGACGTTGAAATTGTTGAAGCCGGAGGTGGTCACGGTGCCGAACGTCGTGCCGCCGAGACCGCCGGTAGCGCGGAAAATCACATTGCTGGCCGCGACCGGTGTCCCTGCCAAATACCGCACATTCGCGTTGCCGCCGGTCAATGACGCCGTGCCGGCGGCGTTGATGCGGTCGCCGAGGTCGATCCGATAGGCGCCGCCGCCGAGATAGTCGCCGCCGAGCGTCACGATCTGACCCGACGAGGCATTCTGGGAGTTGAACGTCCCGGAATTGCCCAGGGTGCCGCTAAAGGTGGAGTTGCCGGTGGCGGCGGTATTCCAGGTTCCCGAATTGGCGAATCCCGAGGTCGCGACGTTGGAGCCGGTGACGTTGATGTTACCGTTGAGGATGGCGCCGGTTTGGTTGGCGAAGAAGAACGAGGAGCCAGCGGCTGCGCTGCCAGCCAGCGCGTTGCCGGCGTTGGTGATGGTCGTAAAGTTGTTAATCGAGACGAAGCCCGCGGCATTCACCACATTGATGCCGGAGGTCGAGAGCGCGTTGATCGTGCCGCCCGGCAGCACCGCCGTGAGCACGCCGCCCACCGTGTAGCTGTTGGTGCTCGACGTGGCGGTGACGCCGACCGTGCCATTGGTCGATACCGCGTGGATGCCGCCGACCGCCGAAAGCCCGAGCACGCGGATATTGCCCGACGTCGAGGTCGCGTTGACGGCGTTACCGGAGCCCTGCACGGTCGCGCTTCCCTGGATAGTGATGTCGCCCGACGTCGATGTCGCGCTGATGGCCCTTCCCGCCGTGGATGTGAGATTGACGTTGGTGGTGATGGTGGTGGTGCCAGCCTCGGCCGACGTCCCGATGACATTGTTACTGGTGCTGCCGACCGTACCACCGGTGAGCGAGACGATGACGTTACCATTCGCCTCAGCCAAAGCATCAATCGCAAACGTAGGGCCGTTCAGCGCACCGCCGGTCTGGCTGATGGCAATGGAACCGCCGCTGGTTGTGGCGATAATCGCAACTGTGGTGCCCGAAATGGTTCCGGCGGTATGATTGATCTCGATAGCGCCGCCACTCGTGAGGACATCGATACCGCCGTTGCCGACATTGTGACCGACATTGATGGTCGTGCCCCCGTTCTGACCGGTCGTTATGATGCCGGCGCCTGTCACCGCACCGCCAGTGGTCACCGTGAGGCTGCCGTTGCCTGAGGTCAATGCGTCGATTCCCCCCGAGATGGTGCTGGTGGTGGCAATCAGGATATTGCCGCCGCCCGAGGTCGCGATCACGCCGCCGCTGATCGCCCCGCTGCCGATGACGTTGACGTTGCCGGCGCCGTTGGCCTGCACGTCGACGCCGCCGCTGATCGCGCCGGAGCCCTGAAGTGTGACGGTTCCGGTATCCGTCGTGACCAAGACGCCGGCACCGGTCACCGAGTTGACCGTCCCGTCGATCGTGGCGGTGACGCCTCCCGCCCCGATGTTGTTCATCACCAGGGCGGGGCCGAAGTTTGCTGCGTCGATGGTGCCGGCGCCAGTGTAGGTGATAAGGCTCCCGCTGGCATTGATGCCGAGGGCACCATCGCCGCCGGCGGTCGGCGCACCGGCGGTCAGGTTCACGGCGCCGTTATTCGCGACGCTCGCCGCCCCGCCCGGGGTAGCCGTCAGCGCAAAGCCGAACCCATCGACGGTGGCGCCTCCCGAGATCACACCGAACGAGGACCGCGGCGATGCCTTGGTAGTGGCGGTCCGTGCCCGTGCCCGAATTGACGGGAAAGGTCGTATCCTGCGTCGTCGTGGTGCCGCAGGTGACAGTGGCGGCGACTACCGCGCAGGCCGCGTTGACGTCGGTGGCGGACATCGACAGCGACGCCGCGCTGACCAGCGCCGTCCCCGCCAGCAGATGCGACAGCCGCCGCGCCCGCGCGGGACGCCCATTTCCGTTCACAGCCATTCCCCAACCCCGATTTTCCCGGCCGGTTGCATTTTCAACGGTGCACGGCCCCGGGTTCGAACGGCGCCCGCCGTTCATGAGATTCCCGTTGGGGAATTTACCGGCGTGGTCGCGCGCGGCCAGACGTGCGTCGAAGAATGAGACGGCAGGTCAAAACATCGAGACGCCTTGCAAACTACAGGGCGGCCAAGGCATTTTGGGCCGGTGGGATTGGCAGTAGTGAGTGCCCTGTGGAACGATCTGAGCATGGCACGGCGTCGGCGCAATTTCGTCTGGCACTGTCGGTCACGCCCGGCAATGCGCGTGAGTTCGAACTCTGGCGTAGCGGCATGGCGCCGCTTTTCGCACTCGATGCCCCAGACCCTCGCGCTCGATCGTCTTTCGGCGCCGAGATGATGGGCTATCTGTTTGGTGACGTGGCCCTCGCATCCGGCCGGTCATCGGCGGCCACCTACGCGCGCACCACGCAGACGATAGCCAGCGGCGGAGTTGATAATATATGCCTCACCGTCTATGCGGACGGCGGTGCCGCGCTCGATGTGGAAGGGCGCTGCGATGAAGTCCAGGTTGGCGATGTTTTCATTCTCGACATGACGCGCCCTTGTACAGTGCGTCCGCCTGCACACACGGATCTCTCGATCGTTCTGCCGCGAGCGTTGCTTGAGGAAAATCTGGCTGACCTCGATGGACTGCACGGGCGCATCCTGCGGCGGTCGAGCCCGCTCAACACGATGCTGGTGAACCATTTGCGCACGATGCTCTGGAAGCTCCGGCGCTCAGTGTTTCCGAGGCTGGCGCCGCGGCACGCGGTACTGCGGCGCTGATCGCGGCTTTCGCAGGTGCATGCGCAAACGGCGGGGACACTGTCTCGCGGTTTGCAGCGACTTACGCGTTGCTTGTTGCGCGACGGATCGTCGAGGCGAACATCGAGAATCCGGAATTGGGAACGGAGTTCATCTGCCGGCAGCTTGGCGTGTCGCGCGCCAAGCTCTATCGACTGTTCGAGCCGATCGGCGGCATCAGCCGGTACATCCAGCATCGCCGGTTGCGGCGCGCCTACCAGGATGTCGCCGATCCCGGCCATGTTCGGGAGCGTATCGGCGAGATCGCCGCCCGATACGGCTTCAGCAGTGTTTCAGTATTCAGCCGGGCGTTTCGCCAGACCTATGGCGTGTCGCCGTCAGAGCTTCGTGGCGTGCTTGGCCGGGACGGGAAGGCTGATATCGCGCATTCCGGCGATAGCGCCTTCCACGCGATGAGCCGATGGTTGCTCGGTATGCAAGCCATTGGCTGATCAGAAGACTCAACATGCTCCACGGACGTGCGCGGAGCGTCCCTAACCCGCCCAGTTCGGCGTCTCGTGCACGATGCGGCCGCCGACCATGGTCATCAGCGACGTGAGCCCTTCGATGCGATCCTCGGCGACGGTCAGCGGATCGTCGCTCAGCACCACGAGGTCGGCGTATTTCCCAACCTGCAAGGTGCCGCGCTTGTCTTCGTCGAACGTGAGATAGGCGCCGTCGGCGGTGGCGCAGCGCAGCGCCTCCATGCGCGTCAGCGCCTGCTTGGGCGCGACCACCTGCTTGGTCACGAAGCTCTTGCGCTGGATCGTCTGCGCGACCGGCAGGAAGTTCGAGATCGGCACGTTGTCGGTCGCGAGCGACACCTTCACGCCGGCGTCGAGCAGGCTGCGCATCGGCACGATCTCGTCGTGGCGCTCCGGCGGCAGCCGCTTGGCGTGAACGTGCAGCCCTTTGTAGAGATAGTTGTTGGTGTGGGTGGTGAGCACCAGGCCCATGCGCACGATGCGCTCGACGTCGCTTGCGGCGAGAAATCGTTGATGTGGGCGATCACCCAGCGCTTGCCCTTGAGCGGCACCTCGCGATCGACCTCGTCGTAGAGATCGAGCACCGGCGGGCCGTTCATGACCACGCGGATGTCGTTCGCCGCGAGACGCACCAGCACCTCCTTGAGCTGCGCGCGCGGCAGCCCGGAGGTGTAGTTGAAGCCGGCCCAGCCGGTATACGAGCCGGCCGCGGCGGTCCGCAGATCGCCCGCCGGCGAGTGCCCGAGGCTCACATAGACGCCGCTCATCTTGAGCCGCTCGTCGCCGATCGCGGGCTCGCCGAGCCACGCCGCCCAGGAGTTCGACGAACGGGCCGAGCGGCGCCTTGCCGGCGGCGAGCCAGTCCGGACTGAAGGCGAGCGTGGTGCGCATCGACAGCGCGCCGTCGCGATGCGTCTGCTTGTAGACGCGGATCAGCTCGCCCGCCGCGCCATGGCCTTCGAAAATGCCGGTGGTGCCGACCGCGTGATAGAGCCGCTGCGATTCCTGCAGCGCCTTCATCCGGTCGGCGTGCGAGAAGCGCGTCGCCTCGCGGAACCAGATCAGCTCGGTGATCGGCTGCATCTCCTGCTCGACGAACACGCCGGTCGGATCGCCGTTGCCGTCCTTCTCGATGGTGAGCGACTTCACCGGCGAGGCGGTGTCGCGGGTGATGCCGGCGCGCTTGAGCGCCTCGGTGTTGGCGCAGGAGACGATCGGGAACGTGCCGCGCCAGAAACCCCAGATCGAGCGGATGTAGACCGGATTGTTCGGCGCCGCCTGGTCGAGCTCCTGCCGCGTCGGCCAGCGCTTCTCGGCGAGGATGTCGGGCACGTCGAAGTAATACGGCGGATCGCCGATCGGCATGGTGACGATCCATTCGCCCGGCTTCTTGCCGCGCGCGAGCTCGGCGATGCGGTCCTGGATGTCCTTGATCGAGCGCACGCGCCCGAGCGAGGGAAACACGTTGCGCAGCCCCTCGCGGTCCATGTGGGCATGGCCGTCGGTGATGCCGGGAATGACCGCCTTGCCCTTGAGGTCGACGACGCGCGTCGCGGGGCCGGTGTGCGGCGCCATCGCATCGTTCGGACCGACGGCGATGATCTTGTCGTTGGCGACCGCGATCGCCTGCGTGACCGTCGACGCGCCGTCGATGGTGATGACCTTGCCGTTGCGGAGGATGAGATCGGCGGCGGGCGTGGCCGGGGCTGCCGGCGGGCGGGCGCCCTCGCCTTGCGCCGTGGTGGCAGCGCTCATTGCGCCGAGCGCGACACTTGCTGTCGCCGCGCCCGAGAGAAACCGCCGACGTTCAATCGCCTGCTTGGCCATGGTCGCCCTCCTTGGAAGGTCCTGTGGCCGCCTAGGTTACGCGAGATAGGCGCGCGCGATACCGAGAAAATCGTCGGCCTTGAGGCTCGCGCCGCCGACCAGCGCGCCGTCGACATTCGGCACGTGCAGCAGCTCGACCGCGTTCGACGGCTTCACCGAGCCGCCGTAGAGAATCCGGATGCCCTTACCGGCGGCGCCGTAGCGGGTCTCGAGGTGGCGGCGAATGAAGCCATGCACCGCCGCGACGTCGGCGGGCGTCGGCGTCAGCCCGGTGCCGATCGCCCACACCGGCTCGTAGGCCACCACCAGGTTTTTCGCGTTGGCGCCGTCCGGCAGCGACGTCTGCGTCTGCTGATGCACGACGTCGAGCGTCTTCTCGCCTTCGCGCTCCTCCCGGGTCTCGCCGACGCAGACGATGGCGGTCAGCCCGGCGCGCCACGCCGCGCGCGCCTTGGCATTCACCTCGACATCGGTCTCGCGATGATACTGCCGGCGCTCGGAATGGCCGACGATGACCGCCACCGCGCCGGAGTCGGCAAGCATCTCCGCCGACAGGTCGCCGGTAAACGCGCCGGACGGCTCCGCATGGCAATCCTGGGCGCCGATCATCACCGGCGTGCCCTGCACCAAGGATGGCAAACGTCGCCAGAAGCGTCGTCGGCGGGCATACCATCAGGTCGGTGCGCGCCGCCACTTCGGGCGCGCCGCTCATGATCTTGGTCAGTTCGGCCGCCGAGCCGCGCAGCCCGTTCATTTTCCAGTTGCCGGCCACGAGGGGACGCGGAGTGTCAGCCATGTTGTTTCCTGTCGGGAATTAGCAATCCGAGGTGGCGGTTGAGGCGGGGTCGGGACCGTGTCCGTTGGCACGCTCCCGAAGCAAGAACCGGTCCCCTATCCTTACCATTGACCGGCCCCCCGGAAGCACCTAAATCCTTTGTGGATTCCGTTGGTTAGGTTCTCCCTGCGGCGCCCAAGTGCTTCAATCGGCGGCACTAGCAAGTTCGTGACCGAGGGCGAAATCTAACCTAGGATGACCGTAACGCCTTGCCGGCGCAGGAGCAAAAGCGGACTTCTGTACCGCCACACCGGACACCGGCGCTCTCAACCATTCGGAACACGGCAGCATGCTTCGAGGTATTCGCACCGCCTCCACCAATTGGCTCGGCAGGATCGTCATGGGCGCCGTGCTCGGCCTGATCGCGATCAGCTTCGCGATCTGGGGCATCGGCGACATTTTCAAGGGCTTCGGCCGCTCCGGCCTGGCGCGGATCGGCGGCACCGAAATTTCCATCGAGCAGTTCCGCTCGCTCTACAGCGAGCGGCTGCAACAGCTCGGCCGCCAGCTCGGCCGCCCGATCACGCTCGATCAGGCCCGCCAGATGGGCCTCGACCAGCAACTGGTCGGGCAGCTCATCGGCGAGGCGACGCTCGACGAGCGCGTGAAGGCGCTGCGGCTCGGCATCAGCGACGCCGAGATGTCGCGCCGGATCACCACCAATCCCGAATTCCTGGGACCCACCGGCGCATTCGATCGCTCGCTCTTCGAGATGCGGCTGCGCAATAACCAGACCAACGAGCGCCGCTTCATCGACGAGCAGCGCCGCCTGATCCTGCGGCGGCAGCTGGCCGGCACCGTGCTCAACGGCACGCAGCTGCCGAAGGCCGCGATGGAAGCCGCCGAGCGCTATGCGAACGAGCAGCGCTCGGTCGAATATGTGCTGCTCGAGCGCGCCCAGGCCGGCGAGATTCCGGACCCGACGCCCGAGCAGCTCGCGAAGTATTTCGAGGAGCGCAAGTCGCAGTTCCGCGCGCCCGAGTATCGCAAGATCGTCATCCTCCCGCTCATCCCCGGCGAGCAGGCGATGTGGACGTCGGTCTCCGACGCCGACGTGCAGAAGGCCTACGAGGAGCGCCGCGCGCGCTATCTGACGCCCGAGCGCCGCGAGCTGCAGCAGATCGTGTTCAACAATCAGGAAGACGCGCAGGCCGCGGCCGACCGCATCGCCAAGGGTGAATCGTTCCTCGACGTCGCCAAGGAACGCAAGCTCACCGAGAAGGAACTCGATCTCGGCCTGCTCACCAGGTCCGCGATCATCGATCAGGCGGTCGGCAATGCCGCCTTCGCGCTCAAGGAGAACGAGGTCAGCGCGCCGGTCAAAGGCCGCTTCGGCATCGTGCTGGTGCGCGTCGTGAAGATCGTGCCGGAAGAGGTGCGGCCGTTCGACCAGGTCCGCGACGAGCTGCGCAAGGAGCTCGCCAACGAGCGCGCCCGCGCCGAGATCCTGCCGCTCTACGACAAGATCGAGGACGAGCGCTCGATCGGCCGGCCGTTGGCGGAGGCCGCGGCCAACCTGAAGCTCGCGGCGCGGACCATCGAGGTCACCCGCCAGGGCGTCAGCCCGTCGGGCGAGCCGGTGACCAACATCCCCGACGCCCAGCGGCTGCTCCAGCAGGCGTTCAACGCCGAAGTCGGCGTCGAGAACGATCCGCTGCAGGTCCAGGGCGGCTATGTCTGGTACGAGGTGGCGGGCATCACGCCGGAGCGGGAGCGCACCCTCGACGAGGTCAAGGACGAGCTGGCGACGCGCTGGCGCAACGACCAGGTCGCGAACCTGCTGCGCGCCAAGGCCACCGAGCTGCTCGAAAAGCTCAAGGCCGGGACGCCGTTCGCCGAGGTCGCCAAGGCCGCCGGCCTCAAGGTCGAGACCAGGACCGAGATCAAGCGCGGCAACGCCGTGCCGCCGTTCTCGGGGCGCACCATCGACGCGATCTTCCGCACCGCCAAGGACGCCTACGCCATCGCCGACGCCGCCGCGCCCGGCGAGCAGCTGGTGCTCCGCGTCACCGACATCACGATGCCCGAGGTCGATCCGAAGTCGGAGGACGCGACCCGCATCCGCGAGACCCTCAACCGCAGCTTCACCGAAGACGTGTTCGGCGGCTATCTCGGCCATCTGCAGCGCCAGGTCGGCGTGACGATCAACGAGAACGCGCTCAAGCAGGTCGTCACCGGCCAGAGCCAGAGCAGCACCGGCAACTGAGTTCTTTGGAATGCAGATCGAGCCGCAGGCATCGGCCTTTGCCAAGCGCTATGCGGCCGGCGAGGCGCAGGTGGTCTGGACCACGCTGGTCGCCGACCTCGAGACGCCGGTGTCGGCGTTCCTCAAGATCGCCGGCAATCGCCCGCTGAGCTTCCTGTTCGAATCCGTCGAGGGCGGCGCCGTGCGCGGGCGCTATTCGATCATCGGGCTCGAGCCCGACGTGATCTGGCGCTCGCTCGCCGGCAAGGCCGAGATCGACCGCAGCGTGCGCGGCAAGAAGCGCCGCTTCACGCCCTGCGACGCGCCGCCGCTCGAAGCGCTGCGCGCGCTGGTCGCCGAGAGCGCGATCGAGCTGCCCGACGTGCTGCCGCCGATGGCGGCCGGCATCTTCGGCTATCTCGGCTACGACATGGTGCGGCTGATGGAGAAGCTGCCGTCACCCAACCCCGATCCCATCGGCCTGCCCGACGCCGTGCTGGTGCGCCCGACCATCGTCGTGGTGTTCGACGCGGTCAAAGACACGATCACCGTGGTCACGCCGGTGCGCCCGGAAAAGGGCGTGACGGCGAAAGCCGCGCTGGCGCGCGCCGGCGACCGGCTCGCGGTCGTCGTCGATGCGCTCGACCAGCCGCTCGATCATGCCGCCGCCAAGGCGCCCGCCGGCTCGCTCACCGTGCTGCCGGCCTCCAACACCACGCCGGCCGAATACGAGCGCATGGTGAAGGCGGCGAAGGAATACATCGCCGCCGGCGATATCTTCCAGGTGGTGCTGTCGCAGCGCTTCGAGGCGCCGTTCGAATTGCCGCCGTTCTCGCTCTACCGGGCGCTGCGCCGGGTGAACCCCTCCCCGTATCTCTACTTCCTCGACCTCGGCGAATTCGCCATCGCCGGATCGAGCCCGGAAATCCTGGTGAAGGTGTCGAACGGCACCGTCACCGTGCGGCCGATCGCCGGCACGCGGCCGCGCGGCGCCACCCCGCACGAGGACAAGGAGCTCGAGGTCGAGCTGCTCGCCGATCCGAAGGAGCGCGCCGAGCACCTGATGCTGCTCGACCTCGGCCGCAACGATGCCGGCCGCGTCTCCGAGATCGGCACCGTCAAGGTCACCGACCAGTTCTTCATCGAGCGCTACAGCCAGGTGATGCACATCGTCTCCAATGTCGAAGGCACCCTCGCCTCCGACAACGACTCGATCGACGCGCTCGCCGCCGGCTTCCCGGCCGGCACGGTGTCGGGCGCGCCGAAGGTGCGCGCGATGGAGATCATCGACGAGCTCGAAAAGGAGAAGCGCGGGCTCTATGCCGGCGCGGTCGGCTATTTCTCCGCCGCCGGCGAGATGGATACCGCGATCGTTTTACGCACCGCGCTGGTGAAGGACGGCGTGATGTATGTGCAGGCCGGCGCCGGCATCGTCGCCGACTAGCGATCCGAAATCCGAGCAGACCGAATGCGTGAACAAGGCCAAGGCGCTGTTCCGCGCCGCCGAGGAGGCCAAGCGCTTCGCCAGCGCCGCCAAGCGGGGGCAGTAGGATCGAGTTTTAGTTAGGTGGACGTGGTTCGTCCCGCCGCTCGTCCCCGCGAAAGCGGGGACCCAGGAGTCAAAAAACTGGATGCCCGCTTTCGCGGGCATGAGCGGAGGAGAGAGCCAACCCACCTGGGAACGTCGACGAGCCACACAATGCTCACAAAGCCGGGCTTCCATCACCTGCATCTCAATTCCGTCGATCCCGACGCCGCGATCGATTTCTACGTCCGGCAATTCCCGAGCACGTCGAAGACCACGTGGAAGGGCTTCCCGGCGCTGAGGTCGCCGACCAACGTGCTGATCCTGTTCGACCGGGTCACCGCGCCGCCGCCGACGTCGCCGCAGACCGCGATCTGGCATTTCGGCTGGCATGTGGTCGACTCCCGCAAGAGCCTCGAGGTCTACAAGGCGCGGCCGGATGTGCAGCACTTCCCGCTCTACACGTCAGACGAAGGCGGCACGGTGCTGATCAGCAGCGACACCTGGCCGGCGGGCGCCGCGCTCGGGCTGACCCGCGCCGAAATCGCCGAAGCCAAAGCCAAGGGCGTCGCGCCCGCGCGCGAGCGCGGCTTCGCCTATCTGCAAGGGCCCGACGGCGCCATGGTCGAATATCTCGGCAACTTCCCGGCCGAGCGCATGAACCATGTGCACATGTTCCAGGATCATCCGTTCTGCGCCGAGCTCTGGTATCGCAAGCATCTCGACGCGCAGCCGGTCGCCGGCCGCAGCAGCGCGGCCGACGATGACCGAAGCGAACTGCCAGGTGCCGCGCGGGCCGGAGCCGTCGTGGCCGGCGACGCAGCGCCACGGCCTCTACCGCACGCCGCGCGCCGCGGTCGAATTCGACGACGTGATGTTGACCTGGTACGCCCGGCAGGACGATGCGCCGCTGATCGGCACCCGCGGCCAGCTCTACGACCACATCGCGCTGAGCGTCACCGATCTCGACGCCTGGGTCGACAAATTGCGCGGCGAAGGCGTTGCGTTCCTGGAGCAGCCCTATCGGCTCGGCGACACGCGTGCCGCGATGATCGAGGGCCCGAGCCGCGAGGCGATCGAGCTCGTCGAGATTTGAGACCATGGTACTCTATCTCCGGCTCGTCCCCGCGAACAGCGGTGGACCCAGAGCCACACGAAGATACGTGGATGCCCGCTTTCGACGGGCATGAGCGGTGGATAGATCCGAGCCAACTGAGTGAGAGAGGCCAGCATGAGCGAACCGAAATGGAAGCATGACGGCGTCCGCGTCATCCCCGGCCACTCGCTCGATTCAAACACCGCGCAGACGCCGGGCATGGACCGCAAGGCGGCGATCAACCTCGCGCGCGCCGGGGCGCAGAAGCTGTGGGCCGGCACGGTGGCGATCCATCCCAACGCCAAGACCGGCGCGCACCACCACGGCGAGCTCGAGAGCGTGATCTATGTGGTGCGCGGCCGCGCCCGCATGCGCTGGGGCGAGCGGCTCGAATTCACCGCCGAGGCCGGCCCGGGCGACTTCATCTTCGTGCCGCCGTTCGTGCCGCACCAGGAGATCAACGCCAGCCCCGACGAGCCGCTCGAATGCGTGCTGGTGCGCAGCGACAACGAGGCGGTGGTGGTCAATCTCGAGATCGAGAGCGTCGAGAAGCCGGAGACCGTCGCCTGGATCGATCCGATCCACAAAGGCTGATGTTGGCGCATTCCGGGTCAATGGCGTCCGATTTGGACGCAGGCAATCCGTCCTGAGCGCGTTAACGCCGCTGTCCACCATGGCCAGCGGCGCCGACGCTAACGTTAAGGCCGACAAGCGCTGTACAGCGAGCCCATCGCCTGAACAGGATCACCGGCAAGCATCCAAGCTTCGCAAGGTTAATCGCGTCAGGCCGCCACATGCGTTGGGCAAAACTCGTCCTGTATCTCTACGTCGCGCAAGCCGCGGCCGGCACCGCCATCGGCTTTGCGCTGCCATTCCTGTCGCTGGGATGATGTCGCAGGGGCCGCCCTCGCGGCGCCCGCGCGCAATCAGGACGGCGTCAGCCGGCGCACGCTCAAGACCTCGCCGGCGATGCCGCGGATGCGCGGGATCGCTTCCGCGATCGGCTCGAGGGCGACCGCCGTGTGACGCGAGGCGTTGGCGTGCACGAAGGTCGCGTCGTCCCGCACGATCGCGACATGGCCCTTCCAGAACACCAGGTCGCCGCGGCGCAATTGCTTGAGCTCGCGCGGATGCGCGAGCGCGCTGCCGAGCGCCCGCTCCTGCATGTCGGTGTCGCGCGGACAGGCGATGCCGCAGGCGTTGAGCGCAAGCTGCACCAGGCCCGAGCAATCGAGGCCGAGGCTGGTCTTGCCGCCCCACAGATAAGGCACGCCGAGGAACCGCTCCGCCACCGCGACGAAATCGAGTTCGCGCGTGTCCACCGGCGCAAGATGCGACACCGGCACATGACCGCCGGACGCGGTGATCGCAAACGGCCCGTCGATGCGCGCAACGGCAAGCCGGCTGCCGAACGAGAGCGTTTCCGCCGGCGGCAGCCTGATGGAAGGCCCCGGGAACACGAACGTGCGCAGCGCCGACACCTTGTGGGTCGCGGCAGGTCCGGTCTCCCGCAAGCGCGCTGGCCGGCACATAACCGACATAGCTGTCGCCGGCGAGCTGTCCCCAGGCCCAGCCGTTTTCACTGATCTCGTAGATCGTGATCCGCTCGCCCTTGAGCGCCTCGGTCGATAGCTCCGCGTCATGCGAGGGCTTGCTGCGCACCGGCGCCTGCGGCGCGCCGATCTCATAGGCTTTGCCGTCGACGAAGCGCTTGGCTTCGACCTTGCCGGCGAGATGCTTGGCGGCGAGGTCGGGCCGCGCGGGCGTGATGCGCGGATCGAATCCGGTGGCGCCGGCCTCGCCCACCGCCTCGGCGCGCGCCGCCAGCGGCCAGGCAACCGCGCGTCGCCCAGAAGCGCAACGAACTCGCGCCGTTTCATCCGATCGAATCGCATTGCATTCCTGGCGGCGAGGACCGCTGTTCTGGCGAAAACGTGCAGTGATGACTTAGCTGCGCGGCGGCCGGCGCCGCTCACTGAACCACGCGCGATATTCGGTCATCTTCGCGCGCTGCGCCCGCGGCGCAAACCGCTTGCAGGTCCTGGCTTCGTCGCTGTTCTCGGCCGCGCCCCAGCGCAGCTCGACGCAGTCGTTCGGGTTGTAGGCCATCTCGAGCAGCCTGACGCGATCGACCACGTCCTTGACCGACAGCGTCCACGGCGAACCGTCGGTGCGCGGATACGAGAACGTGCGCGACGACAGCTCCGTGGCAAGCACCTGCTGCAATTCCGCCGTCACCGCCGCGACGCTCTTGCCGGCCGGCATCGCATAGCGCTCGGGCCGCCGCGCGACGCGTTCCGGGAAGGTGCGCACCACGTCGATCGCGATCAACAGACGCAGATCGCGCGACGGCGTCGAGAAATCCTCCCACGCGCCGGTGGTCTCGAAGATCGCAGGGCCGTCCGGCATCGAGGCCTCGCCCTTGCCGCTGTTCTGGAACTTGCGCCCGTTCTCGACCGAGGTGATGCGCGCCTTGACCTGCTCCTCCAGCGCCGCGATCGCTTCCTTCATCGCGCGCACCGGATCGAGCGGCGCCGGCGACATCACGTCATCCATCCGATCGTAGAAGGCTTCGATGCTCAGCTTTCCCTGATCGAGCGCAAAATCGCCGTAGTGCGGGTGCTTGGCGATGTCGTCGAAGCTGAGCCGCCGCAGGCCGTTCTTGTCGCGCACGATCGGCCGGAAGCGCTTGAAGCCCGGCCCGCCAAGGGCGGGATCCTGTGCGAACAGGAAGTTGCCGCGCCAGAACCGCTTGCGCGCGACCGTGCCGTCGGGTTGCGCGTCGACGGCGAGGATCACGCCAGCAGTGTCCTCGGTTTGCGGCACGCGCTTCACCAGGATCAGCAGGTGGCCGTAAGGATCGGCGTAGACAGTGCCCGGGCGCAGTGTGTCCTGGGTCAGCGGCACCGGATAGAAATCGCTTTGCGCGTCAGTCAGAGGGGTACGCCCGGCGCCGGAGTGCACGGCGTCGGCGACGCGCTGCAGATACCAGCCGAACCCGGGCACCAGCCCGGCGGGTTTCGGCGGCGGTCCCTTCGGCTTCTTGGCGGCAGGCGCCTGTGCTTTCGGCGCCGGAGTGTTTGCCGGCGGCGCTCCCGCCGCGCGGAAGAAGTCGAACGCGGACGTCGACGCCGGGCCGGACGGCGATGGCGATAGCGCCGCCGCGACTTCTTCTTCGTGCGAGCCCGCCGGCGGCGGCTCGAGGTTCTGGATGTTCCAGAACGCGAAACATTTCGGCGGCCCGCCGGCGCTGCCGCGCGTGCACTTCGCGTAGCCGTAGGGCAGCCCGATCTTGAACGCGAAATAGGCGCGCAGGAAGTACGGCAGGTCGGCGCAATCGGGCCGGATGAACATCTTGATCCCGTCTTCGTTCAGACCAAGATGGTTGTGCAGGAAATTGCGCGAGCGATCGCGCAGCACTTCATGCAGCGCCGGCCACGACAGCGTCGCGTCGAGCGGCGCGTCGAACATCTTCTCGATCCACGCCGAGTAAAGGTTCTCGGTCGAGCGGTTCCAGGTCTCGCGTATCGGCCAGACGCTGTTGTCGACGCCGCGCGGTTTCGGCGGCTCCTTGTCGAGCACCACGACTTCGCGCGTGATGGTGGCGCATTCGGCCGGCGCGTTGGCGCGCGTCAGCTGCACCTGCCACTTGCCGGCAACCGGCTTCGGCACTTCCGCGAACCACGAATACGGCGGCCCGCCAAAGCGCTCGTTCGACGTCGCGGCGACGCTGCCATTCGGCGCGACCAGCGTCAGTTCACCTTCGAGGGGTTTCTCCGCGGCGAACAGAACGCGCAGCGGCGCGCCGCGCCATGGCGCGATCGGCGACGGCAGCACCGCGATATCGTTCGCGTCTTCGCAGCTCGTGGCACGCGCCTGGGATGGCGCTTGGGCGCGCGCATCCGTGGCTGCGAGAACGATGGCAAAGAATGCGCCTGCGATCGGCGACAACGCCGTCGCGGCGACAGCTAGTGAGCGCGCTGAAAACAAGGGAATCCCTCCGTCCCGGTCCGCCCTGACAATATGAGAAAGCCGGGGCTAAATCATGACCAAAATGAACCGGCGGGCCAATGGGCCGCAGCGTGGGAGCTATTGGAGGAACTTTGAGGCTACGCAAGCAGGGCAAAGCCATCACGCAGATTTCCGGGGATAGCGTTTCGCGGATAACGAACGGCGCCATCGGGCTTTTTCATCCGGCGCCTTAATTCGCACTCGCGTTATCCCACGCGTTTCGGGCATAGCGGGCAAATCTGCTTGAGCATTGCCGTCCAAGGACTATCGTCCTGCCGTCCCGCTCACCGAGGGCGTCTCCGGAGACGAGCCAGAGTCGGAGCGGGATGCGGCGTCCTGCGTGCACGGCTCGTAACCGCGCTCCCGGGAGGCGCCCGGGCAACACCGCCCATCCGCCACTACGAGCGGATCGTGCGAATGCACCCGCCGAAGCCATCGGACACCGCCGCGTCAGGCAACGTCCGAAGGCGTCGCCCTGGCGGGCTCGGGGCCAAAAAACCGCCGCGGTGGAGCGCCGAGAGGCGAGCGTCCCCCGGCGCGCGGATTGCGAAAGCTGATCCGCGCGGGGACGCGCGCGGGCTTCGTGAGGGGCCCGCCCACAACAACGGGTGCCGCAGCACCCGAGCGCCTGTCGGCGCTCCGCTTCCCTCGTTCGCGCGAGGGACATCGGCAAACCTCGGAGGAGCCATTGCCTCGCGAGAACGATGACGCTTGCTCGCTCTCGATCCGTCATCCTGAGGTGGCCGCGAAGCGGGCCTCGAAGGACGCACGGCCCCGATGGCGCAACAGCCGGGCCGTCTCCTTCGAGGCTCGCCTACGCGCGCACCTCAGGATGACGGGACTAAGGTCCGGGCTGCCGGTGACGGTGAGGTCCTCGAAATGGCAGCAAAGCCGCCGCCTTGACCCTGCCGGGCGGGCGGGACTAAGACCTTGAGCGGGCACGAAAACCATGATCGTCCTGATCGATAATTATGACAGCTTCACCTTCAACCTGTTCCACTACCTTGGCGGGTTGGGGGCGGATGTCGTCGTGCATCGCAATGACAAGATCGCCACCGCCGATGTGATCGCGGCGGCGCCCGAGGCGATCGTGCTGTCGCCCGGACCATGCACGCCAAACGAAGCCGGCATCTGCCTCGACGTCATCGCCAAGGCCTCGTCGACCATCCCGATCCTCGGCGTCTGCCTCGGCCACCAGGCGATCGGCCAGGCGTTCGGCGGCAAGGTCGTGCGGGCGCCGACGCTGGTGCACGGCAAGCTGTCGGCGATCAAGCATCGCGGCGAAGGCGTGTTCCGCGGCATCAACGGACCGTTCCAGGCGACGCGCTACCACTCGCTGGTGGTCGAGCGCGCGACCATGCCGTCCGAGCTTTCGGTCGTCGCGGAGACCGACGACAAACTGGTGATGGGCGTCGCCCACACCCGGCTGCCGGTGCATGGCGTGCAGTTCCATCCCGAAAGCATCGCCTCCGAGCACGGGCATCTCATTCTGAAGAATTTTCTCGATATCGCGGCGGCATGGAACGCCGCGACCGGCCGCAGCACCGCCCGCAAGGCTGGTGCGCGCCGCCGCGCGGCGCGTTGAGGGGCGCAAAGGGGTTGGACGTGACCGACGATTTCAAGGCGCTGATCGCCAAGGCCGCCTCCGGCGCGTCGTTGACGCGCGAGGAAGCCGCGCGCGGCTTCGACCGCATGATGTCGGGCGAGGCGACGCCCTCGCAGATGGGCGGCCTGCTGATGGCGCTGCGCGTGCGCGGCGAGACCATCGATGAGATCACCGGCGCCGTGTTTGCGATGCGCGAGAAGATGCTGCGCGTGCATGCCCCGCCGGAAGCGATCGACATCGTCGGCACCGGCGGCGACGCCTCGGGCTCCTACAACATCTCGACCTGCGCCGCCTTCATCGTGGCCGGCGCGGGCGTGCCGGTCGCCAAGCACGGCAACCGCGCCCTCTCCTCCCGCTCCGGCGCCGCCGACGTGCTGGGCGCGCTCGGCGTGAAGATCGAGCTTGGCGCCCGACGCGGTCGGCCGCTGCATCCAGGAGGCCGGCATCGGCTTCATGTTCGCGCCGTCGCATCACCCGGCGATGAAGAACGTCGGCCCGACCCGCGTGGAGCTCGGCACCCGCACGATCTTCAACCTGCTGGGGCCGCTCTCCAATCCCGCCGGCGTCCGCCGCCAGATGGTCGGCGTGTTCTCGCGGCAATGGGTCGAGCCGCTGGCGCAGGTGCTCAAGAACCTGGGCTCGGAAAGTATCTGGGTGGTGCACGGCTCCGACGGCCTTGATGAGATCACGATCACCGGGCCCACTTACGTCGCGGCGCTGGAGAAAGGCGCGGTGCGCACCTTCGAGATCACGCCCGATGAGGTCGGCCTCGCCCGGCAGAAGCCGGAGGCGCTGCGCGGCGGCGACGCCGAGCACAACGCCAAGGCGTTGACCGGCGTGCTCAAGGGCGGCAAGGGCCCGTTCCGCGATGTGGCGCTGATGAACGCGGCGGCCGGACTGGTGGTCGCCGGACATGCTAAAGATCTCAAGCAGGGCGTGGCGCAGGCAGCGGAATCGATCGATACCGGCGCCGCCAAGGCGCGCCTCGACAAGCTCGTGCAAGTGTCGAACAGCTAGAGATGCGCGATGGCCGACATCCTTGCCAAGATCGAGGCCTACAAGCGCGAAGAGATCGCCGCCGCCAAGCGCGTGCGTCCTTCCGATTCGATTGAGGCTGCCGCCAAGGCGGCACCGCCGCCGCGGGGCTTCCTTGCCGCCATCGAGCGCAAGCTCGCGGCCGGCGGCTACGCGCTGATCGCCGAGGTGAAGAAGGCGAGCCCGTCGAAGGGACTGATCCGCGCCGATTTCAATCCGCCGGCGCTGGCGCGGGCTTACGAGGCCGGCGGCGCGGCCTGCCTGTCGGTGCTGACCGACGCGCCGTCGTTCCAGGGCAGTCCCGAGCATCTCACCGCCGCGCGCAACGCCACGGCGCTGCCCGCGCTGCGCAAGGATTTCATGTACGAGCCCTATCAGGTGGCGGAAGCGCGCACCTGGGGCGCCGACTGCATCCTGATCATCATGGCGGGCGTCGACGACGCCACCGCCAAAGCGCTGGAAGACGCCGCCTTCGCGCTCGGCATGGACGTGCTGATCGAGGTCCATAACGCCGACGAGCTTGAGCGCGCGCTCAAGCTCAAATCCCGGCTGATCGGCATCAACAATCGCGACCTCAAGACCTTCGACACCACGCTCGCGACCAGCGAGAAGCTCGCGCCGAAGGTGCCGCGCGACCGCATCATCGTCGGCGAAAGCGGCATCGCGACGCCCGACGACCTCGCGCGGCTCGCGCGCGTCGGCATCCGCACCTTCCTGGTCGGCGAGAGCCTGATGCGTCAGGCCGACGTCGAACAGGCGACGCGCGCGCTGATCGGGTCCGCGCCGCGCCGCGCCAGCGCCACCGGGTGAGCCGATGGCGCGCAAGCCAAAACCAAGCCAGAAACCAACCGCAAAATCCTGGCGAAATCCGCGAAGATCTCGGCAAAAAGCCTGCAGGACAAGACAGGCACGGCCCTCACCCATCTCAGCGGCAGCGGCGACGCCCGCATGGTCGACGTCTCCGCGAAGCCGGCGACCGAGCGCGAAGCCGTGGCCGAAGGCCGCGTGGTGATGACGGTGAAGACGCTGGACCTCGTGCTCAAGGGCAATGCCAAGAAGGGCGACGTGCTGGGCGCGGCGCGCATCGCCGGCATCATGGCGGCGAAGCAGACCCACAAGCTGATCCCGCTCTGCCATCCGCTGCAGATCACCAAGATCGCGGTCGACGTTCAGCCCGACCACAAGCTGCCGGGTCTGGTGGTGCAGGCGATCGTCAAGGTCACCGGCCAGACCGGCGTCGAGATGGAGGCGCTCACCGCGGTGTCGGTCGCGTGCCTGACCATCTACGACATGGTGAAGGGGGTCGAACGCGGCATGCATATCGAGGGCGTGCGGCTGCTGGAGAAATCCGGCGGCCAGTCCGGCACCTATCGGGCGAAGGAGTGACGCGGGTGGCGGCGCTGATGCCGGTTGCAGAAGCGCTCGCGCGGGTGCTCGACGGCGCCACGCCGCTCGCCGGCGCAAGCCGCGGCGCTCAACGACGCCCACGGCCGGGTGCTTGCCGCCGATCTCGCCGCCAAGCGCACGCAGCCGCCCGACGACGTGTCGGCGATGGACGGCTACGCCGCCCGCGCCGAGGACGTCGCGAAGCTTCCCGCGAAGCTCAAGGTGATCGGCGAAGTCGCCGCCGGGCATCCGTTCGACGGCAAGGTCGGGCCCGGCGAGACGGCGCGGATCTTCACCGGCGGCGTGCTGCCGCCCGGCGCCGACACCATCGTCATCCAGGAGAACACCATCCGCGACGGCGACACCGTGACGGTCACCGACGGCAAGGCGCCCAAGGGCCGCCACATCCGCGTCGCCGGGCTCGATTTCAAGCCGGGCAGCGTGCTGCTGACCAAGGGCACGCGCCTCAGCCGCCCGCGACCTCGCGCTGGCGGCTGCCATGAACCACCCGACCGTGCCGGTGCATCGCGCGCCCAAGGTCGCGGTGCTGGCGACCGGCGACGAGCTGGTGATGCCGGGGACCGAGCCGGGCTTTGGCGAGATCGTCTACTCGAACGGCTACGCCACCATGGCGCTGGCGCGCGGCGAAGGCTGCGAGGTGATCGACCTCGGCATCGTACCGGACCTCCTCGACGCCACCATTGCCGCCGTCCGCCGCGCCCGCGAGGCCGGCGCCGACCTGCTGGTGACCTCGGGCGGCGCTTCGGTCGGCGACTACGACCTGGTGCAGAAGGCGCTGGCCGCCGAAGGGCTCGCGCTGTCGTTCTGGAAGGTCGCGCTGCGGCCCGGGCGGCCGATGATGCATGGGCGGCTCGGGGCGATGCACGTGCTCGGCTTGCCGGGCAACCCGGTCTCGGCCTTCGTCTGCGCGGTGCTCTTCCTCGTCCCGCTGATCCGGCGGCTCGCCGGCCGCGCGGACGTCGAGCCTCGAATCGAATCGGCTTTGCTCGGCTGCGACCTGCCGGAGAACGACGAGCGGGCAGATTATTTGCGCGCCACTTTGACGCGACGGACCCGACGGTCCGGTGGCCACGCCGTTCTCCCAGCAGGACAGTTCCATGCTGGTTCCGCTCGCAAAAGCAGGCTGTTTATTGGTTCGCGAGCCCCATGAGCCCGCCGCCCGCGCCGGCTCCCGCTGCAACATCCTGAAGCTCGGCCTGTAGCGCTTCTTCGATTTGTTCACGCCAAATTAAATGGTTGCGGAACACATATGGAACGGATAGTGTTTGTTCATGATTTGTTTCGACAAGCCCCGAAGGGCGCGTCGCAGCCGGGGGACACGAGAGAGATGCTGACCCGCAAGCAGGCAGAGCTTCTGCGCTTCATCCACGAACGCCTCAAAGAGGCGGGCGTGCCGCCGTCCTTCGACGAGATGAAGGATGCGCTGGACCTGCGCTCCAAGTCCGGCATCCACCGCCTGATCACCGCGCTCGAAGAGCGCGGCTTCATCCGCCGCCTGCCCAACCGCGCGCGCGCCATCGAGGTCATCAAGCTTCCGGACTCGGTCGCCCACGGCATGGGCGGCGCCGGCCGCTCCAAGGGATTCACGCCGAGCGTCATCGAAGGCAATCTGGGGCGCGTGCGCGCCGCCAGCGAGGACGAGAGCGGACGGCCGGTCGCCGTGCCGGTGATGGGCCGCATCGCCGCCGGCACCCCGATCGAGGCGATCCAGAGCAAGAGCTCGGTCATCAACATGCCGCCCGACATGCTGTCCTCGGGCGAGCACTTCGCCCTTGAGGTGCGCGGCGACTCGATGATCGAGGCCGGCATCCTCGACGGCGACATGGCGGTGATCAAACGCACCGACGTGGCCGACACCGGCGACATCGTGGTCGCCCTGATCGACGAGGAAGAGGCCACCCTCAAGCGCTTCCGCCGCCGCGGCGCCTCGATCGCGCTGGAGCCGGCCAATACCGCCTACGAGGTGCGGATCCTGCCGCCCAACCGCGTCCGCATCCAGGGCAAGCTGATCAGCCTGCTGCGGCGGTACTGATCAATCGCCGGGCTCGAGGTCCTCGGGCCGCGGCGTGGCATCACGCGGTGCTGTGGGCACCGTCGCTGTGCTCGCATCGCCGACAGGTGCCCGCGCCTGCGCCCAGGGACGGTCATAGCCCTGCGGCCTGACCGCGGACATCGCAAACCCCTCCCCGGTGCGCCGCAGCGCCACCGCCCCGGTCCGGCGCAGCACGCTGCGGTCGATCACCATTGCCGCGCAGTGCGCCGGCGCATCGCGCGGGGGACGCCACCACCGCGGCGCGGCGGCAGTCCTCCTCGAACGCCTCGATCGAACGCGCCAGCGCGATCAGCCGGCCATCGGCGAGGCGCCCGACGCAACCGGCGGCGTCACAGCGAATGCCGGCTGCCGAGGCTCGCGTCGGTATGCGACCGCGCATCGGCATCGGCGGCAAGCCATTGCCGGGCGGCGAAGGTATCGCTGCCGGCGCGCACAATGCCGAGCCGCCCGTCCGAACCGCGCACGGCGAACGTGAGGCCATCGGCGGCGATCAGCACGTCCGGCTGCGGCGTGCGCACCGCCCACAGGCTCGCCAGCGCGAGCAAGGCGACGCCGGCGATACGCAACGGCGATTTGAGCAGGCACAGCACCACCAGCCCGGCGCTGCCGAGCAGCAACGGCCCGATCCCGAACGCCGCCATCCGGCCGACCGCGCCGGGCAGGCTCGCGACCCACAGCGCGATGGCGATCATCCAGTCGATGCCGAGGCCCATCAGCCACCAGGCGAAACCGTCCAGCCCGAACGGCATCAGCAAGACACCAAGGATGCCCATCGGCATCACCAGGCCCGACACCACCGGCATGGCGATCAGATTTGCGATCACGCCATAGGGTGCCAATCGGTGGAAGTGGTATGCGGCGAAGAGCGTCGTCGCCAGACCCGCGAGCAGCGACACGATCATGAGGCCCACAAACCAGCGCCCGCCCCACAGCGCGATCCGCACGCCGCGCGGCGTATCGCGGGCGGCGCTCATCCACGACAGGCCGCGCTCGTAGCCGGCGACCATGGCAAGCGTCGCGGCAAACGACATCTGGAAGCTCGGGTGGACAATTGCCTCGGGAGTGAAGAGCAGCACAACGATCGCCGCCGCCGTCAACGTCCGCAGCGTGATGGCCGGGCGATCGACCATCACACCGATGAGCACGATCGCGATCATGATGAAGGATCGCTGGGTGGCGACCTCGGCGCCCGACAGCACCAGATAGAACGCCGACGCCGCAAGCGCGGCCACGGCGGCCCATTTCTTGACCGGGAAGGAACACCTATTGAAAGCGCTTGAGAAATTCGAATTATCTAGCGACTACCCACGTTTTAACCCACGGACGCGCAATCTAAATCGCCCTCAAATGGCGATTGGCGTCGGCAGTGCGAGGCCCAAGCGATGCTCATAGGCCAGGATCAGCTTTTCCATCTGCTGAGCCTCATCTCTCCAAGCCTTGATCAACTGAGGGGTAATGTCGACCCACTCACCATTCTGTTTCTCGCTGTGCCGCCTCAAGCCAGATTCCAGCTCATGCACGTCGGCCAACATTGTGCGTCGGAGCCTTCGAAGCTGTTCCAGCATCTCATCCATTATGCGGCTCTCCGTCGCGGTGGCGGTGAGGCTGGCCTAGCCAGAGGAGCGCACAGGCAAAGTAAGCATACCTCTGAGAATGCCGAAAGCTTGATCGGGTTACTCGAGCCTGCGAACAGGGTGCGGGTGTCGCTATCAGATCAACGGTGGCTGTGCGCGAACATGAGCCGACGCAGCTGACCCTTCGAATTGCGCGCCGTGCGGTGCACGCGGCAAAGCCCGGCCCCACTCAGTCAGCACCAGGCGCGTGCGTGTGACGTCCAACCTCGCGAGCTTGTTCGTCAACAGCTCCCGCTGCGCCAAGTCGTGGTCGCTGTAGACCCAAGTGCCGAACACCTGCATCGTGCGAACGAGCCTACAAGCGTCAGCGCTGATCGTTGAAGGTTCCATCCGGTCGGCCTCCCGGTTGATTAGGCCACTACAGGATCACCGCTCTACTGAGTTGTACAGTGGTAAGATTGCCTGTCGGAGTGAGTCCATCCAGCGCGCAGCACTGCATCGCGCCGAAAGAAATCGGCCCCGCTTCAAAAAAACGGGGCCGACAAGAAGCGCCGTCCGCCGAGGAACCTTCGTCGGACAGGACGACATTCCATCACGTTGCAAGCGCCTTGGATAGCGAACAGCCGAAGCAACTGCGGAAGTGGTTACTTGCTAACTTGGAATCCCGGAGGCATGTCCGGCGGATCGTCGATCCCACCACACGGGTTGCAAAACTGGCAGGGCTTTCCCGGCCCGGCACAGCTCTCAGCGCCATAGCCGCAGCCGCCATTGATACCCCACGGTTGGTTTGGATGTTGTTCGCAAATCCAACGCGCGTCGCGACACACGGACAGTTCGTCCACGCAGGTTTCGACATGTCAGTTACCGTGACAAGATTCGGACCCTAGGACTCGAACGCTAGATATCGCAGAAAGGTTCGCACGTTTTGTCACGCAATATTTTGGCACTATGATAGTTTATTGCATCATCGGCTGGAGGCTTTTGCCAGGCGCCGGTGGCTGAGAGACCAGTCGCGCTCCCGCCTGTACGGCTAAGGGAGCACCTATGGCGACGAAGCGCCAACCAATTGACAAAGAGCGGCCAGTCTCGTTTGACATCGTGGAAGGCGTCGCTTGGGGTCTTTTGGCGGCGGCGCTCTCGGCGGCGATGCTCTTCATCATCATGCGCTGATTGGATGACAGGCGCCGCGTGGAAAGCCAAGTTTTATGAAGATGATTGCGGAGTATCTGGAGCACGCCCTTCAGTTTGAAAAGTTGGCCGAGGATGCGCAGGAGCCTGCCTTTAAGGAGTCGTTGCTGAAGCAAGCGCGGGCATATCGGAAACTGGCTGGTGAAAGGGCGCAGGCACTCAAAACTGAGCTGCCGCCACAATCAAAGTGAGGCTCTCCCTATTTTTCGGTAAGGCCGGCGGCATCGTGGCGATACAAACGTCGCCAGACATGACATCGAGCTGCGTGCCGCTTGTTCCTCGATCGCGATACGTGAGAGGCATCAGGTGATCCGCTTGAGCAGAGCGAACGCCTCTTTGTGCGTCAGCGTCCGGCCGATCATCTTTGCAGGAATTCTTTTGGCCGTCTTGGCGTCGAGCTGGTGGCCCTCCTGAAACTCGCCCTTCTGCCCGACCATGCCGGCCTTGATGCGCGCCAGCATGAGGTGATTGGCCTGGACGATGTGCACCTGGATATCGCCGGAGGTTTCGAAGGTGAGCCAGAACATGGATTGGATATATGCCGTTGAATTGGCGCTTCAAACCTAGGATAGCAAGCTCAGTTGCTGCTGTTTCGCCGCAACATGGGTAGTAGTCTTGGGAGGTGTAACAGCCTAACCTTGGACTATCACCGGCTGGTCGGCTCTGCCGCAGGCGCTGGTGGCTGAGAGACCGATCGCGCTCCCGCCTGTACGGCAATGGGAGTGGCGTCATGTCCACGCAGGATGAATATCGCCGCTACGCTAGTGAGTGCGTCGAGTCCGCCAAGACTGCGTCTAACGAAGCGGTCCGCAAACAATTCCTCAACCTAGCCAAGGTGTGGATGACCGCTGCGCAGAAGATGGGCGACGGCATTTCCGTGCCGCTCGCGCCCAAAGAGTCTATTAACGACAACCATCACTAGGCGCCGCGATGTCGCAACAAGCTCCATTGGATTTGGAAGACGAGACGTTGGCAATCATTGTGCGCCACCGTCCTGAACTCGCCGGCAAGTCCCTGGCGGAATGTCGGGATATCCTACGGGCGCAATATCCTGCGTTGGGGATACACCAGCCTCGGGAATACAATCGATCAACTCAAGAGTGATAGCTAGGTCCGCCCAGCCCATCGCGGCCCGCGTGGGCTTCAATATCATTTGCGCCGGATATTCCAGTCCTCTTCATCGAGCCGGCGCGCTGCGGGAGCTTCTCGATTTTTCACTTTGATCCAATCGCGAGATCGGCCGGACACGTATTTCGAGCCGAGGCGCTTCGAGACGATGCCTTCACATCCCAACGCGCAAGCTTGTGTGAAGATGAGTTCGGCATCATCGAACTCCAGATGGTCAACGTATTGGATGGCAGACGGTGCCTTAGAGCGACGCTTTAGCCCCAACAGCCTCTTTAGCGCCGCCTTGCGCTCCTCGACCGGAGCGGATCGGAGGTTCTCGCCTTCCAGCTCAAGCAAGTCGAAGGCATAGAACAGGGCTTCGGGGTTTATGCGAGGGCCGTATCGCAGTCGATCGAACGTCGCGAGGCCGTTGTCGTCGACGACCACCACCTCGCCGTCGATAATGCAGTCACAGCGCAGCGCCTGGACCGCCGCGACGATCGACGGATAACGCTCCGTCCAGTCGAAGCCATTCCGCGTGATCAGGTGCACGCCATCAGGGTTGCGCCTTGCCTGCAACCGGTAGCCATCGTGCTTGATTTCGTGAATCCAGCCTGCTCCCGAGGGCGGGGCGATTGCAACGGTGGGGAGGCAGGGTTCGATGAACGCGGCCTTGTGAGCGGCTAGGCGCCGCTTCATCTCACGCACGGACATGGCCAAAATATACGTTGGCATCGTCGCCTTTACGAGTCTCTGGCCGGATCACTAAGGCTGGCCGCGCTTTTCTTGTACTCAGTGTTGGCTTGCAGCGCCGACCTGCCGAACCTGTTGGAGCGTAAGGCGCGTGAACTAACGGATCAATCTGACCATGAGAAACAGTAGTCCAACGAATATCAAACTATGAACGCCCAACGCGATGTGAAACCGATGCGGTAAATCGCTAAGCCAGTTGATGAGGCGCTTCATGAAGGGGTACTCTCAACCCTAGGGCCATCAAACTCCCTCCGGTCCCCTAAGCAAATTCTGCCAAAAATTGCTCGCTGCGCAACCTAAAACAAGCGTAGCGATGGTCTGTCATTAGTTGCTCGCAGCAACTTTTGCACCGCTTGTTAGCGTGTGTCTCGATGTCGATAGGTGTCGACACGAATTTGCCAGCGGATTTCATGCTCGCGGTGTGAACTGCTGCGATAGCGCCTCGTTGAGCGCTGCCGCCGTTGCCGAGGCGCGTGAACTAGGCGTCTGCCCCTAAATTTGCCACGCCCGTAACCTCAGATGGGTCGACATGCTGCACGGTGATCCGGTCATTCTTCGCGCTATTATGGCAGCGGTGATTGCCGTGTTGGCGATACCCATCGCCCTCGCACTGGTCCTGCATCTCAAGCCTCCGCGTCGGTGGCCGTCTGTTCTGCTTACCATCGGACTAGCAGTAGTGCTGTCTGCCGCTTGGTGGATCGGATTTGCGCTGCTCGCAAATGCTCTTTCATTGAGACCTGCCGACTGGCCATGGTTTCCGTTAGGAGTCCCTTTTGCAGTGCTGGCTATATCGGTGGCGATTGCTCTGTATCGACATTATTCGCGAAAGTGCCCCCGAAAGTAGTTTCGAGGCAGTTCGGCCGGTCACGGTCGCGGCTTCGGCGTCGGCACCATCCAGCAGAATGACTTTTCAGGTATGCTTCCCCTCCACAGCGGGAGGGGAAGCGATGCCCATCGAGAAGGAAACGATACGAGGAAATATTTTTGCCATTGAACGTATATTGACGAGGCTTCTCATCGAGGCAGTTAAGGACACCGAGAAGCCGAAAGACGCGATCTCCCGATTTCTCGTCGAACTCGATCCGCAGGTTCGCGAAGACGAAGTCCTGAATGCTGCAGAGCAGAATGCCGCGCTCGGCACGCTCGTTCGGGTTGCGGAGTATGCAAATCAACATTTCGCGCGCCGTCCCGGCTAAGGTTGCTTAGCTCGCGCTGATGCGCTTTGCTGAACAAGAGTGCATCGAGCTTGCACAGCAGTTCATTGAGACAGAGAGCGGCAAGCGCGACGACAGCAAGCGCCCGCAATTGAAGGCGGCACTACCCTGGAGCGGCTATGCAGGTAGCAATCATTCGTCTCCATCTCCGGTGCGCTCCGTTTCATCAATGTCAGCCTTCTCAGCCAGTCGCCGCCAAGCAGCTGCAATTTCCAACAGAGCAGCAGAATGCTCGGGAAGTTTTTTCGCCATCTGTTCGCACTGTTCTGCAAACGCAACAAATTCCTGTGCCTTGCGCATGACGCCGGCCTCCAGATCAGATTTTCGGGGTTCGGGAATAAAACGTTTCAGCCTGGGTCAGAGTTCCATCGCAGGAACTGACAAATCATGGGGCTGTTCGCGCCCAAATTTCAGGCTAGACACGACGCCTATTCTAAGTAGAATTTTTCAGTCCCCAAGTTGCTCACACCCGGGCCCGTCGCGCATCAAAGCCGGCGGGCCCTTTTTAGTTTTGGGTCTCGTCATCGGCCTTGTTCAAGCGATGGCGCATTTCCTTACCCATTTTGAAATACAGCACCTTCTTTCCCGGAACTGAGACTTCCTGACCTGTTCGTGGATTGCGCCCAACGCGCGCCGATCTTTCTCTTACGCTGAACGTTCCAAACCCTCTGACCTCTACTCGGTCATTGTCGGTGAGAGCTTGAACGATCTTCTCGAAAAATCCATCGACGATCTTTTCGACCTCCTGCTTATTGAGGTGAGTGTTCTTGAGGTAGAGTTCTTGCACAAGCTGAGACTTGATCATGTCGTCGGTCTCCTGCGCTCATGTTTAGCTTATGAACATGCCCGGAGCTTCGTCCTTAACGTGGGTTAGTGGAGCATTGAAAAAGGCCCCGCTAGCGGGCGGGGCCGAAGTTCTTCCACGCGAACCACCATCACAGTGGTCTAGCAACGCCCAAAGGCACCACGGCTTTTGTTGATTTGCAAGCCCGACGGCCTATATCGGGCAGAGAGGTAATTCAGTGAGTGGTGAGCGTGAGTAAGAGTAAGCGTGAGCAAACCTGGGCGATTTATCGCCTTGCGTCCAAAGCCATCTACCTCGGTCAGGTCACAGCACCTGATGAGGACAAGGCGGTCAAAGCTGCCATCAAGCAATTGCCGGTGACCAACCCGCACCATCAGCAGAAGTTGGTGGCGCGGAAGGTTGCCGCCTAAGCCCAAGCCCGCTGCTTTCGTTTCGTTCTTTTTTTCGGAGCCTCGTCGTCGGGACCAGCAAGCTCTGAAATCATACCAACAATAACTCGTCGCATGTCTTTACTCTTGAGCCGCTTGAAGGCGTTCATGAGCTCGAGTGCATCTGGATTTTCAGCAAGTTGCGTTCCCAAATCGGGAGCCGATACACTTACTTGATCGAGCCCTTCGAAAAACTGGTCGGGCGGAACCCGCAAGACCTCCGCGATCTGGTGGAGCTTGCTGGCTGATATCCTGTTTGCCCCCCGTTCGTATTTTTGAATTTGCTGGAATGTGACGCCTAGGGCTTTTCCTAAATCAGTCTGACTAAGACGCCGGGTTTGGCGCAGTAGTTTCACCTTATTACCGACATGAGTGTCGGTTGAATTTGCACGGGGCTTATTCATTTGACCACCAAGGGGGAATTGAAAACCCCGATCGAGACTTCGGCGAGGCTAGTCGTCGCCCTCTTCCCCCTGGCGCTGCTGTTGTTGCTGGGGTTGCAAATCCTGCGGAGCTTGTGACGGGGATTGCGGTCTGTGCCAATCCTGCCAAGTTTGATGTTGGCACTGGGTACATTCGAAAATTTTGGCGCCTGCCCACGATCCTACCGGGCTCACTTTCGATACGAATTGAGTGGAACCACCGCACCGCTCGCAGGGCGGCGTTAAGTCTTCGCTGTCGGGCATTCGCGCCGCATCTTTCGAACACGTGAACGATGCCCACCCCTGTCGCATTTGATCGAAAATTGCTGTTCAATTTTGAACACGGCGCAGGCAGGCCGTACCGTTGGATCACCCGTCTTTAAACTTTCCTAGAGGCCGGCGCCGCCTCTGAGGCTTCTTTTCGATTGGCTGTACGGGTTCGTTGCGCCTTGCCTTAATGGCAGCTTCTGTCGTGCTCTCGCTGATGCCGCAACTTGCGTAAAACGCGCGCATCTCTGCTTCGTCCTTTAGATTAATCTTGGGGGCCAATCTGATCATAGTTCCTCTCAAGTGATGCAATTAACAACCGGTTCCGCCGTTCGCCTCCGCCAGCAGACGGTCACGAAGTTTGTCCGGATCCCGTTCGCCACGTCTCCGTTAGCTCGATGATGCGAATGGCGACGACCTCACGTGCCGTGGCATCGCCGTTGAGTTTTAGAGCGTTGCAGACGTCGGTGAGCGCCTTCGACATCGCGTCGATGTCGCGCTGGTCAAACGCCTCATTCTTGAGGAAGGGTGTAATTGGCATAAGCACGCTCCACAGCCGTACAGGCGGGAGCGCGATCGGTCTCTCAGTCACCGGCGCCTGGCGCAGAGCCGCAGCCGGTGATGCCCGATGGTATGCGAGTTCCCAGGACGTGAGAATGACATAGATTGAAGGATAGCCTTCACATCTGCGGCATATTGGAACTGATGCCGATGGGCGTCGGTGGCGCGGAAAGGCTGCACTATTCATTGCAGCCAACCCCGCCAAGCGGGATGGTGCCGGGCGGGGTCAGCTCCCTTTGTGAAGGGGAAGGCATTTGCGCCTTCGCTAACTGAACTCACTCGGTTGTAGAGCTGTTCGAGGCGGTGGCCGATCCGACAGGTGACGGCACAGACGGAATTGAAAACCCCGATCTTTGAGAAAGACCGGGGCTCAAGTCGGACGGTACTATTTTTGCCGCCTATTCGGGTGTCGATGTTTTTTTGAACGACTTGAGCAACGCTCCGCGTTCTTACGACACTGCCCCTCCTTGAAGTCGAGGCTAACCAATGCGGCATCCTTTACGCCCGTGGTGCCCGGGGCGCCATTACGTGGAACCACGTATGCCGGTTATCGCCCGCGCCATCAGCAGGCGTTGGTGCTCGCAAGGCTTGCGGATGCGGTAAGGGCGCGGGAATGATTTCCTGGCCCGGGGCTCATGGCGTCGCTATTCATCAGTTCGTCGCACCTGTGAAGTAGGTCACACGTCTCGGGGAGACTGTGGCGATACACTCCGCCAACAAGAAGACAGGGGGTGTGTTGCTATGAGTGCTAGTGCTATCGCGATGCTAATTCTTTACGTCGTCATCACGTTTGCCGTGAGTGGCATCGTTGCGCTCGCCACGGCGTTAGCCCTTTCGGCACTTCACATCATCTGACAGATCGTCGCCCGCGTTAACGCCGGGATCACCCGCCCGGCTTCTCGATCAGATCTAGTCATCTTCCTCCTCGCGCTGAAACCGCGTGGTTGGACCTGTGTTATTTGTCACCGAAGCCCGAGGCGGCACCGTAGGCCCTCCGCGAACGCTTGGTAGGTATTGTTGCTGTTTTCAACCGGGCTCTATGGTGCTGCACGGCGGTTGTGCTGGTTTTATGGCCATCGTCACACTCAGGCCGGCCGTGCCGGAGGCGGTGCCTCAACCCCATACCCAGCAACCGTTCACGCGCTCCGCGCGCATCATTTGCCTATCCGCTTGAGCAGTGACAGCGCTTCTTTGTGCGTCAGCGAGCGACCGATCATCTTCGCCGCACCGACAAAGTATTTCAATTGGCGCAAATTCATGGACAGCATCTGACGCAACGCGGCGGAGGTCCGTCAATAGCGTCCCGAGCTAACGGCCCGATCCCTGTCCGCCGATCGCCTGCCAATGCTGCCAGGTGTCGAACGGCGCGCCGATGCGGTCGTAGTAGACGCGCAGATAACCGTCGTCGCCGCGGATCACGGCATCGGGCCGCACCGCCTCGACCTCCTGCGCCAGCACGCCGACATAGACCTGATCGCTCCAATTGAACTGGAAGCGATAGAGGCCGATGCCGTCAGCGACGGTGCCGATCCGGACCACCTCGTGCTTGAGCAGGATGTCGGACTGCTGCGAGCGCTGCGTCCGGTTCGACCGCTTCACGGTCCGCATGCCGCCCTGGTTGGCTGTGCCCATGCCGCCCTGTGTTGGCTGCGCCCATGCCGCCCTGATTGGCTGTTCCCATGCCGCCCATGCCGCCCTGACTGGCTGAGCCCATGCCGCCCTGGTCGCTCTGGTTTGTTCTGGAATTTCTGATTGGCCAGCTTCCTCTCAAACTTCTGCTGCTGGTTCAGCTTTTGCTGACCGCCTTGCAACCTCTGCTCGGCCAGCGTCTGCTGACCAAACGGCTTCTGGCTCTGCTGCTGCTGGACGAAGCCTTTCGCCTTCTGCTCTACCGTCATCTTCTGCCACACTCTCGCGCCTCTCGCTGCTCAGACACCTGCAAAAGCCTTTGACCCCCTCCTTCTGATTTTTGTCCAGCTTTGCATATTCCTGCATGCCCTTCTCGCCTGGCGGTAGCCGGCCCTTCTGCGCCTTTTCAACATCCGACATCTTGGCCCACTTCATCCGGTCTTGGACCTCTTGCCTTATCGCCTGGTTACTGGCTTTCTGCTTCTCCTGACTCGTCATCTGTTCAAATGGCTTCGGCTGGCCACCTTGCTGCTGCCCGCCCTGCTGCTGGCCGGCCGGCGGCTGACCACCTTGTTGCTGGCCGCCTTGTTGCTGACCGCCCTGCTGCTGACCACCTTGCTGCTGCTGGCCACCTTGCGGCTTGCCACCGCCTTGTTGAAAGCCACCTTGCTGCATCCCGCCTTGCTGTGGCCGCGGCCTGTCTTTGAAGTTGGAGAACGCCCCTTTGCCGCCGCCGCCCCCAGCCACCTGACCGGGCGCCACCCAGTTGTTCCAACGGGCCGGGCCACCGTAACCGGCGCCGCGCTTGAGCGCCTGACCGCAGACGTACCAGCCGGGCCCGTTCCATCCGTATGGATGCCAGCAGTAGCGCAGGCCGTCGCGCCAATAGTAGTTCTGCTCCGGAAAGCTGTTGTTGTAGACGACGCCCGGCGCCGGCTTGCCGGCAACCGCCTGCGGCGCGGCCGTCGGTCCCTGCACCCAGCCCTGGGCGTCGCTCTCCTGGCAACTTTCAAGCGCCACGCCGCCGGGGACCGCCGTGATGCACATGGTGTCGGCGTTGACGACCACACTGTAGGGCTGGCCGTTCTGGAACTGGGCGATGTGCCAGTTTTGACTGCCGTCGCCTCTGCATTCGGCCATCGTGACGCGCGATTGAGCGCCGCGCGCATCGAGGCAAAGCCCGCCGGCCGTCAGCGCGCCACTTTCGGTGCCGAACATCTGGTTCGGCGCGCCCGTGCACGGCGCCAGCGTGACCGGCGCACCCGGTTGATAGTTGCCGCCGGGAATGTCGATGCACAAATTCTGTCCGCCCGCCGATACCGCAGACTGGAAACTCACGAAGGCCGGCTGACTGCCCTGTGTGTGCGCGGCGTAGGTCAGCGCAACGAGCGCCGACAATGTGAGGCCCGCCAGCACCGTTCGATGTGAGAAGAGGGAACGACCATCAACACCAGAAGCAGACGAGCAGGCTCGCGATTCCGAAATTGCACGCACGAATAACCCTCCCCCGGGATCAAGCGGTTTCTTTTGTCGCGTCGGCAACCATATACCACAGGAATTTTGGCAGAAAGCCAATTGCACGAGCACGCCACGGGCGGCTGGTTCGGCACGGTGCAGGTCGGTTGCGACTACCAGATCGCCCCCAGCATCGTCATCGGGGCCTTTGCTGAGAAACTGGCCCCGTCCTCAGGAAGGCGGGGCCACTTTCTTGTAGTCCATCAACGCCGCGTCTTCTGGCCATTAGCCCAGGCGAGCGGATCGTGGACAGTGATGCTCAGAACTTCGCCGGTCGCATAGTTACGCACTGACACATTGCTCTTAGGGTTCTTTAGCTTCAGATAGCGGGCTGCTTCGCGCGCTATTTCCACGTCATCGCGATAGCTGCGCGGCCTGCCATCAACGATAATTTCCCAGTTCGCCCCGGTATTGATTGATTCCCGTGCCCCTTCGATCGCCGAATTTTACATCAGCCGGCGACAGCCGCCGACAACTGAAAGAAGGTACAACTTGGCAATCGGTAATGGCGTGAGGTTGCGATTAGCGGCCCAAATCGGATTACGCTATGTCGATGGATGAGGAGCACCCCGAACTCTGGATCGGGATGTCGACCGCGACAACCGTGGTTTTGGGATTGCTTGCCTTCTGGTTCATCTAAGCGGTCGGTCCAACCCGGGCGCCACCATTGAAACGGCGGCCAGCAATCGCCGGCAACGATCGAAGAAGATCAGGTGACGTTGCCGGATTGGTGAACTTGTGATGCCATGACGCCGCATCCGCTCCCTAATCAGGGGCGGTTCGCCTAGCGTGGAAAACCTTGCCCTTTCCTCTAGAGAGGCCGGACCAATTCCAATCAGAACATGGCAGCGAGCGCTACAAGAATGGCACCATTGGCGGCCGCTACGAAGTAGTGATCAATCGGCGGACCAAAAGTCGGTCAGCCATCAAACATTTATGGGGCCCTAGAGAGGCGCGCTCCAGCAAAGCCCCGCCAGGGGATGGCGGCGGGGCTTTGGGGACGAGAGACGGTAAAGAGGGTGTGGTGCCGCCGAGGCCTATTCAACACTTAAGTGGCCGCCCGGTTGACTGTCGCATCCGACAGGGCGTTCGCCTGGTCGTGGAGGAGAGAGGCGGAGTGTGTGTTGTCGCACAACGTCGATACGGAATGGTCTATGCGGGCCTATTTCCTGCGGTGCGAAGGTCTCCCGCGCGGCTGATGGCGTTGAGGTCGTGGCGATGAGCTACTAGGCCTCATCGCCGGGGCCATCTTTCCTCCGATCACGACGCGGTGGCCTTTGCCATGGCACTCCATGCACTCGATACCGGCATTCAATCCCGTGCCGTGGCAGTGCTCGCAAGGTATCGGTATTTTGTCGTTCATAACGGGCCGTTTCCTCGACTACCGGCTAGGCCCACGAGACCTCGATGACGCGTCGCGCATTTCGCGAAATTCTTTGGGCCCTTTCAACAGTCGGCGCTTTCGTTTGGCGCGATCTTCGGCAGGCGCGGTTGGTCGGCGATCGCATCGATAGTTCGCCCAGCTATATCGACAGACTTATCGCGCGTCGCCGACGGCTTTGCCTTTTGCACGTCCTCGCGACCCCAGTGCTGTCGCTGCGTATCGAAATGGTTTTGCAGTATGTCGCGAATTGCCTCTGGCCGTCCGCTTCGTGTGGCGTTCATGCGACGAGCTATGTCGCGAATCCAGCGGTCCAAATCCGCGAGCTGATCTGGCGGCAGCCGCACCATGACTGGCGTCGACCCGGCCGGCGGTCGTCCCACTTTTCTTTCTTGATACCAGAAAGTCTTGCCTTGCCATGACTTTCTGATATCAGAATATCCGCCGCCGGGCAATGCCCCCGAGTGATTATCGCGGCGCGTACCCTCAGAAAACAAGCGGCCCCCCGATGCGCTAACACCGGAAGGGCCGACCACAGCGAACCGTTGGAGGGTTCAACCATGGCCAAACTCAAGCATACCACGAGGCGACAGCGCGTCGCGCCACCGTTCAAGACTGAAAAGTCCAAATATCCAGACGCCGCCCTGATCCGGCTTTGCGTGACGATCACGGCAGAGCTGGCCGCCTTCAATGGCTGCTCTGGCGCCGATCCTGACGGCAACAATGTCCACGCTGAACCGATCTGGGACCGGCATATCAAGCGCGCACACAAGGCGATCGAACAGGCAGTATTAACCCGCCCGACTACATGGGCGGGTCTTGCCTCAAAGGCCGTCGCAATGACCGCGATCCTCAATGACGAGTGCGGCGGCATGGAAGAACGCAGCGAGAGTTTTTATCGCTCGTTCGCTGATGATGTTGAAAGGCTTTGCAAGGCGGCCGTCGATAAGGAACGGGACTTGGCGCGCACCAAGGCTACGGTCGAAGAAATCAGAAAGTTGCAGGCCGACCGGGGAGCAGCATCATGACCAGACGCAATCCCGGTCTCGATGGTATCGCTAGTCTTGTTTTCAACATGGAGAGACCGCTAGAGGCGATCGAAAGCCTTAGCCTCATGCTGTGTTTCTTTGCCGAAACCCTCGACGAGAACGAGGGCCGCGCGTTGCGACAGGTGAGCATCGCGATAAGCGGCGAGGGAAAGGATATCGCGAAAATGCGGAGCTACGTTCTCGACGGTCTCCGCCATGCCGGCGGCAAGGTCTGCTTCCCGATCCGCAGCGAGTAGCTACTGCCAATTGGCACACGCTCGCCCCGCCCGGCTCGCAACCGTCCGACATTTTCAGTCCTGTGGCGGAACGCGGGCGAACAATGGGGGGTTGAGGGTCGCGGTATCCGGCTCTGCCCCCCAACCCAAGGCTGGGTGCCGCCAACAAGAGAGCCCCGTCGCTAACCCCGGCGGGGCTCCACAATTTCGACCCCATTCACGCAGAGCCTCTTGAGTGACTGGGGGAGTCGGGGGGTGACGGCGCTGGCGGGCGATCTCTAGGGGGTCGCCCGCTTCGCTTTGCCATTAGCCCAAGCGAGTGGATCGTGAACCGTGATGCTCAGCACTTCGCCGGTAGAATAGTTCCTAACCGTTACGTCGCTCTTCGGGTTCTCTGACTTCAGATAGCGAGCCGCCTCGCGTGCTATTTCGAGATCGTCGCGGCAAGTGCGCGGCTTGCCGTCAACGACAATTTCCCAGTTAGCCCCCATAGTAAGCCCTCATCACTTTGCTTCCCTCGTGAATTTACACCGTCACGAGGCACGCGCCGGGTAACCAGCCGCGCCTTATCTATGATGCATTCTGCGCCGCCTCACCAAATCCTGCGAATTGAGGGCGCTCCCCGCTTTTCTATTCGGCTCCACAAGCGCGCGGTGAATCACGGGGACACGACGGACAGCACATTGAACGCAAAGCGGCTGGCGCGTTTGCGTTGTGCATCATGAATGGAGGCCGCAATGGAGATTTCAGTCTGCACGGTCCTGCATCCCACAAATGGTCGATCTCAGGAGGACCCTAATCGCCTGGCGCAAAGAGCAGAGTGATCGCGATCTAAAATCCTGCTGTCAGATATTGATCCGCAACCTCGATTATCTGATTTGCGATCCTAAGACGGTCCTGTTCTCCGGATTTTTCCCCGCAATGCGGCGGAGTTTAAAGATGCAGTCTCCTGTCCCCTCAAGCGAGACGCATTAAGGTGACAGCGCTTCTCGATGAACCAGAAGGCGCTTCCGTGCCGGGGTCATCCGAGGTTGCTGAACCCATTCTGACGGATGGAGAATTATTTCGCCGGATTGACCGGCTGCTACCTCAACGTATCACCCGACAGGACCGCGAGGAGATGCGAAACGACGCGTTTGCAGACGCATATGCACGACGAGTTAGCACCGAAGGCCTGCTGGCTATCGTGAAAGCCGCCATCAGCAGGCACAACGCAAAGTTCTCTCCAAAATACGGGCCGCTGTCGCTCGACGCGCCTCGCGGATGCACCGGCCAAACATTGCTAGAGCGTCTTAGCGATGCGGGCCACGATGATGACTGAGCTTGTTCTCGATGGCACTCTCAGATCGTTGATTGCCATTTACCGAGCCCGAGTGTTGTCGGAAGCCAGCACGCTCTCCTACCGAACCAAGGAGGGCTACGCAAAAACGCTCTTGCCGCGACTAGAGGCGGATCGCGGAGGGGAGCTGCTTCACGAAATCAAATGCCGCGAGACAGTTTTGGAGTGGCAGAGCATTTGGTCCCAAGGGGGGCACGAAGCCATGGGTGCGTCCCTTGTTCGAATGCTGAAGATAGTCGTCGGTTTCGGAGCTCAAGTTCTGAATGATAGCGAATGTCAGCGTCTTAGGACGGTATTTCACAGACTAGCACCTTCGGGATTAAAGCGTCGAACAGAAGTACTGACCGAAGAGCACGTCATTGCCATTCGAACCAAGGCACATGCGAAGCGCATCCGTTCAGTGCGCTGGTTCAATCGCTGCAATTCCAGACGCCACTTCGGCAAAAGCAGCTCATCGGGGACTGGGTGCCGATCTCCGACAAAAGCTTGTCTATTTTTGTTGAAGGAGGAAAGAAATGGATCCGGGGTCTTCTCTGGTCGGAACTCGACGAGTACGGAGTGTTTCGGCATCGCGGACCACGAGAGACGATCATCGAGGCGGACATACTTGTTGCGCCGATGGTTCTGGATGATCTCAATCGGCAATATCCTGGGTCGTAAACTTTGCAGGCTCGACGCCTACGCTGACCGCAACCTTCTCCCCAAGGATGGGGCCGTAGCTACTTGCGAATTTACAGGTCGCCCGTGGCGCGCTGATCTTTTCCGACAGAAGTGGCGAATGATCGCTGACCACGCGGGCGTGCCGCCCACAATTCGAAATGCTGACAGCAATCAGGCGAAATCGCTTCCGAGAAGCCAGGTAAACCGCCTCAAGGCTGAAAATCGAGAATTGAGAGAAAGGCTAAAACGACCTGCAGAGGGTTGATGGGGCTTCAGCCGGCCAGCCTTAGCCGCATAATAGGCTCTCACGCTCCCTACCAAGTCCGCACTATATTGGCCGCATGTGCGATCGATTTACGCGACATTACACTTGGGAACAGATTTGGCGGATGTACAATCTTGAGCCGCCGCCTGCCCTCTCGAATTCTCGAACCCCGTTACAACGTGTGTCCAACCGATCCGGTCGATGTGGTGCTTCCTGGCGAAGGCAAGCGGCACTTCGAGCAAATGCGTTGGGGATTGGTCCCCTATTGGTGGAGCAAGCCGCTCAAGGAGCTAAGGCTCGCGACGTTCAATGCTCGGGTGGAGACGGTCGAGACCAAGCCCTTTTTCCGCGAGCCATTTAAGAAGCGGCGTTGCCTTATGCCAGTCTCTGGCTATTACGAATGGCAAGCCACACCAGCATGGCAAGCAACCACACTACTTTACTGCGCGCGGCGGTTCGCCGGTTTTAACAATCGCCGCGCTTTCGGATCAATGGAAGGATCACGCCAACCCCGACCAGCCGATCCGTTCGTGCTCCATGATTATTACGGAGCCCAACGACTTCGTTGCCGAGGTGCATGATCGAATGCCGGCGCTCTTCAAGCCCGAACAATTTGACGCTTGGCTGAGTGGCGAAATGACCGCAAAAGACTTGAAGCCGATCGACAATGACTACTTGCAACGATGGAAGGTATCGCAACGGGTCAACTCTTCGAAGGCCGATGCTGGAGATGCATCGTTGATCGACGAATTGATCCCGCAACTTGACGGTCAGAGGGTAACGCTACCACCGCGGCGCGGGGCTGGATGTCCTCCCGAGGGGTATTCTTGGACCTGGCAGCGTTCACGATCACGCCGCTAAAGACGAATACGACCCCGTCGGGGGAACGGGGTCGCATCCACTCGGGGGTGGTGAAACGTTAGAGCCCGCCTCAACGGGGTCAGATGGCGTCGATGTGGCCCTGCATTGGAAGGCTACCGGCATCAATGCCGGTCATAATCACGTTCACGTCCATCGCGGCCTGGCTGGCGGTGGTGGGGGCTTGCGTCCAGGCAGTGCTGGCAAACGTAGCGGCGGCGAGCGTGAGCATCCCGGCCGCGAAAATACCGGCGTAGCGAGCGCGGATTTGGCTGGTCTGGGTCATGGCTGCATCCCTCGTTGGCATCTGTTGCCTTCTTGATAGCGTGGGATGCGGCGTGGGACGTGTGAAGTATTTCACTGGCAAGTCCAGATATCTCGGACAGTCCGGTTCTTACCGCCCGTTCTCGCAGCATAGGACTAGTTGACTCGATATAGGACCGGATGCGCGGCATTGTAATATCTAAAATGGTCGGTATAAGATGCTTCAAATTGCACGGGATGAACGTCAATGTCACCAGCCAAAGCGCCGCCGCTTCGTCGCCTACTACCGAGTTTCGACGGACAAGCAGGGCCAGTCGGGCTTGGGCCTCGATGCGCAGCGCAAAGCTGTCATGGACTATCTGAATGGTGGCGCCTGGGAGTCTGTTCGCCGAGCACACCGAAGTTGAAAGCGGCAAAACGAGCCGATCGGCCGGAACTGGCCAAAGCACTTGGAGGCCTGCCGCCGGCACAAGGCGAAGCTCGTCATCGCCAAGCTGGACCGCCTCTCCCGCAACCTGGCGTTCATCGCGACGCTCATGGATGCCGGCGTGGAGTTCGTCGCCGTCGATAACCCGCATGCCAACAAGCTCACTGTGCACATCTTGGCGGCCGTGGCCCAGCACGAGCGGGAGATGATCTCAGAGCGCACCAAGGCCGCGCTGCAGGCCGCCAAGGCCCGCGGGACGCGATTGGGCAATCCCCGGATCGAGCAGCGCGGCTGCGATGGGGCGCGCGGCTCTGAAGGATGCCAATGCCGCATACGCCGCCAACGTGCTGCCGATCATTCGAGAGATTCAGATAGCCGGGCATGTGAGCGCCAACGCGATTGCGGGCAAACTCAATGAGCGGGGCGTGCAAAGCCGACGCGGCGGGCGCTGGTCGCACGTCCAAGTCGGCGCGATCCTGGCACGCTGATCCTGTCATTTCCAAAAAGGCGAGGACGCCGACTGAGGTGGCCTTAGATAAAGAGCATGGAAGCCACCAATCCCAGCGCCAGGAGCGTGGAGAGAATTGCGCCGTAGGTGATCCATTTCGGCAGCACTGCCCGTTTTTAGGCCGTATGACGGGCGCGCCTATTATCTATGCGTATACGTGACAGCGACTGGGGCAGCCTTCTCCTTGCCCTTGGGCTCGTCTTTGTCCGGCTGGATCTGCTGCTGTTGTTGGGTGGCGGGCGATGGCGGGGTGTGCAGGTCGGCGATCTTGGTCACGAGGGCCGCGACGGAACCCTCTAGCAATGTCGCGAAGGCTTCGTGGCCCTGGGCACGGACCTCCTCAATCAACTTGCAAAGGCGGACCAACTCGATCCGAAGCAATTCGATAGCGTCCGACACCCGGTTTCTCCCCTACTGGGGAGGCAACTTAGATTAAGATTGGGCGTTCCCGCACTCCCCACATTTTCAAAAAGGGCCACCTAGCCCTTTCAAAAGGGGCCAATCAGCCCGGAAACGGGCCAGTACCCGGATTTCGGGTCTGGTCCCCGTAGCTCCCAAAGGGGCAGACCAAGAAGAAGCCGCATGGGTATTAACAACGAGGCCGCTAACTGAGGCGGCCTAGGCCGCTTGCGGTTCAGGTTGTGTGCACCCCCGCCAATTGGCGCGTTCAGCTCGCCTGCGGTTACTGACGGCCTTGGCCAGTCGCTCGCGATACGGCCAACGATCCCTGCAATAGCTGACTGCCCTGCGAACAGCGAGCCGTCACTGGTTGTAGGTGAACCGCACGAACGGACCGTGATTGGTGGTATTCGCCCGGCCGCCGACCAGCGAAGCAGCAGCGCCGTTGTATTGGGACTTCAGGCAGAGCACCGTTCCAGAATACGGCCTGGTAGCCGAGCGTGAGCTTGCTCATGTTCCACACGGCGTATTCAAGACCGCCACGAATGTCCGCATTGGTGATGGTCCGGCTCACCGTAACAGGACCGCCCACCACCACTCCGCCAGGTCTCGAAGGCGTGCCCTTGACGTCCGCGCGCAGAACCGAGGCCGAGCCCTCGAACATCCAGCCAAGCGCGCCGGCCAGGGGACCGGAGAAGGTTGCGCCAAACCGCGGGCCGATGGCCTTGGTGTTGACCTGGAACAGGAAGGGCGGTCCCCCCTGGCCGTCAGCGTCATTCATCCGCCATTCGACATAACGCGGACCGGCAAAGACGCGCGCACCTAGCCGAGCCAAGCATGACGTTCAAGCCGATCTCGCCATCGAGGGTCCAATAGCGCCCGTCCGGCTGGTGAATGAACGCGAAACCAGTGTATGACGGCCCCGGGGTCGCCCTTCTGGAATTTCGCGTGTTCGTAGCCGACGGCAATGTCGAAGAGGGACCAGCGATATCCCACCAAGCCCCGTCCCGCCCCATCCTTCGCCCAGTCCGGCGCCCTGGCCGCCAAGGTTCGGGCTGATGAAGATGTCCTTGTTGGGATCGTCAAAATAGTAGCCGCCGGTGACGGAGAAGAAGAAGCCTCCGGGCGCGGCGACAACGACCGGCGGCGGCGCCTTGACCGGGATGTCGGCAGCGCTGGCGGGCTGCACCGCAAGTGTGGTTGCCGAAAGCAGTAGTGCGGCGATGAATTGACTGGTCATTGGCGTCCCCCCAAATCCCACGTCTGCATTGTGGATCATGGAGGAATCGCCAGGACGCAACTAGTGCCCGGAAAGCCACAGTAAACATCATTCGTATCGGCGACCGTCTTAAAGGGGAGCCATTCGGCATTAGGTGCCCCACCGCATCAGGTTTCGGCTCGGAGTGCCGCCCGAACTGCCGCGTCGCGCTGCTCTTTCGTGGCTCGCACCTCGATAGGTCGCTCCC
>CAVVBH010000034.1:0-105186 GCA_963746365.1 Ilumatobacteraceae bacterium | reverse complement strand
TGGACACAAACCGGCGCAGATCGAGGAATAGTTCAAGCAGCGTGGCAACTGTGTCGATGGTGGCTTTGTGCGACATCGATGGGTCCTGGGGATGCTGTCCGCTGTAGCGTTGCTCTCAGCGGGCTGCGGCGCCCAACCGCAAAGTGACGGAACGCAACCCCTGGTCTTGCCGACGCCCGCCACCGCGAGGTCGACGATCTCGACCAGCCAGGCGCTCGCCACCACCACGGCTCCCCAGACAACGACACCGCCAACGACCACCACAGTCGCTGCGCGGACGACCGTACCTACTGACCCGGATACTTCGGCAGTCTCGCCAACGACGTTGCCGGGCACCCACAATGCTGTTCTGACACCAGTTGAAGCGCCGGCCTGGCCCACCGGGCCGACGGCGGTTGTGGATCCAGCGTGGGTCACCATTCGAACTGGGGCACCCTATCTACCCACCGCTCTCCCGGACGGCGTGTATTGGGCGATGGTTCAAACCCCGGCGATCTTCCACGGCTGGCTAGACACCGAATATGAAGAATCGCGTCACGGCGTCATGTTCGACGTCGCCCAAGACATTCTTCGGCGACTCGTGCCCTCAGCAATTCGATGTCGCCGCAACCGAGTGCGACGACGGCGTCGGGGTGCTGCTGGAGCCCCACGGTTCGCTGCCGAGCTTCACCGACACGATCGAGCGAGTAACCGTCGTCAACGGCAACGAACCACATAAGTCGTACGACGCTTCGGCCGCTCTCTTCGAGGAGCTGACCAACGCGCCGTGGACCGGTCAGCTACCAGCTGGGGTGTGGCCGAGTACCTGTACCAGAGCTACCCGTACCTCATCACCTTGCGAGCCGGAGAGGTCGTCGAAGTTCACCAGCTCTACCTTCCACTGTGAGGCACATCTGCACGGCGCATGGCGCAGCTGATGGCCAACCACACACTGACGAACAACCAGGGCGCTCGCCTCGTGGTAGTGACCAACGACGGTCGCAGCGGTACTCACCTGCTTGAACCAATCAGCACCATGAACAGCACCAGCGGCATGACCCCGCTCGACCCCGCACAAGACTGACAATCGGCGCACACCCTTCCGTCAGGTTGAACGGGCCCCAGCAGCCCTACAGCATTCGTCGGCCCCAACCAGCGATGGCGCTACGTCGCGGATGCCGCGGCATCAATCAGGCGGCTACGACCTTCAGGCTGTTGAGGAGATGTCGAACATGCCGGCCGATCTTATCACGGATCGGTCGAACCGACTCCACACCCATCCCGGCCGGGTCATCGAGCTCCCAGTCCTCATACCTCTTGCCCGGAAAGATCGGACACGAGTCGCCGCAACCCATCGTCACGACAACGTCAGCGGCCTGCACGATCTCTTGCGTCCACGGCTTGGGGAACTCGCCGGTGATATCGATGCCAACCTCTGCCATCGCAGCAATCGCCGACGGATTGACTTCGATCCGGGTTCGCTGCCACCCGACCAGGCAATCGCGCGCCCCTCCGCCAGGTGGTTGAACCACCCGAGCGCCATCTGCGAGCGGCCCGCGTTGTGAACGCACAGGAACAAGACGACCGGAATGCCATCGTGGGACAGACCCTCGACCTTTGCCAACGCTGTCAAGCGTTGCTGCGCGAACTCTTTCAGCGAGCAACGGCAGAAGGCGAACACCGTCCGCGTTCTCTGCGAACTGGTCGTAGCTCGTCGCCAAGAAGAGTTCGATCGTCTCGGTTCCGAACACGCCCTCGAACCGCGTTCCTAGGTTGGCTGCGGCCAGTCGCAATGCGTGTTGCTGTTCAACCGACAGGTCTTCGAGGGAAGGCATGCCGAACATCGTATCGACGATGGTCGATTCACGAATTCGCCGCGGGGGCGGCCTGCGGGTGAACGCTCAGTGAACCTTCTGCGTCTCGTGGTGGGGGCAGGACACGGGTGACCGGTCGGATAACCTAGGCAGCGAAAATGTTGAGCTCGGTGCCGATGCGGTCGGCGAACTCGTAGGTGGTGGCCAGGTCGGGGTGGCGCACGACGACGAACCCGTCGGACAGCACGACCTGCTGCCAGTCCCGCCGGGGCTGGCCGACGTCGAGCAAGTCGACGTTGACGATGTGCTCCCCCATCGTGGCCATCAGGTGGCCGAGACCCTCGATCCGTTGAATGCGGCCCTCTCCCTGGGCTCGCTTGATGACCATTGCCGTGTTGTACCGGCGTTCGACGGGCTGGCTGAACGTTCCCTCGGCACACCGCTTCCGCCCAGCCGGTGAACAGGTCGATGTCACAGCTGTAGTTCATCAGGTCGGTCAGCCGACCGCCCGGCGCCCTCGCCCCGATCTCGCCGAAAACGACCTCGCCGTCCCACGTGCGATACCACTCCATGTGCGTGAATCCGCTGTGGAAGCCCATCGCCGCGATGACCGCCTCACCCATCGCCCGACCACCCGCCAGCTGGGGCGCGTCGATGTCGCGATGGGCGATGACCTGCTGGCTGATCCACTCCACCTGCTTGCCGACCAGCGGACGGGGCCGATACTCGCAGATGTTGAAGAAGGCGATCGTGCCGTCCGCGCACACGGTGTCGTACGTGAACTCCTCGCCGTCGATGAACTCCTCCACACTGACCTCATCGATGTGGCGAAGACGTGGGAGGACGGCGTCGAGCTCGACCCGGTCGCCGACGCGGTAAGTATCCAGTGATCCCGCGCCGGAGATCGGCTTGACGATGAGTGGAAAACCGATCTCGCTCGGCCGCCTCGCGGACGCCGGCGACCGTGGTGGACCGGAACGCGTACGGGATGCGGATGCCGGCGCGCGCCAGCACGTCCTTCATCAATCCCTTGTCGCGGAACGTGACGGCCTGCTCGACGGTCGTACCGGGCGCGCCGATGGCCTCGCGGAAACGAGCCGCCAGCACCACGGTTGGCTCCCAGAGGGTCTCGACCAGGTCGATGTTTCGTCCCCGCAACGCGTCCAGCACCGTGCGGATCACTGCGTCCTCATCGCCCCACGACCCGATCTGGATGTACTCGGCCAGCGCCCGGCGAGCGGTCTCGGGCAGCTGATCGGCGTGTTGATCGCCGACCCCGATCACGCGGCGCACCCACCTCCGCCAGGCCCCGCGTGAACAGCGGCATCTCCCCCGGATAGCCCGGGCCGAGGAACAACACGTCACTCAACGCACATCACCCACACTCCAACCGGATCTTGCCAACGATCTCGGCGAGGGCGCGCTCGACCGCGGCCGTCTCGTCAGCGCGGACGATGACGAAGCCGTCGCCCTCGTACGTGCCGGTTGGTGGGTCGCCGGGCGCGGGTAGGCGAGCGTCGACGATGAGCTCGCGCGAATCCAGGCTGACCTGGTCGAGCCCGTGCGCGGCGACGATGGCGCGCCCCTGGCCCTGGGCGCGGAGGTAGGCGGCGCCCACCGCGTAGCGTCGCTCGGGTGGCCGAAACCGGTCGTGAACGGCGAGGCCCGCCCACGCGGCATACATGTCGACGTCGTGGGCGTAGGACATGAGCGTCATGAACTGCGCGCCGGGCGGACGAGCCCCCACCTCGGAGATGGCGAAGGATCCGTTCGGGCGCCGGAACCACTCCATGTGCGACAACCCCGTCTGCAAGCCGAGCGATGTGACGGCGTGGGTGGCGACGCCGGCAATGTCGGCGTACTCGGGTCCGGCGACATCGCGCGGCAACAGGACGCACCATTGGATCCATGGGTTCTCGAGGACGTCGAGAGGAGTCGGGAGATAGCGACCGATGGAGTACCAGACCAGCCTGCCATTGATCACAACGCTGTCAAACGAGTGCTCGGCCCCGGTCATGAACTCCTCGAGCAGCATCGGGTCGCCGGGGTGGGGCGCAGACGATGCGAGCCATTGCTCCATCTGCTCGGCCCGGTCGACCCGGAACGTGTTCCGCGCCGGCGCCGGCGAGTGGCTTGGCCACGAACGGGAACCCCACGCGTCCGGCGAACGAGCGCACGTCATCCTCGGAGTCGACCCGCTGACTCCGAGCGCATGGCACTCCGGCCGCCTCGAAGGCCGCCTTCATCCGCGACTTGTCGCGGAAGTTGTCGGCGACGGCCGCACCGAATCCCTCGATGCCCATCCGGTCGCGCACCGCTCCCAGTGGCACCTGCAGGTTCTTCGAGGATCGCCACCAATCGATCGACGGAGCCAAGGTGAGCCTGCATCCGGCTCGTGGCGTTCACGAGCTGGTCGACATCGAGACAGTCGTCGGTGCGCCAGTGCCCGGCGATGACCCGCTGCACCGGCTCCGGGAAGGCCTCCACCGGGTCGCTGCTGACAAGACCGACGCGCGCGTCCTCCACACGCGCGACTGCGTCGACGAAGCGGACCGTTGCCTCCAGAGCGTAAGGAGCCACGAACACGACGTTCTTCATCGTGCTGCCCATCGACTCGACATCGCGCCGCACCGTAACAGCCTCGCCATAACATCGTTGCCAACGTGAACGTGATCCTCCTCGAGCCGAGCTTCCCCGACAACCAGAAGCAGTTCGCCCGCGCCCTAGCCGAGGCGGGGGCGACGGTGATCGGCATCGGCGAGCGAGCCAAGGACTGGCTCGATGACGACGTCAAGGGCTGGCTGACGCACTACGAGCAGGTCGGCTCGGTAACCGACGAGGGGCAGCTGTATGACGCCGTGCAAAACGTGCAGCAGATGGTGTGGGTCGATCGGATGGAGGCGACGATCGAGGCTCATATCATGGCCGCCGCGAAGGTACGAGCGGCGTGCGGCATCCCTGGCACGAGCGAGCGCACGGCCTTTTTGTGCCGCGACAAACCGGCGATGAAGGAGGCGCTCCGCGCCGCCGGGGTTCGATGCGCTGCTTCCACTGGCGCCCGCTCGGGCGACGATGTCCGCCGGTTCGCCGGCGAGGTCGGCTACCCGCTCATCGTCAAGCCGGCAGCCGGCGCCGGAGCGTCGGGCACGACGCGGGTGAACGCGCCCGACGAGCTGGAAGAGGCCATCGCTCAAAGCGGGGTTGAGCACGGAGCAGCGATCGCGGTAGAGGAATACGTCGAGGGGCACGAGGCCTTCTACGACACGATCAGCGTTGGCGGCGAGGTGGCGCTGGACTTCGTGACGCACTACTACCCGAACGTGCTCGAGGCGATGCGGACGCGGTGGATCTCGCCGCAGTTCATCGCCACCAACCGCATCGAAGACCCCGGGTATGACGAGGTGAAGGAGATGGGTCGGGCCGCGATCGGCGCGCTTGGAATCGAAACGTCGGCGACCCACATGGAATGGTTCGTTGGTCCGAAGGGCGTCTACTTTTCCGAGATCGGTTGCCGGCCGCCGGGAGTTCGCTGCTGGGACCTCTACGCATCCGGTAACGACATCGATATCTATCGCGAATGGGCCAACGCGATCGTCCACGGGCACGTGTCGCGTGCACCGTCGCGGCGGTTCTCGGCGGGCATCATCGCTCTGCGCCCGGACCGCGACGGAAACATCTCCGGCTACTCCGGCGTCGACGACATCCAGCATCGCCACGGCGAGTGGATCATCGACGCCCACCTTCCGCCGCCGGGCACCCCCACCCAGCCGGTTGAGGCTGGCTACCTGGCCAACGCCTGGGTCCGTATGCGCCACCCGGACTACGACGTCCTGCGCGGCATGCTCGACGACGTCGGACGAACCATCCAGGTCCACGCCTCGTGACGGCCGCCCAACCGCCCGCCATCGTGCGGGTCGGCGTGCCGTCGACGATCACGCCCGAGCACCTCCAGCAGCGTCGCGACTGCGGTGAGCCTTTCCCGATCGTCGATCGGGAGGCATGCACGTTCGCCCATCACGGCGAGATCATCGGCGTCCGCCTGGTGCACTTCGGCGTCGGCCTCACAGACGACCTCGCCTTCGAGCAACTCGGCGACTCCGACTGGTGGGTTCTGCCCCTTGCCGTCCCTCCCGGATCGCGAATCGAGTACAAGCTGGAAGTCGTCGACAGCTTCGGCACACACCTGATTTCCGACCCACTGAACCGCAATGAAGCCGCAAACCCGTTCGGCGTGAACTCGGTGTGCGCGGCTCACGGTTACGCGGAGCCCGCGTGGACGCAATACGACGAAGCAGTGCCCACGGGGCGGCTCGTCGAGTGGGTGAGCGAGAGCGCGGCGCTGGACCGCACGGCGCGAGCATGCGTGTATCTGCCGGCGAGCTTCACCGACGAGCCGGAATCCCCTTACCCGCTGTTGATCGTGCTCGACGGCGGCGACTACCTCCGCTACGCCTCGGCTGCGACAGTGCTGGACAACCTCATCCACCGCGGCGACCTGCCGCCCATCGTGGCTGCGTTCAGCGACCCGGGCGAGCGGCTGGTCGAGTACGCCGACGATCCGCGCCATCACCGGTTCCTGATTGAGGAGCTCGTTCCCGCGCTCGAGGCACAGTTTCCCCTCGCCGCCAACCCGGCCGGCCGCTGCGTGATGGGGTCGAGCTTCGGCGCGGTGGCGTCGCTCGCCGTGGCACGCGCGAGCTCCCGGGTTCTTCGGCCGCCTGCTGCTGCAGTCCGGTTCGTTCGCCGGTGCCGGAGCCGGCTGTCGCAGCCGGCCGGAACGGCTGTGGCGCCCGGTTCGCGAGTTCGTGCGGGCGTTCCTCGCCGAACCGGCTCCTGTCGCCGAGCGGGTATTCGTCACATGCGGCGCATACGAGTCGCTCATCTGCGAGAACCGCGCATTCGTATCGGTTCTGGCGGCAACGGGCATGAACGTCCGGTTCGTGGAGAACCTCGATGGGCACACGTGGGTCTGCTGGCGCGACGGCCTCGGAGAGGCCCTGCCATGGCTCTTCACACCGGCGGTCTGACGGGCGATGTAGCCTCCGCACGTGGTCGCCATCACTCGCCGCATCGGACTCTCGCTCGGCGCCGATCTTTGCTGGCCGATCTGCTACGAGGAGGTGCTGAAGCGCCTGGACCTGTCGCTAAGGTGGGTCGCAACACCATCCGCTTCGAGGTAGATCGGGTGACGATCGAACCGTTCGACCTGCGCCAGGGATCGAGCTACGACCTCGTCGTCGATCGCTTGACGCACTGGTACACGACGAGCCGGGAGTGGATCAAGAAGGCCGTGATCATGGACGGTCTCTACGTGTTCAACAACCCGTGGACGATCCAGTCGATGGAGAAGCACACGTCGTACTGCGCCATGATCCGGTTGGGCATGCCGATCCCGGAGACGTGGATCGTGCCACCGAAGAGCTACGAGCCGAAGCCGGACCTGGAGGTCACCCTCGCCCGCTATGCGCGACTGTTCGACCTCGACGACGTTGGCAACAAGGTTGGTTACCCGCTCTTCGCCAAGCCCTACGACGGCGGAGGCTGGGCCGGAGTCAGTCGCGTCGACGACAGCGAAGCGTTGCATCGCGCGTACGACTCCAGTGGCACATACCTGCTCCACCTTCAACGGGCCGTCGAGCCGCATGACCTGTTCATCCGCTGCATCGGTTTCGGTCCGCAGGCGCGCCTGGTGCGCTACGACCCGTCGGCGCCGCTGCACGATCGGTACACGATGGACGACGGCGGCGTCCCCGACGATCAACGTCAAACGCTGATCGACACCACGATGACGATCAACTCCTTCTTCGGATGGGAGTTCAACTCGTGCGAGGCATTGCGCCAGGGGTCGACCTGGCATCCGATCGACTTTGCCAACGCCTGCCCTGACTCGCAGGTCACGTCGCTGCACTACCACTTCCCGTGGCTGGTTGCGGCCAATCTCCGCTGGTCGCTGTTCTGCGCGGCCACGAAGCGCAAGATGCCGGTGACACTCGACTGGAAGCCGTACTTCCGCATCGCCGACACCGACGCCCCCTACGCGGAGAAGCTCGCTGCGTACGCGGCGATCGCCCGCAAGCGGTTCCAGGCCGACGAGTTCCAGTCGTTCTGCGCGACGCACCTTTCCCACCTCGACCAGGTGGTGTGGGACTTCTTCGCCGATCCGGTAGCGAACGACGCGGTGCGCCAGAAGGTCGCCGCCCTGTTTCCCGCCCACGAGGTCGACGAGTTCACCGCCCTCTTCTGGGAGCGAATTCAGCGGTGGCGCGCCGACAACGTGCCCTCGCGTGGCCGAGTGAACGACAACTCATCGACGACGTGGTATTCGCAGCGGGTGGAGCGCGACGTGTCGATGGCGCGGTGGGGCAGCTTCGGCACCCCGGTGCTCGTGTTCCCGACAGCGGGAGGCGACGCGGAGGAGATCGAGCGATTTCATCTTGTTGACGTGTGCGGCGACCTGCTCGCTGCCGGCCGGGTAAAGATCTATTCAGTCGACAGCGTCAACGGTCGCGTGCTTCTCGCAGGCGAAGGCGACAGCGGCCGGCAGGCGTGGATCCAGCGACAGTTCTTCGAGTACATCCGCCATGAAGTGGTCGCGGCGATCCGTGCCGACTGTTCGAGTGACGACATCGAGATCATCGCCACCGGTTCGTCGATCGGTGCCTTCAACGCGCTCACCTCGCTGTGCCTGTTCCCTGACGTGTTCCGCGTCGCGATCTGCATGAGCGGAACCTACGATCTGCAACGGTTCTACCGCGGCCCGGTTGGCGACGACTTCTTCGCATCCTCACCACTCCACTTCCTTCCCAGTCTCGACGGACCGACGCTGGAGCTACCTCCGCAAGCGGTTCGTCATCCTGGCCAGCGGCGAAGGCGCCAACGAAGACATCGGTGAGTCCTGGCGCGTGGCCCATGTCCTCGGCAGCAAAAGCATCCCCAACCGAGTCGATTCGTGGGGTCCGCAGTGGGAGCACGACTGGCCGCTCTGGAGAGCGATGCTGCCCGGCTATCTCGCCGATGTGGCGTAGCGTTTCGGTCGAGGAGCGCAGTCGCGGATTTCGAGGAGCGCACATGGGCAACCAAACTGCCACGAACACGACCGACCGCCAGACCGCGATCCGATGGATGCTGCGCGACTTGCAAGCACTCGAGCACATGCTGGCCCGCGACATGTTCGAGCGCGGCATCACCCGCATCGGGGCCGAGCAGGAGATGTTCATCGTCGACGGCTCGTACCAGCCGGCGCCGCGAGCGCTGTCGATGCTCGCAGAAATCGCCGACGGTCACTTCACGACCGAGGTGGGCGCCTTCAACCTCGAGCTCAACCTCGACCCGCAGGTCTTCAGCGGGACGTGCCTGTCGACGATGGAGGCCCAGCTCGACCAGCTCCTCACCGTCGCCCGCGCCATCGCCGCGGCCGCGGGCCTCAACCTCGTGCTCACCGGCATCCTGCCCACCATCCGCAAGGGCGACCTCTCGCTCGACAACATGGTGCAGAACCCGCGGTACCTGGCTCTCAACGACGCCCTCACGAGCCTGCGCGGTGAGGCCTATGAGCTGCACATCAAGGGGATGGACGAGCTTCGTGTGCGCCAGGACTCCGTGATGGCCGAGGCCTGCAACGCCAGCTTCCAGGTTCATCTGCAGGTCAGCGCAGACGAGTTCGTCAACATGTACAACGTGTCCCAGCTACTGGCCGGGCCCGTCCTCGCGTGCGCAACGAACTCACCTGTGCTCTTCGGCAAGCGGCTGTGGGCCGAGACTCGCATCGCTCTGTTCGAGCAATCGGTCGACACCCGCCGCCCCGGCCACCACATGCGCGACCGCAGTGCCCGCGTCACGTTCGGCACCGACTGGGTCCACGAGTCGATCGCCGAGCTGTACAAGGAGGACATCACTCGCTTCCGACCCGTACTCGCGCCGGACGCCTATGAGGACCCGTTCGCCGAACTGGCCGAGGGTCGGGTGCCGACCCTCGCTGCCTTGCGGATGCACACGGGCACGGTCTGGCGTTGGAACCGCGGCTGCTACGGCATCACCGACGGCGTGCCGCATCTCCGCATCGAGAACCGGGTGCTGCCGTCAGGGCCGAGTGTCGCCGACGAGATCGCCAATGCCGCCATGTGGCTCGGATTGATGAAAGCCGTCAGCGCGCGTCATCCCGAGGTCAACCGGATGATGCCGTTCGAGACGACCCGGGCGAACTTCGTGTCGGCGGCCCGCCAGGGCCTGGCGTCACACCAGGTGTGGATCGACGGGACTGAGCACAGTGCAACCAGTCTCGCCCTCGACGTCCTGCTGCCCCTGGCCGACGACGGCCTCGCGTCGACCGGGCTGGATGACGCCGACCGCACTCGCTTTCTCGACGTCATCGAGCGCCGGGTCCGGTCGGGCAACACGGGGTCGCGATGGATCCTCGGCTCGCTCGGCGCGATGCGCAACCAGGGCACCCCCGGGCAGCGACTCAACAGTCTGGTTGCGGCGATGGTCAGCCGCCAGCGCGGCGGCCTGCCCGTTGCCGACTGGATGACGGCGAGCCTCGATGAGGGTGGCCAATGGAGACACAACTTCGTGACCATCGAGCAACTGATGACCACCGACCTCGTGTCCGTGGCCGAGGAGGACCCGGTCGAGCTCGCCGCCAACCTGATGGACTGGCACAAGATCCGCCACGTGCTCGTCGAGGATGGTGAGCATCGTCTGACCGGCCTGGTGTCGTACCGCACCATCCTCCGGCTCGTGGCTCGAGGAACGGGAGCCGATCTGGCAGGCATCACCGTGGCCGATGTGATGAAGCGTGACCCCGTATGCGTCCCGCCAGACATGCCACCTTTGCGGGCCCTCGAGCTGATGCGTTCGTTTGGGATCGGCTCCCTGCCGGTGGTGGTGGATCGCCACCTCGTCGGCATCGTCACCGAGCACGACTTCATGAATGTCGCCGGCCTGTTGCTCCTCGAGCAACTCGACCAGGCCGCGCCGGCACCCCCCGACGATTTTTAGTCCGGCGTTCGGGGTTGCATGAAGCCGAAGATCGTGTCAGTCAGCGGTTGACTCATCAGCATTGACAATCGTCGGAGAAGGAGTACGTTCGCGGAGGGGGAGCAGGCGCCCGGCTACCGGGCTAGGAATGGAGGGACTGTCCATGACCAGATTGTTGCTTCGCGTCGTGCCCGCTGCGTTGATCGCCGGCCTGACGATTGCCCCTGTGAGCGTCGATGCAGCCGCACCATTGGTGTTTCATGGGAAGATCGCCGATTCGGCCGAGGACGTAGACCTTTGCGGGATAAACGTCGATGTCTCGTCCACAGGCGTGTTCACCGACAAGCTGTTCCTTGATTCGGCGGGAAACCTCGTCCGCTTCATGGAGACGCTGTCGGTGAAGAATACTTTTACCGCTGACAATGGCAAGTCCATCGTGATCCAGGCCTCCAATCTGTTCGTCGACCCCGGGGCCGTCATCGATGAGGCGGCCGGCACGATCACGTTTAGTTCCACGTTCAAGGGCCTGCCGGAGAAGATCTCGACCGCACATGGCCCGGTTCTCCTCCGCGATGCCGGGTTGATCACGTTCTCCGACACGTTCGACCTCAACACCTTCGACTTCATCTCGTCGGAGGTCGTCATCTCGGGGCCGCACCCAGAGGCCGAGAGCGACTTCGTGTTGTTCTGCGAGGTAATCACCGCAGCCCTCGCCTGACGCTGGACGGCGCACTCGCCGTCGCTCGGCCGAGCGAGGCGTCGTCGTCCGTTCACGGACTCAGGACCTAGGATCCCCGACATGCGGCGCCGGTGGACCATCGTCATCGCACTCTCGACGTCATTCGGTGCATGCACGCCAGAGGCTGCAGACTCGCCAGTGCCTACATCGGTCGTCACCACAGTGTCCACCGAGGTGGCGGCACTCCCACCGACGCTCCTTCCGACGACGCTGCCGCCACCGTCGCTCGCACCCACGACCGCAGAGCCGCCTACCACCACTACCGAACCGGCGCCGACGACATCCACGTACGCGACCTGGGCAGACCTGGTCGCGGCGGAGTCGAGCGGAGTGTTTCGCATCCACATCTTCGCCTGCAGTGGCGGATCGACAGCCGGCACTGGCTTCCTCGTCGCTCCCGGCGTGATCGCGACCGCGGCGCACGTCGTCGAGGGGCACTACGGCTTCACCGTCGATCAAACCGACAATGCGCCGCGGCTGCCCGCGACTGCGATTGCGATCGACCTCGCGGAGGATGTCGCACTGCTCTCCGCTCCGTCGGCCCGCGGATTCATCTTCACCCTCGCTGATCACGAACCGCCCTCCGGCACCACCGTGGGCCTGATCGGGTTTAGTGACACGCGCGCCCCGTATCGCCCGATCCGCGGTGACATCGGCCAGCTCAACCTCACCAATCTCGTCTACGGCGAAAGCCAGCAGTTCCACCCTCGCCGCGCCTTCCAGCACAGCATGCAGACGAACGGCGGCGACAGCGGTTCGCCGATCCTCGACACGCAGACCGGCGAGGTGATCGGAATCAACGTCGCCGGATTCACGAGGATCCAGGGATTCAACTACGCCGTGTACTTGGATGCACTCCGGCCACTGCTCGCGGAGCAGCCCACTAGCGTTCCAATTGACGGCTGTAATCTCGACGCCCCTCCGACGACGACTACCACCCCGGCGACCACCGTTCCTCCCACCACGGTTCCTCCGACCACGGTGCTCCCCGGTCCGCTCACCTACCGGGTGCTGGCGGGCGACACGGTCTTCGGCACGGCGCGCGCGGTTCAACACCACCGTCGATGCGCTCGTCGCGGTGAACGGTCCGGCGATCCTCACCGTGCTACGTCAGAACGACATCCTCCGGTTGCCGGCCGGCGCACGGCCGCTGTCGACCACGGACGTCAGCAGCTATGCGTACACGGTGAAGCCGGGCGACACGATCATCGGCATCGCAAAAGCGACCAGCACGACACCCGCGCAGGTCCTGGCCATCAATGGCAAGCTGTCCACGCCCGACGTTCTGTCCGTCGGTCAAACCCTGCGAATCCCACAGTTCTGATCGATCGGCTCGCCGCTATGGATCCTGCGGATCACCTGCGTGGGTCACCGCGGGACGCCGGTGGAGTGTTTGGCGCCCACCTGGGTGCCTCAAAGCACTCCACCGGCGCGGCGTGGAGTGCTTGGCGCCCACCTGGGTACCTCGAGACACTCCACAAGCACCTACCGCCGGTGTGGTGCCGGACTGTCGGTGTCGTCCACGGAAGCGGGAGCGCTATGCGTCTAGCGGGACACGCGGACGACGTCGTAGTCGATCGACACCGGCGGGACGCCGAACAGAGGCGGGAGCGCTACGTCGAACCTGCCATTGACGAGGTACAGGCTCTCGCCGAACTTCGCGACGGTCGTCGGTACTCGGAACAGATCGCTGCTGATCGTCCTGGTGACGTCGCCGGACGTCAGTGACCGATCGAGCGTCACCACCGCGATCTGGTTCAGGAAGTTGCGCACCACGTACAACGTGCGGCCGTGCAGGAGCAACCCGTCGCCCGAGGTGACCGCGTCTCCGCCAAGGTCGATCTCGGTCGCTTCACCGGTACTGGGGTCGATGTTGTAGAGAACGCCGAGCGTCGAGTGGACAGCGAGCAGGGTGCGCCCATCCGGAGTCGCCGTGATGCCGTTGAGGTTGATCGGAAGCGCGCCGGTGGTGACGAACGTGAAGTCCCCGGTCAACGGGACGGCCTCGGCTGGCCCGCTGGGCCGGCCGCGGCTGTTCAGCGGGATCATCCACAGGACGTCGGCGAACGAGTCGGTGATGTACACCGCGGTGCGCGTGACGACCAGATCGTTGAGAAAGGCGCCCGGAACGTCGGCGACGGTGACCAGAGCGCCCGTCGTGCCGTCGAAGACCAACGCCGCCCCCGAACCACCATCGAGACCGACACCCCACAGAAGCCCCGAGCGTTCGTCGAACGCGAGTCCTGCCACGATGCGCCCCGGCGCGCCCGGCGCCATCACCTCACCTGCGCCGCTTCGAAGATCGCCCTTGAAGATGGCCCCGTCGAGGAGCGAGCCGACGTAGAAGTCGTGCCCTCTTCCGATCGCGATGCCCTCGGGATAGAACCCGGCGGGCAGCGGCACAGAATCGGGGAAGACCGGTGCCGCTGTGGTCGGCGTGGCGAACGATCCCGCCACTACCACCATGCTGAGGAGAATCGCCAAACGCCTCATCGTCCCTCCTTTGAGGTCGGCTGGAAGCGAACAGTACTTGCCTCGGCGCAGGTTGCACAACGCGCCTCAGCGGGCGTCAGGGCACGAGGATGATCTTGCCGGTGGTGTGCCCAGTCAGGATGGCCCGCTGCGAATCGGCAACGTGCATGAGCGAGTAGGTGGCCGCCACTGCGACAACCAGCTTGCCCGCATCGACGAGATCGACGAGTTCGAGCCGAGCAGCATTGCGGACGTCATTGCCGGGATCCGCTCCCGGCCCACCCCCGAGCACGTTGATACCGCTTTCGGCTCCTCGTGCGAACGCTGCAATTGTCGCGATGCGACCGCGATCCGCGACGAGCTGGAGCGACACATCGACCGCCTCATCGGTGCCAACGGTGTCGACGGCCGCGTCGACGCCGCCCGGCGCGAGCGAGCGGACGCGGTCGGCGAGCCCATCGCCGTACGTCACGGGCTCTCCGCCGAGCGCACGAACAACCTCCTGGTTTGCCGCGCTCGCAGTGCCGATCACCCGTGCGCCGCGCGAGACCGCGAGTTGCACCGCCATCTGACCTACTCCGCCGGACGCGCCGTGAATCAACACGGTGTCGCCTTGCCCGATCGCGGTCGCCGTGAGCGCGTGGACGGCCGTCGCTCCCGTGAGCATCAAGCCCGCCGCCGCCTCGAAGGTCATGTTCGCCGGCTTGGGAACGGCTGATCTTGCGTCGACGACCACTCGGTCGGCATAGGCACCGGCGATGCGATACAGGATCACCTCGTCGCCGACGGCGATCGGACCGCGGGGTCCGATTGCGTCGTTGCCAACGGCGGTCACCACACCCGATGCCTCCATCCCGACCCGCATCGGTAGCGGCATCTTGGTGCCGAACACGCCGCTGTACCGCTTGACGTCAGCGGGGTTGACTCCCGCGGCGCGGACGTCGACCGCAATCTGACCCGGACCCGGCGGTGCGTCCTCGACATCGACGATGGCGAGCACCTCCGGTCCGCCGAAGGCGGTAGCAACGACAGCTCGACTCATGCATCCGTGCAACTTTCCCGACCGGCGGATCTATTCCACCGCCGACGACTGTGACCCGCGAAAGCCCTGGGACCCGGAGCTGCACCGGCTCAACCGCCGCCCGGGCATTGCTCCGCATAGAGACCTGACGAGGTCACGGCGAACACCGAGTTCCGCCCGACGAGTAGCCCGCCACGGACCATGGCAGGGATGTCGACCCCGAAGGGCACGTCCCAAACCTGCTTTCCCGCGGTGTCGTATGCCACCGTCCGAGCCGGTCCGGAGACGACGACGATGTGATCGTTGGCGGAGACCTGTGCCGCGTCGCCATCGTGACGCCATCGAGGCGTGCCAGTGCGAACTTCGTGCACTTCGAGGCTCCCGGGTTTCAACACGTACGCCATCCCGCCGCCGATCGCCACGGCGGGATCGCCGAGTTCCGTCCAGAGGATGTCGCCGCTTGCCTTGTCGATGAAGTCGATCGCGGTGGCCGGCCCTTGGTTCTCCGGGTTTCGTCCACCAACGGTCGCCGCGATCACCCCGGATCCGAACGCCGCAGGGTTCACCAGCCCTCGACCGTTGGGACCAGCCTCGACGAGACTCCACACCGTCGATCCGGTGGTGACGTCAATGGCCTCGAGGCCGGTCGCCAGCTGACCGGCCGCCGGATCGAGCACGTAGCGAATCGACAGTCCACGATCGTTGACTGGTGGCATTCCCTGTTCGAGGGTCATCGGCCCGTTGATCGTTTCTGCACCGATCAACGCACCCGAGGCGACATCGAGCTTCGTCGTCGCGTTGAGGAAGGAACATCTCGACGGTGAGACCGTGCCGTTCAGGATGAGTTGCCCGTCGTCTTCCCGGACTGGCAGGGCGTTGAGCATGGGAGGGCGGGCTTGCCACTGTTCCTCGCCACTTGCCAGATCCAGCGCGATGACCGTGGATGGCTCCAGAACGTACTCGCCAGGCATTCCTTCCGGTGCCAAGTCCGTCGGTGCGGTGGACGGCGGACGGGTGTCGACGCCTTCCGAGCTGCAGGCAATCAACAGCAGCACGAAACCCGCAGAGATGGCGTATTTCGCCCGCACTCGCTACTTCATCTTGCCGGTCGGCATGGTTCTGGCCTTGGCACCGCGTGGGGCATCGGCCATTGTTCCCTTCGGCATGGCCGCCGACTTCTTCGCCGCGGCCTTCTTCGCCGCGGCCTTCTTGGCTGCCGCCTTCTTCGGCGCTGTCTTCTTGGCGGCGGCCTTCTTGGTTGCTTTCGTTGCCACGGGCTTTGCCTTTCCACGAGCTGTCTGGGTTGCGCGATCGGTCGACTCGACTCGAGCCGTGGCGCGCTTGGCCTGAGCCGTCAGGGCGCGATCTCCCTGGCCCTCCGCAGCACGCGCCGCCAGCTTGACGACACCGATGTCCTTGTCGGCGAGCAGCGTGCTGACCACGCTGGCTGCCTTCGCGGTATCCGGAAGGTAGCTGGCTGCGTGAGCGGCAGCGGCGCGCACGATCGCGTCGTCCGACTTTGCTGCGTCGCCGACGACCGCCACACTTCCGGAACTACCGATCATCCCGGCGAGCGACACGGCCTTGGAAGCGATGGCCACGTCTGGCGATGCAGCGAGCTTGCGAAGGTGGTTCATCGCTCCCGCGGCCATCGTGGCGAGTGCCGGGTAGTCGGGCTCGTCGACATCGAGCAATGACTTGAGCTCTGCGTAGCTGAGTGGCATGGTCGTCTCCTTTTCTGACGATCCTCGGTCAGCCGAGGTTCTGGGTGAACGCGCTGTTGTCCATCGTTTGCACTTCGCTGGCGATGAGGTCGGGCGGAGGGTTGGTGATGTTGTTGGTGCCGCCGCCCATCATCAGGCGGTCTGTGGGCGTGACGTGGCCGAGGCCAAGTACATGACCGACCTCGTGCCCCAGCGTCCACTCGCTCGCGATCGAAGCGACCACCGCAGAAGGGCGGTTGGCGGGGTGCGCTGCGCATCCGTTGAACGCCGGGTTGGTCGACCGTACGAAGTAGGCGACGACATCGTTCGTCTGCACGTTGTTGCGATTGGACATCAACTGCGTCTGCTCCGCGGTGACATTGCCCATCGTGCACGTTCCCACGTCGAGGTCGTTCAAGAGCGGCAGGTTCAGTGTCTCGTCGCTGACACGGTGCACACGAATGCCCTTCGATGCGTACACGTCGATCATGTCATCGACCATTCGATCGATGCTGAAGCGCGATGGCTGCGTCAGCACCTTCACATGCAACCGGACTGTCGGTCGTGGTTCGGTGAGCCACTTGTGCCACAGAGCGTTGTCCATCCCGCGCGCCATCACATCGATTCGACCGACGCTCCACGAAACTGCTGCCGGCGAGTCGTCGATGGTGCCACCGAGTGATTCCCACCCGTGCCACGAACCGTCGAACCATCGGTGCCACAGCGCATTGTTGGCACCTTTGGCAAACACATCGAGTCGGCCTGGCGCCCACGAACTGGCCGCCGGGCCGGCCGTGATCGTGCCACCGAGCGACTCCCACCCGTGCCACGAACCGTCGAACCATTTGTGCCACAGCGCGTTGTCCATGCCGCGACCGAACACATCGATCCGTCCCGACGACCACGACACCGCGGCGGGCTCGCTATCGATCGTGCCACCGAGCGATTCCCAGCCACTCCAACTGCCGTCATACGACTTGTGCCACATCGCGTTGTCGGCACCCTTGGTGAACACGTCGAGTCTGCCCGGCGCCCACGAACACGCCGCAGGGCCGGCGGTGACCGTTCCGCCCAGCGACTCCCAATCGCTCCACTGTCCGTCGTAGTACATGTGCCACACCGCGTTGTCCATGCCGCGTGCGAACAGGTCGAGCCGACCGGCCGACCACGCGACCGCTGCTGGGGAGCCGTCGATGGTGCCGCCCAGGGACTCCCAACTGCTCCACTGCCCGTCATACCACTTGTGCCACACGGCATTGTCGGCGCCTTTGACAAATGTGTCGAGTCGCTCGCCGGCCCACGAAGTCACGGCGGGACCGGCAGTGATCGTGCCTCCCAGTGACTCCCAGTTCTTCCAAACCATGACGCACCTCCTTGTGATGGGAAGGAGTGGGCGACCAGCCGACGAAATACAGGAATCTACGTCGACGCATCGTCCCTTCCGACGAAGTGCGTAATCTCGGCGCGCACACCCCTCATCGAAATTACACACTTCACGCGGTCACACGCGTCGAATCGGGCGATCAAGGCCTGATGTGGGCAGTCTCGGATCCCGCTCAGGGCGGGAAGTACCCGGCGACGTCGACGACCAGATTCGTCGCCGACTGCGTGAACAAACACACCTGCCCACCATCACCAACCTTGACGATCACCGCATTCGGCAACCGTCGAACCAGCCACATAGTTCAAATTCGACGCCGTCGGACGCGCCGCCCCACACGGATACACCGTCACAAAACCAGCAGCCTGCGCATCCGTCACCGTCACGTTCAACACCACCGCAGCAGCATCACCACCAACCCCACCACGACCAACCACCGGCAACACCGTCACCGACCCAGCACCACGCACACCAATCCCATTGAACTGCCCATCAATCGTCGACAAATCCGGCCGCGACTCCAACAACCGAGCCGGCACCAACGACGACAAACTCGACCCCACCGGGAAGTACCCGGCGACATCGACGACCAGATTCGTCGCCGACTGCGTGAACAAACACACCTGCCCACCATCACCAACCTTGACGATCACCGCATTGGCAACCGTCGAACCAGCCACATAGTTCAAATTCGACGCCGTCGGACGCGCCGCCCCACACGGATACACCGTCACAAAACCAGCAGCCTGCGCATCCGTCACCGTCACGTTCAACACCACCGCCGCCGCATCACCACCAACCCCACCACGACCAACCACCGGCAACACCGTCACCGACCCAGCACCACGCACACCAATCCCATTGAACTGCCCATCAATCGTCGACAAATCCGGCCGCGACTCCAACAACCGAGCCGGCACCAACGACGACAAACTCGACCCCACCGGGAAGTACCCGGCGACGTCGACGACCAGATTCGTCGCCGACTGCGTGAACAAACACACCTGACCACCATCACCAACCTTGACGATCACCGCATTCGCAACCGTCGAACCAGCCACATAGTTCAAATTCGACGCCGTCGGACGCGCCGCCCCACACGGATACACCGTCACAAAACCAGCAGCCTGCGCATCCGTCACCGTCACGTTCAACACCACCGCAGCAGCATCACCACCAACCCCACCACGACCAACCACCGGCAACACCGTCACCGACCCAGCACCACGCACACCAATCCCATTGAACTGCCCATCAATCGTCGACAAATCCGGCCGCGACTCCAACAACCGAGCCGGCACCAACGACTTCATCGGCGGCCCAGGAAGACCACACGTGTAGAACTTGACGTCGTCGATGAACCAACCCGTTGCGCCGAAGAAGTTGCCAACGTCACTACTCAGACGGAACCGGAATCTGACGCTGCTGCCCGCAAGACTGCTGAGGTTGATACGCGTTGTCTGGTACCCAGGGCTCGGGCCGGAGAAGGCCGATCGGTTTGGCAGCGGATTTCCGAAACCTGACTCGAGTACGCCGTTGTATCCATTGATCGTGGGCAATGCACCGGCGTCAATCCACGATGCTCCGCCGTTGACGCTGTACTCGACCACTCCACCGTCGTAAAAACTTCCCCGATTCCGCTTCGAGCTGAAATGAGTGATCAAACCGGAGATATGTGAAACCCGATGTCACCGCGATGTTGAAGGCGCCTTGAAGCGTCGAAGTAGAAATGACGTCTCGATCCGGGGCGAAGAGCGATCGCGTGCCGCTCTGTGAGGAGCCGGAGAAATAGCTCCACTCTCCGCCAGGTGGTGTCGAACCACTAGTCCAGTTGCTGTTGTTGACCTCCATGTTGTCGGTGAACAACGTGGTTCGCAGCACATTTTCACCATCGCAAACCGGTGCCGAGAGATGTGCGCCCGCAGTCGTGGGGAACTGGTTCATCTCGGTCGCGGTCACCGCCTTGGTGACCTCCAGGCAGTCGGCCGCTGTGATTCCGGCGGTCCCGATGACGTTGGTGCAGGCCTGCGGCAGGATGTTGAACAGGTCGAGGTAGTCAGAGCCTGGCCCGAGCAACGTGCTGTTGGCCTCGTAGTAGATCTGCGCAGCCTTGGCTCCGCCGAGACCGGCGATGCTCTGCCCGTTGAACGAGCCGCCGTCTGTGATCAGGAAGGCTGCCTTGTTGTTGACACCGCTGTTGGTGTGAACGCCGTGCGAGTCTTGGGAGCCTCCGAAGTACAGAGGGCTCTTCATCCGGTCGGGATCGCCGAACACCGGTGGATTTTCCATGTCGCGGATCTCACCGATCGCGAGGTCCTCGCCCAACAGCCACTTGTCGCCGGACGCATCAGGATCGTTCCAAAGGTCGATCAGCTCACCCATCACGTCCGACATCGACTCGTTGATCGCGCCGGACTCCGCGTAGTAGAGGAGATCCGACGTGTACTGGGTGACGCCGTGGGTCAGCTCGTGGCCAACGACATCGTCGGCGATGGCAAACCCTTCGCCGTACACCATCTGGTCGCCGTTCCAGAACGCACCGATGTACGGGCAGTCGCTGGCTGTCGGGCAGTAACGAACCGTGGACTTGAGTTGCAGCCCGGCACCGTTGACACTGTCGCGACCGAACGTAGTCGAAATAGAAGTTGTACGTGACGCCGCTGAGGTCGAACGCAGCGTTGACATCGCGCCGAGCCCGGACCGACCGCCGGACTGGTGACCGGCGAGCTGCATGTTTCCGAAAGGTTGGGATTGTTGTTGTTGTTGCAAACGGCACGGCTCAAGCGCGTCCTCACGTTGGCTGAACTGCAGGGCGACTGCTCCGGTATGGGCGTCGATCAGCACCAGGCGATTGACGTCGCCCAGCTCGGTTCTCACGTCCATTCGCCACACGAGCCGCGCACCGGCGGGACCATCCGCACCGATCAGCGAGGGGTCGTAGATCCACAGCTCCGGCGTGCTGGTCGTCAGCAGTCCGGCTGAAACGCCGTCGTACTTGGCCACAAGGCTGCGGGCCGTGTCGGCGGCCTCCGCCGCGGGCACCTCCGCGTTGACATCAACGTCGACCTCGGGGAGCGCCTCGCCCGACGTCGACAGGACGCTGCCGTTGCCGCCGATCTGCACGGCGATCTCGCCGCCGAGCACGGGTACACCTTGGTAGCGCTGTTGGAACCTCACGGCGGTGACGCGAGATCCGGTCTCGAACGTGGACAGCTCTGTCAGGTCTGTCGCGGGCTTCGCAACTCCGAACATCGGGCCGTAGTGATCGATGAACCGGCGTGCTGCGACCGACGGGGTTCCCGCCGACAGCGGGCTGCAGTGGAGAATCGACCGAGCCGCCGGCAAAGGTGGCGGCACCGGTCTCGGGTCGCAGGGCAATCTTGGCTTTGCCGCCGGACGCACGCTCCAGCTCTGCCGTCAGCGACGAGGTTGTCGGCGCGACGGCGTTGGCCGCAACCGTGCCCCATGCGACGGTCGTGGCGGCCAGCAGGGCTGTCGCGCCGAGGCCGAAGAGTCGCCTAGTCGCCATCGATCGCATTCCCGCTCCCATCCAGTGCACCCAACCCAGCCGCTCGGACACGACGCTATCCGCCAGAGGCCATCCTCGGGCAAGCGCCGACCTACGCTCCGTGCATGACAGATGACTCATCCGAGGAGCACCCAGAACCCGTCGTGGTCGCGACCTACCCCGATCGAGGCGAGGCCGAAGTCACCAGAGCTCACCTCGCCGCGAGCGGTATCGACGCAATCATCGTCGACGAGGTCGAAGGCGGGATGCTGCCGGTCGAGGGCGAAGCGAGTGTCAGCGTCCTCGTCCCGGCACAAGACGCCGAGCTTGCCCAGCAACTGCTCACACCCGACGGCCGGACCTGAAGCGTGACACGATGGGAAGCAACGCAGTGACTGACACTACAAGCACGTCCGAGCCACCTCGGCTGGCACTCCTCCGTCCCGCCGAACGGTTTCGCCAATCGCGCCGTGACGCAGACGACCAACAGCAACCCACTTGGCCTCGAAACCCCTCCTCTCGACGACATCGAGACGACACCGGAGCACTACAACCTGATCGGGGGCGATCCGGCATGCGCCAATTGGACGCGCTCGTACGACGATCCCAACGTCGTGGAGTTCCGCGAGCGGCTCAATCGATACAACGGCATCAAGGGGCTGCAGATCCTCGATCCGACGGAGGTCGAGAGAGCTGCCGAACTGTTCCATCGTGACGGCTTCGTGGTCGTTCGCGACCTACTTGGGCCCGAGCAGTTGGCCCGCATGCGTCGGGCAACAGAGCGCGCGCTCGACGAGATGCTGGCCGTCGACCCGACCTGCGCCGCAGGTGGCGGCGCGGGTGGGCTACCTCACCGCTTTTCGTTCGGTAGCAGCTCGGCGTCGCGCCACATGCTGCACGTCGACGAGTGGGTCGAGCTGGTCGACATGCCGACCACGACACCGATCCTGAAAGCCATCTTCGGCTCGCCCAACTACATCCTGATCGGCGCCGGCGGTGATGTCGCAATGCCGGGTGCGATCGAATACCAAGGGCTCCATTCCGACAACGTGTGGTCCGAGTTGCACGACCCCACCGGCCGCGTCTCGACCCGAGAGCTTCCCGGTTCCCGCGGTCACCATCAACTTCCCGATGATCGACCTCACGCCCGAGAACGGCCCGACCAGGCAGATCCCCGGTACGCAGAACTCGCGCAATCCCATCCCGAATCTCGCCGACGAGCCGGAGTGGATGAAGTTCAGCACGGTCTGCCCTGCCCCTGCCGGCTGTGGAATCTTCCGCGACCTGCGCGCCTGGCACGGCGGCACGCCCAACCTTTCGCACGACGTGCGAGCAGCACCCAACATCGAATACTTCGCGCCATGGTTCCGCAGCGAGGCGGTGATCCGCTCGATGCCGTACGAACAGTGGAAGAAGCTCTCGCCGCACGGTCAGCGGATCTCGCGATACGTGATGTGCGACAAGGGAGAAAAAGTGATCGGCGCCGGGTTCATCCACCCACGAGCCAAGGCGCGTGAAGCATTCAAGGAAGAGCAGCTGCGTGAGCTCGGGCCCGAGGCTGCCGAGGAGTACCTGCGGCGCCTGTAGACCGCCCGATCGCCGCTGATGTCGCTGTGGCATGCTCTCTGCACGACTTCTGGAAGAGGTGACGACGTGCTGACTGAATCGAAGCTCGATGCAAACGAGGCCCTCGAGCAGTTGAATGCCAACGGCCACGTGGTGATTCCCAGCCTGATCTCCAAGAACTTGGTGACCGACCTGCGTGAACGCGTCGAGCGCATCCTTGCCTACGAGCGCGAGCATCCCGTGGATCCCGGCGCGAGTTCGGTCGCCGTCGACCAGGCCGAAGACGTCAACTTCGATCTGTGGCGCAGCGGCGAAGCCGAGATCGAGCGAATGAAGAACCGCATTCGTCACCGGCAGGCAGAGGAGTTCGACACTCCTTGGCCGGTCAGCGCCGACGACGTGTGCATCAGCTTCATCCACATCCCGTCGCTGTTCGACGACGATCGGTCGCAGCGCATCTTCAACCTCATCAACAAAGACGTCGCCTTTGCCCCATTGGTCGAGCACCCATTCGTTCTGGCGATGATGGATGAGGCCCTCGGACACGACGCGATCGTGCTCGACATGAGCGTGAACCACATCGGTCCGCACACCAACAGCGCCGGCTGGCACGTGGACTCACCACTCACCCAGATCGCCGAGCCGTTGCCCAACTTCACGCTGGGGATCCAGACCGCATGGATGCTCGACGACTTCACCCCCGAGAACGGCGCGACACACGTCGTCACCGGCAGCAACCACACCCAACGCAAGCCACCGTCAGGTCGAGCCGCACTCGACAACGAGGCGATCCTCGAAGGCCCCGCCGGCTCGATCGCCATGTGGTTGTCGCAGACGTGGCATCGCCATGGCGAGAACACCACCGACGGTGTGCGCAACGGCGTGATCATCCAGTACGGACGATCGTGGGTCAAGCCCTTCGTCGACCTGCGAACACCGATGACAGCAGATCAGGCGGCGGCGTTCTCGCCACGATTGCGGTACATGTTGGGCTGCAACGCCAGCGCACCCGTGCGGGGCTGAGCGATCACCCGCGGGTCGCGAGCGCGACGGCCACACGAGGTGATGTGCCTCGACGACGTCACGGTTGAGCGACTGCGCTGTGCAGAACACCTCACGAGGTGAGGTGCAGAACCTGACTAGATCAGGCGGACCTTCTGGGCTTCTTCGCCCTTCTTGCCGGGCGCAACTTCGAACTCGACCGTGTCGCCTTCGTTGAGCGACTTGTAGCCACTGCCTTCGATGTTGGAGAAGTGGACGAACACGTCGCTGCCGCCTTCTCGAGAGATGAAGCCGAAACCTTTTTCGGCATTGAAAAACTTTACGGTGCCAGTGGCCATTGCCTTTTTCCTTCAACAGATGAGCCGCCGTCGACGGCTGACGCAAGACGTTATCCGCTCACGGCTCTCTTCCACCGCCTGGTCGACCGCCGGCGGGGTCGTCGATGCGCTGAAACGGAGCAGATCTTGTGAAAATGCGCCCGTTTCGTGCGTTCTTCCTCGACGTTTGACGTTTCCGGCCCCGATACGGGGCCGCAGGTGTCAAACGCCGGAAGTCCCGGGGGCGCGGTTGAGGCGGAGCTGGATGGGGAACCATAGCAATGTCTCAATTGGCGGTGAATACACGCCGATACATTCACTGTGACCTCGCCAGAGGCTGCACCTGTTGCGATCTTGGAGAGGCTCATGAGCAGAATCACGTACGACGAGACGATGAGCAGCAGCGATGCCTTGATCTGGAACATCGAGAAGGATCCGCTGCTGCGCTCGACCGTGATGAGCGTGTGGTTCCTGCACCAGCCGCCGTCACCCGACCGCATGCGCGCGACGGTGGAGCGGCTGGTTGCCCAGATTCCTCGGCTTCGCCAACGGGTGGTCGAGGGCAGGCCCCGACCGAGTTGGGTCGACGCCGATCGGTTCGACGTTGCCGAGCACTATCGGTACGAAGACCTCGGCGGCTCCGCCGATCGCGACGACGTCCTGGCCCTCGCTCAAACCTGGGTGCGTGTGCCGTTCGACCGGTCACGACCGCTGTGGCAGTTGGGCATCTTCTCCGGCCTCGCCGATGGCCGAGGAGCACTCGTGTTGAAGTTGCACCACTCGATCGCCGACGGCGTCGGGCTGATGCTGATGCTGGCAGCGCTCGCCGACCTCGAGCCGAACCCTGCGGTTCGACTGGCTCTTGCCGACGTGGTTCCCCCGACCCCTCCGGTGGTCAAGAATCGCCGACGCCCCGGTGCAGTTGTTCGCCATCCGATCGCGTCCGTACGGTCCGCGGTGCGCAGCATCATTTCGATTGCGCGACTGGTGATGCCGAACCGCAAGCCGTTGAGTCCGGTGATGACCGATCGATCGAGCGATCTGTGCCTCGACACCAAGGCGCTGCCGTTCGACACGTTGCGCTACGCGGGCAAGCAGGTGGGCGGCAGCCTCAACGACGCATTCATCGGACTGGTGCTCGACACGATCGACCGCTACCACGAGCGACACGGTGCGGACTGCGACGAGATTCGCATCCACATGCCGATCAACATCCGCGATGCAGCGACTGCCGATCGTGCGGGCAATCAATTCGTGCCTGCCCGAATCGTGATGAGCGTTGGGGATAACGACGCCGAGAGCCGGCTCCGACGTGTCAGCAAGCATCTCGCTGCTGTGCGCCAGGAGCCGGCCCTGCGGTGGGTCAACACGGTCTCGGCCGCCATCCAACGTCTCGGCGTGCCGATCTCGCGGCGAATCATCGGCGGGATGATGAAGGGCGTCGATGTACTGGCATCGAACGTGGCCGGTCCCCCGTGCCCGCTGTACCTCGCGGGCGAGCACGTCGAAGAGTTCTATGCGTTCGGCCCGCCGGCCGGGGCTGCGCTGAACATCACCCTGTTCAGCTACGACAACACCGTGCACCTCGGTGTCACGAGCGTTGCTGCTGCGATCCATTCCCGAGACCTCTTCATGACATGTCTCGACGAGGCGATCGCCGACATGGCGGCCCTCGCCGCGAAGTGGACGGGCGGGACAGTCGTTCGGGCGGCCGCCCAGGGCGCCCGCCGCGCCGCTGCGTAGCCGCTGCACTCGAAATCGCCCCACCGAGCGTCGCGATGCGGCGCGTAATGTCGGCTCGTGCCATCGCTGTCGACACTTCCTGTGTTCATCGCCGCGTCGATGGCGCTGCTCGTGATACCTGGCCCAGCGGTGTTGTTCATCGTCGCTCGAAGCGGGGCACAGGGAATGCGAGCCGGCCTGGTGTCGGTGCTCGGAATTCACACCGCATCCATCGTGCACGTGCTCGCGGCAGTCGCCGGCCTGTCGGCAATTGTCGTGGCGTCGTCGATCGCGTTCAGCGCCGTCAAGATCGTCGGCGGGTTCTATCTCATCTACCTCGGCGTGAAATCGATACGCGCAGCGCGCCACGCATCTGTCGTGTCCGCGCCGAAGGTTCGACTGGAGAAGCAACTGTTCGCCGAGGCGTTCGTCATCAGCCTCCTGAATCCGAAAGTGGCGCTGTTCTTCCTCGCGTTCCTCCCGCAGTTCGTCGATCGTGACCACGGTGCGATCTGGTCGCAGACGTTGGTGTTGGGCGTCATCTACATCGTGCTCGGCCTGTGCTCCGACACCTTGTATGCATTGATCGGCGCCCGTATCGGCACTCGCCTCAGCGGTCGAGCCGCGCGACTACGCGCCGGTCGATATGCGGAAGGCGGGATCCTGCTCGGCCTCGGTGTGCTCACGCTGGCACTGCCCCATCGCAAGGCGAGCAACTAGCGCGTCTCCGACCAGCCGGGGTGGTTTGCGATCCGTCACCGGGTTCGAGTCACGGGTGCGAGGGGCTAGGGACCATCGACGGAATCTCGAACGCGACTTCGTCGACGAAGCACCACAGCCAGTCCTCGCCGGGCTCGTAGCTCTGCACGATGGGGTGACCAACCGTGTGAGAGTGCGTGCTGGCATGCCTCATCGGAGAGCTGTCGCAGCAGCCGACATGTCCACAGGTCGTGCAGCGTCGCAGGTGCAGCCACTGACTTCCGATGCGCAGGCAGTCTTCGCAACCGGTCGACGATGGCGGTACGTCGGGGACGATCGTTTCGAGGTGCGCACAGACAAGACCGGCCATGCGGATCATCGTGCCACGGAGGTCAATACCGAAACTCGTGGCAGTACGTTCGGGACCTCGGATTACGGTCATCGCTCGTGGAGATGGAGCTGCCGGCACCGTATGTGGCACGTCCTTACCGCGGGCCCGCGGATCATCGGGCGATGGCGTCCATTCTCAGCGAATATCACCAGCACTGCGGAAACACGGAAGTCCTGACGGCGTCGCAGTTCGACGCGACCTATGCGAACTTGGTCAACTGCGACACGGCGACCGATGTCATGCTGATCGAGGTCGAGGGGGAGCCCGAGCCGATCGGGTATGCACGTTGCAGCTGGGAAGAACTCGAGACGAACTCGTGTGATTACATCCTGTTTGCTCCCACACGACCCGCTCACCTGGCCGAGCCGCTCTTCAGGGCCGTCGTCGCCGCGCAGGAAGCCCACTCGCGGCTGAAGGCGGATGGAGCCGCCAACGCTAGGTACCGCGCCTTTGCACCGCACCCCGGCCCGGGTCTTGCTCCACTGGGGGAGGCCGCGTGGCTCGAGTCGCTCGGGTACAACGCAGTCCGCTTCGGGGCCTCCCTGGTGCGGGCTGATCTCGACAACATCCCCGACCTCGCGCTGCCGGACGGCGTCGAGGTCCGCGCGGTGACACCCGAGATGATCCGGCCGATCTTCGAAGCACACTACGAAGCGTTTCGAGGCTCGTGGGACTTCCGCGAAGCGACGGAGGACGACTTCACGCAGATGGTCAACGATCCGCTGATCGACACCTCGATGTGGAAGATCGCCTGGGCGGGTGACACCATCGTCGGTCAGGTCAAGAGCTTCATCAATGCGCAGGAGAACCTCGAGATGGGCTACCTGCGCGGCTACACCGAATACATCTCGACTCATGTGGATTGGCGCAACAAGGGCATCGCCGGTGCACTCCTGGCAGCCAGCCTTCATGAGCTGAAGGCGCGGGGTATGACCGAAGCCGCTCTTGGAGTCGACACCGAGAACCCTGGAGGGGCGTTCCAGCTGTACACCAAGTTGGGCTTCGAGCTCGAGGCTTACGAAGCCGCATACGCCAAGCCGTTGACCTGAAGCAGCGGCGGATATGGTCCGACGCATGTCAGACGGAGCAGCTGTTCGTCCATTTCGAATCGACGTGCCGGACGAGGCGCTCGAGGACCTGCGCCGTCGTCTCGCCGAGACCCGGTGGCCCGACGCAGAGCCCGTCGACGACTGGAGCCAGGGCGCTCCCCTGGCATGGATTCAGGACATGTGCCGGTACTGGGGCACCGCGTACGACTGGCGCGATCGTGAGTCGCGATTGAACCGCTTCGACCAGTTCATCACGGCGATCGACGGAGTCGACATTCACTTCGTGCATCAGCGCTCGCCACATCCTGAGCGCACGCCCACTGGTGATCACGCACGGTTGGCCGGGCTCGATCGTCGAGTTCCACAAGGTCATCGAACCGTTGACGAACCCGACGGAACACGGCGGTGAGGCCGCCGATGCCTTCCATGTGATCTGCCCGACACTGCCGGGCTTCGGCTTCTCGGGCAAGCCGACAACTACAGGCTGGGGAGTCGAACGAATCGCCGACGCCTGGGCCGCACTGATGGCTCGCCTCGGCTACGACCGCTACTTCGCCCAGGGCGGCGACTGGGGCTCGGCGGTGACCCGCTCGCTCGGCGCCCAAGATCCCGAACATTGCGAAGCGATCCACATCACGCTGGCCATGGGTACTCGGCCGCTGGTCGACGCAGAACCGACGCCCGAAGAGGAGCGGGCGATGAAGGGGGCCGAGTACTACAGGAAATGGGATTCCGGCTACTCGACTCAGCAGGCAACGCGCCCACAGACATTGGGGTACGGCCTCGCAGATTCGCCGGCGGGGCAGGCGTCGTGGATCCTGGAGAAGTTCTGGGCGTGGACCGATTGCGACGGCCATCCGGAGAACGTCTTGAACCGCGACGAGTTGCTCGACAACGTGATGATGTACTGGGCGACCAACAGCGCGACCAGTTCGGCTCGCATCTATTGGGAGAGCTTCGGCAAGCGTCGCGCGGTGCAGCTCTCCGTGCCTGTTGGCGTAGCGGTCTATCCGAAGGAGATCGTCACCCCCGTGCGCAAGTGGATGGACGCCGACTATCCCAACATCGTGCACTGGTCGGAACAGCCGAAGGGCGGGCACTTCGCGGCGTTCGAGCAGCCGGAGCTCTTCGTCGCCGACATCAGGGAGTGCTTCCGTCAGTTCCGTTGACCGGTCGCGATCGCCTGGCTAGCGCGCTGCCCCAGCCAGTCCTCCCACTCGGCATCGAACTGTTCCGCACTGACCGAGCCGGGGCGGATCTCTCCGCGGAGCAAGCGGGCGGCATACCGCTGCAGGAACTCGTTGGTGGGCGTCTCGACACCGTGCAGCCGCCCGAGCATTAGGATCTCTCCGCTGAAGTAGTCGGTCTCCAACGTTGGCGCGCCCTTCACCAGGCTCTGCCACGTCGAACCACCGACGAACGTGTCACCCTCCGGAACGTCGAAGCTGCATCGTCTCGATACGAGCCTTGTACTGCTGCATTCGCTCTGGCGACTGCTCCCACCGGATGCCGGCGGCTTGGTAGACGCGCTTGCCCTCCTCGATGGCGGACTCGACGGCACGCGCGCCTCGGCCTGGCACGCCGCATGCCGCATCCGCAATGTTGCCGAGGTTGACGAGCAGCTTGCCGTACTTCTTCGTCATCACGTCATCGTCGGCCTCGGACAGCAGACGCGGTGACGCCTCGATCAGCGACGCGAGTTCGTCCGCGGTTTCGTCGACTCCGGTCGGGTAACGACCGACATCGAGGATTGCGTTCGTCGGTGCACACAACACCGTCACCTCGCCGGCCTTCTCGAACTGGGCGGGCATATGGATCACCATGCCGTAGACGCGGCCGAAGCGACGCAACGCCAGACGCTCGTGTTCCACCCCGTTGGTACCACAGACGACCGCGACATCTGGATTCCAATCGAACAGCTCGGCGTGAATGGGGGGCGTGTCCTGCGTCTTGGCCGTGATGAGCACCACATCGTCGACGCTCGGGCGCAGCTGGTCGATCGACGTCACGGCGCCGATCTCCACGACCTCGCTACCGGAGGCAGCACGCAACGTCAGCCCGTGCTCGCCGATCGCGGCTGCGTGCGGAGGACGGGTGACGAGCACGACATCGGCGCCGCCCTGTCGTAGTCGGCCGCCGATCGCACTTCCGACTGCTCCTGCTCCGTAGATGATCACGCGCACGGTCGGCATCGTACGGGTTGGCAGGTTTCGCACCCAACGAGGAGGGGTATCGGCGAGGAGTGGGGTTGGCTATTCGCTTCGGGTCGGCGAGGTTGACAAGGAGTGCTAAGCCTGTAGCCGCTCACCACGACCGTTCGGACGTGCTGAAATAGCACTGTGACAGGAGAGTCAATGATCGAAGGCGACCCACTTCGATTCGGGATGCCTGAACCTCCGGCTCGGCCCGGCGAGCTTGCTGACTTCTCGTATCTCGATGTTCCGGCGGCCGGCAGTGTGCGCCGACCCGCGGTGGACACGAGCCCTAGCGACATGCGCGACCTCGCCTACTCCCTCATCCGCGTGCTCGACGACAGCGGCGTGGCGGTTGACCCGTGGGACCCGCACGCCGACATTGCGGCTGTACACGAGGGCTTGCGCGCGATGGTGATGACTCGGGCCTACGACGATCGCATGACCACGGCTCAACGACAGGGGAAGACTTCGTTCTACATGCGTTGCACGGGCGAAGAGGCGATCGCTGTCGGGCACACGCTGGAGCTTCAAGCGCGAGACATGTTCTTCCCTACATACCGACAGCAAGGCTGGCTGATCGCCCGGCGATGGCCCCTCGTCGACATGATGTGCCAGGTCCTGTCGAACGAGAAGGACCGTCTGCACGGTCGACAGATGCCGATCATGTACTCCGCGCGCGACGCAGGGTTCTTCTCGATCTCGGGCAACCTCGGGACGCAATACATCCAGGCCGTCGGATGGGCGATGGCGTCAGCCATCAAGGGCGACACCTGCATCGCCTCGGGCGTCGTCGGTGAGGGCACCACGGCCGAGGCCGACTTCCATCATGCACTCACGTTCGCGACCACGTACCAGGCACCCGTGATCCTGAACGTGGTCAACAACCAATGGGCCATCTCGTCGTTCCAAGGCATCGCGGGTGGCTCGCGATCGACCTTTGCGGCACGAGCCATCGGCTACGGCATCCCCGCGCTACGCGTCGACGGCAACGACTACCTCGCCGTGCTGGCGGCCACCCGCTGGGCCGCAGAGCGCGCCCGCAGCAACTGTGGACCCACGCTGATCGAATGGGTGACCTACCGTGCGGCCGCACACTCGACATCGGACGATCCGTCTCGGTATCGGCCGGCAGACGAATGGAAATCGTGGCCGCTGGGCGACCCCATCGATCGCCTGAAGACGCACCTCATCATCCTCGGCGAATGGTCGGAGGAGCAGCACTCCCAACTGATCGCAGAGGCGGACCGCGAGGTGTTGGCAGCGGCGAAAGAAGCCGAGACATATGGCACCCTGCTCGACGGTCGGGTGCCAAGCGCCCGCAGCATCTTCGAGGATGTCTTCAAGGAGATGCCCCAACATCTGCAACGGCAGCGTCGACAGATGGAAGAGGGACGATGACGGCGATGACCATGAACGCGGCAATTCGTTCCGCGATCGACGTGATGATGGAGCGCGACGACAACGTCGTGGTCTTCGGCGAGGACATCGGCTACTTCGGCGGCGTCTTTCGCTGCACCGAAGGGCTGCAGACCAAGTACGGAAGCACGCGCGTCTTCGATACGCCGATCGCCGAAGGCGGGATCATCGGCGCCGCGGTGGGCATGGGCGCGTACGGACTGCGTCCGGTGGTCGAGATCCAGTTCGCCGACTACGTGTACCCCGGGCTCGACCAACTCATTTCTGAAGCCGCACGTCTGCGGTACCGGTCGAGCGCCGAGTTCACCGCACCGATGACCGTGCGCATGCCATGCGGCGGCGGCATTCACGGCGGCCAGACGCACAGCCAGAGCCCCGAGAGCCTGTTCACGCACGTGTGCGGATTGACGACGGTGCTTCCGTCGAATCCGTACGACGCCAAGGGACTGTTGATCGCGTCGATCGAAGACGACGACCCCGTCATCTTCCTCGAGCCGAAGCGCATCTACAACGGGCCGTTCGACGGTCACCATGATCAGCCCGTCGTGCCGTGGTCGACCCATCCGCTGGGCGACGTCCCCGACGGCTACTACCGAGTCGACCTCGGCACAGCCGCCATACGCCGACCGGGCAACGACGTCACGGTCTTGGCATACGGCACGATGGTGCACGTCGCCGAGGCGGCCGCCGCCGAGACCTGCATCGATGCCGAGGTCATCGACCTGCGCACACTGCTGCCGCTCGACACCGACACCATCGAGGCGTCGGTCAACAAGACGGGCAGGTGCGTGATCGTGCACGAGGCCACCCGCACGAGTGGGTTCGGTGCCGAACTGTCGGCCACCGTGCAGGAGCTGTGCTTCTACCGACTCGAGGCACCGATCGAGCGTGTCACCGGTTGGGACACGCCCTATCCGCATGCCCAGGAATGGGACTACTTCCCCGGACCGGCCCGGGTCGGCGCAGCGCTCCGCCGGGTGATGGAGGCCTGACGTGAGCGAATACATCGTCAAGCTCCCCGATGTCGGCGAGGGCATCGCCGAAGCCGAGATCGTCGAGTGGCACGTCAACGCCGGTGACACGATCGTCGAGGACCAGGTCATGGTCGAAGTCATGACCGACAAGGCCACGGTCGAACTGCCGTCACCCGTTGCCGGTGTGGTGCTCTCGGTCGGGGCAGCGGTCGGCGAGATCCTCTCGGTCGGGTCGCCCCTCATCCGGATCGAGACGGGCGAAACCGGATCGTCGAACGGCGACGCGGCTGCGACCCCCGTTGAGACTCCACCACCGGCGCCGCCTCCCGCGCCAGAGGCGGCGCCTGCGGCACCCGCAGCCCTCGCGCCTCCCGCACCCGAAACTGTCGCTGTGCCGGCCAACGGTCATGCCAGTCCGGTCACCGCCGCCCCGGCCGTGCGCCAACGAGCAAGCGCGCTGGGTATCGACCTCAGCACGGTCACGGGGAGTGGACCCGATGGACGAGTGGAGCATGGAGATCTCGATGCTCAGCTGACACGCAGCCGCGCACCTTCGAGAACCCCGATGATGACTGCCGACGGCACGGACGACGATGGCATCGACGAGGTGCCTGTCATCGGGTTGCGCCGCAACATCGCCCAACGGATGGAGATCGCGAAGACTCGTATCCCCCACTTCACGTACGTGGACGAGGTCGATGTCACCGAGGTCGAACGGCTGCGAGGACAGCTCAACGACGAGCACGGTGATCGAGCCTCGAGATTGACGGTGCTGCCGTTCCTGATGCGCGCAGTGGTGGTCGCCGTCCGGGATTTTCCGCAGATGAACGCGCGCTACGACGACGACAACGGAGTCATCAACCGCCATCATTCCGTGCACCTCGGCGTCGCCACGCAGACGGCGAAGGGGCTGATGGTTCCGGTCGTCTCGCATGCTCAGCGACGAGACCTGTGGGACTGTGCCGAGGAGGTCTCGCGACTGTCGGATGCAGCCCGCAGCGGCAAGGTGACCCTCGAAGAACTGAGCGGATCGACGATCACCATCAGCAGCCTCGGCGCGTTGGGCGGGATCGTGTCGACGCCCATCATCAACTATCCGGAAGTCGCGATCATCGGCGTCAACAAGATCATGACCCGTCCCGTGTACGTCGACGGCGAGTTGCTTCCTCGCAAGATCATGAACCTGTCGTCGTCGTTCGACCATCGCGTGGTCGACGGCGCCGATGCCGCGGCGTTCATCCAGCGCATCAGGGCACTGCTCGAGACCCCCGCTCTCTTGTTCATGACCTGACGTTGTCGATCCTGGCAAGCTGTTGGATCCATGAGCGTCGCAGCACCAACACTGACCGGCAACCACGTTCAACTCGAACAACTCCGCATCGAGTTCGCCGAAGAGCTCGCCGCTGCAGGCAACGAAGACAGGTCGACATACGGCTGGACCGCCGTGCCACCCACCGTCGAAGGCATGCGCAGGTACATCGCCGGTCTTCTCGACGACCAGCAGGCACGCAACGCTGTGCCGTTTGCGCAGCGCCGGATCGGCGACGGTGCTCTGGTCGGCTGCACCCGCTACCTGCGTCTCGAGTGGTGGAGCGGTGGCGACCTGCCGGCCGAGGTCGAGATCGGCGGTACCTGGCTGGCGGCTTCGGCACAGCGCACCCCCATCAACACCGAGGCCAAGTATCTACTCCTGAGCAACGCGTTCGATGACTGGAACGTGCACCGGGTTTCCATCTGCACCGACTCGCGCAACACGCAGAGCCAGACCGCCATCCTGCGGATCGGTGCACAGTTCGAAGGCATCCTGCGCAGCCATCGCGGGTCGTATGCACCGGGTGAGGAGAACGCGGTCGCACGCGATTCGGCGATGTACTCGGTGATCCGCAGCGACTGGCCCACAGTAAAGAGCGGGTTGGAGGCGAGGCTGCGGTGAGCGAGCACCAGCAACGGTCCGTGATGCTCGTCACCGGCGCCGCTCGCGGCATCGGTGCCGCGGTCGCCCGGCTGGCTGCCAAGGCCGGGTACTGCGTGGTGGTGAACTACGCGGCAAGCGCCGATGCCGCCGATGCGCTGGCGAAGGAGATCGGCAACGATTCGTTCGCCGTTCGGGCAGACGTGGGAGACGAAACCGCTGTGCTGGCGATGTTCGCCGAGATCGACGCCCGCTGCGGCCGGCTCGACGTGTTGATCAACAACGCGGGCATCGCCGGCAGCTACGGCACCCTCGACAGCTACACGGTCGAGGCGCTCGAGCGACTGTGGGCTGTCAACCTGACCGGTCCATTCCTGTGCGCGCGCGAGGCAGCAAATCGAATGAAGGCCGCTGGTCGACCGGGATCGATCGTGAACATCTCGTCGAAGGCAGCGGTACTCGGCGGACCCAATGAATGGGTTCACTACGCGGCATCAAAGGGCGCAGTCGACACGATGACCATCGGGTTGTCGAAGGAGTTGGCTCCGCACAACATCCGCGTCAACGCGGTGCGGCCCGGCCTGATCGAGAGCGATTTCCACCTCCATGCAACGCCGGGGCGGATCGAGCGAATGGTCCCGATCGTTCCGATGCAGCGGGCGGGTACGGCCGACGAGGTCGCCGAAGCCGTTCTGTGGCTGGCGTCGGACGCGGCGAGCTACGTGACCGGTGCGTTCATCGAGGTGACGGGCGGTCGCTGAGCACCGCTCACCTGCACGATGTGGCGCACCCACAGACCGGCGGCGATCGTCGCCAGGCACGCGACGAGCGTCACGGTCGGTAGCACCCCGGGACCCTTTGCATCGAAGAGTTGACCGACCGACCACGGCATCACCAACCCACCCAAGCCCGCGGCGCCGACGAAGGCCGATGTCGCCGCGCCTGACAATGCGAAGTGGGCCTCGGCATACGCGATCATCGACGCGAACTGCGGCGAGATCGACACACCGAACAGGAACGTGACGATCCAGAGCCCGATGTTTCCGCCGTTGACGATCACGAGCGAGATCGACGACACCAGTGCGAGCGTCATCGACCCGACCAACATCCAACCAGCGCTGAATCGACTGGCCAGCCAGATCGAGATGACCCGGCCGACCGTGAATCCGATCCAGAACGTCGCGGTCACACCCGTGGCAGTGTTGGCGTCGCCGTAGCCGATCTGTTCGACGTAGGAATGGATCCAGTTGGCGAACCCCACCTCCAGAGCGACGTACACGAAGAAGAAGAGCGCGACGATGGTGAGGTGGCCGCGGCGCGCCGACGCGGTCGCCGCCTCGTCGTGGCTCGGTCGCGGAATGCGAGTCTTCATCGGAGCCGGTGTCGACAACAGCACGTACCCGCTGATGACGGTCAGTATCGCCAGCGGCACCGCGACGGGCCACAGCGAGTCGCTCCACGCGATCGCCCGATTGGTGAGCAGCGGCGCAGAGAGCGCACCGACCGCGAAGAACAGGTGCAAGGCGTTGAGCGCTGCGCCTGGCGATTCCGGCCGGCTCCACACCACCAACGTGTTGCCGGAAACGTCGCTGACTCCACACGACACACCGAGCACGACGAACATCGCGACAAGCGGAACGAGGTCGCGGATCTGGGCGATCACCACGATCGAAAGGATGGTCACGGCCATGCATGTCGCCCACATCTGGTGCCCGCGGCCACGATCGAGCCAGCGGCCGCCGAGGTACGAACCCAACATGTATCCGCTCGACGAGCCGACGAACACCAGGCTGATTCCGCCGTCGTCGGTGCCCACCCGATCGCGCAGATGCGAAAGTGCCGGGCCGGCCATGCTCAACGCGCTGCCCAGCACCACGAAACTGACCAGATAGATCCCTACAGGGACACGCCGGGGTCCCTCGGATTCCATCAGTGAGGATCGTAGGGCGCACCAGTAGCGTTCGCCCAGCATGCGAGTTGTGGTCGTCGTCGCCAATCCTGACCCGGACAGCCTCACCCATGCGATTGCGTCGACGGCCACCGCCGCGCTGTCGAAAGCCGGCCACCAGATCACGGTGCTCGACCTCTACGGCGAAGGTTTCCGGGTCGCCATGAGCAAGGGCGAGTGGCTGGCGTACCACGGCGATCGGCCGATCCTCGACCCGATGGTCGAACGTCATGCCGAGATCGTCAAGCAGGCCGAGGCGCTGGTCTTCGTGTATCCGACCTGGTGGAGCACGATGCCGGCGATCCTGAAGGGTTGGCTCGAGCGGGTGCTGGTGCCGGGGGTCGGGTTCGTCTTCGACGAGAAGCAACATGTGCGACGCGGCCTCACGCACGTGCGGCGCATCGTCGGTATCTCCACATACGGCTCGCCGAGGCGGTACGTGAAGGCAATGCGCGACAATGGTCGGCGCACCTTGCTGCGCGCACTGAGGCTCAACACGGCCATCCTCACACGCCGATCGTGGATGGGCCTCTACGACCTCGACAACTGCAACGCTGCTAAGCGTGCCGCGTTCCTGAAGCGTGTCGAGCGGAAGATGCAATCGCTGTGAACGCCTATGTCGTCTACTGCCATCCTGATCCCGATTCGTTCACCGCTGCTGTCTGCCGCCGAGCCGTCGAGTCGCTGGAAGCAAGCGGGCATCAGGTACGGATGTCTGATCTCTATGGCGACGGTTTCGAACCTGCCATGTCGTCGTACGAGAAGGTGAACCACCTCACGCCACCACGGCAGCCCGAGCTCGCCGGCTACTGCGACAACCTCCGATGGTGCGACACGCTGGTGTTCGTCTACCCCACGTGGTGGAGTGGCCAGCCGGCGATGTTGACCGGCTGGCTCGACCGTGTGTTGATACGAGGAGTCGCCTGGGATCTCCGGGAAGGCGCAACACGAATCACGCCTCAGCTCACGAACATCCGCCGATTGATGGCCATCACCACGCACGGATCGTCGAAGCTCATCAACCTCGCAGAGGGTGAGACCGGACGTCGCATCATCCGCCGGACCGTGCGCGTGCTGTGCCATCGATCCGCCCGCACGACGTGGTTGGCGATGTACAACATCGACCGATCGTCCCCCGCACAGCGCACCGCATTCCTGGATCGCGTCGACCAGCAGATCAGGCGCCTCCCGCCCCCTCCTGGGAGGACCGCTGCCGGTCGAAAATCGTGACGACCTCGACGTGATGTGTCTGGGGAAACAGGTCGTACACGGTGGAGCGCACGTGGTCGTACCCCAGTTCGCGCAGCAGGCCCGCGTCGCGAGCCAGCGACACCGGGTCGCAGCTGACCAGCACCATCCGAGGCGCCTGTGTCGCGCACAACACGCGGACAGCCTGGCGACCGAGTCCGCTCCGCGATGGATCGGCGATCACCAGATCGGCGCGGCGCGGTTTCCACTGCTCCACCTGAGTACACAGCACGTGCACGCGGCGATGGGCGAGATTTGCCGACGCGTCGGCGCACGCGGATGCCGACGATTCGACAATGGTCGTCGTCGCTGCGCCGATGGCAGTAGCGAACAAGCCGACACCGCCGTAGGCATCGACGATGGTGGGCGCGTTGACGAACTCACCGCACGCATCGCGGACAGCGGTCACCAACAGCTCGGCGGCGGCAGGACCGGATTGAAAGAATGACGCCGCGCTGATGCGCAATGAGTGCCCGGCAACGACCTCGTGTACCTGTGCGGTCGGGCCGACGCCGACGTCAGGTGGCAGTCCGAGCAGCTCGACATCGCCGTCGACGACCCATGCCGATCGTTCGCCGGTGGCCGCGCCGACTCGCAGGCTGACCTCACCGCTCCCACGGATGTGAATCGAGGCCAGCAGATCCTGCAACAGAGGATGGCTCACCGGGCATGCATCGAGCTCGACGACATCGTGGGAATGACGGCTGCGCAGCCCGAGGCGGTGTTCGCCGGTGGCCAGGCGCAACGTGGTGCGGTACGCCCACGGCGGCACGCTGCCACCGAGCTCGACGACAGGCTCGACGAGTTTCCCCGTGCGCCGCAGAGCCTCGATCACCACCGAAGCCTTCAGATCCAGCTGCGCTGCGGGATCCACGTGCTGCCATGTGCAACCGCCGCACCCTGCTGCGTGGAACGGGCACGGCGGTGCGACGCGATGGACCGAAGCCTCCAGCACCTCCAGCACCTCGGCGCGGGCGAAATCCTTCTTCGACTGCACCACCTCGATGGCCACCAACTCGTCGGGTAGCGCACCGCGTACGAAAACCACTCGACCGTCCGCGAAGACGGGCGATGGCATCGCCGCCGGCCGCCATCTTCTCGGCGCGGACCTCGATCGACGACATCGACGACGACTGTAGATCTCCCGCCTCGGGTACCACCCACTACCCTCGAAGTGTGCCGCGACCAATCCAAATCGCACCCAGCGTGCTGCCCGCCGACTTTGCCAAGCTTGGCGACGAGGTCGCGGCCCTCGAAGCAGCCGGTGTCGACAGGATCCAGTGGGACGTGATGGACGGCCAGTTCGTACCCAACCTCACGTTCGGGCCCGACGTGATCGCCTCGGCCCGCAAGCACAGCTCGTTGCCATTCGAAGCACATCTGATGGTGCTGACGCCCGACGTCATGGCCGCCGAGTACGTCCGCGCCGGCTGTCAGCGACTGATCGTCCATGTGGAGGCGTGCACCCATCTTCACCGCACCTTGGGCAACATCGCCTCGCTGGGTGCGACGGCCGGCGTGGCGCTGAACCCGGCGACACCGGCGAATGCCGTCGCTCACGTGCTCGACTTGGTCGACCTGGTGCTGGTGATGACCGTCAATCCCGGGTTCGGCGGCCAGCAGTACATCGCAACGATGGAGCCGAAGATCGCAGAGGTACGCGAGATGCTCCGTGTCGCAGGCCTCGACGAGCAGGTCGACGTCGAGGTCGATGGGGGAATCGGGCCCGAGACTGTGGCAGCAGCTGCCGCAGCCGGCGCCAATGTGTTGGTCGCCGGTAGTGCGCTCTACCGCGATCCCCTCGGTCTCGAGCACGCGGTCAAGGATCTCCGAGCCCGCGCCACCGCCGCGCATCGCCTGACATCTCACTCGCGCGAGCAATCGTCACGTGACGATATGACCCGGGCTCGCCGGATGATCTCGTACCTGGCCTCTGGCTCGCGGGCGTCTCAAATCGTCACTGGACGATTCGAGAGGGACGCGTTGGAGTCGTCGAAGGCGTCGATGGGAACCCTCGGTAGCTTCGATCGGCGGAGTGTCGTCGTCGGCGTGCTGGCGATCGCGCTGCACCTCGAACGTGAGCTCCTCGTCGGGCGCCGGCTCGCGTGCGGCACGCACCATTGCGAAGATCAGCAGCTTGATCGATGCCAGCAGCACGAGGATGCCGAAGGCGACGCCCAGTGGCTTCAGGATCGCCCGCACCAGCGACCGCTTCGCTGTCTTCAGCGGTGCGAGCACCCCTGTATCGACGTCCGTGCCATCGGCGAGCAGGGTCTTGACACCATCCTCGACCCGCGGGCAGCTGATATCTGTGTCGTCGACCCCGATCACGGCATCGCCGCCGAACAGGGGTGCCGGTAGCCGCACCTTCGAGCTCAGGACGTTCAACAGTGGATCGGGTCTCGCCCCGACCAGATACTGCTCGCCGGTGTGCAGGAAGCGGATGTCGTCGTTGTAGCGGACGTCGACGATGGTGTTGACGGCGTAGCCATCGAGGCTGCCCGCCCGGATCTGCTGCACGGCGAAGCGTGCCGTCGTGGCGTCGGCCGCTGCCAGAGTCCCGACGAACACGGCGACCGGGGCGGGCGGGTTGTTACAGGCGGTCGGCACGACCACCAACGGTGCCGAGGCGACGTTGGGATCGACGATGGGCGGTGGCGTCTGTACGGCGGGCAATGGAGGCCCGATGGTCTCGCTGGCCACGGTCGTCGATGGCTCGGGGGGCACAGGCTCGGTCGGAGGTGCTGCGTGGACCGCGGCACCCCACCCGGAGGCGATGAGCACCCCGATGAAGACCGAACGTACCTGCTTCACGCCGCCACGCTACTGAGCGGCGGCGTGACAGACCGGTCAACGGCCCTCGAACTTCGGCTCCCGCTTTTCGACGAACGCCTTCATCGCCTCCATCGTGTCCTCGGTCGTGAAGTTGAGCGACTGGGCGACGCCTTCGTCGTCGAGCGCTTCCTCCAGCGTCACCTGGAGCGAATTGTCGAGCATGCGCTTGGTCATCGCCAGGGCGATCGGCGGGCCGGCTGCCAGCCGGGCGGCCCACGACGTCGACGAACTCGTCGAGCTCGGCATCCGGCACGACACGGTTGACGAGGCCGATGCGTTCTGCTTCTGCAGCATCGATGATGTCCGCGAACAGCGCCAGTTCCTTGGCGCGGTGCATGCCAACCAGCCGTGGCAACAGCCACGATCCCCCGAAGTCGATCGACAGGCCGCGTCTGGCAAAGATCTCGGAGAAACGAGCGTTGTCGCTGACCACGGTCACATCGCAGCCGATGGCCATGTTGCAGCCCGCACCTACAGCCACCCCGCGGACCTTGGCGATCGTCGGAATCGGCAAACGATGCAGCGCGAGAGCGACATCACCGACGTGGCGCATCTGGGCCAAGTGATGTTGACCGGGCCCCCCGGTCGCCGCCACCTGTGAGGTCGGCACCGGCACAGAACTCGCCGCCGGCGCCGGTCAACACCATCACGCGATCCTCGGTGCTCGACGCGATCGCGCGGAACGTCTCGAGCAGCTCGTCCCACATCTGAGCGTTGGCCGCGTTCTTCTTGGCGGGGCGGTTCAGGGTGACGGTGACCACGCCCGATGCCCGACTGACCTCGATGGTTTCCACGGAAACGGCACGATACTGGTGCGATGGGCTTCAACCCGTATCGCAAGTTCGTCGCCAAGCCTGCGGACTACCTGATGGTCGCGGCCGCGGTCCTGGCAGTGATCGCCCTTCTCGTGTGGGCGTTGCTCGGATAGCAATGGGATTGTGGGACGGAGGCTTCGGGCCCGTCGAGGTGCGACGTGTACAGCCGTACGAAGCCACGAAGGACTACGTGTGCCCTGGCTGCCACCACAAGATCCGCCGCGGCACAGGGCACTATGTGGCGGTACCGGCAGACGCGCCGGACCTACGCCGGCACTGGCACAAGGCGTGTTGGGAACGCCGCCAGAACCGTGCCAGCTAGAAGGCCGCCTCGAACACCTCGATGTGCACACCCGTGATGGCTGCGACGTCGAAGCGCACCGAGCCGTGCCGATCGTGGAGCGCAAGCCACTCCGCCGCCAACAACCGGAGGCGCCGCTGCTTCGTGCGGCCGACAGCGGCCTCGGGCGGGCCGAACCGATCCGATGCTCGCGGTCTTGATCTCGCAGAACACCACCACCGAACCCGAACACGCAACCAGATCGAGCTCACCGGTACCGGATCGCCAGTTGCGATCGACGACCTCGTAGCCATGGGCCGCATACCATCGTGCCGCCAGATCCTCGCCCCACTGTCCCCTGGCCCGGTTGGCCAGTGACGGCTCTACAACTCGGTCGACGGCAGCTCTTCGACGTTGACGTCCTTGAACGTCAGCACCCGCACCTTCGGCACGAATCGGGTCTTCCGGTACATGTCCCACACCCATGCGTCGCTCAACTCCACTTCGATCACCGGCTTGGCGGCGTCTCCGCTGACGTTCAGCTTGACGTCGTTGGCCAGGTAGAACCGGCGCTCGGTCTCCACGGCGAAGCGGAACATGGCCGCGACGTCCTGGTATTCCTGAGCGAGTTGGAGCTCGCGCTCGGCCTCGAAGTTTTCGAGATCGTCGGAGCTCAAAGCAGGTGCTCGATTACACCGATGGGCAGCGAACGCTCAGGCGTCGCGCTTTTCCTTGATCTTGGCGGCCTTTCCGACACGATCGCGAAGGTAGTAGAGCTTGGCCCGGCGAACATCGCCGCGCTTCACGACCTCGATCTTGGCGACGGTGGGAGTGTGCACGGGGAACGTACGCTCGACGCCGACTCCATAGCTGAGCTTGCGCACCGTGTAGGTCTCGGCGACGCCACTGCCCTGACGAGCGATCACGTTGCCCTGGAAGACCTGCACACGCTCCTTGTTGCCCTCGACGACCTTGACGTGAACCTTCACCTCATCGCCGCTGGCGAAGTCGGGCACGTCGGTGCGGATGTATTGGTTGTCGACAAGATCGGTGGACTTCATGGCGCGAACTCTCTGAATCATTTTGCTGGCTGCAGCCAGGGAACGATCAAGGATAGGTGACGGGAGGGAACTCTTCCAACAGACGACGCTCAACTTCGCCCAGCCCACCCGTGGTTTCGACCAGGTCAGGCCGATAACGCAGTGTTCGGTGAAGAGCCTGCGCCCGCCGCCAGCGATCGATTCTGGCGTGGTCGCCGCTGCGCAACGTTTCGGGCACGGCCCAGCCCCGGAACTCGGCCGGTCGGGTGTACTGCGGCTCCTCGAGCAGCCCCGATTCGCCGAAGCTCTCGGTAACCGGGCTGACGTCGTTCCCCATCGCCCCTGGTAGGAGGCGCACAACAGCTTCGATGACCAGGCATGCGGCGACCTCTCCCCCGCCCAGTACGACATCGCCGACGCTGACCTCGCCGTCGACCAGGTGCTCGCGCACCCGGTGATCGACACCTTCGTAACGCCCGCACAGCAGGCTGAAGCCATCGAGGCGAGGCCAGCTCGTGAGCCATCCGCTGGTCGAACGAGCGGCCGGCGGGGCCGAGCAGATACAGCGGCCGCGGTGGATCGGCGGCCTCGACCGACGCGAAGATCGGCTCCGCCTTCATCACCATGCCCGCGCCGCCGCCGAACGGAGCGTCGTCGACGGTGCGGTGCACGTCGGACGTGTGCTCGCGCAGATCGTGGGTCCGCAGGTCGAGCAGGCTGGTTGGCGCGCGCCCTGCCGAGAAGGCTCTCCGAGCAGAACGAGTCGACCAGCGCCGGGAAGATGGTGAACACGTCGATCTGCACGGTGTGCAAGCCTACGAGGCGATGATCTTTCACATCACCGATACCGCGACGTGGGACGCCTCACAGCAGCAGGGGTACCACACCGGCTCGACGCGCGGCGTCGATCTCGCCGAGGAGGGGTACATCCACTGCAGCACCGCCGAGCAATGGCAGGGCGTGATCGAGCGGTACTACTCCGGCGCATCAGACCTCGTCCTGCTTGCACATCGACGAGCAGTTCCTGACCTCGCCCGTGGTCTACGAGCAGCTGCCAGGAGCACCCGAACCGTTTCCTCACGTCTACGGTCCGATCAACCTTGCCGCGGTCGTGACAGCCGAGCCGCTGACCAGCGCCGGCACCTAACGAAAAGGCCAGCTCCTGATCGAGGAATGATCGAGAGCTGGCCTTTCGTCCCCGCCAATGGGACCACTCACAGTAGCGACGAATGACTCACCGTGAAATGGGCCGTTCGGATCAATTGTCGGACGCGACCACTACAGGTCGAACAGGCCTTCGGGCGGGTCGACGATGGCCGTGCCACCGGCACAACTGACGACGAAGATCACCGGTATCAAGATTCCGTTGTCGAGTTCCAGAATGTCGTGGGCCGGGTTGTCGATGACCGCGACGCAGGTACCTCGCTCGACACCCTGCTGGTCGACGACACGAGCGCCAATCAGGTCGTGCACCCACAATGCGTCGTCGTCGCCGTCAGCATCGAGGGGTTCGGCGAAGAGGATGGAACTGGTCAGCTTCTCGGCCGCGGTCCGGTCGGCGACTCCGTCGAAGCGAACCAGCCAACGCTGCTGCTGTTGACGCGACTCCTCGACGGTGAGCCATTGCGATCCGGCACGGAGGCGTGCGCCGGGTGCAAGCCGCTCGACACGGTCGGTGATCAGCGAAACGTACAGTTCGCCATGTACACCGTGGGCGCGACCGATGCGCCCGACTTCGCGCAGTGGGTCAGTCGACAAAGTCGACGTCGACCTCGACGCCATCACGAGTGGCGGCAGCGCGCACGACGGTGCGGATGCTCTGTGCAGTGCGGCCACGGCGGCCGATCACCCTGCCCAGATCGCCGGGACCGACCTTCACTTCGAGCTTCAGCCGGTTCCGGCCCTCCACAGCGTCGACCGTGACGGCGTCGGCATCGTCGACGATCGAACGAACCACGTGGGTGAGCACAGCCGTCGCCGTCGGCGCTGGAACCTGGTTGTCAGTGGCGCTTTCGGTGATGTCGTCGTCCGGCTCGGTCAGCGGCTGATCGCTCACTTGGCCGCCCGGGCGGCGCTGAACTCAGCCATCGCACCCGACACTTCCAACAACTTCTTGACGCGTTCGGTGGGCTGAGCGCCGTCCATCAACCACTTCACGGCCTTGGCATTGTCGATGTTGAGCGTCGACGGATCCGTGCGCGGGTTGTAGGTGCCGACGATCTGGATGAACCGGCCATCACGAGGCGAGCGGCTGTCGGTCGCGACGACGCGATACTGCGGCTGCTTGGTCTTGCCAACTCGGGTGAGGCGCAGTTTTACTGCCATACGAATCCAGGGCTCCTTGCACAATACGAACGACGAGAGGCTATCAATTGAAGTTGGGGAAGCCACCAGGCATACCGGCCATGTTGGCCAGGCCGCGGCCCTTCTTGCCCTTCTTGCCTTTGCCACCCATCGCGAGCCCGCCCATCTTCTTCATCATCTTCTGCATCTCGCCGAATTGCTTGACGAGACGGTTGACATCGCCGACCGTGGTGCCGCTGCCATTGGCGATTCGGGTCCGGCGGCTTCCGTTGATGAGCTCGGGCTTGCGACGTTCGAGCAGGGTCATCGAGCGGATGATGGCCTCCACCGGCTTCAGCTGGTCGTCGCCGATCTCGGCACCCTTCAGCTCCTTCGGCATGCCCGGCATCATCCCGAGAAGGTTGCCCAGCGGGCCCATCTTCTTCAGCGCCTGCATCTGCTCGAGGAAGTCGTCGAGGGTGAACTCACCCTCCATCATCTTCTCTGCGGCCGCCTCGGCCTGATCCTTCTCGAAGGCCTGTTCGGCGTGCTCGATCAGGCTCAACATGTCGCCCATGCCCAGGATGCGCCCGGCCATGCGGTCCGGGTGGAACTGCTCGAACTCGTTGAGCTTCTCCCCGGTGGAAGCGAACGCGATCGGCCGGCCGATGACTTCCTTGACGCTCAAGGCGGCACCACCACGGGCATCGCCGTCGAGCTTCGACATGATGACGCCATCGATGGCCAGCGTGGCGTGGAAGGCCTCGGCCACCCCGACGGCGTCCTGCCCGGTCATCGCGTCGATCACCAGGAACGTGTAGTCGGGCTGCACTGCCGCGCTGATCTGGCGAACCTGCTCCATCATCTCCGAGTCGATCGAGAGACGGCCGGCGGTGTCGACGATCAGCACATCGCGACCGAGTCGGCGGGCCTCTTCGAGACCTCGGCGGGCCGTGGAAACAGGATCGCCCGGCTCGCTGAACACGGGCACGTCGATCTGCCTGCCGAGGGTACGCAACTGCTCGACCGCCGCGGGGCGCTGCAGGTCGGCACCCACCATCAGTGGCTGGCGACCTTGGCTCTTGAACCACCGCGCCAACTTCGCCGCGTTGGTCGTCTTGCCGGAACCCTGCAGGCCGGCCATCAGCACGACGGTCGGCGGACGACTGGCGTAGTTGATCTTCAGCGTCTCGCCGCCGAGCATCGCCGTGAGCTCGTTGTTGACGATCTTGACGATCTGTTGACCCGGATCGAGTGCCTGGCTGAGCTTGGCGCCGACGGCCTGCTCGCGAATGCGAGCCGTGACGTTGCGCACCACGCCAACGTTGACGTCGGCCTCCAGGAGTGCCGTGCGGATCTCTTTCAGGACCTCGTCGACGTCCTGGTCGGTCAGCCGACCCTTGCCACGGATCTTCTTGATGACGCCTTCAAGGCGGGAGGACAATGAGTCGAACATCGCCTCGCAGGCTACCGGCCGCTCAGGCGGACGCTCGTTGACCTACTCGGCGCCGAACGCGATGAGAGATGAGCCGGGACGGGCGGCTCATCTCTCATATCAGGCGAGATCGTTGTGGCGTGATGAGAGATGAGCCGCGTCCGGCGGCTCATCTCTCATCGCACGGGGTTACGGGGTTGGCGCGGTTTCGGGGGCTGCGGTGGCGGGGACGGCACCGGGATCGGCGTAGCCGCCGAGGCCGGGTGCGGCATCAGGGGCCGGGGCGACACCAGGCTCGATGGCGGGCTCGATGGTGGTGCCGTCGGCAACCGGATCGGCTTGGTGGATGTAGGCATCGTCGACGGCGATCACGGAGTACATCCCACCGTCGGCGGACCCGAACGTGTAGGCGGGCAGCAACCAGATGGTGTTGTCGGCTGCCCACACCATGGTCAGATCGGTCTTGACGCTGTTCAGCGTGACCGTGTACGGCTCGACGTCGACCGGCGCACAATCGGCGCTGGCCGCTTCCGGCTCGCACGGCATAATTGCGGCGACATCCGTGCCGGCTGCGTCAACGCCCAGGGAGGCTGGGTCGCTCGACTTCATGACGGCGGTTTCCTCCAACGTCCGGTACTGGCTCTGCTGTGTCTTCAGTCTTTCCAGTCCGGCGGTCGCACCGATGGTCGGGTAGTCGGCGCCGCGTTCTGGGACGGCCAGGTAGCCCGACGCGTAGGTCAGCGAGCCGTTCTCGCCGAACCCGGCGGACAACGTCACGGGAGCCTTCATGCCGTCGAGCAACAGGTAGGCGTTGACGCTGGCGCCCCATTCATCGGCGTAGGCATCGTCGAACTGGTACGAGTCGACGTCGTATCCCCACTCGGCGAACAGCTGCTTGGCCTTGGCCAACGCCTCGTCCTTCGTCGGCACACCGGCGGGTGGCTCCGGCATCGCGCAATCATTCGGTACGACGTCGGGGGGAACAGCGCCGTCGACAGGCCTTGTTTCCGCTGGCGACCCCGGATCAGTGGTCGGAGCGACATCGACGGCAACTCCGGAGCTGCCAGAGCCAGAGCTGCTGGCGGCGACATCTGCGACGCCAGCGGCGGACACGCAGCCGAGTCCGACCGCGCTCGGGGCGCCACTGAGGTACCACGTCAGCATGCCGTCGGAGCCCACGCTCAGCACGGCGGAGCTGTAGTCCTCGGGGCCGACGGCCCAGCCGCCGCCCTGATCCTGCGAGAGGGCTCGAACGTCGCCCTCGACACCGAACGATGCAGCGAGCTTGGCGATCCGGTCGAGATCCGGTTGCTGGCCGGCGGGGAAGAACCACGATGCGCCTGGGCCGTCGAGTGCCGGCAGTTCGCCCTCGTACACGAACTCAGTCGTCGGCATGAATGCCATCTTCGAATCAGCGCTGGCATCGACGGGCGCATCTGCGGCCGCCTCGAGTGTTGCCGCGCCCGAGCCGGTCTGGCCACTGGCCAGTTCGATCACCGGCGGCTGTTCGGCGAGAGGTGTGGTGGAGGAGGGATCTCCGCAGGCAGAGAGCGCCAGGGCGACTCCGAAAGCGACAAGTGCAAGACGGCGTGAGCGAATCATGTGTCTTTGACGTCCGGATGAATCGCTCTGGTTCCCAGAATCATGAATCTTCTCTGACCAAGGCATCGATGAACTCGGTGGGATCGAACGCAACGAGATCGCCGATCGACTCGCCGAGCCCGACGAGCTTCACAGGCAGGCCGAGCTCGGTTTCGATCGCAAACACGATCCCACCCTTTGCGGAGCCGTCGAGCTTGGTCAGCACCACACCCGTCACCTCCGTCGCATCGCCGAACTCGCGGGCCTGGGCGAGGCCGTTCTGGCCCGTCGTGGCATCGACGACGAGCAGCACCTCGGTGACTTGGCCGGCACCCTTGGCAGCGACACGTCGTACTTTGCGGAGCTCCTCCATCAGGTTGGTCTTCGTGTGCAGGCGCCCGGCCGTGTCACCCAACACGAGATCGATGTGACGGGCCGTCGCGCTCTCGATGGCGTCGAAGATGACCGCGCTCGGATCACCGCCCTCGTTGCCACGGACCAGTTCGGCGCCACTCCGCTCGGCCCAGGTGCCCAACTGTTCGACCGCGGCCGCGCGGAAGGTGTCGCCTGCGGCCATCATCACCGATCGCCCCAAAGCCGCCTGTTGCGCGCCGACCTTGCCGATGGTGGTGGTCTTACCCACACCGTTGACGCCGACGAAGAGCCAGACGTTGGGCCCATCGGGCAGGTCGTCGAATCGCAGCGTTCGGTCGGCAGTCGAGAGGCGATCAACCATCTCCGCCTGCAGTGCGTCGAGGAGTTGCCCGGGTTCCGTGATCTCCTTCGCCTTCACCCTCGTCCGCAACCCGTCGAGCAGATCGTCGGTCACCCGCACACCCACGTCGGCGCGGAGCAACGCGCTCTTCGAGATCGGCCCACGTCTCGTTGGTGATGCCGCTGCGACTGCGGATGCCCAGCAACGTTCCGGCAAGCGCGTTGCGCGCCTTCGACATCCGGCTGCGGAAGTTGGGGCGCTCAAGTTCGACTGCGACGGGTGGGGCGACCGTCGTCGCTGGTTCAGCGACTTCGGTGGCGTGTCGGTGCGATCGGAGGTGGCTGTGCGGGTGGCTGGGGAGCAGGACCCCGAGGCGGCGAGACCGCGGCGGTGCGGCGACGATTGACCACCACCACGCCCAGTCCGACGATGAGCACGACAACAGCGAGAACGAGATAGATCCACTCCATGGCGCGATCACGCTACCGTCAGGGGTCAGCGGGTGCCGCCTGTCAGCGGACCGTCGCCGCTGGTCAGGCTTTGAGCCAGCCACACGGGGATCACCGACAGCAACATCACGGCTGTGGCCACCACCGTCACGATGGGCTGCTGTTCGCCGCGGCTGAGGTTCTCGAAGATCCAGATCGGCAACGTTTCCAGCCCGGCACCTGAGGTGAACGTGGTGACCACGATCTCGTCGAAGCTGAGGCCGAATGCCAGGAGACCACCCGCCAGGAGGGCTGTCCGCAACAAGGGAAACGTGACGTAGCGGAACGTCTGGAACGTGTGTGCGCCGAGGTCGGCGGACGCCTCCTCGAGGTTGGGCGAGAGCCTGCGGAAGCGGGCGAGCAGGTTGTTGTAGAGCACGACGATGCAGAACGTCGCATGGGCGATGACGAGCGTCAGCAAGCCGAACTCGAAGCCAGCCTGAGTCGATAATGCAGCATTGAGCGCGATCCCGGTGACGATGCCCGGCAGGGCAATGGGCAGGACGATCATCAGGTTCAGCGCCTCTCGTCCGAAGAACTTGAATCGGTGCATGGCGAGCGCGCCAAAGGCGCCGAGCACGAGAGCGATCGCGCGTGGCCCCGGCTGCCGTCTTCAGGCTCACCAGCAGGGCGTCGCGGGCCCCGGTGCTGTGCATCGCGGCCCGCCACCAGCGCAACGTGAAGCCCTTCGGCGGCCACGACAACGAACTCACCGTGTTGAACGAGAGCACGACGATGATCGCCAGCGGTAGGTAGAGAACGCGAGCACGATCCCCGTCATGCCTCCGAACAACACGCGCACGCGGCGGGCGAAGTGCATCAGAGATTCTCCAATGCTCCGCTGCGTCGGATGCCCAGGATGTAGGCCACCATCACGACCACCGGCACGACGGCAAACGCAGCGGCAAAGGGAAGGTCAGCGGAGAAGTTGTCGAACACCACCGATCCGATCACCTGGGTCTTGCCTCCGACGAGATCGACGGCGATGTAGTCGCCCAACGACAACGAGAACGTGAACACCGACCCTGCGACGATCGACGGGAACAGCAGCGGAAGTACGACACGCCGGAACGTGAATCCGAAATGCGCGCCGAGATCACTCGACGCATCGAGCAGAGAATCGGGCAAACGTTCGAGCCCGGCGTAGATCGGCACGATCATGTAGGGAAGCCACAGATAGGCGAGCACGATGACGAGCCCGACCTCGCCGTAGTTGGGACTGGCACCAAAGGTCTTGTCGAGCACGCCGCCGGGTGATCCGATGATTGCTCGCCACGGAAAATGCTTTGACCAGATAGGAAGCCCACAGCGGCACCAGAACCGCAGCAACGAGCAGGCGACGCCAGCGCCGGCCCACCACCTTCGCAATGAAGAACGCGATCGGGAGAGCCAACACCACGTCGACGATCGTGACCAGCACGGCAATCTTGACGGTGCGCACGGCGATGTCGAGATAGACCGACTTGTCGATCAGGGTTCGGTAGTTCTGGGCACCGATCACCTTGTCGATGCCGCTGCCGTCGTCGTTCAGTCGATACAGCGACGTGAGGAACAACGACGCCAGCGAACCGATGTAGAGCACGATCATCCACGTAGCCGGCGCGCCGATCAATGCGACCAGGCGGGTGAGCGGATGCCGGTGCAGCCGAGCGCGAGGCCGACTTGCCGGGACCCGAAGAGACGGTGGTGGCGGTCATGAATCAGTTGGCCCGTCGGCTGGACGCGACACGCTGTCGCGCCCAGCCGACCCCGGGAATCAACCCTTGATCTCGGTCCAGGCCTTGATCCACTCCGAGAACGGCACACAGTCACTGCCCTTGCCGTTCAGGCACTCCTTGCGAGGAGTTGCCCAGAAGGCAATGGCCTCGGCGAACGCCGCGTCGGTGGCCTTGAACACATCGCAATGTGTCGCGTCGCCGAACTGCGTGTTGATCTCGTCGCATGCCTTTGGGTTGGCGGGGGCTTCACCGAAGTAATAGGCGACCTGAGCCTGCACCGCAGGGCTCGTGATGTAGTCCATCCACATGTACATGCAGTTGGGGTGGGCCGCCTTCGAAGAGATCATCCACGTATCGCTCCATCCGGTCGAGCCTTCTTTGGGCACGACTGTTTGCAACGGAGCGCCGTTTCAAGGTCGCAAGGTTGTAGATGACCTGCCATGTCGTGCCGAGCACCGTCGAACCCTGTTCGAACGCGCCCTGCGTCTTGGTGTAGTCGTTCCAGTACTCGCCGATGACCGTGTGCTGATCCTTCAACAGCGCGACTGACGCGTCGAACTGCGCCTGGTTCAGCGAGTACGGATCATCGATCACGAGGTCGGGTTGCGCAGTCTTCAGGTAGAGCGCAGCATCGGCGATGTAGATCGGTGCGTCGTAAGCCGTCACCTTGCCTGCGTACGGCGAAGCCTTGTCGAACACCACACTCCACGAGTCGGGCGGCGTCGGTGACGACGTCGGTTCGCCACATCAGGTAGTTGGCGCCCCACCCGTGAGGAATTCCGTAGTTCTTCCCGTCGCTCGTGTTGTACTTCTGATCCTTCAGGAACGGCGAGAGATCGGCGTAGTTCTTGATCAGGCGGTGTTGACGGGTGAGACATGACCTGCATCGATGAGGCGCACGCTGGAGTCACCCGAGGCCGAGACGCCGTCGTAGTCGCCAGTCTCATCAGTTGGAACATCTCGTCGGACGTTGCGGCCAATCTTCGACTTCACCACACACCCGGTCTGGTCCTGGAACGGGTGCACCCAGTCGTATTCGGGGTAGGTGCTGCCGTCCTCGGCGTAGCCCGCCCAGACGATCAGGTTGAGCGCCTTCTCGCCTTCGCCGATCGCTGTGAGCGCGTCGTCACCGCCGACGACTCGTCGTCGTTCACCGCAAGCCGACGCCAGCAGCGTCATCGCCACCAGAGCGCCGAGATACCGTGATTTCTTCATGCGTCTCCCCCTCTTTGGAGATATCTGTATTGGCGACGGGAAATGCCGCGTCAGCGCGGCCATGCCGAGGCGAACATTTCCACCGATGGCAACACCAGCGAGCCCGTCGCTCGGCACGCTGGCGATCATGGAGGTGCCGTCGTCGAGTTGCACACGCACTCGACAGTCGGCACCGAGATATTGGACGTCGCTGACAACACCGGCAACGGAGATCTCGCCCTCAGCAGTTTCGTGTTGCACGACACGAAGCCGTTCGGGACGTATGGAATGCGGCTCGGCGATGCCGAACAACTGTTGCGAGCGTTCGGCGCTGAGCACGTTCGAAATCCCTACGAATCCGGCGACGAACGCGGTGGCAGGGTGGTCGTAGATGTCGCGCGGTGTGCCGACCTGCTCGACGCGACCCTTGTTGAAGACGGCGATGCGATTGCTCATCGACAACGCTTCACCTTGATCGTGTGTGACGAACACGAATGTGATGCCGACGTCGCGCTGGATGGTCTTCAGCTCGACCTGCATCTCCTCGCGCAGCTTCAGATCCAGTGCGCCGAGCGGCTCGTCGAGCAACAGCACCTTCGGATGGTTGACGAGCGCGCGGGCAAGCGCTATTCGCTGCCGCTGGCCGCCGCTAACTGATTGGGGCGGCGTTCGCCGTAGTCGCCCAATCGAACAGCCTCGAGCATGTCCACCGCCCGCTGCCGCCGCTCAGCCTTTCCGACCCTCTTGACCTTCAGTCCGTACTCGATGTTCTCCAGCACGCTCATGTGCGGGAACAGCGCGTAGTCCTGGAACACGGTGTTGACATCGCGGTCGTACGGGGGCAGCTGGTGACATCGTCGCCCTGCAGCAGCACGGCGCCACCGGTGGGTAGTTCGAAGCCCGCGATCATTCGCAGCACGGTGGTCTTGCCGCTACCGGACGGGCCGAGCAACGAGAAGAACTCGCCCTCGACGATCTCCAGGTCGATGTCGTCGACCGCCACGACTTCGCCGATACGTTCTTGCGCAGCCTGACCAGCTGGATGGCAGGCGTAGCACGACGCGATTCGTCGTTTCTCGCGCCGATTGCCACGGCTTCACTCACGATGTGCTGCTTATCCCCCGATTTATCGTCGCGACCAACCGCAGCGACGTTAGTCGGTCGTGGATCCGCAGTTGACCATTCTCATCGGCCCGGTCAGGTCGCAGCGGAGACCCGCTCGGTGACCACTTTCGAGGAGCCGCCCGGCTGCATCGTGACACCTAAGAGGCTGTCGCCTGCTTCCATCGTGCGCTTCTGGTGGCTGACGACCAGCAGCTGCGCCTCTTGGCGAAACTCGTGGATGAGGCTGAGGAAGCGGTGCAGGTTGACGTCGTCGAGCGCGGCCTCGACCTCGTCCATCACGTAGAACGGCGAGGGCCGGCTGCGGAAGACGGCGAAGAGATACGCCAGTGCCGTCAGCGACCGCTCGCCGCCCGACAGCAGCGACAGCTTCTTCACGTTCTTGCCACTTGGCTTTGCCTCGACGTCGATGCCGGTGTTCAACAGGTCTTCGGGGGTGGTGAGCACGAGGTTGCCGACACCACCGGGGAACAACATCGCGAACAGTTGGGTGAAGTGCATGCTCACGTCGTTGAACGCCGTCGAGAACACCGTTTGGATCTCGAGATCGACCGCCTTGATCACCCGCATCAAGTCGCGTCGAGTGTTGCGCACGTCCTCCAACTGCTCCTCGAGGAACTTGTGGCGCGTCTGGAGCTCGTTGAACTCCTCGAGGGCCAGTGGATTGATCGGACCCATCAGGCGGAGCTCGCGTTCGAGGTCGCGCACGCGGGCTGACGCTGAGATTCCCTCGGGAAGCGTCGGCTGCTCGGCAGCTTCGGCGGCTGCGGGCTCGAGGTCGTGATCGCGTCGCAACGCCTCGACGACGCCTTCCAACCGCATCCGCACTTCGGCCTCGTCGATCTCCACACGACGTGATCGCTCGCGGCTCTCGTCGAGCGCTTTCTCGGCCGCAATGCGCGCCGCCGCGTGCTTCGTCGAGACGCTGCGCGATGCCGCGAACCTCTGCGCTCTGCTTGCGCCGAATCTCCAGGAGCTCCTCGTGCCGGGTCTCGATCACGTGACGGTGACGGTCGACCAGTGCCGAGAGGTTCTCCACCGCGCCGAGGGCCTGCTCGACTTCGAGACGTCGCTGCCCGGCTGTCGGCGCGCGCTACTGCGTCGACCTCGAGACGCCGCTCGGTCTCCTGCAGTCGCCGTTCGAGGAACTGCTGCCGCTCGTGCAGGCCGGCGTTGCGGACTTCGAGATCTTGACGACGATTCGCCAGCTGCGCCGAGCGGGCGTCGAGCCGTGCGCACGTTCTCGCCGCGAGCCTTCGCCGCCTCGGTCTCGGCAGCTTCGTCCGCATCGAGCGCCGGCACCAGGGCTTCGAGCTCGGCGATTCGGCTGCGCTCGCGATCCAGCCGTTCTTCGGCCTCGCCGACAGCGTGCTCGAGTGTTTCCGACTCCGCCTGGGTGTCGCGACGCTCGGTCTGGGTGCGAGCCAACGCATCGGAGCTCGCCGAGAATCCTGCGTCGTGGGTGTCGAGTTGGCGACTGAGCTCGGCCTCGCGTTGACGCGCTGCCTCGAGCTCGATACGACCCATCTGTTCTGCGCGAGTGCGACCCTCGAGTTCGGCCGTCGCAATCCCGAGACGTTCCTGCGCTTCCTCCAGTGCCGACGCCGTGGCTCCGCCGCTGGCAACGCCGACACGCCATCCGGTCGGCGCCGAAGCGATCGCCGTCGTCGGTGACCACGACAGCCTGGGGGTTGGCGATCGCCAGGTCGATTGCGTCGCCCAGCGTCGACCGCGCACGGTCGAACCGATGATCGCGTCCAGCAATTCGCGAAACCGCCGGCCTTATCGCTGCGCACGTGAGAGCGCACCGGCACGCCGCGGTCGGGCAACGCCGCTGGAGACGCCTTCGCAGCGCCGAGCGCGATCACTGCCCCGTGAACATTCGACGCGTGCAGCGAGTCGAGCGCCCGGCGGCCCGCCTGTGGCGATGCCACGACGACTGCCTCGAGTGCATCCCCGAGCGCGGCCTCGACGGCGGCCTCCCAGCCCGCTGTCGATGTCGATGAGGTCGAGCAAGGTGCCGAGCACATCGTCGACGCCGGCCAGATGCTCGGCGCCGGCTCTGGCACGCGCACTCTCGAGAGCAAGATGCAACGCCTCGGCGCGTGCACCCCATCGCGATGTCTCGTCGGCCGCCTCTTGGCGGTTGCGGGTGGCGGATTCGTAGGCGGCCTCCGCCGTGATCCGGCGGGCCTCGGCGGCCTCGAGGTCGGCCACCAGACCCGCCTCGACGAGCTGCGCCTGCTGACATTCCACGCGGAGGCGCTCGGCATCGGCGTCGAGCCGGATGACACGCTCGCTGAGGGCGGTCGACCGTGCTCGCAGGCGCTGCAACTCGCCCTCGGCCCGCTCCGCACCGCCGCGCAAAGAACGCAACTCGCCGCGAACCTCGGCTGCGGCGCTGGCCGCTGAGCTGCTGGTCGCAACATTGTCGATGGTCGAGCAGCGCCTGCTGCCGCTCCGCGCCGAACTCCTCTTCCTCCGTGGCCAGCTGCTCGGCTTCCGGGCCGAGTTGGCGGCAGCTCGTCGGCAACTCGATCGATGTCGACGCGCAGCGAGTTGGCGTCGGCTTCGAGGCTGGCGACGACGCCGGAGTCCATGAGCTGACCTCGATCACGTTCCATCGAACGTCGGCGTTCGACCAGAACAGCGGCGATGCCCCTGGCACGCTCGCGCAGTTGCTCGACGCGAACCATCTCGTCGGACAGATCGAGATCACCCCGCGCCGTGAGCTCCGCCTCCGCGGCCATCACACTGATGTCGAGAGCGGCAAGCTCGGCGCGCAGTTCTTGCTCGGCTGCGTGCAGCGCGATCTTCTCGCCGGCGAGTGCGGCAAGCCGAGTGCGCTGCGAGCCGATCTCTCGGCCGCGCAGGAAGATCTGCAGCGCGCTGAGCTCGGTGACCAGGTCGCCGTGGCGACGAGCCGCATCGGCCTGTCGCTCGAGCGGTCGGAGCTGCCGACGCACCTCGCGAAGCAGATCCTGCACACGCAGCAGGCTGGCCTCGGTGGCGTCGAGACGACGCTCGGCGCGCTCTTTGCGGCGTCGGAACTTCAGCACGCCGGCGGCTTCCTCGATGATCGACCGCCGCTCCTCCGGCCGGGCGTTCAACACCGAGTCGATCTGGCCCTGGCTCACGATCACGTGTTGCTGGCGACCGACGCCCGCGTCGCTGAGCATTTCTTGAACGTCGAGCAAGCGACAGGTGACACCGTTGATCGAGTACTCGCTCTCGCCAGTGCGGAACAAGATGCGAGCCACGGTGACCTCCGTGAACTCGATTGGCAGCAGCCCCGCGGAGTTGTCGATGGTGAGCGTCACCTCGGCCCGACCGAGCGCCGGCCGCTTGGCCGTGCCCGCGAAGATCACGTCGTCCATCTTCTGACTGCGCACCGCACTGGGGGCCTGGGCGCCCAACACCCAGGCGATGGCGTCGACCACGTTCGACTTGCCGGAGCCGTTGGGTCCGACCACCACCGTGACCCCAGGCTCAAGCTGGAGGGTGGTCGCGTCGGCGAACGATTTGAATCCTTTGAGGGTCAGCGACTTCAAGAACACGGCGCCCTCGACCATAGCCGCGCCGACCCGACGCCCTAAGGACCCCCTCCACGATCCTCTGGAGTGTCTCGGTGCACCCAGGCAGGCGCCAAACACTCCACGGCGACCTTGTGGAGTGTCCCGGTGCACCCAGGCAGGCGCCAAACACTCCACAGCGACCTTGTGGAGTGGAGGCGACCCGCGGAGGACGCGGGTCAGCGCTGGCAGCGGGGGCAGAAGCAGGTGGATCGGCCGCCGGAGACGGTACGCACGATCGTGGCTTTGCCGCAGGTGAGGCAGCGCTGGCCGGCACGATCGTAGACCCGGTGGTCGAGCTGGAAGCTGCCTCCGTCGCCCATCACGTCGACGTATTGGGTATCGGACAAGGTGCTACCACCTGCCTCGATCGCGGTCGACAGGATCGAGTGGATCGCTCCGTGCAGGCGGCGGATGTCGGCCGGTTTCAGGGTGTTGGCGAGGCGGTCGGGGCGCAGTTTCGCCCGATGGAGGATCTCGTCGCAGTAGATGTTGCCGATGCCCGCGATGATGTGCTGGTCGAGCAGCAACGGCTTCAGCTGCCTCGCCCGCCCGCGCAGCAGCGCAGTGAGTTGAGGGACCGACAGGTCGTCGGCGATGGGGTCGATCCCCAGTCGGGCAAGCTCGGGCAGTTCGGTGTCGGCGTGGTCGGGATCGAAGACCACCATCTCGCCGAAGGTGCGTGGATCGATGAACCACAACTCGTTCGTCGGGAGAACCGGCGAGATGCAGGACCACATGGGTGTGATCGGGACGATGCGAACCGGTTTCGCTGACGAGCACGCGGCCGCTCATGCGCAGGTGGATCATCAGTGCGTCGCCGGTGTCGAGTGTGCACAGGATGTACTTGCCGCGGCGACCGATCGACGTGACCGTCGAACCGGTGAGGCCGTCGATCAGTGCTTGGGCCGAGGTGCGACGAACGGTCCGTTCACGACCGACTTCGACGCGTTCGATGCGACGGCCGACGACGAACGAGACCATCCCGCGACGCACGGTTTCGACCTCTGGCAACTCCGGCACGACTAGGTCCTCGGCAACGAGCAAGTCGTACGCCTCGGACGCGGCCTGCTGCTCGGCGAGCTTCTTCGACTTCCCCTCGCCGTTCCCCAACGCCGCGCCGTCGACAAGAACCGTTGCCTTGAACGTCTTGGAATGGTCGGGTCCCGACTCGGTCAGCAGATACACCGGCGCCGTGTCGTAGAGCCTCGCTGTGAGCTCTTGCAGAACGGTCTTGTGGTCCAACCGATCGAGCTGGCCGGCAGCGACTTCGAGCCGTTCGCTGAACAGCCGCGCGACCAGCGCCTTCGCGGCTTCCACCCCACCGTCGAGATAGACCGCACCGAGCACCGCCTCGAGCGCGTCGGACAGGATCGACGCCTTCTGCCGACCGCCGGCGGCGTCCTCACCCTTGCCCAGCAACAGCCACTCGCCCAGGCCGATCGACTCGGCCACTTCGGCCAGCGCAGTGGCGTTCACCACGCTCTTGCGAAGGTCGGTGAGCTTGCCCTCGGGAAGATCGCCGTGACGCCGATAGGCGATCTCGGCGACGACCCATCCGAGCACCGCATCGCCGAGGAACTCGAGGCGTTCGTTCGACGGCTGACCTCCCACCTCTGCGCACCACGAGCGGTGAGCAAGGGCTCGCCGCAGCAACGTCAGATCAGTGAACTCGTAACCCAGACCTCGGCTGAGCGTCGCGAGGCTGCCAGCGGGGTCGGTGGTGCTCACGCTTCCCGAACGCGGTCGTAGACGTAGTCGACCGCATCACGCACGGTCTTCAGATCGACGAGGTCTTCGTCCTCGATCCGGAAGCCGACTGACCGTTCGCTGAGGTCTTCCTCCAATGCCTCGACCAACTCGATGAGCGCGAGCGAATCGGCATCGAGATCGTCGACGAACGACTGACCCTCGGAGATGGTCGCCGGCTCGATCTCGAGAATGTCGGCAAGGTTGGCGCGCACGATCTCGAAGACTTCGTTGCGGTCGAGTGGACCCTGTTCGACATCGGTCTCGGCAGGCACGGGCGGAACACTCCTCGGTGTTGTGAACAGGGCGGGATCCTAGCGTCTCGGCTGCCACCCGGTGAGTCGAACTGAACGCTAGTCGTGCAATGCGACGGCGGCCCGGATCTCGTCGACCAACCGATGCTCGACCATCTCATGAGCGAGCTTGATGGCATTGACCATCGCCTGCGAGTTCGACGACCCGTGGCTGATGATGCACACACCGTCGACACCCAGCAACATCGCGCCGCCATAGGTATCGGGGCTGACCTGCGTCGTAGAGCGGCAGCAGGGCCGGCAGCAACGCGTCGGCATGTGGCTTGTAGTGCTCCTCGGCTGCGAAGGCTTCGAGCAGCGCGGTGAGGATGACTCGCAGTCCGCCTTCGAGCGCCTTCAGCACGACGTTGCCGGTGAAACCGTCGGTCACGATCACGTCGGCGGTCTTCTTCATCACGTCGCGGCCTTCGACGTTGCCGAGGAAGTGAATCCCCGGCGCGTGCGACAGCAACTCGAACGCTTCCTTGCGCAGCGTGTCGCCCTTGCCCGGTTCCTCGCCGATCGACAGGAGCCCGACCGAGGGCGCATCGATCCCGAAGCGGTGCCGCGCGTACACCGATCCCATCTGACCGAACTGCACCAACCACTCCGGTTGCACCTCGGCGTTGGCACCGGCATCGAGCAGGATGTTGGGGCTGTGGCCCGGCACCGGGATCGGGGTGGCAATCGCCGGACGGCTGACGCCTTTGATACGGCCCATGCGCAGCAGGGCAGACGCCATCGTGGCACCGGTGTTGCCCGCCGAGACCATCGCCGAGGCCTTGCCGTCGCGCACCGCTTCGGCGGCGCGCACCAGCGTCGAGTCCTTCTTGCGACGGACACCCTGAGCGGCGTCGTCGTGCATCTCGATGACTTCGGAGGCAACGATCAGGTCGAGGTCGCCGCGACCCTCGAGACCCTCCGGCCCGACCAGCACGACGGGGATACCGAGGGCTGCTGCAGCGTGGGCGCCGGCGAGAATCTCGCCAGGAGACCGATCACCGCCCATCGCGTCAACGGCGATCGGCAACATCGAGATTGTGATGATCAGCCGACGTCGACGGCGACGCGGTCTTTGTACCAACCGCATGCCGGGCACACCGTGTGCGGCAGCTTGGCAGCGGCGCACCGCGGGCACACGCTGCGCGCCGGTGCCGACAGCTTCCACGCGCCAGCACGATGGCTTCGCGTCTTCATCTTCGACTTCTTCTTCTTTGGAACGGCCACGGCAGTCTTTCCTTGACGAAACGAGCTACGAGAGGTTAGCGGGAGTGCACGAGTGTTGCGGCTACTGCTCGGGCAGATTCGCCTTGAGCTGGCTCAATGCGTCCCACCTGGGTCGGCGACGTTGCTGTGCGCAGTCGCAGTTCGCGGTGTTGAGGTCGATCCCGCACGTTGGGCACAGACCGGCGCAATCGGGCCTGCACAGGGGCGCGAGCGGGGCATCAAGCAGGAGGTTCTCGCGCACCATGCGGGCCAGGTCGATCTGATCGCCCACGATCTCGAAGGCGTCGGGCGCCGTGACGACGTGCTGGTAGAGCTCGTCGACATCGCAGACCACCTCGCCCAGCGCAGGAGCCAGGCAACGGCGGCACGAGTCGGCCCATGGCGCCCGCAGCTGACCGTCGACAACGATCCCGTCAGTGAGTGATTCCAGACGCAGGTCGACCACGACCGTCGCATCGGGGTCGAACCGGCTGTCGACGATGCCCAATTCGGCAATGGTCGGCTCGAGGGTCGAATCTGCGCTCGGAGCCGGGTCTTCGCAGCAGTTCGGCGGCGTTGATCAGCAACGAATTCGACATGCACCCAGGTTAACGGCGAGTGCGGTTCAGCGATCCTGGTCGAAGAAGCCCTTGGTCGGATCCTCTTCTTCGATGACTTCCTCGCCGCGGTGCTCGCCGATCGACAGCCGGGCTCGACCAGCGTGCACGGTCTTTTGCAGCTTGTCGAGCAGAATTTCGAAGCTTCCGAGGCGCTGGTCGAGGAAGTCCTCGGTCTCGTGGCGCAATCGACGTGAGTCGGCGTCGGCGGCCTCACTGATCTGACGGGCCCGCTGCTCGGCGGCACGCACGACCTCGGTGCGTTGCACCATGCGCTCTGCCTGCACTCGAGCCGCCTCGAGCAACTCGTCGGCTTCGCGCCGGGTCTTGGAGACGAACTCCTGGCGCTCCTTGATCATCCAGCGCGCCTGACGCATCTCGTCGGGCAGGCGATGCAACGACTCTTCGAGCAGCTCGATGATCTCGTCGCGGTCGATTCGAGGCGATGAGGAGAGCGGCATCGTGGGGGCGGACGCGATGATGTCGATGGCCCTTCGAAGCAAGGCTCTCCGCGTCGCCGACGTAACCATTCGTGCTGCGCACGAATGCGTCGGAATCGTCGAATTCCTCGTCGTCTTCGAACTCGTCGTGCTTGTCGTCGTACGTCATTTCCGCAGTCAAGATAGGCCTCAAAAGTCCTCGTCGCGTGGATGCACCCGAGACAATTGGGCCGCGACCGGGAGCGGAACCAACGCTGAGACGTCGCCACCGTAGTGGGCAATCTCCCGGATGAAGCGGCTGCTGATCGACACCAATGCCGGCTTGCAGGGCAGATACACCGTGCGAACGCCGCTGACGGCATGGTTGGTGTGGGCCATCTGCTGCTCGACCTCGAAGTCGCCTCCCGTGCGCAGTCCCTTCACGATGAAGGCCGCGGCGACCTCACGAGCGGCGTCGACGGCCAAGCCGCCGAACGCGATGACCTTCACCGACGGCATGTAGGCGATGCTGCTGCGAATCATCTCCACACGCTCCTCGAGCGTGAACATGCCGCTGGGTTTGGTGGGGTTGTGCATCACCCCGACGACCACTTCTCCGAACAACGCCACCGACTGTTCGATCACGTCGAGGTGGCCCAGATGGAACGGATCGAAGCTGCCCGGATACAGCACCGTGATGATGGGAGGGGTGGTTCGAGGAGCCATGCGGCGACTCACGCTACTCGTTGCAGTTGAGTCACCCAGGTCCGGCCATAGCGTCGCGACTTCAGGGCTTCCCACCCTGTCGGCGGCTCGATCTCGCGTCCGGCCTCGGCCACGACGTACGGCACCTGCAGCACCGTCAGCAAGCGGTCCCAGCCATCGAATTCGTACGGCGGGTCGATCAGGGCCAGGTCGACGCCTCGCAGTGCCGGCACCCACGCGGGAACATCGGAGCTGACGACGGTCGTACGCCCTTCTAACCCCGAGCGCGGCGATGTTGGCCCGCAGGGCCTGCAGGGCGGCGCGATCGCGTTCGACGAACACACATGACGCCGAGCCGCGCGACAGCGCCTCGATTCCCAGCGCGCCGGAGCCGGCGAAGAGATCGACGACATGCGCTCCGTCGATCAGACCTGCACTGTCGAGCGAGTTGAACACCGCTTGGCGTACCTTGTCGGTCGTCGGACGCGTGGCCAGACCATCGGGAACCACCAGCCTGCGGCCACCGAATTCCCCGGAAACCACCCGGATCACGGCCGCGGGCCCATCACCACGTCGCCGGCGATCACGACCTGGTCGAGCAGCGGCGCGCCGATGGCCAGGCAGATCTCGTTGGGATGCGGGACATCGATGACGATGAGGTCGCCGCGTTTGCCCACGTCGAGCGAACCACACGAAGCCTGCCGGCCGAGGCTGTAGGCGGCGTTCAACGTCGCACCGACGATGACCTCTCCCGGCGTCATGCGGAACCAGGGCGCCGCTGTCGCCACCGTGGTCAGCAGCGACGTGGCGCGAATCGACGAGCAGAAGTCGGTCGCAACGGCCACGGGCACGTCGGTGTCGATGAACAGCCGGGCATTCGCCCTGTCGTCGGTCATGTACACGAGCTCGGCCATCGGCAGGATCACGGCAACGGTGTCGGTACGGCCGACCTCGCGGATCTCGTCGTCCGGCGTGTAGGTGAGGTGCTCGGCCGAGATCGCGCCGCCTTGCGACAGCGGTTCGCCAACCCTGCGACGGCGCCCACGCATCTGCATGGACCCGGATCGGCAACCCCACGTCGTGGCTGCGTCGCATCAACCGCAGGCCTTGATCGGGCGTGAAGTATCCCTGCTCGACCGTTACGTCCTGGAACTCGGCGATGCCCTGCGACATCGATGGCCGGCAACATCTCGCCGTCGATCAGGTCGGTGTACGCGGTCGGCTCGCTCGTCGGCATCACCTTCGAGATCCCGTGGCACCACGTGAGCACCGAGGAACGTGATCGCCAGTTGCATCGGAGTCAGCAACCGCGCCTGCTGCAGCAGATGCGAGACCGCGCAGTTCCTCGGGCACCGTCAGGCCATAGCCGGACTTCACTTCGAGCGTCGTCACGCCGCCGGCGAGGATCCTCCGCAGCGTCGTGGCGAGGCGCCTGAGCAGTTCGTCGTCGCCGGCGTTCCGAGTGGCGACGACGCTCGACCAGATGCCTCCGCCGCGGGCGGCGATCTCTGCCAGTGACGCGCCGCCGAGTCGCTCGGCGTACTCGTGGTGACGTTCGCCGGCGAACAGCGGATGGCTGTGACACTCGACGAGGCCAGGCAGCACGCAACGACCAGCTCGCGTCGATGGTCGGCACGCCGCGCTTCCCCATGACTGGCAAGCACCTCGTCGGTGGTTCCGACTGCCACGATCAAGCCGTCGCGGATGGCCACCGCGCCATCTGCAACAACACCCAATTCGCCCTGTGTAGCGCCGCGCCGCGCCTCTCCCGTGTCGTTGATCCGCGCGAGAGACGCAGCATGCACGACGTTGAGATCGTTCATTGGCAGTACTCGCGGATGAGGTGCTCGTACACGTCGACGGCCTGCAGGTACTGCGACTCGTAGACGTACTCGTCCGGAAAGTTGTAGGGCGGATCGCCCGGGCCGAAGTTGACGCCGCTGACGCCGAACTGATCAAGCGTCACGAGATCGCACCAGAACGGCACGCCCTGATACACCGGGTCGCTGGACGTGACGGCGCGCACCGAACGGTCGAGCGCCTGCACGATCGGCTGCGTCGGCAGCGATCTCGTACGGGTGACGCGGGCCCGACAACCAATGCTCGCTGAACTCCACCGAGGCATCGATGCGCGAGTCGACCGTCGTGCGCAACCCTTCGATCATCGCCTCGACCTGGCGCTTGACCTCGTGCGGGTCCTGGCTCGGAAGGAGCCGGATGTCGAGGGTGACCATGCAACGATCGGGTACCTGATTGTGCTTCGTGCCACCGCTGATGGTGCCGATGTTGAGGATCGGCCCTCCTGGCAACAGCGGATGTGGTTCGTACGGCAATGCGGACTCCAACTCGCGCAGGCCGGCCAGGATCGGCTCCATCGTCTCGATCGCATTCACGCCGAGGTGCTTGTAGGTCGTGTGGGCCTGTCGGCCGCGGGTCGTGATCTTCAGGTATGCCGCGCCGCGGTGGGCGATACCGATGGTGTTGCTCGACGGCTCGCAATCGATCGCTGCGTCGCCGACGAATCCGGCTTCGCACAACGAACGCGTCCCGACGCCGCCTTCGAAGTGACACGACACGCCTTGGAAGACGACGTCGCCGCGCAGCCGATCGTCGCTCGCCGCGATGCGACGCACTGCTGCGGCAGCCGCAGCGGTACCCGCCTTCATGTCTGCAATGCCGGCTCCAAAGACCTTCCCGTCCTCCAGCGCCGCTGCAAATGGGTCCCTGGTCCAGTCCTCACTCAGCTCGTAGATGTCGAGATGGCCGTTCAAGACCAACGACCGCCCACCGCCGCTGCCCCGCAGACGTGCGCCCACGGATGGGCGATCCGGACAGCGATTCGACGAGCTCGACATCGTCGCATCCCCACTCGGCCAGCCGGTCGGCGAGGTGCTCCGCCAACTCGCGCTCTTTCCCCCAGATCGAATCGATCGCGCAGACGTCGATCAACAGTGCTGTGTCGTCGTGCACCTCACGCTCCTGCAGCCGACTGGTCGAACGGCGTCGAACCGCTGCGCGCCTTCTTGGCCGAGAAGCCCTTGCCCATCGCCATATCGGCCAGTCGCTGCACATAGAGGTCGTCGCGGAAGTGCAGCGTGAACGTGCGAGCGTCACGCATCATCTGCCCGAGCGGGTAGCGCTCGTGGGCGGCACGGGCTCCGACGATGTCGAAGCCCTGAAACGGGATGTCGAGCACCGCATTCTTCGCGAGGTGCATGGTGCGTATGGCGTCGGCTTCGCATTCGTCCGGATCGTCGCCGCGGTCCAGACGGGCAGCCGTCGATCGCAGCGCGCTGCGGGCTGCGAACAGTTGCGCGTCCATCCTCCCGAGTCGCACCTTGACTGCCTCCGACGAGCTCAGGTCGTCGCGGCTCGCCGACGTATCCAGCGATGAAGTCGAACGCACCCTGCGCGGTGCCGAGGTGGTTGGACGCGTAACCACAGCTGAACGTGCGCGGGTCGTTGTCGATCCATCCGCCGGGCTCGCCCACCACGTCGTCGGCGGGCACGAAGACGTTGTCGAATGCGACACTGCACGACACGGTGGATCGCATGCCGAGCATGTTCCAATCGTCGAGCAACTTGACCCCCGGGGCATCGATCGGCACCACAGCGAACACCATCCGCGATGCATAGGCCGTGTCTCCCTCGACGGCGCACCAGACCATCAGGTACTTGGCGATGGCCGCAACCGACGCGAAAGCCTTGCGCGCCGTCAGCCGATAGCCACCTTCGATCGCTGTCAGTTCGGAGGCCAACGCTTCGGCGCCGTTCTCGTAGAGGTGGGCTTCCGACCCGAGCGACGCGAGATACGCGCCGTCGACGACCTGTGGCAGGTACCGGTCTCGCTGGGCCGGGGACGAGTGGAAGCTGATGATTCCTGCCGCGTGGTTGTGGACCTGTATCAGCTGAGCGGTGTTGGTGTCCCAGTACGCCATGCGTTCGAGGAGCCGGTACAAGCCGCTGAAGTTGCCGGGCATCCAGTATCCAAACCCTCCGTACTCGACCGGGACGGTGAGCCGGTTCAGGCCGGCCTCTCGTGCCTCGGCAAGGTTCTCGTACGGGAACGTCGACGTGCGGTCGTGCTCGGCCATGCGCTCGCGCCACAACGGCCCCAGTTCCTCCACCGCACCGAGCAGTCGATCGGTGGTGGTCTCATCCGGCGGCATCGTCACCTTGTTGTCCATGACCGTAGGTTTAGCCCTCAGCCACGGGATCGACACAGACCTGTTCGACGAGTGCGCAGATGAACCGCTCGCAGCGAAGCAACTGGTCGACGGTGACGTGCTCGTCGGGGCGGTGAGCGACCGCGATGTCGCCAGGGCCGCAGATCACGACCGCGGCATCGAGTGCCTGTGCGAACAAGCCACCCTCGGTGCCGTAGCCGATCGAAGTCGCCGGGCCGGCGTCGGCGATTCGTTCGACGAGTTGCAACCATGGATCATCCGAGGCGGTACGAAGCGCCGGGTAGCGGGTGATCTCTTCGACGTCGATCGACCCGCCGTGCTCGGCCAGCGCGGCTCGCTCGCCGTCCAACGCGAGCATCAGGGGTCGCAGCACGGCGTCGGGGTCGTGGTCGACCGTGTGTCGGATCTCGAACGTGAAGGTGCAGCGCTCGGCGATGACGTTGAGCGCTGAGCCGCCGGTGATCGAGCCACAGTTGAAGGTGATCTCCGGATCACCGATCGGGTGATACTTGTCCTGCAGGTCGTCGAGCACGGCCAGCAGACGGCCGGCGGCTGCGATCGCACTGGGCTTGCTGTGCGAGAGGCTGGAATGCGCAGCCGTCGCGTTGCACACGATCTCGTACGCGAGCTTGCCCATGTGGCTGTGGCGCGGTCGCATCATGGTCGGCTCGCCGATCACCACCACGTCGGGGCTCACGTCGTCGCGTCCGGCGATCAGCTCCAACGCCTGGCGCACGCCGATGCAACCGATCTCCTCGTCGAACGACAGGGCAATGTGCAGTGGACGCGTCAGTTCGACATCCCGAAACCGTTCGATCATGCGCACGGTTGCGGCGATGAAACCCTTCATGTCCGCAGTTCCACGACCCTGCAACGTGTCACCGCTCCTGCTCACTGTGTATGGATCCGTCGTCCAACCGGTACCCGCCGGAACCACATCGGTATGGCCCGACAACATCAGACCTCCGGCCACTTGCGGACCGAACGAGGCGAGCAGGTTCACCCGGCCGAGGCTGCCACCCAACACAGTCGCCCGACCGCCGTTCGACTCGACGTGATCGGCGAACCAACGAATCAGATCGACGTTGGGGGTCATGCTCTCAGTCGGGAACGCGACGAGCTCGGAGAGCAACATTGCCACCTCGGCGCCGGCGTCGTCGGTGACTGCGGCTGCTGGCACGGCCTCACCGTATAGCGTGCCGCGACATCGCATTGGAACCTGAGCCAACGATCGTCTGCGTCGATTGCGGCGGTCGCTGTCATCTGCTCACCCAGCCGCGCGAAGACGGCGTCTGGTTGCCGGGCGACTTCGTCGCCTACCGGTGCGAGGACTGCCTCGATCGATGGGACCTGGTGTTGCCCGACGAATCGGACGACGAGGACCGAATCGGCTACTGAGGCGCCGTCGGTGCCGTCACCGTCCCGAACGATTCGGTGGTCGCGTCGAGTCGCACCTCGACACCGAGCGGCACGGTGAGCATCGGGTCGGTGTGACCGCAATCGAAGTTGCCGAGCACAGGGATGCCCAGGTTCTCCGTCGCGTCGCGCACAACGTCCCACAGAACGGGAACATCGTCTGCTCTGTAGTTCGTGGGCCTGGAGAACACCAGGCCCGAGATCTCTTCCATCACACCCATGCGACGCAGATCGGTGAGATACGAAGCAACGTCACCAGGCGACGGTGCATCTTCGGAAGGCTCGAGCAACAGCACGCACCCTTCGAGCTGTGGCCACTCCGGCGATCCCTTCACATGCCAGCACAGCGACTCGAGGCAACCACCGAGCGATGGGACCCTGCGCAGAACCGGGATGGAGCCACAACCATCCGCTGCCCGGCTGAAGCTTCCGCGGCCTGGTGAGATCGTCTTGTGTGCCGAAGTTCAGAAATTCGTCGGTCCACTCTGTCGCCGCCGCGTACTCGATCGGAGCATCGCCGAACCATGCGGCGCGCACGCAGCGATCCGTCATCTCGAACACGCTGGGGTATTCGGCAAGGTTCGTGACCAGAGCAGGCCCGTAGAACGTGGCGAGACCCGCGTGGTGTTGCATGGCGCAGTGCAGGACGGTGATGTCGGACAGCCCCTGGAAGACCTTCGGATGCGAGCGGATGAGTTCATAATCGAGCAGATCGACCAGCTCGTTCGAATGGTTGCCTCCGATCGCGCACAACACGACCGACACGTCGGGATCGGCAAACGCGGCGTGGAGGTCGTCGACGCGTTCGACTCGGCGTGCCGGCCGTCCAATCGCCGATGGCAGTCGCGTTGGGCATCACCTTCAGCTGAAGTCCGAGCGACTCGAGATACACCCGACCGCGATCAACGCGGTGCGGGAATGCGCCAGCGGCAAACCACGACGGGCTGACCAGCGCCACGGAGTCACCGGGCCGGACGCGAGGCGGCAACGTGAGCGGAACCACGATCGGCACACTACGGCCACGCCCGGTCGGGCGATCGACGAGTTTCAATCCTCGGGTTGCAAGATTCCGATGACGTTGGCCTCGCTGTCGAGCACATATGCAACGGTTCCGACACCCGGAATGACCATCTTGTCGAGTGCCAGCACCCCACCACGATCGAACGCCATGGCAAGGGCGGCATCGAGATCGTCGACCTGCATGGTGTTGACCATTCCGACGACGGGCGAGCCCGCAGCTGGGCGCTCACCCGATCGCGGCAAGATCGCCCCATCGATGCCGGGTTGATCCGTAGGTCCGGTCGAGACCAGCCAGTATTGGTTGTCCTCCCACTGGTTCACCGTCCAGCCGAAGACGTCGGTGTAGAAGGCGATGGCTCGCTCCGGGTCATCGGCGTGGATCTCGAAATGAACGGGTCGTGCCATATCGGCACACGATAGACCTCGCCGCGAGCACGACGAATCGTGCGGAGCACGGTCACTCGGGGGCGGCGGAATACGGGTTCCATGCTGGTGCGCTGCTCCGCAAATGACCGACGACCATCTTCCGAACGAGGGCTGGTTCGAGCGACGATTCGCCGTCGACGCGCAGGGTCGGAGTCAGGCTTCCTGGACCTGACGCGTTCCATTGCGATTCCCGCTCGCTGTTGCTCAACTGCTCGGCCAACGGCCTCATGTCGACGCGTGGCAGCGGCCGCCGCGACCGGTACTGCACCCACGACTCGTACCGGTCGACGAACTGGTACCGCCGGCCATGGATGACGAGCAGCCGGAGACAGTTGGTGGCGTTGTGCAATGCCATCGGATGCACCGCGTCGAACGATTCGCCGGCGAACCGGTGACCGCGATGACTGACCTCCTCGTGGGGGATCGTGACGATCGCCAGATCAACGTCGGGCATCTCCTCGATCGTGATGACTCCATCGGCGATCGACTTTTCGCTCGCCGTCAGTTCGGCGTCCTCGTCCGCCCACAGATCACGGAAGCGTTCGCCATCTGCGGCAATCGAGACGAGCATCGGGATCATCTCCTCGTACAGCACCACGCAGTTCTCGTCGTACGACCCAACGAGGCGACCAGAAATTGGTGACCGCTCGGCATCCGCAAAGGCATCGATGACCATGGACGCGCGAGCCGCGCGGCGGTCACGAAATGTTGCGAAGTCACCAGCCTCGGCGACGTCGATCAACAGTTGGCGATGCTCGAGGGCACGGACCGGATCAATGAGCGCATGAAGACCCACCAGACCGTCCTGGTCAAAATGGTTGTTGGTGACGATGCCGGTCGGCGTGTGCTCGATTGGATGGTCGAGGTAGTGGTACGCCATCTGGGCTGACAGATCGAATTGAAACCCCTCAGGCTGCGGAAACCCCGGCCAGTGCGTGAGGGTCAGCACCGTGCCATCGTTCGGTGACCCGTCGACGACGACGTTCGCCTCCGCCGCGCTCGCTGCGTACCCCTCGAACCTGAATGGTCGCCTCACGCAACGGAGAGTAGAAGTTCAGCCGTGTGGTCGCCGAAACGGTCCGCTGCGGACCGAATCGGCGCCCGCAGTGGTTGTTGATCGCTCGTTAGTCGTCCTTGTGTACTTTGGCCTCGACAGACCAACCAGAACCAAGCACGGCCCCGATCTTGTCGATCGCGACATTGCATGCCTCGTCACTGGTGGCCGCTTCGACGTCATCAAGGAGAACAGAGACGGTTGTGGCACCAGCTCCTAGGCCGCCATTGCGCAGGGTGCCCCCAAGGTCGGCGGTCGTCAGTTGACCCATCGCTGCCGTGACGTCTGCACCCTCTGCTGCTGTTGCCCAGGCATAGACCGACCATGAACCGCGCTGGGCGGCAATGAAATCGAACACCTCCTCACGAACGGAGTAGACCGCGCTATCGGGGTCAGTCTCCCACCACCAAACGGACACTGGGGTGGGCAGATCGAGTGCGCCCGCGAGGCTCTCCCCCAACCACTCGGGCGGCGGAGTCGTACCACTATGAAGCTCGCGCGCCTCGGACTGTTGGTCTGGTGTGAGAGTCGCCCACCATGCTTGAATCTTTTCGGTGTTCGGCATGGACACACAGTAACGCCGCCGTCAGGCGGTAATCCCTGGTCGTGCGGAGCGATGACGGAACCGGCCAGTGACCTGGGTAAGCAGGTCCCGATTGGCTCTTGAAGCGGAAGGCGTGCAGCGGCTCTGTGACCCCTAAAGATGCCCGACGGAGGCCCTCCCCCGGTGGTTGATTAGTCCCCGGTAGTGAGTAACTTGACAAGCCCTGCCACCGCGCTCACGATGCTTTGTAGTCGGTTCAAGCCCAGACCCTGCGGACGTCGGCCAGTGTGGGTGGGGCGCCACACGCCGAACCTGTGGAGGATCGACGTGTACGAGGTTTGCGACATCTGTGGTGAAATAATCGCCCGCGACTACCAGCTCGCTTGCAGTGGTCCACCGCCTACGATGGAATGGATACGGCCACTGCGAGTGCCACCATCGCGACTCGCGGTGGCACTCAGGGACAGGCTTCGCTCCGTGGGAATTGGTCGGAATGACCTTGACCTAAGCGGTCGGGCGCGGCAAGTAGGTGGCGACACCGAAACCGGGTACTGACCAGGGTTCAGCCGATCTGGATGGAAGCGAGGACCGCGTCGAGGTCGGCTCGGTCCTGCGGCGACGCGTCCGGGAAGTCCCCCGCGACGATCACGAGTCGGGTGCCGTTGACATCGAGGATCCACAGCTGGATGTGTAGATTGGGGCCTGGGTCCGACCAGGCGCCGTTGCCCGACGCCCACAGTCTGAAATCTCCGTATGGGCAGTCTGTCTTGTCGTAGTCGGGGACCGTGAACTCGACTTGCTTTCCGTTGAACCCGTCGACGGTGATGTCGGTCGGAGCGGTGGCGTGGAATCCAGGCAGGTTCGCCCACGCCGAGGCGAGGTCGTCAACGGTCGGTCCGACCGGGGGGTCGACCAGCACCGACGGGCAGGAATAGGTGTAGATGTTGGTCACATGATCGAAGAACACATGCGCGGCAAGCGGCTTGTCCAGGTAAAAGCCGCCGTCCTCCCAGCCGGCCGGTACGGCGAACGTGAGGCGAACGTCCGATTTCCCACCGAGGGTGTGGAACTCCGACATGATGTAAGTGCCGGTTGTGGCTGCGACGGTAGTCGGTGCGACGGTAGTCGGTGCGGCGGTTGGCTGTACCGCGGGCACCGGTTCCACTTCGTCATCGGAGTTCATGCTGTTGATGGCGATTGCCGCCAGGCCGACGACGGCAACGACGGCTGCGGCAGCCATCGCCAGGCGCCGACGGTTTCTGGTTTCGCTGGCGGGTGTCGAGTCGACGGACGCGTAGATCTCCTTCACTGGAACGAGGTGCTCGTCGGCTTCGAGTCGCAGGGCGTCGAGGTAGCCGGCGGCATCGATCCTGACAACGACATGGTCGACGCGAGCCGGATCGGCTCGTTCGAACAATCGCATCACCTCGTCTTCGGTGATCACCGGACACCTCCTGTCGGAGCATCGGGGGTCGAGGTCTGGTGTGCTTCGAGTCGGCAGTATTCACGAGCGAGGTTCTGTTTCGCACGCTGCAGCCGTTGCTTGACCGCATTGGGTTCGATCTCGAGCAATGCGGCGATGTCGGCGAATGACAGCTGCTCCCATGCCACGAGCCGAAGCACCTCGCCGTCCGTTTTATTGAGGCGCGCCGCAGCGGCGAGGACGAGGTGGTGCTCGTGACCGTCGACGATCGACTCGTCCGCCGCGGACGCCGGGCGATGCACGACCGAGCGCAACCGGTCTTCGAGCCGTCGCCGCCGTGCCGTGCTTCGCCACTGGTGACCAATCACTCGATACGCAACTCGGTACAACCAAAGGAGCGCCTCGTCGCCGATGGGGACATCGTCGAGGCGACGCCACGCGGTCAGGAACGTCTCGGCCACGGCATCGTCGACCAGATCGCTCGTTACGCGTCGGCGACAGAAGTCGTGGATCGGTCGGTAGTGGCGATTGTAAAGCTGAGCGAACAGGGCTTCTTCGCGGGGTGGATGAACGATGCCGCGCGCGTCTGATCGCTCATCATCAGTCCATGCCCGATTGTCGCTCTCGGTTACGCGTAACTCGCGCGCCTCACGGGGGTATGTCTACTACGAGCAACGGGGGTTGCGATGAGCGACTCCGTCGTGCTGATACCGATGGCCTCCGCGCCTGTTATCTAGCTCTTGAAGAGGAAGGCCTCGTCTTCGGAGCTGAACAGCAGGCGCAACTCGTCGAGCAAAACGGGATGATCGTCCAACATCGGATCGCTGTCGACGATTTCGAACGCCGCCTCACGAGCCAGCGTCACGAGTTCGCGGATCGCGTCGCAGCGATGCCAGCTTGAGGTCGTTGCGGCCCTTCTGCGCGGTGTTCATGATCGTTCCCTCGCCGCGCAGTTCGAGATCGACCTCGGCCAGTTCGAATCCGTCGGTTGACGCGACCAGCGCCTCGACGCGCGGGTTGCCGGCCGCCGAGTCGGCCAGTGGCGATTGGGTCGTCACCAGCCAGCACGTCGAAGGGTGCTCACCGCGGCCGACACGACCTCGCAGCTGGTGCAACTGAGCGATACCGAAACGATCCGCATCGAGGATCACCATCACCGTGGCATTGGCAACGTCGACGCCTACCTCGATCACCGTCGTTGCGACCAACACGTCGAGCTCGCGATTGCGGAACCTGTCCATCACCGCTTCCTTCTCGGCGGATGGCAGACGTCCGTGCAACAACCCCAGGCGCAAGCCCTTCAGCTCGTCGCCATTGAGTCGATCGAACGTCTCCTGAGCGCTGGCCACCTCCAGCTTCTCGCTTTCTTCGATCAACGGGCACACGACGTACGCCTGACGACCTTCGGCCACCTCGTCGCGAACTGTCGCCCAGGCGGCCTGCTCCAGCAGTGGCCCATCGGCCCAACGAGTGACGATGGGTGTGCGGCCCGGCGGCAGCTCGTCGAGCACGCTGACGTCGAGATCGCCGTACACCGTCATGGCAGCGGTTCGCGGAATCGGCGTCGCCGTCATCACCAGCACATCGGGCACGGCGTCGTCGTCACCCTTCGATCGCAGAGCTGCACGCTGTTCGACGCCGAAGCGATGCTGCTCGTCGACAATGACGACACCCAGGCTGTGAAAGCTCACAGCTTCTTGGATCAGCGCGTGAGTACCGATCGCAATGTCGACGGAACCGTTCGCCAGTCCGGCCAGCACCTCACGTCGCTCGTTGCCCGTGACTCGGTTGGTCAGCAACTCGACGCGCAACGGACGGTCGCCGAACAGGTTGTCCGGATCGGGCACGGTGACACCCTCCAGCATGCGGCGCACGCTGGTGGCGTGCTGTTCGGCAAGCACTTCGGTGGGCGCCATCAACGCGCCCTGATGACCACCCTGCACCGCGGTCAGCATGGCGCTGACCGCCACCAACGTCTTGCCCGAGCCGACGTCGCCCTGCAGCAGGCGATGCATGGGATGCGGACCAGCAAGGTCGTGCTCGATCTCGGCGATCGCTCGTCGCTGGGCGGGGGTGAGCTCGAACGGCAGGGCGGCGTACAGACGCTCGGTCAGCTCGCCGCCGATCGTGTGACGGATCGCTTTCGACTCGCGTTCCAACAATCGCTTCCTCATCACGAGCACGGTCTGCACGCGCAAGAGCTCGTCGAATGCCAGGCGTCGGCGGGCTTGCTCCTTCTCCGCAATCGTCTCGGGGGCATGGATGGATCGGAACGCGGCGTCGCGTTCGATCAGCCCGAAGCGACGCCTCGTCATGTCGGGAACCGGGTCGGCGATGCCGCGTGGCGAAGACTTTCGCAATGCATCCTCGACCCACCCGGCGATCTCCCAGGTCATCAACGCGGCCTTCTCGCTCTGCGGGTACACAGGCACGATGCGACCCGTGCGATCACCGATGAGGTCGACGATCGGGTTGGTCATCTGCAAGCCCCCGCGATACATCTCTGCCTTGCCGAACAGTGCAATCTGCAATCCTTCGCGCAGCTGCTTCTCACGCCACGGTTGGTTGAAGAACACGATCTGCAGTCGCCCGCTGCCGTCGCCGACGACGGCGTTGACCATGGTGCGGCGATTGCGCATCGGGCGTTTCGTCACGCTGCGCACGCTGACCAGCACCAGCGCCTCCTGGCCCGGCAACAGGTCACTGACCCGCGCCTCGTTGGTGCGATCCACCCAACGTCGCGGATAGGTCGTCAGCAGGTCGAGCACGGTGTCGATGCCGACGTCGTGCAACGACGCCAACTTCTTCTCCCCGACACCCTTGATCCGCTCCACGCCGATCGCGTCGAGGTCACGCAGCGTCAGCGGTTCGGTCATTCAACGCCGAACAGGTACGGGTACAGCGGCTGGCCACCACGGTGAACCTCGACCTGTACCTCGGGACGGTGTTCGAGGATCCATGCGAGCAACGCGTCGGTATGTCCGGCGCCGGCGCCACTGCCGGTGATGACCGTAACGATCTCACGGTCGGGGGTGATGAGATGGTCGAGCAGCGCGCATGCGGCGCCGTCGAGCGAGCCGCTGACCGCGACGATGCCGTCGCCGCGCACCAGGCCGATCCAGTCACCAGCGGTGATGGCACCCACATCGCTCTTCGTGTCGCGCACAGCCTGGGTGATCTCGCCGGTCGCAACGGACGATGCGCCGTCGGTCATCTCTTCGAGATTGACGTCGACGTCGGCCTCCGGGTCGTAGACCACGAGGGCGGCGAGCGCAGCAGGCATCGACGTCGTCGGCACGACCCTGACCGACTTGGTGGTCAACGCATCGAGCTGCTCGGCAACGGGGATGATGTTCTTGTTGTTGGGCAGGATGATCACCTGCTCCGCATTGACTGCTTCGACAGCGGCGAGCAACTCAGCTGTCGACGGGTTGAGCGTTTGTCCACCTGTCACAACCCCCTGCACACCGAGCTGACCGAACAACTCCGCCAAGCCGTCGCCACTGGCCACGGCGACAACCGCGCACGTGACCGCCGGTAAGCCGAATCCGGCGCCGGTGCGAACTGGCTCGCCCCTGATCGCTGCCTCGCGTACGGCGTGCTCCTCGGCTACTTCTTCGAACAGGTCGGTGACCCGAATCTGCTTGGGACGCCCATCCAGCAGCAGCGCGGCCTCGATCGCAGCACCGATGTCGTTGGTGTGCACATGGCAGTTCCACAGGCCGTCGCCGCCCACGACCACGATGGAATCACCGATCTCTCCCCACGCTTCCTTGAACGCCTGGATTCGATCGTCGATCAGGTCGACGAAGTACATCACCTCGTAGCGCAGTTCGCTGACGTCGACACCGCCGTCCATGGCGTGACGATGCGCGGCCATCTCGAGTTGCTCGGCGGTGGGTCCGTCGCCCTCGTCGGGTTCGGGCAACGGCTCGCCATCGACGACGAACAGCGCAGCGTCGAGGAACAGCAGGTATCCGGCTCCTCCGGCATCGACAACACCTGCGTCCTTCAACACCGGGAGCAATTCGGGCGTGTTGTCGAGGGCAGCCTTGCCAGCTGCGCGTGCGGCGCGCAGCATGCCCACAAGACTCGAGCCTTCGGCCGCCGCGCTCGCCGCGGCGTCTGCGGACTCGCGAACGACTGTCAGGATCGTCCCTTCGATCGGCTTCAGCACGGCCTGATATGCGGCCGTCGACGCTGCTTTCAGACCTTCGGCAACCTTGCTGGCGGTGAGGTCGGTGGCGCCCTTCAAGGTTCCCACCAGCCCACGCAAGATCTGACTGAGGATGACACCGCTGTTGCCGCGGGCGCCCATCAGGCTTCCGTGGCTGATGGCGTTGCACGTCGGATCGAGCTCCGGCTCTGCCAGTTCGAGCTCCGCCACGACGGCATCGAGCGTGCGCGCCATGTTGGTGCCCGTATCCCCGTCGGGAACCGGGTACACGTTCAACCGATTGATCCCCTCGGCGTGCGCCTTCATCGTGTCGCGGAACGTGATCACCGTGCTGCGCAACGCCTCGGAGCTGAACCGTTCCAGTGTGGGCACGCCGACAGACTAGGGGCAAGTTCGGGGATCATCGATCGGACGGAAGTGGGGCCCAAACCCATCCGCTGGTAGCATCTCCAGGCTCGTTTGATCTCGTCGAGGAAGAAACCATCATGGCAGCAGTATGTGAAGTGTGTGGCAAGGGCCCCAGCTGGGGTATGAACGTGTCGCACTCCCACCGGCGCACGAAGCGTCGTTGGAACCCGAACATCCAGCGTGTGAAGGCTCTCATCGGCAGCACCCCGAAGCGGATGTACGTCTGCACGGGTTGCATCAAGAGCGGCAAGATCGTCAAGGCCGGCTGAGGCCGAGACGTCATGCAAGGCGTCATCAAGAGCTACGACCCATCGACGGGTGACGGCAGTGTCGTCAGCGACACCACGCTCGCCGAGTTCGATCTCGCCGTCGACGCACTCGAGGGCTCGATCTTCCGGATGTTGCGCCAGGGCCAGCGAGTCGTCTTCAACATCGACGACGCCGGTCGCGCCACCAAGTTACGCCTCGGCTCCGAAGCGGATATGAAGACGCCGGGCGCCTGAAGGTACTCTGTCCGTAGCGACCCGGCGCAGCGGCGCGACGGTTCCAAGGAGTCGAAACCGATGAGTGCTTCCACCACGAACGAACGCCTGAAAGCCTGGGTGGACGAGTGGATTGGCATCCTGCAGCCAGACGACGTCCACTGGTGCGACGGCTCGGCGGAGGAGTACGAGCGGCTCTGCCAGGGGCTGGTCGATAGCGGAACGTTTGCACGGCTCGACGAGGCGAAGCGCCCCAACAGCTACTGGGCGCACAGCGATCCGGGGGATGTCGCGCGCGTCGAGGACCGCACGTTCATCTGTTCGGACGATCCAGCCGACGCGGGTCCCACCAACAACTGGCGCGAGCCGCAGAGCATGCGTGATGAGATGACTGGGCTCTACACCGGAGCGATGCACGGCCGCACGATGTACGTGGTGCCGTTCAGCATGGGCCCGCTCGGTTCGCCGATCGCTCACATCGGCGTGCAACTCACCGACAGTGCGTACGTCGCCGTCAACATGCGCATCATGACGCGCATGGGCCAAGGTGCCCTCGACGTCCTCGACGATGATCAGTGGGTGCCGTGTGTGCATTCGGTCGGCGCTCCCCTGGCACCTGGCGAGGCCGATACGCCCTGGCCGTGCAACCCCGACAACAAGTACATCGTCCACTTCCCCGAGACCCGCGAGATCTGGTCGTTCGGCTCCGGCTACGGCGGTAACGCTCTGCTCGGCAAGAAGTGCTTCGCGCTGCGGATTGCCTCGGTCATGGCCCGCGACGATGGCTGGCTTGCGGAGCACATGCTCATCCTCAAGCTCACCAGTCCCGAGGGCGAATCGAAGTACATCGCCGCTGCCTTCCCGTCCGCGTGTGGCAAGACCAATCTCGCCATGCTGCAGCCCACCATTGCCGGGTGGAAGGCCGAGACGGTCGGCGACGACATCTGCTGGATGAAGTTCGGCGCCGATGGTCGCCTGTACGCAATCAACCCTGAGGCCGGCTTCTTCGGCGTTGCCCCCGGCACCGGTTACGACACCAATCCCAACGCGATGGAGACGCTGTGGGGAAACAGCATCTTCACCAACACCGCGTTCACCAGCGAAGGCGATGTGTGGTGGGAAGGCATGAGCAACGACAAGCCGGCTCGCGCCACGGACTGGCTCGGTCAGCCGTGGACGCCGGAATCCGACACACCCGCGGCGCACCCCAACGCCCGGTTCACCGCCCCGGCCGCGCAATGTCCCTCGATTGCGCCGGAATGGCAGGATCCGACGGGCGTGCCCATCAGCGCCATCCTGTTCGGTGGCCGCCGGCGCACGACAGTTCCGCTCGTCACGCAGGCGTTCGACTGGGAGCACGGTGTGTTCCTCGGCTCGATCATGGCCAGCGAGACAACCGCCGCCCAACAAGGCGCTGTCGGCAAGTTGCGCTTCGACCCGATGGCGATGCTGCCGTTCTGCGGGTACAACATGGCCGACTACTTCTCGCACTGGCTGGCAATCGGGAAGAACAGCGCCGCGGTGAACCTCCCGAAGATCTTCTTCGTCAACTGGTTCCGCCGTGACGACGACGGCCGGTACATCTGGCCCGGATACGGCGACAACAGCCGAGTGCTGAAGTGGGTGTTCGAACGGGTCTCCGGGCAGGTCGATGCGATCGAGACACCCATCGGGTTGCTTCCGAATCAGGACGATCTCGATGTGACGGGCCTGTCGATCAGCGACGTCGACCTGCGCACCTTGCTCAGTCGTCGACACCGCAGGATGGCGCGAGGCCATCCCGCAGATCCGCCAGCACTATGCCCAGTTCGATGGCAAGATGCCGGCGCAACTGCCGATGGCCCTCGATGCCCTCGAGGAGCAATTGGCCGGCTAGCGAATCTGGCCGACCAGCATCGCCCGGATCCCGAGGCCGGCGATGAAGAGGCTGCCCAGTCCGTAGAGCAGATAGAGGCGGTGCTTCATCTGCACGCGGTACGAGTAGATGATGGCCACGGCGATGATGGCGACGAATCCGTAGAAGGCGTGAAACTTCGGGAACTGGAACTTGTACTTGTTCACGAGGATCACGCCGAGGGTCACCTGGACGAACACCGTGAGCTCGGCGACAGCGACGAACCACCACAGAGCGCGCGTGCGCATCTGCGGCAGCCAGTTGGCGGCCAACGCCCATGCTCCCGCCAAGGCGTTGCCGACGATCATGAACCACGCGAAGTTCTCGTGGAAATCGCGTATCGCTACTGCAATCAGATCGATCAGCCCTGAGTGGCCAGCTCGGCGCGTGTTGCCTGCTGCGCCTGCGCCTCTTGGAATGCAGATGCGGAGATGTCGACCAGCTCGGTGATCTCGTCTTCGGTGAATCCGGCGAGTCGGCGGAAGTTGCGCGCCAGATGCACGGGGTTCTCGTCGCGCTCGCCGCGGAACCCGCCGAAGCTGAACAGCTTGTCGACGGCTTTCTGGAAGTCGAGCGCCTCTTTCTGTCGCTGCGGGTCCTGGGCCGTGAGGCGCCGTAACCAGTCGCTGCCCATCTTCACGTGCGTGACCTCGTCGGCCAACATCCAGTCTTCCGCGAACTCGAGCACCGGATCGGACAGCACTGTGCCGAAGTCGCGCATCGTCTTGAAGACGTCGATCGCCAAGCCCTCCAATGCCCGGTTGACACCCGTCAGTCGCAGGACCGGATCCGGATTGCAGGCTGCCTCGTACAGCAACGTCTGCTCCGCGAACTCGCCGATCTCGGAGCCCATGTGCTGGCCGAGCTTGATGCTGATCTCCACGTGACGCGCTTCGTCCCAGCACTGCCTGGCCATGTCGAGCTTGAGCCCGAGCGGTGCCTGGTCGCGTGCGTCACCGAGATCGAAGTCGAAGCAGGTGCGGCCGGCGCCCTCGAGCGCCTGGATCTCGCCGACGAAGATGCCGTGCATCAGCCCACGGGCGTTGTCTGTTGCGTTCTCGTATGTCGGCGCCAGCGTGTTTCGCTGCGCGCTGGGAGACAGGTTGCGCGGATCGAACACGGCGTCCTCGATGGCCATCCGCTTGAACCGATCGTCCCTGGCCAGCTCGGTGACCGGCAACATCCGCTTCATCTCAGCTTCCCTCCTGCATCATCCACGACGGCACCATCCACGGACGCCTATTCGCCACATCCCTGGCCGCCGAGTACCGACGTTACGGTATCGGTTGGTTCCACCCCGGTGAGGAATCCGAGCAGGCTGTCGTTGATGAAGAAGTTGGGGCCGCCGAAGTCGTCGCCCGGGTTGATGACCGCACCCGGATAGGTGGCCGTCAGCTCCGCGACGGTGGAGCCGACGCCGATGCCGGCTTCGGTCTTCAGCCCGGCGGGGGCAATCTGTCCGTCAACGAGGCTCGGCCCGTAGACATACGAGAAGAAGTGGCGGCGGCCAACGGTGACGCTGCTGGAGTCGCTGAACTGCAACGTGAGGTCGGCCCAATACACCTGACGGAACTCCGTCCCCGGGCAAGCGCCGACCGACAACGGGTCGATCCAGTCGGTATCGACGGTCGGCTTGCCGATGATCGACGTGACGTAGGCGATGACGCCCTCGGGATCGGCACCGAAGGCCGCGTCGCCGAGACCGTTGGGGCGCAAAACCAGTTCTGCACCCGGCGCGAGCGTCGTCGTCGTGGTCGTCGATGTCGAAGTCGTCGTGGACGTGGTCGAGGTGGTGGTCGACGTGGAGGCCGCGGTTGTGACCGGCGTGGTTGTCGACGTGGTACCCGACTCGGTTGATGTCGTGGCCGCGCTGTCGCTGACCGACGACGAGGTTACGCCGGACTCGGTGGTCTCCGGATCGTCATCGCCACAACTGGCAATCGTCAGGGCCAGGAAGATGAGAGGAAGCAGGCGCGTCGACTTCACGGGGGAAGTCTGTCACGCAATGTGCCGATTACCTGATCAAGGTGTCTGCCTCGTGTCCACTTTCAACAAGCTGTAACGCGCCACCCGTGACCTCGATGACCGTCACCGAGCAGTTGTCGAGACTGCGCACAACCAGGCGATCGTCGCCGATCGAGGCGCCGATGGCAGCGTTGATTGCGACGAAGTGGCTGAACACGACGGAATCGACCGCGACGCACCTCAGGACGTTCAGCATGTTGTCGCGATAGCTCACGTAGCGTGGTTCGAGATCGCTCCACGTGCCGCGCATCGCAACACGCAGCCAATCGATCCGATCCGCCATGGCGACTCCTTCAGGCGACGGAATCTCGGCGACTGCCGTTTCGACAAGCGGTTCGACCCGCCACCTCTTTGCGAGGTGTGCCGCGGTCTCGCGACAACGACGCAATGGACTCGTCAACACCTGCAATGGGCCCAGCGGAGCGAGACGAACCGCCACGTCCGCAGCCTGGCGCTGGCCGATCTGATCGAGTGCGGGATCGGGATCAGTATCCCAACCGGCGGCGGCACGTCCGTGGCGTACGAGGTACAGCCGCGTCACTCGAACAGCCAGCCAGGACGTGGCCCGGGTTCGGCCCCCTTGAGGATGAACCATTCGGTTCCGAACGCGGCGGCGAAGGCTTCCTCGGGCATCTGGAGAAAGAAGCCGGTGTCGGTGACCTGGCTGCGGTGGGAGCGCAGCGATTCGCGTTTCGCTGCGAGGAACGCCGACACATCGACGGCGTGGGTGATCTCGGCTTCCGGCGTCCCCAGCGGGTTGCCGTCGTCGGCACCGGCGTTGGGATCGAAGTCGTTCTCCTCGGCAAGGACCCCGGCCTGACGAGCAGCCTCCATCAAGCGCACGACGTGCTCGCGGTTCATCGTCGCTTCGAACACCCGCTGCACACCCGCCATTTCCGCAGCGCGATGGCCGACGGTATGGACCTTGATGTGGTCGGGATGTCCGTAGTTGCCGTGCCAGTCGTAGACCGTCACCACGTCGGCTTGTTCTTCGCGCAGGATCGCGGCCAACCGCTCAGCAGCCTCATCGACGGGCGCCTGCAGGAACGATTCAGGATCGGCTGTTCTGCTCCCAGCCCGTCATCCCGCTGTCCTTGTACCCGAGCCACTCGAGGCGGTGCACGCCGAGTACTTGCGGCCGACTCTGCCGTCTCGGCGCGCCGCCGATCCACCAGTGACTCGTCCGTCGGCGAGGTCTTCGGGCACTCTCGCCATAGCTCGCCGTCGGTAGCGATCACCAGCACGACACGATGCCCTTCGGCACTCGCACGGGCGATCGAGCCCCCGGTGCTGATCGACTCGTCGTCGGGATGAGCATGAAAGCAGACCAGTGTTCCCATCAGGATTCCCTTCGAGCCCGTCCAGTTCGCCGGATCACCCGGCAACGACGGCGCCACCCTCGACCAATGCGTCAATTCTGGCGGCGTCGAAGCCCCAGTCGCGCAGAGATCTCGCTCGTGTGCTGCCCGGGATGCGCCGGCGGCAGCGCGATCTCCGCCGCGGTGCGTGAGAACCTCGGCGCGGGCGCCGGTTGGACGGTACCCGCCGACGTCGACGAAGGTCCCGCGCTGCACGTTGTGGGGGTGCTCGCGCCGCCTCGGTCATCGTCAGCACCGGGGCGAAGCAGACGTCGGTGGCCTCCATCAGCGAGCACCACTCGTCGCGGGTCTTCGTTGCGAACACCTCGGCCAGACGCTGCTTAGGTGCGGCCAGGCCGACTTGTCCATCTGCTTGGCGAACGTCGGGTCGTCGGTCGAGCCCGGTCAGACGCAGCAGCTCGGCATAGAACTGCGGCTCGATCGAACCGATCGAGATGTACGTGCCGTCGGCGCATCGATAGACGTCGTAGAAGTGCGCGCCGGTGTCGAGCAGGTTGGTGCCGCGGTGCGTCCTCGTCGAACACGCCGATCTTCCTGAACGACCAGAACATGCTCATCAGCACCGCCGCGCCGTCGACCATCGCGGCGTCGACGACCTGGCCCGTGCCCGCTGCGCTGCGCCTCCAGCAGCGCGCACACCACACCGAAGGCCAGCAACATGCCGCCCCCGCCGAAGTCGCCGACCATGTTGAGCGGCGGCACCGGTGCTTGCGCCGGCGCGTCCGAAGTGGGCGAGCGCGCCGGCCAGCGAGATGTAGTTGATGTCGTGGCCGGCGGCATCGGCATACGGGCCCGATTGCCCCCACCCGGTCATCCGCCCGAAGACCAGTCGCGGGTTGCGCTGCAAGGCAGACGTCGGGCCCGATCCCCAGCCGTTCCATCACGTTCGGGCCGGAACCCCTCGATCAAGCGCGTCGGCCGACGCGACCAGATCGAGCAATGTCGGCAGCACCTTCGGGATGCTTCAGGTCGATGGCGATGTTGCGGCGGCCGCGCAGCAGCACGTCGTAGTGCGGGCGGTCCGGCGCCGGGCCGTTCACGGCCTTGGCGCGTTCGACGCGGATGACCTCCGCACCCATGTCGGCCAACATCATCGCCGCGAACGGGCCGGGGCCGATCCCGGCCAATTCGATGATGCGATAGCCGGAGAGTGGTCCTGCCATGTACGTCATCATTAGCACGACTGCGGCTGCCCGGCCAGTGAACGTGCTGCGCTCGGCTACCTTCGGGGCCATGACATCTGTTCGGTGTGCACGTCGGCCTGCAACACACCACGCCCGACGAGCTGCGCACGGTCTGGCGGACGGTCGAGGATCTCGGCTTCGGTTGGATCTCCGTGTGGGATCACTTCTACGGCGCGACCGGCAAGCCCGACGACGCCGCATGTCTCGAAGCCGTCAGCATGCATGCGGCGCTGGCGTGCTCGACGTCGAAGGTGCGCTGCGGATCGCTGGTCTACTCGATCGGCTACCGCCATCCTGCGGTGCTGGCCAAGGCGATCACCGCCATCGATCTGCTGTCCGGTGGGCGCGCCGAGATGGGGACTCGGCGCCGGGTGGGCGCAGGTCGAGTACGACGCGTACGGCATCGACTTTCCCGAGCGCGAAGGTTCGCCTCGACCAACTCGAGGAGGGCGTTCAATGCCTCCGCGGCCTGCTGCACGACGACGTCACCGACTTCGCCGGTCAGCACTTCACGCTGACGAACGCTCGCAACGAACCCCGACCCGTGCAGGCCAAGCTGCCGATCTGGATCGGTGGCGGCGGCGAGAAGCGAACGCTCAAGATCGCCGCCCGGTACGCCGACGGGTGGAACGTGCCGTTCGTCGGCCCGGATGTCTTCGCCCACAAACGATCGGTGCTGCACGGCATTCTGCGACGAGCGTCGGCCGCGACCCGTCGGAGATCCGTTGCGCGATCAATGTCGGCATCGCCTCCGACGACGACAACCTGCGGCATCAGTTCGGCGCGATCGCCGACTTCGTGCGACCGGGCGTGCTGACCGGCAGCGACGAGGAGATCCTCGACCGCATCGGGCAGTACGTCGAAGCCGGCGCCGACCAGCTCAACATCTCGCTGCGCGCCCCGTTCGACGTCGAGCTGCTCGAACGGTTCAGCGCCGCATTGAAGCTGGCATGACGATCCACGTTCGCGCTCCTGGTCGGGTCAATCTGATCGGTGATCACACGGACTACACGGGTGGCATGGTCCTGCCGATGACGATCGATCGCTGGACCGAGATCCGGGGCATCCCGGCCGAGACCATCTCGTTGAAATCCGACGACGAACCCGCAGCTCGCTGAGCTCGCTCTCGCACATCGACGACCCCCAGAGCGTCGAACCGCACTGGGCCAGGTACGTCGCCGGGTGTCGTCGCCGAGCTGCAGCCGTATGTGGGCATCATCGGCACCGTCATCACCGACATCCCGATCGGCGCCGGCCTGTCGAGCAGTGCCGCGCTGGAGTTGGCGGTCGCGCTGGCACTCGGCTTCGAAGGCGACCCGCTGACGCTCGCGCAGTTGTGCCGGCGTGCCGAGATCAGGGCATCGGGTGTGCCGTGCGGAATCATGGATCAGTTGATCATCGCCGCCGGTCAGTTGCCGGTCACGCCTGCTGATCGACTGCGGCGATCTCACCGTCGAGCCGGTCCGGATCCCGGATGACGTCGACGTCGTGGTGCAGTTCGTGGCCCATCGCGCCCTGGTCGGTAGCGCCTACGCCCAGCGTGTCGCCGAATGCGACGCCGCGGAGGCGTTGATCGGTCCGCTTGCGCAGCGCCACGTTGACGACACGTTCTCGATCACCGATCCGAGACCATTCGCGCTCGCGCCCAACATGTGGTCAGCGAGAACCAGCGGGTCCGCGACTTCGCCGCCGCGCTCGAACCGCGGGGATCTCGGTGCAGCCGGGACACTGATGGTGGCGAGTCACAACAGCCTCCGCGACCTGTACCTCACGTCGACCCCGGTCATGGATGCCGCAGTCGAGAGCTATCGGCCCAGCCAGGCGTGTACGGTGCGCGCATGACGGGGGGGGTTCGGCGGATGTGTGGTCGCACTCACCGTGCCGGGCGCGCTGGCCGACGGCTGGGTCGTCAAGGCCGTCGATGGCGCGCATCGTGTCGAATAGCAACACGGAGAGGAGCACATGAGCAGGCACGATGGTTGGCCGGTGGATCTGCACTTCGGCGAGGCGCCGCGGTGGCACGACGGTGAACTGTGGTTCAGTGACTTCTACGACTACGCCGTGAAGACCGTCGACCTCGACGGTCAGGTTCGGGTCAAGGTCAGCATACCGACCGACCCAGCGGGCTTGGCTGGTTGCCCGATGGTCGCCTCTTGATCGTGTCGATGACCGACCGGTCGCTGCGTCTCGACTGGATCCCGAAGGTCTCGCGTCTGCACGCCGACCTGTCGTCGATCGCGACGTTCCACTGCAACGACATGGTGGTCGACTCGCTCGGACGGGCCTACGTCGGCAACTTCGGCTTCGATCTCGACACGAACGAGATCAACGGCACCCTCGCCGATGTGCTCTCCACGCATACCGGCGCAACGCTGGCGCGGGTGGATCCCGATGGCTCGACCCATGCTGTGGCAGAGGGATTGATGTTCCCAAACGGGACGGTGATCACGCCCGACGGGCGAACGATGATCGTTGCCGAGAGCCTCGGTCGGCGCCTCACCGCGTTCGACATCGTCGTCCGATGGGTCGCTGTCCAATCGACGGGTGTGGGCCGACCTCGGCGGCCGCACGCCCGACGGCATCTGCCTCGACGCGGACGGTGCGATCTGGGTCGCCAATCCCCTGAGGCCGGAGTGCTTCCGAGTTGCCGAAGGTGGCGAGATCGTCGACGTGATCGAGACCGACAACCGCTGCTTCGCGTGCATGCTCGGCGGGCCGGATCGACGAACGCTGTTCATGCTGACGTCGCAGTACTCCTTGGCCATCGAAGCCGCCGTGCATCGCACGGGCAACGTGTTGATCGCGGACGTCGACACGCCGGGCGCCGGCCTGCCCTAGCCGTACACCTGGCCCGCGTGACCGTCAGCCGAGAAGTCGCGCCTTCTGGGCCTCGAACTCGTCCTGTGTCAGGGTGCCACGCTGCAACATGCCCTCGAGGCGCTCGAGCTGCTCGGTGACATCTCCTCCTGCGGCTGCGGTCGGTGCCGCATAGCCGGCGCGGCGCTGGTAGTGACCCTCCATCTGCGCATGGATGAGGTTCTGCACCTGCGACGGGCGACGGATGTCGGTGAACCGCTGCTGCCCGTCCTCGCCGCCCGACTCGATCAGCAGATCGCCGGCACCGAGAATCCGCTCGAAGACGCGTCTGGTTGAAGTTGACGTTGTTGACCCGTTCGAGCGGGATCTCGATGCCGCTCTTGGCGATGATGCCCTGGCGGAAGATCAGTCTGTTCGACGTGATCACGAAGTTGGTCGTCAGCCACTTGAGATATCGGATGACCAGCCAGATGGCGGTCCCCACGAGGAGGATGAGAGCCAGCACGCCCAGCACCCTGCGCGGGTTCGTACCTTCGTCGGTCTTCGTCAGCACGATGATGCCCAGCACGATGCTGCCGAGAAGCGACCACGCGGGCTCGGCGAAGTACCACCAATGGGGATGCATGTCGAGGGCGATGGTCTCGTTGGCGTTCAGGTTCTTCTTCGGGAACGGCATGAGCGCGACTGTAGTGACTGCGAGGCGACTGCAACGCGACAACGATCGCCGGCCCACTGACGGGTCGGCCGGTCGGCTCGTCGGCCGTATCGTGTCGCCATGAACGCCGATCGTCTGCTGGTAGGGCTCGATGCCGCCCAGCGACGCGCCGTCCAGAGCGAGGCTGCTCCCCTCGCGATCGTGGCGTCGGCCGGCTCGGGCAAGACAACCGTCCTCACACGGAGGATCGCCCACCGAATCGAGCTCGGCCAGGCCGAACCCCGCCACATCGTGGCGCTGACCTTCACCCGCGATGCGGCCGGCGAGCTGAGGCGAAGGCTGCGCCGACTCGAGATCCACGAATCGATCGAAGCCGGCACGTTCCACAGCATCGCCCTCCGCCTGTTGCGCGATCGTGCCCTGACCCTGAATGAATCGATGCCGTCGCTCGCTCCCGACCGATTGCGGCTGGTCAGGGAATGCCTCAAAGAACTACGCCTCGAGCTCGACCCGTACCCGGCGATGACAGACATCGATTGGGCGAGGGCGCGCCGCATCGAGCCACGCGACTACGACCGCCAGTCACGAGCAGCACGGCGACGCGGCGCTGTGCCGTCCGGTCGTTTCATCGACCTTGCAGCGGCGTACGAGCGGTTGAAGACGACGGCGTGGGGTGGTCGACTTCGACGACCTGTTGGACCTCAACCTGCGCGCCGTCGAAACCGACGCGGCATTCCGCAGCCTGGTTCATTGGCGATTCCGTCACTTCTTCGTCGACGAGGCGCAGGACCTCAACCCGCTGCAGCACGCGTTGCTCGAGGCATGGCGAGGTGGGCGTCCCGACATCTGTCTGGTCGGCGATCCGCGCCAGGCGATCTATGGATGGAATGGTTCCGACCACACGACGATGACCGAGGTCGAACGGGTCTATCCCGGCGTCACGGTCATCTCGTTGACCACCAACTACCGCTGCTCGCCTCAGGTGGTCAGCGCCGGCGCCGCCGCGTTGAGCGCAAGCGGCCAAGTCGACGACACGGCCAGCAATCGGCCGGACGGGATCCCGCTGCGCATCGAGTCGTATCCCAACGCGGAGGCAGAGGCCGGCAGCGATCGTGGCCTACGTCCGCACATCGCTGCATCAGCACAACCCAGCAGGTATCGCGGTCCTGGCCAGGACGAACGATCAACTGATCCCCATCGAGAACGCGCTGCGCGTCGGCGGGAATCGCTACGCAACGCGCGGTCGGACGATCGCCGTTGGAGATCGCCCTCAGCGACGCCTACCGCACGACCAGCCGCGAAGCGCTGGCCCTGTGGGCCGACGAGCAGTTCACGCATCACGACCCCATTCGACGCAGGGTCGCCGAGGAGGTCGACCGCTTTCTCACCTCGCAGGAGCCGGGAGGGTTTCGCAGCTGGGTCGACGCCCGTTCTCCCTTCGACGATCTCGATGTCGACGTCGATGACGGCGCCGTGTCGTTGCTCACGTTCCACGGCGCAAAGGGTCGGGAATGGCCAGTCGTCGTGGTGGCCGGCGCGGAGGACGGACTGATCCCGCACAGTTCGGCATTGTCGGCAGCGCAACAGGCAGAGGAAGCTCGCCTGCTGTACGTCGCGATCACCCGCGCCGTCGACCACCTGGTGATCACCCGAGCCGAATCGCGGCGCGGCTCGCCGACGCGCCCGAGCCCATGGCTCGGAGCAGTCGAGGCAACGATTGCCGACGACGAACCGGTCGCTCCGCCGCCACGACTGGCAACGACGCGCACGATCGACCCTCTCACCGAACTGAAGGCGTGGCGACGGCAGATCGCGCGTGGTGCCAGCGTCGCCGAGCTCACGATCTGCAGCGACTCTGTGTTGCGCAGCTTGCTGGAGCGTCCGCCGGCGAGCACCGACGAACTGGCCGAGCGATTGGGTGTCACACCGCTTGCGGCCGCGAAGCTGCGACCGCTACCTGAGAGTGGGTCAGTCGAGCTCGACGATGACGGGTGCGTGATCCGACGGCATCTGGCCCTTGCGGGCGTTTCGATCGATGATGCTCCACGTGCACCGGTCGGCAACCGCGCGAGTTCCCAGCACCAGGTCGATTCGCAGACCGCGACCTTGGTGGAAGTCGCCCGCCCGATAGTCCCACCAGCTGTACAACTTGTCGTCGGAATGGTGTTGGCGGAACAGGTCGATCATTCCCCAGTCCTTCAGGTCGGCGAGCAACGCGCGCTCCGGCGGGCTGGTGTGTGTGGCACCGACGAACTTCGCTGGGTCGTAGACGTCGATGTCTTCCGGGGCGATGTTGAAGTCACCCGCGACGATCACCTGCTCGTCGGGCTTGCTCAGCGCCGACACGTGGCCGCGTAGCTGGGCCAGCCATCTCAGCTTGTACTGATAGTGGTCGTCGTCGAGCGATCGACCATTGGGTACGTACACGCTGGAGATGCGAATGCCTCCACACACCGCGGTGACGATCCGCGCATCGGGGTCGGGATCGCCGTCCGCGAAGTTCATCGACGACCTCGTCGAGACCGACCTTCGACAGGACGGCCACGCCGTTCCACTGTCCCTGACCGTGATGTGCGGTCTCGTAGCCCATGCCCATGAAGGTCAACGCAGGGAATGCCTCGTCGCTGAGCTTCGTCTCCTGCATGCACAAGACGTCGGGCTGCATGTCGGCCAGCCATTGCTCGACCCGCTCGAGTCTGGCCTTCAGCGAGTTGACGTTCCAGGTCGCGATCCGCACAGAGTCGACCGTAGCGAACTATGCCGCCCTGGTACGGCGTCGAGTCGGCTTGACAGGAGGGCTCGGCTCGCTCGGTGGCGTCACCGAGGTTGCCGGCGACGCTGCCTTGCGGGCTGCGCGCTTCCTGGCGGGCGTCTGTGGCGCCTCAGCAGCTGGCGGTGTCTCGGCTGCAGCACGTTTGCGCGTGCGTGGCTTCGCGGCAACCGCAGTCGACGGTACCGCCGGCTGCTGCCGCCTTCTTCGATGTCCGCTTCTTCGGAGTTGGGGTGTCGGCGAGTTGGGCCTCGACCTGGCCATCGGCGAGCTCCGTTGTCGTCGTCGACGTCGCTGCCGGCGATGCCTTGGTCGCTGCCTTCCTGGCACGCTTCGGCTTCGCCTCGACCGGTGCATCGGCTGGCGGCACCTTGACCGTGGTCATCGTCGGAATTGCCAGGTCGATGCTGCGTCGGCCCGGCGCGAAGCTTTCGACCACCAAGGTGATCGACTCGCCGATCTTCATGAACTCGCGGGCACTGCGCGGTGGAGGGTCCGACATCAGGCTCAGTGGCACGTAACCCTTCACGTCGCCGATTCGCACGTAGGCGCCGTGTGAGCTGTAGTTCTCGACGATCGCGTTGACGCTGCTGCCGGGCGTGTGATGTTCGACGAAGGTCAGGAACGCAAGCAGGTCGTTCGTACCGGTGCTCCTCGGTGTCGGTTCTGTCCTGTGATCCTCGGACGCGTCTGCTGTCTTTGACCGTGTGGGCTGCGGGTTTCGCCGCGGCTGCGACCTGCTTGGCAGAGTCGCGACCACGGCCGGCCTTCTGCAGGGTCGCGCCGCGCGGCGGCGAGGCGGGGATGGGCATCGGTTGGCTGGCCTCGGGGCTTGCCGCCTTGATCTTCGGCGATCGCCCGCGCTTTGCCTCGCTGACCGACTTGCGGCTGGTCGGGCCGCGCACCGGCAGGCGATTGACGAACACCCAGCCAATGTGTGGCACGGGCTTTCCGCCGACCAAGCGGCCCTCGTCGAACAGCCATTTGTGCGTGCCGTGAAACTCTTGGTAGCTGTCGTTCGACAGGATGGTCGCGTTCACCTTGTTGGCGATGCTGAGCACGAACGCGTCGCCTCGCCCGATCGCGCCCGCGGGCGGAGCAACGATCTCGTTGTTGCTGACGGCCGCATCGAACTCGGCGACTTCCTTCGAGTCGATCCGATGGCCGAACGTCGCGTCGACGACCACGGTGATCAAGGCATCGGGATTCTCCGCCATGTACGCCATCACCGCCTCGTTGAGTTGTTTGAGACTGGGCATGGGACGACCTTCGGTGGCAAGGTTCGACCCGTCGACGACTACGTGACGTGGCATAACGAAGTCAGTCAACCACGCGAACGCGCGGGTGCCTACGATGCTCGCCATGAAGAAGGCGGTGTTGTGGGACTTCGGCGGGGTGATCCTGGCGAGTCCGTTCGAGGCGTTCCGCCGGTACGAGACCGACCACGACCTGCCTCTCGACTTCATCCGCAGCGTCAACACGACGAATCCGCACAGCAATGCGTGGGCGTTGATGGAACGCAACGAGATATCCAGCGAGCAGTTCGACGAACTGTTCGCCGTCGAGTCCGGTGCCCTCGGGCACGCGGTGCGTGGCGCTGATGTGCTTTCACTCCTGGCGGGTCAGGTGCGGCCAGAAATGGTGGCGATGCTCGACCGCGTCAAGGCTGCCGGCCTTCGTGTTGCATGCCTGACGAACAACATCGCGGACGGCGATGATCGCGACGTCGCGGGCGATGCGCGTTCGGTGCAGATCGCCGAGATCATGGCTCGGTTCGATGTGATCGTCGAGAGCAGCAAGATCGGTGTTCGAAAGCCTGAGCAACGCTTCTACGAGATCGCGTGCGAGTTGCTGAACGTGGAACCCGACGAATGCGTCTTCCTCGACGACCTCGGCATCAATCTGAAACCGGCAGCGGCGATGGGCATGACGACCATCAAGGTGGTCACGGCGGAGCAGGCCATCGCCGAGCTCTCCGCGGCACTCGGATGGGACTGAGGCGCATGACCTCGGATCGCGAGGTGACGAACCGGCTGATGTTGCGGGCCCGCGACGCGATGGATCGCGACTACCGCAACGACCTCGACATCGCCGCGCTCGCACAGGTCGCTTGTGTTTCGCAGGCACATTTCATCCGTACGTTCAAGACCACATTCGGCGAGACACCGCATCGGTACCTGCAACGCCGTCGGGTCGAGCGAGCGATGTATCTGCTGCGCACCACGTCGACTGGCATCACCGACATCTGCATGGACGTCGGATTCTCGAGCTTGGGCACGTTCAGCCGCACCTTCACCGAGATCGTCGGCGAGACGCCGACCCGATACCGGACGAGGGGCCCGCTCGATGACGTGCCGAGCTGCTTTGTGAAGGCGTGGACCAGACCGAGCAATTTCGGAGAAGCACCCTGACTTGGGTTTCCGTACGATCAGCGTCATGTACAACGCAATCTCACGTTCCCAAATCTACGTCCTCGACCAGGACGAAGCCCTCAACTACTACGTCAACGTGCTGGGCCTCGAGGTCGCCGCCGATGTCGATCTCGGATTCATGCGGTGGCTCACCGTGCGGGTCCCAGGCGACCCCGTCCGCGAGATCCTGCTCGAGCGTCCGGGTACTCCTTCGATGGACGAAGCAACGGCAGCACAGGTTCGCGACCTTCTGACCAAGGGTGCGATGGGTGGGGCCCTGTTCCTGACGACCGACGACGCCCACAAGACGTTCAAGACGCTGAAGGATCGTGGCGTCGACGTGACCGACGAGCCTGCGGAGAGGCCATATGGCATCGACTTCGGCATCCGCGACCCGTTCGGCAACGCGATCCGCATCGGCCAGATGTTCGAAGGAGTGCCGCAATGAGCGGCCCGCTACACGCTCGCTGAGGACGCCGGCTGACTCACGACGAGGTCGTTGCGGCTCCGTCGTGCAACGATCTGGTGATGACGATTCAAGCCGAGTCGCGATCGACGGATGCCGGCCGAGGGCGCGAGTGGTTACCCGAAGGATCCAGGCTGCGCGAGTCGCAGATCCGCAAGGCGATTGCCGACCTGACGGGCGCTGAGACGACGAATCTCATCGAGACGTTGATCGAGCGGAATCGTCAGATCCACGAGGCAGAGTGCATCAACCTCAACCCGGCAACCAATGTGATGAACCCGCGAGCCGAGGCAGCGTTGTCAGCGGGGCTCGGCTCCCGACCATCGCTCGGCTATGCCGGCGCGAAGTACGAGATGGGGTTGGAGGCGATCGAGGAGATCGAGGTGATCGCGGCCGACCTCGCATGCCGCGTGTTCGACGCGAAGTTCGCCGAGATACGAGTCGGGTCGGGAGCCCTTGCCAACCTGTACGCGTTCATGGCCACGTGCAAGCCCGGTGACTCCATCATCGTGCCGCCGGCGACCGTGGGCGGCCACATCACCCATCGCGGGCCCGGCGCCGCCGGGCTCTACGGGCTCGACATCCATGAGTGTCCGATCGATGCCCAACGTTTCACGATCGATCTCGACGGTCTCGCCGAGCTCGCCGGGCGCGTGAGACCGAAGTTGATCACGATGGGAGCCAGCCTCAACCTGCTGCCGCACCCCGTTGAGGAGGTCCGCGCAATCGCCGACGGCGTTGGTGCGGCCGTCCTGTTCGACGCGGCGCACGCCTGCGGAATGTTTGCCGGCAGGGTGTGGCCGAACCCTCTCGACCTCGGCGCCGATCTGATGACGCTGAGCACGTACAAGAGTCTCGGCGGTCCTGCCGGAGGGCTGTTGGTGACCAACCGCGCCGACCTCGCCGAGCGGATCGACGCGATCGCGTATCCCGGCCTGACTGCCAACTTCGACGCCGGCAAGTCGGCATCGCTGGCGATCACGTTGCTCGATTGGTTGGACGGCGGGCACGAGTACGCGGTCGCGATGACATCGACGGCTGCGGCCCTTGCCGACGCTCTCGCTGCTGCGGGTCTACCCGTTTTCTCGACCGAGCACGGCTACACGACGTCGCATCAATTCGCTGTCGATGCGGTCGGGTGGGGTGGCGGGCACGAAGCCGCACTGACGCTGCGCAAAGCCAACATCTTGGCGTGCGCCATCGGGCTGCCAGGAGGCGACGAGTGGTCAGGACTGCGGCTCGGCACGCCGGAGATCGTGCGCTGGGGCATGACCGCTGCCGACATGCCCGAGCTCGCTGCGCTGATCGTCGAGGGATTGCACGACGACGCACATGCGGTCGCTGCCAAGACGACCGACTTCCGCTCGCGGTTCACCACGCTGCATCACATTCACCCGTAGTTCTGGGTGGCGCATCGCCTATCGGCAGCTGTCTTTCGATCAGGCCGCGGCGAGGATGCCGTCGATCTGACTCATGGCTGCTGCGAGGCCTTCCTCCATGCCCATCTCGATCATCTGCTCCATCGCTTCGCGCGAGGGGAACCTGGCCTCCATCAGCATGCGCGTTCCACCATCGGGCAGCTCGGTGAAGGTGACCGTGGACTGCGTGATCGGCAAGTCGTCCTTGTAGTTGCCCTCGCTGTCGGCGAAGCCGTCCACCAACTCAATGCGGTTCGGCTCGTCGACCGCGACGACGGTCCACCATCCATGGAACTTCTCGCCCTCAGGGCTGGTCATGAAGTAGCTGACCTTTCCACCCGGGCGTAGATCATGGTCGACCACTGTCGCCGGATACGTGGGCGGACCCCACCACCGCTCGAGCTTGCGCGGGTCGGCCCACAGCTGCCAGACGTGTGCGATTGGGGCATCCCATTCGCTCGCGACCTTCAAGGTGAGGGTGGTTGGGTCCTTGTGGACGTCGGTCACGGTCATGTGTCTCCTCCTTGGTCTGGTTCAGCGAGGACATCGCCGAATCGCTGCATGCGGTCTCGCCAACTGGCCTCGAGCTGGTCGAGCAGGCGGTTGACATCGCGCACGGCGTCGATCCGCCCCCGCACGATCCGCTCGCGGCCTCGCTGGTGCTTGGTGATGAGGTCGGCCCGTTCGAGAACTGCGACGTGCTTCTGCACGGCGGCGAAGCTCATCGGGTAACGCCGAGCCAGGTCTGAGACGGAGTACTCGCCTTGCAGCACCAGCCGGACGATGTCACGGCGGGTCGCATCGGCGAGGGCATGGAACAGGAGATCTGTTCGCTCCGCCTTGATTGCTCGTCGCTCACCTACAACCATATGGTTGTACGTTAGTCGATGTGCTCGCCGAGCGCCAGAGGCAATTGCGACGCAGTCGGTGTGGAGTGTTTGGCGCCTACCTGGGTGCACCCAGACACTCCACAAGGTCGGCGTGGAGTGCTTCGGCGACCACCTGGGTGCACCCAGACACTCCACAACGTCGGTGTGGAGTGTTCGGCGCCTACCTGGGTGCACCCAGACACTCCACAACGTCGGTGTGGAGTGTTTGGCGACCACCTGCGTGCGATCTAGAGACCCTCGAAGGTCTCCTCCATCAGGTCGGCGAGTTCCTGATCGTGAATTGCCTTCGTGCCCGTCGCCGGACTGCCACTTTCGACGCGAGACACGTGCCGAAGGTTGTAGCCGCGCTCCTTGATGCGCCACGTGCGAGCCTCGACGAAGTTCCACGCCCCCATGTTCTCGGGCTCTTCTTGCAGCCAGACGACATCGCGCGCGTTGCTGTGGCGGGCAAGCATCTCGAGCAGTCGCTCGGTGGGGAAGGGGTACAGCTGCTCGATGCGCACGATGGCAGCGGGTGCCTGTCGCCGATCGCGCTCGGCCATCGCATCCCACGCCACCTTGCCACTGCAGAACACCAGCCGCTGGATGGATTCGGGGTCGGTCACGGTCGGGTCGTCGAGCACCTCCTCGAACGAGCCGGTCGTCAGCGCGTCGATCGGCGACCTGCTCTCCTTCATGCGCAATGGCGCCTTCGGCGTGAACAGCACCAGTGGCTTGCGAACGTCCCGGCGCACCTGCCGGCGCAACAGGTGGAAGTACTGCGCGGCCGTCGTGGCGTTGCAGACCTGGATGTTGTCCTCCGCACAGGACTGCAGGAAGCGCTCGATTCGCGCCGACGAGTGCTCGGGGCCCTGGCCCTCGTAACCATGGGGCAGCAACAGCACGAGACTGTTGAGTTGGCCCCACTTGTCTTCCGCGGCGACGACGTACTGGTCGATGATGGTCTGCGCGCCGTTGATGAAGTCGCCGAATTGCGCCTCCCACATCACCAGTGCTTCGTGGTTGGCGTGCGCATAGCCGTACTCGAATCCCACCGCGGCATATTCGCTGAGCAGGCTGTCGTACACCCAGAAATGGGCGGTGGCACCTGGCAGCGTGTTGAGCGGGATCCAGTCGGCCTCGTTCTCATAGTCGATCAGGGCCGCGTGGCGCTGGCTGAACGTGCCGCGACGGCTGTCTTCGCCGGCGAGACGTACCGGCGTACCCTCGAGCACGAGCGAACCGATGGCCAAGGACTCGGCCGTGGCCCAGTCGACCTCGCCGAGCTCATGATAGGTCTTTGCCCGGTTCTCGAACTGGCGCACGAGCTTCGGATGCGGCGTGAAGTCGGGCGGATACTCCGTGAGGTGGTTGAAGATCAGATCGAGGCCAGCACGCTCGACGCCTGTCGGCACGTGCGGCAGCACGCCCACCGGCTTTGGCGGCCGGGGAGCCTTGAAGACCTCCGGCGCGTGGGCACGCGTCTGGTCGAGCGCGACCTGCAACTTGTTCTGGAAGTCGGCGAGGGCACTTTCCGCCTCCTCGACCGTCAACTCACCGCGCTTCACCAACGCCTCGACGTAGAGCTTGCGAACGCTGCGTCGTTCGGCGATGGCCTTGTACATCAGCGGCTGCGTGTAGCTGGGGTCGTCGCCCTCGTTGTGACCATGTCGTCGATAGCAGACCATGTCGATGACGACGTCCTTGTGGAACTTCTGGCGATACTCGAACGCGAGCTGCGCCACGCGCACACACGCCTCAGGATCGTCGCCGTTGACATGGAAGATCGGTGCTTGCACGGTCTTGGCGACATCGCTGCAATACAGCGAACTGCGCGCGAACTGCGGGCTCGTGGTGAACCCGATCTGGTTGTTGACGATGAGGTGGATGGTGCCGCCGACGCGATACCCCTTGATGTCGCTCATCGCCAGGCACTCGGCAACGATTCCCTGACCCGCGAACGCCGCGTCGCCGTGCAGCAGAATGGGCAGTGTCGGGAACGAGCCCGGCGGCTCGATTCGGTCCTGCTGGGCGCGCATCAAGCCCAACACGATCGGATCGACTGTTTCGAGGTGACTGGGATTGGCGGCCAGCTCGACGCGGATGTCGGCGCCGGTGGGGCTCTCGTACTTGCCCGTCGCGCCGAGGTGGTACTTCACGTCGCCGGAGCCCTGAACCGACGTCGGGTCGACGTGGCCCTCGAACTCCTTGAAGATCTGGTCGTAGCTCTTGCCGATCACGTTGGCGAGCACGCTGAGCCGACCGCGGTGGGCCATGCCGATCGCCGCCGAGTCGAGGCCCTCGTCGGCCGCCATCGAGAGAATCTGATCAAGGATGGGGATTGCCGACTCAGCGCCTTCCAAGCCGAAGCGCTTCGTGCCGACGTACTTCGTCGCGAGGAACTTTTCGAACGCCTCTGCGGCATTGAGCCGCTCGACGATGCGTTGCTTGCGTTCCTTGCTGACAGACGGTTGCACGCCTTCGACCTTCGACTGGATCCAGCGCTGCTCTGCGAAATCCTGGATGTGCATGTACTCGATGCCGATCGAGCGGCAGTAGGCATCGCGCAGCACGCCCAACAGGTCGCCCAGCTTCATCTTCTCGAAACCGCCGACGCCACCGGTCAGGAACTCGCGATCGAGGTCCCAGATCGTCAAGCCATACGTTGCCGGATCGAGCTCGACGGGAAGGTCAGGCTCCTTCCAACGCAGCGGGTCGAGGTCGGCGATGAGATGCCCACGAACGCGGTGCACACGAATCAGCGTCGCGATCTGCATCTGCTTGTGGAGCATCGCCTCTTCGCTGTCCATCGGACTGTGATCGACGCGCCACTTCACCGCCTCGTAGGGCACACCGAGGCTCTTGAACACGTCCTCGTAGAACTCGTGATCACCCAGCAGCAGTTCGTGGACCCGCTTCAAGAACATGCCGCTCTCGGCACCTTGGATGATGCGGTGGTCGTATGTGCTGGTGAGGGTGACGACCTTGCTGACTCCGAGCGAACCGAGCGTGCGCTCGTCGGCACCTTGGAACTCGGCCGGATAGTCGATGGTTCCGACACCCACGATGACACCTTGACCTGCCATCAGGCGGGGCACGCTCTGCACCGTGCCGATCGTGCCGGGGTTGGTCAGTGTGATGGTCGCGCCCTGAAAGTCGCTGACCGCCAGCTTGTTGCTCTTCACCTTGCGGATGAGGTCTTCGTAGGCGGCGAGGAAGCCGGCGAAGTCGACCTGATCGGCGTTGCGCAACACCGGCACGACCAGCGTGCGCGTGCCGTCGCCCTTGTCGACATCCACTGCAAGACCCATGTTGATCGAAGGATTGTGAATGATGCGCGGCTTGCCGTCGGCGCCGGCCGCGTATGCGTTGTTCATGTTCGGCACCGCGTCGGCGATGGCACGTACGACGGCGAAGCCGATGAGGTGGGTGAAGCTGACCTTGCCCTGCCCGCTGCGGCTGCGGTAGCCGTTGATGACCTTTCGATTGACCTCGAGCAGCTTGGCCGGGATGTCGCGGAAGCTGGTGGCCGTCGGCACCGACAGGCTGCGCTCCATGTTGGCGGCGATCGCGGCGCCGGCGCCGCGGATCGGATCGCCCACGTCGTCCGGAGTCGCAGGCGCTGGCTTGGCCGCGGCTGACGCAGCGCCGTCGGAAGGTGTCGCCGCGGTCGCTTCAGAGGGCGCCGATGCCGGGGCTGGTGTCGAAGGAGACTGCGCTTGCGCTTGCGCGAGAGCCGGCTTGTAGTCGGAGAAGAACTCCCGCCAGGTTTCACTGACCGAACCGGGATCGGATCGGAACTGCTCGTACATCTCCTCGACGAGCCACGAGTTCGCGCCAAAGGCCGACCCGGCGGATTCAGTTGCTGTCATCGTCGTCTGAGCGTACTTGTCGACGTGCAGTTTCGAAGGCTCCCATCAGGGTGACCTCCGACCGGTTGTTTTTCCAAAGCCCCGACTTATATATTCAATCCATGCGCTTCCGGACTTTTGTCGCCGTTCCATTCATCGCTCTGTCACTGGCGAGTTGCGGCTCGAGCGGCGGCGACTCGAGCAGCGACGCCACGCTGCCCGCCGGCACCGTGGTCATCACGGCCATCGAGGGGATCGCCTGGGACAAGCCGTCCTATGAGGCCGCCTCGGTCGACGGCAAGGTGTCGATCGCCGTCAAGAACCAGTCGAGCCTTCCGCACGACTTGCACCTCATCGACCCGGAGAGCGTCGACGTGGGCATCGATCTGGAGGTCAACGGTCGGAACGACATCGACAGCACATCAGTGCCGCTCGCACCCGGCGACTACAAGGTGATCTGCACCATCGCCGGTCACGCCAACATGAAGGCCACCCTCACGGTCACCTGACTTGGCGGCCCGCAGCCGCTGCGATCAGGCCTTCAGGAGGATCTCGCTGAGGATCAGGAAGACCACCCACAGGCCGAACGCGCTGATCAGCACGTTGCGCACGCCCGGACCGTCGTACATCGCGTTGAGGCCCTTGTTGGGTTCCGTCTTCCACGGCAGGAGACCGAGGGCGTTCAGCTCCAGCACCACGATGATCACGAGAGCGATGACCCAGAAGGCGGCCATCTTTCCGCTGCTGAGGATCTGTCCGCTCGTGGGGCTGTGCGACCTGAAGACCATGAAAAACAGCATCGTGACCGAGAAGACGGTGTTCTGCCGGGATGCCATGAACGCCCTGCGGCCGGCGGCTGCTGCGGCCGGATCGGCCTCGCCGCCAGCGACGACGTTGGCTGCGTTGGCCAGGACCACCTTCTGATTTCGCCAGATGACGCCCCACACGTTGAGCATCATGATGGTTCCCAGGAGCATGCCGGTGCTGATGGCGATGCCCCCGGCTTGCTTGCCGAACTCATTCGCGAAGTAGTCCTCGGTGACAATTGCGATGAGGATGCCGGTGACGAACGTGCTGATGGCAGCCCACCGGAACCACCACAACGCCTTGCGCGCCACCTTGTCGATAGCGATGTTGCGAGCCCGTGCCTCGTCGCCGAACGCGGCGAACGCAGGCACCTGCACGAGGTTGAAGTAGTACAGCAGGCCGATCCAGGTGATACCGGCCAGAATGTGCAGCCATCGGAACCCGAAGTTGCCCAGAGCTGCCCGGCTGAAGAATCCGTCTACTGCAAGCACCGTTGGTACCTCTTTCTCGAACGTTCGCTGAACGTATCGTCGTGGCGACTACCGCTGCGCGTGAACGTAGCACCACGAGGGCGTCGTACCTAGCAATGCAGCGCCGTAGATTGTCACGCGCCATGGCTCACGAATTCATCTACACCTGTTACAAGCTCGCCCGCGTCTACCCGCCGGATCGAACGGTGCTCGAGAACATCTCGCTCTCGTTCTACCCGGGCGCCAAGATCGGCGTGCTCGGCGCCAACGGCGCCGGCAAGTCGAGCCTGCTGAAGATCATGGCGGGCCTCGACGACGGCTACAGCGGCGAGGCTCGGCTGACCCCTGGTTTCTCGGTGGGCTACCTCGCCCAAGAGCCGCACCTCGATCCGACGAAGGACGTCAGAGGCAACGTCATGGACGGCGTCGCCGCGGTGCAATCGATCATCGATCGGTACAACGACGTGATGGCGATGTGGGCCGATCCCGACGCCGACTACGACAAGATCGGCGCGCTGCAGGCCGAGCTCGAAGACCGCATTGCCGCCACCGATGCCTGGAGCCTCGAGCGCAACGTCGAGATCGCGATGGACGCACTGCGTTGCCCGCCCGACGACGCCGATGTCACCACGCTGTCGGGCGGCGAGCGCCGACGAGTCGCGCTGTGCCGGCTGCTGCTGAGCCGACCAGATCTTCTGCTGCTCGACGAGCCGACGAACCACCTCGACGCCGAGAGCGTCGAATGGTTGGAGCGGTTCCTGCAGGAGTACCCCGGCACCGTGGTCGCGATCACCCACGACCGCTACTTCCTCGACAACGTCGCGAAGTGGATCCTCGAACTCGATCGTGGTCGGGGCATTCCCTTCGAAGGCAACTACTCGTCGTGGCTCGAGCAGAAGCAAGAACGACTCGCCCGCGAGGAGAAGGGCAACGAGGCACGTCAGCGCACACTGCAACGCGAGCTCGAATGGGTGCGAATGGCGCCGAAGGCCCGCCAGGCAAAGGGCAAGGCCCGTCTTGCGGCCTACGACAAGTTGCAGCAAGAGGCCGAGGCAGCCGAGCGCGGGCCGGATCGTCTGGAGATCGCCATTCCCGTCGGTCGACGCCTCGGCGACACGGTGATCGAGGTCGAAGGTCTTCGCAAGGGATTCGGCGACCGGCTGCTGATCGAGGACCTGTCGTTCACACTCCCCCGCGCCGGGATCGTCGGCATCATCGGCCCGAACGGCGCCGGCAAGACCACCCTGTTCAAGATGCTCACCGGGCAGGAGACAGTCGACGACGGCACGGTCACCATCGGCGAGACGGTCGACCTCGCATACGTCGACCAGTCGCGCGACACGCTCAACCCCGACGCAACGGTGTACGAGGAGATCACGGGTGGTGTCGAGCACATGAAGGTCGGCAACCGCGAGATCCACGGCAGGGCCTATTGCGCCAGCTTCAACTTCAAGGGCAGCGATCAGCAGAAGCGGGTCGGCGACCTCTCGGGTGGCGAGCGGAACCGGGTGCACCTCGCCAAGATCTTGAAGAGCGGGGGCAACGTGTTGCTGCTCGACGAACCGACCAACGATCTCGACGTCGACACGCTGCGCGCCCTCGAGACCTCGTTGGAGAACTTTCCCGGCTGTGCCGTCGTGATCAGTCACGATCGCTGGTTCCTCGATCGCATCGCCACACATGTCTTGGCATTCGAGGGCGACAGTCAGGTGCGCTGGTTCGAAGGCAACTTCACCGAGTACGAGGCATGGCGCCACAAGGAGTTCGGCGCCAGCGCCGACCAGCCCCATCGGATCAAGTACAAGCCACTCGTCCGGTAGAGAACCACGCGAGGATCCGGTAACACTGTCTCATGGCCACTCGACTGATCACCAGGGCGTGCATCGCCGTGTTCGTCGGCGGCATTGCCGGACTGATCATCTCGTCCGTGGCCGGCAACAACAACGGCGTCGTGCTGACCATCGGAGGGATCATCGTCCTGGCCGCGATCGTGTTGATGGCTGTCAACACCGTGACGGTGCACGAACGGATCGACGCGTTCGACGACGCAGCCGCCGAACAACTCGAGGCTCACGTCGCGAACCTGGTCGAGCAGGGCGCCGACGAGACCGACGTCCGCACCCTGGTGCGCGAAGCGCGCCGGAGCGGTCGACGATGACGAGCCGGACGCCGTGAACAGCGACACGGCGCACAGCGAGACCGTGAATGTCGAGAGCGATGCTGCGCTTGCCACCCGGTTGGCCGTCGACGCCGGACACCTGTTGGTGCAGATCCGAGAGGAGATGACCCGAGCCGGTGCCCCCGCGTGGCAGGTGATGGACGCGGGCGATCTGGCCAGTCATCGCTACATCGTGCAGGAACTGGCCGCGGCCCGACCCGGCGACGCAGTGCTGTCGGAGGAAGGACTGGAGGACCCCCGCCGCTTCAACACCGACCGGGTCTGGATCGTCGATCCGCTGGATGGCACCAGCGAGTTCGGTGAGCTGGGGAGACCCGACTGGGCAGTGCACATCGCCCTGTGGGATGCCGACCATCTCGCCGCAGGTGCGGTCAGCATTCCAACGCTCGACCTCATCTTCTGCACCGATCCGCCTTCCGCTGTCCCGCAGATCCACCGCGCGAACCCGATTCTCGTCACCTCGCGCACCCGCAATCCGTACGTTGCCGTGATCGTCGCCAACGCGCTCGACGCCCACGCCGTGCGCCTCGGCTCCGCCGGGGCGAAGGCGATGGCAGTCGTTGCCGGAGACGCCGACATCTACGTGCACGACGGCGGCATGTACCAGTGGGACTCCGCCGCGCCCGCAGCAGTCGCGCTCGCTGCCGGTTTGCATGTCAGCCGCATCGACGGCTCACCCATGGTGTTCAACGAACGCGATCCATGGCTGCCCGACCTGCTGATCTGCCGGCCCGAATTTGCCGAGCCGACACTCGAAGCACTGCGCATCGGTCGTACAATCCACCCATGACGCTTGCCGTGACGGGTGACGGCGGTTTGCTTGAGCCGACGGACGCCGAGACCCATTCGACCCGTTCGGTCGCGTCAACTCGCGTGCCCGGGCTGACGATTGCCCTCATGACCTCGATCGGCGCCGGCGTGATCCACGCCGCGGCGGCGGGCGTTCACGCCGAACATCCACAAGTGGCCCGCCTGTTCATTCTCTGCGCAGTTGCCCAGATCGGCGCAGGACTCGTTGCCTGGGCCCGGCCGAGTCGGCTGGCTGCCGTCGCCATCGTCGCGATCAACGCCGCAGCCGTCGGCGCCTGGCTGACCACCCGCATCACAGGTATCTCCTGGATCGAAGGTCTCGAAGAACGTGAGGCAGCGCAGTTCGCCGACACGGCGTGCGCGCTGTTAGCGGCAGCAGCAGTCGGCTGTGCGCTGGCGGCAGCCCTGATCGGTAGGCGACAGTCGTCGTCACCTCGCCTGGCATTTCCGGCGCTGGCCGTCGCCGCGCTGACCATCCCGGCGATGCTCAGTGGCGGCACCCATGTTCACAGCCACGCCCATGCGGCTGCAGACGGCAGCGCCGTGGTCGACGAATCGCAACCGCACGCTCACACCGCAGATGGCGCCTCCATTGCGGTCGCCCCCGATGCGCCGGATTCGGATGGCGTCGCGGTTCCCGTGATCGACGAATCGCAGCCCCACTCGCACGCCGACGACGGCACATCGGTGGCCGCCCCTGCGGCCACAGCCACCTGGCCCCGCCCCTGGGACCCGGCTCAGCCAATCGACGTCTCGGGCGTGCCTGGAGTGACTCCCGAGCAGGAGGCCAGAGCCAAGAACCTGATCGAAGAGTCGCTGAAGGACCTGCCGAAGTACGCCGACACGGCTACCGCGGTCGCCGACGGCTATTCCTCCATCGGTGACGCGGGCACGGGCAGCGAGCACTACATCAAGTTGTCGCTCATCGAGGACGACGCGTTCCTGGATCCGACCCAGCCGGAGTCACTCGTGTACACGGTCAACGGCGAGAGCCGCACGTTGGCCGGCGCGATGTACATCGCCAGCGCCCGACCGACCGACGATCCCAGCCTGCTGGCGTTCGCAGGTCCGTTGATGCAATGGCACAACCACGGCAACCTGTGCTGGGCGCCCGGCCCCGATGGCAAGCCGCGCGGTCGTCGGCATCACCGACGCCAACGGCAAGTGCGCCAACGGTGTCAATACCGGCGGCGAGAACCCGATGGTGCACGTGTGGGTCACCCCGCATCCGTGCGGCGTCTTCGCGGCACTCGAAGGCGTGGGTGCAGGGCAAGCAGCTGTGCCCGACGACCAGCGGGTCGACATGTGCAACCAGCCCCATTCGCACACCGCAGCTGCAGTCGCCACGAAGCCGTACGATCCGACCCAGCCGATCGACCTCGGCGGTGTCGCCGGGGTGACGCCCGAACAGCAGGCTGCAGCCGAGAACCTGGTCGCCCTCAACGTTGTTCGCCTGCCGCAATGGTCCGATTACAAAGTTGCCGAGGCAGCCGGCTACCACAGCATCGGCGACGGGCTGACGGGATACGAGCACTTCATCAAGTGGGACCTGATCAACGACGATGTCGCCCTCGATCCCGACCAGCCCGAGAGCCTCGTGTACCAGCCCCAACCCGATGGATCGAAGAAGCTTGTCAGCGCGATGTACTTCCTGCCCGACACCGTCGCGCTCACCGATGTTCCCGACATCGGTGGGGCGCTGATGCAGTGGCACATCCACGACAACCTCTGCTTCACCGACGATCCTGTTCAGCCGCTCGTCCGCGGCGTCACCGACTCCGCCGGCCAGTGCCCGGCCCCACTCGTCAAGCACCCTCCGGCTCCGATGATCCACGTGTGGATCACGCCCCACAGGTGCGGCCCGTTCGCGGCACTCGAGGGCGTTGGGGCTGGACAGATCGCCGACGGTGAGACACGCTTGTGCGATGCCGCCCACGGCACGGGG